>NZ_LQXO02000009.1 GCF_001639065.2 Vibrio barjaei
TTAACCCGCCGGAGCTTTCACCGCCGATTAACGAGTCGTCAGCCTCCATTTGGGCACTGATGTGCTTAAAGCCTACGGGAACCTCAAAGCTTTTTTCACCATAACTCTGTGCGATTTTGTCGAGTAGGTGAGTTGTGGCGATGTTACGCACTACTGAGCCTTTCCAGCCTTTGTATTCTAGAAGGTAGTAATAAAGCAGCATCAAGACTTCATTGGGGTGAATGAAGTTGCCTTTCTCGTCAATAATCCCTAAGCGATCAGCGTCGCCATCAGTACCAATACCAATATCGTATCCTTCTGCTGCCACTAAGTGTTTTAAGCGATATAGGGTTGCGGCGCTAGGGGATGGCATAAGCCCACCGAAATCAGGGTTCTTCCCATCGTTAATCACATCGACATCACAGCGACCATTAATCAGTACAGTTTGTAGTGCATTTTTGGCTACGCCAAACATAGGGTCGATCAACACGCGTAGATTGGCTTTTTTAATGGACTCAATATCAATAAGCTCAATGATTGAATCGACAAACTCGTTCATAGGGTTTATTTCGATGATCTGTTGCTTGTCCACGGCGTGCTCGAAGTCGACAGATTTTACCTCCGTAGCAGTTAAGGTCGCGATTTGAGACTCTATCTTTTCTGTAATCACTTCATCGGCATCGCGACCACCTTCAATAAACACTTTAATGCCGTTGTAATCAGCAGGGTTGTGAGATGCGGTGATGCAAGCCGAGTAAGCGCAGTTCATGCTCTTGGCTTTAAACATAACGATGGGCGTTGGTACAAATTTATTGATAAAGTGCACTGGAATTTTGTTCGCGGCTAGTACTTCGGCAAACCAGCGGCCTGCTTTGTCCGATAAAAAACGTCGGTCATAGCCGATGATAAATCCTCGTTCTGCGACGTTTTCATCATTGATGATGTTAGCCAGCGCTTGCGCTACCAGTTTGACGTTATCACGAGTGAACTCTTCACCAATAAAAGCGCGCCACCCACCTGTTCCAAATTTGATCATACATTGCTCCTTGAGAAGAGCCCCGTAGGGCTCATTATTATGGTCAACTCAGGCTGTTGATTAGCCGAGAACAACGTTGACTTGGTTAACGCTACCCGTAGGTTGCGCAGGAATAGCACCTTCAATGTCGTCACCGTTTAAGGTGATACTTGTGACGCCTTTGCTGACATGGTTGGGGTTGGTAACTTTGATATGGTAAGTCGCGCCTTGCCATTCACGAGTAACTTCAAACTCTGGCCAGCTTGTTGGAATGCACGGGTCAACGACAAGACCATCAAAGCTTAAGCGAACCCCAAGGATGTAGTTAGTCGCGGCAAAGTAAGCCCATCCTGAGGTACCTGTTAACCATGGATGATTGGCGCGGCCATGATCTTGATGGTCGCGCCCCATGATAAATTGCACATAGGAGTACGGCTCGGTAACACGAGTTTCAATCATGTCATTCTGGTTATACGGATTTAGAGCGTCATAGAACTTCATCGCTTGATCACCGCGCCCTAACTTGGCTTCGGCGACCCAAGCCCATGGATTCGGGTGAGAGAATATTGCCCCGTTTTCTTTTACCCCTTGGTAAACCCGAGTGACGAAGCCAATATCGTCGTTAGGAGTGGCGAAAGATGGTGCGTTGAGGTGTAAGCCGTAATCGGAATAGAGGTATTCATCGACCGCATCCATAGCTTTCTTACCGCGATCTTCGGAGACCGCACCTGACACTACCGCCCAAGTGTTTGATTCTAAATGAACCTTGCCTTCGGTCTGTTCGTTGGTTCCGACTTTATCGCCATTTTTGGTAATACCACGGATGTACCAGCCACCTTCCTCATCCCAAAGGTGAGTCTCACAGGCATCTTGAACTTTTTTCGCCATCTGTCCATAGTGCGCCACATCGTCAAGTTGTCCCAATTTACGAGCTAAGTCGACAAACTCTTGTAGCGCCCAGTAGTGAAGGAACGCCACCATGGAAGATTCTCCTCCGCCTAAGTTGAGGCAGTCGTTCCAGTCAGCACGCAGACCTTTTGCAATACCAGTAGCACCAACATGTTTGTCTGTGAAATCAAGCGCTGCTTTCATATGCTCATACACAGTGGCATCACCACCATCTGCGTAAGGTATGACTTCATTGAAGAAATCCATCTCGCCAGTTTCCATCACATAGCGGCAGATAGTTGGCACTAACCATAGGTGGTCATCAGAACAGGTATCCGCGATACCGTGGATCTTATCTTCATCGCTAGGGGTTGGTACTACCGTCGGGGATTTAGAAGGTTTAACGTCCGCTTTCTCTGGATCGAACCAATCAGGATCGAACAGGTGCAAACCATAACCAGCCTTAACTTGGCCACGAAGCAGATCGACAATGCGTTTTTTAGTCATTTCAGGAGCAGAGTGAGGGACGGCCATGGCATCTTGGGCCGTATCTCGGTATCCCAAGCCAGTGCGACCTCCCACCTCGATAAATGAAGCAAAGCGAGACCAAACCACACAGGTTTCAGCTTGGTACAGAGTCCAAGTATTCAACATGGTATCTAAGCCTTCATTCGGAGAGCTGACTTGGAATTTCGCGCAGCGTGTCTCCCAGTGAGCTTTGATGGCCTCAAAGGCACTATCCACTTCAGATAGGTTTTGATATTTAGCGCGAAGTCTGGCCCCGTTGCCCTTGCCAATACCTAGAATGTAAGCGAATCGAACCTCTTCTCCTGGCTGAATAGTGAATTGCTTATGCAGCGAGCCGCAATGGTTATAACAGGTTTGCGTATGATTTGAACAACGTCCTTGTTCAACGGCAATAGGGTTCGATTCATCTCGGTAAGCACCAAGAAAATTGTCTCTTTGACCATCGTAGCTATCGGGATCAAAGGTTGATGCTAGGTAGTAGAAGCCTTCAAAATCGTTGGTGTTGTAGAACAAGTCATACTCGATCACACCATCGCTATAATTGGTGCCTGCTGAGTAAAGTGACATCTGGTGGTTTTGGTTATCAGAGGCGATATGACTGAATGAGAACTCAACAAAAGAAAAGGCACTGATAGTGCGAGGCTTATTGCTGGTATTACGAATGACAACATCCCAAACCTCAGCATCCTCACCCTTAGGAACAAACAAGGTTTTGGTTGCTTCAATGCCCGCATAGTCACACTTAAATTTCGAGTATGAAAGACCGTGACGAACCTCATATTGAGCCTCGTCGAGGCTCTTTGCTACAGGCTGCCAAGAGATAGACCAGTAGTCTCCGGTTTCATCATCGCGTAAGTACACATAGTGCCCTGGGCGGTCAAAGCTTGCATTTGGTCTGAATTTGGTGACTCGATTGTACTCTGGTGAGTTGTAGAACGAGTAGCCACCGGCATTATGAGAAATCACCGTACAGAATTTTTCAGTACCAAGGTAATTGGTCCATGGCGCAGGAGCATCGGGACGAGTGATGACGTATTCACGATTCTCGTTGTCAAAGTAGCCGTATTGCATGTCTATATCCTTATGGGGAAATTAAATTTTATCGTTGTTATTGTTGTTCGTCTGGTGATGCGCGTTTTCAGGTTCCTCGGTATGAGTCCAAGGATCTCGATAATGAACACCTTGGCGTTGCAATAAGCTAAGGTGAGCTTTCAGCCTGGCTAAAAAGGCGCTGTAGTTTTTTCGACTCTCTAGACCCCAAGCGGTCTCTGCTAGAGCGAGTAGTCGGGGGAATATCATGTAATCTAGGCGTTGCTGGTGGCTGACTATTTCAGTCCACAGCGCAGCTTGCATCCCTAGTATTCGCTTTTTGATTGGGTCATTGGAGCTCAGCTCAGAGAGAGGTTCATATAGGTAGGCTTGCTCCAGTGTGATGACGTTTGCCCAATCAACACCAGGCTCTGTTGGGCAGTGATCTTGTGCCATATCTAGATAGGTGGTTTGACCCGGCTGCAGTACGACGTCATAGCCGAGTTTGGCGCAGTTAATGGCAGCTTCTTCACTTAGCCACGAGTATATGACGGTGTCTTTGCTGACTTTGTGTCCAAAGTGTGCCTCTTCCCAACCCAGCATGCGTTTACCCAGAGACTTCAGTTTGTCTTCGGCGTAACGAAGTAAATGACCTTGCAGCTCTTTAGAACTACTGTAGCCGTGAGTTTCCATTAAAGCTTGGCAACTTGGGCTTTTCTCCCAAACACCCACTGGCACTTCATCTGCACCAATATGAACGTAAGGAGCAGGGAATAGCTCGCTAGTCTCTTCTAAGACGATATCAAGGAAGCGATACGTGCCATCAATACCTGGCGACAGCGTATTGTCGTTGTAATGTTGGACACTGCGGTAGATAGAGCGGTCATCAGGATCAACCAGCATATGTGGTAATGACTTGATGGCGGCACGGCAGTGACCTGGAATATCGATTTCTGGAATCACTTGGATGCCGCGTTGTGCTGCAAATGCGATGACGTCCTTAATATCTTCTTGGCTATAGAATCCGCCATAACGCTGATTGATATGATGGAACTGAGCCTCAAGGGTTTCATTTGGGCCTCGCCAAGCGCCAATCTCAGTGAGCTCAGGTAGCGCTTTTATCTCAACACGCCATCCTTCATCATCCGTTAAATGCCAATGGAAGGTATTCAATTTATAATGAGCAAACAGGTTGATAAGACGTTTGATGTCTTCAACCGATTGGAAGCTACGCGCACTGTCTATCATCATTCCACGATAAGCAAAACGAGGCTTATCATGAATTTGGCAGAAAGGAATGTAGAGAGTATGGCGCGCCGCATCAAAATCCATCAATTGAATTAAGGTCGCAGCACCATAGATAAAGCCTGACTGACTGGTTGACTCGATGACCACACCGTTATCATTGACGATCAGTTTATATTCTTCAGTATCCAGCACTGGTGAGTGCCTAAAATGAATATCTTGCTGACCAATGGACTTGGATTCGATACTGAACAAGCGAGTTATTTCTTCGGCTAACCAATTGGCAGCAGATTGAAACTCTGTATTGTCGACGGTTATCTGACTATAACGAGTTAGCTCATAGACACCACTATTAAAGTTCGCTGACATCGGCTCTGGAATGAGCTTATGTCTTGCTGTTTTGACGCTGGGTACTTCGGATGGTTGGTCGATCGCTTCTTTCAACACAATCGGTGACACAGATACGGTGCACTGCGTACCGGAATCTGTGGTCAGGTACGCTTCTTTTATACCATCAGAGAGCAGTTTGAATGGCGATGTAGCAATAGCAAACTCTACGTAGCAATGGTTGTTGGCATAAAGTGGCGTGCTGTTTATCGATAAAGTGCATAGGCTGCCTACTTGCGTCAGCGTTCCATGAGATAAACTGGCTTGCTCAATATGTCTGTCGAAAGCAAAATTGAGTTGCCAGTTAGCCACACTTTTTTCAGAAAGGTTATGCAGTGTTAGCCCAAAACGGCTGCCTTTGGGTAAGATTTCAATCACTGCTAGGTCGATACGAAAGTCCATAGATATACCTCAATCGTAAAGATTGTGACTTGGCTGTCCTGCCATCATCAACGCACCGTCCATTGCATCTCCTTTCGGAGACACTATCCAACGTTGCGCTGCTGGCGATAACCACTCAAAAATACGTTCGGCAATACTGCCCATTAAACAGATGTTTTCTGCCCCGCGTTGATGCAAAGTGGTAAGAAACATCTCAATATCACCGGCGGTTTGCATCAGTAGTTTTTTTGCAAGAGGATCATTGAGGTAGGCATACTCAAAAATCTGCGGTGAAAACTGACCGTAATCTCTAGGTAGAGCGGTCTTTGACCATTCAACAATATTGTCGATGTCGTTGTTAAAATGCGTCATCACGATGTCGGCCAAAGGAGATGAATCCAAAATTCCGTCTTGAATAAGCAGCACATCTTGAATCAACCTTAACCCCATGATGGCACCGCCTCCTTGATCAGAAATCGGAAATTCGCGCCCACCAACGACGTGCTGCGTTGTACCTGAAATAAACAGTCCAACAGAGCCAGTACCCGCTATCATGATGGCGCCATCTTTGCCTTTATGAGCGCCTAAGCATGCACCGTAGCCGTCGGTATTTAGAGTGATGCTGGCAAATGGATGTGGGGTCGATAGAAAAGCGAGGTAACTGGCTT
This sequence comes from Vibrio barjaei, assembly GCF_001639065.2. Taxonomy (GTDB): domain Bacteria; phylum Pseudomonadota; class Gammaproteobacteria; order Enterobacterales; family Vibrionaceae; genus Vibrio; species Vibrio barjaei. The sequence goes on from NZ_LQXO02000009.1 coordinate 6,121, forward strand.
TATGCTCTGCGCCTGCTAGTGCTAGACCCACATCGACTTGGTTTAAGTAGGAGTTATCCAAACCACCTTGTGTCAGCGCAATGGAGATCGCTTCGATGATTGAATCTAAAGCGACCTTGGCACCTAACATGATGTTGGCGCTACCACTTTTTCCTTCGCCGATGATCGTGCCGTTTTTGTCCAGAACTCTGGCGCGACATGAGGTGCCGCCACCGTCGATCCCTGCGATGAATCTAGCCATGGTGCTCACCTCGGCTATCGTTATGTTTTAATGCCACCGCTAACAGGTACCATGCAGCGTGAGGTATCCACTGCTCACCCCAACGCCAGTTTTGCAGCATGTCGTCCTTTTGATTTTTGGGGTTAAATGCAATATCTCGTTCATCGTCAAAGCCGCCAGTAATGCCGTTACAGATACCCCCAGCGGCATTGAAGAATCCAAGCTTTGGTAGATAGTCGGGGTTATTAAAACCGTAACCGTCTAACATACACATGTCATAGGGGTTCAACCCTAAGATCCAGTCCAGACAGTGTATAGCATAGCTCTCTAGCTGTTGCTTTAATGAACTGTCAGAGACAACGTCCTTGGCAATAAAGGCCATGGATGCGAGAGAGGCAATACGGGCATTTTCACCTTGCCACCAATAGCCAGACTCGTTGTTATGTGGAATGAAAAAGGCAGAGCGTTTTGGCTCATCAACGCCTTTTACATACTGTCTTGGGTAGCTAAAGGGGTTAAATACTTCAGCGGTTACGGTCAGTTCAAATTGACAGGCTTGTGTGACTAACTGCATGAAACGTTGCTGACGTTCTAGGTTAGCCTCAATAGCAAGATATTCTGCTAATGCAATGACAGGTAATCCAGCTTCAGCAGCGTGGTAAAACGGGCGAGAACCGTCACAATCACTAGACCAGAAGAAATCGTAGTTGTCGTCGGCCTTAGCCCGCAAGGCTAATGAGTCCGCCCAGATTCTCGCTTGATCTAAATAAAGGTCTTCACCGCTCGCTTTATAAAGCTCGACCGTCGCCAGCAGTGCACAGTACTCATCAATGATATTAGCAATACCGTCGTTGAGATATTGCGTATTATGTTCTTGTAAGTGCCAATAGCCTTTTTGGGCTAGCTCAATAAAATTCGCGGCTTGGGAAGAGGTGGCCGACTCAGATTGACTCGCTTTGGCAAGAGCGGCAATAGCGATGCCAGCACCTTGTCGAAAACCAGCTTGATAGTCTTGTTTCTTGTGACCTAATTGAGTCTCGTAGGCACAGATATCGCGCTGTTCGACATCTTTGCTCCACTTATCAAACACGGTCATGTAAAAGTAACCGTCACTATGTTGCATGCGAGCAAGAAACTCGGCGCCGTAAAGCGCTTCCTCTTGTAAACGTGCACGCACAAAATTTGGGGCGTCTTGTTGTGCGTACAGAAGATCGTCCGCTTTCAGCATATTCCAAACCACCATTGGGGTTTGCTGTGGATTGAGGTAATTGGCGTAGGAAAGGTGGCTTAGATATTTACTGACATCTCCAGAAGCATCATACCAACCACCGTGCACATCGGCGGTTTCATCGCTGCCGATAATACGCGCTTGCCTATCGTGTTCATCGAATTGTCCACCGCAGCGTTGAGATTTGAAATAATGAATGACATCAGAAAAACTGCGCGTTAATAGGTTATGTTCTTCAATAACAAAATCATGAGAGCGAACGGACTGGTAGCGAAGGTAGTAACGTCCCGCTTGCTGATACTGACTGAAGTCGATAGTAAAAAACACCCCACAATGCCAGTTGTCGACAGACTGTCCGCCTTCGAGTGTGAGCTCTAGAACGGTGTTTTCAGAATACGTATCAACTAAATATGCAGTTGTCACTTGTTGATGTGGATCAGTACACATCAACACTGCGCGTTTCGCATTGTTTACCTGATAGCCAATATGATTAGTGAGCAATTGCATCGTTTTTTCATTCACCTGTCGAGAAGAAGCGCTCCCATTACAGGAGCGTTTAATTAGTTTTCGTAGAGATAACAACGTACAAAATGGTTGTCGGCGAGTTTGGTCACTGGCGGCAAGGCTTCCGTACATTTACTGGTTGCGTGTTTGCATCGACCTGCAAATGGGCAGCCAACGGAGGCTGGTGTCCAGAGTGGAATCTCGCCTTTATTACCTTCCAACTTCTCATGGATAGATTTCTTCGGATCCGGTACCGCAGAAACAAGAAGTTGAGTGTATGGATGCTGGGGGTTTGCGATGACCTCATCGGTATCACCCCATTCCACCATATGGCCGACATACATCACCGAAATATCTTCTGCGATATAGCGAGCGGTTGCGATATCGTGAGTGATGTAAAGCAATGACATTTGTTTCTCAAACTTCATCTCTTCCATCAGGTTGAGAACGCCAGCGCGAATCGAGACATCGAGCATAGAGGTGGGCTCATCAGCCAGTACCACTTCTGCGCCAACCGCAATATTTCTCGCTAAATTGACACGCTGTCTTTGACCACCAGAAAGCTGGTGAGGGTACTTGGCAGCGGTTTCTTTAGGTGGAATCAAGCCCACTTGTTCGAGCAGATCGTACACACGCTCTTCTAGCTCTTTTTTATTGCTTTTCGACACCTTGTTATGGATCAGCAGTGGACGCGCAATATGATGAAAGATCGTGTGTGTAGGGTTTAATGAACCAAACGGATCTTGCCATACCATCTGTACGCCTTCGCGGTATTTCATCAATTCGCTGCGCGCTTTGATCTCTTGAATATCACGGCCGCGATATTTAATTTCACCACCACTTGGGGCATACATTTTGGCGATCATTTTTGCCGTTGTTGATTTGCCAGAACCTGACTCTCCAACCACCGCAAGACCGCGACTTTTGTACATTTTGAATGAGACGTCATTGATAGCACGCATCATTGGTTGTTTTAGCGTATTACTGTTTATTGCGAAATCTTTGACAACATTTTTGCCTTCAATCAGCAGTTCACCATAGTTGCTCATAATGTTTCTCCAGAAATTCCTTGTATAACTTGCTCAGTTCGTTGCTGGTTGCTTATGACAACTCTTGCGATACAGCGATGGTGTCGCCATATAAGTGGCAGTTAGAAAAACGGTTTGGTTCAATTTGGCGTAACTTTGTTGGTACGCGAGTACACGTTTCATGAACGCGATCGCATCGTGCTTGGAAACGACAACCTTGTGGAATCTCCAACAGGTTTAGTGGATTACCTGGAATGCCCGTTAACTTGGTTTTGGGACCTGTTAAAGGAGGGAATGAACTTCCCAGCCCTTTTGTGTACGGGTGGTAAGGTGAATCTAAAATCTGTTGTGAAGGGGCGACTTCAATAAGCTCACCGGAATACATGATCCCAATGCGATCTGAGAACTCCACCATAAGTGAAATATCGTGGGTGATGAACAAGATCGAAAATCCAAACTCCTCTTTGAGGGCATAGATCTTTTGCAGAATCTCACGCTGTACAACCACATCAAGCGCAGTGGTTGGCTCATCCATGATGATCATTTTCGGATTGAGGGCGAGAGCAATCGCAATCACTAAGCGCTGACGCATACCACCAGAAAACTGGTGCGGGTAGTCGTTTAGACGACTCGGATGAATATCAACAATCTCCAATAAGCCTTGAGCACGTCTTACGGCCTGTTCACGAGTCATATTGGTATGGCGCATAATAACGTCACAGAATTGCTCTTCCATTGTCAGTACAGGGTTCAAAGCGTTCATGGCGCTTTGGAACACCATAGACATTTGGCTCCAGCGGAAGGTTTGCATACGATCATCACTGTATTGAAGGATATCTTCGCCATTGAAGATCACTTCTCCACCTGAAATAAACGCGGGTGGCTTGTGCAAGCGCATTAGTGAGAAGGCAACGGTTGATTTGCCACAACCAGATTCCCCTGCAAGACCAAACACTTCGCCTTTACCTATATCGAAACTAACATTGTTGCACGCTCGGACATCACCTGCCTCAGTAATGTAATCTACGCACAAATTGCGGACTGAAATTAGTGGTTCTGACATGATTAACGATCTCCGCTCCAAAGTGCATTTTGTGGCGCGACTTGTACTTCGCGCTCCTGTTTGTCTTGTTCTGCGATTTTCTTCCAGCGTTTAAGGCCTTTGTGAGAACGAAGTTGCGGGTTGGCAATTTCATCGACGGCAAAGTTAAGCAGTGCTAAACCGGTAACAAGAAGAGTCAACGCGATACATGGAGCTAGAATTTCCCACCATGCGCCAATCAGCATGGCTGAGGAAGTTTGTACGTTATAAAGCATGATGCCCCAGCTGATGGTGTTTGGATCGCCCATACCCAAGAAAGAGATAATGGCTTCCATCAAGATGGCGTAAGACACTGAGCCGATGAAACTTGCACCAACAATTGAGATTAGGTTTGGTAGCAGCTCAACAAAAATGATGCGTAGTCGTGATTCACCAAGTACCTCAGCCGCTTTTACGAACTCTTTTTCTCGAAGTGATAAGGTTTGTGCACGAATAACCCTTGCTCCCCATGCCCAAGAGATGGAGGCAATAACGACCGCGATGGTCATTGGCCCCGCTTCACCAACGAAGGCAGCAACAACAAAGAGAAGAGGCCAGGGCGGAATCACCAGCATGATGTTCATTGCCGAGGTCAGTACACTATCAACACGACCGCCAAAGTAGCCCGCGGAAATTCCGATTACCGTGGCTAACACGCACACGATTATGCCAGCACTAAAACCAACCATCAGTGATACGCGAGCGCCGTAAGCGACTTGAGACCATACATCACGACCCATACGCGTGGTTCCCAATACATGATCTGCCTTTTTGGACATGAGTAACGTTCTACGATCATCCGCTAGATTTTGCGCAACCCAGCCGTCTGGATTAGCCTTTGCTAACTTAACCACCGCTGATGGGTATTCGTGAGGGTTACCCGTACGCTTGTCTGGTGCATGTTTGGTGACTAGAGGTGCGGCAATGGCCACAAACATAAATAAGCCGATGATGATAAGTCCGATACGCGCAGTCGTGTTGCGCCAAACTAAAGAGAGAAAACCTTTCATGACTATTTGCCTCCTTTGCGTAGACGTGGGTCTAGTACGACATACAACATGTCTGCAGCTAAGTTAAAGAACAGCATAAAGAGTGTCATAATAAGAAGTTGTCCTTGCAGTACTTGATAGTCACGAGCATGAATCGCATTTAGCATGACACTGCCAAGTCCCGGATAGTTGAAGATGATTTCGACGATTAACTGACCACCTATCGCCATACCCAACGCCATAGAAAGCGCGGTAACACTTGGCAGGAGGGCGTTACGTGCTGCGTAGTTGAATACTACGCGGTTTTCACTCAAGCCCTTACCGCGAGCCATGGTGATGTAGTCTTCTCCCAACAAGTTGATCATGTTGTTACGCATGTTCACTAGAAAGCCACCGATTTGAATGATTGTGGCGCAGAAGAGGGGAAGCGCTGCGTGATAAAGCATATCTTTGATAAATGCCCAGCTAGTCCACTCAGGAATGGTACCTGGAGTATACGCATAGCCCGTTGGAAACCATTTCAGGCCAATCGCAAAGATGAACATGGCTAACATGGCAATAACCACAGGTGGAATTGCCTGAATAATGAGCATTCCAGGGGTGACGAATGTGTCGAAACGAGAACCGCGCTTCCAAGCTGCGAAAATACCAAGAACCGAGCCGATAGAGAAAGACATTACGACAGCGGTGCCCGCCAGAAACAGTGACCAACCGAATGCGCCACCTAACAGTTCACTGACGGTTAATGGGAAGAACTGAACCGAAACACCAAGCTCCCAACTTAAAATGTTCTTCATGTACGTTAGATATTGAACGAATAAATTACCGTCAACAAAGCCCAGCAGCTCTCTCATTGCTGCGATACGCTCTGGTGTAATTTGCACCGTTGTATGAGCGAACATCATAGTGACCGGATCGCCCGGCATCGCCCTTGGAATAATAAAGTTGATAGTAGCCGCAACTAATAGCGCTACTGCATATAATGACAAACGTCTTAAAAAATAACCCATAACTCACACCTTAATTACCCAGCTTTTCCTTGGCTGGCTACGCCGCCTCCAAATTAGAGACGAGCAATCCCCTGACGACGAGCGCCAAACATCAAATAGACATAGTGAGGGGAAGAAAGCGGTACGGATGTACCGCTTTTAGTTTGTGTTTACTTAACTGGTTTTAGGTCCAGTACGTGTAGTAGACGCTCTGGAATACCTGCCCAGATATTTGGACGACCTTTGGGATTTTGCTCGTTCCACCAACCCGCAAAACGAGTGGTGTTGTATTGGTACATATAAGCACCTGACATCACTGGAATAGTGACTTGGTCTTGAGCAATGATCTTCTGGATGCCATGAGCAATTTCTAGCTGCTCATCTTTATCTGCCGTCTTATAGAAGCTATTTAGCAAGTTATCTAGCTCAGCATTCTTATAGAAGTGCATTGCAAAGCGAGGCATACCGTCACCAGCTTGAAGCGTTGAGTTATAACCAGAGTTCCAATACGTGTATGGATCTGCACCGTGGAAGTAGTTGGTATAAGCGACGTCGTAGTTACCTTCTAACATTGCTTGATTATAAACAGAGAAATCAGGCGTACGAGCTTTGGCTTTGATGCCCGCTTCAGCTAGTTGCTCTACAGCAAGTTGAACCGTGTTGTTAAAGTCTGTCCAGCCGTTAGGTGACTGGATAAATAGCTCAAATGATTTACCAGATGGAGTATCTACAAAGCCATCGCCATTCACATCTTTAAAGCCTGCTTTTTCTAGCAGTGCTTTTGCACCGTCAACATCGTAGCTGTTGTAGCCTTTGTATTTATTGTGAATCGTTTCGTCAGACCAAGTAGCGAATGCGTAGCCAAGGCCAGAAGCAAAGTCATTCACAGTACCGCCGCCATAGAAGGCGATATCGATGATAGTTTGACGGTCAAGAGCCATCGAGAATGCACGACGGAAGTCGACGTTAGTGAGGGCTTCTTTTTTCGCAGCATCATGGTTTTTGAAGTTAACAACAAACGCTTGTGTACCCGCTGGTGGATACCAGTATTGATGGTTAGGAGAAGCGGCAGCATAAGTGCGGTCGATGTCAGGAATGAACGATGACGTCCAATCCATTTCTGAGTTAACAACTTTGCCTAGGAACTGGTCGTTGTTAGCAATTTGTGGAACACGCAGACAATCAACCTCTAGGTTGTCGTTGTCCCAGTAGTTAGGATTACGACATTGAACGTATAGCTGTGGAGTGAATGTATCGATCTCAGTAAATGGACCAGAACCTACAGGATTTTCGTTAGTGAAGGTCGTTGGATCTTTAACGTCTTTCCACACGTGCTCAGGAACCACTGGCACTTTAACAATCTCGTATGGGACGTTAGAGTTTGCTTCTGTTAGATAGAACTTCACTTGGTAGTCATTCAGTTTTTCAACTTTCTCTACCCAAGAGTTGATGCCGCTTTGGTCTAGTGCTGGATTTTTCTGCACTAGATTGAATGAGAATAGAACATCATCTGCGTCGAATGTTTCGCCGTCAGACCATTTCACACCTTTACGGATATCAAAGGTTACTGTTTTTAGGTCATCAGACATTTTGAAGCCTTCAGCTAAACGGAATACAGGTTTATTGCCATGCATTTCGTTGAACACAACTAAAGGTTCGAATAGGAAATCTGTTGTAGTGTGTAGGTTGGTCGCACCCAGATAAGGGTTAAAGTTGCGTACAAAAGTGCTGAACTCTTTCGGGTGGATGGTCAATTCGCTGCGTTCCGCTGCGACGGTAACAGAGCTAAAGCCTGTTACTGAGGTTGCGATAATTGCTGTCGCTAGTGCTGTTTTTTTAATATGCGCAAGCATAGCTATTCCTTACTATTTGCTTTTGTTTCACTGGAAGGTAAGCCTACCTTCCTCACATTGTGCTAAAGCCTACCTCTTCATGTATGTCCCAAAGAGTGGCCTGTAGGCCTTAGGCGTTATTAAGAAAACACCTTAAAAGATAATTTATCAATTACTGTTCCCGTTAAAAACGTCAAAATAGTATTTTGACACGTCAAAAACGTCAAAAACCGATGATTGCGAGTGTTTTTTGAACAGATTTAGTGGTGGGTAAACATCACACTTTTAACTGATGGCAATAGTATTAGTTAGTAGTTACAAACTAGCATTGCCTTTATTTATATGGCTTGACCTTCTGTTCTTGAATTACTGTGACTGTGATCACTAGGTAAATTTAGACGTTAATTTTCAATAGAAAATTGAGTGAGCTATTTGTTGTGATTACTATCGCAAATTGATGAATAATCCATTCTTTTGACCTCCAGAATAGCGACAAATCCACTCAAATAGATTCGAATAATGTGCTTATTAATACTTAATTTACGACGAGAAAATTAAGTATTTTACATCAAAGTGTGTTTTAGATTGACGTGGTTACTGGAGACTTAAATAACACTAACAGAGTGAATTTGCGAACAGAAAAGGGGGAATCTTTGTATGTGAGGGAAAGTTCGTGTAGATGTGCCCGAGAGAAAAACTGCTCTCAGGCGTTGGAGACTTATTCGCTATGGAAGATTTGCTCGGTTTCTAAAGACGTCATCTGTCTGATTTGGCGCCACAAGTAGTAGAAGATGCCAACCATCATCAACATACTTGGAATAGCGATGATAGGGTAGCTATAAAGTGTGAGCTTACCAAGCTCCTCGTTAAACGCTGGTGTTCCTGCTGGGCTGGTAACAATCCACGTAGCCAAGAAATAGTTCATCGCTGAGGAGAAGGCAAAAGTACTCGCAAATAAGTAGTTTGAGGAGACTAAGCAACGTTGAAAACCTTCGGTATTGCCATTCTCATTCAAGCGCTGTTTGATTAACGACAGATTAAACACGTTGTCATTTAAAATCATCTTTTGCATGAATGGGTAACGAGTAAACGTTGAGCCTAGTACCGCTAAACCGATTAGGCCAGGAATCAGGGCTTCTTTAAAGGCCAACCAGCGCGTGTCTAGTTCTAAGAGGCCTATACCTCCTGTCAATAGGACGCTCACGAAGCCTAGCGCAGCGATAAAGTTAAACTTATTGTTGCGGATTAGGTCCATGCCACCGTATACGACAGGGAAGAGCAAAGCGACAACCAAAGCCATGGTCGTCCCTAAGTGTTCATCGCCGCTAAATTTCATCAAAATGAAGGACGGGATGAAAACATTAAATAGGATTTCAAATAGGGGATTCGACTTTTTAGCCGTCGTGTTATTCATAATATCTTTCAGACTCTACTTTATTGACTGCTAACTACACGTTGCAAGGCAGTGTTCAACGCCAAGAAGCAAGTGTAAAGCGTTAACTGGTGAAGTTGTGTAACGATATATTAACTAGCAGGCTTTCGATGCTCATTTGATAACGTTACTCGCTTAGCGAATTGAGTGCTAGTAGTAATTGTTTAGTACGTTTGAAAAACGAAAAAGGCGCATGGATTTCTCCACGCGCCTTTCCTAAATTTGGTGGCCCCTCGCAGACTTGAACTGCGGACCAATCGATTATGAGTCGACTGCTCTAACCACTGAGCTAAGGGGCCGATAGGTGGATGATTATAGGGGAAGGGACGCTGGGTGTCTAGACGCAATAAGGGGTAATTGCGCTTGCTTTTTAATCACTTAAACCGCATAAAACAAAAAAGGTGAGCTAGTGCTCACCTTTTTGTTAAATTGCTTACGAATTACTCGTCAAGGAAGCTGCGCAGGGTCTCCGAGCGACTTGGGTGACGCAGTTTACGTAGTGCTTTCGCTTCGATCTGACGGATACGCTCACGCGTTACGTCGAACTGTTTACCCACCTCTTCTAAAGTGTGGTCAGTGTTCATATCGATACCGAAACGCATACGTAATACTTTTGCTTCGCGAGGAGTAAGACCTGCTAACACGTCTTTGGTCGCCACTCGTAGGCTAGTCATTGTTGCAGAATCAACAGGCAGCTCTAGAGTAGTATCCTCAATGAAATCACCTAGATGAGAATCTTCGTCGTCACCAATTGGTGTCTCCATAGAGATCGGCTCTTTAGCAATCTTCAGCACTTTACGAATCTTATCTTCCGGCATTTGCATACGTTCTGCTAATTCTTCTGGAAGAGGCTCACGGCCCATTTCTTGAAGCATTTGGCGAGAAATGCGGTTAAGCTTATTGATCGTTTCGATCATATGCACTGGAATACGGATTGTACGCGCTTGGTCTGCGATAGAGCGAGTGATTGCCTGACGGATCCACCATGTCGCATAAGTTGAAAACTTATAACCACGGCGATATTCAAATTTATCTACTGCTTTCATTAGACCGATGTTACCTTCTTGGATCAGATCCAAGAATTGTAGACCGCGGTTGGTGTACTTTTTAGCAATCGAAATTACGAGACGTAAGTTCGCTTCAACCATCTCTTTCTTCGCACGACGAGCTTTCGCTTCACCGATAGACATACGACGGCTGATGTCTTTAATGTTTTGAACAGAAAGCGATGTTTCTTCTTCAATGATGTCTAGTTTTTGAATCGAACGACGAATGTCATCTTCGTAACGTTTGATTTTCTCTGCGTATGGCTTGTCAGAGGCAAGTACTTCATCTAGCCAAGCTGCACTTGACTCATTACCAGTGAATACGGCAATGAAAGACTTCTTAGGCATCTTGCCGTATTCAACAGCTTGACGCATGATCAGACGCTCTTGAGTGCGTACGCGATCCATTGAAGTGCGCAATTCGTTCACTAGGTGATCAAATTGTTTTGGTGTCAGACGGAATTCTTTAAAGACTTCTTGTACCAACTCATGCGACTTGGCCACTTGTGGACTGTCATAACCATATTCGTTGATAACCAGTTGAAGGTCTTGATAGCTATTGCGAAGCGCAGTGAACTTCTCTAGAGCAAGTTCAGGATCGATACCTGTATCTTCTTCCTCTTCCTCACTATCGTCATCTTCATCAGCTTCTTCGTCGTCTTCGTCTTCCAGATCCGCTTCAGAAAGCTCAGAACCGATATGAGTCGCTGTTGGCGCTGTCGTTTCTTCTTCGTTTGGATCGACGAAGCCTGTGATTACGTCGGTAAGGCGAAGCTCTTCAGCTTGAACCTTGTCAAACTGTTCAAGAATATAAGGGATAGTGCCTGGGTATTCAGCTACAGAGCTTTGAACTTGGTTGATACCGTCTTCAATACGTTTCGCAATGTCGATCTCGCCTTCGCGAGTCAATAGCTCAACGGTACCCATTTCACGCATGTACATGCGAACTGGGTCAGTTGTACGGCCGATTTCACTTTCTACACTTGAAAGTGCCGCTGCAGCAGCTTCTGCAGCATCTTCATCAGTGATGTTGTTGTCATCATTCAGAGCAAGGTCATCAGCATCAGGAGCAGTTTCTACTACCTTAATACCCATGTCATTAATCATCTGAATAATATCTTCTACCTGTTCAGAATCGACGATTTCTTCAGGTAGGTGGTCATTTACTTCTGCGTAGGTCAGATAGCCTTGTTCCTTGCCCTTAATGACAAGTAATTTTAGCTGTGACTGCGGATTTTGGTCCATAGACGATATCCAACTTAAGATCTGGTGAAGGAATTTTAGTATGCGAAATGCAAACCACTAATATTAACAAATTTATTCATTGCTGACTAACTGAATTGGGTTACGCTTTTAAGTCTAGCATCAAGGCTAGCAGCTCCCGTTTTTCTTCGACTGATAAGCCGACACTTCTTTCTTTGGCCTGCAGGTTTTCAATTTGTTTTTCAATGCACTGAGACAATATTTTGTCCAATGAATCGATAAATATGTCTTCTTGGTTGTCGTCGTCAAGCGGAATAACCCAACTTGCGAGACGAGACAGAAGTGCCTCATTGTTACTACCACGCCACTGTTCTAATAACTGGCCTGTAGTCATATGGGGATGCGCTTGACATTTATCAACCACTTCCACGAATAAATTCAACCCCGGTAATGATAAATCTCTTACCGTTGAGAGGTCAGGTACCATTTCAGCATAGCTCGGATTTTGCAAAAGGAGAGCTATCACTTCACGCATTGGTGTGCGTTTAATCTCTTTATGAGGCTGAGCTCGCGTTTCTTGTTGACCTTGTCGGTCAATTAGTTGCTGAAGCTGCCTTTCATCAACAAGCCCAAGTTTGCGTCCGAGAAGTTCTCTCAAGTATAGACGCAGGGTTCCACCTGGCACTTTATCGATGAGCGGAACGGCTAGCGTACTAAGCTTCGCCATACCTTCTTTTGTTCGACTATCTACTTGCTGCATTAGCGAGGAGAACATAAAGTCAGAGAGAGGCATTGCATTTTGTACTTCAGTTTCAAATGCCTCTTTACCGTTTTGACGAATGAAGGAATCGGGATCCTCACCATCCGGCAAAAACATAAATTTTAGCTGTCGGCCATCGTTTAGATATGGCAAAGCATTTTCCATGGCGCGCCATGCTGCATCTCGTCCCGCTCGGTCACCATCGTAACAGCACACGACAGTGCTGGTTTGACGAAACAGGACCTGAAGGTGATCGCCTGTGGTTGATGTACCGAGTGAGGCGACGGAGTAGTCAACACCGTATTGAGCTAAGGCAACCACATCCATATAGCCTTCAACCACCAAGATTTGTGGAGGTTCTCTATACGCCTGCAACACTTCATAAAGGCCATATAGCTCTTTGCCTTTATGGAAAATCGGTGTTTCAGGTGAGTTGAGATATTTAGGCGTGTCGTTACCAAGAACACGTCCGCCAAACCCAATCACTCTTCCGCGCCTGTCGCGGATTGGGAACATGATACGACCTCTAAATCGGTCGTATCGGTTACCTTTGTCGTTCTCAATAAGCATACCGCCAGACACCAACATGTCTTGGGTAGCTTTTTGTTGACCGAAGTTCTTTCGAACACTGTCCCACTCGTCAGGCACATAACCAATGCCAAACTTTTGGACAATTTCTCCAGAGAGTCCACGACCCTTTAAGTACTCTATAGCGGCTTTATTTGCTGAAACTTTAAGCTGATCTCGATAGTACTGTCCGATCGTACCCATGAGATCATACAAAGATCGTTTCTGCTCACTATTGGCTGTAGGCCCTTTGGAAAAATTGCCTGAGCTGCCATTACGTTGTTCACGAGGGACATCTAACCCAAGTGAAGCGGCCAGCTCTTCGATCGCCTCTACGAACTCAAGGCGTTCATATTCCATAAGAAAATCAATCGCATTACCGTGTACACCACAGCCAAAACAATGATAAAACTGTTTCTCTTGGCTAACACTAAATGACGGAGTTTTCTCGTTATGGAAAGGGCAGCAAGCACCGTAGTTCTTGCCTTGTTTTTTCAGTTTTACGCGCGCATCAATGATGTCGACTATATCTAGACGAGCCAACAGATCATCAATAAAGCTACGAGGGATAATTCCTGCCATAAAACCTTTTTACGAGAGTGAGATACAAACAAGCCGTGCGTTCCAAAGGATAGCACGGCTTGCTGCAATTTGATTGGGAGATTAAGCGAGTTTAGCGCGAACTAGACCACTTACTTTACCCATATCTGCACGGCCTTGAATTTGTGGCTTAAGCACACCCATTACCTTACCCATGTCTTGCATGCCCGCAGCACCAGATTCCGTAATCGCACTTTCAATCAGTGCAGATACTTCCTCGTCAGTCAGCGGTTGAGGCATAAAGTCCTCAAGTACGGCAATTTCAGCTTGCTCAGCTTCAGCAAGGTCTTGACGACCAGCTGCTTCAAATTGCGTAACAGAGTCGCGACGTTGTTTAACCATTTTAGTCAGCACAGCAAGAATGTCGTCTTCGCCCAGAGTAATCTGTTCGTCAACTTCACGTTGCTTAATGGCGGCTAAAGCTAAACGAATAGTGCCAAGGCGCGGTTTGTCCTTGGCTTTCATCGCTAGTTTTTGCTCGTCTTTGAGTTTATCAATCAGAGCCATAACTTAAATCCTATTGGACCTAGTTATTAGTACAGGCGAACGCGACGAGCGTTTTCGCGAGCTAGCTTCTTAGCGTGACGCTTTTGAGCTGCTGCTTTAGCGCGTTTGCGAACTGTAGTTGGTTTTTCATAGTGCTCACGACGACGCACTTCAGAAAGGATACCTGCTTTTTCGCAAGAGCGCTTGAAACGACGTAGTGCAACGTCGAACGGTTCGTTTTCACGTACTTTAACTACTGGCATATGCCTTTCACCTCAGGGGTTAACTATTCATTAATGCTGGCGCTTGTTTGTTAGGTCTAAGACGTTCCTATCGAAGTTCTTAGTTCTAAGCGATAAACCAGCTAGATCAAAAATGGTGCGGAATTTTAATCCGATCAGATGGGCTTTGTAAAGTACTTTGTCGTCTATCTCTTGTACAAAATTTGTTTGAGAGCCAATGACGAGGTAATATTGCGCCAATTTCGAAATATGTCGAGAACAATATGCGCATTTTAGGTATTGAAACCTCTTGTGATGAAACTGGCATCGCAATCTATGACGATGAGAAAGGATTGCTTTCGCATCAACTATATAGCCAAGTGAAACTGCACGCCGATTATGGTGGTGTGGTTCCTGAACTGGCGTCTCGTGATCATGTTAAAAAAACGATCCCGTTGATCAAAGCTGCATTAGCGGAAGCGAATTTAACACCAAAAGATATTGATGGTGTCGCGTATACCGCTGGTCCGGGTCTGGTTGGTGCACTATTGGTGGGTACTACGATTGGTCGAAGCATGGCGTACGCGTGGGGAGTTCCGGCTATTCCTGTACATCATATGGAAGGTCACCTGCTTGCCCCAATGTTAGAGGACAACCCACCGCCATTTCCATTTATTGCGCTTTTGGTCTCTGGTGGCCACAGTATGATCGTTGAAGTAAAAGGCATTGGTGAATATCAGATCCTTGGTGAGTCTATTGACGATGCTGCTGGTGAAGCCTTTGATAAAACCGCTAAATTGATGGGGTTGGATTATCCAGGCGGACCTTTGTTGTCTAAATTAGCTGACAAAGGCACACCGGGTCGATTTAAGTTCCCGCGTCCAATGACGGATCGTCCAGGTTTGGATATGAGTTTCTCTGGTTTGAAGACTTTTGCTGCGAATACAATCGCGGCCAATGATGATAGTGAACAAACCCGTGCAGATATCGCTTATGCATTCCAAGAAGCGGTGTGCGATACACTGGCAATTAAATGCAAGCGTGCTCTAAAACAAACTGGTATGAAGCGCATTGTTATTGCCGGTGGAGTGAGTGCTAACAAATTCTTGCGTCAAGAGCTTGAAACCCTCGCGAACAAAATTGGAGGCGAAGTCTATTATCCTCGTACTGAATTTTGTACCGATAATGGTGCCATGATAGCTTATGCCGGTATGCAGCGACTGAAAAATGGTGAAGCCGCTGAGCTCTCAGTAGAGGCTACGCCACGTTGGCCAATTGACCAACTAAAGCCGATTAAAGCGTAAAGAAAAGGTCACTTAGGTGGCCTTTTTTAACGACATATTTTAACAAAATAGCGAAAGTCTGTGACTTACTATCTATGTTAACCTGTTAAAAAACATAGGGAATGAACGAATATGAAACAATTCAAGGTTGATGGCCAAACCATGGCATATCAAGATGTGGGTCAAGGACCAGTAGTTCTTTTTGGTCACAGCTATTTGTGGGACAGTGCGATGTGGCAACCGCAAGTGCAAGCACTAAGCCAACACTATCGCTGCATTGTTCCAGACCTTTGGGCGCATGGCGAGTCCGAGGCAGCGCCAACTTCGATGTCGAATCTTAAAGATTACGCGCAACATCTCTTGGCGTTAATGGATGAGCTTGAAATTGATGAGTTTTCTATCGTTGGTTTGTCCGTTGGCGGGATGTGGGGCGCAGAGCTAACCGCATTAGCACCAGCGAGAGTCAAGAGCTTAGTCCTTATGGACACGTTTGTAGGTCTAGAGCCTGAAGTTGCTCATGCTAAATATTTCGCCATGCTAGCAACAATCACCGAGCTTAAAGCCGTGCCAGCACCGATTGTTGAAGCAGTGGTGCCACTGTTCTTTGCCAATAATGCCAAACAGGTTAATGCTGAGCTTGTTGATGGTTTTGAAACTAAGTTGTCTGCATTAAGCGGTGACAGAGCGGTTGAAGTTGCAAGGATTGGTCGTATGGTCTTCGGTCGACGTGATTTGTGCGATGAAATTGAGAAATTCGCGCTACCTGCTCTAGTCGCAGTCGGAGCAGAAGATAAGCCACGTCCGGTACTTGAATCGTATTTGATGAATGATTTGATTTCTGGCAGTGCGATCAATGTGATCCCAGAAGCTGGTCATATCAGTAATTTAGAGCAGCCAGAATACGTGACTGCCATGCTGACAGAGTTCTTAGCTCAGCATAGCTAACAGTGATAACTCTCCATGCTCGAATAGTGTTTAGCGGTGCCAATTGGCGCCGCTTTTTGCTATTTGGTTAGCTGCCAACTACGAGATTTTTTTCTTACCAAGTTTGGGTTCACTTCCATCAAACAATCGGCGAATGTTTTGGTGATGCCTCAGTAAAATAAGACAGCTCAACATAGCAACAGGAAGTGTAAAGAGTGGTCTTGCCATCCAAGTGTAAACTGGTGCAAGCAAAACAGTGACGATGGCCGCTAAGGATGAATAACGAAAGATCACAGCAACCAGTAGCCAAGTGCCAGTGATAAGCCCGGTGAGATCCCAGCCGATAGGTGCAATCGCGCCAAGTGCGGTCGCGACTCCTTTTCCGCCTTTGAAGTGAAAGAAAATAGGGTACATGTGCCCAAGACACGCAGCAATCGCAATGACACCAAGAATGACAGGGTCGATCCCCAGATAGTAGCCACTCCAAACCGGAATAGTACCTTTGAGCATATCGCACAATAGCACGCCCACCGCAGCCCCTTTGCCTCCAATACGAAGCACATTGGTAGCGCCTGGGTTATTTGAGCCTACTGTTCTTGGATCAGGTAATCGCAGCAAACGACAGATCAGCACTGCACTTGAGACTGAACCAAGTAAGTAAGCTGCGATGATCATAGCAAACGCTAATGGGGTCATTAGGCACCTTTTCGCAAGAAATTATCTAAGGGGACTGATATCATATCGAAAATAGTACGTTTTTTCCCAACAAATGGGTATCCGACCTCTAATAAAGGACAAATCATGGCATTGGATAAAGTATTTATAGAACAGCTTGAAGTCATTACTACTATTGGTGTTTATGACTGGGAACAAGAAATAAAACAAAAGCTTATATTAGATATTGAAATGGCTCACGACAATGCTCCAGCAGGAAAAAGCGACGATGTCATTGATGCATTAGATTACTCAAAGGTGAGCGAAGCCGTACTCAACCATATTGAAAACGGTCGTTTTCTGCTGGTAGAAAGAGTTGCGGAAGAAATTGCTGAGTTAATTCAAACACAATTTTCTGTGTCTTGGGTGAAAATTCGTTTAGCGAAACCGGGCGCAGTACCACAAGCGAAAAGTGTTGGCGTTGTCATCGAACGAGGCGAGGCATGATTACTGCCTTTATTGGTGTTGGTTCTAATGTGGAGCGTGAAAAACATATTCGCGCTGCGTGCCACGAGCTATCGCTCATCGCTAGTAATTTAAAGATGTCGCCGGTGTATACGTGTGAATCTTTTGGTTTTTCGGGTAATGATTTCTACAACATGGTGGTTTGTTTAGAGACATCATTGAGCTTGGTTGAGCTTAGTGCGGCTCTGAAAGAGATCGAGGTTAAGTGGGGGCGAGATATTGATGCGGCTAAGTTTCAAAATCGCACCATAGATCTCGATATCTTGCTGTTTGGAAATGAAATCTCACAAAAAAAACCGCTCGTTCCACGTGAAGACATTTTTAAATATTCATTTGTCACACAACCTCTGTATGATCTTGCTCCAGATTTGGTCATTCCAAATGATGAGCGCACACTCGGTCAGATCTTAGCGATGATTCCATCCCCTGTGGCTTTAAGAAGAATCGATTTTCAATTTTAGTTGGTAGTTAATAATGAGTTATTTTGACGCCTTTATATTGGCCCTCATTCAGGGACTTACTGAGTTTTTGCCTATCTCAAGTTCAGCTCACCTGATTTTACCTTCAGCGGTTCTAGGATGGGAAGATCAAGGTTTAGCCTTTGATGTGGCTGTGCACGTGGGTACCTTAGCTGCGGTGGTGCTCTATTTCCGCAAGGAAGTGGTTACCTTATTTGGTGCGTTATTCGGCTCTATTTTCAAAGGGGAGCGCAGCAAAGAGGCTAAGTTGGCTTGGATGATTGTCCTTGCAACTATTCCTGCGTGTATCTTTGGTTTGCTGATGAAGGACATCGTGGAACTGTATTTGCGCAGTGCTTATGTGATTGCGACAACGACAATAGTGTTTGGTTTGCTGCTATGGTGGGTGGATAAAAACTCCAAGCTAGCAGACGATGAATACCAAGCGGGTTGGAAGAAAGCGCTATTTATTGGCTTGGCACAAGCTTTGGCGATCATACCTGGTACTTCTCGCTCTGGTGCGACCATCACGGCGGCGTTGTATCTCGGATTTACTCGCGAAGCGGCAGCGCGTTTCTCGTTTCTAATGTCTATCCCAATCATCACTTTAGCAGGTGCCTATCTGGGGTTAAAACTGGTTACAGGCTCTGAGCCCATTCATGTTGGTTTCCTGCTAACTGGCATCATCGTGTCTTTTATTAGCGCATACATTTGTATTCACTTTTTCCTAAAACTGATCTCAAGAATGGGTATGACACCATTTGTGATCTATCGATTGATTTTAGGTGTGGGCCTATTTGCGTTTTTACTGATGAGCTAAGACGACAGAGTCTAAGCCTTAGGGCTTAGACTCTGTTCTACGGCTTTAACACGACGCTTATCGAGTTCTTCTTTAATCGCTTGTCCTTTAAAACCATCTGTTATGATGTCTTGTACTTCAACACTGATTGCCGCTTGGTAAGCTTGCATGAAACGTTCAGCTTGTGGATATGGGGTGCTCTCCAGTCCTTTTCGTCCTTTATGGTCTGCTTCACAGCACACCAAGACTTGCTGTAATTTTTCGGGTTTACGCCACACATCGAGCTGACCAAAAATCTTAATGAAGGTTGCCGGCCTTAGCTCGGCCGCGCGATGAACGTTGGAGTGCTGAGCACAAACTGCAACAGCTAAATCACGGTATTCATTCGGTACACGTACGCGACTGCAAAGAGACTTTATGGCTTTTTGTCCAGTGTGCGTATGAAGCTTATGACTTGGCCACTCTTCTGCAGGCGTTAGAGCTTTTCCGAGGTCATGGACTTGAGCGGCAAAACGGACGATTGGCGATGCGCTTAGCAAGGCGGCTTGCTGAGCAACCATCAGCGTGTGTATGCCCGTATCGATCTCAGGATGCCACTTTTCAGGTTGCGGAACACGAAACAACGCATCTAATTCTGGCAAAACAACTGCAAGAGCACCGCAGGAACGAAGTACATCTAAAAACACCTCAGGATGACGAGTTGTCAGTGATTTGTGCCACTCTTGCCAGACTCGTTCGGCGGTCAAGTGCTGCAATTCCCCATCGCTAACGATTGATTCCATTAAATCCATGGTTTCTGGAGCGACAGTAAATCCGAGGTGAGCAAGCTTGGCCGCGAAACGAGCGACACGCAGCACTCTAAGTGGATCTTCAACGAATGCCGGTGAGACATGACGTAACACTTTATTTTTTATGTCTTGCTTTCCGTTGTAAGGGTCAATAATACGTCCTGAACCGTCTTGTGCCATGGCGTTAATGGTAAGATCGCGGCGCATTAAGTCTTGTTCTAGAGTAACATCAGGCGATGAAAAGCATTCGAAACCGGTATAGCCTTTGCCAGCTTTGCGTTCAGTGCGAGCGAGAGCGTGTTCTTGTTTCGATTTAGGATGCAAGAAGACAGGAAATTCCTTACCTACAGCTTGAAAGCCGTCAGCCAACATTTGTTCTGGCGTTGCGCCAACCACGACCCAATCTTTGTCATAGACCTCAAGTTTAAGCAATTGGTCGCGTACTGCGCCCCCAACAAGATAGACTTGCAAATTGGCTCCCCTTTTTCGTACTTAGCCGTTGGCATTCATCTGGCTCAATGGTACTTTGCTTTGACTGATATTGTAAGGTTGAATGGATGTATAAGGATTATTTTGGTTTTTACGAGGTGCCATTTTCAATAGTACCGAGCTCTCGTTATTTATTCTTGAGTCAGCGACATCGAGAAGCAATGCAGCACCTTCAAGCTGGTCTTGGACAAGGTGGTGGGTTTGCCATGTTAACGGGGGAAGTGGGGACAGGAAAAACCACCGTAGCCAAAGCCATGTTAGCGTCACTGGATGATAAAACGGCATCTGGATTGATCCTAAATCCTACGTTTTCGAGTCAAGATCTGCTTGAAGCCATCTGCGACGAGTTTTCGCTTAGTTACCCTGAAAGGGCTTCCTTAAAACAGCTCAGCCAAGCCATATACCAATATCTAATCGATAATGATCAACAGGGCATCAATACGCTGCTCGTGATCGATGAAGCACAGCATCTCTCTGCGGGAGTTCTTGAGCAGTTGCGACTGTTGACTAACCTTGAAACGGATGATCATAAGTTGCTGAAAGTGCTGTTGATTGGTCAACCTGAGTTGCAAGACAAACTGCGCACAACCCAATTACGCCAATTGGCCCAACGAATCACTGGACGTTATCACCTATTGCCGCTCACGGAAGGGGAGACTCGCCAATATATAGAGTTTCGTTTGTCGACGGCTGGCGGTGACACTTCACTGTTTTCGAAGGGGGCGGTGGCTGTGATGAATAAAGCCAGTCAGGGCATTCCGCGTTTGATTAATCTCATCGGTGATAAAGCATTGCAGTATGCCTATCACTCAGGAGAGAAAAAAGTATCTAAGTCTTTGGCTCAAAAAGCTTGTGAGGATATTCTTTCATTCCAAGCTCCTGGTGTGGGATATTCGGTGCAAAGCACAGGTGGTGGTTTGTCAGAGTTATTGTCGACTTATGCAATGCCTGCGTTACTAGGCATTGCGGTTGCTGGGGGGCTGTACTGGAAAGGCGCCGAAGGATTAGCGTGGTTGTCATCATTATCCAACCAACAGCAAGTTGTTGAATCAGTCAGTGCCTCAAACTCTTCCTCTAAAGGAGTGATAATACCCGTTAACAATGTTGCGGAATCTTACCCTCAAGAGCTACTGCACGATCTGTTTAAACGAAAAGACAAAATATCGGCGATTCAAGAGCTTTACGCGGTTTGGGGCTACAAAGCAGGCGTACTTGATGGCATGTGTGAAGAATCACCGAGCAGTAGTTTTGAGTGCCAAAAGTATTTAGGTACCTTGTCTCAGATAGAGCAACAGAATCTGCCCGTTGTGATGTCACTGTATTTGGATGGGCAACAAAGTTATGTGGTGCTATATCAAGTTTCAGACGACCAAGTGCAAATATTGAATGGTCGGCAACGTATCGCTTTGCCAAAATCATGGCTTGAGCAGCTATGGACCGGTGAGTACTACTCTATTTGGCAACGTGAATTGCAAACGACGCTCCGATTAAATCAACAGGGAGCGCAAGTTCGGTTATTGGATGAAAAACTGTCAAAAGTGCTTGGAGGAACACCTTCTGGTAGCGATATTTTCGACGAAGCACTAAAACGTAAAGTGGAAGTCTTTCAACGTTGGCAGGATATTGAAGTTGATGGCATAGCTGGGCGCAATACGCTACGTAAATTGGAGCTGTTAACCCAGAATAATCCACCTTCCATTGAAGCCAAGCAGAACCAAGAGGGGTCACTATGAAATCTCTAATCTGGAGTAGTTTAGTGCTCATTTCTATCGGTGCAATAGCCTCTCAGAGTGCACCGGAGGACCCACAACAACCGAGCAAAGCATACTCTATTTTGGCATACCCTGATTTTTCGCAGCTTAAACCGTTGCCGAAAGTAAGCGTGCCCGTTGCTACGACTCAGGTCACTCAAGTCGCAAACACGACGAGTGCCAGTTCACTTAGTGACGTTGTGTCAGATACCAACACGGCTTCAGAACAGTCTTTTGACTTAGAGAACTTAGATCTGAGTGGCTTAGACCCTGAGATTGCTCGCAAAGTCGCGTCTGCCATCAACAAGACAGAACCTTCTTTAGTACCAAGTAATTCGGATCATATCGCTCTGGAGGATAATCAAGCTCGCTATCGTGGACGTCTGCCTGCCATGAATCTACAAACTCATATGTATTCGTCTGATGCTCAGCGACGTTGGGTTAAAATCAATGGTCAAGAGCTAAAAGAAGGGGATAGACTGAATAACATCCAGCTACTCGCTATAGAGCCTCAGTTCATTACGATTCGCTTTGATAACGATATTATTGATATTCCTGCCTTGTATGAATGGGGCGGATAATGAACGGGATGCTAAGTAGCGTCCCGTTTTCATCGTCATTGAGTGTATTTAGTTTGTAGCAGAGACTTCGCCTGCACAGGCTCGGTAGTAACCAGCTCAAACTGCTGATAAGGGAACAGATACTCCGCTTCGGTTTTTACTTGTTGAGCTTTACTCGTATCTCCCATCCCTTGGTAAGCCAATATCAGATTACGATAAAAGGCAGGGCGTGGCTTATGACGGATAATATCTACAGACCAGTCAATATAAGGTTGAATCAGCGTTTTATCGCCAGTGCGCAATCCGAGCTTTAGGTACGTGCTATAGACATCCCAATCATAGCGATCTTGCCATGCCATAGGGTTACTGACTTGCTCTAAGATGGTGACATCGACTGGGTCAGATTTTTCAAACTTAGTTAACACATAGTTGGTATGCAAAGACGCAACCATATAGGTGGTGATCAAAATTGGTATCAATAAAGACATTACTCGTGTCGATGTCTTAGTTACGCCGGATAACGATGCTTGTTTTAATCGAGGCGTGCGTTGATCTACCCAATAGATCAGGATGATAAAGGTAACCCAGTGTATCAGTGAATGATAAAACGGATACTCCAATTGACTGTGCAGTACAATGGGTAGGAATAGAGCAAATATAGCCAAGCGTGTACCGGGTTTAGCGGTATAAATTCGGCTTAAGACGAAGAGAGCGGCGAGCAATATACCCAGAACCGGCAGCAATCCCCCCTCAATCCCCCAAAACAACAATTCGTTATGTGGGTGATCCAGAGCAGGTACGCCAGCAGCAAAGTGATTGTTAAGCTGGTGCTGTCGAGCGGTATACACCATGTACTCAGGTTCAAACTTTCCTAATCCATAGCCAGTAAATGGCTTCTCGATCAGCATATCTATGGATTGGCTGTAAATCGTTGTACGAACATCGGCAAAGCTGGCTTTTTGTTCGATGAAGTTTTGGCTATTGGTGTTGCCAAATCCAAGTAAAAGTCCCAATGCCACGCCTGCTAAACTCGCAAAAGTCCAGCCTCGAAAGCGCTTCTTAGTTGAGTGTCGATACAGATAAGGGATAAGCAGCAATGTTCCGGTTAGTGCACCTAGCCAGCCTGTTCTTGAGCCTAAAACGACAATTAGAGGTAAGGTAATAACGGGTGTTAAATATAAGATGGAGACATCACTGATGTGCCAGTTATATTTATGTCGTTGGCGTGCGAGCAGGTAACCAGACAGAACCAGCGCGGTAGCGAGAAAGCTTGCCATCACATTAGGTTGTTGGAAGATGCCATAGGGGCGGTTAATAACTACGTCATAGCCCATGAAATTATCATCGGACAGCAAGAAATATTGGCCATAGCCAATCGCAGACTCAATCAGAGCTGCCAGAACAACTAACCACAGAAACCGTTGCTTCTGTTTATTGGTGAACCGAAATTGCTGCAAAACAATGAACAACAACATGCCACTCCACAGTGCAATAAAGCGAGGAGCGACGGAAACCATGTCGGGTTTGCTGTAGAACAGTGGAACACTTAACAGAATACAAGAGAGCAATAAACCAATAGTAAGTTTGCTATAACGCAATATTTGGTTGCTACCGAGTTGATAAAGCCCAATAGCTAAAGCAATGCTAAATGCAATCCATGCAGTGTTATTGAAGGTAAGTGCAAGCCCCAAACTGCCAGGATTTGGCCAGAAGGCATGTGTCGCGATGAGATAAAGCATCGCCATAGCGGCCATGAATTTTCGATTGAGCGGGGGACGAACTCGGTTTTCAGCCAGTTCTGTACCGTTGGTATGAGTAATTGCCATGCTTGCTACTAGTTAATGAACAAGAAAGAGAGTGACGTAACCATACGTCACTCTTCTAAGATGCCCTAATTTAACCTTTTAGCATAGGCTTTAGGAAGCGTGCTGTGTGAGAACCTTCGACTTGAGACACATTTTCTGGGGTGCCTTGAGCGATAATTTCGCCTCCTCCTTGTCCACCCTCTGGCCCTAAATCGATGATCCAGTCAGAAGTTTTAACAACATCAAGGTTGTGCTCGATAACGACGACGGTATTGCCATGGTCACGCAGACGGTGAAGAACGGACAAGAGCAGCTCGATATCGTGGAAGTGCAGGCCTGTTGTTGGCTCATCTAAAATATAGAGTGTTTTACCCGTATCACGTTTAGAGAGTTCTCTAGCCAGTTTAACTCGTTGAGCTTCACCACCTGAAAGTGTTGTCGCCGCTTGACCGAGACGAATGTACGAAAGACCTACGTCCATTAAGGTTTGTAGTTTTCTAGCAATTACAGGAACCGGATCGAAGAACTCACGAGCATCTTCTACAGTCATTTGTAGTACTTCATCAATGGTCTTGCCTTTGTAGCGAACTTCTAACGTTTCACGGTTATAACGCTTCCCTTTACATACATCACAAGGCACGTATACATCAGGTAAGAAGTGCATCTCTACTTTGATAACGCCGTCACCTTGGCATGCTTCACAGCGGCCGCCGCGAACATTAAAGCTAAAGCGACCAGGCTTGTAGCCACGAGAGCGTGACTCTTGAGTGCCTGCGAACAGTTCACGAATAGGTGTGAAGATTCCAGTATAAGTAGCAGGGTTAGAGCGGGGTGTACGACCGATTGGACTTTGGTCAATATCGATCACTTTATCGAAATGCTCTAAACCTTCAATCTTCTTATAAGGAGATGGTTCGGCTGTTGTCGCTCCATTGAGCTGAGTGTGCGCTATTTTAAAGAAGGTATCATTAATCAGGGTGGATTTACCTGAACCGGAAACACCAGTAATACAGCTAAATAGACCAACTGGAATGGTTAAATCGACATTTTTAAGGTTGTTACCTGTTGCACCTTGCAGCTTAACCACTTTCTTAGCATCCATTGGTGTACGTTGCTGAGGAATCGCAATTTCTCGTTTCCCGCTCAGGTACTGACCAGTTAGCGACTCTTCTGATTGGATAATGTCTTCAATAGTACCTTCAGCTACTACAGAACCACCATGAACGCCTGCGCCAGGGCCAATATCAATGACGTGGTCTGCCGTTCGGATAGCATCTTCGTCGTGTTCAACAACCAATACGGTGTTACCTAGATCTCTTAAATGCGTTAGCGTATTAAGAAGACGTTCATTATCACGCTGGTGGAGACCAATAGAAGGCTCATCAAGAACGTACATTACCCCGACTAGACCTGCACCAATTTGACTTGCCAAGCGGATACGCTGCGCTTCACCGCCTGAAAGCGTTTCGGCACTGCGTGACAGGTTTAGGTAGTTAAGGCCAACATTAACGAGGAAGTGCAGACGATCATTGATCTCTTTCATGACCTTCTCTGCTATTTGGGCTCGTTGTCCCTCAAGCTCTAATGAACGGAAAAAATCCATGGCACCACTGATGCTCATTTCGACGATTTCTGGCAATGTGGTATCAGCTATAAAGACATTACGAGCTTCTTCACGCAGACGAGTACCGCCACAAGAACCACAGGATTTTGTCGAGATATATTTCGCGAGATCTTCACGTACTGAGTTAGATTCAGTATCACGATAACGACGCTCAAGGGTATTTAGGATCCCTTCAAATGGATGGCGTTTCACGCGGATATCACCGCGATCGTTAACGTAGTTAAATTCTACCTCTGTGCGGCCTGAGCCTGTGAGCACCACATCTTTGATCTTTTTCGGCAGAGATTTAAAGGGCGCGTATAAGTCAAAGTCGTAGTGCTTGGCCAGTGAGGTCAGCATTTGGAAGTAGTAATAGTTCTTCTGATCCCAACCACGAATCGCACCTTCAGCAATGCTCAGATCTTCATCCATCACGACTCGTGCTGGATCGAAGTATTGCTGGACTCCTAAACCATCACACGTGTGGCAGGCCCCAGCAGGGTTGTTAAACGAAAACAGGCGAGGCTCAAGCTCTTGCAAGCTATAACCACAGTAAGGGCAAGCGAAATTAGCAGAAAAGATGATGTCTTCTTTTTCTGGTTCATCCATCCATGCGACACCGACGATGCCACCTGATAGTTCTAGCGCGGTTTCAAAAGATTCGGCAAGACGCTGCTGTAAGTTATCTCGAACTTTAAAGCGGTCGACAACCACCTCAATGGTGTGCTTTTTATGCAGTTCCAGTGTCGGTGGATCGGAAAGATCGCAGGTTTCTCCATCGATACGGGCGCGAATAAAACCTTGAGCTGACAGGTTTTCTAGAGTTTTAACATGCTCACCTTTACGCTCCTTAACAATTGGAGCTAGCAACATCATTTTAGAGCCTTCAGGTAGCTCTAGAACCTTATCAACCATTTGGCTAACAGTTTGTGCGGCTAATGGTGTTTTGTGCTCCGGGCAGCGTGGCTCGCCCACACGAGCATACAGCAAGCGTAAGTAGTCATAGACTTCTGTGATGGTACCTACAGTCGAGCGGGGATTATGCGAGGTGGACTTTTGCTCAATAGAGATGGCTGGAGATAAGCCTTCGATGTGGTCAACATCGGGCTTTTCCATCAAGGATAAAAACTGTCTTGCATAAGCGGATAAGGATTCCACATAACGACGTTGCCCCTCTGCGTACAGAGTATCAAAGGCAAGTGAAGACTTACCTGAGCCCGAAAGGCCAGTGATAACGGTTAGTTTGTCGCGAGGAATTGTCAGATTGACGTTTTTTAGGTTATGGGTTCGAGCCCCCCTAACTTCGATCTTATCCATTGTTGCCACTCATGTAATACGTAGTGTGACAAGTATTACATAGTGTGAAGTTTGTGCAAAGAAATACTGGATAAAAAAACAGGTCTATAAATGTAAAAAGCGCCACTTCTCGATGAAAGTAGCGCTACGGCTTACCGTTTATTCTGTGAGCTCAAGGCTTAGATTACGCTTTCTTCGTTGCGTGTTTGCCAAGCTCTGCGGTTTTCTCATCTTTTAGGTAAAGATTCTCAAAACAGTAGTTCGTTGCTTCGATATAGCCTTCTACGCTGCCGCAGTCAAAACGTTGACCTTTAAATTTGTAAGCCAACACGCAGCCAGCTTTTGCTTGTTTAAGCAAGGCATCAGTGATTTGGATTTCACCGCCTTTGCCTGGTTCTGTTTGCTCGATGAGTTCGAAAATATCTGGGGTCAGAATATAACGACCAATGATCGCTAGGTTGCTAGGCGCTGTACCTTGCTCAGGCTTTTCAACCATATCATCTACACGGAAAAGATCGTCTTTAATCATTTCACCAGAGATAACACCGTATTTGTGCGTTTCATCTTCAGGCACTTCTTGAACCGCAACGATTGAGCAGCGGAACTGTTTATAGAGCGCAACCATTTGAGCCAGTACACCTTGATCTTCGTTAACACAAAGGTCGTCCGCTAGAACGACGGCAAATGGTTCGTCACCTACAAGCTCACGACCAGTCAAAATCGCATGGCCCAAGCCCTTCATTTCACGTTGGCGAATGTAGGTGAATTGTGCCGAATCAATGATGTCGCGGATATCAACGAGAAGCTCTTCTTTATTAGTGCCACTAATCTGGTGCTCAAGCTCGTAGTTTTTATCGAAGTGATCCATGATGGAGTGTTTACCACGACCGGTAACAATACACATTCCGTCCATTCCCGCTTGAATGGCTTCTTCCACACCATATTCAATCAATGGTTTGTTAACCACTGGCATCATTTCTTTAGGCATAGATTTCGTGGCTGGTAGGAAGCGAGTTCCGTAACCAGCTGCCGGGAATAGGCACTTCTTGATCATGATAAAACCCTTTATCTTTATTCGTTTTAATTTGTTGCCACTGACGGGCGATTGGACCTAAGTCTACATAGTATCGTTAGTTTATGACAGTAGAAATGTGTCAGAGTTCGCTCTGTTTTGCTGTGAAAAATCATCGCGAACTCTCTACATAGATGAAGATGTGTTGTGTGTATTGTTAAGAGAGGAGGTTTTGATTGGCCCAAGCTATCGCTTGTAAGCGGTTTTTTACAGAGAGCTTTCTAAATATCTGATAAAGATGAGATTTTACTGTCGACTCAGTAATAAATAGGTCTTCAGATATTTGCAAATTGCTGGCTCCCGATTGCAGACATCGAAGGATCTCGATTTCTCTAGCCGTCAAATCCACCACAGTAGGACAGGTGTTTGCTGAAACTACGTGGCGATAGTGATGTAACAGTTGGCTGGTTACCTCTCGCGGTAGCCAGTTTTTGCCGTTAATGATTTCTCCCAAACCAATCACGACTTTCTTAGCGTCTTCGTGGCTGTAAAAGAGGCCTTTTATATGACCATATCTAAGGATCTCCTCGGTAGTTAACCGATGCGGAACATTGATCAGTACTGTCTCAAAGTTCTTGCTTGCTAAAGGTAGGTTTAACACTTGTTGGAAAAGATCTAAAGATTCTTCGTAATCAAAGAGCAAAATGCGATTACGAGAACCGGAAGCGGTTGAAAGTAGATCTTGAGGAGTGATGGCTTCAATAGCATTAATGCTTAGATGGGATAAGCGTTTTACCCTTTTGGTAACCGAGTCCTCTTGATTAAGAGTGACATGTTGAATGACGCGTTGGTAATTATTTCTTCTCATAGCACACTTTTACTCGTGGTTTTTATGCATACTGACGAGTATGTAGTTTATGTTCTAGTGATAAAAAAGTAGTTTGAGAGTGAGTTAAAATATCTAAGTAATTGATATAAATATAAAGTTTATCATTGTTTGCTTCGCTCGTAATAACGAGGGGGAAAGGGTTATTTTGGCATCCTCAGGATAAGCGCTGTTGCGGTACCAGTGGTTCGTGTTATCCTACTGGGCTAATTTGAAACACACTGTGGTTACGGAGCAAAACATGGCAAGCCGTGGAGTAAACAAAGTCATTCTAGTGGGTAACTTAGGTAACGACCCAGAAATTCGTTACATGCCAAACGGCGGTGCCGTGGCGAATATTACAATCGCAACCTCTGAATCTTGGCGTGATAAAGCGACAGGCGAGCAGCGTGAAAAAACTGAGTGGCATCGCGTTGCTCTGTTTGGCAAGCTAGCGGAAGTTGCTGGTGAATATTTGCGTAAGGGCTCTCAAGTTTATATTGAAGGTCAACTGCAAACTCGTAAGTGGCAAGACCAGAGTGGTCAAGACCGCTACACAACGGAAGTTGTTGTTCAAGGCTTCAACGGCGTAATGCAAATGCTAGGTGGCCGCCAAGGTGGTGGTGCTCCTATGCAGGGTGGTATGCAAGGCGGCATGAACCAAGGTGGTGGCATGCAGCAGCAAGCTCCTCAACAACAGGGTTGGGGACAGCCTCAACAACCTGTACAACAACCAGCTCAGCAAAAACCTGCTCAACAGCAGCCGCAGTACAATGAGCCACCAATGGACTTCGATGACGATATCCCGTTTTAATCAATGCTGAATATCAAATCAAATTAAGTTCTATTTGATTTTTGCATAGAAAAGCCGCGATGAATTCGCGGTTTTTTTTGTTTCTTAGAGACAACGCATTGCTTGTTGCTTAACGGGTTATAGTAAATTTGATATAACAAACAGTTAACGCGATAGCTTATTTTATATAATGTGTGCATGAATCTCTCTTGTTGCATCAACGAGTTGAGTTCGGACGACAAACGTTAATGACATCATCGGTTCAAAAAGGACTTTAGTACCTATGAGGCAAACTCCCACCCTCAAACTGAGCACTCGCTTAGTGGCTTTTGTGACAGTAATTGTCATGAGTGCCGTATTTATTCTGTTTGTTGGCGGAACACTATCCATTAAAAGGATGGGCCAAGAGTACCTCAATCACCACTTGGCTGGCATTGTTCGAGTTATCGATAAAGAACTAGAAGACCCCGATGCAGCCTATATGATGCAGCGCTGGATGCCTAAGATGTTGCAAGCCAGTAATATCATTGAGATGCAGCTGACCTCTTCAGCTGGCGTGGTATACCGATACAAAAACACTTCTCCAACCATAGATCGCACCATTGTGTATCGAGAAGGTTTTGATTTAGAGCGCAATGATGGCTATCGCGTCGAATTTACCGCGCTGCCCCCATATTTGGATGTGCGTTATTCCATTGAAGCCATGTGGTCGGTCACTTTAGCCTTTGGGTTGATTGTCTTTTGCTTAATGCAAGGGGTGAAGTGGCTTCGTAAACAGCTAGTTGGCTCAGAGTTATTGGAAGAGCGAGGACGGATGATCTTAGGTGGTCGAGTAGAGCAGTTTGCTAAAGGCGATGAAAGAGAATGGCCTTATACCGCTAGTGAAGCTTTGGACATTCTAATCGAAGAATTGCAGGATGCTCGCCAAGAGCGCAGCCGATTTGACACCTTTATTCGCACACAAACCTTCCTTGATCCATTGACCGGCAGTGCAAATCGAATGCTATTTGATAGTAAACTCGAATCTGCGATACATGAAAGTGGTGCTCAGGGTGGTGTTATGCTATTTCGCATCGAAGACTGGGATCAAGTTCAGGAGGTTCAAGGTAAATCGACGTCAGATGACTTCCTAGTGGAAGTCGGTGAAGTGATTTCCAACGCGGTTCAGAAATACCCAGATGTGATTTTTTCGCGTTACTATGACGCCGATTTTGCCGTATTTATTCCGCATCAAAGCAGCAAAGATGTTGCTAACCTAGCAAATCAATGTATCCGTCAGCTTGAAAAAATCACGCCGCCAATGCCTCTTGATGAAGAGAACTGGTGTCACATTGGTGTCAGTATGTATTCCGAAGGTGAACGCCAAGGGCGCATCATGGAAGAAGCAGAAACGGCGCTGAAAAGTGCTCAACTGCAAAAGGTGAATAACTGGAGTCGCTTTAGCAAGCAAGTCCAAAAATTCGATGAGCGTGGCAGTGTGCGTTGGCGTACATTGTTTGATAAAGCGCTTCTGCCTGAGAATCTACTTATTTTTTCGCAACCCTGCTATTTGTACGAAAAAGGGAAGGAGCTCGACGTACTTCACAAAGAATTGTTTGCGCGAATTGAAGATCCGGAACGAGGCATTGTTAAAGCGTCACGATTCCATTCTGCTTTGCTTCAAGTCGGCTACGAGTCCAATTTTGATCGTGCTGTGCTCAATAAAGTGTTACGAAACATTAAGAAAAGTCCGGCTATTCTACCGATTTCTATCAATCTTTATGTCGTGCCATTTGCCAATAAAGGTTATTTTAAGTGGTTTCGTGATGAGTTGTTACAGTTACCTATCGCGGTACGCTCACAATTAAGCTTTGAATTTTCCGAGGCAAGACTAGTTCAACATCTGGACTATATTCGTCCAGTTGTTAGAATGCTGTCCGGTTTAGGGTGCACAGTAATTGTTGGTCAGGCTGGCCGTTCGATTGTGAGTACTCATTACATCAAAGATCTGAAAGTAGATTATCTTAAGTTGCACCGCAGCTTAATTAAGAAAATTGATCATCGGGATGAAAACCAATTGTTTGTTCGCAGCATGGTTGGTGCTTGTGGGGACTCCAAAACACAAGTGATTGCCGTAGGTGTGGAAAATAAAAAAGAGTGGCATACGCTGCTTGATCTTGGTGTTAGCGGTGGTCAAGGACGTTATTTTGCAGCTGAAACACAACTCATGCCAGATCCTAAGCCAAAAGCGGCAATGATAAAGCCTGGACGAAGAAATCGTTGGAAAAGAACCTAACGCGGAAATGTTATGACGTTTAAAAACATCGTTGCTCGATTTAGGTCGCAACAAGCGAATACTTCCCCAATGGTAGTTATTATGCAGTCGGACGGCGTCTTTTTGTCAGAGAAAGGACAGCTTAAGGTTAGTAACTGTGACATTACTGCCAGCAATTGGCAAAAGGCGCTTGAGCAACTTCTGCAGCCCAAAGCAACCAAGGGCCAAGGCGTCAACGTTGTCATTGGTAGCGACCTTTATCATACCTATCAAATAGACACGCCAAGAATACCAAAATCTGAGTGGCCTCAAGCTCTGCCTTTTTTATTAAAGGATGTTATCAGTGAGCGAGTGACTGAGATTGTTGCCGATGGTCTTGAGTTGCCAAGCTTGAATAAAACAACCGCCTATGTGATTCAGAAATCCTGGCTGTTGCAGCTTCGTGGTGTATTAGAAAACTTAGGATTGGAACTATCTCAAGTTATTCCAGAAGAGCTGTTTTGGGCAAGAGCTCAAAAAGAGAGTCACAGTGCGGTTTTACTGCAAAGAAGTCGTTTTCATCATTATCGAGTCAGTGCTTTTGTTGAACAATTGCCGATTTTCCATCGAACCATTCGTAGTGCTTCTGGTCCTGTTATTCAAGATGAAACCATTGGACTTGATGTCGACAGCTTAGCACTTGAGCTGCAAAGGTCTCTTGACTATCTATCATCGCAGTTAAAAACAGGTGGCGTGTATTCGTTGCAAGTTTGTTGTGATGAAGAATCGGAAACCCAACTGGCTGAAGCGCTCACCGCACGATTGAATGTCAAAGTGATGCCTCTAGTTTCTGAGCGCACGGGGTGGTCTGGAGCGCTATTGGCTCAAATCGCCAGTGAGCAGTTGGAAGGACCAGCAGTTAACCTGTATCCATCGTATTTAAAGCCTAAACAAGAGCATTTCACCTTAACTCGAGTTGCGTCTGTAATGGCTCTGACAGTAACAGCTGCTGTTGCGGTTTATGGGTATATTTCAGTTTCAACAGCTCAAATAGAAAACGAGCTTGCACAATCGGAGTCTCGCGCGGACTCGTTACACGATGAATTAAGCCAGCAAAAAGCAGCGTTGGAGTCACATCGACCTTCTCCGGTTAAAGTTGCAGCTGTAGAGCGCTTAAAGCAAGAGATCGCCGCGAAAAAAGACGCGTTGGATGCGGTAGATGACTATGACAAAGAGCAGCAAGTTGGCTATTCAAGTGTGATGAACTCGCTTGCAACGTTGGGAAGAAACGACATTTCAATTCAACATATTTACCTTGATAAGAGCAATATTGATATTTCTGGATTAGCACGAAACGCCAGTGTGATTCCAAACTGGGTTGGGCAATTCAAACAAGAGCAAAGTTTGGTTGGAAGAACCTTTAAAACCTTGAAAATTGGTCGTAATACTAATGACGTTGTGACATTTGAATTGCGTACTAGCCCAGAAATCCGGTCTCTAGATTCTGTGGCAAATGTGGGTGAAAAGGTGGATGCGACACAAGTGCTGGAGGCTAAGTAGTGAAGGACTATTGGCTGAAGTTAGATCAGAAGTTCCTTGCCTTAAGTACAAGAGAAAAATCGTTACTCTCAATCTGTGCTTTCGTCATTGTCGCTATGATGCTTTATCTGCTGTTGCTAGAACCTAGCCTATTGCAAAAGAGCCGTTTGGAACGACAGCTTGAACAAGTTTCCAGTGAAAACATGGAATTAGAGGGGCAGCTTTCAGTGTTGAGCAGCCAACTCAAGCAAGATCCAGACAAAGACATTAATCTTGAGTTCAATCGATTAATTGATGAGAGCCAAGCGTTATCAGAACAGCTCTCTGGGTTGGTGGATAATCTTATCTCACCGGTTCAAATGACGAACCTGCTTGAATTGGTGTTAAGCAAGAGCCAAGGCTTGAAACTTGTCGCTCTTGAGTCACTACCACCAGAGCCTATTACTGGCACTGATGGAGCAAGTGAGTACTCCGGTTACTTTCTTCATCCGGTTAAGATTGAATTGACGGGTAACTATTTTGCTATCGCCAAATATCTGTCTGAGTTGGAGCAAATGCCGGTTAAATATTATTGGCGCAGCTTTAAATATGATGTGGAAAAACACCCCAAAGCTCGCTTGATTTTAGAAGTGTACACTCTGGGCACTCGCAAGGAGTTTATCGGTGGTTAGAGCAATGTTTGTGGTTAGAGCAATGTTTATCGCCTTCTTGAGTGTCTCCATGTCTTCGTGGGCGACCCAAGATCCCACTGCACCTTTAGGGTGGGCTGAGCCAACACAAGTACAAACGAAACCGAAGAAAAAAGTGGTGTACCGATTGCCGACACTGCAAAGCATTGTCTGTGAACAGGCAATGCCGTGTTCAGCCGTGATGAACGACAAAGTGGTTGAAAAAGGTGATGTCATCAACGGCTACAAAGTAGTCAATATCAACAGTGAAAATCTCTTCCTTCAGCGCGCAGGCAAGCAGTGGAAACTTGGCTTATTTGCGATGGACGTAAAAAACTAAGGCTATAAGAATATGATGCGTAAGGTAGTAGTCGGTATATGTATCGCAGCATTGGTGGGATGTTCAATGGGACATCGAGATCCGGTTGAAATAAAGCAAAGTCTCAATGAATCGGTGAACAATGCCAATAACAAGAGCCTAGATGAGTTACCCCCAACGGTGGAAGCCGACCTCATGCCTGAGCTAGACGCTCAGACGGGCTCACATTCGAGCCGAACGCTGAAGCGTTTCCGAGTGCAAGCCAATGGCGTTGAAGCCAAAGCATTTTTCACCAGTTTGGTAAAAGGAACCGAGTACAGCGTGTCTATCCACCCGAGCGTATCGGGTAAAATTACTGCTAACTTGAGTGATGTGACGTTAGATGAAGTACTGGATAACGTTAGTGATATGTATGGTTATGACATTGAGAAAAAAGGTCGAATCATCCAAGTGTATCCCGCGGGCTTACGCACAGTTTCTATTCCAGTGGATTACTTGCAGTTCAAACGTTCAGGTCGCTCATTAACCTCGATCACGACCGGAACCATCTCCAGCAGAGATTCGAGCAATAACAACAATAGCAGTAACTCAAACAATAACTCGAACAGCTCAAGTTCGAACTCGTCCAGTTCATCGAGCTCAAATAATGTTAATGGTGGTAATAGCAACAATAATGAGCAAGGTGGTACTCGCATTGAAACCACCAGTGAGAGTGATTTCTGGCCTGCGCTTGAGCAAGCGGTAAGTAAGTTGATAGGTACTGGTGACGGCCGCAGTGTAGTGGTTACCCCTCAAGCCAGTTTACTTACGTTACGCGCTTATCCCGATGAAATTCGTCAGGTTAGAGAGTTTTTAGATATGTCGCAGCAGCGGCTTCATCGTCAAGTGATTCTGGAAGCAAAAATTCTAGAAGTAACGTTGAGCGACGGATATCAACAAGGCATTAGCTGGAGCAATATTGGTGCGGCAATTGGTAGTGGTGGTGTGTCTATCTCTCGACCAGCACAAAACCCAGTACCACCTTTAAATCAGATTGGAACCCTGTTAGGTGGGCAAACCAATGTGACTATTACAGACGGACACTTTGAAGCCGTATTGAGTTTTATGGCGACGCAAGGCGATCTCAATGTCCTTTCTAGTCCTCGAATTACCGCCGCCAACAACCAAAAATCGGTTATCAAAGTGGGTACCGATGAGTACTTCGTTACCGATATCTCAACGGTTATTGGTTCTGGTGAAAATGCCAACGTAGCGCCTCAAGTTGAATTAACGCCCTTTTTCTCGGGCATTTCTTTGGACGTGACGCCGCAAATTGATGAAAAAGGTAATGTTCTGCTACATGTTCATCCCGCGGTTATTGAAGTTCAAGAAGAGAAAAAAGAGATAGAAGTGTTAGGGGACTCTATCATTGTGCCGCTAGCGAAAAGCTCTATTCGTGAATCAGATTCCGTTATCCGTGCTGCTGACGGCGACGTTGTGGTGATTGGTGGCCTGATGAAATCGGCAACCACAGAAATGGTCTCTAAAGTACCATATCTTGGCGATATCCCTGCACTGGGTCACCTGTTTCGAAATACGCAAAACGTGACGGAAAAGACGGAGCTGGTTATCTTGCTACGTCCGACTGTTGTTGGCGTGAATACATGGCAGAAAGAAGTTGAGCGTTCTCGAGACTTGCTTAACGAGTGGTTCCCTGAAGATTAAAAGGCTTAGGGCTTGACGTTTGAGTTGAAGCTATTGGAACGATAAACGGTGTACTTAGACTATTTCGGATTTGAGCAATACCCATTTGCGCTGACGCCTAATACTGCGCTGTTTTTTGGTCTATCGCCACATTATGAGGCGATTCAGACTGTGATGGCGGGAGTGGCACTTGGCGAAGGGGTCCTCAAAGTCACGGGAGAAGTGGGCACTGGAAAAACCCTAGTCTGCCGAATGTTAATCAAACAGCTCGAGGCTGATTACAGTTTAGTTTATCTGCCCAATCCGGTTTTGTCCGGTGCTGAGTTAAGAATTGCTATTGCTAAAGAACTTGGCATAGAGCAATGCCAGCAACATACGTTGCTCGATGATATTCAGAAAAAACTTATCGAAGCCAAGCAGTCCAAGCGGCCAGTAGTAGCTTTGATTGATGAAGCTCAGGCCTTATCTGATGAAGCACTAGAAACGCTTCGTTTATTAGGAAATCTAGAGACCGAAGATAGCAAGTTGATGCATTTAGTGCTGTTTGGTCAGCCTGAACTGGATGCGCGACTTGAGCAGCATCACCTAAGGCAATTTAGACAGCGAATCACCTTCAGCGCCACATTACGTTCCATGGCAAAAGATGAGTGTTTTGCTTATGTCCAACAGAGAACGATGAGTGCTGGACGTGAGGAAGAACTGTTCAGTCATCATCAACTCGTTGCCATTTGGCGAGCAAGCAAAGGCGTTCCAAGATTGGTGCACCAAATTTGCCATAAAACACTGTTGTTAGCGTTTGGTGACAACAGCCAGCAGGTATTAAACCGCCATTTGTATCTGGCGATAAAAGATACTTTCGATGCCACCAAGCCGATATTCAAATACCCAGTGCTCTGGGGATGGAAATAACTATGAGTGCGATTAATAAAGCCTTATCAAATCTGACGAGTAACCCCAATAATTCTCATGTGAATATTGAGCAAGCTGTGATACCTAAAGTGAGAAATACCTCTCCCATTGTGTGGATTGGGGTTGGAGTCTTAGTCAGTTTAGCGATGGGAAGCTGGGCATTTTCGACGGCAAATACGTCACCTTCTATGAGTATATCTCAAGAAGGTGCGCACTCTTTAGCGCAGCCTCGTGCTCAACTGAACTCACCGACAGCGAATTTAGGCTCCGCTTCTTCTGATGTGTTTGAATTACCAAAGGCAAACCTGACTGATACTCAGCGTGTATCGCTAGTCAAAGACCCGTCAAAAGCCGTCACTACGATGGCAGATACGCACGTATTACCGTCCTCTTCTGAACCTATTTTGTTAGCCCAACTATCTCCAAGTAAAGTAGAGCCGCAAGCCAACGGTGGAGAGATGGTGGTTGAGCAAGTGGAACTCAGTTCGGAACAGTTAGCGGAAAAAGCCATTCAACGTGCCAAGAAATCGATTGATGCCAATGATATTAATGGTGCACTTGAGAATTATACCGCGGCACTTAGATACGCACCGGAAAATGAGCAAGTGAGACAACGATTGTCGGCGCTCTACTACGGTAAAGGTCAGACTCGAAAATCGTATGAACTTTTGCAAGAAGGGATTAATCGTAACTCTTCTGGTGAAAGGTTACGTTTGGCGTTAACGAAATTGCTTATCAAAGAGAATCAACAGGAGGCCGCCCTCACGCCATTGGTTTATCTGCCTGAGTATCCATCGATTGAATACTTATCACTAAGAGCCGGTCTCGCGCAGCGAAATAAACAAGCCGATTTGGCCTATCAAAGCTATGAGTTACTTACCCAACAAGACGGCGAAAATGCTCGTTGGTGGATGGGTCTTGCTATTCAGCAGGAACGTAAAATGGAGTTTTCACTGGCTAAAAACTCTTATAAAAACGCGCTCGAAAAGATAGGTGTCTCAAGCCAGTCGAAAGCATTTATTCGCGACAGACTTAAGGTCATAGAAAACCTCGAAGGAAGTAATGATGCAAATTAAACTTCGTAAACGTCTCGGGGATCTACTGGTTGAAGAAGGCATTATCAATGAGCAGCAGCTGCAGCAGGCTTTGTCGATTCAGCGGAATACAGGGCGAAAACTTGGTGCAACTCTGATAGAGCTAGCTGCGCTGTCCGAGCAGCAGATGCTAACGTTTTTGTCGCAACAATTAGCTTTACCATTGATCGACTTAAGTCGGGCACAAGTCGATGTGGATGCCGTTCAGCTTCTTCCTGAAGTTCATGCGAGACGCTTGCGAGCACTGGTGATTGGTCGTCGAGATGATACATTACGAGTCGCGATGAGCGATCCTGCGGATCTTTTTGTTCAGGAATCGTTGTTAAACCAACTCGGTCAATACGCTATCGAGTTTGTTATTGCCCCCGAAAAGCAATTGCTTGACGGTTTTGACCGCTATTATCGTCGTACCAAAGAAATCGCTTCATTTGCAGAGCAGCTTCATGCTGAGCATCAGTCGACGGATGCTTTTGACTTCAATATTGAAGAAGATGAAAGCGAAGAGGTGACGGTGGTTAAGCTGATTAACTCTTTGTTTGAAGATGCCATTCAAGTAGGTGCTTCTGATATTCATATTGAGCCAGATGCCGACGTGTTGCGTCTTAGACAGCGTATTGATGGCGTGTTACATGAGACGTTATTAAATGAAGTGAATGTTGCGCCAGCAATGGTACTGCGACTGAAGCTTATGGCCAATTTGGATATTTCGGAAAAGCGTCTACCTCAAGATGGCCGATTTAATATTAGGGCCAAAGGACAATCTGTTGATATTCGTATGTCGACTATGCCTGTTGAACATGGCGAATCTGTGGTCATGCGTCTGCTTAACCAATCAACAGGTGTCAGAAGGCTTGAAGAGTCGGGGATTCCAAATGATCTGCTGATTAAATTGCGAAAGCAGTTGCGTCGCCCTCATGGAATGATCTTGGTTACTGGACCAACGGGGTCCGGCAAAACCACGACTTTATATGGTGCGCTGACTGAGTTAAATAGTCCTGGGAAAAAGATCATTACTGCAGAAGATCCGGTTGAATATCGTTTGCCTCGAGTCAATCAGGTTCAAGTAAACCCAAAAATTAACTTGGACTTTTCATCGATCCTGAGAACTTTCCTGCGCCAAGACCCCGATATCATTCTTGTTGGCGAAATGCGTGACCAAGAAACTGTGGAAATTGGTTTGCGTGCTGCATTAACCGGGCACTTGGTCCTTACAACCTTGCATACCAATGATTCTGTCGATAGTGCATTACGAATGATGGATATGGGGGCTCCTGGGTACTTAGTTGCTAGCGCCGTAAGAGCGGTCATTGCCCAACGTTTGGTGAGAAGAATTTGCCCCGATTGCAAACGTGAGCACCCAGCGGATGAGCATGTAAAGCAATGGCTGATGACTCGCTTCCCTAATCAAACGGAGATGACCTTCCATAAAGGGCAGGGGTGCCAAAACTGTAACCTAACCGGCTATCGAGGGCGAATAGGCGTATTTGAAATGCTGGAACTCGACCAAGGAATGATGGACGCCTTACGGGCGAATGATGCTGTACTGTTCTCACAGCGAGCTAGAGCCTCAAAAGAATATAAACCCTTGCTCGCGTCCGCAATGGAACTCGCGATTCAAGGAACCGTCAGCTTAGATGAAGTGATGGCACTGGGTGAAGGGGATGCTTCCGGTAGCATCGAACCTATTTACATTTAGTTTAATGGTTTATAGCTAGAGATAAGACAATGCCAACCTATCGTTATAAAGGGCGCAATCTTGATGGTTCAGAGATTTCTGGTCATCTAGAGTCTGCCAGTGAAGAAACCGCGGCGGAGATTTTGATCTCTCGTGGGGTGATTCCTACGTCGATCTCACAAGGTGGTAAGTCAACGTCATTTAGTGACACCCTAAGTGCATTGATAGCGCCGGCGGTACCTTTAGAAGTGCTGGTTATTTTCTGTCGTCAGTTGTTCAGTTTAACGAAAGCCGGTGTGCCACTGTTACGCTCCATGAAGGGCCTGACGCAAAACTGTACCAACAAGCAGTTGAAGTACGCCTTGGAAGAAGTCGTTAATGAACTAACTAATGGTCGTAACTTATCGAGTTGTATGCAGCTTCATCCTCGCGTATTTAGTCCACTTTTTGTTTCTATGATTGCTGTAGGTGAAAATACGGGACGTTTAGATCAAGCGTTAGAGCAACTGGCTGCCTATTATGAGCAAGAAGTCGAAACTCGTAAGCGTATTAAGGCGGCAATGCGCTACCCAACGTTTGTGTTGACCTTTATCGTGGCTGCGTTGTTTGTACTGAATATCAAAGTTATTCCTCAGTTTGCTGATATGTTTGCCAGGTTTGGCGTCGATCTTCCTCTTCCCACTCGTATTCTGATTACGACCTCAAATTTCTTCGTCGGTTATTGGCCGCTCTTATTGGGTGCGATGGCTGGCAGTTTGTTTGCGTTTCGTGCTTGGCTTGCTACGGCCGCTGGTAGGGAAAAGTGGGATCATATTAAGTTGAGGCTGCCTATTGTCGGCGGCATTGTAAATCGTGCTCAACTTTCACGTTTCTCAAGAACATTTGCTCTTATGCTTCGTGCTGGCGTGCCTTTGAATCAGTCATTGGCGTTATCGGCTGAAGCAATAGACAACAAGTACTTGGAAAACCGCATTATGGAAATGAAGGCGGCTATTGAGGCCGGAAGCACGGTGTCTTCAACTGCGATTAACGCCAATATTTTCACGCCGCTTGTTATTCAGATGATCTCTGTCGGAGAGGAAACGGGTCGTATCGATGAGCTTCTGATCGAAGTTTCGGATTTTTACGATCGAGAAGTTGATTATGATCTGAAGACTCTAACCGCCAGAATTGAGCCGATTTTGCTCACTGTGGTAGCTGGAATGGTACTAATACTGGCTCTTGGCATTTTCCTGCCTATGTGGGGCATGCTCGATGCCATGAAAGGAATGTAACGAGCGATGGCTATCAAGAGTGTCTTTTTCCAAAGAGATGCGCTGCGCTGGCTAATTTGGAGTTGTGTGATTTTAGCGCTTGTAGGTTTTTTCTTATCTACGGTGAATCGTAATCAGGAAAAAATCATCCGTACTCAAGCGGTAGTGATCGGTAAGATCATGCAGCAACGCATTAATGAATTACATCAAGTTTGGCTGATAGAGAAACAACCCAACTATCTACAAGTTGATAATAACGTCGTAAAATTTGACCAAACCGGTTGGATTACCTTATCAAATAATGAAAATAGAAACTGTAACTACTTGTTATCAGTGCTTTACAATGATGCAGATTCTATAAAACAGAATTTATTTATAAAATCAGAGCGAATTGATAAAAATACCTATAGTTGTGTATACGGTATAAATACTGATATTGAAATTAAAGCAATTAAAATTAATAGCTTGCATATGGAAGTCATTTTTTTGACTTGAGTAATAAAATTGACGTTAATGCTTTGTAATCATTATTTAACTAGTTATAATTTGGGCAGAAAATCACACTTTTGATATAAATGGATCAAATAATGAAAAAAGCTCAAGGTTTTACGCTGGTCGAGTTAGTCGTGGTTATTGTGGTATTAGGTCTACTTGCAGTAGCGGCTCTACCACGATTTGTTGATGTAACAGAAAGCGCAAAAGAATCTAGCGTTGAAGCGGTTGCTGGTGGTTTTGCAACTGGTGTGTTATCGGCTCGCGCGCAATGGGAAGCTAATGGCCGAACTAAGTCAGGTGTAAATAACTATGTTGATTACGATGGAACTCGTTTCTGGTTGACTCGCTCGGAAGATGGATCTACAGGCTTCCGCGATGGTTACCCAAGTAATACTAACGCTAACAATAGCAACAACGTAAATGTTGAAGCGTGTGTATTCCTGATGGAGAACTTGCTGCAAAACTCTCCAGCTGTTGAGCAGTATACAAACAGTCCTTCAAAAGGCACTAAGTACTTAGCGCAGGCAGTGAGCAGTACTAAATGTCGCTATACACAAAACGAAAGTAACCGTCATTACTTCGAGTACGATATTCGTACCGGTAAAGTTACTGTTGAACTTAAATAAGTTGTAGGAATATAAAAATGAAAAGACAAAGTGGCTTCACGCTAATTGAAATGGTCGTGGTGATCGTTATTTTGGGTATTCTTGCAGTAACTGCAGCACCTCGTTTTCTAAATCTACAAGGTGATGCCCGCGAATCATCTCTCAATGGTTTAAAAGGTGCTATTTCAGGTGCAAATGGCATTGTCTACGGCAAAGCTGCAGTAGAGGGTGTTGAGCAGCAAGCAACGGCCACCATTAATGCAGGTACTAATGAAGCAGTAACGGTTGCATTTGGTTACCCAACTGCTGATGCAGCTGGCCTTGTGAGTGCAGTAGATGGCTTGCAACAAGATTGGATGTTTGCGACTCGTCGTGATGCTCTAATTGCTACCTTTGATGATGGTTCAAATGCTAACTTCCGTACGATTCGCCAATCTAACTGTTTTGTAAGATACGACGAATCAACTCAAGCGGGCACTGCACCTAGAGTAACTGTTGAAGCGTCAGGTTGTTAATTAGCCAAGACGTAAAAAGGTCAGCTCCGGCTGGCCTTTTTTGTGTTGTGATAGGCATTCTGATTTTTAACGATTTCTAATGATAGATAGATGAGTTAGTACTGTCCTTTTGTATACTATTTATCAATCATTTTTGCAGGTACTACTATGTTAATCCCACAACGTAAGTTATTAGGATTTACGCTAATCGAACTGATCGTGGTGATCGTTTTAGTTTCGATTGTGTCGGTAGTGGCTGCGAGTCGATTTCTAAACCGTTCTGGCTTTTCTGTCATTGCGGCACAAGAACAAGCTATTGCGATTACTCAGCAAATACAGCTTGGGCGAATGCAATCCAATATCAGTGATATCGGTGAGCTCAATAGCCGCTACCAACTGGCGATTAAAGATAGTTGTTTTGGCTCTCGGTACAGTTGCACTCTTGCGAACCCTGAAGAGCAATCGGACTATTTAGCGTTAGATAACATTCAGGTCTCTGCTCCCACTAGCCTGCTGAATTTCGATTTACTTGGTCGTCCAGTATGCGAATCTTGTACTTACCCCATTACGATTCAATTCACTCAATTTAGTGAATCGGCATCCATTTGTATTAATTCAGAAGGTTTTGTCGATGCGTGCTAGAAAAATGAGTCAAGGGATGACGCTGATCGAAAGCGTACTTGCCATAGTGATCTTGGCCATCGCTTTGATTACATTGACGAGCTTCTTGTTCCCTAGTGTGCAGAAAAGCGCTTTACCGCACTATCAAGTACGAGCCGCTTCACTAGGACAAGCGGTGTTGAACCAGATATTAGCTGTGAGTTTTGATGAGCAGAGCGATCGTAACGGTAGCCTATGGCGTTGCGATGAACTTGATAAGCAATGCACATTACCCGCTGCATTAGGTCCGGACAAAAACGAGCAGCCCGCCTTCTATAATGATGTCGATGACTATATGGGCTGCTGGTATGGTGCTAACGCCCAGCAGCAGTGTCAGCGAGGCTTATCTATAACAAGCCTTCTAGGTGGTGATGAGCAAGACGATTACCGCAATTTTGTCGTTAATATTCTGGTTAGCTATGACTACGATAACGCACTCGATGGTCAAGTAACTACGCATCAAACAAGTCCGTTCAAAAAGATCACAGTCCGCGTGTCGGCGAGTAATTTCACAGAGTATGAGT
The DNA here is from genome assembly GCF_001639065.2 of Vibrio barjaei. GTDB lineage: Bacteria > Pseudomonadota > Gammaproteobacteria > Enterobacterales > Vibrionaceae > Vibrio > Vibrio barjaei. Next base: position 50,063 of record NZ_LQXO02000009.1, read on the forward strand.
TTGTGGCGTATAAGGGGAATTACTAATGTCATTCTCCGTTAAGCAATCACGCGGTTTTACCTTACTAGAAATGATCATCACCATGGTGGTAGTTGGAATTCTGTTTTTAGGAATTGCTGGTTTTGTCGAGTTTGGTGCGCGCGGTTATATGGATTCAGTTGTCCGCACTAAAATCCAGAACCAAGCGCAGTTTGTAATTGAGAAAATGTCCCGTGAGCTTAGACACGCCGTCCCTAACAGCATTCAAACCTCTTTGAACGGTCAATGTGTATCGTTTTATCCGATTACCTTTTCCGGCTTTTATCATTTGGATGAGAAGCTAGGAAACACTGAGTTTGTCGTGGGTAATATTAACCAATATCCCCATCATTTTGCCAATAGCGAAAGGCTGATTATTAATCCAAGTCGACAGCAAGATCTTGAAGGTCGTCGAGCGATAAGTTTGACAGGGATCAGCTCTGTGGTGGACGCACAATATTTCACGTTAAATCAATTACCAGAACAGAGCTCGGTTGGACAGCGCTTGTATATCTACAACTCAGCAAACAAGGTCAATTATTGCATCACTACATCTGGTCAGATAGAGCGAAATGGTATTCGTGTTGCTACCAATATCGAACCATTAAAAAGCAGTTTTACTCACCTTGAAGCGTCGCTACTTCGCTCAGCTTTAGTTCGTCTAAATCTAGTATTTAATCAAGCGGGTGAAGTGTCTAACTTCCAACATGATGTACAGGTGCTCAATGTTCCCTAGAAAACGTTCACAGCAAGGAAGTGTCTACATCGTTGCCATTTTTGTTGTGGTGGTAATGGGTATGTTGGCAATGAATCTCAATAGAATTCAATGGTCAAGTAACGAGACGCTATCACGTGAGTTGATTGGTACCAAGGCTTGGTTTTTGGCGAACTCTGGTGTTGAGTGGGCGTTGACGCAGCTCTATCCGTTAAATGAATCGAGTCTGACAGAAGAGCTGGAAATCAGATGTAACCAGCTTCAGCCATCGTCATCTGTAGCAATGTCTTATTTAATTTCTCAAGTGGATATTAACTGCCGTAGTCTTTCAGTTCAGTGTGAAACGGTTAATGGTGGCGACCTAAAACTGATTCCTAAACAGCTCAGCTATTTTAAAATTACCAGCACAGCAATATGCGGCGATGGACAAGGGTTTGATATTCAGCGTCAGCAAGAAGCTTGGGTAAAAGGACTCTCACAATGAAGCAATTGATGGCTCTATTTATTAGCTTATTCGTGGTAGCAAATAGTTATGCAATAGAATATTGCGACTACTTTCCGGAATCAGTTCAAACTAACTATCGCCAAAATGGTTATCCTTACGTCTCTCAAGTGGACTTTTCGGGACATGACCAGACGCTTACTTTTGATGTGGATGGTTTTAAAATGCCATTCAATTATCTAGCAAACAGTCCAGCTCATAACGGTACTGCGGCCCACTGTTACTATCCAAATGCTCCTACTGATAGTTGTGCAGTGAACCCAACGAATCATGCCCCAACTCTACCTGTCGATTTACCAGCCTTTCCTACGAACCTTGAACCATCAAATTGTAGTGATAAGCACTGCTCATTACCAAGTGGCAGTAAAGTCCAATCTATAACGATGAGGCAAGGTAAGACTCTTACGTTAGAAGGAGGTGAGATTTGGATTGGCTCGTTGACCTTGGAACATGCAGCAAAAATCAAAGTAAGTTCGCCCACAATCCTGCACTACCGCCAGTTCTACATAAGTGGTCATTCACATATCAATAAAGATGGCGCAGTAACTGATCTTATTTTAATTGGACACGGCTCTAACGCGGCTATCAATCTGACGAATCACAATAAGATCTCTGCTGCCCTATACGTAGATCCATCCAGTTTTCAAAAGGGATTAACGGTAAGCGGTGAACACAACGATCTTAATATGAATATTACGGTCAATCATATGTCGGTCACAGGTAAGAAGAATACCTTTAATTTATCTAAGTTGTGCGATGACACACCACCCCCGCCTGAATTCAAGCTTGATCTTTGTCCCTACTTTAAGGAAGAAGTGCAGACGACCCTTTATGACACATCCGGATCGCCACAAGGGCTTCTGAATGTGAATAGTGAATATGACGATGATAGAGACGAATGGTTTGATGATTTTGATGTCAACGCCATCGTTTTACCGAGAAATAACACTGGCCTCGCGTTTTCTCGCTTTACCAATAACAGCACTTATGGCGGCTGCTTTTATACGTCTTCATTCATTGGTTTACGTGGTTTACGTGGTTTTGGTTGGCAAAACTGTCAAGTGGAGCCCACGAAGAGCTTTGAAAACTATCCACCGCAACTGGATGATTTTCCAAGTGGGGACTATTCGAGCGACTTTAAATGTAAAGACGGCAAAGTATGCCATTTGAAATGGACTAATAATAAGATCAATAAGTTAGAGGTTAAGGATGACAGTAAGCTCATCATTGACTCTGGTGAGTATTGGGTTAATGAGCATATACATTTGGAAGATGCAGAGATCCAACTGATCAATGGGCCAGTTAAGATCAATTATCGAGGAATAAAAGCAAACGGAGACCTGTATCCGCCTCATTTCAAAGATGAGCTAAAAATCAATACATTAGGAAACAGTGAAGATTTGCTTTTTGTCGGGCATGGCGCGGGCAGTGACATTGAAATTGAGAGTGAAGACTCTGTTATCAAAGCCTATTTTTATGTCCCTCCTGAAGCCGCTACTGTCGGAACGCGAGGTTTCTTAGTCAATGGTGAAGACAACTACATCTTTGGTGGGGTTGCCGCTCCAAATGTGACGCTTGGCGAGCGTGACTATGATGATCAGAAACGACATAAAGACAGAGATGATAACGATGTTGAAGGTGAGGGTAATGTGTTGTTTGCGCGTATTCCTGTGCAATGTAAAGCACCACCACCAAGTCAAGACTACTATTTGGAATTGGAGCCATTAAAAGGCATCGCATTGAGTTGTGAAACTCAACGTGTCACGTTTAATGTGGTCGATAAGTACGGCAAGCCTATTGAGGACTACACCAAAGGCGTCAGAATTACAGCGCCTGCCTCTGCCACATTGCAATTGATAGAAGGGGTTCGTATTAGCGAGGGGCTATACAACCCAAGTGCTAACGGCCGGGTTATATTCGATGTGAGTAGCCACCATATCGAACAGCTCAGCGTGTCCGGTGAATTGGTGGAGAGCGCGAACAACACGCTCGTGACGGGTAACTACGAGTTTACGGCAAACAAGTTTGAATTTACGCCGCAAGCGTCGAGTTTGATTGCTGGCAAATCGGCAACGATCGAAGTACGCCCTGTGACCTGTAGTGTAACGCGTTCAGGCTTGTCCCAAGTTGTGGCGGCAAAAAACTATTCTGGAGTGCAAAACGTTGATATTGCAGCGACACGTTATCTAGAACCCAAATCTCCAACAGTACAAGCATCAATTAAAGTCAAAGCCGCACAGAGTAATGACTTTGTGCCAATTCCAGTGACGGATCTAGCACTAGATTTTTCTCATGGCAGCAGTACACCTGATGCTGGTCACAGTGCTCTGATGGATATTCAGTACGATGAAGCTGGGCGAGTCTCTTTTGAGTTATCTCAGACGCGTTGTGTCGATGAGAGTGAGCAAAGCCCTCTAGGCAAACAAGGGGCGGAAGCAGCGAAACAATGTGTCACATATAAAGGGGTTCACGAGCTAAAAGTAAGGCCGTGGACGTTCGCGATCTGTGATGCATCAAACTACCAGTTAGCATTGGATGGTACTTCATCTCAAGGTAGTAGTTATAAAGCAGCAGGTGAACGCTTTAACTTAGATGCAGTGCCAATTCGATGGCAGAAAAATGGCGCGACTCAAGGTCAAGTTCCGATATTGCCATCCTTTTGTCAGTCGCAATTTATCACCAAAAATTACTTCGATACTGATGCGCCTGTTTCCAGTGTTTTACTCAGTGCCACCGAGAACACGCCTGCCGTTAGGCCAGTTGACGAAAGATTCCCTATAAAAATGGATGGTGAGGACGGGTCAACATTTGTTCGTAGTAATCGAGGCAGTAATGGTGTGTTGCCATTTTACGCTCTCTATTGGGAAGATGTCGGTAGTCTTCTAGTACAGACTCAAAGTCAATCGAACTATTTGGGGATGGCAATCAATCCGAGTAGCCGCAGTATCGGCCGTTTTTATCCCCATCATCTTGCTATGATCTCCAATCAATGGGGCTATGAATCAGGGCACTCTGAGTTTGCATATATGGGCCAACCAATAAAACCAGGCTTTGTTGTGGAGGCGCGTAATCTAGAAAAATCACCTACTCCTAACTACGGTTACTTCGTGCCTAATTTGATGGTGACCTTAAACCATGTTGCTGCCAATGACAGTGGTGATAGCTACTTACCGAGAATAAGTGCGACGGCAACGAGCTGGGGTAGTGAAGCTTGGAAGTGCGATTCTACTGACTCGTCATGCAGCACTTCACGAGCTCGACTGGAGGCTAGCTTTGGTGATTATGTTTTCGCTAAACGTTATCAACTGGATGGTGTTACCTCGATAAAAGAACTACCTGTTAAAGGGCACTTTGGGGTTCAGTCTAATTTAGTTGACGGTGTAGATTTTGAAGGCCCTTCTTTAATGGTAAATGGTACCAACGCGAAAGCGTTCCCAATACAACCTGAGTTTCGTTATGGTCGTATGGTGATGGACAACGTTGGTGGCGATTTGACAACGGACATCAATATCCCTTTGAGAACGGAATATTGGACTGAAACTGGGTTTGCGCTCAATGATGCGGACAGTGGTTCTGTATTCAATGGTAAGCACTACTGCCGACAGATCTTGTGGTCAGGTCAGTTAGAGACGGATGCCAAGCTGTTTAATAAAGATGGCAATACGATAACCACAGAAGATGCTGTCATCAGCCAAGGCAGCAGCAGCCAACTCTTTGCGAGCAACAATAGAATTCGCGAACAAGTTAATTTGTGGTTAAGGCTTGATCATGGTGCCCCAATTAAACTGAACCAAAATGATAGTGCTATTAAGTGTTTTGATAGTAACGCGGGTCGTTCTTGGTTGAGATATAACTGGCGCGGTGTGGGTGATGAAGATCCGCATGCCGTAGTGACCTTCGGATCACATAGAGGGAATGATAGAGTCATTTATCGAGGTGAGCCACGCCTTATCGGGCAATAAATCCTGTGAATTTTTTGCGTTAAGTAAGGAAACTGTAAGAAAATGCGGGTTTCACCCCATGTTTCTGCTTCAATGCCTTGCTGTGATGGCAAGGCATTGGTACATTTAGTGCAATTTTTGTCTTCTCATTCTTGCAGGACGAGCGAAGAATATGTTTAAAAAACTGCGTGGCATGTTTTCTAACGACCTATCGATAGATCTAGGTACTGCCAACACACTGATATATGTAAAAGGACAGGGTATCGTCCTTGACGAGCCTTCTGTAGTAGCTATCCGCCAAGATCGTGCGGGTTCAGCCAAAAGCGTTGCTGCGGTAGGCCATGCAGCGAAGCAGATGCTAGGTCGAACGCCTGGTAATATTTCTGCTATTCGTCCTATGAAAGATGGCGTTATTGCTGATTTCTATGTGACCGAAAAAATGCTTCAGCACTTCATCAAACAAGTACACGACAACAGCGTTCTGAAACCAAGCCCACGTGTTCTAGTTTGTGTCCCTTGCGGTTCAACACAAGTAGAGCGTCGTGCTATCCGTGAATCTGCACTGGGTGCAGGTGCTCGTGAAGTGTATTTGATCGATGAACCTATGGCTGCTGCTATTGGTGCAGGCCTACGTGTCTCTGAGCCAACAGGTTCAATGGTTGTTGATATCGGTGGTGGTACAACAGAAGTAGCGGTTATCTCGCTTAACGGTGTGGTTTACTCTTCTTCAGTACGTATCGGCGGTGACCGATTCGACGAAGCGGTTATCAACTATGTGCGCCGTAACTACGGCAGTTTGATTGGTGAAGCGACAGCTGAGAAGATCAAGCACGAAATTGGTTCTGCGTATCCAGGTGATACGGTTGAAGAGATTGAAGTACGTGGTCGTAACCTTGCCGAAGGTGTGCCTCGTAGCTTTAGCCTAAACTCGAATGAAATTCTAGAAGCGTTACAAGAGCCATTAACTGGTATTGTATCGGCAGTGATGGTTGCGCTTGAGCAATGTCCGCCAGAACTTGCTTCTGATATTTCTGAAAACGGTATGGTACTAACAGGTGGCGGTGCACTGCTACGCGATCTAGACCGTTTGCTCACTGAAGAAACCGGTATCCCTGTTGTTATCGCTGAAGACCCACTAACATGTGTGGCTCGTGGTGGTGGTAAAGCTCTAGAAATGATCGACATGCACGGTGGCGATCTATTTACAGAAGAATAATGGTTTCACTCTAGTTTTGGTGTGGTACTGAAACTAGAGTCCACATCAGGATTATGAGTACATGAAACCAATATTTGGTCGAGGTCCTTCTTTACAACTTCGGTTATTTCTTGCTGTTACTTTATCAGCCGGCTTAATGCTGGCTGATAGTCGTTTAGATACATTCTCAAATTTCCGTTACTTATTGAACAGTGCAGTCGCACCGATTCAGTATGCCGCAAACCTTCCTCGTACCATGTTTGATGGCGTCTATGAAAGGCTAAACACTCGACAAGGTCTAGCCGAGCAAAATGTAAACTTAAAGCGCGAAGTGTTGCGTCTCAAAAGTGACTTGATTTTGCTTGATCAATACCGTGAAGAGAACCAGCGTTTTCGCGAGCTCTTAGGCTCATCTTTCGTCCGAGATGAAAAGAAGATGGTGACAGAGGTGATGGCAGTGGACACGTCGCCATATCGTCATCAAGTCGTGATTGATAAAGGTCGTATCGACGGTGTTTATGAAGGTCAGCCGGTTATTAATGAAAACGGTATCGTTGGTCAAGTGACCTTCGTTGGCGCTCACAATAGCCGTATTATGCTACTGACGGACTCTAACAGCGCAATACCTGTGCAAGTCATTCGTAATGATATTCGAGTTATTGCATCAGGCAATGGGTCTATCGATGAGATTCAACTAGAGCACATTCCAACAAGTACTGATATTCAGAAGGATGACCTGTTGGTGACCTCTGGTCTTGGTGGAATCTATCCCGAAGGCTATCCCGTTGCTCATGTTAAATCGGTACAACGAGACAATCGACGAGAGTTCGCCAGCATTATTGCTGAGCCCGTGGTCGACTTTGATCGACTAAGATACTTACTGTTGATTTGGCCGAGTAATGATAGACAGCAACAAGCGGTTGAAGATACGCTGAACGCGCAATAAAGGATTCTCATACTATTATGGCTAATAGTTCATTTCGCAGTCACTTAGTGATCAGTGTGTCACTGATAGTGGCGCTTGTCTTGCAAACCATACCGTGGCCAGGCGTGCTAGACTTCGTAAGACCGTCATGGTTATTCTTGGTTCTAGGTTACTGGGTTTTAGCACTTCCGCACCGAGTGAATGTGGGTACTGCATTGATCGTCGGTTTGACTTGGGATCTGCTGGTCGGTTCTACCTTAGGCATTCGCGGGATGATGATGTCGATTGTCATCTATATCGTGGCTCTTAATTTCTTGGTTCTAAGAAACATGGCACTTTGGCAGCAGGCTACGATCATGGCCTTGATCTCTATGCTACTAGAAGTGTTTATCTTTTTTGGTGAGTATTTGATCCAAGACGTCACTTTTAATCCGATGTCGCTGTGGAGTGGTCTGATTAACTGTATACTTTGGCCATGGATGTTCTTACTGTTACGTCGTGTAAGACGACATTGGCATGTCAGGTAAATCAATGACTACAAAGATAGTATTGGCGTCAACTTCACCAAGACGCAGAGAGCTATTAAGCCAGCTCGGATACCAATTCTCAGTGGTGAGCCCTGATATTGAAGAAGTGAAACAAGACCAAGAAAGTGCTCAACAGTACGTTGAGCGCTTGTCGTTAGAGAAAGCGTTGGCTGGGCTTGAGTTGAGCGATTCCAGCTCTGTAGTTGTCGGTTCTGATACGGTCGTCGTTTTAAATGAACTTGTACTAGAAAAACCCAATGATTTCGAACATGCCAAAGCTATGCTTCAAGGGATGTCCGGAAAACAACATCAGGTGCTCACTGCTGTCAGTGTTGTATCTAAGAATAAGCAGTTATCGGTCGTGGTAACGACGGATGTATGGTTCAAAACACTTAGCGAAAAAGAAATCGAACAATACTGGTTAAGTGGAGAACCTCAAGATAAAGCTGGCAGTTATGGAATCCAAGGATTAGGGGGGCGCTTCGTCACTCGAATCGAGGGCAGCTATTACGCTGTAGTTGGACTGCCACTGTATGAAACTGACCAGCTCTTGCAAGAATTTATAAATAATTAAAAATATTGAGGTGCGCTCATGAGTGCAGAGCTGTTAATAAACGTAACCCCTAGTGAAACAAGGGTTGCCATGATTGAAGGTGGCGTTCTCCAAGAAGTCCACATTGAGCGCGAAGCAAAGCGCGGAATCGTCGGCAACATCTATAAAGGTAAAGTGAGCCGAGTCTTGCCTGGAATGCAGGCTGCTTTCGTGGATATCGGTCTCGATAAAGCAGCATTTCTGCATGCTTCCGACATCGTACCGCATACAGAGTGTGTGGCCGAAAATGAAAAGAAGCAGTTTCAAGTCCGTGATATTTCTGAGCTAGTCCGTCAAGGTCAAGACATCATAGTGCAAGTGGTCAAAGATCCACTTGGAACTAAAGGTGCTCGTTTAACCACGGATATCACCCTCCCATCCCGTTACCTCGTCTTTATGCCAGGCGCGAGCCATGTCGGTGTTTCTCAACGTATCGAGAGCGAAGAAGAGCGTAACCGTTTAAAGAATGTGGTTGCTGACTACTGCGATGAAAACGGAGGCTTTATTATTCGTACCGCAGCAGAAGGTGCGAATGAAAAAGAACTGGCGCAAGATGCAGCATTCCTTAAGCGTTTGTGGACCAAAATCAATGAACGTCGTACTAAGTATAAAACGCGTTCAACGTTATACGGTGAATTGGGTCTAGCACATCGTATTCTTCGTGATTTCGTAGGGACGGAAATTACTCGTGTTCAAGTGGACTCAAGACTGATTTTTGAGAGCTTGAAAGAGTTTACCAGCGAGTTTGTGCCTGAACTGGAGAGTTTGCTTGAACTTTATGAAGGTGATAAGCCGATTTTCGATATGTACGATACCGAGAATGAGATTCAACGTTCACTCGAACGTAAAGTTGACTTAAAGTCTGGCGGTTACCTGATTATTGATCAAACTGAAGCGATGACAACGGTCGATATTAACACTGGTGCATTCGTAGGTCGTCGCAACCTAGAAGAGACTATCTTCAACACCAATATCGAAGCGACTCAAGCTATTGCTCGACAGCTTAGACTGCGTAACTTAGGCGGCATCATTATCATCGATTTTATCGATATGGGCCTTGAAGAGCATCGCCAACGTGTTTTGAACTCTCTAGAAGCCGCACTTGCTAAAGATCGAGTGAAGACTAATATCAACGGCTTCACCCAGTTAGGTTTAGTGGAGATGACACGAAAAAGAACTCGAGAAAGTATTGAACATGTTCTTTGTAGTGGCTGTCCAACTTGTGAAGGCCGCGGTTCAGTGAAAACCGTCGAAACAGTTTGCTATGAGATTTTACGCGAGATTACTCGTGTTAACCGTGCTTACGATGCCGACAAATTCGTAGCTTATGCGTCTCCTGCTGTTGCTGAAGCACTTGAAGGCGACGAATCTCATGCATTGGCTGAGTTGGAAGTCTTTATTGGTAAACAGGTTCGAATTCAAGCTGAGCCTTTATATATTCAAGAACAATTTGATGTTGTTATGATGTAATGAGTAATTTGTGAGTTCTCGCGTTAATCGGATTGTCCGTTTTTTTCTCTGGTTACTACTGACCGTATTGGTGTTGCTTGCCTCTGCGGTCACAGTGCTGCGTGTGGGTTTGCCACAGCTCAACAAAATTCAACCAGAAATAGTGACTTGGGTAAACCAAGGAACAGGTCTCAATATTTCTTTGAAAGATGTACGCGGTTTTTGGCGTAACACTCACCCCTCTATTTCGCTTCAAGGCGTTGTTGTTGGTCTTCCTGAAAGCCCTGAAACTAAATTCGAAGTCGGGAACTTAGAGCTCGAATTCGATTTGATTCAAACCATTATTCAAAGGCAGCCTGTCTTAGCGGATATGGTCATTAATGACATGATGCTGGACATTCGTTCGGTCGATTTACTAAAAGCGACCGAGCCAAAAACGGTTCAACAGCCCAAACAACCTGCTGCGAGTGGCGAGCAGTTGGTCAACCGCCTTGATAACTTATTATTGAGGCAGTTAGATCGTTTTGCTGTCGCTAACTCAACGGTGTTGTACCAATCTATATCTGGTGAAGAACGTCAATTAGATATAGAGAATTTGCAATGGCGGAATCAAAAGGCACGCCACTTAGCACAGGGCACCATCTCCATTGCTGATGCAAACTTAAATTCGCTAGAAGTGAGAGCGGACTTTATTGATAAAGGCTCGCTGTCGAATGTCTCTGGTGACTTTTACGTCGCTGTGGACCAAATGTCGCTGTCCCCGTGGCTGTCTGAAACGCAAAAGCAGCAAACTGGTATTAAAGATGGAGAGGTAAGCTTACGCAGCTGGATTACATTGGATAACAGCACAGCAAAAGAAGCTTATCTTGAAGTGTTACCATCTGAGCTTAGTTGGTCTAAAGATGGTAAAGACCACGACCTATTCGTTGAGTCTGCGGTTATGCATTTATTGCCATCAGAAGCTGGTTGGCAGCTAAATGTTCACGAAGTTCAAGCCAGAACTAATGATGTTCCGTGGCCTGAGCTGGACATTGCAGCAGAATGGAATCGCCAACAGCAATGGCAAGTGAATATTTCTCAGCTCGATGTGAACGCCTTAAAGCCACTAGCATCACTAAGTCCTGACCCGAGTGTGGAAGAGTGGTTAACTAAACTCAACCCGGGTGGGCAGATTGAAGACATTCGACTATCCCAAACTGACGGTACTGACTCCCTGAAATATTCGGCACACCTTGAGAATATGTCGATGTCGCAATGGGAACTTTTACCGGGCTTCTCTCATGTCTCAGGATCGGTGCGCGGTAATATGAAGCAAGCTCATGCCCGCGTTAACGTTATTGATGATCGCTTCCCTTATGGTGATGTGTTTCAAGCTCCGCTGAATATCAAGCAAGGTTTGGTTGATATTCATTGGCAAAATAACGGCGAGCAAGGTTGGTCGTTATGGTCTGATAAAGTGACGGCTGCGACGCCAGACTTGCAAGTGCTTGGTGCTTTTAGACTTGATTTCCCTAAGAATGACAGCCCATTCTTGTCGTTCTATGCAGAAGCGGATCTATACAATGCAGGTGAGGTTTGGCGTTATCTGCCAACTTTAGCGATGGGCCAAAGTCTCACGGACTACTTATCGGCAGCGATCCAAGCGGGTCGAGTCAACACATCTAAGCTGTTGTGGTATGGCAAACTCTCAGACTTTCCATATCGAGAACATAACGGCATGTTCCAAGCTTGGGTAGGACTTCGCGATGCTAAATTTAGTTTTGATACCAATTGGCCGCCACTGACTGACTTACAACTCGATTTATTGTTCCAAAATGAGACCATGTATTTGGACTCTCGTTCCGCGACACTGATGAATGTTAAAGGCCAGCGCATCACGGGTCGAATTCCAGTACTCAGTGGTGATGGGCACCTTGAAATAGAAGCGAAAGCGACAGGTCAAGGCAGTGCCGTTCGAGATTATATGACCGCTTCGCCGCTGGTGGACTCGGTTGGTGCTGCGTTAACTGCAGTTCAAGTTAGTGGCGATGTGAATGCCGACTTCCAACTGTATATTCCGTTTTCTGGCGACGATACGCCGTCCAGAGCTTGGGGATACGCGGAGCTAAAAGACAATCACGTCGAAATTGATGCCCCCCCAATGACGCTGGAAAAAGTGTCCGGTAGAGTTGAGTTTGACAATGATGTGGTGAAAGCGACAGGGCTGTCTGCAAACTTGCTGAACCAGCCGATTTTCCTTGATTTTCAAGGGCAGAATGCTGGCAAAGGTTATTCGGTTGGGATTGACGCGGTTGGAGATTGGAAAACCGCACCACTAGAGCCTTATGTTGGTGATAAGGTGGTTAGTCGACTGGCAGGGCATTCGCCTTGGAACCTAGACGTGGATATTCAGCTCAACGATGTTGGCTTTACTTATCAGCTTGACCTGAATGCTAACCTTGCGACCATTGCGAGTGAATATCCTTATCCACTCAAAAAAGCGTTTGGTGAATCAGGTAAAGCAAGACTTCAAGCTTCCGGAAACCAGCAAGCTATAACCGCTAGATTGCAGTTACCCTCAGTTAAATATCAAACCGAGATTGATATCACAGGAGAGGTTCCGGTTCTTAAGGCGACTAACTTGGTGTTGGGTAAAGGTGGATTCAAAATCAGCCCTATAGTTGGTCATCACTTCCAAGTACGGTCCGACAAGTTCAATGTCGATCAATGGAGTGAGTTGTTTAAAGAGCCGCCGAGTGAAAAGAAAGCGTTACTAGATGAGCTGAATAAACCGGAACTTCCATTACCTAAACGGGTAAATGTGGAAGCGAAAGAACTGATGTTAGGTGGTATTGAGTGGCACGATGTGAACTTCAATGCCAGATACAAAAAAGGTGGTTGGCAATTCGATCTTGATAGCCAAGAGGCAAAAGGGCAGGCGAGTTACAGTGACAACAACGAATTGTATGTTGCGTTGAAACGTCTGCATATCTACGTGCCAGAGTTTGATAAGAAGGCACAAGATGATGAGTCGCTTATCACTCAGGAAAACCTTGAAGCGCCATTAGTGACTGAGTTTGATAAAACCTTCTTTGATATCATGCCAGATACTCAACTGACGATTGATAACTTCTGGTTCCAAGGTTACAAAGTCGGCAAAGTGGATATGGATGTTGAACGACAAGGTAACAAGCTCGTTTGGAAAAAGCTGGACCTATCGAGTGGGACAAACAAAGTACATATTGACGGTAACTGGATGGTCGCAGGTCAGCAAAATAAAACACAGGTCAACCTAGCAGTCAGTGGTGAGAACAATAGTGACCTTATGGAACGATTTGGTATTACCTCGGGTATCCAACGTGCACCATTTGATCTCGACTCAAGGTTAACGTGGGATGGTGCACCATGGTCAATGCGAGTAAATACCGTTAGTGGTGAAATCAGTACCAAGCTAGGTAAAGGGATTATCTCTGATGTGAGCGGTGCCGCACGCTTGCTTGGTCTGTTTAGCTTGGATTCCATTATTCGTAAGATGCAGCTCGATTTTACTGATGTATTTGATAAAGGGATGGCGTTTAACTCAATTACGGGTAGCGGCAAAATCAGAGATGGCGTGTTTGTGACCAATGACATTAAGATGGATGCGGTTGCTGGTGAAATGACGATTAAAGGATTGGCTGATCTCTCGACTCAAACGGTCGATGCTGAAGTAAACTTTACGCCTGACATGACTTCAGGGATCCCTATCATTACGGCTTTTGCGGTGACGCCTCAAACAGCATTGGTTGTGCTTGCAGTGACGACAGTGATATCACCCGTGGTTGAGGTCGTGACACAAGTTAACTACTCAGTTAAAGGTCCATTGGACTCACCAACGGTAAGTGAGATTTCGAGGAGTCAGGGAGAATATAAGTTACCTGAAAACCTCAAGAAGGAGATTAAGTAACACCATGAGCAAGGAACGCTTTGGCATCATACAAATGACATCAGGACCCGAACCAGAAAAGAACTTCAAGTTCATTGAACATAAGGTTGAGTTTCTTTCTGCCAAGGGGATGAAGTGGATTCTTACCCCAGAAAACTCGTTGGTTTTTGGTTCCCGTGACGATTATCACCGTCACGCGGAATTTTTAGGGAAAGGCAAGTATCAAGACAAGTTATCTGATTTAGCAAGACGCCATCAGATTCACCTTATTATTGGCAGCTTTCCTATTCGGGTTTCTGAAACGGAAGTGACCACAACAACGCTGGTTTTTGACGCAAACGGGCAGCGTATGAATCATTATGATAAGCTGCATATGTTTGATGTCGACGTCAATGATGGTCACAAAAATTACCGTGAATCGGAAACGTTTAAAGCGGGTACAAGCATTGCGATGGTGCCGACTGATTTTGGTGCGGTGGGCTTAACCATCTGCTACGACCTGCGTTTCCCACATCTATTCAGTGCGTTGAGGGCTCAAGGGGCGAACGTAATTGTTGTGCCTGCGGCATTTACTGCGGTGACTGGAAAGGCGCATTGGGAAGTCCTGTTGCGTGCTAGAGCGATTGAAAACCAATGTTGGATAGTCGCAGCGAATCAATGTGGCACTCACCCGTGTGGAAGAGAAACCTGGGGACACTCTATGGTGATATCGCCTTGGGGGGAGGTTCAAGGACAACTTGAGCAGCAGACAGGTACGATAACCGCCGAATTGAATTTCGATGTTGTAGAAGAAGTGAGACAGAGTATGCCTGTCGCTAAACACATTCGATTTGAACAGCACTTACACTAATTATATTTCTATAAAGAGTAATCATATGGAACGCATAGAAGACGCGCTATTAGGACCTACAGGTCTGTCTGAGCAAGATATTGAAGCTACGCTTGCGAGCATTGCAACTCGCCAGATTGACTATGCGGATATCTATTTTCAATCCAGCTGGCACGAATCTCTAGTGCTTGAAGACAGCATCATCAAGGACGGTTCATTTAATATCGACCGCGGGGTTGGCGTTAGAGCGGTTGCTGGCGAAAAAACGGGTTTTGCTTATTCAGACCAAATCACACTAGATGGTCTGAAGCAAAGTGCAGTAGCGGCAAGAGGCATTGCGCAACAAGGTCAAAGCGCGCAAGTTAACGCACTTACTCGTCGTGATAATCAAGCTTACTATGCTGCGGTTAACCCATTAGAAAGTTGGGAAAAACAACAAAAAACTGAACTGCTAAAGCAGCTTGATGCCTACATTCGTACTAAAGAGCCTTTAGTTAAAGAAGTCTCTGTCAGCTTAAGCGGCGTCTATGAGCAAATGCTCGTGGCGGCGACTGATGGAACCTTCGCTGGTGACGTGCGTCCATTGGTGCGTTTATCTATCAGTGTATTAGCACAGAAAGGCGAACGTCGTGAGCGTGGTAGTGCCGGCGGTGGTGGTCGCTATGGTTACGATTTCTTCCTCTCAACAGAAGAAGGTCAACAAGTCGCTTACAACTATGCCGATGAAGCCATTCGCCAAGCGCTAGTCAATCTGGAAGCGATTGACGCACCTGCTGGTACTATGCCAGTGGTACTAGGTTCTGGTTGGCCGGGAGTACTGTTACACGAAGCCGTGGGCCATGGTCTAGAGGGTGATTTTAACCGTAAAGAGTCATCAGTATTCTCTGGTAAGCTAGGTCAGCAAGTCACATCAAACCTGTGCACGATTGTTGATGATGGAACACTACAAGACCTTCGTGGCTCGCTTAACGTGGACGATGAGGGTGTTCATGGACAGTACAACACGCTGATTGAAAATGGCACTCTGAAAGGTTACATGCAAGACAAGCTTAATGCGCGTCTAATGGGTGTAAACCCAACGGGTAACGCCCGTCGTGAATCCTATGCCCACTTACCTATGCCTCGTATGACCAATACTTATATGCTACCGGGTGAGCACTCTCCAGAAGAAATTATCTCTACCGTGAAGAAAGGTCTTTATGCACCAAACTTTGGTGGTGGTCAGGTTGATATTACCTCTGGCAAATTTGTGTTCTCAGCGTCAGAAGCGTATCTCATCGAAGACGGTAAGATTACTGCACCAGTGAAAGGTGCGACGCTAATTGGCTCTGGTATCGAAGCGATGCAGCAGGTCTCTATGGTGGGTAATGACCTGAGTATCGACCGCGGTGTAGGCGTCTGTGGTAAGGCCGGACAAAGTGTGCCAGTTGGTGTTGGTCAGCCAAGCTTGAAGTTAGATGCACTAACTGTCGGCGGTACTGACTAAGTTCACGTATATAAATCACGAACTGCCGTCATCCCCTTTTCAAGGGGATGACGTCGCAGCCACTTACAAATTTTCCTCTGCAAATTCGGCTAATCTACTTCTTACCACACCATTTAAGTGAATGTTGGCACTGCCTCCGAAGTTCTTAAAGCGCTCAACCATATACGTTAACCCTGATGTTACTGGCGTTAAGTACGGGGAATCAATTTGTGCTAAGTTACCTGAGCAGACAATCTTAGTCCCTTCACCACAACGAGTAATAATGGTTTTAATCTGAGAGGCCGTTAAGTTCTGGCACTCATCGAGTAAAACAAACGCATTTTGGATCGAACGTCCGCGCATGAAGTTAATAGATTTGAACTGAATGTTCGCTTTATCACAGATGTATTTCAGTGAGCCCTCAGTGCAGTGATCGTTTTTGTGTAGCGCTTCGAGTGTATCGGTAATGGCCGCCAACCAAGGCATCATTTTTTCTTCCTCAGTACCCGGAAGAAAGCCGATGGACTCGCCAATATCTGGTGTATTTCGGGTGACGATGATCTTATCGAACATACCTCTCTCTATCGTCATCTCTAGCGCTGCAGCCATAGCGAGTAGCGTCTTACCACTACCAGCGGCACCTGTGAGAATCACTAAATCGATATCAGGGTCGAGTAAAGCATCCATGGCCATGCCTTGGTAGATATTCTTAGGGCGAATATCCCATGCTTGTCGACACAGAAGGCGTTCTTGGCTGAGATCTCGAATTGTCACTTTATCACTATCAATGTCGGCCACTCGTCCCGCAAAATCACTACTATCATCGATCAAGTATTGATTGATAAACGTTGGGTCAATCGCGGCTCTGTCGAAAGTGTGATACGTCTTGTTGGCGAGGGTTTTGGTTTCCACCTCGTCAATATGTTCCCAAAACGCTCCTTCAGATTTTTGAAAACCTTTTGTGAGGTACTGCACATCATCGATTAGCTGATCAGTACGATAGTCTTCAACAAAGCGAACGCCTGCTCCTTTAGCTCTTAAGCGCATGTTGATGTCTTTAGTGACTAAAACGACTTCTCGAGGGGAGCGTTTGTTTTGCAAGTAGAGCACCGCATTGAGAATCCGGTTGTCGCCTTCCTTGTCGGCGAAGGCTTTGACTGTTTCTTGCAGCACATAGTCTGCCAATATTGAAATGGTTCCTGTTGCTTCCATTTGGTGAGAGAAGGGAATCCCTTCAGAAATTTCATCAGGCGTCGCTTCTTTAAAGATATCTTCAAGAGCTCTAATTGCGACGCGCGCATCACGAGCAACATCGCGTTTGCTGTCCTTAATGCGGTCGAGCTCTTCAAGTACGGTCATGGGAATGACGACGTCGTGTTCTTTGAACGAAAAAATGGCGTGGGGTTCGTGGAGAAGAATGTTGGTGTCGAGAACGAAAAATTTACGGTCGGTATCGCCCATAGAGTCTCCTTGCCGCAACTGGCGCTTGTCCTTTGCGGTTAACTCGGATGTGGAACGAGTCAGACTGGGGTCAATGCTGGCTCGGATTTCCTATCTTAGTGAGTCAACCTTGCTATGTTCAATCGATGGTGAGTCTGATTGAACCTGATACCCTTGTATCCGATTAAAACATGGTTCTTTGGTAACATGTTATTAACGTTTACAATTTGAGTATAAGTGAAAAAACTCACTTTGGTCTTTACATTTGCCACTATTTTTTTGCAGTTTGATGTCAGCCACGACAATGCAAAAAAAACTTAGGATTTCCTTGTAATTGGCGTGACCTGCATCACGCCTTCAAGTAAGATTAGCGACCTTTCACCCTAGGGTGAAAATGAGCAATATTTGCTCTATCACCTACTATTATTTGGGCGGGGTTTTGAGCTTAGTTTTCGACTGAGTTACCGTTTGAATGACCAAAAGATATCGATACGAGTTGAGGTAGTCTCTCTATGACATTTGCTTTAGGGCAGCGCTGGATTAGCGATACGGAAAGTGATTTAGGTTTAGGTACGGTCGTCGCATTGGATGCGAGAACAGTGTCTCTTATGTTTGCAGCATCAGAAGAAAACCGTGTGTACGCACGCAGTGATGCGCCAGTCACCCGAGTTATCTTTAATGTTGGCGATGTCATAGATAGCCAAGAAGGTTGGACGCTTCTGGTTGAAGAAGTGCTCGAAGACCAAGGCGTATTAACGTATGTCGGCACACGTCAAGATACAGAAGAGCAGGGCGTTGCATTACGCGAGATCTTCTTGAGCCATCAAATTCGTTTTAACAAGCCGCAAGACAAATTGTTTGCAGGTCAAATCGACCGAATGGATAACTTTGTACTGCGCTATCGTGCACTAAGCAATCAATACGAACAACACAAAAGTCCAATGCGCGGTCTTTGTGGCATGCGTGCAGGCTTGATTCCTCATCAGCTCTTTATTGCTCATGAAGTGGGTCGTCGTTATGCGCCACGTGTATTGCTGGCTGATGAAGTTGGTCTCGGTAAAACCATTGAAGCAGGTATGATCATTCACCAGCAAGTGCTATCCGGTCGTGCTCAACGTGTTTTGATT
The DNA here is from genome assembly GCF_001639065.2 of Vibrio barjaei. Classification (GTDB taxonomy): domain Bacteria; phylum Pseudomonadota; class Gammaproteobacteria; order Enterobacterales; family Vibrionaceae; genus Vibrio; species Vibrio barjaei. The sequence goes on from NZ_LQXO02000009.1 coordinate 68,692, forward strand.
GTGGTGCCAGAGACACTACAGCATCAATGGTTGGTAGAGATGATGCGTCGTTTCAATCTGCATTTCTCTATTTTTGATGAAGAACGCTGCATTGAAGCATACGCAGAGGCGGATAACCCGTTTGATACTCAACAGTTTGTCCTATGCTCTTTGGACTTTTTACGTAAGAGTCGTAAACGTTTTGAACAAGCATTGGAAGGCGAATGGGATCTGCTGGTTGTGGATGAAGCGCACCACCTTGAGTGGAGCCAAGACAATCCAAGTCGTCAGTACCAAGTCATTGAAGCGTTGGCCGAAAAGACACCGGGTGTCCTTTTGCTAACGGCAACACCGGAGCAGTTGGGACGCGAAAGCCACTTTGCACGTTTGCGCCTTCTCGATTCAGACCGTTTCTTTGATTATGAAGCCTTCGTTAAAGAAGAAGAGCAATATGCGCCAGTTGCCGATGCAGTAACAGCTCTGTTCTCAGGAGAAGCGCTGAGCAATGAGGCGAAAAACCAAATCACTGAGCTATTGTCTGAGCAAGACGTTGAGCCATTGTTCAACGTTCTAGAAAGCAATGCCAGTGATGAGGAAAAAGCCACAGCACGTCAAGAGCTTATCGACAACCTAATGGATCGCCACGGTACTGGACGAGTGTTGTTCCGAAATACGCGTGCCGCGATTAAAGGCTTTCCAAAGCGTAACGTAAACCTTGTGCCGATGCCGATTCCGCAGCAATACACGACCTCTATGCGTGTATCAGGCATGATTGGTGGCAAGATGGCACCAGAAGCACGCGCGATGAAAATGCTTTACCCTGAAGAGATTTTCCAAGAATTTGAAGGTGAAGACTCTAGCTGGTGGCAGTTCGATTCTCGTGTTAACTGGCTGATTGAAAAGATCACAGCAAAGCGTAGTGAGAAAGTGTTGGTGATTGCGTCACGTGCAAGTACCGCTCTTCAGCTTGAGCAAGCGTTGCGTGAACGTGAAGGTATTCGTGCAACTGTGTTCCACGAAGGTATGTCGATTCTTGAACGCGATAAAGCGGCAGCTTACTTCGCTCAAGAAGAAGGTGGTGCTCAGGTATTGATTTGTAGTGAAATCGGTTCTGAAGGTCGTAATTTCCAGTTTGCTAACCAACTGGTAATGTTTGATTTACCATTCAATCCAGACTTGCTAGAACAGCGTATTGGCCGTTTGGACCGTATTGGTCAGAAGCGTGATATTGACGTGCATGTTCCTTATTTAGAGAACACCTCTCAAGCGATACTGGCACGTTGGTTCGATGAAGGACTCAATGCATTTGCTGAGACGTGTCCAACGGGTCGTATGGTGTATGACCGCTATGAAGAGAGCATCATCAACATGCTTGCCAGTGGTGATATAACTGAATTGGATGAGGTGATTGAAGGCTCAAGACATTACAACCAGGAGCTTAAGCATGAACTTGAGCAAGGTCGTGACCGTTTACTTGAGATGCATTCTAATGGTGGTGAAGCGGCGCAAGAGATTGTCGAAAAAATTGCAGCTACCGATGGTGATACCAACCTAGTCACATTTGCACTGAGTTTGTTTGACACCATTGGTTTAAACCAAGATGACAAAGGTGAAAACGCCCTAGTGGTGACGCCTTCTGAACATATGATGGTACCGAGCTATCCAGGCTTACCGTATGAAGGAGCAACCATTACGTTTGACCGTGATACGGCGCTTTCTCGTGAAGATATGAACTTTATTAGTTGGGAACACCCAATGATTCAGGGCGGTATCGATCTCGTGATGAGTGAAGGCGTAGGTACGTGTGCCGTTTCGCTTCTGAAAAATAAAGCACTTCCAGTCGGTACTATCTTATTGGAGCTGGTGTATGTTGTGGATGCGCAGGCACCTAAACAGAGTGGTATTAGCCGCTTCTTACCACCAACACCGATTCGCATAATGATGGATGCTCGCGGTAACGATCTCTCTTCACAAGTTGAGTTTGAAGGCTTCAACCGTCAGCTTAGCCCAGTTAATCGCCATTTAGGCAGTAAATTGGTGACGTCTGTTCAAGCCGATGTTCATCGATTGATTGAATCGGGTAATGAGGCGGTTGAAGAGAAAGTCGTGGCGGTTCGCAAGCAAGCGCATAAAGCGATGTATGCGAGCTTGAATGGTGAACTAGAACGCTTACAGGCGCTAAAAGCGGTAAACCCAAATATTCGTGACGAGGAAATCGAAGCGATTGAAGCTCAAATCAAAGAGCTTGATGGCTATATCGCGAAAGCTCAAGTCCAACTGGACTCACTACGTCTGATCGTTGTCAGCCACAACTAATAACACAAAATAGGACGCATATATCTGCGTCCTACTTCATTGTGATGCGGTAAATTATTATGGCCATGCTTAGCTACACACCTCCAACAGATCCTTGGATAGATACTGTATTTGAAGATGAACATATTCTCGCGGTAAACAAACCTTCAGGCTTGTTATCTGTGCCAGGGAAAGCGCCCGAGCATTATGACAGTATGTGGAGCCGCCTTGTTGAAGTTTATCCCGAGATTCAAGTCGTGCATCGGTTAGACATGTCGACCTCTGGGTTGATGTTACTAGCGAAAAACAAAGAAGCGGAACGTTCTCTAAAGAAACAGTTTCAGTATCGGCTTACTCACAAAGTTTATTATGCGCGAGTTTGGGGAACACCTGCTCAATCGGAAGGGTTAATCGATTTACCGCTTATTTGTGATTGGCCGAATCGTCCAAGGCAAAAAGTGTGCTACGAACATGGCAAGCCGTCGCAAACATACTACCAAGTGGTAAAACAGGAACAACAGACAAGTATTGTGCGCTTATTTCCTATTACCGGACGTTCACATCAACTAAGAGTGCATTTATTGGAACTGGGGCATCCTATCGTTGGTGATGAGTTCTATGCCCATGAAGAAGCGCTGATGTTCTCAGATAGATTAGAACTGCATGCGGCAGAGCTATGTTTCTACCATCCTGAAACGGAAAAGCTACAATCTATTTTTGTGCCATGCGATTTTCATCAAGTGTCTGAGCCATTAGTGGTGCAACATTTTGACCCCGCGCCAGATTTACCGGATTATAAGACCTTGCCTCGGTCATAAAATGTGTGGCCGTACGACATCAAGGAGAAGTCATGGCCACCAAGAAAATTGTCTTTTTAGATCGTGATACCATTCCAGCGTCCATCACGATTCCCACTCCAAATTTCGCACATCAATGGATCGAGTATCAGTCGACCTCGCCTGAACAAGTGTTAGAACGCATTTATGATGCGGATGTCGTCATCAGCAATAAAGTCTATTTAGGTTCAGACATTCTTGAACAGGCCAAGCAAGTAAAACATATTGCGGTGGCTGCCACTGGGGTTAATAACGTTGAACTTGATTACTGCGCGCAACGCGGTATTACCGTTACCAATGTCCAAGGTTATGCAACTCAATCGGTGCCTGAACATGTGATTGCATTGCTATTTACTTTGATGCGAAATCTTCCTGCTTACCACGACGATATCCGCAATGGTGAGTGGCAACGTCAGAATAAGTTTTGTTTCTTCACTCATCCTATTCAAGATATTGCGCACTCTACCTTAGGTATTATTGGTAGCGGAGCGTTAGGGCAGGCGACAGCAGCGCTTGCTAGAGCAATTGGTATGAATGTGCAGTTCTCCGAACGCAAAGGTGTAACACAATGCCGCGAGGGCTATGTGACTTTTGAACGATTTTTGAAAACGAGCGATGCCATTGCCCTATTGTGTCCTTTGACCGAGGAAACGACCAATCTTATCGATAGTGAAGCGTTGTCGAATATGAAGTCTACGGCAGTATTGATTAATACTGGACGTGGTGGCTTGGTTAACGAAGGTGATTTGGTTTGTGCTTTAAAGGAGAATCACATTGCTGGAGCAGGAGTGGATGTCTTTACAGAAGAGCCAGCGCCTCAAACCAATCCTCTAGTCGAGAATATGGATTTGCCCAATCTCATTTTAACGCCGCATGTCGCATGGGGAAGCCGCTCTTCCATAGAGAAGCTTTGCGAAATATTAGTGAGTAATATTGAAGCGGTAGAACAAGGCAAAACGCAAAATAGAGTGGTCTAGAAATAACTCGCCCCACGTAAAGTGGGGCGAGGAAATTAATCTGCTTGTGGTTTAACGACCAGTACATTGATGGGTGAGTTCTGAACCACTTTACTTGCAACAGAGCCAAGAACTACCTTGTCAATCTTAGAGCGTTTGTGACTTGGCATAACAATTAAGTCTGTGCCTAAACGCTCCGCATAATCAAGAATAGTCGCATAAGGTTTACCCTCAGCAACATGAACTTTATAGACGACTTCATCAGGGATGTGCTGATCAGCAAATGATTTTAGTTGCGCTTTGACATCATTTTTCATTTGCGAGGCGGCATCTTTAGGGAAATACGTAGCCACCATAGACATATGGATACCCGGCAGAACATTTAGTAAATGCACTTCGGCATTAGAGTGCTTAGCATGCCAGACCGCGATTTCTACAGCTTTGTCTGAAAAGCCTTTATCGTTTAAATCGACAGGAACAAGGATTTGCTTGTACATGTGTTTTCTCTTTTTGGTTTGTACCCTACTAGCATAGGGTAAAGCATACGCTTGGCTAGTTTTATCCGTTCCGTATTAAGGTTTTTAGACTCTGGAGTTAAAGGTGAATCCAGAGCCTGATACCTTTATGCGCTCAAGTTTTCACGACGAGCACGACGCTTTTGGTTCATCGCCATCGCGAGAAGCAAGAGCAGCGCAGGTACAAATACCCACTCTTTCATTGGTCTATCGGCATCCTGCACAATAGATTTAATTTCCCAGTCAAAGTCTAGACCGGAAGCTTCTGCTGGGCTTCCAAACTCAACCATATCGATGATCATTTTATCAGCATCTTTATCGAGCATTAGTCCCATCGAAGCGATACGCTCTTCTGCAGTGACAGCGTTATCATCGAAAGGTAGTCGAACGGTTTTTTCAACGTACTTACCTTCGAGGGTTTCACCTGCAACACGTAGCTCGATGGATTGTCCAACATTTAGCTTCTCAACAACTTGAGCTATCTCAACACCTGGCGAAAGAACTTTCGCAGGGAAAGCCATATCCCACCAAAAACCTGGTCTGAAGAAGGTAAACGTTAATACGAGTAGCAATACAGTTTCCCACCACTTGTTCTTAGTGAACCACCAACCTTGAGTGGCTGCTGAGAAAATAAGCATCGCAATAATCGCAGAGATAACCGTCAGAGCAAGGTGCCACCATGAATCAATTCCCATCATCAACAATTGAGTGTTGAAGATGAACATGAAGGGCAAAATTGCAGTTCGAATATCGTAGGTGAAGCCTTGAATACCGGTGCGGATTGGATCGGATTTCGCAATTGCAGCTGCGGCAAAAGCAGCAAGACCAACTGGCGGTGTATCATCGGCTAAGATGCCGAAGTAGAACACAAATAGGTGAACGGCAATCAGCGGGATGATCAAACCGTGTGCCGCACCCAATGTGACGATAACAGGCGCCATCAGCGTTGAAACAACAATGTAGTTTGCCGTTGTCGGTAGACCCATCCCGAGGATCAGAGAGATGATGGCGGTAAATAGCAGCATCAAGATAATGCTACCGCCCGAGATAAACTCAACGAAGTCGGTCATTACAAGACCGATACCCGTGAGTGTAACTACACCTACAACAGTACCCGCAGCAGCTGTCGCCACTCCGATACCAATCATGTTGCGAGCACCAGACACTAAGCTTTCTGCCAAATCGACAAAACCCGCTTTGATCTCTGCATTGACATCACTGGTTTTCGCCATAATTGCGATTAGTGGACGCTGGGTAATCAGAATGAAGATCATAAAGACCGTTGCCCAGAATGCAGATAGACCCGGAGAGAAGCGCTCAACAGTCAAACACCACACTAAAACCACGATTGGCAGTAGGAAATGTAAACCAGACTTGATGGTTGGACCCGGATCTGGCACTTCAGTAAGTTCTGCATCAATTTCAATACCACCTTCTTTCGCGTACTTAGCTGAGACACGCAGTAACGCGATATAAGATAGCAAGAGCACAATACCTACAATTGGGGTCGCAGCGTCACCAAATACGTCTTTGGTCCAGCCAATGCCGTAGTACACCACAGCACTAATGACACAAAGACCAAGAATGGTGCCGGTAAATGATAAAAGGCTTTGAACTAGCGTCGGATTATGGCGGCGCGGAAGACCAGTCATACCTGCTTTGCAAGCTTCAAGGTGAACAATGTAAATCAGAGCGATATAAGAAATCAGCGCAGGTAGTAGCGCCGCTTTGATTACTTCAACGTATGAAATGCCCACGTACTCAACCATTAGGAACGCGGCTGCACCCATGATTGGTGGCGTTAGCTGACCGTTGGTTGATGCGGCAACTTCCACAGCCCCTGCTTTCGTCCCCGGGAAACCAACCCGCTTCATAAGAGGAATAGTAAAGGTACCTGTGGTTACTACGTTAGCGATGGAAGAACCAGAAACCAAGCCTGACAGACCTGATGCCACAACGGCGGCTTTCGCTGGACCACCACGCATGTGACCTAATAGAGAAAATGCGACTTTAATAAAGTAAGCACCGGCTCCAGCCCGCTCCAACATGGCTCCGAATAAAACGAATAAGAATACAAATGACGTTGAAACACCAAGTGCAACACCAAATACACCTTCTGTTGTTAGCCACAGATGTGACATCGCTTTGTTCAAGCTTGCGCCTTTGTGAGCGATAACATCCGGCATGTATGGACCGCCAAAGGTATACAACAAGAATACCGCAGCGACGACCATTAGCGGTGGACCTAAAGCACGGCGTGTTGCTTCAAGTAGTAGAACCATACCCGTACAGGCAACGACAATGTCCATTGTCGTTGGTGCGCCCGAGCGGCCTGCTAATTGAGTATAAAAGAGGTAAATGTAGGCAGCAGAAAAACTACCTGCCAGTGCTAAAATCCAGTCGATGGCAGGAATTCGATCTCGCGGTGACCCCTTCATTGCCGGGTAAGCGGTAAACGCTAGAAAAATAGCAAACGTTAAGTGAATTGAACGTGCTTCTGTGTCGTTCAGTACGCCAAAGTTAAAAATGAACGGCAGTGGGGATGCGTACCAAAGTTGAAATAGCGACCAACATAGTGGAACAAGCCAAAGTATTTTTGCGGGAATCCCTTTCGGGCTTCTTGCTCCAGTGTCAGCTTGTGCGACCATTTCTTGCACATCTTGCGACGGTTGTGTTGTCTGCGTCATGTACTTTTTCCTTTATTATTTTATGGTCCAGTGTTTTTCAAACAAAATGAACGAACCATATTTCGCATTTAACATTGTAGTCAATGGATGCAAACGTGTGGTTTTAGTTGTGTTTCTTAAGGCTCTAAAAATGACGGGCTTGGAAAGAGAGCCCAAATAGCCACACCAATTGGGTTAACTGGTGTTGATTGTTTTGAGTGATACTCATATTAGAAAAGTGGTAGGGGAAGGGAGCCTTCCCCTACGGAGTCGTCTTACTTAAGAAGACCAACTTCTTTGTAGTACTTCTCTGCACCTGGGTGAAGAGGAATAGATAGGCCTGCTTGTACCATGTCTTCCTTCTTCAGGTTAGCAAATGCAGGGTGCAGACGTTTGAACGTGTCAAAGTTTTCAAACACTGCTTTTGCAACGTTGTAAGCCACTTCATCAGAAACATCTGATGTGGTTACCATTGTTGCCGCTACACCAAAGCTCTTCACGTCTTGATCCGTGCCACGGTACATACCTGCTGGTACATTGCTGTACGCATAGTATGGGTTAGCCGCTACGATCTCATCGATTTGTGCGCCTGTTGCTGGAATTAGTTTAGCATCACATGATGTTGTTGCTTCTTTGATTGAACCGTTTGGATGACCAACCACATAAACGAATGCGTCGATTTTGTTGTCACAAAGTGCTTGAGAACGCTCTGAACCTTTAAGCTCCGATGCCAGTTTAAAGTCTGCGTTTGTCCAGCCCATTGCATCCATAACAACGCCCATTGTCGCACGGTCACCAGAGCCTGGGTTACCGATGTTCACGCGCTTACCTTTAAGGTCCGTTACGTTTTCGATACCAGCGTCAGTGCGAGCGATAATGTTGAATGGTTCTGTGTGCAGAGAGAACATTGCACGAAGCTTTTTGTAAGGGCCTTGCTCTTCAAATTTGCTTGTGCCGTTGTAGCCGTGATATTGCCAGTCAGATTGAACGATACCGAAATCTAACTCACCAGCACGCATTGTGTTGACATTGTAGATAGAACCACCAGTGGACTCTACTGAACAACGAATATTGTGTTCCTTACGGCCTTTATTCACAAGCTTACAGATTGCGCCACCAGTTGGGTAATAAACACCTGTTACCGAACCTGTACCAATTGTGATGAACTCTTGAGCGTTAACAGCGCCAGTACCCATAACGGCAGCGGCAATAGCACCAATTTTAACAAGTTTCTTAAATGCCATGAATTTCCCTTCCTTATTCATTATTAGCCCTGAATAACTATAGATGTCTTCAGAGGTTTCCTATGTGGAAACGGCATCTTTTTCAATCCATATGTTGAAAAAGTGGCGCAATCATACCAAAAAAATTGGCAGAAAATTACTGAATTGTTAATGAATATAGGGGAATTGTCTGTGCTAGAGGATTTGGAAGGATGGGGGCGACTAGGGCGTAATCCAATAAAAACAAGTAATTAGACGTTTTTTGTGGCTTATTTTTCGATTTATCAAGATGTGATATAAATCACGGAACAATCATGTTCCGTGATACTTTATTCTAAATGTTAATGTTTAAAACTTAGCCGGCGTAATCAAACAGATCGCATACCGATTCAAACAATTGCTGGGTAGACACACTCAAGGTTGGTGTGATGAAGATGGTATCGTCGCCTGCAACGACCCCCAGAATCCCTTCTGCTTTACCCAGAGAGTCGAGTAATCGAGCAATCAACTGTGCAGCACCTGGGCCTGTATGAATAACGACGATAGCGTTGTTGTAATCTATATCAAGAACCAATTCACGTAGAGAGCTAGAGACGGTTGGAACGCCAAGTTCTGCAGGTAGGCAGTACACCATTTCCATTTTTGCGTTGCGGGTCCTCACTGCGCCAAACTTAGTCAACATACGTGACACTTTTGATTGGTTGATGTTCTCAAACCCTTCAAGTTTTAATGCGTCGACAATCTCGCCCTGAGAACCAAAACGCTCTTCTTTTAGTAACGCTTTAAACGCGCGAACCAGGTTGTCTTGTTTGTCATTATTGCGCATAAACGCCTCTTATTTTTGTTCAACTAGCAGTGATCCGGCTATTGTGGCACAGAACCTCGATCTTGACCAAATAATCCATGGTTTATGCCAACGGTATCACTATTATCAATGCTGAGGTTAGCGATGATAACCTTATAATTAGCAAGGGGAAAAATGGGTTCTCATCACCCTCTTGTCATGATAGCGTAGTAGCACGTAATCAGTGAGTTGCGCGAGCTCGCAAAGCTGAGGTTAATTGATTGTAATCGATTAGTGATTACTATAACTTTTTAGCTAATCGATGAAAAATTACCCTACAAGACTATTAATAAGAGATATAAATCTCAAGGAGAACTCCCATGAAAGTAGCTGTTATTGGTGCCGCAGGTGGCATCGGCCAAGCCCTAGCCCTATTGCTAAAAAACCGTCTTCCTGCTGGTTCTGATCTAGCCCTGTATGATATTGCTCCCGTCACTCCAGGTGTTGCAGCTGATCTAAGCCACATCCCAACGCCTGTTTCTATTAAGGGCTATGCGGGTGAAGATCCAACACCAGCACTTGAAGGTGCTGATGTGGTTCTAATTTCAGCGGGTGTTGCGCGTAAACCAGGTATGGATCGCTCAGACCTATTCAATGTCAATGCAGGTATCGTTAAGTCATTGGCCGAGAAAATCGCAGTAGTGTGTCCTACTGCTTGTGTTGGTATCATCACTAACCCTGTTAACACCACAGTGCCTATCGCAGCTGAAGTTCTAAAGAAAGCAGGTGTGTATGACAAGCGTAGACTGTTCGGTGTGACAACACTTGACGTAATTCGCTCTGAGACATTCGTGGCTGATCTGAAAGCGAAAGATCCAGGTGATATTCGCGTGCCAGTTATCGGTGGTCACTCAGGTGTGACTATTCTACCGCTACTTTCTCAAGTAGAAGGTGTTGAGTTTACTGCGGAAGAAGTAGAAGCGTTAACTAAGCGTATTCAAAACGCTGGTACGGAAGTGGTTGAAGCGAAGGCGGGTGGCGGTTCTGCGACCTTGTCTATGGGTCAGGCAGCTTGCCGCTTTGGTTTAGCTCTTGTTAAAGGTCTTCAAGGCGAAGAGAACGTTATTGAGTGTGCTTATGTGGAAGGTGATGGTGAGCACGCACCATTCTTCGCACAACCAGTTAAGCTAGGTAAAGACGGCGCAGAAGCTATCCTTAGCTACGGTGAGCTCAGTGATTACGAGAAAGCAGCACTAGATGGCATGCTAGAGACGCTTAATAAAGATATTGAAATTGGTGTAGAGTTCGCTAAGTAAATTCCTACATTTAATTTAAACAGCAAAAGCCGGTCTTTTTAAGATCGGCTTTTTTGATCTATACCCTATAAGACTCCGTAACAAAACGGAGCGGGAGGAAGGGTCATGGAAATGAAAGATGTAGTAAAAGGTATGTGGGTGGATTCACAACACGGCGCTGGCAGAGTGCTTGTTGTCGACGAACAGTCGCAATCCGTTTTGGTTGAACCAATAGGAAGTGAAGAGCAGTGGGCACTGTCTGTTGATGAAGTGGAAGAAGAGCTGCAGCTTCATAACGGTTGTGACAAATACTACTAAAGGTAGACGTCAAAAACGAAAAAAGGCAGTGATATAGAATCACTGCCTTTTTGGATTTATGCTGTTCTTTTCACTGCCATGTAGGCGAGTGAGACTAAGGCTTCTTTATATTCACTGTCAGGCACGATAGAAAGCGCTTCAATGGCCTTATCTGCTTCTTTAAAGGCCATGTCTTCAGTGTACTTTAATGAGCCCACACGATTCATTGTTGCCATAATGGTTTCGAGCTTATCAATCCCATTACCTTTTTCAATTGCTTCGCGAATCATCGCACTTTCGTGCTCTTCACCGTGCTGCATGGCGTGGATAAGCGGTAATGTTGGTTTACCTTCAGCTAGGTCGTCACCTACATTTTTGCCCATGTCTTCACCCGTAGAGGTGTAATCCATGACGTCATCAATAAGCTGGAACGCGGTGCCAAGGTACTTACCGTAATTCTGCAGTGCAAGTTCGACTTCTGGAGAGGCATCGTTGAGGATGGCTCCGACTTGAGTCGCTGCTTCAAATAAACGTGCCGTCTTAGAATAGATGACTTGCATGTAGCTTGCTTCAGAAGTATTAGGATCATTGCAGTTCATTAGCTGCTGAACTTCACCTTCTGCGATGACATTCACGGCATCACTCATAAGCTCTAAAATGCGCAATGAGCCAAGACCTGTCATCATTTGGAAAGAACGAGTATAGATGTAGTCACCTACTAGAACACTCGCTGCGTTACCAAAGGCGGCGTTTGCTGTTGCTTTACCTCGTCGCATATCAGATTCATCTACAACGTCGTCGTGTAATAACGTCGCAGTATGGATGAACTCAATAAACGCAGCAGCCGTTGTATGCGCGTTACCTTGATATCCTAAAGCTTTCGCTGAAAGCAATGCGAGTAGCGGTCTTAAGCGCTTGCCACCACTACTTACAATATAGAAACCAAGTTGATTGATTAGACTAACTTCTGAGTTTAATTGTGCTTGTATTGTTTCATTCACTTTTGCCATATCATCGGCAGTCAGTGCTTGGATAGCTTTAAAATCCATTACGTACCCGGTTGAGCTTAGAGCCAATAAGGCTTAGTCGTTGGTTATAATCTGTGAATAATACACTAAAAAACGTTGATTAATACATGGTGAAAGGGCATTATTGCCGCACTTTTCATTGGCGATTAGTGTTTCGCCAATTTTTTCAAAATATGGCTTGTCATAGGGTAATCATTCGCGTAGAATCTGCGCCCTATTGATGATTAGTTTAGCGCACACCCTATTTGTTTAAATAACAATCAAAAGGCTGTGCGGAAAAAGCGGAGTAAAATATGTACGCTGTTTTCCAATCTGGTGGTAAACAACACCGTGTAAGCGAAGGTCAAACTCTTCGTTTAGAGAAATTAGACGTTGAAACTGGTGCAACAGTTGAATTTGATAAAGTTCTTCTTGTAGCTAACGGTGAAGACATCCAAGTTGGCGCTCCTCTTGTAGAGGGCGGCAAGGTAGTTGCTGAAGTGGTACAACACGGTCGTGGCGATAAAGTAAAAATCGTTAAGTTCCGTCGTCGTAAGCACTCTCGTAAGCAACAAGGTCACCGTCAGTGGTTCACAGAAGTGAAAATCACTGGCATCAACGCTTAATTCGATTAGGAGAGTTTAACAATGGCACACAAAAAAGCTGGTGGTTCTACTCGTAACGGCCGCGATTCAGAAAGCAAACGTCTAGGTGTTAAGCGTTTCGGTGGTGAGTCTGTTCTTGCAGGTAACATCATCGTACGTCAACGTGGTACTAAGTTCCACGCTGGTACTAACGTTGGTATCGGTAAAGACCATACTCTTTTCGCTCTTACTGAAGGTAAAGTGAAATTCGAAGTTAAAGGTCCTAAGAACCGTAAATTCGTTAGCATCGAAGCTGAGTAATTTTAGCGCTAAGCTAAATTACGAATAAGCTTTCTAGCTGAATTCAAAAGCCCTGCCGAGTCGGCGGGGTTTTTTATTTATATGGGCAGTCGATAGAGACGAGTCTCTAGGCATAGCTATGTTGAAACAACAAGCTTTGCGCCATGGGGAATCGTCTCTGTCATCTGCTAAAATGTAGTGATAATTGATTGAGCCCACAAAGTGATCTTATGTCTTTTCGGCAGGATGGCTTTGGTGGTGGGTAGCGAAGAAGTAGTCGGAGTAAGAGATGAAGTTCGTTGATGAAGCGGTAGTAAAAGTCCAAGCAGGCGATGGCGGTAGCGGTGTCGTTAGTTTTTGGCGTGAAAAATTCGTAGCGAAAGGTGGTCCTGACGGTGGTGATGGCGGCGACGGTGGCGACATCTATATCGAGGCAGATGAGAACCTAAATACGCTCATTGACTATCGTTTCCAACGCTTTTACGAAGCTGAGCGTGGCGAAAATGGTCGTGGCGGTAACTGTACTGGTAAGCGTGGTAAAGACAAGGTAATGAAAGTACCTGTCGGTACTCGCGCTGTGGACATCCACACCAATGAGATTGTTGCGGAAGTTGCCGAACATGGCAAGAAAGTAATGGTTGCTAAAGGTGGTTGGCATGGTTTAGGCAACACGCGCTTTAAATCATCGGTTAACCGCGCACCTCGTCAGAAGACGCTAGGTACTAAGGGTGAAGTTCGCGAATTGCGCCTTGAGCTCCTTCTGCTTGCTGACGTGGGTATGCTTGGTTTACCTAATGCTGGTAAATCTACGTTTATTCGCGCAGTGTCTGCCGCAAAACCTAAAGTGGCAGATTACCCGTTTACAACACTTATTCCTAGCCTAGGTGTAGTGAGTGTTGTGCCAGAGAAAAGCTTTGTGGTAGCCGATATCCCGGGGTTGATTGAAGGTGCGGCTGATGGTGCTGGTTTAGGGATCCGTTTCCTTAAGCACTTGGAACGCTGCCGTGTTTTGCTGCACATGATTGATATTATGCCGATCGATCAAAGTAATCCAATTGAAAATGCATTAACGATCATTGATGAGCTAGAGCAATACAGTGAGAAGCTGGCTGATAAGCCTCGTTGGTTAGTGTTCAATAAAGCGGACTTGATGCCGGAAGAAGAAGCTAATGAGGTGATCCAAGAGATCCTTGATGCATTAGGTTGGGAAGAGGAATACTTCAAAATCTCTGCTATCAACAAGCAAGGGACCAAAGAGCTATGCTATAAGCTTGCTGACTTTATGGAAACATTACCACGCGCTGAAGAAGAGATTTCTGAAGAAGAGAAAGTCGACTTCATGTGGGATGATTACCATAAAGATGCTATGTCAGGTAAAGATGTGATTACCGAAGACGATGACTGGGATGATTGGGACGACGAAGAAGATGACGGCCACGTTGTCTACGTACGTGATTAATTGTCACGGATAGCGATTTAGAAAGCTGCAAAGTTACTTTGCAGCTTTTTTTGTACCCAAATTATTTCAGTGTGGCTTGTACTAAGGCAAACTAACACAGGTTCTCTTCTCCCCTTCATGCTAAAGGAAGCCTTTTAAATGGATTTAAATCGGCGAATTTCGGATGTGGATGCTCTGATATTTAAACACTACCGTGTTGTTCATGGCATTCGGATTTCCGTGGCATTTGTATTGACTCTTGCCTTAACCAGTTATTTTCAGATTCCCGAAAGCACCTGGATACTCATTACGTTAGTAGTAGTGATTGGGCCGATTTCGTATTTAGGTAATGTTTTACCACGAGCTTGGCATCGCACTATGGGAACGATCATTGGGGCATTATCAGGGATTACCGCCATTTTACTTGGACAATGGTCAATGTTGGCTATGTATACTTGGTGTGGGGCTGTGATGTTTTGTAGTGCTTATTTTGCGTTAGGTAAACGCCCCTATGTGGGTTTGCTGGTTGGGATTACCCTTGCGGTCACGATTGGAGCAGGTAATCACGATATTGAAGTCGCGTTGTGGCGTGGTCTTGATGTAACGATTGGCTGCGTATTAGCGGTGTTGTTTTGCATTATTTATCCGCAGAGAGCGTTTATTCATTGGCGCATGCGCCTAGGAGCTACGCTGGATCGGTTTGCTAAGGTCTACCAAATATCCACATCATTGAACATGTTGGAACAGCCAAATCTTGAACGCTACCAACAAACGTTAATGAAGGAGATGGTAACCTTGAGAAGTCTTATTTCTCCTTCAATTAAAGAGTCGAAGCTAAGTGCACAATTATTAGAGGTGATTCAAGTACAGCTTCGCAACATGCTTTACTCCATCGAACTTTTGAACACCTCTTATTGGAGCGACAGACACAGTCATTTGAATATGCTTTGGTCCAAGCCCCTCAATGATTGCCAGAAAATCATTGAGAAAGAGTTCGAAGCACTTGCAACCCTAATAATGACCGGGAAATTGGAGACCGAGCTTTCCGGTAAAGAAATTGCGACAGCAAGAGAGACCTTGAAAAACAGTTTGCCGAAGATTGACGGTGAAAAGACGAGTATCAATGGTTACTTATGGCTTAATTTGAAGCTAATGGAAGACCTTGTGAGCTTAAAACGATTGTTAGTCTATTCACTGAATTTGTCTCAAGAGTAGTTTTCACAAATTTGTTGTTTTCTGTCAATCACGCTCCAGTTTTTAGTTCATCAACAATGAAAATGCCCCTAAAATGGATTCAATACTGAATGACCACGAAAAAACTGGAATGGATTCTAAGCAACGAGCCGTCTCTCGGCTAATTGCGCAAGCTGGGCAAATGTTACTTGCTCATGGCGCAGAAAGTACGTTAGTTGGTGATATTACTCGAAGAATGGGTATTGCTGCTTCTATGGACGAAGTAGAAGTATCACTGTCTGCAAGTTCATTAGTGATTACCACGGTTTACAAAGAGCATTGTGTTACGACGGCAAGACGAAGCCCAGACCGTGGGCTCAATATGCGTGTTGTGACTCAGGTTCAACGTATCTGTATTATGATGGAGAAAGGCATTCTCGATTATCAGCTGGCTCAGAACAAACTTAATAAAATCAGTCCTGAACGCTATAATCGCTGGTTAGTCGTGGTGATGATTGGGTTATCATGTGCTGCGTTTAGTCGTCTTGCTGGCGGTGACTGGTCAGTGTTCGCAATGACTTTCCTAGCTTCAGCTGTCGGTATGACGGTACGTCAAGAAATCGGCCATCGCCATTTTAATCCACTACTAAACTTCTCCGTCACGGCGTTTGTTACCACACTTATTTCTGCCCAAGCAGTTATCTATAATGTCGGCGAGCAGCCTCAGCTAGTGATGGCGTCATCCGTGCTCATGTTAGTCCCCGGTTTTCCATTAATTAACTCTGTCGCGGATATGGTCAAAGGTTATGTCAATATGGGGATCGCACGTTTTGTGTTTGCCAGCCTATTAACCTTAGCAACCTGCTTGGGGATAATTGGTGCCATGAGTCTGACGGATGTTCTAGGGTGGGCTCAGTAATGACAATAATGGGATTATTATTTGCTCTACTTAACGACATGTTCTTTGCTGCTATTCCGGCAGTAGGGTTCGCATTGGTATTTAATGTTCCTCAAAATGCGTTAGCTTATTGCGCGATTGGTGGGGCAGTTGGCCATGGCTCTCGCTTTTTGATGATGCACTATGGTGTTCCGATTGAATGGGCGACTTTTTTCGCTGCAACGATTGTCGGTATGATAGGCGTTCACTGGTCGCATAAGTTTCTAGCTCATCCTAAAGTGTTTACGGTAGCCGCGCTAATACCGATGGTTCCAGGGGTATTTGCTTATAAGGCTATGATTGCTATGGTGGAAATCAATCATCTTGGTTATACCCCAGAGCTTCTAGCGACTCTAATGGAGAACTTCCTAAAGGCGATGTTTATAATTGCTGGTTTGGCTATTGGTCTTGCCATGCCGGGACTGTTATTCTATCGCAGCCGACCCGTCGTTTAATTAGGAATACAGTACCTCAATGATTATTAGCATGATTGCCGCTATGGCAGACAATCGAGTCATAGGCAAAGATAACCAAATGCCTTGGCACTTACCTGCCGACTTTATCTGGTTCAAAAAATGCACCATGGGAAAACCCGTTATTATGGGGAGAAAAACCTATGAGTCTATAGGGCGCCCTTTACCAGGTCGTCAAAACATTGTCGTTAGTCGAAATTCTGAGCTTCGCATAGATGGAGTGGAGACGGTAACTTCATTGGAACAAGCTTTGAGCTTAGTGAGTGATGTGGAAGAGGCGATGATTATTGGTGGTGGTAGCTTTTATGAGCACTGTTTGCCGATGGCTAACAAGCTTTATTTAACCTATATTGATGCAAACGTTGATGGCGATACTCAATTTCCTGATTGGGGAGAAGGCTGGAAACAAGTGCATAGTGAGCAATATCAAGCTGATGATAAAAACGCTTACGACATGCAGTTCGTCATTCTTGAGCGCTAATATTTGGCGCCTAAGATAGGTATCTTAGGCGTATTTTATTGAATATTTAACCTAAGGCTGGTTGTTCAAAAACTTTCTTATCTTCCCAACGGATCATGGTCAGGCTACCTCCCCAAACACACCCGGTATCCAATCCTATAACCTGTTCACTGATGTAGCCACCTAGTGCTGCCCAATGCCCGAATAGTACGGTTTTATTAAGTGGGACGCGGTTATCTAATTGGAACCACGGAATATATTCCAAAGGGTTTACGTCGCTAGGAGGTAGCTTGCAAGCCATATCTAAGCGCCCGTCTGGATAACAAAAGCGCATTCGGGTGTACGCATTAATGATGTAACGCCAACGTTCGAAACCGGTCAGTTCTGATTGCCAGAAGTCTGGGTCATTGCTGTACATATTATGGATGAGAGCTTGCCAGTCATCACTCTGCAGTTGTTGTTCAACTTCTCGAGCATTGACTCTCGCTTGTTCTAAAGTCCACTGAGGAGAAATGCCTGCGTGGCAAACGACAAATTCATCATGTTCTAAGAGCAAAGGCTGGTGTCTGAGCCAGTCTAACAAATCTGCTTTGTCGAGAGCTTCTAAAATCGGAAGTGTTTTGTCTTTGGGTTTCGCGTTGTGTACGCCAAGTGAGACGGCTAATAAGTGAAGATCATGATTGCCCAGACAGATTTTCGCAGCTTCTCCCATCGATTTGACGAAGCGTAGCGTTTCCAATGATTTAGGGCCTCTAGCGACGAGATCTCCGGCGATCCAAAGAGTATCTTTTTGTTTGTCGAAATGACTGTTCGACAACAGTAGTTCCAACTCATCCAAACAGCCTTGAATGTCACCAACAATGTAATTTGCCACAAAAAACCTTAATTTAGAATATTGGGAATGGCTAAGCGAAACGGCTCTATTTCGGTAATGAATTCTTTGCCGTTCGCATCGATCATTATGTAATGACCTTGCATCACGCCAACGGGAGTCTCAATAGCCGTGCCACTGGTATAAGTGTATTCATCACTTTTTTCGATTATGGGTTGTTGTCCGATCACACCTTCACCCTCGACACTGATCTGTTTTCCATTAGCATCAGTAATCAGCCAGCGTCGACTCATTAGTTGTACCGTTTGCTGACTTAGGTTTTTTATCGTGATGATGTAAGCAAAGACAAAGCGCTTATTGTCTGGGTCAGATTGCTCTTCAACGTATTTGGTCTGTACTTGGCATTTCACGCATGGCGAAGTTGTATCCATATGACTCTCCTATGCTGTTGAAAGGGCTATCTATTCACTATGACAAAAAAAAACGCTCATTAGCAAGCTAGTGAGCGTTTTTTAATGAATTAGTTATGATTTTCATCTAACCAGTTAGCCATTGCTACGAACTGTTGTAATGTTAGATTCTCTGGTCGCATAGATGGGTTTACGCCCAGCTCTTCCAGTGTTTCTGCCGACATAAGAGATTTATAGCAGTTACGAACAGTCTTACGACGCTGGTTAAAACCATCGCGACATACTCGGTCAAGCCATTTGAGACTTTTTGCTGGATAAGGTAGCTCTTCATAAGGAACCAATCTTACCACTGCGGAATCTACTTTCGGTGGCGGAACAAATGCTGTTGGCGGTACTTCAAGTACTGGAACAACTTTGCAGTAATACTGAGCCATGACTGTTAGACGGCCGTAAGCTTTTGTGCCTGGACCTGCTGCAAGGCGATTCACCACTTCTTTTTGTAGCATAAAGTGCATGTCTTGGATGTCTTTATGGAACTCAAACAGGTGGAACATCAAGGGCGTAGAGATGTTGTACGGCAAGTTACCGAAAATACGCAGCTTGTTATTTGGATTAACAAGCTGAGTAAAGTCAAAACGCATAGCATCACCTTCATGAATGGTGAGCTTATCTCCCAAGTCTGGGTGGTTGCGTAGACGCTCCGCAAGATCTCGGTCTAATTCAATAACCGTAAATTTGTCGACTTCTTTGCCTACTGGCTCAGTAATCGCACCAAGACCTGGGCCAATCTCAACTAAGTTTTGACCTGGACGTGGATTAATCGCTGATACAATTCCGTCGATAACGTAAGGATCATTTAGGAAGTTTTGACCAAAACGCTTTCTTGCTTTGTGCCCTAGGTGGACATCATTTCTCATTGTCTGCTCTCTACTAAATCTATTGCGTACGCCAGTGCTGTCTCAAAGCTGCCAAAATCTGCTTGGCCTGTGCCAGCAAGATCCAATGCAGTGCCATGATCGACCGATGTCCTTATAAAGGGTAGACCAAGAGTAATGTTTACTGAACGACCAAAACCCTTGTATTTAAGTACAGGGAGAACTTGATCGTGATACATGCCTAAGACAGCATCCGCATCGCGTAAATATTTGTCATTAAATATCGTATCGGCGGGTAATGGGCCGATAAGTTGATAATCTTTTTCTGTGCGAAGTTTCTCTAGGGTAGGAGTGATAGTATCTATCTCTTCCATACCTAAGCAGCCATCCTCACCTGCGTGAGGGTTGAGGCCACAGACATAGATATTGGGTTTGGTAATACCAAACTTGGTGACCAAGTCGTGATGCAATATATCAACAATGCGTGTAACACGCTCTTCGGTGATGGCTACAGGTACTTCCGATAATGGAAGGTGAGTTGTGACAAGTGCGGTTCTTAATCCTTCCGTTGCCAGCATCATGACCACCAGTGGTGTATTTGATACTTCTGCAAAGAACTCTGTATGGCCACTAAAGCTGACACCAGCTCGATTGATCACCCCTTTATGCACAGGGCCGGTGACAATAGCATCAAATTCACCTTTCATACAGCCTTTTGCTGCTTTTTCTAGGGTATTTAACACGTATTGTCCATTCGCTTCGTCTAACGTTCCTGCTTTAGCAGGAACTTGCAACGGCTCATGTAAAATAACCAGGCGGCCTTTGCAATGTGAATCGTGAACCGTCGGATCATAATCGAGTAGGTCAATGTCAATGCCAAGCTGCTGTGCACGCTCGGCAATTAAGTTCTTATCAGCACAGACAACCACCTGATGCGGCCAGTCTCGCTGTGAGAGAGCAACCGCGAGATCGGGGCCGATGCCTGCTGGCTCTCCAGCGGTAACAACAATACGCTTAGTTGGCATTGTTTCCTTCCTCATCATCGTTCACCATTTCTACAAATGCACTGGCGCGAAGTTCTTGAATCCAGGCAGAGGCTTCTTCATTGAACTTACGATTGAACAAGATGCGGTATGCGCGGTTCTGCATGGCTGACCCTGTCTTATCGACATCTCTACGATCTAGAACTTCGACGATGTGCCAACCGTGTACGGTTTTAAATGGTTTACTGATTTGACCAATAGGTAAGGTTTCAACCTGATGTTTGAACTCCGGAACGTATAGCTCTGGTGTTTGGTAACCTAGTTCGCCACCTTGGACGGCTGAGCCTGGGTCTTGGCTGTATTGCTCAGCCATTTCAGCAAAAGTAGATTCACCAGACTGAACTTTAGCGATGATATTGTTGAGCTCTCTTTGAACCCCTTCATCACTTAAAATAACCGTAGGCTTGATAAGGATATGGCGTGCGTTCACTTCAGTAACAGACACCGTCTCTAAGCCTTTAACGTCTTCAATTTTTAAGATATGAAAACCAACACCGCTGCGGAACGGGCCAATAATGGTGCCTTTAGTTTGCATCTTAATTTGGTCAGCAAAGATGGTCGGCATCTCTTCTTTACGCATCCAGCCCCAATCACCGCCTTCTAGCGCTTTCGGACCTTTTGAGTAGGTATACGCCATGGTGGCAAAATCTTCACCTGATTTTAGGCGTGCAACAAGGTCTTTCGCTTGCTGCTCTTGAACGCTTTTATCTTCGCCGTCGTTAAAGCGCAATTGAATGTGACGAATCTTATAGGTCACAGTAGCGTCACTTTCTTTAGCAAGCAGCTCGGCAAGGTTATCAACTTCAGCAGGTAGAATGTTGATTCGTTGTCTTACCATAGCGTTACGAGCTTCGCTGGCGGCGATTTCATCACGAATTTGTTCACGAAATGCTTCCCACGTTAGCCCTTCTTCACGTACGGATTGGCGAAGTTGCTCGATGGTTTGATTGTTGTTTTTAGCAATATCGTTAAGCGTGCTTTCTAGTCGGTTATCATCGATACGAACACCAATACGATCAGCTTCTTGTAATTGCAGCTTTTCTAAGATCAGTTTATCGAGGATTTGCTCTTGGATAATATCTGCTGAAGGTAGCTCTTGGTCATTTTTACGAGCGTTGGCAGTAAGAGTCTTAGTGGCAGAATCAATATCACTTTGTAGGATAACGCCATCGTTGACGATAACGCGAACGCGATCAAGCTCAACGGGCTCGGCAATGGCATGTAAAGCCATAACCGACAAAAGAAATGTTGAAAGGAGTTTGCTTATAAATTTCATCGATATTCCTAGTGAAAACTTCACAGACTAAGAGTCTGTGAAGTTGATAAAGTTCCTAATTCCAGTCTAACGATCAGTTATTCAGGGTAAATGGTCGGCTGTATCCTAGCGCATTTCCTGTTGGTGATGGCGGTGGAGCAGTACTTCCGCCTAAGCCAGTGATCCCAAAATTAACTCGTATATTTTGCTCAAATACGGGGTTGTTGCCAATGCCATTTTCCCACGATCTAAGTTGTTTGCTGAGGTCAAACCCAAGATACCAGCAATCAGACTCATATTGTATCTGGGCTAGCCATTCCATCGACGTCTTTTCTGTGGTGTCGTAAAAATATTGTCCCTTGAAAATCCAATTTGGATTTAAACGATAGCCTCCCAATAATCCAATCTGCGAGATTCCATTTTTGGTAATAGAATCAATATTATTCAAGCTAACAGTATTCTCTATGTATTCTTTTGTCACATAGCGGTAATTAGCCTGAATGAAATCACCACCAACGCGGTACTCAATTGCACTATTACCCAGTGACACTTGAGAACTCTCAATGTCGTATTGAATACCGCCGCGGTAGAACACACGATCATTGTAGTTGAAATCCGTTTCTATAGCCCAAGCGGAGTAGTTTGATGATGTATCATCCGATGGTGAATTTGATGGTTTCGTTTCAGAGTCTAAATAGTAAATTTGACCAAACGATACTGCCAGTCGTTCTCTATTTCCCGAATCAAAAAAGCGGCTAGTTGCGCCATAACTTACTTGATTAGCGGCAGCTATTTTGTCCACACCACTGTATTTTCTCGCGCGGAACAGACCATAGTAGTCAGTTTGTAATAGTGTTGTGTCATATTCGTAAATTCCACTTTGATCGACTTGTGGCACATAGAGATATTGAGCTTGAGGCTCCAAGGTTTGAGTATAACCACTAATGAAGGATGTATCTCGCTCTAAAACTAGGCCTGCATGTGTTCTAAATTGTGGAATATTACGAAAAACTGTTTCTTCTAAAGGTCTTACGTTGCCATTATTATCAAGAACTGGACTACGTATGTCTTGATCGTAATATGTAGATAAATAGCGAGCTTCTGTTGTCCATGTCCCCCACGTCGTGGCGAGAGGCAGAGTTAGTCCAGGCTCAATATGAACACGGGTGGCTTCAGGCTTGTTTTCATCATTTATTGTGAAATGTGAGATATGACTAACCACGTCAAAATCTAATCCCTTATAGAAATTAGGTAGATAATAGTTAGCTTCAAATTGTGGTGCTAGCTGGTAAGGTTGGCTATTTTCAACCAAAATTTGGAAATCTCGAACTCTAAGAGCAGTATCCCAATTGGCATTTCGATAGGTGACATCACCTTCTTGTAATAGCTGACCATCTGAGCGATTACCTAGACTCGAGTCCATGTCTGTAAAATAATCGATGTCACTAACTTGAGAGTAATCGACCTTCAGGCCCCAGTTGGAGTTAAATCTAGTATTGTTCGTGAATTGACTAGCCCATCGAGCGCCTTTCTCTTCGAATTTCTTATCTTTCCCTAAAACTTCAGCCCGTAATCGACCATTACTATTTGAAGTTAGGTACCTGAAATCGCCTTTTAATTGCAATCCACGGTTTTGCATATAATTGAAGGTAGTAAGCAAATCGTAGTTTTCTGCTAGGTTCCAGTAAACAGGCAGTGCAAACTCAAAACCATTCTTAGAACCTAGTGATGCAGATGGTCGTAAGACGCCTGTTTTGCGTCTGTCACCAATAGGCATCTGCATGTATGGCAAATAAAAGATAGGGACGTTCTGAACCTCAACTCTTGAATTATAAAGAGTTGCGACTTCCTCGTCTGGATCAATATCGATACCAGAGGCTAGGAAGCGCCAAGAGTTATCTCCCTCTGGACACGAAGTAATCGAACCATCTTCAATCTCATATAGCTTTTTACCAGTCTTGGAAACAAATACCGCCTCGCCACGGCCAGGAGTACACAAGAATTGATATTGCGTGTTCTCAAGCGTGATCTCATCTTTGTCGAGGTTATTTGTGGCTTTGTCAGAGACTGCTCGGATCTCACCATCATTCATTACCACGTTACCTTCAGCGACAACGATATTCTCTTTTTGATGAAGTGTGACATTATCTGCGGTGATGGTTTTATTGCCTTGAACCACCACTACGTCGCCTTTATATGTCGCGCGTTGTCCGCTGATCGCTTCTAAAGAGTCTGCTTCTATATTGATTGGCTCTTGATTGGAGTCAGAACTTTGTGCAGTATCAACAGAGCACTGCTCTGCTGGTGGCATAGTTTGCCCACTGTTTTTCGATGTTTCTTCGGCATGTGCGTAAGACGCTAGCAGCGCAGCACCTATTGAGGCCGCTAGATATGTGCGGGAAAAACGTGACATCGAGTTGTACTATCCTGTTTAACTTGATTCATTCAGTTGAATTCGATTGATATTGAATCGTTTATAAGACGGCCTCTATCATAAAGGAAATTGACCTTAACGACACTAGTAGACTGCGAATCAGCGCAAAAATTCATAAATAAAGAGCACATAAATCACATGATAGGTAAAATTTTAGGCGTATTTTTCGGCATGTTATTTGGCGGACCGTTAGGTGCGCTGTTCGGTTTATTCATTGGGCACCAGTTCGACAAAGCGAGACGATTAAATCAAGGTGGTTTTGCACGAGGTGGATTTGGCGGTGCAGATCAAGCTAAACGACAAGAAGAATTTCTCACCTCTGCCTATGCTGTGATGGGGCATGTTGCCAAAGCGAAAGGGCAAGTCACCAAAGAAGAGATTCAACTAGCGACCATTATGATGGATCGTATGAACCTTAATAGTGAGCAAAAAAGAGCAGCTCAAGAAGCGTTCCGCGAAGGGAAGTCGGCGGATTTTCCGTTAGAACGCATTCTTGATAAGGTCCGTATTTCATCGGGCGGTCGTCATGATCTGCTTCAGTTCTTTTTGGAACTGCAAATTTCAGCAGCCTTTGCTGACGGAAGTATCCACCCTGCTGAACGAGAAGTGTTGCACCGTATCGCACAAGGACTTGGTTTTTCTGCTCAGCAGTTGGAGCAGCGACTACGAATGCAAGAAGCTGCATTCCGATTCCAACAAGGTGGTAATTTCGGTGGCGGTCATTATCAAGGTGGTCAACAATCAGGAAGTTGGCAGCAAGCGAGCAGCGCGTCGCAGCTTTCTGATGCTTATGATGTGCTTGGTGTGCCTGAAGATGCCGATGCGAAGACGCTCAAACGAGCTTATCGTAAACTGATGAATGAGCATCACCCAGATAAACTGATGGCTAAAGGTTTACCACCTGAAATGATGAATATGGCAAAAGAAAAATCGCAAGAGATTCAAAATGCCTATGATTTAATTAAGAAGGTGAAGGGATTTAAATAATGCAGACAGACAAGGATGTACTGGACTTTTGGTTTGGTGAGTTAACGCCCGCAGATTGGTTCTCAGGAGATGAGGCATTAGATAGCCTCATTGAACAGCGCTTTTTGGCGCTGCATAATAAAGCCGCGCTCGGTGAGCTGTATACGTGGCGTCAAAGCTCACAAGGACGCCTAGCTGAAATCATAGTATTGGACCAATTTTCTCGGAATTTATATCGCGGTAAGCCTCAGTCATTTTTGTCCGACCCAATGGCGTTGGTACTCGCCCAAGAAGCGGTAGCATTAGGCGAAGATATGAAGCTAAGCGAAGAGCAACGTAGCTTCTTATACATGCCTTATATGCATAGCGAATCTTTGGTTGTTCATGAAGAGGCTGTGCGCTTGTTTAAACAAAGCGGTCTTGAAAATAACCTGGATTTTGAATATCGCCACAAAGTGATTATCGAGCGATTTGGCCGCTACCCACATCGGAATAAGATTTTAGGGCGACAATCTAGTGAGGAAGAGCTGGAATTTCTTACCCAGCCCGGCTCTAGTTTCTGAGACGCGATAGGTCTAGGCAAGCAAGCCTAGACCCTCATACTATTTTTTGTTTAAAGCCCAATCGTAATCGTAGTCAATTTTACCCGCAAACCCTGTTAGTTTAGGGCTGTATTTTGCTATATGAGCGATGACACCACCTTGAGCTTCGAAGTCCTCAGCAAACCAGTCGTAAATCGATGAAAGTGTTGCTTTGTCACCGTTGATATTTGCCCCTTTATTTGAATTGATGAAAGTGCTTGCCGCCTGTTCCAGCAACGCTTCTGTATTGTTTGAGGTGAATGCTTGAGGTTGCAGGTTTGGACACCCTAAACTGGCGCAGTTAACGGCGTAATGGGTTCTTGGGTCATTCCAGATAGGACGAAGAATTCTGTGCTCAATATCATTAAGTGTCAGCGTCTGACCTGTAATGGTAATGACGTCATCTCCCCAAGGTCCAAAGCTAAATAAACCACCCAGCTTTGTAATCGATTTTACTGGGTAATTATCCAAAATCAGGTCAACAGTAATCGCATTGTAGAGGTTCACCCAGTAAGCGTATTGTTCCGCTTTATTCAGCGTTCTAGGATCGATGGCTGCGAGTTCTGACAGATAACTTTTTAATTGCTGCTTATCGTTAGGAGAAACTCGAACATAACGTACCAAGGTATTGTCACCTTCTACTACCAGGTATTTATCGAGAAAGGCTTGCCAGCTTTGGTGTGACACGTTTTGAAGGTTTGCTTCATTACTAGAGTTCCAGTAAGCCCAAAGCTCAGATTTCGGCGCGGAAAACGCAGTAAAACTAAACAATATGAGAGAAGCCGTGAGTGCTTTAAGCAGTATTTTAACCATAGCAACGATCCATTTTATGTAACGCTATTCCATCAGACCTGTAAAGGTGCCGAGTTATTTCATTTGAGTGAAAAAAATCCCAGCACTTGGCTGGGATTTATCAATTCGTTTTGACATTTATTTTAGGAAGCTAGGAATGTTGGCTTCATAAGCTGCAATTTTGTCTTCGTGCTGCAACGTTAGACCAATGTTGTCTAGACCGTTTAATAGGCAGTGGCGACGGAATTCGTCAATCTCAAAGCTGTAAGACTTACCGTTAGCTGTTACTTTCATTGCTTCTAGGTCGACTGTTATCTCGGCACCTTCGTTTGCTTCGATGTATTGGAACAGTTCATCCACCTCTTGCTCCGTTAAACGAACTGGAACCATTTGGTTGTTGATAGAGTTGCCATAGAAGATATCAGCAAAGCTTGGAGCGATCATGACTTGAATGCCGTAATCTGCTAGTGCCCAGGGGGCGTGTTCACGCGAAGAGCCGCAACCAAAGTTCTCACGAGCAAGTAAAATGCTAGCGCCTTGATAGCGAGGAGCATTCATGACAAATTCTGGATTGTCTTGCTTGCCTGCATCGTCCAAAAAGCGCCAGTCGTGGAAGAGATGTTTACCAAAACCAGTGCGAGTTACTTTCTGTAAAAACTGCTTAGGAATGATGGCATCGGTATCGACATTCGCTGCATCTAAAGGTACGACTAAGCCGGTGTGTTGTTTAAATCCTGACATGTGGGTTTCCTTCTTAGTCTAGCTCTCTGATATCAACAAAATGACCTGCGATAGCCGCTGCGGCTGCCATTGCAGGACTCACTAGATGTGTACGACCGTCACGGCCTTGACGACCTTCAAAGTTACGGTTACTGGTAGAGGCACAGCGCTCATGTGGACCTAAGCGGTCATTGTTCATCGCTAGACACATTGAGCAGCCTGGCAAGCGCCATTCAAAGCCCGCTTCTTTAAAGATAGAGTCTAAGCCTTCTGCTTCAGCCTGAGCTTTTACCTGCTCTGAGCCAGGGACAATCAAAGCTTGCACATGATCTGCGACTTTACGACCTTTAGCGACAGCGGCTGCAGCACGCATATCTTCGATACGAGAGTTAGTACAAGAACCCACAAACACTTTATCTACTGGGTAGTCTTTAAGTGATTTACCCGCTTCTAGACCCATATAAGCCAGCGCTTTTTCTGCAGATGCTTTTTCTACTGGGTCAGCAAAGCTTTCTGGTGATGGAATAGGTTGGTCAACGGCAATCACTTGGCCAGGGTTGGTACCCCAAGTAACCTGAGGTTTTATATCGGCACCGTTTAGTGTAACGACAGCGTCAAACTTAGCATCGTCATCGGTTTTAAAGGTTTTCCAGTATTCAACGGCAGCATCCCAGTCAGCGCCTTGAGGAGTGAACTTACGACCTTTTAGATACTCAAACGTCGTCTCATCAGGAGCGATAAGACCTGCTTTCGCACCAAGTTCGATAGCCATGTTACATACCGTCATACGACCTTCCATAGAAAGGTCAGTAATCGCTTCACCACAGAACTCAACAACGTAACCCGTACCACCTGCTGCTGTGGTTTCACCGATAATGGCTAGGACGATATCTTTTGCCGTTACACCGGGAGCCACTTTACCTTTGACTTCAATCTTCATCGCTTTAGCGCGAGATTGTTTTAGTGTCTGAGTCGCTAGGACGTGTTCTACTTCTGAGGTACCAATGCCAAATGCCAATGAACCAAATGCACCGTGAGTGGCGGTGTGTGAATCACCACAAACAATGGTCATCGCCGGTAGCGTAATACCAAGCTCTGGGCCCATAACATGAACAATACCTTGGTATTTATGATTGATATCGTACAGTGTCACCCCAAATTCTTCGCAGTTCTTGGATAGCGTTTCCATCTGGATACGCGCCATTTCACCAGAGGCGTTGATGTCTTTGGTCGTTGTCGAAACGTTGTGATCCATCGTCGCGAAAGTCTTACCTACTTGACGTACTTGGCGACCTTTTTCGCGCAGACCATCAAATGCTTGAGGAGATGTCACTTCATGAACCAAGTGACGATCGATATATAGGATTGGGTTTTCACCCTCCGCTTCTACGGCGACGTGTGCATCGTAGACTTTTTCGTATAGTGTTTTTGACATTGCTAAATTCCTTGCTTCTTCCGCCACGCCCTCAAAGGCGTAGCGAAGGCGATGTTGTAATTATGAGTTCAATACGTAACTTGCGATCTTGTCACCCATCTCAGAGGTGCTAAGTGCTGGTTTGTCGCCTGCTAGATCCGCCGTTAACTCACCTGCAGACAGTGCTTTGCTTACCGCGGCTTCGATGTCTTGCGCTGCGGCGTCTTCACCTAAGCTGTAACGAAGCATTAGCGCAGCAGAAAGAATTTGTGCCACAGGATTAGCAATGTTCTTACCAGCGATGTCTGGTGCACTGCCGCCAGCTGGCTCGTAGAGACCGAATTGACTTTCATTAAGACTTGCTGATGGCAACATGCCCATAGAACCTGTGATCATCGCACACTCATCAGAAATGATGTCACCAAAGATGTTAGAGCAGAGCATGATGTCAAACTGAGCCGGATCTTTGATTAACTGCATGGTCGCGTTATCGATGTACATGTGGTTTAGAGTGACGTCTGGGTAGTCTTTTGCGACTTCTTCAACGACTTCACGCCATAGGATAGAGCTTTGTAAAACATTCGCTTTATCGATGGAGTAAACGTTTTTGTTGCGAAGACGTGCGGACTCAAAGGCAATCTTGGCAATGCGTTCAATTTCAAAACGGTGGTAGACCTCAGTATCAAACGCTTTTTCTGTCGGTCCTTCACCTTCACGACCTTTTGGCTGACCAAAGTAGATGCCACCTGTTAACTCACGAACCACTACAATATCGAAGCCTTTTGCTGAAATATCAGCACGGAGAGGTGAAAAGTCTTCTAGACCAGCGTGAATTTGCGCTGGGCGCAAATTACAGAAAAGTTGGAAGTGTTTGCGAAGTGGTAGAAGGGCGCCACGTTCTGGCTGGTCATTGGGTGGAAGGTGTTCCCATTTTGGACCACCAACAGAACCAAATAGGATAGCGTTTGATTCTTCACAGCCTTTCACTGTGCTCTCTGGAAGAGGACAACCGTGATTATCGATGGCGATACCACCTACATCGTATTCTTCACGTTCTAGTGTAATGTTGTGCTTCTCTGAAATCGCATCCAACACTTTATGTGCTTGAGCCATAACTTCTGGGCCAATACCATCACCTGGTAGAACTGCAATCTTGTAAGTACCTGCCATGGGGCTAATTTCCTTAAATGTTGTATTTGCTTATATTTCTTAAGCCCCTTGAAAACTATTGTCTGTACAACAACAGCAAGGGGCTAAATTTTCCTATGGTCTTGGGAATGAACGCTTACCTTAGACCGCTTCTACTTTTTTCTGCTTCATCTCTTCAATCTGATCAGCGCGATGAATACTATTGATAACATGAAGTAGGGCTTGACCAGAAGCTTCAACGATATCCGTTGAGACACCAGTACCGTGATATTTGCGACCCTTGTAGTTAGCAATAATATCTGCTTGGCCTAAACCATCTTCGCCTTCACCTTTTGCAGTCAAGTCAAACTTATCTAGAACAATGTCGTAACCCGTCACGCGATAGATACATTGATAAAGTGCATCAACAGGACCATTACCGACTGCCGCCTCACATTTCTCTTCGTCACCACATTGAATCTTGATGCTTGTCGTCGCCATGATGCTGCCAGATTGAACGCTTAGATAGTTCAACTTAAAGAAGTCGTCTTCGGCACGCAAGTTCGCAAAGTGCATTAATGCTTCTAAATCGTAATCAAAGACCTGACCTTTACGATCCGCTAGCTTTAAGAAATCTTCATATAGCGTGTCTAGGTTGTATTCGTTCTCGTTGTAACCCATAGCATCCATATGACTCTTAACAGCAGCTCGACCAGAACGACTCGTTAGGTTCAATGCTTTGTCTTTTAAGCCAATAGATTCCGGCGTCATGATCTCGTAGGTATTTTTGTTTTTTAACATACCGTCTTGGTGAATGCCTGAAGAGTGGCTAAATGCATTCGCACCAACAATTGCTTTGTTGTCTTGAATTGGCATGTTGCATAGCTGGGAAACCAGTTTACTGGTGCGATGGATTTCTTGATGTTGCAGGCCAGTATGAACACCTAGAAGTTCTTGGCGCGTTTTTATAATCATCGCAATTTCTTCTAGAGAGCAGTTACCTGCGCGCTCACCGATACCATTGATGGTACCTTCAATTTGGCGAGCACCTGCTTGGACTGCTGCGATAGAGTTAGCCACCGACATGCCTAAGTCATCATGGCAGTGCACCGAAATAATCGCTTTGTCGATGTTAGGAACTCGATTGAAAAGGGTTTGGATGATGCCACCGAATTCGTTTGGAACCGTGTAGCCTACCGTGTCTGGAATATTGATGGTACTTGCGCCAGCATCAATAGCGGCTTCGACCATACGGCAAAGGTTGTCGATTGGTGTGCGTCCTGCATCTTCACAAGAGAACTCTACGTCGTCGGTGTAGTTACGTGCATGTTTCACCGCTTTTACGCCCATCTCGACCACATCGTCATAGCTACGACGCAATTTATCTTGAACGTGAACCGTTGAGGTAGAGATGAACGTGTGAATACGGAATGCTTCTGCGACTTTTAACGCTTCAGCGGCGGCATCAATATCTTTAGCCACTGCGCGTGACAATGCACAAACTCGACTGTTTTTGATGTGTTTAGCGATGGTTTGCACTGACTCAAAGTCACCTGGAGAGGAGATAGGGAAGCCAGCTTCAATAACATCAACACCTAGACG
The DNA here is from genome assembly GCF_001639065.2 of Vibrio barjaei. Classification (GTDB taxonomy): domain Bacteria; phylum Pseudomonadota; class Gammaproteobacteria; order Enterobacterales; family Vibrionaceae; genus Vibrio; species Vibrio barjaei. The sequence continues at coordinate 99,962 of NZ_LQXO02000009.1, forward strand.
CTCGAGCGCATAAGCAATTTGCAGTTTCTCTTTAACTGTCAGACTTGCTGAAAGTGCTTGCTCGCCGTCACGCAATGTGGTGTCGAATATTATCACCTGATCTTTCATGTTTGCTTCCTCTTTGTACAGGTTAATCGTTTACGTCCAGTTCAATCGATATAAAAAAACCCGCTTGTCTAAGCGGGTTTTTTTATAATTCTTAGTGGTGTTTTTCGTCCACAACCTACCCGCGCGATGTTTTCACGATAAGGAGGAGGTTCAGGAGTAGAGAAAAACGTAATGACACTGTTATGCATTCCACAAAATTAAGTTACAAGATTAGTACCGCACTCAAGCTCATGCGTCAAGGGTTAATCTGATTTTTCTTGGATATCGGATCAGTGAGCGCTGCAGTCTTAACGTTTTTAATAGTAAATTAATCATATGATTAAATTGTGATGAATTATTGTTCTGCATAAAGCAAAGGTATCAGTCCTATAATTAATCTTGTGATTAATAATTAAGGTTAAATTATGCAGCCTGTGGAACAAGAGAAGAGAAAGGTAGGCCGCCCTAGAAAGCAAACTGACGCTCGACAAAAGCTACTAGAGCATGCTCGTGAACTGTTTGTTGTCATGCCATACGATAAAGTATCGACTCGTCTGATTGCGCAAAGAGCGGGTGTCAATATTGCGATGATTCGTTACTACTTTGGCAACAAAGAGGGGCTATTTGAAACCATGGTTCGTGAAACCATCGCCCCGATGAAAAACAAAATGGATGAAGTTTTTATGAAAGGCGATCATCGTAACTTGTTTGATTTTATGCGTATCTATTATCACGAAATGAACAAAGTTCCCCAGTTTCCGCGTTTAATCGCTCAAATCATGCATATGCCTCCCTCGGCAACACAGAGACGACTGTTTGAAAAAGTGTTTGTTGATCTTGCTCGCCCAGACCATGACCTGATGTTTGGTCGACTGCAACAGGCTGGGTATTTACGTGATGATATTGATCCGAAGCTTTGTAAAGTATCGTTCATATCACTCATGGTGTTTCCGTTTGTCGCGCCACCTGCCATGTTGCAATTACACGGAATCGAACTGAATGAAGCCTTTCTAGATGAGTTGCTCGAACACAACATCTCATTGCTATCGCGTGCGCTGTTACGTGATCCTACTAACGACTAATCAGAATGTGACCTTATGACGTCTAAAAATAAAAAGCTGTTATTTTTTCCTGCCTTTGCAGTTGGTGTAATTGCGCTCATTGCAGCAATAAACCTGAGACCCGATGTGCCAACGAAACCCGCTGGAGATCGCTCAAGAGTAGTGGATACCATGACTCTGGAACCTCAGATGTCAGCGCCTATCGCAATTGGCTTTGGTCGAGCTGAACCGAAAGTTGAGTGGAAGGCCATCGCTGAGGTGACAGGAGCGGTGGTTTACAAGCATCCAAATTTAGAAAAAGGCACCGTGGTAGCGGCGGGAACGGAAATTCTTCGTATTGACCCTTTAGATTACGAACTCAAGCTATCACAGGCGATTGCCGACCTTAAATCAAGCGAAACTCAACTGGCTCGTTTAGATCAAGAAGAGACAAACCTGAAACAAACACTATCTATTGAGATAAATCGCTTACAGCTCGCGGAAAACGAATACCAGCGTCGTGTGGACCTCAATAAGCGTGGCCTAACGTCTCAGTCTGATGTCGATACTCAAAAACAAAATATGCTGTCGCAGAAAAAGCTGGTTCAAGATATTGAAAACCAATTGGCATTGATGCCGGATGAAAGGGGAGTCTCCCAAGCTTTGGTGAAAGTGAACCAAGCGAAAGTAGATGAAGCGAAGCGCTCATTGGAAAAAACACGTATTGTTTTGCCCGTTACGATGCGTGTTTCGGAAGTAGATGCTGAGTTAAACCAAGTGGTGAACTTGCAGCAAACCATGGTCACAGCCCACCTTAACGACGTGATGGAAGTAGAAGCGCAGTTGTCGATTCACGATTTGCAGCTGTTGTCGAATACCCTGAATTGGGATGAGAGCCAAAGTGGTAACGTTGAATTAAATAAGCTGCAAGCCACTGTGGAACTGAGTAGTGGAAACCTTACGGCAACGTGGCCAGCTAAAGTGGCACGTGTCAGCGAAACCGTTGATGCCAACCAAGCGACAGCAGGTGTGATTCTAGAAGTTTCTCAATTACCAAGCAACAACGGCCTTGCGGGTACGCCTGTGCTGGTCAATGGGATGTTTGTAAAAGCAACCATTGAAGGACAGAAACAGCCTTCTTGGCTCGTGCCTGAACGCGCATTGCACGGCGATAAAATATATTTGATGAACGATGAAAATCGCCTTGAAATGCGGTCGGTACAAGTTTCTTACCGTAGGGATAATCAAGTGATCATTACTGGTGACTTACAGCAAGGTGAAAAAGTGATTCTGAACGATATTTTGCCCGCTATTGAAGGAATGTTAGTTAGAGAAAGCATCGATGAGGCAAGCCAATGATTCGATTTTTCTCTAAGCACCCAACTGCTGCCAATTTGCTGATGTTGGCATTATTGATATTGGGTATCTCGTCGTTGTCGACCATAAAACGTGAAACCTTCCCAGAGTTTGACCCGCCTTATATTATGGCAGCTATCACCTATCCGGGGGCATCGCCACAGGAAGTGGAAGAGAGTCTTTGCGTACGAATGGAAGATGCCGTCGATGGCCTATCAAATATTGAAGAAACCAAATGTGAAGCGATTGAAGGTTCTGCACGTTTAACGCTTAAACTCAATGAGCGAGCAGATATCGGCCGCATGCTGGTGGATGTGCAAACTCAAATTAATGCTATCAACGACTTTCCTGACGAGATTGAATCTCCAGTAGTTCAAGAGTTGGATTGGAATGAGCCTGTCGTAGACGTTGCTATTACAGCAGACACTAGTTGGCCAGAGTTAAAAGCGTACGCCGAGCAGCTCAAGCGCATTCTAAAGCTGGATTATGGTGTGTCACTTGTTGATGTGAGCGGTTTCTCGGATCACCAATATCGTGTGGAGTTGAACACTCAAATTATGCGCCAAATGGGGCTCAGTATCAGCGATATCGCGGTGCAAATTGGTAATCAGAACATCAAGTTACCGAGTGGTAATGTTGAAACTGAAGACAAAAACTTCTTAATTCGTTTTGATGAACGACGAGTAACCCCGCAAGAGTTGGAGTCTATTGTTGTCGGTTCAAGTCCCAGCGGTGCACTTATTCGCCTGAAAGATGTAGCGACCATTACCGACCGCTTTGAGCTTGATGAGCAAAAGGTATTGTTCAACGGTAAGCCCTCTGCAGTACTGAAGATCAGTAAAAACAAAGAAGATGATGCGCTGCGTGTAAAAGAGCAGGTCACCAAGTTTGTGGATGCACAACGACTTATCGCACCAGAAGGCGTGACGTTAGAAATGACCAACGATATGTCATCGGTACTTTGGGATCGTCTGACCATGATGGTCAAGAATGGCTGGCAGGGGATCTTATTGGTCTTTGCGACGATGTGGTTGTTCTTTAGTTTCCGTTATTCGTTTTGGGTTGCCGCTGGCTTACCGGTGGCGTTTCTTGGTGGTCTTTTCTTGATGGCTAACCTCGGGCTGTCGATCAATATCATGTCGCTAGTTGGGCTGTTAATGGCCATCGGTATCATGATGGATGATGCTATTGTTATCGCTGAGTCGATTCAATCTCATCTCGACCGAGGACAGAGTATCGATGATGCGGTCATCAATGGGGTGAAGAAAGTTCTACCCGGCGTTATCTCCTCATTTTTGACAACCGTGTGTATTTTCGGCAGCTTACTCTTCCTGCAAGGGGAAATGGGGGCGGTACTGCGTGCTGTGCCACAAGTGTTGATTTTGGTGTTATCGCTTAGTCTGGTTGAAGCATTTTTGATTTTGCCTAACCACTTGTCTCACTCGCTGCATAAGCATAATAAAGATAAGCCTCCCGTGAAGTTCAAGCGCGTGTTACTCGAGCGGTTTGAGCATTTTCGCAATACAACATTGGTGAATGCGGTCGATAAGGTTGTTTCCTACCGCTATGCGTTTATGGGTAGTGTTTTTGCGATGTTACTTATCTCGGTAAGCTTAATCGCTGGTGGAGTAGTGAAGTTCCACCCATTCCCTTCATTAGATGGCGATATTGCTGAAGCGAGGATCATCCTGCCACCAGGAGCTTCCTTGTCTCAAACAGAGCGTGTTGTTGATAAAATCGTAGCGTCGGCTGAAAAACTGAACAAGCAGTGGAGCGACGAAATGGAAGGTGGCGAACCACTGGTAAAACAAATTACTAGTCAGTTCAATACCAACCGTGATGCCAACGAATCAGGGCCACATATTGCTACTGTGAGACTGGATTTGCTCAGTGCAGAGCAGCGAAATACCTTGATCGATGATTTTATTGCGGCTTGGAGAGAAGATGTAGGAGAGCTTGCTGATCCGATCTCATTAGTCTTCAAGCAACCGACAATGGGGCCGGGTGGCCGTGCATTGGAAATTCGCATTAAGCATGATGACCTAGACATGCTAAAAGCGGCGTCCGTTGAGATACAGCAATACTTGAATGAGTTTGATGGTGTCAGTGGTGTTTTGGACGATATGCGTTTAGGTAAAGAAGAAATCCTGGTCAAATTGCGCCCGGGTGCCGAGAGCTTTGGTGTTAATGGTCAGCTGATTGCTAGCCAGCTTCGAGCCGCGTTTTTTGGTCAAACTGCCGATGAAATACAGGTAGGGGTGGAGAACATTAAGATTGAGGTGAAACTCAACAAGCAAGATATTGGTGATATCCAGCAGCTTGCTAATTTCCCGATTTTCTTAGCGGACGGTTCACAAGTTCCTCTGGCTTCTGTCGCGACGTTAGATTTTCAGCGTAACTATGTGCGTATCCAACGTGTTGACGGTTTGAGAACTGTGAGCGTATTTGGTGATGTTGACGCATCTAAAGCTAGCTCGACCGATATTATCAGTCAGTTCCGCGCTGAAGAAGTCAGCAAGCTACAGCAAGAATATCCAGGCTTGAGATTCGATTTCGAAGGGGAAACCAAAGACAGTGCAGAAACTGGAGCATCAATGGCGAAAGGTTTCCTATTAGGATTATTTGGCGTATTCACCATTCTGAGTTACCAGTTCAGAAGTTACCTTGAACCTTTTGTGGTTATGTTGGCGATTCCTTTAGCCTTTATCGGTGTGGTATGGGGGCACTTGCTGTTAGGACATTCAATGAGTATGCCGAGTATTATGGGATTTGTGTCGTTAGCCGGTATCGTAGTGAATGACTCGATTCTTTTGGTGCAGTACATACGTCACCATGTGGATGAAGGCGATTCAGTGCATGACTCTGTGGTTAAGGCGAGCCGTGAGCGCTTTCGTGCGGTGTTCTTAACGTCAATGACGACGGCGGCGGGTTTACTGCCTCTGCTTACCGAGACCAGCTTGCAAGCTCAGGTTATTCAGCCGCTCGTTATTTCTATCGTGTTTGGTATTTTTGCTTCGACAGCCTTGGTGTTATTTATGATTCCATCGGCGTACGCCATATTGGCCGACTGGGGATTAGTCCACAAGCACGAAGAAATCTAATTCGCGTAAACACAATACGCCTTACTTCCCTTCTACAAGTTAGTGAGCTGGGTTCCTCAGCCACTAACTTTCATCATTTCTCCAATAAATCGTCACCTAATTGTCATTGTAGCTGACTACTTTTTGATCATGAGTTACTCGTTATCACAAGGAGTGAGTTATGAGAACCATTGAGCCAATTGCGCGAATGGATTTAGCTTTTTCATTGTTTTGCTTGCAGCATCGTTTTAATGCTCCGGTCGCTAAGATCAGCCGTTGGGTGTCCAGAACTGGAGATGGTCATCTTTACCTAATACTTGGGTTGATGATTTGGTCTTTGGACGATGTGGTAGGGCGTTTGTTCTTTGCCGCTGCGTTGCTGGCTTTCGCCATTGAGCTACCGATCTACTGGCTAACGAAAAACAGTTTTAAACGCCGCCGTCCTGAAGAGTTCTCTCATCTTCTTCAGGCCTTCATCACACCTTCTGATCGTTACAGCTTGCCTTCAGGACATACCGCAGCGGCGTTTCTAATGGCAACAATAATCGGGCACTTCTATCCAGCTTGGTATGACGCTGCCTTGATATGGGCGCTGCTGATTGGTGCGTCACGAATTCTGCTCGGGGTTCATTTTCTGACTGATGTGGTTATTGGTGCTGCCTTAGGTGTATCCGCTGCGCATGTATCGATCAGTTACGTGCTTGAGTTAGTTTAAAAGGTGATATTGATGAAGATTCTTTACGGTGTTCAGGGGACTGGAAATGGACATATTGCCAGAGCGAGAGCAATGTCTCAGGCACTGAAGTCTCATGATGTAGAGGTAGATTTCCTATTTTCAGGACGTGACAGAGACAAGTATTTTTCCATGGAGCAATTTGGTGACTACCAAACCCGGCGGGGATTTAGCTTTGTCACCGAGGATGGCAAGGTTAATTACTTGAAAACAATAATGGAAAATAGTTTAACCAGCTTTTTTAGTGAAGTGAGACAAATGGATGTCTCGGACTATGACTTAGTCATCAACGACTTTGAGCCAATCACGGCTTGGGCAGCACGTTCTCAGAACGTACCAACGGTCAGCATCAGCCATCAAAATGCGTTTCTATTTGATGTGCCACAAAAGGGGGCGAATTGGATTGATGACTCGGTTATCCAGCATTTTGCACCTTCTCAGTATCAACTGGGTCTGCATTGGTATCATTTCGGCCAGCCTATCTTACCGCCTATTGTTCATACCAACGGACATGATGTGACCTCAGAAGATTTCGTGTTAATTTATCTACCTTTTGAAAACACGCAAACCATTATCGATGTACTCTTGCGCTTCGTAAATCAGCGCTTTATCTGTTATCACCCTGAGAATATTGAGCAACAACAAGTCGAAAATATTTTGATGAAGCCACTTAGCCATGAGCAGTTTCAGCGCGATCTACACCGCTGCCAAGGGGTGATTGCCAATGGTGGATTTGAGTTGCCGTCTGAAGCGCTGAGTTTAGGTAAGAAGTTATTGGTGAAACCACTTGATGGTCAGTTTGAACAACAAAGTAATGCCGCAACGCTTGAAAGCTTGGGGCTTGCGCAGTCCATGGACTTCCTTGATGCATCGGTCATCCGTGCTTGGTTAGATGAAAAGCAAGCCGAACGAGTAACCTATCCCGATGTTGCTAACGAGATTACAGAGTGGCTATTAGCTGGAAACTGGGATTGTAGCCAACAACTACGTCATCGTTTATGGGAGAAGGTTGATTTTCCGAGTTACGCTTCTGTCTGACGACTATTTATCCACCTTTATCACTTTAACGAAAAGCCGCATTGAGCGGCTTTTTTGCGCTTACAGACATGTAGTGTCCGTTGTTGTATTTACTGTGGGTATTAATAATCTTCAAATAATAGATATGATGTATCTATTATTTAAATACTTTGGAAATTGTTCTATATGGTAGTTAGATACAGCTAATACGTTGTAAACTGCAGCAGATATACTTGCTAGTTATGGTTTTAGATGTTGTAACGGACAAAAGTTATTAAAAATGTAATTTATCTTTTTTTATATATAATGTAACTTATTGTTGTTAATGGATAATGTATTTATCTCGATAAAATTTGGTGATTCTTTGTCAAACTTGTTGGTGTTGGGTTTGTTATTAGTAGATAGTTTGTTTTGTCCTCGAACTATGCAGAGGATTAATAGAACGTTGTAAGGTACGTAGTGGTAGCGAGTAAACAACTCCTGTTGCTAACCATTAATCCTTACTCACATATTCGAGATTGAAATTACACGAGGCTTACTAAATGTTAGACAAAAAAGATGCTATGAGCGCTATCGCTAGCTACCGCATGGAAAGCACATTACGCGGCGTAGATCTAAACCTATTGACTGTTTTCGACGCAGTGATGCAAGAGCAGAATATCACTCGCGCGGCACACAATTTAGGTATGTCGCAACCAGCAGTTAGTAATGCCGTTGCGCGCCTTAAAGTGATGTTCAACGATGAGTTATTTATGCGTCAGGGTCGTGGTATTCAGCCAACGCAACGTGCTCGTCAGCTGTTTGGTCCTGTGCGTCAGGCATTGCAATTGATTCGTAATGAACTACCGAGTTCTATTTTTACACCAGAAACATCAACTCGCCTGTTCAAAATGGCGATTTGTTCTCCATGTGATATGCGTTTTGCTCCAAAAATCATGCACACTATTTCTGAGCAAGCGCCTCACGTTCAATTGCACTTGGACGCTGAAGCTGACCGTCAACTGGCAGATCGCATGCGTTATCAAGAGATTGATTTTGTCATTGATTACGCTCGTTATGATGCACAAGGCTTCTCTAGCACAGAGATCTTCCAAGATGAACTGGTTGTAGTTGCTGCCAAGAATCACCCACGAATTCATGGGGTAGTGAGCACTGCTCAGTTAGCACATGAAAAGCACGCGAAGTTATCTAAGGTACACGGCGTGCGTAGTTTCTCTGAGCAAGCGTATCGTGAACTGGAGTGCCAAGCATCCTATGAAGGTACAAGTTTAAGCAATGTACTGTATGTGGTTGGTCAATCTGAGCTTGTTACTATCGCACCACGTTGGCTGGTAGAAAATGCGGTCAATAAAGAACAGCTACAAGTGCTTTCACTGCCATTAGAAAACACTAAAATCAGCGGCTACTTAAGCTGGCACGAGTCGAGTGAGAAAGATAAAGGTCACATCTGGTTGCGTGACCAGCTGATGGTCATCTGCGGCGAAGTTGTCGCGTTGTCATAGTCTATTACAACTTTCTAAAGCAAGCCCTGAGCAGTATCTGTACAGGGCTTTTTTAGTTTTTACAGAAAGTTATTATCATTGAATGATTAAACCGATAACTATTATTGATAACTTTGATATAGGTCGGTTGCCTTTTTTACGAGCATAGGTACACTTGTGCGCTCAAAAAGCTTACATGTGTAAGCCAAAAGGTAAAGATAGAACATGGCTAATTTAGATTTCCATATTGTAAAGAAGATTCGTGACCGAATCGCACAAGGTGGCGATAAGATCGCCTTACGACATAAAATCAACAATGTGTGGCAAGGGATTAGCTGGAAGGAGTTTGGGGTAAACGTTGATGCGTTATCTCTGGCTCTACTTGGAAAAGGAATCCAACCTCAAGACAAAATCGGCATCATTTCCAATAACATGCCGAAGTGGACAATTGCTGACTTAGCAGCATTGCAAATTCGCGCGGTAACCGTACCGCTATATCCTACAAATACCCCAGCTCAAACCAGCTATATCGTTCAGAACGCAGACGTTCGTATCTTGTTCGTTGGCGAGCAAGCGCAGTATGACGCGGCTTTATCTATCTATGAAGAGTGCAGCCAGCTAGAGCTTATTGTTGCGATGAGTGATGACATCGTTCTGGCTGAAAATGACTTCAGTGTGAGTTGGCAAAGCTTTATGTCTGATGCCAGCATTGAACAGCAGTCTACGCTATCAGAGCGACTAGAACAGGCCAATTACGACGATCTGCTAACGCTGATTTATACGTCTGGTACCACAGGTCAACCTAAAGGCGTTATGCTAGATTATGCTAACATCGCAGCACAGTTGAAAGGTCATGATGCAAGATTAAGTCTTACAGATCGAGACGTATCATTGTGCTTCTTACCGCTGTCACACGTGTTCGAGCGTGCTTGGACGTTTTATGTATTGTATCAAGGCGGCACCAACTGCTATCTACAAGATACAATGCAAGTTCGCGATGCATTGAGTGAGATTCGTCCTACAGTGATGAGTGCGGTGCCTCGTTTCTACGAAAAAATCTTCTCAGCCATTCATGAACGTGTTTCTAAAGCGCCTGTTCATCGCAAGATCATGTTTACCTGGGCGGTCAACATGGGTGCGAAAATGGCACAGTGCCGTCAGGACAATGCTGAGCCTTCGTTGATTCTTAAGAAGAGCCATGCATTGGCAGACAAGTTGGTGTTGAGCAAGTTACGTGAGCTACTAGGTGGACGTATTAACTTTATGCCTTGTGGTGGCGCTAAACTTGATGAAACTATTGGCCGCTTCTTTCAAGCCATTGGTATCAATGTCAAGCTTGGCTATGGTATGACCGAAACAACGGCAACCGTCTCGTGCTGGGACGACACTTGTTATAACCCAGACTCTATCGGTATGCCGATGCCTGGTGCGGAAGTGAAAATTGGCGAGAACAATGAAATATTAGTTCGCGGACCAATGGTTATGCGTGGCTACTATAAATTGCCGGAAGAAACCGCGCAGACGTTTGATGCTGATGGTTTCTTAAAAACTGGCGACGCGGGCCAATTTGATGAACGAGGTAATCTGTTTATCACTGACCGTATTAAAGAGCTAATGAAAACCTCAAATGGTAAGTATATTGCCCCACAAGCGATTGAAGGTGCGATTGGTAAAGACCATTACATCGAGCAAATTGCTGTAATTGCCGATACCCGTAAATTCGTTTCTGCGCTTATCGTGCCATGTTTTGATACGCTAGAAGAGTACGCTAAAGAGCTCAATATTAAATATCATGACCGTCTTGAGCTGATTAAGCATAACGACGTGGTTGAGATGTTTGAGAAGCGTATTACTGAACTTCAAAAAGAGCTGGCTAAGTTTGAACAGGTGAAAAAGTTCAAGCTGTTGCCGACGGGTTTCTCTATGGATAAAGGGGAACTAACACCGACGCAAAAGCTTCGCCGTAAAGTGATCAACGATCGCTACCAAGACGAAATTGAAGAGATGTATCGCGATACACCAAATAAGCCGCACTAAGCTCTAGCTATTAAGCCGCAGTTAAATAGAAAACCCTAGCTATTCGCTAGGGTTTTCTATTTTGGTATTCTGATTTTTGAACTTAGTTATTGGCGTATAACAGTTCACTGTATCTATCTAAAGTATTGAGTCGGTTCTCAGCATTGGCTAGATAAGTCTGCTTAGCTTTACCTGTTAACGACTTAGACTGCGGCAGTTTCACCGTTCTCGGGTTCTTATGGACGCCATTTACTAAGAATTCATAGTGAAGGTGAGGACCAGTTACACGACCTGTTCCGCCAAGTGTACCAATAGTTTGACCTTGTTTTACTCGTTGTCCGGTTTTTACGGTTCGTTTCGTCAAGTGTAAGTACTTGGTGATATACGTATTGCTGTGTTTGATGAATACATAATTACCATTGAACTGGTTATAACTGGATTTCTGGACAATACCGTCACCGGCTGCCCAAATTGGTGTGCCGACTGGTGCGGCATAATCGGTGCCTCGGTGGGCGCGAACTTTTCCGGTCACTGGATGGCGACGAGTTGGGTTAAAGTTTGAGGTTACACGGCGAAAATCGAGTGGAGAACGTAAGAACGCTTTCTTCATTGCGCGACCATTTTCGTCGTAATAGTTACCCGTCTTATCGTCTAGTATCGCCTTGAAGGTATCGCCCTGGTTTTTAAAAATCGCAGCAATAATTTTGCCACGGCCGATCACTTCACCTTCCACGACTTTTTCTTGGTATAGCAATTGAAAACTATCCCCGGAGCGAATATCTAACGCGAAGTCGATATCCCAACCAAAAATACCAGCCAACTCCATAATTTGATTGGCAGTCAATCCTGCTGAAATCCCAGCGTTCCAGAAGTTAGATGAAATTTGTGCTTGTGCGTAATTGTATTGATAGTCGACCTCTTTTTTATCCCAAGTTGAGGTAAATCCGTCATCAGTACGAGTGATCTTGAACGTTTCGTAGTCGTTAATTCTACGTTTTAGCTGGATAAAGTCGCTGTTCTCGTCGAATCCGAATGTTAGCTTATCTCCCGGTCTCAATTTTGAGAGCTGCTGTTTTATATCGTTATTGGTATAAATTAACTCATGCAGCAAGCGTGGCGACAGTCCTAAACGCTGAAAGAGAATGGCGGCGCTTTCTCCAGAGCGAACAGTATGCTCTTCCCAATTGAGTACAACGGTTGGTGGAATGGCATCACCGATTGGAAACGCGCTATTGTCAATCGTTAGGGCGTAATGCTTGCCGACTTCAAGTCGGTCATTCCCATCATCCAGCTCAGTAACGTCTGGCAGGAACAGGGCAATAACGATTAGTGCCGTAAAAAAGGCGATGAGCGCACGGTGAAGCCAAGGCAGGCGCTTAAAAACAGATACCATGAGAGTTCAATTCAACATTATTTTTGAAATTTCCTAAACCAATTAGTCTAACTGGTTTCAAAAAACATCGCTATTCAAGTAAGATGTCCAACTATTATATTTTTGCCAAATCTGTGGGAGTGAACAAGAATGGCGAACCTTGAAGCAGCGTTGGCTGAGATCAAACGTGGTGTTGACGAGCTAATTCCAGAAGAAGAACTGATTGCTAAGTTAAAAGAGGACCGTCCTCTACGCATCAAACTGGGTGCCGATCCTACAGCACCAGATATTCACCTAGGCCACACAGTAATTTTGAATAAGTTACGTGCATTCCAAGATCTAGGCCATGATGTGACTTTCTTAATCGGTGACTTCACTGGTATGGTTGGTGACCCTACGGGCAAAAACACGACGCGTCCACCGCTAACTCGTGAAGACGTTTTACGTAACGCTGAAACGTACAAAGAGCAAGTGTTTAAGATCTTAGATCCAGCGAAAACGACGATCGCATTTAACTCTGAGTGGCTATCAGAACTGGGTGCTGAGGGTATGATCCGCCTTGCAGCCAACCAAACTGTAGCTCGTATGCTAGAGCGTGATGACTTTAAAAAGCGCTATGGCAACAACCAGCCAATCGCAATTCATGAGTTTATGTATCCACTGCTACAAGGTTACGATTCAGTAGCGATGAAAACGGATGTAGAGCTTGGTGGTACAGACCAGAAGTTCAACCTATTAATGGGTCGTGAGCTTCAAAAGTCACACGGTCAGAAACCACAGGTTGTACTGACTATGCCGCTTCTAGTGGGTTTGGACGGCGAGAAGAAGATGTCCAAGTCTGCACACAACTACATCGGTGTCAGCGAAGCGCCTTCGGAGATGTTTGGTAAAATCATGTCTATCTCTGATGAGCTAATGTGGAGCTACTATGAGCTGCTGTCATTCCGTCCTCTAGGCGAGATTGAACAGTTCAAAGCCGATGTTGAGAGTGGTGCAAACCCTCGTGATATTAAGATTCTACTTGCGAAGGAAATCATTGCACGCTTCCATACTGAAGCGGATGCCGATGCGGCTGAGCAAGAGTTCATCAACCGTTTCCAAAAAGGCGCGATGCCGGATGAAATGCCAGAATTCGAATTCGAAGCAGGCCTTCCAATTGGTAACCTTTTAAAAGAAGCTGCACTGGTTAACTCAACGTCGGATGCAATGCGTATGATTCGTCAAGGCGCAGTGAAGATTGATGGCGAGAAAGTGGAAGATACTAAGCTCGTTCCAGCTGCGGGCCAAGCGGTTTACCAAGTCGGTAAACGTAAGTTTGCTCGAGTGACACTGAATTAATCGGTGATATTGTAAGCGCATTAGTTAGATCCCTGCCTACGCAGGGATGACATCTCTAAGATGGATGACATGACTGAAATATGAGTGTGTGCTTGATGTGCTTTGAAAACCTCCTTCGGGAGGTTTTTTTGTATGCGTCGGACACCGTTTTACATACATAAAAAAACAGACGCTTGCGCGTCTGTTTTTCTGTATTTGCTTACTTCACGTCTCTAATTATAGAGACTCAGTAAATGTACGAGCGATAACGTCACGTTGCTGTTCTGGAGTTAGCGAGTTAAAACGTACTGCGTAACCAGAAACACGGATAGTTAGCTGTGGGTAGTTCTCTGGGTTAGCAACAGCGTCTTCTAGAGTTTCACGCTTAAGAACGTTTACGTTTAGGTGTTGACCACCTTCGATGCGAGGTGCAGCTTCGATTGCTACTTCGCGGCTTTCGTATTCGCCTAGGTCACTAACAGAGATAACTTGGTCAGCTTCAAAACCAGCATTTGCTGCAACGCAACGTGCTTCGTTTTTGTCACCGTCGATCAACCAGATTGAGTTTAGTAGATCGTCATTTGCTGCTTTAGTAATTTGGATACCTTGAATCATCACTATCTCCTAATCCACTTTCAGAGTGGCATTTTTGTGGTGTTAATTTTCAATTCTTGTCGAGCTGGCTTATATATAACCCGTTATGGGTATTTTAGTATTGATTTAGATCAAAATACAACAAAAAACATTAATGAAGTTGTGGTTAATTTTTTGATTGAAGTCAATCAAACCTTTAAAAATGGTGCTTTAAAATGATATTTTAATAATTAAAATTTATTTGAATTGATGTTTTGTAGTAATAAAACAACAAATCAACCTTAAAAAGCTAGCTATTTAGGTAAAATCAATGGCTTCCATAACCAAAACTGAAAGTATAAGATCGCTAAATAACAGTTCAAAAACTGTGAACTCGATCAGGTAGTCAATCATATGAAAAAATTTATTGGTGCACATGTCTCCGCCGCTGGTGGGGTTGATAATGTGCCACAAAGGGCAAATGAAATCGGTGCGAACGCATTTGCACTTTTTACTAAGAATCAGCGACAGTGGGTGGCAAAACCGTTGACCGAAGAGGTTATCCAACGATTTAAATCGGAATGCCAAAAGTACGGCTTCCGTGCGGAACAAATTCTTCCGCACGACTCTTATCTCATTAACTTAGGTGCGCCGGAGTTGGATAAACTGGAAAAGTCTCGAGCTGCTTTTGTCGATGAGATGGAGCGGTGCCAACAATTGGGGCTTACACTGCTTAACTTTCATCCGGGAAGTCATCTAAAAAAGTTGTCTGAGAGTGATTGTTTAGACCGTATTGCCGAATCCATTAATTTGGCGCATCAACAAGTACCGGATGTCATTGCGGTCATTGAAAACACCGCAGGTCAGGGCACTAACCTTGGCTGGCGCTTCGAACACTTAGCTCACATCATTGATAAGGTAGAAGATAAATCGAGGGTCGGCGTATGTCTTGATACCTGTCATACCTTTACGGCTGGCTACGACTTACGAACTAAAGAGGCATGCGAGCACACTTTCGCAGAGTTTGACCGAATTGTTGGTATGCACTATTTGCGAGCCATGCACCTTAATGATTCAAAGATCCCACTGGGAGGTAAGGTCGATAGGCATCACTCGCTTGGTAAAGGAGAGATTGGGTGGGCGTGCTTTGAGTACATTATGCAAGATCAACGATTTGATTCTATCCCATTGATTTTAGAAACAATAGAGCCCACTATTTGGCCTGATGAGATCCAACAATTGAGACATTTTTCAATAAATTGCTGATTTTTTCGTGTACTACATGGCATTTTGGCATCTTTCTTTCATACTATGTTACATGCATGTTGCATAAATGTGTGATTCGATAAGGTAGGTGCCATTATGACTCGTCCAGTAACTCCTAGGCCAAATGCTACGCGTTCTACTCGCTTTCCGACCCCAAACCGACATATTCATGGTCAAGGTCATTACCGAACACCGCAGATAAAGCATCCTAATCATTGAACGATAAATAATCTAATAAGCACTGCCTCTGGCGAGGAAAAGTGCATGGCGATACGCCAAATTGACAGTAGTGGTGACCCTTCGTTGAGTGATAGACTACCTGAAGTATTCATCTTCAGGGACCCACAATGACAACACTCACATGGCACGACGTAATCGGTAATGAAAAGCAGCAAGAGTACTTTCAACAGACCATGGCGTATGTTGAAGCACAGCGTTCTCAAGGGAAGGTTGTTTTCCCTCCTGCTCAAGATGTATTTAATGCATTTCGATTTACTGAATTCTCGGATGTGAATGTGGTGATGTTGGGGCAGGATCCCTATCACGGACCTAATCAGGCTCACGGACTTTGTTTTTCCGTCTTACCAGGCGTAAAGACACCACCTTCTTTGGTCAATATGTATAAAGAGCTCGCTCAAGATATTGAGGGTTTTGAGATACCTGCGCACGGTTATCTAAAGAGCTGGGCAGAGCAAGGTGTGCTGATGTTAAACACAGTCTTGACTGTGGAACAAGGGCAGGCACATTCTCATGCTAAATTAGGTTGGGAGACATTTACTGACCGAGTTATAGAAGCTTTGAATCAGAACGGTGAAGGCATTGTCTTCCTGCTATGGGGCTCACATGCTCAAAAGAAAGGTAAGATGATAGACCGTAGCAAACATCACGTATTGACTGCGCCTCATCCTTCCCCATTGTCTGCACACAGAGGCTTCTTCGGAAGCGGCCACTTTTCTAAAACAAATCAAATACTTCAAAGTATGGGTAAGCGACCTATTGATTGGCAACCACAGCTGGATTAAGCATTCTTAGTCAATTGGTGGTTTTTCGAGCATCCTCAAAACATGATCCTACTTTCTCTTATACACTTACAAAGAGTATGGAAAATTAGGGAGAAGGATCATGATGATCGAAAGGATTAGACGCGAGCACGGCTATATGGTGCGATTGCTCGCGATTTTAAATCGAAAATTGCACTTATTAGAAAAAGAGCAGCCAATTAACTACAGTATCGTCAAAGAGATCGTCGATTACTTAGCCAATCATTCTGAAAAAATACATCACCCCAAAGAAGACATTCTCTATCACTACTTTATTGAAAAATACGGTGCTCAAGAACAAGTAGAGAACCTTGAGACCGACCATCTAGAACTGTCAGAGAAGACGCATGCTTTTCTAGATGTTGTCGAGATGATTCTCCAAGACTCAGTGGTACCTCAGGAAGTATTCATGGGGCGTTTATCAGAGTTCATTCAAGATCAAAAGCGCCACCTTGATTTGGAAGAACAATCCGTACTGCCTTTGATCGAAAAACGGTTTACTACCCAAGATTGGCAAGTAGTAGAAAGCCAATGGACGGTGACTGAAGACGATCCGGTCTTTGGTGATACGATAGCTGACCGTTACAAACAGCTAGCTGCTCGCATCAGACAAAATGATGTCGAAAGTGTTTAGTTTTGACATTTGAAAATGAAAGAGCAATAAAAAACCCAAGCTGAGCTTGGGTTTTTTCGTGTTAGCGAGGTTGACTCATTTGTTCTAAATACTGCAACCAGTCTGCGGTTTGCGTGGTTGGCTTTTCTCTATGCGCTGCTTGAGCAACCTTGGTCGCCTTGGCGTAATCTTTCAGGCCCACATAAGCTCTCACTTGCAGTAACAGTTTCTCTTGTTGATTAATGTCAGTGACTTTGTTGAGTGAACTTAGCGCCTGCTTGAATGCGCCTTGCTGAAGCTCCAACCTTGCCACCTCTTCATAGTACTTACCGTTAAGTCTTGCTGCTGCCAGCCATGCAGTTTGAGCATTGGACCATTCACGAGCCATTTGCCAATGCCTTGCCTGCTTGATAATGGTATCAATATCGCTCTCTTTAACTTGCAAATTGGCATAGGACTGAGCAGCTTTCTCGGGAATACCTTGCTGAGAATAAAGCTGAGCTTTACTGACCTGAAGATTCTCTGGTAACTTAATACCAGCGCGTTCGGCGGATACCAAGGTTGCCAGTGCTAATTTGTACTGCCTAGTTTGCATATAGAGTGAGCTCAACTGCTGCCACCACATTAGGTTATCCGGCTGTAACGCCAATAACTTTTGTGTCGTCAAAATCGCACTCTTCAAGCGTTTTAACTGCATCTCACCTGTTAATTGCAAACT
Source organism: Vibrio barjaei (assembly GCF_001639065.2). Classification (GTDB taxonomy): domain Bacteria; phylum Pseudomonadota; class Gammaproteobacteria; order Enterobacterales; family Vibrionaceae; genus Vibrio; species Vibrio barjaei. The sequence goes on from NZ_LQXO02000009.1 coordinate 117,671, forward strand.
CAATGGCTGTAGCTTAGGGGTATTGTCACGCTTGTGATATTCATTAATTGCCGCCAATAAAGGTTTCCATTGCTGCAATAAGTAATGAGTTCGCGCTTTATTGAGCCATACTCCGGTGATTTGGTCTTTACTGATGTTGTTTGCTTCAGCGCTTTTGGTCAGCTGATTGAAGTGCACTAAGGCTTGCTCAGGTTTATCTTCAGAGAGTAATAGTTCTGCCAGCATACGTTCCGTTTGCCAACCTTGTTCATCTTCGAATGCACCCGTACTCACGGCTATTTGCAGCTGTTTAACGGCTTTGTCAGCTTGTTCTGCTTGCCAATAATAGATGCCTAGCATGCGGGCCACATACGCTTTGTCGTAATTGGCACTCGGCTTTAGTCCCTCTAAGAGCTTAATGGCTTCGCTCAGTTTATCCTCTTGCTCCAGCTCATAGGCCTTGGAAACTTGCGTTGCTGTTCGCATACCAAGTTGCGGGGCAGCAGCTACGCTAGTGGTCACTAAGAGGCTGCTCAGAGCTAGGGCGGAGATAACAAATAGACGCTTTATCATTGATTTAACTTAAACTCTAATTTGACGGTTTGGCCGATGCGCGGAGTCGCTTTGCCATTCACAATCATTGGTTGATATTTCCATTGTTTAAGCGCCACCATCGCCTCACGTTCAAACATTCGTCTTGGTTTTGCTTCCACCACTTGAACATCCGTCGGGCGACCACTTTCATCGATAGTAAAAGACATCACCACATAACCTTCGATATTACGTTGCAATGCACGACGTGGATAGCGAGGCTCTTTACGGTGTAATGGCATGACTTGCTGGTTTTGACCTATATCTGGAACGGTTGGAGCATTAAGCGCCACACCCGCCACTTGAGTTGAAATGGCGATATTGGGTAGTTGAGGTGTACTAGGTGTTTGTACACTTGATACCTGTGAGCTTTGTTCTACCACCGCTGCCGAGGGAGGTGTTGAAGGCATTTTTGGTGGCTCAGGGAGCACACGTTGACGCCTTGCTGTTTCACTATCTGGTTCCACCATCACTAAATCATAACTCAGCCTTGGCTTATCATCGGGCTTAGCTTTAGGCCCTATATCGATCATCCAACTCATAAAAGAGAACAGGGCAAAAGCTAACGCGGCTGCAAGTGGGACACTAGCCAGTAGTCGAACCATTATGGGCTCTCCGTTGCCAATGCAATCTTCGTGACTCCTGCTCCTTTAGCGCTGTCCATCACCTCTACCACAGTGCCGTTGAAAGCGTGCTTGTCAGCCTGAATGACCATCGAAGCATTAGGTTGTTCTAACAACAGTTTCTCAATTGTTGCTTGCACACGTTCCACATCCACGCGACGTTTATCAATGTAGATATCGTTAGCAGAAGTAATGGCTACAAAGATCCCTGCATCTTTCTGGCTAACGGCATGGCTTGCCTGTGGTCGATTAACATCAACGCCAGACTCACGAACGAATGAACTGGTGACGATAAAAAAGATCAACATGATAAATACAATATCGAGCATTGACGTCATATCGATATTGGCTTCTTCGGTCTGTTTTCTACGATGACCTAATCTCATTGAGAGTCTCCTGAGTGAGCCACATTGGAACACAAGTGACGCTCACTTCTAAGTAACTGTTCAAGTTGAAGTAGGCTTTTGCTACTCCATTTTTGAATACGTGAATAGGCGAGCATGCCCGAGAGTGCGGCGACCATGCCTGCCATAGTCGGAATCGTCGCCATTGAAATACCGGCTGCCATTAAGCGTGGCTGTGCGCTACCTTGAGCGGCCAGGGTGTCAAATACTGTGATCATACCGGTGACCGTTCCAAGCAGTCCCAGCATGGGACATAAGCTAAGTAGGCACTTCAACAAGTTTAAGTTTTGCTTAAGCTTATTCTCTGCTTCACTTAGCATGGCATTGCGCTGTGACTGAGCATACCAAGAGTAATGATCTTGACGCGCTACCCATTTCTCAACCCAGTTTTTTTTCTCGGTAGGAAAGACCTTGGCGAAATAGATCACTCGTTCAAAGGCCACTAACCAAAAAATAAACACCACCGCGGCGAGCCACCATAATACAGGCCCACCTTGCGTCATAAACTGGTTCAGATGCTCGCTACCGGGTAGCCAACTGAATAGGTTATGCGGCATACGCTTCCTTATGCTCAATGGTTTGGGCTTCGGCTTGCTCTGCAACAAGACCAACACTCTGACGTTCTAGGATATTGCGAATCGTTTCGGCTTTAGAACTCAGTAAGTTGTGAGCAAGAAGTAGTGGCATCGCAGTAATCAGACCGAGTACGGTTGTGACCAATGCCATAGAGATACCACCCGCCATGACGCGGGGCTCGGCATTACCAAATTGGGTAATAACTTGGAAGGTTTCGATCATACCGGTAACTGTACCTAACAGACCTAGCATTGGTGCCAGAGCTGCCAATAGCTTAAGCATGCTTAGACCGCGTTCAAGGTGCTGTTGCTCATCCATGATGGACTCAAGCAGTCGTAGCTCAAGTGCTTCAACATGAAGCTGTTTCTCGCTGTTGTAGACACTAAGAACACGGCCTAGTGGGTTATCAGTAGGAGTGTTCGGTGATTTTAGTTGTTTGTTGATCTTTTGCTCAGTGGTAATCAGAACAGCTGCTCTATATAGAGCGATGATCATGCCTAGAGCAAAGAGCCCTGCAATGATCTTACCGACAATACCACCGTGTTCGAATCGCTCGGTTAAGGTCGGGTTATCCGCCAGCTGCTTGTAGATATCACCACGGCTTGGGTCGATAAGGGCGGCGGTTTGGCCTGTCACAATACCAGCTGCATCCGTTGAGGTCGGAACGTTTTTAGGAAGGCGAGGGAAATCACTAGCCAGCTTGCCATCCCAATCAATAGGACCATGGTTAGACAGCAAAGCAAAGTTTCCTAAACGAACCGCATCGAGTTGGGTGATTTCACCGTTACCAGCGACAAATGGAACTTGGACGTTGGCGTAAGTTGCGCTGGAGGCTATTTGGGCTTGATAAGCACGCCACAGTCCCGTCAGCTCCTGAATGGATGGCAGTGTTTTCGCCGCGACGATACCATTGATGTCAGCGATTTGCTTAGCTTGCTCAGTATTCGCGACAGAATGATCGAGTTCCACTTGCAGCTCTTTGGCTGACTGTCTGACTACGCCAAACAGTTCACCTAAACTGCCTGTTTCTAAATGCAGCTTCTTTTGTTGCTCTGCCAAGGTGCGCTCATTATCAGAAAATGCAGTGCTGAGTGATTCAATGCTTACGTCCAGTTGAGCTTTACGTTTCTCTAGCTCAGCTTTACGGACCGCTAGTTGCTGCTCTTGCTTCTTAAACTCAGCTTCACGGTCTGCATTGTGCTGACTCTCTTGTTGCTGAGCAGTTTTGGCTTTTGAAGTTAGACTCTCAGCGGCTAAAGAAGGTTGTGCTAATCCAAGGCTTAGCAGCGCAACCATAAGCGGAAATTTATGCAATGATAACGTACGCATTAGCTAGGATCCTGTGTTTGAGTCGCTGGGGTCAATGATACTGGAAGTTCAACAAGCGATGGAGACGCTTGCTTGTGAGCAATAGCAAAGGCTTTGTCAATCTGTGGGGCTAACGCACTATCAACGGCAACCCAGCGGTTTTGGTTGATATCCCATGACCAATATTGGTTTCTGTCTAGACTGCGAGCGACCAGAGAAAGGCGGCCTAAATAAAGCTGCTCAGCTTCAATGTCGTTGCCAACATGGATAAGGCCTCGGTAACTGCCTAGCTTAATGCCGTAGTCCATTTCAATCTGATACGCTTCTAAAATACGACGGTACTTTTCTGCATCACTGACATCAGCTTGAGGCATCAAAGCCTTCAACTCTTCAAGTCTTGCTAGACGTGTATCAATTCGAATTGGTTTGTCCTGCTTAATATGTGCTTCAAGCCCTGCAAGCATTTGATACATCAATGGCACAACACCTTGGCGAGTTGCACTGATTTGCTCTAACTGAGTATCAATACTAGCCATCTCTTCTTCTTGATTAGCAACAACGGCTTGCAAGTGCTTTTCGTATACTTCTAAGTTCGCCACTTCTTGCTCAAGCATCGCGATATCAGACTTCAGTTCAAATGCTTTATCGCTACTTTTGTTGATGCGAGTTTGGCTTTGTGCACTTTGCGTGATGGTTTGCGCCTCGACATTTCGAGCACTATTAAGATCGTTGGCGGTCGCGAAGCTGCTTACGGACAGCAGTGGGAGCGAACACAAGGTCAGGCGAAGAGCCGTTTTGTTCATTTCAAGAGCCTTCTGCTTTCTAGTAGAAAGTACCAGTTATTTAGTTGAATTCGGGTTCCAAATGTCTGCTACTGATTTGCGGAGTTAACGCAGCGAATCGAGTCAGAAAGAATGGCATTAAACGAGTCGTGTTACCGTTTTCATGTCTGCATTGGAAGCGCGGTTATTGTATTGCAACTGCGTGGAGAAATACAGTCTAAATGATATTGATATGAGTTATCATTTGTTATCTCTTAATCAATATCTTGTAACGAAATATCATCAGTTTTTGGTAGAGAATAAATACTTCATATAAATCAAAGCTTTTACTAATGTTATGTTATTTCTTTTGAGGACACCCTTGGCAATAATCACCGTCTGCACGTCGGTAATGCATGCAGCAGGCGCGTCGTTGGACGAAATATTCCCCCTCGATGGAGACATCGAGCCGTCCAAAGCGAGTAAGCGGCAATTCCAGAGCCTGTTGCCAATGCTGAAGTTCATGAGCAAACGTAGGGTGCAGTTGTTCTTTGGTTAGTAGATTTACGCTGACCATATGATTGAGTCCGCGAAGCAACATTTCCATCACAGTGTCAGCAAGCAGCTTCTCTTGAGTGGCTGGGCTCATTCTGCATACATCATTGAGTTGTCGCGCTAAATCGGCAAGAAGTAATTTTAGCTCTTTGGCGGCAATGGCTAAGCGCTGATGTTGGTCGCCAAGTAGCCAATCGTGTTCAGCAAAATCAAACTGTCCAACAACACCGTTATCAAGATTTACCGCTTGTTTCATTGTGCTGATTGACGGTACGTGTTCGACATAATAAGTACTGACTAAAGCGATGGTAATTGGCTGCCAAACTAACATGGTCCAAGTACGTGTTTGCCAGTAGACCGCACCAGCTTCGGGGTAGTGTTGCTTCCAGTATTGATAAAGCGACTGTACTTCTTGGCGTGATGTTGAATTGGGTTCAATAACGTGTGCTCCCTCTGTCAGTTCAACTAGCAGAGGGGAGACTTGTTGTGAGACATGCGTCAACGCCTCAAGACGTGACGCATGTTGATTAGCGAGTGAGGTTTGCATTAAACATTAAAAACCAAATTTCAACCTAGCAACGATGCGACGTTCGTCGTTTGCCCAACAGTTTAATGAGTCATAGCATGTGTATGTTTCGTTATTGAACAAGTTGGTAACCGCAACGGATGCAGATGACCCTTTCATACTGCTTCCTAGTGTGCCTAGGTCATAACCTAAAGATAAGTCGACAACAGTGTATCCCGGAATAGTTCCAGAGTTAGCCGCGTCGAGCTGAGTTTCACCGATGTAGCGCACGCCACCACCAAGAATGGCACCGTCTAGCGCAGTTCCGTAGAAGTTATAATTAGCCCATAAGTTGGCCATTTGGTCTGGTACCCACACCGGTTTTTTACCAATTTGAGTCGGATCGGTATCTTCCGTAATTTCCACATTTTGGTAGGTATAGTTAGCCGCGAGATCTAAACGATCCGTCGCGTACCATTTACTTTCAACTTCGACCCCTTTAGAAACGCTTTCACCGACCTGTATTTGATGCTGCGGTAACGAGCCATTTGGATCTTTGACCAGTGCACCTTTCTTAGTGATATGGAACGCAGCAATATTTAGCATCTTGGTCATGTCGGCAGAGTTGTACTTCACACCCGCTTCCCATTGATGACCTGTGGATGGCTTGAAGGCATTACCGTTTTTATCCGTTCCTGCAACAGGCTCAAAGCTATCGGCGTAGTTGATGTATGGCGATATACCATTGTCGAACTCGTACAAAGCACCAACACGATATGAGGTGTTATTTTGGTCCAGGGTAGTTGTCGCGCCTGTTGAGTTGGCTGTTGTATCGCTCTTGTAATTATCAAATCGAACGCCAGCGATCATCACAAGGCGGTTAAGGCGCATCTGATCTTGCAAATATAGACCCAGCTGTTTCGAATCGACTTGGTTGCCGTAATTCGTCGCACTAGCCATCTGCTTTTTGATCTCTTCTTCACTTAGCTGATTGTTGTTAGGGTTATAGATATCAATGGTTGATGTGACAACGTCAAAGTAGTCCACTTTTGAATCTAGCTGCTGATAATCCAAGCCAATAAGCAAGTTGTGCATCAAGTTGCCCGTATTAAAATTACCGTTTACCTGCGCATCAGACACCCAACCTTTGGACTTTTCATCGGTTAGATAGGCGTTACGACTCAAGGTTCGACCGCCTACAGCTAAGCCAGTACCGTAAGTATTGTGCTGTAGAGCAGAGCCATCCATGTAGCGAGTATTTACTAGTAAGGTCCAGTCATTACTGAATTCATGATTCAGTTTAACCCCGTAGAGGCCGACTTCTTTTTCAAACTTGTTCCAGTTTTGATCGCCGGTGAAGAGGTTTTTGCTGAGATCGCCGTTTGGATTAGGCAGTACCGTGCCGTAGCCTGGCATAGAAGTATAAATGCCCGCTTTAGGGTCATTTTGATAGTAGGCATTAAAGTTAATCAGTGTTTTGTCGCTGACGTTCCAATCGACAGAAGGTGCGATTAAGTAACGCTCTTCTTCGGAAGTATCTGCCATACCGTCTCTTTTTAGAGCTTTTCCTAAGAAACGGTAATTAAAGTTGCTATCGCCAATCTGGCCGCGAGAGTCGATAGTGAACTCTTTGTGAGCGTGAGAACCACCCGCTACGCTAATGTCTGTAGCGCGCTCTTGTGTTGGTCTCTTGGCCACTAAGTTGACCATACCACCCGGAGGCATCGCTCCATAGAGCACCGATGTTGGACCTTTAAATACTTCGATTTGCTCAACAGCGAACGCATCCACTTGAGGTTGAAGGTTCCATGCATTGTATTGGAGTTGGAGACCGTCGTAATAATTCTGGTAGTTGGTAAAACCGCGTATGTTAAATAGGTCCAGACGACCTACTGCGCCGCCACGCAGCTGAGTATGTACCCCTGGCGTATAACGTAGGGCCTCAGCTACTGAGTTGACGCCGCGCAGATCAAGTGTTTCTCGATCAATGACCGAGATGCTTTGCGGTGTCTCTTCCGGCGTCAGTGAAGTTTTAGTGGCAGTATTGCGATAAGTCTTACCCAGTACTGTCATTTGCTCGTCGGTTTGAGGTGTTTGACTTGTCTGGTTATCTTCTGCAACTGAAAGTGTAGGCACGGCGATTAGCATGCTTACGGCCACTGCTATTGGGCTAAGTTTTGTTTTTAACATCATAGAAAAGGTTCTTAAAGAGTATGTAAATGTTATTGATAATTACTTTTATTTACAATTCTAAGGATTTTGATTCTGTGATACTTAACAATTTGGTGCAAGTTTTTTCTTGGAAACGATTTGTCGAAAGTGCTGCTATAACGATTGAATAGGTAACCAAAACTCCATTTTGGCGTCGTGGCTTTCCAGTTGATAATCTCTTGGATAACACTCTAGCTCAAATCCCTCCAGACCCATGTAACCGGAGCTTGGTAGCCAACTTCGCAGTACCCACTCGAGTGTTTTTGGAAACGTAGCGGCAGGCCCTACGTGGGTAATGACGGCATACATCTGTGCAGGGATGGTAACGTGCTCAAGCTGTGAAATTTGAGAAAATGCTGGGTTATCACTGGCTGCCCAATACACTAGCTGTGAGTTGGGCAATACTCGCACTGTATCGACAATACCGTAATAGAAGTGATTTGGGGCGACCGAATGTTGCAGTGCGATTTGAGTAAAGGTGCCCCAAATATCGAGAACTTGCTGACTAAATTGTGGATTCGCTGCATAGATGGAATCGATGGGCCCATACACTCCCCAAAACTGAGTTTCTGGTTTGCTTTCTATTCGAACGACTTGTGTTGCGGCTTGAGCAAGAGGCAATTCTGGGCTCATGACTAAAGGTAGCCTGATACCATTAAGTTTGCCTACTAGGCGATATTGTCTTGGAGAGATGGTAAAAAGCTGCTTAAAAGCACGGCTAAAGCTCACTTCGGAATTAAAACCAAAATCGAGCGCAATGTCGGTGACCTTTTGGTCACTCTTTAAGAGGTACTCTGCTGCGCGGCTGAGTTTTTGTTCTCGCACGTACTGGGCAAGGTTGTGATTGGTTTGTTCTTGAAACACACGTTGTAACTGCCAGCGAGACCAGCAACTTATATCGGCAAGTTCAGTGACCGTAAGCGGTTTATCTAAATTCTGATGAATGTAATCAACGATCTTTTCGACGCGATTTAGATGGATAGGTTTTCGCTTTGAGACCATAACCGAAGTTAACGTGGTTAAACATCGCACTATCTTGACACTTTTGTCACCGGAGGTCGAATACAACGCACAGTTCGAGAAAAAACAAAACCCTCTATAAAAGAGGGTTTTGTATGTTATCACTTATGAAGTTTCAGGCTCTTCACAAGCGAAAATTCTTATTGAGATTGAATCAGTGGTGGTTTAGAGATCAACGTCATCAATTGAGAAGTCGAGTCCGATATCCATATCGTTCAGTTCTTTTTGTAAGCGCTGTCTGTCTTTAATGGCTTCAATTTCTCGCCATTTCCTTTTTACCGGTTTAGAGCGTCCTGCGCGAGCACGTGGAGCACCTAGTTCCGCAATGTCATCCAGTTCAAAGCCTTCCATAAGCTACCTCTACTATTGTTATTCTCCTCACGGAGACCTTTTAGTACCACATTCCAAGGCAGACTAACTTTGATTTGTTTCTCATTTGTTTCGCAAGTATGAAGTTTTTATGCCATTTTGAATGCAACCTCACACTTTTTAGTAACTCATTTGTCTAAAAAACAACCGATTGAATCACATTATGAAAAAGAAATTGCTCGGTGAGATTGTTAATACCGTGTGCTGAGAAGGGAGTAGATAGCGAATCGTGTGCTACGAGAAAGGTTCTCATTGCGTGATAATGTCTAAAAAGTATTCCATTTGGTAAAACAACGTTCATCCGTTGCTATGTCTAGGCTTGCCCGCAAACAAGCGAATGCAAAGATGATTACTTGCTATGCTTATTTATTGTTAATAAAACAAGTCGAATTTGATAACGGCAAGTGACCAAGTTGCTTTGTAAAGTGTTAACTTTTCGTGATTTTATGGTGAAAAATAACAATAATATACCTCTTGTTGCGTATTGATTTTTGCGCGCCATGACTGCAAAATCCGCCCCGTCAAAAAATAAGCCGACTTGTGTGTCGTTCCCAATGGGTAAGAAATACAAGCTAAATTGCAGTGAAAAACAGTGGAATTAACAAAACCACATGGATGGGATAACCACGCAGTTTAGGACGCACTTGGATGTGCAGCTCGGTACTCTAACTTTAAGTGAGGTTTAAAGTGACAGACGTTATTAATCTAATGAATGATCTTCTTTGGGGATCGATTCTGGTTTACTTACTCGTAGGTGTGGGGATTTACTTTACAGTACGCCTAGGGTTTATTCAGTTCCGCCATTTTGGTCACATGTTCAGTGTGCTAAAGAACAGCCGTAAAGCAGACAGCGCTGGTATCTCTTCTTTCCAAGCTCTTTGTACCAGTCTTGCAGCACGTGTTGGCACCGGTAATATGGCAGGGGTTGCCGTTGCGCTAACCGCAGGTGGCCCAGGTGCAATCTTCTGGATGTGGCTCATTGCCATGCTAGGTATGGCGACATCATTTGCTGAAAGTACGCTTGCACAGTTATACAAAACCAAAGATGACGACGGCAACTACCGTGGTGGTCCTGCATACTACATGGAAAAAGGTTTGGGCATGCGCTGGATGGGCGTGTTGTTCTCAATCTTCCTGATTATTGCTTTCGGTTTGGTATTTAATGCCGTACAAGCGAACGCTATTGCGAACGCAATGAACACTGCATTTGGCTTCGACCCTATGATTGTCGGTGTTGCCATAGTACTTATCTCTGCGTTCGTGATTTTCGGTGGTGTACGTAAGATTGCTCGTACCGCTGAACTTATCGTTCCAATCATGGCGTTGGCTTATCTTGCGCTTGCGATTGTTGTAATGGTAATGAACCTTGAGAAAGTGCCAGAAGTTATTGCGTATATCTTCAAGAGTGCCTTCGGTCTGCAAGAAGCAGCTGCTGGTGGTCTAGGCTACGCCATTGCGCAAGCGATGATTCAAGGTATCAAGCGAGGTCTGTTCTCAAACGAAGCTGGTATGGGTTCTGCGCCAAATGCTGCAGCATCTGCTACGCCTTATCCGCCACACCCTGCTTCACAAGGTTATGTGCAAATGCTTGGTGTGTTTACCGATACCATCGTAATTTGTAGTGCAACAGTAGCGATTATCCTGATGTCAGGTGAGTACGTGCCTCACGGTGAAGTGACAGGTATTGAACTGACTCAACGTGCATTGAGTTCACAAGTGGGTGAGTGGGGTGGCATTTTTGTTGCTGTGGCGATTTTCTTCTTCGCATTCACATCAATCATTGCTAACTACTCTTACGCAGAAACCAACCTTATCTTCCTAGAGCACAACCATAAAGCGGGTCTTGGCCTGTTCCGTATTATCGTACTGGGTATGGTAATGTTTGGCTCAGTAGCGACTCTGCCAATGGTTTGGGCTTTGGCCGATGTTTCGATGGGCCTGATGGCTATTGTTAACTTGATTGCGATTATCTTGCTATCGGGCATCGTGATTAAGCTTGCTAAAGATTACAACAGACAGCTAAAAGCGGGCAAAGTGCCTACATTTGATGCTAACGACTACCCTGAACTTAAGTCTCAACTTGAGGAAGGTATTTGGTATAGCAAAGAGACAGATAACAAGTAATCACTTTTACCTATCTCAAAAATAGATTAAGCCATGCACTATTTGATTGAAGAAAGTGCTTGGCTTTTTTTATACTGGGTAAAACCATTATTAAAAAGAGTACAGTCATGCTTATCGTTGTTTCACCAGCAAAGACCTTAGATTACGAGTCACCACTCGCAACCGAGCGATTCACTCAACCAGAACTTGTCGAGCAGTCTGCGGAGCTTATCGAAGTGTGCCGCAAGCTAACGCCTGCTGATGTATCAGCGTTGATGAAAGTCAGCGATAAGATCGCAGGGCTGAATGTGGCTCGATTTGAACAATGGTCTCCGACATTCACCACTGATAATGCTCGTCCAGCCATTCTGGCTTTCAAAGGCGATGTGTACACGGGCTTAGCCGCAGAGACGTTATCTGAAGATGATTTTGACTACGCACAGCAGCACCTGCGTATGCTGTCTGGTCTTTACGGTCTTTTAAAGCCATTAGACTTAATGCAGCCATATCGTCTAGAGATGGGAACCAAGCTCGCTAACGCACGTGGGACCAACCTTTATCAGTTCTGGGGCAATATTATTACTGATAAGCTGAATGAAGCTTTGAATGTTCAAGGTGATAATGTGTTAATCAATCTTGCCTCGAACGAATACTTTAAAGCGGTAAAGCCTAAGCAGTTAGACGGCAAAGTTATTACTCCGGTCTTTAAAGACTGTAAGAACGGTCAATATAAAGTGATCAGTTTCTACGCTAAAAAGGCGCGAGGTATGATGGCTCGTTATATTATTGACAACCGCATTGACTCTATTGAAAAACTCACCGCATTTGATGTGGCGGGTTACTACTTTGTTGAAGAAGAGTCGACGGCAACAGAGCTAGTTTTCAAGCGAGAAGAGCAGTAAGTTTCTTTTCCTGCTTCGCGTGATTACAGGTTACAACAATGAAAAAAGGCTCTAATGTTTCATCATTAGAGCCTTTTAGATTATTGAGAGAAAGTTAACTTACTTCTTCTTGCCATTTTTCTTTTTCACGGCTTTTTTCTTGTCTTCTTTCTTCTTCTTTTTCTTAAACACAGGCTTTTTGTGTGTAGGACGTAAGCCATCAATAAAGCGCTCTTTTATCAGCTCTTTAGTGTAACGACCTACACGATCCATCATTGGCTGGTCGTGAGCTTCCACAATAGAGATTGCTGTACCTTTTTTACCAGCACGTGCAGTACGGCCAATACGGTGCAGATAAACATCAGCACTGCGTGGTAGGTCGTAGTTGATCACGTGTGAAACGTCGGGAAGGTCAATACCACGAGCAGCAACATCAGTTGCCAGTAGGATATTCACGCTACCGTCACGGAAACGGCTGATCGCATTGTTACGGCGATCTTGAGGCATTTCACCTTGAATCCATGAGCATGGGATTTGTGCACTGTCTAGTTGCTGACGAAGTTCACCTAAGCGTTCACGGGTCTTTAAAAATACGATAGTGCGCTGAGCTTGTTCAGTGAGTATATGCTTGAGCAATGCCAGTTTGTGCTCAGCATTGTCGGCACGGTGATACCACTGAGTGATTTTTTTACGTTCACGCGTTGATGGCTCTGCAGAAATCTCAGCAGGAGCTTTCAGTAGATCGGCAGTGAAGCCTTCTACACCACGACCTTCCAATGTGGCAGAGAACAGTAACGTTTGCTTGCGCCATCGGCATTCTGCAGACAAGCGGTCTACGGTTGGCCCAAAACCAAGGTCGAGCATGCGGTCTGCTTCGTCCAATACCAACCACTCAATCGCGCGGCAATCAAAACGCTCTGATTCGATGTATTCCATCAGACGTCCTGGTGTCGCTACCACGATATCTTGGGTTTGAGCGAGCGTGTCAGCATGAGTGTCGTAAGTCACGCCACCAGTAATGGTAGCTACTTTCAGACGGGTGTGTTTTGCCAGAGCTTTGGTGTGCTCAGCCACTTGCATCGCTAGCTCACGTGTTGGCGTTAAAACTAGAATACGCGCAGGGCCAGCTTTTTTGCGTGGAAAATCCAGCAGATATTGAATCGCTGGAATAGCAAAGGAAGCGGTTTTACCAGTCCCTGTTGGCGCTGAGGCTAAGATGTCTTTGGCATCAAGTGCTTGTGGGATAGCCTGTGCTTGGATCTCTGTAGGGCGGCTATAGCCCATTTCCTCTATCGCTTCTAAAAGGACAGGATCTAAATCTAATTCAGCGAAGGTTCTGATCACTATGGTGTCTCCACAAGACGTAAGTTAGCCCTGAGCAAAAAAACAGCAATCAGGGGAAAAGTAGGGCGGCTATTATACTCAAACAGAGCCAGAGCGCACTTACATTTTAAGGTAAAAGTCTTTGGTTAGGGCAATAAAGTCTTTGGAATAGCCCCCAGTCTCGGAATGAATGATCAAATGCTCTGTATTTAATGAGATTGCTTGTTTGCAAAGGGTAAATAGAAGTCGGTGACACGGCTTTTTTGTTGTCGATTGGATTTGGCAAATTCGGTTTAAATGCCAGCCTTTTTGTTGTGCGATATCAATAAACTGTTCGCCCTCTACTTTAGGCAGAACAAAACTGGCTTCGCCCTCGTCCGATAACAGATTAAAACAGGCATCGAGTAATTGATCGTGAGAGAGTGTATCAGTGTGGCGGGCTGTTGCTCGGTGCTGGTTCTTAGATTGCTTACCACTATTAAAATATGGTGGGTTGCAGATAATGCCACTAAATGACTCAGAAAATGGTGTAGTTAACACATCACTATGAAGAAGAGATACTCTTGAATGCCAAGGTGAGCGATTGATATTGATCTCGGCATCTTGAATCGCCACTGCATCAATATCGATAGAGGTGATTTGAGCGTCGCTATATCGCTGAGCAATCATTAAGGATAGTAAACCTGTCCCCGTTCCAATATCCAAAATATGTGTTGAATCGCGGTATTGTGCCCACGCTCCTAATAACACTCCGTCAGTGCTCACTGGCATGCCGGAATGACCATCGTGGATGGAGAACTGTTTGAACTGAAAACCTTTGGTTTTTGTTGTGCTAGAAGTCATGGTTTATTTTGTTAATCGTTTGCTTTTGAGTAAATATCACTATTGTTAAATAATTGAGTAGTGATATGTTCTGTCTGTGATCGACTTGTTTGAATTTTAGGTTAGTATAAATAATTGCTTATTTGTTTTAATCTAGAGAATCTAACTGCTTTTTAAAGGTCAAAGCAAATTAATGTAGTGTTTATTTCTATATCTATTGCTTATTGACTAGTGATTCGTCATCATGCCCGCCTTATTTTTACGGTAGAGCAAAGACTTTTCCGGCTAACACACAACATAACAAGTAAGGGCATATCTGTGAAACAGACGTTGAAAACAACAGATATTATAGCAGTCGGCTTTATGCTGTTTGCATTTTTCCTTGGCGCGGGAAACATCATCTTCCCTCCATTGGCAGGTCAATTAGCGGGTGATCATTTATTACCAGCAATGACTGGCTTCCTTCTCACTGCTGTAGGTCTTCCTCTTATTACCATTATTGCCGTTGCAGTGGCTGGGGGCTCATGGGAGCACTTGACTAAGGATCTTCCTAAACGAGCGGCAACATTGATTGCTGTACTCATCTTTATCATTATTGGACCTGCATTTGCAGCGCCACGTACTGGCTTAGTGGCTTATGAAATGGCCGTTCGTCCATTCTTTGCTGACGCTGCTCAAATGCACCTGACTGTGTTCTCAATCCTGTTCTTTGCTATCGCCATGGCATTTGCTTGGTCTCAAGGCAAGTTGATTGATGTGATTGGTAAAGTGCTAACGCCTGTGCTGTTTGTTGGTTTGATTGTGTTGGCTGGCGCGGTATTCATTGATCCTCAAGGTGAAATGATTGCGCCGGTAGGCGATTATCTTACTCAACCTCTGACTAAAGGTTTCCTAGAAGGTTATAACACCATGGATACGTTTGGTTCACTGATGTTCGGTATGTTGATCGTCGATGCGCTTCGCAAGAAAGGCATTACGGAACAAGCGGCAACGACTAAGTATTTAATCAGCTCAGCGCTTATTGCTGCGGCTGGTCTGGCGTTTGTTTATATCTCTCTATTCTACTTAGGCGCGACCAGTGCGACAGTGGCAGCAGGAGCTGACAACGGCGGTGCGATTCTAAGTCAATATGTTCAAGCGCTATTTGGTCCATACGGTCAAATCGTGTTATCAGTAATTGTATTACTGGCTTGTCTAACAACAGCAATTGGCCTGATCTCTGCGTGTTCTGATTACTTCAGCTCACTCACGTCTATCAGCTATCACAAGTGGGTCATCATTATCGGCGTTGCTTGTGCAACCGTGGCGAACATCGGCCTAGCTCAGCTTATTTCGCTGTCTGTACCGGTTCTGTTTGCACTTTACCCAGTAGCTATTGCATTGGTTGCCTTGACGTTTGCACGCAAGAAACTAGCAAACCCTAAACTGGCGTATCGTGTGGTGGTACTTGTTGCACTGACTTTCGCACTGATTGATGCTGCAAAAGTATCGGGTATCGATGTATCGTTCTTCAACGTGCTACCACTGTTTAGTGTTGGTATGGGTTGGGTAATGCCAACATTTGCAGCGATTATCTGCATGTGTTTCATTGGTCGAAATGATCAAGAATTCACGCAAGAAACGGCGTAGTTTACTGATTGATTACAAAAATGGCGCTTCTTATGAAGCGCCATTTTTTATGCGTGAGAATGTACAGAGTAGGGTTTACAGCAGCTCTTGGTACTCGACTAATATCTGTTCACACCAGGTTGCAATGCGTTCGTCACTGAGTTCGTATTGAGAGTCTTCATCTAATGCTAAACCAACAAACTGGCTGCCATCTTCCGTTAAAGCTTTTGACGCATCAAATTCGTACCCAACATTAGGCCAGTAGCCAACGAATTTCGCTCCAGTGACCTTTAGTTCATCGTGAAGCATGCCCATTGCATCAAGGTACCATTCACCATAGCCTTCTTGATCGCCAAGACCGAATAGGGCAACCACTTTTCCTTGCAGTGATATGCCAGAAACTTGATCCCAAATCGCGCCCCAGTCTTCTTGAATTTCACCAAAGTCCCAAGTCGAAATACCAAGAATTAACAGGTCATAGTCGCTCATATGAGAAATAGGCGTATCTTTTACGTTGAAAATGTCGACGATGTCTGGACCTATAATCTCGCGAATTTTCTCCGACGCCATTTCGGTATAGCAGGTTGACGAACCGTAAAACAAACCTATTTTCATCATTCTTTCTTGCTGTCGTTCTATATGATTCGAGATTCTACCCTTAATCTGACTATCTTTGCAGCGCTTATTCATCTTCTATAGGTTTTTTATGGCATTATCGTTTCTTCTCGCATACTCTGTTGAAAGTACTGTATAAACATCCAAGAGGTGGTTGTGAGCGACGTAAATATCCAAGATCAAGGCTTAGTGGAGCAATTTTTAGACTCCATGTGGATGGAGCGAGGGCTGTCTGAGAATACCCTTTCTTCGTATCGCAATGATCTCTTTAAGCTATTGAAATGGATGAATGAGCACAATTACCGACTAGACTTTATTAGCCTGTCGGGATTGCAGGAGTATCAAACGTGGTTAATGGACCAGAATTATCAGCAGAGCTCACGGGCAAGAATGCTTTCTGCTATTCGTCGTTTGTTTCAATACCTCCATCGTGAAAAGCTGCGCTCCGACGACCCAACGTCACTATTGGTGAGCCCTAAGTTACCCAAACGATTACCGAAAGATTTGACGGAAGATCAGGTGACCGCTTTATTGGAAGCGCCAGATCCTAATGATCCCATTGAGCTTCGTGATAAAGCAATGTTGGAGTTGTTGTATGCTACGGGGCTACGTGTGACTGAACTGGTTAGTCTAACCATGGAAAACATCAGTTTGCGTCAAGGCGTGGTGCGAGTGATTGGTAAGGGCAATAAAGAGCGCTTGGTGCCAATGGGTGAAAATGCGATTGATTGGATCAGCGAGTTTATTGAAAAAGGGCGTCCGGCCTTACTCGGAGATAAAACCTCTGACGTTGTATTCCCAAGTAAACGTGCAAGGCAAATGACCCGGCAAACCTTCTGGCACCGTATTAAGTTTTACGCCGTATTGGCGGATATTGATACCGAATTGCTTTCACCGCATGTTCTTCGCCACGCTTTCGCGACGCACTTATTGAACTATGGCGCTGATCTTCGTGTCGTACAGATGTTGTTAGGGCATAGTGACTTATCGACCACACAAATTTATACTCACGTAGCAACAGAACGATTGAAAAATATTCATAGCCAGCATCATCCAAGGGCTTAACTTAACGTTTTTTATACAAAGGTGATTTTAATGAGCGTAATGCGCCGTTTGACTCTACTTACTCTTCCACTTTTTGTAACTGCTTGCGGTGCGGAAGAAACACAAGCAACTCCTCAAAAAGCGGAAACGGTGGCGGTTGCAGCCGTGCAGGCTGATGAGGCTGCTATTAAGGCTCGATTTGCCAAGATTGGTATCGAAGTCGATGAGATTGTTGCTTCAGACATTAATGGTTTGGTAGAAATACGCACTGCTGGAGGTGTTCTGTTTGCTTCGCCAAACGGCGAGCACTTTATTGCTGGGACACTGTACTCTTTGGATGAAAATGGTAACTACAAAGACGTCATTGCTGAGCGTCAGGCTCCAATCAATGCAGAAAAAATCGCGCAGTTTAGCGATAGCATGATTGAGTACAAAGCCAAAGACGAAAAATACGTTGTGACCATCTTTACTGATATTACTTGCGGCTACTGCGTTCGTCTCCACAGTCAAATGCAGGGTTATAACGACCTAGGTATCACAGTACGTTATCTTGCTTATCCACGCCAAGGCGCAACAGGTCCAGTGGCAGAGCAAATGGCGAAAATCTGGTGTTCAGAAGACCCTGCAGCGGCAATGCATGATGCTAAAGTCAACCGTCAAGAGCCTCAGTTTGATGGCGACCTACAACAGTGCAAAGAAACAATAGCTAAACATTACAACTTAGGGCGTGAGCTAGGCATTAGCGGTACACCTGCTATTTTCCTACCAAACGGTGAAATGGTTGGTGGTTACTTACCACCAGCTGACCTTCTTAAGCGCCTAGAGCAAATCAAATAACTATTAGGATAAGGGCTCGATAATACGAGCCCATTTTTGTTTATGATAGAAATTCAACGTCGTCCTGAAGTCGATATTTCCGCTTTACCTGATTCCATTCCTCCGCTGCTAAGACGCCTGTATTTATCGCGAGGTGTTACCGATATTGCTCAGCTAGAAAAAACAGCACGCGGCCTTATTTCATACCAACAATTGGCTGGTATCGATGCAGCTGTTGCTTTGCTGTTTGAAGCGATTAAGCAACAAAAACGCATCATCGTTGTGGGTGATTTTGATGCCGATGGCGCGACGAGCTCCGCGTTATCAGTTCTAGCTCTGCGAATGCTAGGCAGTCGAAATGTCGATTATTTGGTGCCAAACCGCTTTGAAGATGGCTATGGTTTAAGCCCTGAAGTAGTGGACCAAGCAATCGAAATTGGCGCAGAAGTGATCATGACCGTTGATAATGGTGTGTCTTCGATTTCTGGCGTGCAATACGCTAAAGACAATGGCTTACAAGTGTTGGTCACCGACCACCATTTACCGGGTGCAGAACTTCCCAATGTGGATGCCATGGTGAATCCAAACCTTAATGAATGCGGCTTTCCTTCTAAGGCATTAGCTGGTGTTGGCGTGGCATTTTACCTCATGATGGCGCTTTGCGTGTTCATGCGTAAACAAGGTTGGTTTGCCAAGCAAGGTATGGCGGAACCTAAGCTCATGGAGCTCATTGATTTAGTTGCGCTTGGTACAGTCGCAGACGTAGTGCCATTGGATGAAAATAACCGAATTTTGGTGCATCAAGGTTTGCAGCGTATTCGTGCTGGTAAGGCTCGTCCCGGTATACAAGCGTTAATTGAAATCGCCAAACGCGATGCGCGTAAATTGGTGGCATCAGACTTTGGTTTTGCGTTAGGGCCAAGAATTAATGCCGCAGGACGACTTGATGATATGTCGTTTGGCGTTGAATTGCTGATGTCCGATAACATTCATGCAGCACGACGTATGGCGAGTGAACTTGATGGTTT
The DNA here is from genome assembly GCF_001639065.2 of Vibrio barjaei. Lineage (GTDB taxonomy): Bacteria > Pseudomonadota > Gammaproteobacteria > Enterobacterales > Vibrionaceae > Vibrio > Vibrio barjaei. The sequence continues at coordinate 136,813 of NZ_LQXO02000009.1, forward strand.
GAACCAAACTCGTAAAGACATTGAAGAAGGTATGAAGCAAGAGGCGCTGGCGTTTTGTGAGCGTTTGCAAATCAGTGATAAATCCGAGCTTCCTTACGGTTTAGCCCTGTTTCAGCGAGATTGGCACCAAGGCGTTATTGGAATTCTAGCATCTCGAATTAAAGATAAATTTCATCGACCTGTTATTGCGTTTGCTGATGGCGGAGAAGGAACCATCAAAGGCTCTTGCCGTTCCATCCAAGGACTACATATGCGAGACGCTTTGGATCGAATCGATACGCAAAATCCGGGACTTATCTTGAAGTTTGGTGGGCACGCCATGGCGGCTGGTCTGACTATCATGGAGAAAGACTACGAACGTTTCAGTAAGTTGTTCGATGAAGTGGTTCGTGCTGAGTTAGGGGATACCGCACTAAAAGGCATTATATTGTCTGATGGCGAGTTAACACCTGAAGAGTTCTCTATGCACACGGCGGAGCAGCTTCGTGCCGGTGGACCTTGGGGTCAAGCGTTCCCCGATCCGCTGTTTGATGGTGAATTTAAAGTGCTCCATCAAAAGCTGGTGGGCGAAAAACACCTAAAACTGATGGTTGAGCCAATGCACAAAGGGTTTGGCACTAATATTATGTTGGATGCAATAGCCTTCAACGTAGATTTACGCCGTTGGCCAGATGCTTCAGTGAAAACGGTTACGTTGGCATATAAATTGGACATTAACGAATTTCGCGGAAACCAATCGTTACAGTTGATGGTAGACCATATAGAACCTCGCTAGAACTGGATATTTTAGGTCAAGGAAGTTCGATATTTTTCTGTATCTTCGTCACATTTTTGAGTAGAATTCTTCGGTTAAATTCTACTCATAAATGCTGAGCAAATATGTTTGAAATCAATCCAATTAAAAACCGTCTACAGGATGTGACTGAGCGCACTAATATCCTGAGGGGGTATCTTTGACTATGACGCCAAGAAAGAGCGTCTAGAAGAAGTTAATGCAGAACTAGAGCAACCGGATGTATGGAATGAACCTGAGCGTGCTCAAGCGCTAGGTAAAGAGCGTGCATCACTTGAAGCTGTCGTGGAGACTATCGACCAACTTGACCAAGGTGTTGAGGATGTTGATGGCCTTCTAGAGCTTGCGGTTGAAGAAGAAGACCAAGAAACCTTCGACGAAATTGAACCTGAACTTGCTGAACTGGAAGCTAAGTTGGCTAAGCTTGAGTTCCGTCGTATGTTCTCAGGTGACCATGACGCCTCAGATTGCTATATCGACTTGCAATCTGGTTCTGGTGGTACGGAAGCACAAGACTGGACCAACATGATGCTGCGCATGTACTTGCGTTGGGCTGAAGCGAAAGGCTTCAAGACCGAAGTGATCGAAGTATCTGAAGGTGAAGTCGCAGGTCTAAAAGGCGCAACAGTGAAGATCTCTGGTGAGTACGCTTATGGCTGGCTTCGTACTGAAACGGGTGTACACCGTTTAGTTCGTAAATCACCTTTTGACTCTAGTGGTCGTCGTCATACTTCATTTGCCTCTGCATTTGTCTATCCTGAGATTGATGACAACATTCAAATCGATATTAACCCTTCTGATCTTCGTATCGACGTCTACCGTGCTTCGGGCGCAGGTGGTCAGCACGTCAACACGACAGAATCTGCGGTACGTATTACTCACGTTCCAACCAATATCGTAGTGCAGTGTCAGAATGACCGTTCTCAGCACAAGAACAAAGACCAGGCGATGAAACAGCTTCGCGCAAAACTGTTCGAATTTGAACTTCAAAAGCAAAATGCTGAGAAGCAAGCGAACGAAGATGCGAAATCTGACATCGGCTGGGGTAGCCAAATTCGTTCGTACGTTTTAGATGACTCGCGCATCAAAGACTTACGTACAGGTGTCGAAAATCGTAACACTCAAGCAGTACTTGATGGCGATCTAGACAAGTTTATCGAAGCTAGCCTTAAATCAGGCCTTTAAGCTTTTCACCAATTTAAAACGGGATACATCGAAAATGACTGATGATGTTCAAAATGAAAACCTACAAGAAGAAAACAAGCTGATTGCTGAGCGCCGCGCTAAATTGGAACAAATCCGAAAGAGCTGCAAGGCGAACGGACATCCGAACGATTTCCGTCGTGATGCGCTTGCTGGTGATCTGCAAAAAGAATTTGGTGAAAAGAGCAAGGAAGAGCTGGAAGCACTAAACCATGTAGTGTCAATTGCTGGCCGTATCATGGCGAAACGTGGTCCATTCCTTGTAATTCAAGAAACTTCTGGCCGTATCCAAGCGTATGCTGCAAAAGATGTTCAGAAAGAACTTAAAGAAAAATACCAAGGTCTAGATATCGGTGACATCATCGGTGTGAAAGGTGCGCTTCACAAATCTGGTAAAGGCGATCTTTACGTAAACATGGAAGAGTACGAGTTGCTAACCAAAGCACTTCGTCCACTTCCTGAGAAGTTCCACGGCCTGACTGACCAAGAGATGCGCTACCGTCAGCGTTATGTTGACCTGATCGTAAATGAAGATTCTCGCCAAGCATTTATTGTACGTTCTAAGCTTGTGTCATCGATTCGTAACTTCATGAGCTCTAAAGGTTACCTAGAAGTTGAAACGCCAATGATGCACGTGATCCCTGGTGGTGCGACGGCTCGCCCATTCATCACGCACCATAATGCACTGGATATCGACATGTACCTACGTGTTGCGCCTGAACTATACCTGAAGCGTCTAGTGGTTGGCGGTTTTGATCGCGTATTCGAGATCAACCGTAACTTCCGTAACGAAGGTCTTTCTCCTCGTCACAACCCAGAATTCACAATGATGGAATTCTACCAAGCTTACGCAGACTACAAAGATCTGATGGATCTTACTGAAGAAATGCTAAGCACAGTTGCGATGGATGTTCTAGGTTCTACTTCAATGCCTTACGGTGATGAGACGGTAGAATTTGGTGGCAAATACGCTCGTATGAGCATGTTTGATGCGATCAAACACTACAACCCTGAGCATGCGCAAATTCAAGCGCTAACAGAAGAAGACCTAACTGATCGTGAGCTTATGGTTTCTATCGCGAAATCAGTACACGTTGAAGTGGAAACGTTCTGGACATGTGGTCAGCTTCTAGAGGAAATCTTTGGTGAAACGGCAGAACCAAAACTGATTCAGCCAACCTTCATCACGGGTTACCCTGCGGATATTTCTCCATTGGCTCGTCGTAGCGATGATAATCCATTCTTCACAGACCGTTTCGAGTTCTTTATCGGTGGTCGTGAAGTGGCTAACGGTTTCTCTGAGCTTAACGATGCAGAAGACCAAGACGCTCGCTTTAAAGCACAAGTTGACGCAAAAGACGCAGGTGATGATGAAGCTATGTATTACGATGCAGACTACATCACAGCGCTAGAGCACGGTCTACCGCCAACAGCAGGTCAAGGTATTGGTATTGACCGTCTGGCAATGCTGTTTACTAACACTCACACGATTCGTGACGTGATTCTGTTCCCAGCAATGCGTCCACAGCAATAAGCTGAAACGGTGACTCATTCCTACAAAGCCTCTCATTGAGAGGCTTTTTTCATGCCATATTTCTAAAAATGTTTATAGAAAAGTCATAAATCGTGCACTAGTCTTAATTATGAGACAGTAGCGATTGTGTTAATTGCGATAGTTCTATTTGATAGCTATGACGAATTCAATAGAATTAACAAGTTGAATCTAAAAGCAATAATAAGGAATGATGTAATGGGAACCGAGTTTCGGATGGATTCTATCCCCGGCTCTTTAGTCGTAGTGGGTGGAACCTATGAGCCATGGCTATCTGTATTGGAGCAAGCTGGGTGGCGATGCACGCAATGTTCCGACTTGAGAAAAGCCGATGCCTTGTTTTCAGAGATAGGTCCTTGTATTGGGATTGTAGACTTAACAAGGGATGATTTTAGCCTTAATGGCATTGCGAAACTTGTAAGTACACACAAGCAAGTTCGTTGGATTGCGTTTATCCGTGAATCGCAGCTGAGTTCGGATACTATTTGCCAATTTATAGTTAACTTCTGTATTGATTTTTTCACTACGCCTATTCCAGATTCCCGTTTAATGAGCACGATAGGTCACCAGTTAGGAATGCTAAAACTGGAACAAAAAGTGTGGCCCCATAACGGAAATGACAACGACCTTGGTTTGGTTGGTCAGTCACTGCCAGTGAGACGGTTGCGTGATCAAATTAGACGTATCGGCCCCACCGATGTCAGTATTATGATTCATGGTGAAGTTGGAGCAGGGAAGGAGTCAGTGGCTAAAGCCATTCATCGCTGCTCTGCACGTTCTCAAAAACCCTTCATCGCCGTCAACTGCCGAGCATTTTCCGACGCGCGTTTTGAAAATGAATTCTTTGGCATGCATGATGCCGACCGAGCATCGCTTTTAGATCAAGCCTCAGGCGGAACCATTGTTCTGAACGACATTTTTACCTTACCTCCTAAACAGCAACTTAACCTGCTTAAGTTCTATCAAGATGGCCAAATAGAGACCGCTAAGGGCATCAAAGAGTTTGATGTGCGTATTTTAGCAGCGGATACATCAGATATTGAAAAAGCCTTAGGCGATGGCATGTTCAACGAAGAGCTATTCCACTGCATCAATGTACTTCGTATCAATGTACCAAGCCTTAAAGAGCGTGCGACGGACATTGGTTTGCTGGTCAGTCACCATATCGGTCAGTTTGCTAAAGAGTTTAATTCTCCAGTCAAATCTATCGATGATGATGCTCTGAAAACGCTGACGTATTACCATTGGCCTGGAAATGTGAAAGAGCTGATGAATCAGGTGAAACGTGCGGTGCTGATGACGGAAGAAGAAGTTCTGACTAAAAAGCATTTTGAGCTGCCTGGTACTTTCTCTGGTAAGCGCAGCTTGAAGAGTATTCGAGAACGTTCTGAGCGTGATGCGTTGATCTTAGTGCTAGATAGCCATAATGGACAGGTTACACTAGCTGCCAAAGAGTTGGGCATTTCTAGAGCGACGATGTATCGTTTACTCAATAAACATAATTTGATTACAGAAGAGACAGTGTAGTCGTTCTCCATGATTAAAAAAGGCGCGGTCGCGCCTTTTTTAGTTTCTGTAGGGATAATTGCGTATTACTGTTAATTAAGTGATATGAATCTAAATATTACAGAGTCATACAATATCTAGTTGTTTTATTTGGAAATAAAACGAATCACTAATACAAGCTACTTCTACAGTTCAATACATTGGGTATAAGTTATTGCAACGGAATATATTGAAATATTCCTTTGTTTTTACATTTCTTGTTACATGTCTGTTGAAATTATCATCGATTTGCATAAGAATTACCCCTGAGCACTACGCTCAACCTTTCAAATTTATTTCGGATTATTAAGTGAGTATGGAGGCACAGAAAATGATGAATCGTATTTCTTTTATCAATATTTGTGCTGGTCGTTTTACTCATGCGGATCGAATCGCGACTGATCTATCTACTGCAATGGCAGCGGATAAACCGTCAATCGATACAGCACACGCTTAATTAGTCCGTAACCTCAAGAGGCTGCGGAAATAGCAGTCAACTGAGGAATCACAATATTTCTCCTTATATCCTGACAGCTATTTCTCTCCTCAAATTATTTTCTAGGAGAAAACTATGCGTACTTCAATTTACTTAACTGTTGCAACTTGGCTTATTAAAGCAGACATCCAAAAAGAAGAGCGTGAGTGGAGACGACGCTACCGTCGTAATGCACACCACTTGCCACTCCACAATGAGCACTTGTTAAAGGACATTGGTTTGGATAAACATGGCCGTCCACTTGGTCAAGTTGCTCCACCTCACATTGTAGCGAAACGTAAAACTCGTCACCTTCGTCGAGAATTACACTCTAGAATAGCTACGTAAAAAAAGGGCAGGTTGCTTATCGCGACCTGCCCATACTGTTTGAAAAACCTATTTAGGGGCATGGGTTAGAATATTTAGCCCCTATTTCTTGAAGTTCATTCAAGAGTTCATCAGAGAGTTCTACGTCGATGCTGTTTATGTTGCTTTCTAACTGCTCAAGATTGGTTGCACCAATAATATTAGAAGCGACAAATGGACGTTGGTTAACAAAGGCTAGTGCCATCTGAGCAGGGTCTAGGTTATGCTCGCGAGCTAGGCTCACATAAGCTTGTGTTGCTTCAATACCCTGCGGAGTAAAGTAACGTACAAATCGCTCAAATAGACTGCAACGTGCTCCCTCTGGACGTTGTCCATCAAGATATTTTCCGCTCAAACAGCCAAAAGCGAGTGGTGAGTATGCGAGTAATTCTACACCTTCGTGGTGGCTAATTTCAGAAAGGCCGACCTCAAAGCTACGGTTGAGTAGGTTATAAGGGTTTTGGATCGAGACAATTCTTGGCAGATCATGTTTTTCGGCCAATTTAAGTAGCGTCATGACTCCCCAAGGTGTTTCATTAGAGACTCCGATGTAGCGTATTTTTCCAGCTTTGATGAGTTCGTTCAGTGCCTCTAATGTTTCGATTAGTGTAACTTCTTCATTTCCTTCAGGATAAGGATAGTTGAGCTGTCCAAAACAATTGGTTTTTCTTTGTGGCCAGTGCAATTGGTATAAATCGATATAATCGGTTTTTAAACGACTTAAACTATCGTCTACTGCCAAATGTATATTGCGTCTATCTAGACTCATATTGTCGCGGATATAAGGAATATTTCGCGGTCCAGCGACTTTAGTCGCTAACACTACTTTTTGTCTTTTATCTGAATGCGAAAGCCAATCGCCAATATATTGTTCAGTTTTTCCTTGAGTCTTAGCACTTGGAGGAACGGGATACATCTCTGCAGTATCAATAAAATTAACACCGCGTTCTAGAGCAAAATCGAGCTGACTGAATGCTTCCTGCTTGGTGTTTTGCTCACCAAACGTCATTGTCCCTAAAGCTATCTTGCTGATTTCTAGCGAAGAGTGCGGGAGGTTATGATATTTCATTGAGCCTTCCTTGTTTGTTGTTGTTTTTATCCACTATACCTCGTTTTGGTAAAAGATCTGCTTGTTTAGTACCCAATGTGATTATTTTTACTAAACTGACTTTTATCAGTAACGCATTATCCACAAAAAAAGTAAGGGGGTGGAATATGCAAAAACATCAGCTCGATCGTTGGCTACATGGGTATCACAAAGACACTTATAAACAACCCAAAGTTTTTGTGATTGGTTGTGCTGATATTTCACACTATCTGTTAGCAGTGGAATACAAACATAAATTAGAACCAATTAAACAAGATGATGAGCCAATTCATTTTGAGTCGTTGGACTCGGTGAAAGAGGAGTTGCATCGACTAGGTATCGAAAAAGCGTACCTTAGATTGCATAACGCTTACGATGAATGTGGCAGTACAGAAATGAATCGCTATTGTGATATCGAACTAAAACTTCATTAACTGGTTCGAAAATTTTCTGTTTAGACAAAGTACTGTTCAAGTATATGAGCAGTGAAGCGTGCTCTGAGGTAGAAACCTCGGGGTAGGGTACGTATTTTTTGTCCTGATGTACCATAAGCTTCCGTTTTCACGCGGCTGTTGGCAGCTTTAGGGCGAATTTGTAACACCTCGCCAGTGTGGGCCGTGATCTGATTGACTTGACCTAATGAAATAAGCTCCATCAATTCTTCCCAATCATTTTTCAACATGGTCTCTTCTTCTGGAGATGGGCTCCAGATTAATGGAGAGCCAACATGTCGCTCTGCAACGGGGATCTCTCGTTCGCCCTCTACTGGCAGCCAAAGGACACGAGACAGTTTATTGCGTATATGGCTAGTTTCCCACGTCACTCCATGAATGCCGGTAAGCGGTGCAACACAAACGAAAGTTGATTCCAAAGGTTTGCCGGTATGGCTAATCGGAAGGCTTTTGAGCTCAATGCCAATGTTGGGGAAGTCTTGAACAGGCTTACTACCTGCCTTTGCACCTAAGTGCCACTCAAGTAGTTGTCCTACCCAACCTTTATCGCGCTTAAGATTATCTGGTACACACATGCCTGCCTGAGCAGCGAGTTCGCCAAATGTTAATCCTGCGATATCACGAGCGCGTTGTAATAGTTCTGTTTCGGAGGTTGGGGTTGGTTTCATAAATACGTTGTAGGTTAATTTTGGCCCAATAGGGAGCTACCTATTCTATCATGGCGATGAAGAATTTATCGGTATAAAAAAAGATCAGTCTGTTTGAGATTTGATCTATTCATGACTTATCCACAGAAAATTTATTCTCCAAGTTGAATTTAGCATGTGCTGTATGAATAATCAGTGTTTTAAGGCGGATTAACACTTGATAAATCGAGGTTTGTTTGAAACTCGACAGTTTCAGTGTGGATAAAATAGCCATAGGTTGATCTTTGACCGATCTGAGTGTGTGTATTTATTTGTAGTAAATCAGAGGCTTTTACTTGATTGGTTTTATTTTAACTTTATGAAAATTATAGGCTTAATATTATCGCTTCGATCTTGAAAAAATCTGGCTTGGTAGAAAAAGAACCAAAAAGACGTAAAGATCATAGATTCTTCACATGGTTATTCACAGAAAAGGTGAATAAATGTGGGCTGGGTCTCATTGTTGTGTTGATAACTAAGGCTTTGCGCGAAACTTATCCAGTATGGCAGCATTTAATGGTAATTGTTCAAATTTACGGGCGACTAAGTTTGCTCAACTTGGGGATATGTGGAAAAATCAGGGTAATGAAAATTTAATTGAGGTTGGCCAGTGATAGATGGCGATGGTTACCGACTTAATGTTGGTATTGTGATTTGTAACAACCATGGTCAGGTCTTCTGGGCTAAGCGATACGGACAACATTCATGGCAGTTTCCTCAGGGCGGTATTGACGATGGTGAATCCCCTGAGCAAGCCATGTATCGAGAACTTTATGAAGAGGTGGGATTAACCAAGAACGACGTCAAAATCGTTGCAGTTAGTCGCCATTGGCTGAGATATAAGTTACCTAAGCGATTAGTGCGCTGGGATTCGAAGCCAGTCTGTATTGGGCAAAAACAGAAATGGTTTTTACTGCGTTTAGATTGTGATGAATCTAAGATCAACATGCAGCGTGGTAATACCCCTGAATTTGATGGTTGGCGCTGGGTTAGTTATTGGTATCCAGTCAGGCAAGTGGTTTCTTTTAAACGGGATGTGTATCGACGTGCGATGAAAGAGTTTGCATCATTGGCAATGCCGTTTAAGGAACGTAAATTTAAAGGCAAGAGAAAGCATCGAAGAGGGTAAGTATGCTATCGCAACTAAGGGATATAGTTGAGCACGTTTCAAAGGTTGAAGATGTGCACGCCGCCCTCGAAATTCTTGTTCAACAAACTTGTGCAGCTATGCATACTGAATGCTGCACAATTTATTTGGCAAATAACGATAAACAGCGTTTGGAGTTAATGGCGACACAGGGCCTGACCTTCAAAGGCGACACTATCCATATCAATTTTAACGAAGGCCTAGTCGGCCTCGTAAAACGAACCGCCGAACCGATTAACTTGGCAGAAGCTGCCAAACATCCCGCATTTAAATTCTTCCCAGAACTTGGTGAAGATATCTACCACTCTTTCCTCGGTACACCGATTATTCATCGTAAACAAGTCCTTGGCGTTTTGGTTATCCAGCAAAAAACGTCGCGTCAGTTTAGCGAGATGGAAGAGTCTTTCTTAGTCACACTCGCAGCTCAGATAGCGGTTTTGATAGCGCATGCAACAGCACAGGGTCATGGTTTCTTTGACGATAATAAAACGGCGGTGATTAAAGGGATTGGGGCGTCATCAGGGGTCGCTATCGGCCCAATCTGGTGGGATAACACTCAACCTGACTTAAACAATGTATTTCCAGCTTCCGCGTTAGATATTGCGCGTGAACACGAAACATTATCGGTCGCCATCGAAAATGCATTGGCTGACTTTAAGCGCATGCGTAAGAAGTTGGACCTTGAATTAAATAAAGATGCACTAGCAATATTTGATCTGTTCACTCACTTGCTCAACGATCCTATGCTGCGCAATGATTTAAAAGCGCAGATACAAAAAGGCGATCGAGCAGACTGGGCTTTGCGCCAAGTAGTAGAAAGTTATGCGAATCGTTTTGCCAAGATGTCTGATGTATACATGCGCGAGCGTGCTCAAGATGTCAAAGAGCTGGGCCAGCGTTTGCTGTTTTTCTTACACAATACTGAGCAGCCTATTCATGAGTTCAACGAGCCCGTTATTCTTGTTGTACGTGAACTTACTGCGTCCATTCTCGCTTCAGTACCCAAAGAACAGCTACTAGCTGTGGTGTCTCTTGAGGGGGCGGCGAATTCTCATGCGGCTATCTTATCCCGAGCGATGGGAATTCCTGCTGTTATGGGAGTGAACACTAACCCTGAGCGCTTAAGTGGCAAGGTTGGTATCGTTGATGGTTATAGCGGTGAGATTTTCCCTGACCCTAGCAATGAATTACTGCTTGAATACCAAGAGTTAGTGACTGAAGAGACAGAGCTGTCTCGAATGGTTGAACAAACCGTTGATCTTGAAGCAAGTACAAATGACGGTAAACGCATTCAAATTATGCTGAATGCTGGACTTAGCGCGGATACCAGTATTTCTTTGAATAAGAATGTTGATGGTGTGGGGCTATATCGAACCGAAATTTCCTTCTTGCTTCAGCAACAGTTCCCTTCGGAAGAAGAACAGGTGCATCAGTATCGTTCGGTGCTCGGTGCTTATCCAACTAAACGAGTGGTGATGCGTACGCTCGATATCGGCGGAGACAAGCCATTGCCTTATCTGCCCATTGATGAAGACAATCCTTTCTTAGGTTGGCGAGGCATCCGCTTTACTCTCGATCATCCTGATATTTTCTTGATTCAGTTGCGTGCTATGCTTCGTGCGAGCGAGGGGTTAGATAACTTAAGCATTCTTTTACCTATGGTGTCGTCGGTACAAGAACTTGATGGCGCGACAGCGCTTATTGAACAAGCTTATCAAGAAGTATCCGCAGAACATCCGAAGGTAAAACGCCCGGAAATTGGCGTTATGATCGAAGTACCTTCTATGTTGTACCTCTTACCATTTATGGCACAGAAGGTTGATTTTGTTTCGGTTGGAACTAACGACTTAACGCAATATTTATTAGCCGTAGATCGCAACAATGCTCAGGTGGCTGATATTTACGAAACCCTGCATCCTTCGGTGTTGGCGGCGATGAAACATATTTTTGAAACGTGTCGGTCGTATCATCTTCCTGTTTGCATTTGTGGTGAGTTGGCGGGTGACCCTATTGGTGCTCTGCTGCTGGTGGGGCTTGGTTACGATACTTTAAGCATGAACACGTCTAACGTCGCGAAAGTGAAGTACTTGCTCAGACAAACTTCACAGCAGGAACTTAAGTTACTTGCTGACAAAGCATTGATGCAACCGTATGGCGAAACCATTTATAATCAAATGCGTGATTACTTTGAGGATAAAGGACTAGCTGGCTTCATCCGTGCAGGTAAGTCTTAAACCAACCCTTTTGGAATACATGTGAACTACGAATTGATCTTATTACTACTGTGCCTTGGCGCAGTAGTCGGCACCATGTCCGGATTGCTCGGCATTGGCGGGGGACTTATTGTTGTCCCAGCGCTGGCCTTCATCCTACCTAAATTTGGTATCGCGAGTGATATGGTTATGCATATTGCGCTGGCTACCTCTTTAGCCTCTATCATTGTTACGTCAGGCTCTTCGGCACTTAACCATCTTAAACTGGGTAACGTTGATCTGTTTGTTATTAAATGGCTTATGCCTGGCGTGGTGATTGGCGGATTTGCGGGATCCAATGTCGCAGAGTGGATTCCTTCTCACTATCTACCGAAGGTATTTGCTGTCATTGTACTGCTACTGGCGATTCAGATGTTTTTGTCCATCAAATCGCAAGCGACGCGTAATCTTCCTAGTCCTTTTATCACAACATGTTGTGGTGCGGGAATCGGTATGGTATCGAGCTTAGCGGGAATTGGCGGCGGTTCAATGTCGGTTCCTTTTCTTAGTAAACATGGCGTTGAGATGAGAAAAGCGGTAGGCTCTTCGTCAGTATGTGGTTGCGTGATCGCGATCGCAGGTATGATTGGCTTTATTATGCATGGTGCTAAAGCACAAGGGCTACCGGAATACAGTATCGGCTATGTCTACTTGCCGGCTTTGCTATCCATTGCTGCCACTTCAATGTTAACAACGAAATTTGGTGCAAAATTGGCGACAACTATGCCAACACCGAAACTAAAGAAGATTTTTGCAGTCTTCTTATTATTCGTTGCATTTTCAATGATGTTTTAATCTCAATATTCAAACCTGATAAGTGAGCGTTTTATGTCTCAGGGATATATCCAGTTTCCTAATATCGACCCAGTTCTCGTTGAATTAGGTCCCATTTCTATTCGTTGGTACGGCTTGATGTATCTTGTCGGCTTTGCATTCGCGATGTGGTTAGCTAATCGTAGAGCCGACAAGCCAAATTCAGGATGGACACGAGAGCAAGTGTCTGATCTGTTGTTTGCAGGTTTCTTAGGGGTGGTGCTAGGTGGCCGGATAGGATACGTCCTATTTTATGGTTTTGATGAACTGCTGCGTGACCCGCTCTACTTGTTCAAAGTATGGACCGGCGGTATGTCGTTCCATGGTGGATTGTTAGGTGTCATTACCGCTATGTTCTGGTATGGCAGAAAGAACGGACGTACGTTTTTTAATGTCGCAGACTTCATCGCGCCTCTTGTTCCTTTTGGTCTAGGTATGGGACGTCTAGGTAACTTTATGAACAGTGAACTTTGGGGACGAGTGACCGATGTGCCATGGGCGATCATCTTCCCTAATGGCGGACCTTTACCGCGTCACCCATCTCAACTGTACGAATTCGCCTTAGAGGGTGTTGTACTGTTCTTAATTTTGAATTGGTTTATCAAGAAACCTCGCCCGGAAGGGGCTGTATCAGGTTTATTCCTTCTTGGTTATGGTACATTTAGATTCTTGGTCGAGTTCGTACGTGAACCGGATGCACAATTAGGACTGTTTGGTGGCTTTATTTCTATGGGCCAAATCTTGTCTTCACCAATGATTATTCTTGGTGCACTAATGATTGCATGGGCATACAAAGTCAACGGACCGAAACTACAAAAAGTATCAAAGTAATAGGAATTGTCGTGAAGCAGTATTTAGACTTATGTCAGCGAATCGTTGACGAAGGCGTTTGGATTGAAAATGAGCGTACGGGTAAACGTTGTTTAACCGTAATCAACGCAGATCTGACCTATGATGTCGCCAACAACGCATTTCCTCTAGTTACTACAAGAAAGAGCTTCTGGAAAGCAGCCGTAGCTGAGCTATTGGGATATATTCGTGGCTACGATAACGCGGAAGACTTTCGCAAGTTAGGAACCAAAACATGGGACGCTAACGCGAACTTAAATGAAGCGTGGTTGAACAATCCTTACCGCAAAGGTGAAGATGATATGGGCCGTGTCTATGGTGTGCAGGGTCGCGCATGGGCTAAGCCAGATGGTGGTCATATAGACCAACTTCGTAAGATTGTGGATGACTTAAGCAAAGGGATCGATGATCGTGGTGAGATCCTAAACTTCTACAATCCAGGTGAGTTTCATATGGGGTGCTTACGCCCATGCATGTACAGTCATCACTTTTCGCTGTTGGGTGATACGCTGTATTTGAATAGTACGCAACGTTCGTGTGACGTTCCGCTTGGTTTAAACTTCAACATGGTTCAAGTCTATGTGTTTCTAGCGATTATGGCTCAGATTACCGGTAAAAAGCCGGGGCAAGCATTTCACAAGATCGTGAATGCGCATATTTATGAAGACCAATTGGAGTTGATGCGAGATGTTCAGCTAAAACGTGAACCACTGGCGGCTCCGACGTTCCGTATTAACCCAAAGATTAAGACTCTTGAAGACTTAGAAACCTGGGTGACACTTGATGACTTTGAAGTAGAAGGTTACGAGTGCCACGAGCCTATTCGATATCCATTTTCTGTCTGACAATAAGGCCGAGCATTGCTCGGCCTTATTTTTTTAACGAGAACTACCAGTTAATTTTCTCTCTTTCACTAAAGAATCCCGCTGTTGGTCCATCCGCATCTAGCGTTGCTAACCAAATGGCGGTATCTGCGCCCTCTTTGGGGGACTTTAATCGAATATGTTCACCATAATCAGGCAGCTCATCCAAATTCATCCCTGAATCAACCCATCCAGGACAGTAAGAGTTTACTTTAATTCCAAATGGCTCTAGCTCTTTTGCGAATAATACTGTGTTGGCATTCACACCAATCTTTGAGGATTGATAGGCTGCGCATACATCGTCTTTAATCGGTGAGGCCATGTCAGAAAGTTGAGCAAGTTGCCCAGCTTGACTGGAGACATTGACTATTCTGGCTTGTGAGGATTTTTTGAGTAGTGGCGTTAGCGCACGAGTCAGTAAGAAAGGACCAATCTGGTTGACCTCAATCACTCGGCGGTAGGTATCTTCATCAATAAGAGAAGGGTGTCTACCAAGATCGACTAAGATAGCTGCATTATTAACGAGTACATCAAGGCGACCAAATTGCTCTTCGATCTTGTTAGCCACCGCAGGAAAGATCGATGACATGGCGAGGTCCAATTTAAGGTGGGAGGCGGTATAGCCTTTCTGACGAAAATTATTAACTAATGCTGAGCAGGATTGAATGTCGGCCATGATGACATGAAAGCCTTGTTCCATTAATAACTCAGAGGTGGCTAAGCCGATGCCCTGATAAGCACCGGTGACTAAGGCAATTTTCTGCATGACTGACCTTTTTGTAGATTACATTTAGGTCAGTCTATCGATGGGACTATCAAAAGGGGAGTAACAAGGGGAATGTTACTCTGTCCTATCCGTTATGTCCTCAATGGCAATGCTTAGTCGTAATAGGCATCCTCGATAATTTCCTCTTCGACTATTTCTTCTTCTACGACAACCTCTGTCGCTACTTCACAGGCACCTTCATCGTATGCACCGTCAACGGTTCCTGCAACCGCACCCGCACCGCCACCAATTGCTGCTCCAGCAGCGGCACCAGACCCACCATCTACAATACCGCCAACGACTGCACCAGTAATAGCCCCGTCGACTGCACCATCAATAGCGCCTTCAGCGGTTTGATCACAGTAATAGGCATAACTCGGTGAAGATAAGATTAGAGCTAGGGCAAAGAGCTTGAGTTTCATGGTTTTTTTCTCGATTAATGAATTCGCCTACTAGCCTAAGTGATTGAATTGGTTATTATAAGTAACATCTCGTCAAACCTTGGTTAGTTTCGAGTGTGTTTATTGTTGAGAGTGATTGACAGAAGTAAATGGATTTTCGTCACTGATAGTATCGTTAATAAATTAAGGTAGGGAGTTAGAAGCTACTTGCAAGGTAGTAAATAAGTCACTCATACTTAAGCTAAAAGAATTGTGTAGGGAGGGAGCATGCGATTACTAGTGATGGCGTTGAGTCTTATAATAATAGGATGCAGCAGTGCACCTAACCAAATCAAAGTTGCTGATGAGAAATTATTGGTTGAGTTTAATCAAGCAGTAAAAGAGGCGACACCGTATGTCGGTCAGCCTGCTAGATGGGGGGGAGTGATTGCAAATGTGACCAGTTCAACCCCTAACTCCAGTGAGCTACAAATTAGTCAATTTGCATTGGACTCAAAAGGTCGTCCTGATGAGACTCAGCAGGGCAGCCAACGATTTGTCGTCAATGTCGATAGGTTTTTAGACCCTAAGGTGTTTACTCAAGGTAAATCAATGACATTTGTTGGCGTTATAGAAGGCATGGCTTCAATTACGGTTGGGCAGCAGGAGCTAAAGGTTCCGGTATTAAAAGCTTCAAACTACTATCTTTGGACTGAAGATAAACGCATTAAAACTTATTATGTTGGTGACCCATATTATAACTACTATTACGACCGCTATTATTACTGGGATGATATCGACGACGCCGATTTGATCGAGCACTATGATGACTTTGATTATGACTACGGTGATTTCTAGATAGTAAAAGGCCCAGCTAAATGTAGCTGGGCCTTTTCAGTAGAGCTTAGTGTCCGGCTACTTAGTGTCTATGCTGTTAGCGCTAGAATAGTGCCTGGAATAACAACAAAGATAGAAGCAAGGTAACCGGCGACGACGGCTTTGTTCTTAATAGCCATGTCTGAGATATAGTCTGCACCTTTCACTGGCAGTTCTCTCAAGAACGGAATACCGAAGATAAAGACAGTTGCCATGATATTAAATACCAGGTGCACCAGCGCGATTTGCAATGCGAACACTGCGTATTCTCCAGAAACTGCTGTCGCTGCCAGTAAGCCAGTAATACACGTACCGATATTAGCACCTAGTGTAAATGGGTACACATCGCGAACTTTCAGCGCACCTGAGCCAACGAGAGGCACCATAAGGCTGGTCGTTGTTGACGAAGATTGCACAAGAATCGTAACGATAGAACCTGATGCGATACCATGTAGCGGACCACGACCAATAGCGTTTTTCAAAATTTCACGTGCACGGCCAACCATCAGGCTCTTCATTAGCTTACCCATAACAGTAATCGCCACGAAGATAGTTGCAATACCAAGAACAATCAGTAGTACGCCACCTGTTACGCTGCCGAATGAGCTTAATGGCTCCTGAATCGCACTTACAACAGGCTTGGTGATTGGCTTGATGAAGTTCAGGCCTTTCATGCTCATGTCACCTGTTGCTAGCATTGGTGATACAAGCCAGCTAGAGATTTTGTCTAGAATGCCAAACATCATCTCCAATGGAAGGAAGATAGCAACGGCTAACAAGTTAAAGAAGTCATGGATCGTTGCACTTGCAAAAGCACGTTTAAACTCAGTGTTACAACGAACGTGACCCAAACTTACTAGTGTATTGGTAACCGTAGTACCAATGTTTGCACCCATGATCATAGGGATGGCTGTCGTTACAGGTAAACCACCAGCAACCAAACCAACAATAATCGAAGTGACGGTACTAGAAGACTGAATTAGTGCAGTAGCAACTAGGCCAATCATTAATCCAGCTACAGGGTGTGAGGCAAATTCAAATAGTACTTTTGCATGTTCACCTGTTGCCATTTTAAAGCCACTACCCACCATTGAAACAGCAAGTAGCAATAAATAAAGCATGAACGCCAAGTTAGCCCAGCGTAACCAACGCGTCGTATTCGACATTGGAGTCGCAGCTGTTGTTGCTTGGTTCATCATAGTTTTCTCCATTTGGCCGTGTAATTCGTAAGTTGGCCTGTTGTTGAATCTGAGGCGATATTAGATCTCAAATATTACAGAAATATGACGTTTCTATTTCTGTGTTAATTAACTGCGATGTTTGCTTGGTTTTTGTACTTTTTGGTGCTTAAAAATTTCACAAGTTATTGATTTTAATTGATTATTTTATTTTAGAGAAAAAGAGATTAATTTGCCGTCATCAATGAATAAATTCGATTTAGAGCGAGGGTTATGATGCTTATATGACAGTGAGGTGGCGAATGTGACAATTAAATGTTCGGAAATTCCATTGTATTTTAATTGTAACGTAAGTTTTATCGAATATTGTCGCATAGGGAAGATTTTGCTATAAATGAAACACACTCATTTTAGGCGATATCGCATGTCACACCTTAACTATAATCACCTCTATTATTTCTGGATGGTCTGCAAACAAGGCTCGGTTACGAAAGCCGCTGATGCGTTATTTTTAACGCCTCAAACAGTAACAGGGCAGATTAAAGCGCTAGAAGAGAGAATGGATGGCAAGCTCACTAAGCGAAATGGGCGTAGCGTTGAGCCAACTGAGTTAGGGCAGTTGGTATATAAGTATGCTGACCGCATGTTTGGTTTAAGCTACGAAATGTTGGATATCGTAAACTATAGCCAGCGTTCGAATGTACTGTTCGATGTTGGTGTGGCGGATGCTCTTTCTAAACGCCTGGTCAGTAAAATATTGATGACCACTATCCCGCCAGATAACAGTATTCATCTACGCTGTTTTGAATCCACTCACGAAATGTTGCTGGAGCAATTGGCTCAGCATAAGCTAGACATGATCCTATCGGACTGTCCTGTGGACTCAAGTCAAAGTCCTGGTTTGTTTAGTAAGAAGTTAGGTGAAAGCCGCATGAGTTTCTTTACGTCGGGCTATATCGATAATGTGAGTTTCCCTGAGATTCTTGAACAAAGACGTTTGCTGATACCCGGTAGTCGTACCTCAATGGGACGTAAAGTACTGCAGTGGTTTGATCAACAGGGTATTCAACCTAATATTCTTGGTGAATTTGATGATGTTGCGTTGATGAAAGCCTTCTCTATGTATAAAGAGGATGTCATCTTTCTTGCTCCAAGTATTTATATGTCAGAGATGAGAGATAAGCGCCACCTTCAACTAATTGGCGATATTGAAGATTTGAAAGAAGAGTATTACGTTATTTTTGCAGAGCGAATGATTCAACATCCGGCGGTAAAGAGTGTCTGTGAAGCAGATTTCACCGATTTGCTAGCGTTCTAAGATTGGCGTTAGGTAACAAATTAGTAAAGAGAAATACACTATTTTAAACAAAGCGCTACTAACAACATTTTTATCCATGTAAAATGTGATGAGATTTATGGATTTATTGCGAGAAAGATGGTTAGCATCCAAGTGATAAAAAGGTAAATAAAGACGGATAAAACATAGAGGTAAAGTATGAACTTGCAGGAGATGGAAAAAAACGCATCACAAGCGGTAGTTCTCCTTAAGGCGATGGCAAATGAGAGACGCCTGCAAATTCTGTGCATGCTCCACAATACAGAGTTATCAGTAGGGGAATTGTGTACTCGATTAGAGCTCAGTCAGTCAGCACTGTCACAACATTTGGCATGGTTGCGTCGAGATGGCTTAGTGTCGACGAGAAAAGAAGCGCAAACGGTCTACTACACATTAAGTAGTAAAGAAGTTCGACAGTTGATTGAACTATTACACGGCCTTTATTGCAGCTCAGAATAGTGTGATTTACAGATACAAAAAAACCGGCATCAGCCGGTTTTTTTAACACAATACAAAGTCTAAATTATAGAGCTTTGATTGCAGCAGAGAAGCGTGCCTTGTGACGAGCTGCTTTATTCTTATGAATAAGGCCTTTAGTCGCCATGCGGTCAAGGATTGGAGTAACTTCTGCAAATGCTGAAGTTGCTGCTTCTTTATCGCCAGCTGCGATAGCTGCGATTGTTTTCTTCATGTAAGTGCGCATCATAGAGCGACGGCTAGCGTTGTGCTGACGACGTTTCTCAGCTTGGATAGCGCGCTTCTTAGCAGATTTACTGTTTGCCAAGGGTCTAACTCCCAAAAACTTAGTTCGGTGACAATTTAAGGGCGAGGAATATCCCTCATTTGCGCTTAATTGTCAAATGATTTGTGCAAAAACCCGACGATACAAAACAACTTTTGATATCTGTGGGCTATCGCGGTTAAGATGGCGGGGATTCTAACAGTATTTTTCGACCAATGCTAATACTAATCCTCTCTTCAATAACAAACGCTATTGAATCCGATAAATAGCAGGCATTGGCTAGGTAATTCAGAGGTTATTGTGAGTAAACGCCTTCTTAAGTCAGGCATGATTGTGAGTGCTATGACGTTGGTGTCTCGTGTATTGGGACTAGTACGAGACGTTGTAGTTGCCAACCTTATGGGGGCAGGTGCAAGCGCAGATGTTTTTTTCTTTGCGAATAAGATTCCTAATTTTCTACGTCGCCTGTTTGCTGAAGGTGCTTTTTCCCAAGCATTTGTTCCGGTGTTAACGGAGTATCACGCATCAGGCGATAAAGATAAAACTCGTGATTTAATAGCGAAAGCGTCAGGTACCTTAGGCGTCATTGTGACGATAGTGACCTTATTAGGTGTGATAGGGTCAAGTGTGGTCACTGCATTATTTGGTTTCGGTTGGTTCTTAGATTGGCTAAACGATGGGCCTGCTGCGCCTAAGTTTGAGCTGGCCAGTCTGATGCTTAAAATCACCTTTCCTTACTTATGGTTCATCACTTTTGTGGCGTTATCTGGGGCTATTCTCAATACCTTAGGTAAGTTTGCAGTATCTTCTTTTACCCCCGTCTTTCTGAACGTCATGATTATCCTCTGTGCGTGGTTTATTTCACCAAACCTTGCCCAGCCGGAAATTGGCTTAGCCATTGGTGTCTTCTTAGGTGGTTTTGTCCAGTTTGCTTTTCAATTGCCTTTCTTAATAAAAGAGGGCGTATTGGTAAAACCTAAGTGGGGTTGGCGCGATCCTGGCGTAGTGAAAATCCGAACCTTGATGATTCCAGCATTATTTGGTGTGTCAGTTAGTCAAATTAACCTGCTTTTTGACACCTTTATTGCTAGCTTTCTTGCCACGGGCTCAATTAGCTGGCTTTACTACTCCGATAGACTACTCGAGTTCCCTCTAGGCTTGTTTGGAATTGCCATAGCGACGGTTATTCTTCCTGCGTTGTCACGCAAACATGTAGATGCGCATAGTGAAGGGTTTGCTAGCACGATGGATTGGGGAGTTCGAATGGTTATCCTGTTAGGTCTTCCTGCCATGTTAGGGCTGATGGTGTTAGCCAAACCGATGCTGATGGTCCTGTTTATGCGCGGTGAGTTTACCCCTCACGATGTTCATCAAGCGTCATTGTCACTGCTAGCTTACGCATCTGGCCTGCTTAACTTTATGTTGATTAAGGTGCTGGCTCCAGGTTACTACTCGCGTCAGGATACCAAAACACCCGTGAAATATGGCATTGTAGCCATGGTGTCTAATATGGTCTTCAATGCCATTTTTGCTTACTTCTATGGTTATGTTGGATTGGCGATGGCGACCGCGTTGTCGGCATTTATCAATATGGCGTTGTTATACCGAGGGCTACACCTACAACGTGTTTACCAGATTAGCCGCCAGACTATTGGTTTTGTGGCACGTTTAGTGGTGGCGGCCGTTGCTATGGTGCTAGTGCTTTGTTGGCAACTACAAGATATGCAGCAATGGCTGACTTGGGGCTTAACAGAGCGTGTATATACGTTGATCGGATTGATTTTGATTGGCGCTGTGAGTTATCTAGTGAGCCTATTTGTTCTTGGAGTTCGAGCTCGAGATCTAAAAGCAGCGACAGATTAACAATGATTGGTTATAATCCGTCGGTTTCACACTAGTATTATTTCATTAAGCAGGTGGTTTAGTCGTTTCATGGAACTCATTCGAGGCATACATAACCTAAAAAATCAGCACCATGGCTGTGTGTTAACCATCGGAAACTTCGATGGTGTGCATTTGGGGCACCAACGTGTACTCGAACAGGTAAAGAAGAAAGCACTGCTTTTAGGTTTGCCTGCTGTAGTAATGACTTTTGAACCGCAACCGATGGAATTGTTTGCTAAAGATAAAGCACCGGCTAGACTGACTCGCCTTCGTGATAAGTTTGAATTGCTTGAAGCAATGCACTTGGATCGTTTGTTGTGCGTTAACTTTAACCGCCGCTTTGCCTGCATGTCGCCGGAGTCTTTTATCAAAGACTTGTTGGTGAATAAGTTGGGTGTTAAGTTCCTTGTTATCGGCGATGATTTTCGCTTTGGCAAAGGGCGTGAAGGCAACTTCGATATGCTCAAAAAAGCCGGTGAAGAGTTCGGTTTTGAGGTGGTGAATACCGCTAGTTTCTGTGTAGAAGACACTCGTGTGAGCAGTACGGCGATTCGCCAGGCACTAGCAAGTGATCATCTTGATGAGAGTGCAGAAATGTTGGGGCGTCATTATACGCTGTCTGGGAGAGTGGCTCACGGTCAAAAATTGGCGCGTGATTTTGGTTTTCCAACCGCTAACATTTCGTTGAAACGTTATGTGTCACCTGTGCGTGGTGTTTACGCTGTGCAGGTCTATGGGGTTGATAGTCAACCGTTACCCGGCATTGCCAATGTTGGTAAAAAGCCAACAGTAGCAGGGATAACCCCAGATTTAGAAGTGCATATTTTCGACTTTGAAGGCAACCTTTATGGTAAGCAAATTGAAGTCGCTTTATTGCATAAAATTCGTGATGAGAAAAAGTTCGAGTCACTTGAGCTGCTTAAGCAGCAAATAGAATTGGATGCTGATGTAGCAAGGGTGTGGCTACGTCAGTTTAAGGGTTAGCGGAAGATTCCACCGTTAACATAATGTCTAACTTTCGCCCAATACAACGGAATTAAGAATCGATGAGTGAGTATAAAGATACCCTGAACCTACCTGAAACAGGGTTTCCTATGCGCGGCAATCTGGCAAATCGTGAGCCAGAAATGCTTAAGCGTTGGTATAAAGAAGATCTTTACGGTGAGATCCGTAAAGCTAAGAAAGGCAAAAAATCCTTCGTGCTGCACGATGGACCTCCATACGCGAACGGTGACATTCACATTGGTCACGCACTAAATAAGATTCTTAAAGACATTATTATTAAATCCAAAACACTTTCAGGTTTTGACGCCCCTTATATTCCTGGTTGGGATTGCCACGGTCTACCAATTGAATTAATGGTAGAAAAGAAAGTTGGCAAACCTGGCCAGAAGGTAACGGCTGCTGAGTTCCGCGAAAAGTGTCGTACTTATGCAGAAGGCCAAGTTGAAGGTCAAAAAGAGAGCTTCAAACGCCTAGGTATTCTTGGTGAGTGGGATAAGCCTTATCGCACAATGGACTTTGATACTGAAGCGAACATCATTCGCGCGCTTGGTAAAATTGCCGATAAAGGTCACCTGTTAAAAGGCTTCAAGCCTGTTCACTGGTGTACAGACTGTGGCAGTGCATTGGCTGAAGCTGAAGTAGAATATAAAGATAAAGTCTCTCCTTCTATCGATGTACGTTTTAAAGCGGCTGATGAAAGCGCACTTATCTCTAAATTCTCATTGAATGAAGGTCATGAAGGTCAAGGTGATATCTCAATCATCATCTGGACAACAACACCTTGGACTCTGCCAGCAAACCGCGCAGTATGTCTACGTGATGACCTAGAGTACGTCTTGATTCAGACAGAGGGCGACAACCCTGAGCGTATTATCGTTGCGTCTGAGTTAGCAAAAGATGTAATGGATCGTGCAGGTATTGAGCACTTCCATAACCTAGGTTTTGCGAAAGGTGCAGATCTTGAGTTATCTCAGTTCAACCACCCATTCTATGACTTTACAGTACCAGCGATCCTTGGTGATCACGTTACTACCGATTCTGGTACTGGTGTAGTGCATACAGCACCAGGTCACGGTCAAGAAGACTTTGCAGTAGGCCAAAAATATGGTCTGGAAGTAGCGAATCCTGTCGGTTCTAACGGTGTTTATCTGCCTGACACTGAGCTATTTGCTGGTCAGCATGTATTTAAAGCTAACGATGCCGTTGTAGAAGTACTTAAAGAAAAAGGTGCACTACTGCATCACCACGCTTACGAGCACAGCTACCCACACTGCTGGCGTCATAAAACGCCAATCATCTTCCGTGCAACCCCACAATGGTTCGTATCGATGGACCAAGCTGGCCTGCGTGCTAAAGCACTAGAGTCAATTAAAGGTGTTGAGTGGATGCCTGAGTGGGGTCAAAGCCGTATCGAAGGTATGATTGAAGGTCGCCCTGAGTGGTGTATCTCTCGTCAGCGTACATGGGGTGTGCCAATTGCGTTGTTTGTTCACAAAGAAACAGCTGAGCTTCATCCGAACTCGCTAGAGCTTATCGAAAAAGTAGCTCAACTTGTTGAACAAAAAGGCATTCAAGCTTGGTGGGATGTTGAGCCTGCTGAACTATTAGGTGATGAAGCCGACAACTACGAGAAAGTGCTTGATACACTAGACGTATGGTTCGACTCAGGTGTGACACACTACTCTGTTGTGGATGCACGTGAAGAGTATAACGGCAATAGTGCTGACCTATATCTAGAAGGTTCTGACCAACACCGTGGTTGGTTCCAATCGTCGCTAATTACGTCTATTGCGATGAAAGACGAAGCACCATACAAGCAAGTGCTGACTCATGGCTTTGTGGTTGATGGTCACGGCCGTAAGATGTCGAAATCTATCGGCAACGTTGTAGCTCCAAAAGATGTTACCAACAAATTGGGCGCAGATATCCTTCGTCTGTGGGTAGCTTCAACAGACTACACTGGTGAAGTAGCGGTTTCTGATGAAATCCTTAAGCGCTCTGCTGATGCTTATCGTCGTATTCGCAACACGGCTCGTTTCTTCCTAGCGAACCTAAATGGCTTCAACCCAGAAACGGATCTTGTTCCTGCTGATGAAATGGTAGCACTTGACCGCTGGGCGGTTGGTCGTGCGCTAGCTGCACAAGATGAGATTGTGAAAGCTTACGGTGAGTACAACACACACGCCGTAACACAACGTTTAATGCAGTTCTGCTCTATCGAGATGGGCTCTTTCTATCTTGACGTGATCAAAGACCGTCAATATACAGCGAAGCTTGGTGGTCACGCACAGCGTAGCTGTCAAACTGCGCTTTACTATATCGTAGAAGCACTAGTTCGTTGGATGGCGCCAATCATGTCGTTCACAGCAGACGAAATCTGGAATGAAATGCCGGGTCAACGTGACAAGTTTGTGTTTGCAGGTGAGTGGTTCGATGGCCTATTCGGTCTTGCGGAAGGCGAAGCGCTAAGCAACGAATTCTGGACTGAAATCCAGTCAGTTCGTAACGCGGTAAACAAGCAACTTGAATCTGCACGTGCAGAAAAAATCATCGGTGGTGCACTACAAGCAGAAGTCACGCTTTACGCAGACGATACACTGACGGCAACTATCAACAAGCTTGAAGATGAGCTTCGTTTTGTACTTCTTACTTCAGCAGCTGCAGTTAAGCCGCTGTCAGAGAAAACTGACGCAGCGAAAGAGACGGAAGTTGAAGGTTTGTTTGTTGAGGTTGACGCAACGGAAAACGAGAAATGTGACCGTTGCTGGCACCACACTGCAGATGTAGGCACGATCGAAGGTCACGAGAAGATTTGTGGTCGCTGTGTTTCGAACATCGCAGGTGAAGGTGAAGTTCGTAAGTTTGCTTAATTGACAGTAAGCCAACGGAACTTTTAACGAATATGACAGCCCCAGTTTTTACTGGGGCTACTTTTAGCTAGTACTTTTCTTATGCTTGTTTAAGCATGACAATTTAAGGATTGGAATGAGCGAAACAACAATTACCTTTAAGCAATCGGGTGTGCGCTGGCTTTGGTTGGCTATTGTCATTTTTATTGCCGACATTAGCATCAAGCTGGTTGTTATGGACAATATGGGATATGGCTGGGCAAATCGCATTGAAATCCTGCCATTTTTCAATTTACTGTACGTTCACAACTATGGCGCTGCGTTTAGCTTTCTAAGCGAACAAGCGGGATGGCAGCGTTGGTTGTTCACCGGTATTGCGTTTATTGTTACGGGGCTATTAACTTATTGGATGAGCAAGCTCCCAGCGAAAGAAAAGTGGAACAATATTGCGTATGCCATGATCATTGGCGGGGCGGTTGGTAATGTGTTTGACCGTGTTGTACATGGTTTTGTTGTTGATTACCTGGACTTTTACTGGGGAACATACCATTGGCCAGCTTTCAATTTAGCTGATATGGCTATCTGTATCGGTGCCGGTATGATTATCATCGATAGCTTTCGCAACAAAGAGGCGAAGTAATAATTGCCAATAACCTTAAGCGCTGTGCGTTGATATGCACGGCGCTTTTTTATATAACAATAGCGATAACGAAACGACAAATAACAAAGAGCAATACTAAGACTCTTTGAAAGCAAAGGAAGCAGTAACGTGAGTAAAATTTCCCAAGATAGTGCGGTCACTCTACATTTCACCATTAAATTGAAGGATGGCTCAGTCGCAGATAGCACCCATAATATGGGCAAGCCCGCTAAATTTATTATTGGTGACGGAAGTTTAAGTGAGAACTTTGAAAGTTGCCTGATCGGTTTATCAGTGAACGAGAACAAAGCTATCGAGTTGAAAGCAGAAGACGCTTTTGGTATGCCGAATCCAGACAATATTCATCATATGGACAGAGCGAAGTTTGTGGGTGACTCTGAGGTGGAAGTCGGTACAATAATGGCCTTCTCTGGTCCTGATGGTATGGAAATTCCAGGTATTATTACCGATATTGCAGGTGATTCTGTAACGGTTGATTTTAATCACCCGTTGGCCGGACAAGACGTGACATTTGAAGTGGAAATTCTTGAAGTAGAATAGTCAGCAGAGATAAGCAGAGTAAGTAGAAGCGGTTGATCAATGAGTAATGAAATGAAAATCAAGTTAGCAAACCCACGAGGCTTTTGCGCCGGCGTAGACAGAGCGATCAGTATTGTGGAGCGTGCTTTAGAAATGTATCAGCCGCCAATTTATGTTCGTCATGAAGTGGTTCACAACCGATTTGTGGTAGAAGGTCTAAAACAGCGCGGTGCAATCTTCGTGGAAGAACTCAGCGAAGTGCCAGACGACAACATAGTGATATTTTCTGCTCATGGAGTTTCCCAAGCGGTTCGTAAAGAAGCTAAGCAACGTGCTCTCACCGTGTTTGATGCGACGTGTCCTCTGGTAACGAAAGTTCATATGGAAGTAGCACGCGCCAGTCGTAAAAACATGGAAGTTGTTCTTATTGGCCATGCTGGTCATCCAGAAGTGGAAGGCACTATGGGTCAATACTCTAGTGAGACCGGCGGAATGTACCTTGTTGAGCGACCAGAAGATGTTCTTACGCTTAAGGTAAACGATCCAACCAACCTTCATTATGTAAGCCAAACGACCTTATCTGTGGATGAAACAGCCGATGTGATTGAAAAGTTGCGTGAAGTGTTCCCTGAGATTCAAGGGCCTCGCAAAGATGATATTTGCTATGCAACACAAAACCGTCAAGATGCAGTCCGAGAGCTAGCACAAGCCGTGGATGTGATGGTTGTTGTTGGTTCAACAAACTCATCGAACTCCACTCGTCTTAAAGAACTTGCAGAAAAGCTAGGAACACCGGCTTATCTGACCGACACTCCTGACTTGATTGAGGCGTCTTGGTTTGAAAGTAAGGGGTTAGTGGGCGTAACCGCGGGCGCTTCAGCTCCTGAAGAACTCGTGAATCAGATCATTGATAAAATTAAAGACTTGGGTGCTGATGACGTTGAAGAAGTGTTAGGCAGAGAAGAAAACATGTTCTTTGAAGTTCCTAGAGAGCTGCAAATCAAGCAGGTTGATTAACATGAAAACGCCGCATCATGATGCGGCGTTTTTTATTAAGTATTGATATTACTAAGGCAGCTTTATAAATCATTGCGTAAAGATTACGAAAGGTAAAAAATCGTTTCAACGAAGATAATCACCTTTACTCATTGACGAATTTTGGTATCCTAGCGCCGCTATCGAATCGATAGTTTTTTCGGAGATAACTATGAACAATACCGACCATCCTCCTAGTATCAAGGGAGAAAAGTAACAACTCGTCGGTAATTGCGATCTTCGTGCCTACCTTCGAGGTAGGGCTCCTTTCCTTTTAATAACTTATCGTTATTTTTCTCCTTTTTGCTATTTCGTTGAGACGTCTGCACATTCACGTGTAAGGCTATTATTTTGACGTTTGATGGTCGTTACCAACGCTAATCGGGAGATTCGCCATGACGGTAATGAACAATACTTATATTGAGAGTACGCCACTGTTTTCAGAAGAAGAAATCAGTGCGGCAACTCAAGCATTTTTGAAATACGACACAGCACAGCAATTGAATCTATTGACCGTGATGCCAATAGACGAAGCCGTTGGCGTGCTGCAACACTGTGCTTTAGGGCAGGTGCAATATTTAATCGAACAACTCGACTTACAAGGCCATGATAGACGAGCCAGACATTTTGCTCACCAATTGGGACTGATTCACTCTGAAGCAGAGACCACTGGTGGTTATCTGACAACAGGTGTTATGGAACACGTAAAGCAACGCATTGGTTGGATCATTACGTTGGCACTGTTAGGGATTGTCTCGGGTCTTATTATTGCTCAATACGAAGATACGCTTAGCCAGCTAGTGCTGTTAGCGGTCTATATGCCTGTAATAGCCGCTGCTGGTGGTAATACAGGTACCCAAGCTGCGACATTGGTAATTCGTGCTCTAGCAACTGGAGAGCTAAGAAAGCGTCAGTGGCTAGAGGTACTTTGGAAAGAAAGCCGAGTCGCAGTCTGTCTTGCTGCTGCGGTTGCTTTAGTTATGGTTGGCCGAATTCTCGTCTTTGGTGATGTGAACTCAGCGGGTGGCTTTGATATCCATTTAATTGCCATGGCCATTGCAGTCGCGCTGTTTATTCAGGTAACGGTATCAACAACACTGGGTGGTGTACTGCCTATTATTGCTCGAGTCTTCAAGCTGGATCCAGCAGTACTGGTGAGCCCAGTACTGGCATCGATTGTTGATATTTCGGGGATGTGGATTTACTTCACTGTAGTGAATCATTTCTTAGGTTTATCTTAAACCTGTAGAGAGTCACTTAAGTAAAGCGCAGCTAGGGCTGCGCTTTGTTTTTTGAACGTCCCAAAGAGTAACTATAGTCTACTACTTGACGATAGTAGCTCTGCTCAAACTGTGTTAATGGTGAAATAGTGGGAGTTTTCGTTTTCGGCTTTTGAGGGTGATAGTCGGTGACAAACTGCACGAACAGACTCTCTGGTTTCCCCTTATCATCAAGGCCATATCCCATCATGTTGTAAGTTCCGAATAGCGACCCACTTTTGGCGATAAGTGCGCCTTTGATAGGAGCTTTTCTCATACTAGAGCGATATTTCAATGTGCCATTGTTGCCGGAAACCGGCATGAGCTTGATGAGCTTTAATGTACTGTCATGGTCATAGATATAGCGCAATACTTGCTGCATTTGGTTGGCAGTAAGACGATTATTGCGTGAAAGCCCAGAGCCATCTTCAAGCACGGCAGATTGAATGTCGATACCGGCTTTAGTCTGCAAAATCTCTTTAATTGCGGCTGTTCCGTTATTAAATGAACCTGCTTGACCGTAATAGCGAGCGCCGAGTGTTTTGGTGATATTGTCGGCATAGAGGTTATTGGAGTCTTGAAGCATCACGGCCAATAACTCAGGAAGAGGTTTTGAGCGTTGGATAAATAGTGGCTGCTCATTCGCTATGTCAGGGTTACCTATCTTTATCTCACCTTTAAGATTCATTCCTAAACGCTTGAGCTCTGCTTTGATAACTTCTGAGGTAAATAAATTGGGTGAGGCGACAGCAAATTTAAGTGGTAAGGGGGAGCTTCTATTGACCACACAACCATCAATTGAGTAGTGGTTTTGTCCATCAAATTGAAGTTCGAGGTCGCAGTGAGCTTGTTCTTGAGCTTGTTTAGAAAGACTAACGGCAGAAGTAGAGACAGTAATAGGCTGGTGAGCAGGAACATTTACCCGCGTAGTGCCATTTTTATTGGTATAAAGGGCACCTTGGACACAGTTACCATCTAAGGTAATCGCTGAAGATGGGGCGCTATAGCAGACACCGAGAATGTCCCACGGCCATCCGACAGCTCTTTCGTATCCGCTGAACACAGTATCATCGAGCCATATCGTATCGATGTTGTTGCCGACACTTGATTTAGCTTCTTTTAGCATCGTTCTTAGCGCTTCGCGGCTAAAAGTTGGATCGCCTGTATAGCGAATAATCAAGGTGTTTTTAGAGTGTGATAGTACCGTTTCAAAACGAAAATCATTGGGTAGCGCGAGCTTTGCCGCGAGCGCAGTGACCACTTTAAGCGTGCTAGCGGGAGGAAAAAACTGGTTGGCATCTAGTGAGATGAGCGCTTCTGTTGGTGAATGCAATGGCGCTAAGAGTAATGCGTTGCGGCTACCGTCTGGCAAGTAATGAGTCGCGTCGACTCCAGTAGCGAAAGAGGAAAAAGGTAGCATCATTAATGCAGTGAGCAAGCATTTGGATTTCATAAGTCGGTTCGTTAAGGTGGGCTTAGTTTTAATGTAGGCTAACAACCTATTAAGTCGAGATAAAGTGATAAATTATCAAAGAAATCTATGAAGTTTTTATCTCATGATAGACAGTGAAATACGATATGCATTTGTTGACAATATAAGTCTCAACTTAGTTGAGTTGACCTTGCTTATGCTAAGAGACCTAAGCTATATTGTCTTGCTGACCAGTAAGCTTTCGAACTTAAGGCAGAATAGAGCCAGTGTTCACTTCGAAACACACAGATAGTCGTCGCAATTGTGAATCTTAAGATGATTGATTGTTTCTAGCATCAATAAACGAATGTGTGAATTTCAGTGATTTGTATACGCACTTTGATTACACTAGGCTTAATCCAGTTATTTTTTAAATTGTACTCAGGCTCGCTTGAGTAGGGTTTTATTGTCCAAAGTCCGCTTTGGAAAAGAGGTTGTTAAAATGGAAAAGGTTCCAATGACAGTACGTGGCGAACAACAGCTACGTGAAGATTTAGATCGTCTACTTAAGCTTCGCCCACAAATTTCTGAAGCTATCGCTGAAGCTCGTGAGCTAGGTGACCTAAAAGAAAATGCTGAGTACCATGCAGCGCGTGAAGAGCAAGGCATCTGTGAAGCTCAAATTCGTGATATTGAATATAAACTCTCTGTAGCTCAAGTTATCGATGTGACTAAGCTAGACAACTCTGGCAAGATTATCTTTGGCTCTACAGTGACTTTGATTGATATCGATACTGACGCTGAACAGACTTACCAAATCGTTGGTGATGACGAAGCCGATATCAAGTCAGGCCGTATTTCAGTGAGTTCTCCAATTGCACGTGGACTGATTGGCAAAATGGAAGGCGATGAAGTGACCATCGTGACTCCAGGCGGTCAAAAAGATTTTGAAATCGATAAAGTTGCTTATATCTAAGCTGATTTCACTGAGAAAAAGTCGCCAATGGCGGCTTTTTTTGTTGATGAGGTATGTGTTCAGGATGTAAGAAAAATGAAAAGGCCGCTGTTGCGACCTTTTCCACTTTGAAACAAAATGTTTCAATCAAATCAAACGGTGAGCAAATTATTTGCGTGGCAGTTCGATTTTCTTTTGCTCTGACTGACGGTAAAGAACAAGCGTCTTACCGATAACCTGAACTTTTTCAGCTTTAGTTTCGCGCACAATAGCGTCGATAATCAGTAGCTTAGTTTCACGGTCTTCTGATGCCACTTTCACTTTAATCAGTTCGTGGTGGTCAAGAGCGATTTCTACTTCCGCTAGAACAGCCTCTGTTAGTCCATTTGCGCCTAGAAGCACGACAGGTTTAAGTGCGTGTGCTAGGCCTTTTAGGTGCTGCTTTTGTTTGGTGCTTAGGTTCATAACGCGGCCAAATTTATTTACTATTAGGGTTGAAAAGTCGTATTTTAACGCCATCTAATGACGAAGACTATACTTTATTCTGAGGGCGTGCCCTTATTGAGTTGGAATTTGAATGAGTAAGCAAAAACATTCGGCCAGTTCTGGTCGTTGGTTGAAAGAGCATTTTGATGATAAATATGCGAATGAAGCCAGAAGAAAAGGTTACCGCTCTCGTGCTATCTTTAAGATTGAAGAGATTCAAAATAAAGATAAGTTGCTGAAACCTGGGATGACAGTCGTTGACTTAGGCGCTGCTCCTGGTGGCTGGTCTCAATACGCCGCAAAGGTTTTAGGTGATGAAGGACAGGTAATTGCTTGTGATTTATTACCGATGGATCCAATATCAGGTGTAAGCTTTCTTCAAGGGGACTTCCGAGAAGAAGCGGTTCTAAATGCACTACTCGAAAGAATCCAACCGGATATGGTCGACGTAGTAATGTCTGATATGGCTCCTAACATGGCAGGTAACTTATCTGTCGATCAGCCTAGAGCAATGTATCTTGTTGAACTAGCATTAGATATGTGTCATCAAACTTTGGCGCCGGGCGGCAGTTTCGTAGTGAAAGTGTTCCAAGGTGAAGGATTTGATGAATATGTCAAACAGGTGCGTGATGCCTTCAAAGTAGTGAAGATTCGCAAACCAGACTCATCTAGAGCTCGCTCTCGTGAGGTGTTTATTGTAGCTAATGGTTTCAAAGGCTGAACATTAGTTTACAAAGACAAAATTAACAATGTAGCTACAGCCGAAAAACTGTAGTACCCTACCTTTAATTACAATTAGTTATCGAGAGGCTGACACCTTGAGTGACATGGCAAAGAATTTAATTTTGTGGTTAGTCATCGCCGTTGTGTTGATGTCGGTATTCCAAAGCTTTGGACCAGGCGAAAGCAACGGTCGAGCGGTAGATTACACCACGTTCGTACAGGAAGTTGGCAATGGCCAGATTCAAGAAGCTCAATTTAAAGACAGCGAGATAACCTTTACTCGCCGTGGCGGTGGCAGTCGCTTTGTGACTTACATGCCAGTTTATGATCAAAAGCTACTTGATGACCTAATTAACCAAAACGTAAAAGTTTCAGGGACACCACCAGAAGAACAAAGCCTACTGGGCACTATCTTTATCTCATGGTTCCCAATGATTCTTCTTATTGGTGTTTGGATTTTCTTCATGCGTCAAATGCAAGGCGGCGGTGGTAAAGGTGCCATGTCGTTTGGTAAGAGCAAAGCTCGTATGATGAGTGAAGAGCAGATCAAAACCACATTTGCTGATGTTGCAGGTTGTGATGAAGCAAAAGAAGACGTAAAAGAGCTAGTAGATTACCTACGTGATCCAAGCCGTTTCCAGAAATTGGGTGGTAAGATCCCAACTGGTGTTCTAATGGTTGGTCCTCCAGGTACTGGTAAAACGTTGCTTGCTAAAGCTATCGCTGGTGAAGCAAAAGTACCGTTCTTCACTATCTCTGGTTCAGATTTCGTTGAAATGTTCGTTGGTGTCGGTGCATCTCGTGTACGTGACATGTTCGAGCAAGCGAAGAAAGCAGCACCTTGTATTATCTTCATCGATGAGATCGATGCGGTAGGTCGTCAGCGTGGCGCTGGTGTTGGTGGCGGTCACGATGAACGTGAACAAACATTGAACCAAATGCTTGTAGAAATGGATGGCTTTGAAGGTAACGAAGGTATCATTGTTATCGCAGCAACTAACCGTCCTGACGTTCTCGACCCTGCACTACTTCGTCCTGGTCGTTTCGACCGCCAAGTTGTGGTTGGTCTACCGGATGTTCGTGGTCGCGAGCAGATTCTGAAAGTTCACATGCGTAAAGTACCTCTAGCGTCAGACGTAGAGCCATCTTTGATAGCACGTGGTACTCCAGGTTTCTCAGGTGCAGATCTCGCTAACCTAGTTAACGAAGCAGCACTATTTGCTGCGCGCGGTAATAAGCGCAATGTATCTATGGTTGAGTTCGAACTTGCGAAAGATAAGATCATGATGGGTGCAGAACGACGTTCTATGGTTCTTTCGGAAGAAACCAAAGAATCGACGGCATACCACGAAGCGGGTCACGCGATAGTTGGTCGTTTGGTTCCTGAACACGATCCAGTGTATAAGGTCTCCATCATTCCACGTGGTCGTGCACTGGGTGTGACTATGTACTTACCTGAGCAAGATCGTGTGAGCATGTCGCGCCAACACTTAGAGTCTATGATTTCTAGCCTCTATGGTGGCCGTCTTGCTGAAGAGCTTATCTATGGTAAAGACAAAGTGTCGACTGGTGCTTCGAATGATATCGAACGTGCAACTGATATTGCTCGTAAGATGGTAACGCAGTGGGGCTTTTCTGAGAAATTGGGTCCGTTGCTATATGCAGAAGACGAAGGTGAGGTATTCCTTGGTCGCAGCGTTACTCAGACTAAGCATATTTCTGGTGAAACTGCGAAACTAATCGATGAAGAAGTTCGTCTCATTATTGACCGCAACTATGACCGTGCGAGAAAAATCCTAGAAGACAACATGGATATCATGCACACGATGAAAGATGCGTTGGTCAAGTACGAAACCATCGACGCAGGTCAAATTGATGACTTGATGGAACGAAAAGACGATATTCGTGAGCCGGCAGGTTGGGGTGACCAAGTTAAGTCTCAGCAGGAAAGTGCTCCAGAGCCAAAAGCGGAAGCCAAGCCGCAACAGGTTGAGCCCAAAGTAGAGGAGTCTGCACCTGCTGTAGATACTGACGCGAAGGCTGAAAAGGTAGATTCTGAACCAACGAAAAAAGATTCAGAATAAACATTAATAAATAAGCCCCGAGTCTTGCTCGGGGCTTTTCTTGTTTATGGCAACTATGATTCTAAAAGCAAACAATAAATCCCTCCCTTTGGATCGCCCACATGTCATGGGTATCGTTAATGTTACCCCTGACTCGTTTTCTGACGGCGGAAAATTCAATTCTATCGATGCAGCTCTGACTCAGGTTAAATCTATGATTCAAGCGGGTGTATCGATCATTGATATCGGTGGCGAGTCAACACGTCCTGGTGCGCCAGACGTGACACTCGAGGAAGAATTATCACGCGTAATTCCGATTATCCAGGCGATTCGTGAACGCTACGATGTCTGGATCTCAATTGACACCAGTAAAGCTGAAGTGATGCAAAAGGCAATTGAAGCGGGTGCGGATATCATCAATGATGTTCGAGCACTACAAGAGCCCGGAGCACTCCAAGTCGCCGCTAATTCTGGTGTTCCGATTTGCTTGATGCATATGCAAGGTCAGCCTAGGACCATGCAAACGAATCCAACTTATGATGATTTACTTGCAGATGTGGCTGAGTTTCTAGAGCAACGCGTTAAGGCCTGTGAGGAAGTAGGAATTAAAAAAGAACAATTGATTCTTGACCCTGGATTTGGTTTTGGTAAAACGCTAGAGCATAATTATCACCTTCTGGCTCATCTGGAGAAATTTCACCAGTTTGGTCTGCCAATACTGGCGGGGATGTCGAGAAAGTCGATGATCTTTAAATTACTTGATAAAGCGCCAGCAGATTGTCTTGCTGGGAGCTTAGCTTGCGCGACGCTTGCCGCAGCTAAAGGTGCCCAAATTATTCGTGTGCACGATGCAGAAGAAACCATCGAAGCGATGAAAATTGTTCAGATGATGCAATCAAATATATAAAAATAAAATTAGGGAAATACTATGTCACAACGACGCTATTTTGGTACTGATGGTATTCGTGGAAAGGTCGGTCAATTTCCGATCACACCAGACTTTGTACTGAAACTAGGTTGGGCTGCTGGCCGAGTGCTTGCAAAGCAAGGCACTAAAAAGGTTATCATCGGTAAGGATACTCGTATCTCTGGCTACATGCTGGAATCTGCGTTGGAAGCTGGTCTTTC
The DNA here is from genome assembly GCF_001639065.2 of Vibrio barjaei. Lineage (GTDB taxonomy): Bacteria > Pseudomonadota > Gammaproteobacteria > Enterobacterales > Vibrionaceae > Vibrio > Vibrio barjaei. Next base: position 172,152 of record NZ_LQXO02000009.1, read on the forward strand.
TGCGGCAGGTCTAAAAGCTATTTTCACCGGCCCATTGCCAACACCAGCCGTTGCTTACCTTACTCAGACGTTTCGTGCCGAGGCTGGTATCGTTATTTCCGCGTCACACAACCCATATTACGACAACGGTATTAAGTTTTTCTCTTCGGAAGGCACGAAACTGCCGGACGCGATTGAATTGGCCATTGAAGAAGAGCTCGACAAAGATATTGAATGTGTTGAATCTGCTGAATTGGGTAAAGCAAGCCGTTTAAATGATGCAGCTGGTCGTTACATTGAATTTTGTAAAAGTACTTTCCCACATGATCTGAGCCTAGCGGGATTAAAAATTGTTCTAGATTGTGCTCATGGTGCGACGTACAAAATTGCACCGTCTGTGTTTGCCGAATTAGGTGCTGATATCATCACAATGGGTGTTGAGCCAGATGGGACGAACATCAACCACGAAGTAGGCGCAACGGATGTACGTTCTTTACAAGCTCGAGTGGTCGCTGAACAAGCAGATATAGGCTTAGCGTTTGATGGTGATGGTGACCGCATTATTATGGTTGACCACCTAGGCAACAAAGTTGATGGCGACCAAATCGCTTATATTATTGCTCGTGATGCACTGCGCCGCGGTGAACTAAAAGGCGGTGTTGTTGGTACATTGATGACCAACTTAGGGATGGAAAACGGCCTTAAGCAGTTAGGAATTCCTTTTGTTCGCGCAGCAGTTGGTGACCGTTACGTAATGGAGCAACTGTTAGAGAAAGGTTGGCGTATTGGTGCTGAAAACTCTGGGCACGTTATTCTTCTTGATAAAGTCACCACTGGTGATGCGATTGTTGCGGCACTGCAAGTACTGGCTTCTATCGTTGGTGCGAAAATGTCACTCAATGAACTAGCAAGTGGCATGACGCTTTATCCTCAAGTACTGATTAATGTTCGCTTTAGTGGTGATGAAAACCCATTGGAAGCGGATGCTGTTATTGCTGCAGTGAAGAAAGCAGAAGCAGATCTAGGTGATAAAGGTCGAGTGCTTCTGCGTAAATCAGGTACTGAACCGCTGTTGCGAGTTATGGTTGAAGGTGAGGATGAAACTTTGGTTAACGACTCAGCTCAGTACATTGCCGATATTGTAAAAGAAAACTGCTAACCTTCGCGGGCTATTGTATTTAACAAGAACCAAAAATTGCTTTTGGTTCTTGTTTGTTTTCTATATGATTAACCGCTTCTTCTTTACGATAATTGAGCTTTCGCCTTTTTTTTGAGCGGTTAACGGCTCGGCGAAAGATTTTTGTCATTTTTCTCTTGTCAGTCAGTGCGGCATTCGCTAGTATTGCCACCGCCTTCTCTTAGGAGGTCATAGCCAGGTTTTCAATGCATGTAGCAATGGAAGCAGCGCTGGCTCAACAATTTGGAACATAGGTGGACAAATGATTCAAGTTCTACTTGTGATTTACCTGTTGGCTGCGCTTGGTGTTATTGGCCTAGTGTTAATTCAACAAGGTAAAGGCGCAGATATGGGAGCCTCATTCGGTGCTGGCGCGTCAAACACTGTGTTTGGTGCTAGTGGCTCAGGAAATTTCCTAACCCGAATGACTGCAATTTTTGCAATCGTATTTTTTGTTATCAGCTTAGTACTTGGCAACATGTACACTCACAAAGGTGAGTCTCAATGGGTTGACCCTTCTCAAGGTCAAGTTGTTGAACAGCAAGTTGATACAGTGAGTGATGTTCCTGCTAAAAGCAGTGATGAAATCCCTCAATAAGTTAGTCGTTATTTGCTAGACGATTAGCTTAAATGCCGAGATGGTGAAATTGGTAGACACGCTAGCATGAGGTGCTAGTGCCTTTGGTGTGAGGGTTCGAGTCCCTCTCTCGGCACCATTATTTATAAACTTGTAATACAGTTTGGTGAGCGTATAATGCTCAGCAAGTCGGACGCGGGGTGGAGCAGCTTGGTAGCTCGTCGGGCTCATAACCCGAAGGTCGTCGGTTCAAATCCGGCCCCCGCAACCAATACTTTCTAAGTGTTGATGGATTGCAAGTTTAGCAGTGTGAAAAAATCACTGCACACTAAGAAAACACTAACTAATATCATTAGAGTGTTACTTTTTCTTAGTGATCAGGGTCCAGCAACAAAAAACCCCGACTTTCGGGGTTTTTTGTTATTTGAGCTTTTTGAAAATGCTTGAATAAATGCTTGGAATTTAAATTGGGCTATATGCCCTTTTTTTGTTTCTGGAGTGGTTAAATGACTGGTTTAGAAAGACAACTTACAGAATTGCTCGAAGCGCCTGTTGAGGCACTTGGCTACGAGCTTGTTGGTTTAGAGTTCATCCGTGCTGGTGAGCATTCTACCCTTCGTATCTATATCGACCATGAAGATGGTATTACTGTTGATGCTTGCGCAGAAGTAAGTCATCAAGTAAGTGCAGTAATGGATGTTGAAGACCCAATTACGGTGGCTTATAACCTAGAGGTGTCTTCACCAGGCTTAGAAAGACCACTTTTCAAAGCAGCACACTACGAACAATTTATTGGTCACGAGGTCAGCATCGTCTTAAAAATGGCTGTGGGTAACCGTCGTAAGTGGAAAGGTACAATCCAATCTATTGAAGGCGAGACTGTCACAATCATTGTTGACGGCAACGAAGAAGAAATGGCACTAAGTAACATTTCTAAAGCTAACCTGATCCCTAAATTTTAGGTCCCTAATAATAAAAGCTTAGAGGCTAGATAAATGAGTAAAGAAATTTTAGCGGTAGTAGAAGCAGTTTCTAACGAGAAAGCTGTTCCTCGTGAGCGTATTTTTGAAGCGCTAGAAATTGCACTAGCGACATCAACTAAAAAGAAACACGAAATCGAAATTGATGTACGTGTAGCTATTGACCGTAAAACGGGCGAATTCGAAACATTCCGTCGTTGGATGGCAGTAGAAGAAGTTGAATTCCCGACAAAAGAAATCTCAATCGAAGCGGCTCAATATGATGACGAGTCTGTTCAAATTGGTGACTTTGTTGAGGAAGAGATTGACTCGGTAACATTTGACCGCATTACGACTCAAACAGCAAAACAAGTCATCGTACAAAAAGTACGTGAAGCTGAGCGTGCACAAATTGTTGAGCAGTTTATTGATAACGAAGGCGATCTAGTAACTGGTGTGGTTAAGAAAGTTAACCGCGACACTATCATTCTAGACCTTGGTAATAACGCTGAAGCGGTTATTCTTCGTGATGATCAGCTACCACGTGAAAACTTCCGTCCAGGCGACCGCGTACGTGGTCTTCTGTACAAAGTGGCTCCAGAAGCTCGTGGCTTCCAGCTATTCATTACTCGCTCTAAGCCAGAAATGCTAGCAGAGTTATTCCGTGTTGAAGTGCCGGAAATTGCAGAAGAGCTAATTGAACTAAAAGGTGCAGCTCGTGATCCAGGTTCTCGCGCTAAGATCGCTGTGAAAACTAACGATCGTCGTATCGACCCAGTAGGTGCGTGTGTTGGTATGCGTGGTGCGCGTGTTCAAGCTGTATCTGGTGAACTAGGTGGCGAGCGTATTGATATCGTGCTTTGGGACGATAACCCTGCTCAGTTTGTTATCAATGCGATGGCGCCAGCTGATGTGGCTTCTATCATCGTTGACGAAGATGCGCATTCTATGGATATCGCTGTTGAAGCCGATAACCTAGCACAAGCTATCGGTCGTAGTGGTCAAAACGTACGTCTAGCTTCTCAACTAACGGGTTGGGAACTGAACGTAATGACGGTTGCAGACCTACAGAAGAAACACCAAGAAGAAGCAGTTGCTTCTATCGAAAACTTTATGAAGCACCTCGATATCGAGCAGGACTTTGCGGAAATGTTGGTTGAAGAAGGCTTCTCAACTCTAGAAGAAGTGGCGTACGTGCCAGTAAATGAGCTTCTAGAAATCGACGGCTTAAACGAAGAGCTTGTAGAAGAACTTCGTAGCCGTGCTAAAGATGCCCTAACTACACTTGCACTTGCTCAAGAAGAGTCATTTGAAGGTGTTGAGCCAGCAGAAGATCTACTAGCACTTGAAGGTCTTGAGCGTGAAATGGCATTTAAACTAGCTGCCAAAGGTGTAGCTACTCTTGAAGATCTTGCAGACCAAGGTGTAGATGAGTTAGAGGGTATTGAAGGGCTTACAGAAGAGCGCGCAGGCGAGCTAATTATGGCTGCACGTAATATCTGTTGGTTCGGCGACGAAGAATAATAATCAGCAAGGAGGTAGTTGCATGACAAAACTTACGGTTAAAGCACTTAGCGAAGAAATTGGTACGCCAGTGGATCGCCTAATTGAACAACTTGCTGATGCTGGTCTTAACAAATCAGAGAGCGATCAGGTGAATGATGAAGAGAAGCAAACGCTTCTTACTCACTTGAAAAAAGAACATGGTGATACATCGGGTGATGCTGAACCTACACGTCTTACACTTCAACGTAAGACACGTAGCACACTATCTGTTTCTGCAGGTGGCGGTAAAAGCAAAGATGTACAGGTAGAAGTGCGTAAGAAGCGCACTTATGTCAAACGCAGTGCGATCGACGAGCAAGCAAAACGTGAAGCTGAGGAAGCAGCAAATCGTGAGGCGGAAGAGCGTGCACAACGTGAAGCCGAAGAGCTAGCCAAACGTGAAGCTGCAGAAAAAGCACAGCGCGAAGCTGAAGAGAAAGCGAAGCAAGAAGCCGAAGAAAAACGTTTAGCTGAGGAAAAAGCGAAACGTGAAGCGGATGACAAACGCGACGTAGACTCAACAGCAGAAAAGCGCGACGAAGCGGAAAAGGCTAAGAAACAAATGAACGCAAAGAATGCTGAAGCGAAGAAAGAAGCGGACGAGCTGAAGCGCCGTCAAGAAGAAGAGGCGCAACGTAAGGCAGAAGCTGAAGCGGCTCGTCTAGCAGAAGAAGCTCGTAAACTGGCTGAAGAAAACGCAGCTCGTTGGTCTGAGGAAGAGAAGAAGTCAAAAGACAGCGAGAAAGCTGACTACCACACGACGACTTCAACTTATGCTCGTGAAGCAGAAGATGCTCAAGACCGCAGCGAAGAAAAAGCACCTCGTCGTCGTAAGAAAAAATCTGCACAAGAGCGTGATGATTCACGCGGTGGTCGCGGTGGTCGTAACCAGCGTGGTAAAAAAGGTAAGTTGGCTAAACCAACTTCTATGCAGCATGGTTTCGACAAGACAGCAACTGTTGCTAAGCAAGACGTTGTAATTGGTGAGACGATTGTAGTTTCTGAGCTTGCTCAGAAAATGTCAGTAAAAGGCACTGAAGTCATCAAAGTAATGATGAAAATGGGTGCTATGGCGACAATTAACCAAGTTATTGACCAAGAAACTGCAGCTCTTGTTGCAGAAGAAATGGGCCACAAAGTTGTTCTTCGTAAAGAGAACGAGCTGGAAGAAGCTGTACTGTCTGACCGTGATGCTACTTCTGACGCGGTATCTCGTGCTCCAGTTGTTACTATCATGGGTCACGTTGACCACGGTAAGACTTCAACACTTGACTACATTCGTCGTACACACGTTGCTTCTGGCGAAGCGGGTGGTATTACACAGCACATCGGTGCATACCACGTTGAAACTGAAAACGGTATGATCACCTTCCTTGATACTCCAGGACACGCGGCGTTTACTGCTATGCGTGCTCGTGGTGCTCAAGCTACGGATATCGTTGTTCTTGTTGTTGCTGCGGACGATGGCGTAATGCCACAAACGGTTGAAGCTATCCAGCACGCTAAAGCGGCCGGTGTACCTCTAATCGTTGCGGTAAACAAGATCGATAAAGAAGACGCGAACCCAGATAACGTTAAGAACGAGCTGGCACAGTACGATGTTATTCCTGAAGAGTGGGGCGGTGAGAACATGTTCGTTCACATCTCTGCGAAACAAGGTACTAACATTGACGGTCTTCTAGAAGCTATCCTGCTTCAATCTGAAGTACTAGAACTAACAGCCGTTGCTGACGGCATGGCATCGGGTGTGGTTGTTGAGTCATTCCTAGATAAAGGCCGTGGTCCAGTTGCTACCGTACTTGTTCAATCAGGTACTCTACGCAAGGGCGACATCGTACTATGTGGTCAAGAATACGGCCGTGTACGTGCAATGCGTGATGAACTAGGTAAAGAAGTTACAGAAGCTGGTCCTTCTATTCCTGTAGAAATCCTAGGTCTGTCTGGTGTGCCATCATCAGGTGATGAAGCGACTGTAGTACGTGATGAGCGTAAAGCTCGTGAAGTAGCAAACTACCGTCAAGGTAAATTCCGTGACGTGAAACTTGCGCGTCAGCAAAAAGCGAAACTAGAAAACATGTTCTCTAACATGACAGCTGGTGACGTTGCTGAGCTTAACGTAGTACTGAAAGCAGACGTTCAAGGTTCTGTAGAAGCAATCGCAGACTCGCTACTGAAACTGTCTACTGACGAAGTTAAAGTAAACATTGTAGGTTCTGGTGTTGGTGGTATTACAGAAACTGATGCAGTACTTGCAGCAGCATCTAACGCTATCATCCTAGGCTTTAACGTACGTGCAGATGCATCTGCTCGCCGTGCTGTTGAGACTGAAAACCTAGACCTTCGCTACTACTCAATCATCTACCAATTGATTGACGAAGTGAAACAAGCAATGGGCGGTATGCTTGCTCCTGAATTCAAGCAAGAAATCATCGGCCTTGCAGAAGTACGTGATGTATTTAAGTCTCCAAAACTTGGCGCTATCGCAGGTTGTATGGTGACAGAGGGTACTATCAAGCGTAACAACCCAATCCGCGTACTGCGTGATAACGTTGTAATCTACGAAGGTGAGCTAGAATCCCTACGCCGCTTCAAAGATGACGTTCAAGAAGTTAAGAACGGTTACGAGTGTGGTATCGGCGTTAAAAACTACAACGATGTTCGCGTTGGCGACCAAATCGAAGTATTCGAAATCGTTGAAATTAAACGTACTCTAGACTAATTGACAAAATTGCTACTCAGCTTTTAACTTGAGTATTGATGGTTGTTGAATACGCCATGGGGGGCTGGTTAATACCATCCCCCCATTCTTTCTATAGTGAGAAAAGAAATGTCAAAAGAATTTAGCCGCACACAACGTGTTGCGCAGCAACTACAAAAAGAGCTTGCTCTTATCCTTCAACGCGAAGTTCGTGATTCTCGCCTAGGTATGGTGACGATTTCAGACGTAGAAGTCTCTCGTGACCTAGCATACGCAAAAGTATTCGTTACTTTCCTATGTGTAGGTGAGCAAACCCCTGAATCTAGCATCGCTGCACTTCGTGAACACGAAGCTCACATTCGTATGATGCTAGGTAAGCGCATTCGCTTGCGTCTAACCCCAGAAGTCCGCTTCCAATACGACAACACGCTTGTTGAAGGTATGCGTATGTCTAACCTTGTTAGCGAAGTGGTTAGCGAAGACAAGCGTAAGCAAAACGAAGCAGGTCGCAGCGAAGAAAACGGCGCTGAGGGAGAAGAGCAGTAATGGCTAGACGTCGCAAGGGACGTCCAGTCAACGGCGTTATCCTCTTAGATAAACCTACCGGTATTTCATCAAATGATGCGCTGCAAAAAGTAAAGCGTATCTACTTTGCTGAGAAAGCAGGGCACACAGGTGCACTTGACCCACTAGCAACAGGCATGTTGCCAATTTGCTTAGGTGAAGCAACTAAGTTTTCTCAGTTCCTCTTAGATTCAGACAAGCGCTACCGCGTAATTGCTAAGCTTGGTGAGCGTACCAACACCTCTGACTCAGACGGTGAAGTGGTTGAAACTCGAGATATCAATGTAACGCCAGAGCTTCTTGATGAGTGCATCGACAAGTTCCGTGGTGAGTCTGATCAAGTTCCGTCGATGTTCTCTGCGCTGAAGTATCAAGGTAAGCCTCTCTATGAGTACGCTCGCCAAGGTATCGAAGTGCCGCGTGAAGCACGTAAAATTACCGTGTATGAAATCGTCTTACATCGCTTTGAAGGTGATGAAGTTGAGATGGAAGTACATTGCTCAAAAGGCACCTACATTCGTACTATCGTCGACGATTTAGGGGAAATGCTGGGCTGTGGTGCACACGTGACTATGCTACGTCGTACTGCTGTTGCTAAGTACCCGTATGAGAACATGGTTACTCTTGAACAGCTTAACGAGCTGTTCGAACAGGCAAAACGCGAAGAGCGTCAACCGCGCGAGCTGCTTGACCCATTACTGATGCCAATGGACAGCGCAGTACAAGACCTTGAAGAAGTGAATGTATTGCCAGAGCTGGGTGACCTGCTCCAGCATGGTCAGCCGGTGCAGGTTCCTGGTTTACCAGTTGATGCACCTGTGCGCATGACCATGGGTGAAGATCGTTTGTTTATTGGCGTTGGTGCCATGAATGATGATGGCAAACTAGCACCTAAGCGACTCGTTGTTTTCCGTGAGGAAGAAAGTGCTCAATAGAGCGACGAATACTCCTTGCTCTAGCTAGAATTATTCCCTATAATTCGCGCTTCGCGTAGCGGCTGAATCAGAGATTGGCTGCTACAAATTTTAAACTTACTCTTATTAGGAGAGAATTATGTCTCTGAATGCAGAAACTAAAGCAGCAATCGTTGCAGAATACGCACAAGGCGAAGGCGACACTGGTTCACCAGAAGTTCAAGTAGCTCTACTTACAGCTTCTATCAACCACCTACAAGGTCACTTCAAAGCACACAAAGGCGATCACCACAGCCGTCGTGGTCTTCTACGTATGGTTTCTCGTCGTCGTAAGCTTCTAGATTACCTAAAAGGTAAAAACCTAGCTCGCTACCAAGACCTAATCAAACGTCTAGGCCTACGTCGCTAATCAGCGTCTGCATAGAAAGTTTGTTAAAAGGGGCTATATGCCCCTTTTTTGTTAGCTAAATTTCTTAGTTAATAGCAAAACTTCCACTAAGTAGTTTATACTACGTCCCGTCTAAACTGAGTTGTGAAGAGCAAGCACGTTTAGTCACAATTTGCTCAGTACGTTACAGTCCATTTAGTCGACCTCAGGGTCGCGACTATTCCAAGCACACTTACTTTTTCAAGTGAAGTTTGTTTGAACTAGTCGCGATTTGTAATGCATTGAGCGCACAATCAATGATCTGGAATGATTCCAGAAAAAAGGAAATACAATGTTCGAAAAACCAGTTGTTAAGTCGTTCCAATACGGCAACCACACTGTGACGCTAGAAACTGGCGTTATCGCACGTCAAGCTACTGCAGCTGTAATGGTAACAATGGACGATACGTCAGTATTCGTTTCTGTTGTTGGTAAGAAAGAAGCAGTAGAAGGTCAAGACTTCTTCCCGCTAACAGTAAACTACCAAGAGCGTACTTACGCGGCAGGTAAAATCCCAGGTGGTTTCTTCAAGCGTGAAGGTCGTCCTTCTGAAGGCGAAACATTGACTGCACGTCTAATCGACCGTCCAATTCGTCCTCTTTTCCCAGACGCATTCAAAAACGAAGTTCAGGTAATCGCGACAGTAATGTCTGTAAACCCGAACGTTCAACCAGACATGGTAACAATGATCGGTACTTCAGCTGCTCTTGCTATCTCTGGTATTCCGTTCAACGGTCCTATCGGTGCAGCACGTGTTGGTCATATTGACGGTCAACTAGTTCTAAACCCAAGCAACACTGAGCTAGAAAACTCTAAACTAGACCTAGTAGTTGCAGGTACTGAAGGCGCTGTTCTTATGGTTGAGTCTGAAGCAGACAACCTAACAGAAGAAGAGATGCTATCAGCAGTGGTTTACGGCCACGACCAACAGCAAGTTGTTATCAAAGCAATCAACGAGTTTGCAGCTGAAGTTGCTACTCCAGCTTGGGACTGGGTTGCTCCAGAAGAGAACACGACTCTTAACAACCGCATCGCTGAACTAGCAGAAGCTAAGCTTGTTGAAGCGTACCAAATCACTGAAAAGATGGCTCGTTACGATCGCATCCACGCGATTGCAGCAGAAGTAAATGAAGTACTACTTGCTGAAGATCCAGAAGCGAACACCAAAGAAATCCACACTATTTTCCACGACCTAGAGAAGACGGTTGTACGTCGTAGCATCATCGCGGGTAACCCACGTATCGATGGCCGTGAAAAAGACATGGTTCGTGCACTAGACGTGCGCACTGGCGTTCTTCCACGTACTCACGGTTCTTCACTGTTCACTCGCGGTGAAACTCAGGCAATCGTAACTGCGACTCTTGGTACGCAGCGTGATGCTCAAATCATTGATGAGCTAACAGGTGAGCGTAAAGATCACTTCCTACTACACTACAACTTCCCTCCATACTGTGTTGGCGAAACTGGTTTTGTAGGTTCTCCAAAGCGTCGTGAAATCGGTCACGGTAAACTGGCTAAGCGCGGTATCGCAGCAGTAATGCCTTCTGTTGAAGAATTCCCATACACAGTACGTGTTGTATCGGAAATCACTGAATCTAACGGTTCATCTTCAATGGCTTCTGTATGTGGTACGTCTCTAGCACTTATGGATGCTGGTGTTCCAATCAAGTCTTCTGTTGCGGGTATCGCAATGGGTCTAGTTAAAGAAGGCGACGACTTCGTTGTTCTTTCTGACATCCTGGGTGATGAAGACCACCTAGGTGACATGGACTTTAAGGTGGCAGGTACTAACACTGGTATCACTGCACTTCAAATGGACATTAAGATCGAAGGTATCACTAAAGAGATCATGCAAATTGCTCTTAACCAAGCGCAAGGTGCACGTAAGCACATCCTATCTGTAATGGATGAAGCTATCTCTGGTGCTCGTGAAGATATCTCTGAGTTTGCTCCACGTATCCACACAATGAAGATCAGCGCAGACAAGATCAAAGACGTTATCGGTAAAGGTGGCGCAGTTATCCGTCAGCTAACTGAAGAAACGGGTACCACTATCGAGATCGAAGATGATGGTACTATCAAGATCGCAGCAACTGACGGTGACCAAGCTAAAGATGCAATCGCTCGTATCGAAGCGATCACTGCAGAAGTTGAAGTTGGTAAGATCTACACGGGTAAAGTTGCTCGTCTAGCAGACTTCGGTGCATTCGTAACGGTTCTTCCAGGTAAAGATGGTCTAGTACACATCTCTCAAATCGCTCACGAGCGTGTTGAGAAAGTGACTGACTACCTGAAAGAAGGTCAAGAAGTTCAAGTTAAAGTGCTTGAAATTGACCGCCAAGGTCGTGTACGTCTAAGCATGAAAGAAGCAATGGAAAAGCCTGAAGCGAAAGCTCCAGCAGCGGATGAAAATTCAGCGTCTGACGCAGAATAATTCGCTTTTCTAGACCATTACGTTAAAAAGCGTGCTATAAAGAGGGGGCAATAGCCCCCTTTTTTAATGCGCGAAGGATAATTCCCGCTACTACGCATTACGCTGTGCAACTATAACGATACTTTAAATGTTGCCAATAATAGCGACGCCATAGTGGGTACAAGGAGAATGATATAGTGAAGTTGTTTCGAATCTTAGGATTAAGCTTAGTGGTGGCAGTGACTGGTTGTGCTACCAACTCGTCAACACAAGATGAACAATGGTTGAACCCACCAATGGCTGTGCCATTACAGGCAAATGTTCAATACGAAGTTCAAGTCGCCCGATTGACACAGCTTCTGCAGCGCAGTGACCTTGAGAATGACGTCAGAGCAAAAATGCACTTCGAGCGAGGCTCCTATTACAACAGTCTCGGATTACGTGACTTGGCTCAGTTAGACTTCAATCAGTCATTACAACTTAACCCTGCGCAACCTGTCGTTTTTAACCAAGTGGGGCAGTACTTTACCCAAATTGGCGATTTTGACTCTGCGTATGAAGCCTTCGATTCGAGTTTAGAGCTTGACCCTTCAAACTCTTATGCGTTAAGAAACCGTTCTATTGCGCTTTACTATGGTGATCGTATCCCATTAGCGATTGAGGGTATGACGCGTTATTACCAAGAGAACCCTGCCGATCCGTATCGTGCACTTTGGCTCTACATCATTTCTCGTGAGGCAGGTCCACTGGATGCAGCTATTGCACTAGAGAAGCGCTACCAAGCACGTAATAATGATTGGGGCTGGATTCTAGTTGCGCTGATGTTAGATAAAGTTTCTGAAGAGCAGGCGTTTAAAGCGATTCTTACCAGCAGCAGAGACAATAACGTGTTGGCGGAAAGACTCACCGAGGTCTATTTCTACTTAGCGAAGCGTCATCAAATTGACGGCAATTATCCAGCAGCAGTTTCTCTTTATAAACTGGCCATCGCCCAGAATGTCTACGATTATGCCGAGCATAAGTACGCATTTCTTGAGTTAACAAAAATCTTTGAAATTGTGAGAGCACAGCAAGCGGAGCAGGCGAAGCAAGAAGCTAAGCAAGCAGAAGCGAGTGCCACTGAATCACAGTAATGTGAACTTCTCATCATCATTACCATTAAAACACTAGCTTAGCGCTGGTGTTTTTTTTATGAATTGACTCCAGTTCTAATTTGGCTAAACTAGTTAGCTAGGCTAATTAATAGTTAATATGAATGACTATAGAAACTAATTTAGAGAAGATGGAGCGGCTGACGTCGAAAGTATGGCGTAGTTACAGCAAAGAAGATCCGCTAGGACACTTGAGCTTCAATGAATACGATTATTTAAAGGCAATACAATCCTCAGCAGAGCCGATTCGATTAACCGATTTGGCAAAAGAGTTAGAGGTATCCAAACCTTCGGCAACCAATATGGTTAAGAGACTTGAGCGTAAAGGTTTGGTGAAGCGATTGCCATGTATCGAAGACGCGCGTTCAAAGCGAGTTACCTTGACTGAGAGGTCACGATTACCGCTAATGTCGGAAGCTGAGATATACAGTGTGGTAGCAGATAAACTACGAGCACATTTAGATGATAAAGAATTTGCAATGCTTGACACGCTATTGACCAAAGCACTGAGATAAAAATTTAAGGATTTAGTTAGCTAAGATAACTAACTATTTTGATAATATGACTGAGAAATCAATCTATAAACAATTCTGGCGCTATGCCATTCCGACCGTTGCGGCCATGTTGGTTAATGGTCTTTACCAAGTGGTCGATGGCATCTTCATTGGACAGTATATGGGAGGGGATGGCCTAGCCGGCATTAACCTCGCGTGGCCAATAATCGGTACGATTCTTGGCCTAGGTATGATGATCGGTGTAGGTACGGGCGCGCTAGCCTCTATCAAGCAAGGTGAAGGGGATTTTTCTGCCGCAAAAAGTGCATTGGCAACAGGGGTAATTGCGCTTGTGGCCTTAAGCCCTATTATTGCTGTGATTTTGTGGCAATACTCAGGGGTATTTCTAAGTATTCAAGGTGCAGAAGGGCGAGTACATGATCTGGCTATGCAGTACTTGGATATCTTGATTATTGGTAGTGTGTTTACGCTGGGCTCGATAGCAGTGCCATTTTTGCTACGTAATGATGATAGTCCTAACACCGCCACTATGTTGATGGTGTTAGGTGCCATTATTAATATTGCCTTGGACTATTGGTTTATCGCTGTTCTTGATTGGGAGTTGCGTGGTGCCGCGTTAGCGACAGCGATTGCTCAAGCGGTAGTGACACTGCTAGGTTTTGCCTACTTCTTTTCAGATAGAGCTAAGATGCGCTTAACGGTAGGCGATCTTAAGTTCCAATTTAGTTTGCTGCCATCAATCATCTCTATTGGTCTGGCGAGTTTCTTCATGTATGCCTATGGCTCGTTTATGGTCGCTCTACACAATGGACTGTTTGCTGATTATGGTTCGGTTACCTTAGTGGGGGCCTATGCGATATTGGGTTATATCGTCGCGTTTTACTATCTTGTGGCAGAGGGATTGGCAAATGCTATGCAGCCATTACTGAGCTATAACTATGGCGCGAGAAGACAAGATAATATGCGCAAGCTATTTAATATTGCGACTTTGAGTGCGGTATTAGGTGGTGCTATTTTTGTCACTGTGTTAAACCTGTTCCCATATCAAACGGTATCAATCTTTAACTCAAGTGAGCCATTGTTGATTGAGCACACCGTAAACGGGATTCGTCTCCACTTATTCTCAATGTTCTTAGATGGCTTTATTGTGGTGGCTGCCGCGTACTATCAAGCGATCAGTCATAGCCGCAAAGCGTTATTCGTGACGCTAGGCAATATGTTGGTTCAGTTGCCATTCTTGTACATTATGCCCAAGCTATGGGGTGTGGATGGTATCTGGGTGGCGTACCCACTTTCCAACATCGCGATCAGTTTGGTAGTCGGTGTTATGATATGGCGTGACATTAGTAAGCTTGATAGAACGGCTTTAAAGCCGGTCACTGCCTAACAAAAAGACCTCGCGTATCGGTGAGGTCTTTTTCATTTCGAGTCTGAGATTAAATCTGCTTGATATCGAGCCCGGCGATTTGATGCCAGTAGCCGTTACATTGCCTATCCAATATTTTTGCTGGTTGTGAGCCATCTTCGTTCGCTTTAAATCGATCAACTTCGGCGAAGGTATCCAACCCTAGTGGGCTCAGCCTTACCACATCTACCAAACCTTGCATAGATTTCAGGTCATTGATCAAGTTGTATTGGTAACCAGATTGAGTCTGAATACCATTGAGGTTAAAGACCGACTGACCTTCTTGGCTCTCCACTTGAAGACCTGTTGGATACTTGATGCAGCAAGTTTCGCAATCGTCTTTTGCTCGGTTCTCTGCGCGAGCAGTAAAGCAGCGTGCGGAGTAGGCTAGCGGTAGATAACCGTGACTAAAGACTTCTACCTCAAATTGATCGCGGATACCAATACTGTCGGCTTGATCTAGAGCGTTGCTTAGCCATTCACGTGATAACTCAACAGGCATACACCAGCGAATCATGCCTTGTTTGACGAATAGCTTCAGTGTGTGGGCATTGTAGGTATTAACGGCAGGACCCACAACAAATGGAACTTTGTGTTCACTTGCTAGTTGAATCGCTGAGACATCATTGGCTTCGATAGCAAAGTCACCATTATCGATGTACTTTTTCATGATGTTAACTTCGCTTGGTGCTTCTAGCAGTGCCATCGTTGACAGAACGACCTGCTTGCCTGCTAGATTTAGCTCCTTAGCGACATCTAACCAGTGTGTTGGTTTCATCTCTCTGCGTTTTGAGCAAACGGTTTCTCCAAGATACACGATATCTGCGGAGCTCGATTTAGCTTGCTCATAGAAACTTTCAACGTCTTGCTTTGGCCAAAAGTACAGTAATGGGCCTAATGCGTATTTCATAAGTTGCTCCTTACTGCCATTTTCTATGGTAGGCACCCAATGTGGTTTGGGTTCCCTCAGAGACATTTGCCAAGGCTTGATCCCAGGTTGGTTTCACTTGATAGTTCTCAGGGTTACGTTGATATGCATCGATGGCTTCACGCCAGGTTCGAGTGACTTGCTCAACGTAAGCTGGACTGCGCTGACGTCCTTCAATTTTCACCGACGCGACATTAGCGGCGAACAGTTCAGGAAGCATAGACAAAGTGTTCAAACTGGTTGGTTCTTCAAGCGCATGGTAGCGCTTACGCTCTCCTTCTATTTCGGCTTCAAAGCGGCCTTTACAGAGTGTTGGATAGCCAGCATTTTCGCCCTTAGCGTAACGATCGATAAGAATGTCGTTGAGACGAGATTCTAACCCTTGCTCTGTTTCTTGCCAGCGCACGTATTTCGCTGGAGAACATGCGCCAACCGTATTAGGTGATTCACCAGTCAAGTACGACGATAAATAGCAGCGCCCTTCAGACATGATACAAAGACTGCCGAACGCGAAGACTTCAAGTTCGACATCAGAGGTAATGTTTCTAGACAGTTGCTTTACCTGATGAATAGATAGCACTCGAGGCAATACAACACGCTTTACATTAAAGTTTTTATGGTAGAAGTCTACAGCAGCCACATTGGTCGCTGAAGCTTGTACTGAGAGGTGTAACTCTAGATCAGGATACTTATTGGCAGCGTAGTCCAACACGGCAATATCGGCGACAATCAATGCATCGACACCAAGATCGGCAGCTTGGTCGACGGCATTGGTCCAGCGCTCAAAGCCATTAGGGTGTGCGAAGGTATTCAACGCGATATGTAGCTTTTTATTGCGATCGTGAACATATTGAGCCGCACGATCGAGTTTCTTTCCCGTAAAGTTCAGACCAGCGAAATGACGCGCGTTGGTATCATCTTTGAAACCGATGTAAACCGCATCCGCACCGCAATCAATTGCAGTTTTTAGAGCAGGCAAATTCCCTGCTGGGCATAAGAGTTCCATATGCTCATTACCATATTTCTGACAGTAGCCCGCATTTTATGAACAATTATGAACAGCGAATTTGATGTAAGGCAGGTTTACCTTAATAAACACGTAATTAACACCAAAGAGGTAACGTTAACACGGTCAATTTCGATGACGACGGTTTTGCGCAAATAGTGCTTCGACTTCGTGCTTAGGCTGTGGTCGGTGGAAGTGGAAGCCTTGTATGGAGTTACAGTTAAGATTGGAGAGCAGTGTCGCTTGATGGCGTGTCTCCACACCTTCGGCGACCACAGAGAGATTGAGTGATTTACCGAGGTTGATGATGTTTTCGATAACGGTGAGCTGTTTTGGTAGTGTATCGATGTCCATGATAAAGGCGCGGTCGATTTTAAGTTCATCTATTGGGAAGTGCGCTAAGTAGGATAGCGAAGAGTACCCTGTACCGAAGTCGTCAATAGACAACGCAAAGCCGAGTTTCTTAATGGCATCGAGCATTTGCAATGTGTGTTCACTGTTGCTCATTACCGCACTTTCAGTGAGTTCGAACGTGATACAGCTAGGATCCAGTCCCGTGCTGCGTAATAAGCGCTCCATATAATCGATAAGCTTAGGGTTGCCAAATTGTTCTGGAGACAAGTTGATCGCCACGCGACCCGGCAAGATACCTTGTAGTTTCCAGCGTTTGACGGTGTTGAACACATCACGCATGACCACTCGGCCAAGGCTTTCGATTAGTCCTGCTTGTTCTGCCACTGGGATGAACGAAGCTGGGCTTATATAACCTTCGACGGGGTGCTTCCATCGAACTAGCGCTTCTGCACCGTTGATACTAAAGTCACGAGCATTGACTTTGGGTTGATACCATACTTCCAAGCCATTCTGTTGTAGCGCTTTTTGCAGTTCTATTTCTAACCAAAGACGCATACGCGCTTCTTTGTTCATTTGGTCGTTGAACTTAACGAGACGGTTCCTACCTCTGGCTTTGGCCTCATACATGGCGGTATCAGCATTTTGCAGCAGGATACGTGCATCATTTCCATCGTTTGGGTAATGAACACTGCCAATGGAGCAAGCAAGGCGTTTGCTGAAGTGGTGTAAATCGAAAGGTTGGTTGATGAGACCAATGATTTTCTCAGCCAACATTTCTACCGTGCTGTTGCTTTCGGGTTCTGGGAGAATTATTCCAAACTCATCACCGCCTAAATGGGCCAATACCGATTGTTGAGGAAGATGACGCTTCAGTCTAGAAGATACCTCCTGAATCACTCGGTCGCCAATGTGGTGTCCTAAAGAGTCATTGATGTTCTTAAAGTTATCAATGTCGAGGTACAGCATGACGAGCGGAGTTTTATCTTGAATAAAATGATCCAAGCAACGGGTGAAACCTAGTCGGTTGTACAGCTTCGTCAGGGTATCAATGTTGACGTCTTCATTGCTGTTTTGAGCCACTGGGTTTGGCTTTTCGTCCATATCTTGAATTAGGACTAAGTGAGCACTGTTGCCAAACAGATTAGCGTCATCGACATGCAGCGACAGTCGGCGCTGCGTTCCGCAGTACTCACTGGTCAAAAAGTGCAGTGGTGTGCCGTTAACGATATTGGCTAAATCGAGTTGCACACGATTGTTATTTTTCTCGTTACTTAGTAAGCGATTTAACGACTCACCTAGTAAATCGGTACTTTTTGCGTAACCAAATAGACGTGCAGACGCAGGGTTGGCCGATAAAATACAATCGTCTTCAACCAGAATTAATCCATCTGGGATAAGCTGAGAAAGTTTAAGGAATTTGCTTTCTGATTCTTCGAGAGAGCGGGTTAGGATCTGTTTTTCGGATGTGTCAATGGCATGGAATACGATGTATTCGATGATGCCGTCATTGAGGATTGGCGACACACTGAAATGCAGACTGGATTCCACATCCGACTCATCGAGTGTCACTTCCGCTTCAATCGACTCGCCTTGTAGCGCTCGATCGTAATAGGGTTTTAACTGGTTATAAAAACGCTCACCTAGTATTTGCAAATCATTCATGCCAACTAAGTCGCTGTGTGTTAACCCTGCCACATCACAATAACGGTCGTTGACCATACAGTAATGATGTTCGTCATCCAAAATAGCAAAAAAGAAGGGGCTATTGGATGTTAACTTCGCAAAGTATTCCTTTAACATTTTGGATGACATCAATGTACTACCAGTTCTCCGGAGAGCTTATATATCAGTAACCCCAACACTATAACTGTGATTTATCAGTTAGAAAAGGGCAAAGGCGAAAGCAAAAAATTTTTGATGCACAACAGGATTTTTTTTGTACTAATACCGTATTATTAGCCTTCTGAACTACAAATTAACGGAAAAACCGCGTGTTAGACAAGATTCGAAGTCAACTAGTTAAAAACGCAGCACAAATTTTGCGATCTCCAGTCCACTTTCTGCCAACTAAAATCCAGAATAGAGCTTTGCTTGAAGGGCTAAAAACCGTTTTTAAAGAAGCACTTGAGGACGGTGACTTTGAATTTCTCGAAGAAAAATGGCTAAAAGTTCATATTCGTGATCTAAACCTCAGTTGGTATATTTCTTACAGCGATGAACAGCTGGTCGTTTCTGAAACTATCGAGCAGGAAGACGTCAGTTTTAGCGGTAATTTAAATGATTTAGTATTGATTGCGGGTCGTAAAGAAGACCCAGATACTTTATTCTTCCAACGCCGCTTGAGTATTGAAGGTGATACCGAGTTAGGCCTAGAAGTGAAGAACTTGATGGATAGCGTTGATCTTGACGCATTACCGAAACCAATGCTTTCTGCATTGACTCATTTAGCGGATTTTGTTCAGAAAGGCATGCAGCCTGCAACAAATCCTAACGAGGTAGCGAATGCTTATTCGAACTGAAGCGCCGGCCGATATACTTACCATTGATCGTTTACTCAAATCGGTATTTGATACGGATGCAGAAGCCAATTTAGTGATGGCATTGCGAGAGAATGGCCGCCTAACGTTATCTTTAGTTGCGTGTTCTGATGAAGGTGAAATCATTGGGCATCTGTTGTTTACACCTGTCACTATCGATGGCGACGACTTGTCATGGCAAGGTTTAGCACCGTTAGCGGTTGCCAAAGAGCATCAGGGTAAAGGAGTGGCATCTGCACTCGTTGAAGAAGCATTCACCACTTTACCTGAGTTCGGTTATCCCGCTTGTGTGGTGCTTGGAGACCCAAGCTATTACGGACGATTCCAGTTTTCTGCTGCAGCTGACTATGATCTTCATTGTCAGTGGGAAGTGCCAGAAGGCGCATTCCAAGTTCGTTCATTGACGGAAAACTCGGTGGCTGAACAGCTTGCTGGCCGTAAAGGGTTGGTGGATTACTGTCCTGAGTTTAACGGTTTGTAATAGCGTTCAAAATGAAATACCAAGCCTAGCGCTGTATTATCACCGCTAGGCTTTGCTTTATCCGGACGCTGATATCTTGGTAATCAAATAGAGCTCTGCTAAACTGCGCGTCATTATGACGGCGAACTACTTGGCGCAAATCAATCATGCAAGACAGCATAAAACTACAGTTAATGGGCGTTCAAACATGGGAGCTAACTCACCCAGAGCGCATTCCTGTGCGCAGTAGCCCTTCGTTGTCACTTCGGCCTGACTGTCGACTCTTGTTTGTGTCATCAGTAAAACCGCAAGGCGACAGTGTACTGTTCTATCAGAAGATCCTTAAAGCGATGAAGTTGGATCTTAGTGAGACGTTACATATTGCTCCAGAACAACTACTTAGTATTGATGGTCAACATATACCAGAATGGATATGGTTTGCTGGAGAAGAACAGGCAAACGAGCGTTTTGCTCAATTAACGCAACAGTATCAATTCACCACGTCCCCGAAAAAACTCGTTTCTCCGCAACTGCCTAACATTGATGGTAATGACATGGAAAGACGTGCACTTTGGAATCAAATCCGCAGCTATGGCTAATCTTACCTTTGCAATCATGGATACTGAGCATTTAGATGCCATTTTATCCATAGAAAATATGGCGCACTCCCATCCTTGGAAAGCCTCCATGATCACCGACTTGAATGGACGAGGAGCTTTCAATTATGTGCTTATGGCCGATGAACGCGTTGTTGGCTACTTTTATGCACAGAACATTGTAGGTGAAGTTTCGTTGCTAAATATTGCCGTTTCACCGAGAGAGCAAGGTAAAGGCTACGGTAGGGCATTGCTGAATCACTTTTTAGAGCAGTGCGAATCTCGTGAAGCAGAAAGTGCTTGGTTAGAGGTTCGAGAAAGTAACCAAGCCGCGGTTTCTTTGTATCTTGATGAAGGGTTTAATGAAGTTGACAGACGCCGTGATTATTACCCATCAGACCAAGGTCGAGAAGACGCGGTCATCATGAGTTATTATTTTTTATTCTCGAGTTAATTTTGCGGTCTATTTCTGAATCACTGAAGGTAGTAACCTATCCGCTCTGCCCTCAGTGAAGTGCGGTAATCTAATCGTTTTGTAAATAGGTTACATTACCCGTAGTTACTTCGATAAAAAAACGTTTTCCTCATACTTCCTATTAGTTATTGATAACAATAGGAATAGAAAATGAAACACTTCTCTGCACTTTCTACGGCCTTACTGAGTGTTGCTAGCGCTCAAGTAATGGCAGATGAGGCACAAGTGAATGATCCTGCCGATGTAACCCGCCCTCAAACTTATCTTAAAGTTGATTCTGGAGCCAAAGGTAAAGATGGTATGACTCGCCTACAGCTAAACATGGCAGGCTCATACAGCGAAGATATTGGTTATTTAGGCCAGTTCGAAACAGACTTTCAAACTAATCTGGATGCGCAGCAAGGCAAATCTAAAGACTTTGGTTTGTCGCGTATTCGAGCTCGTTACTTTCAAGTGCACGCAACGGGCTTAGAGGTGCTCCCAGAAATTGGTTTCTCACTGGATTACATCAGCTATGGCTCTAACTGGGTAGCTAAAAACTCAGGCACAGAGCAAACTGCTGCTATTGGTGCCGTGGCTAAAGTGATCACGCCATTTGAAAACTGGGTCTCTTATCCAAATTTGGCGGTAATGAAGAATGAGTACGACAATGGTCGCTCAGAAAATGGCTGGCAAGCGAATTGGTTTAACTCTTTCTATCTAACCGAAAAAGGGTCCTACATTACAGTGAACCCACAGTACGCCAACTACAACAATGCTATCGGTAAGAACGAACAATCTCTTGAATTGAATTTTGAAGGTGGCATTCCGCTCACCAATGACGGCAGCATCTGGGGTAACGTGACCTATTCTGAACACTTCTTTAAAGCGGCGGGTGAATCCCGTATGAAACACTTAGACGGTAACCGAGAAGTTCGTATCGGTGCGACTTGGTTCTTCTAGCCTCATTGCTTTATTCAGTCTAAGGCACGGAAGCCTTAATTCATCCTCTCTAATAGGTTCTTACTTTTCCTTTGTGTTACTGGATCGATTCCAGTTAATAACTCAACAGCGGTTATCGGTCGAGATAGAGTGCATTTTGACTTTGTATCCATGTTACTCAGCTCGTTTAATCCAGTGTGAACAATAAAAGAGAGACTAATAATGAAAGTGCCATTTCAGCTAACAGACCGAGTTGTAGTCATTATTGGCGGGACTTCCGGTATCGGAGAGGCGATTGCTCAGCGTTTTAGCTCCGCAGGCGCCAAATTGGTCATCGCTGGAGTCAATGCGCTGGACAAAGAGTTACAGTCACTAGAAGCCCTCTATATCCATGCAGATGTGACGGATGAGTTGTCACTAAGTGAACTGATGGCTATCACCTTCGAGCAATTTGGCAAAATTGATGTGTTAGTGAATTGCGCAGGCTCAACCAATGGTTACAGCACCATAGTGGAATCTAAAAAAGATGAGTATGAAGCCAATTTCTCCGTCAATGCACTAGGGACGGCATTGTCAATGAAGCATGCGGTGCCCTATATGCCCAAAGGCAGCAGTATCATCAATATTGCTTCGGTGTCAGGGACTCAAGGTGTGCCTTACCTAGGCGCGTTGGCCAGTTCAAAGTGGGCTGTGCTTGGCATCACTCAAACAGCGGCTTTGGAACTAGGTAGTAAACAGATTCGTGTCAATGCTGTTTGTCCCACTTCGGTCGATACCCCTCGTGCTTATGCCAAAGGTGGAGAACCTCAATTGAGAATGGAAAGGCGTTCGATTCCTATGGGAAGAATTGCTCAGCCTGAAGAAGTGGCGGCCGTTGTACACTTCTTGGCCTCTGAAGACAGCAGCTTTGTTAATGGCCAATCCATCGGTGTAGACGGTGGTTTTAGTGCAGGTATGAGCATTGAAGCCTACAACCAACTTGCGCAGTAATTGAGAGCAAACAATGAAAAAATACATTCAAATCACTTTAGCACTACTATTATCAACCAGCTTTAATAGCTTCGCGTACTACTGTGACCAAACAGCAGAAGGGACCATTGTGGGTGCCGTGGATGGAGCAATAACTGGAGCCATCGTTGGTGGTATTGTTGACGGTGGCGAAGGCGCAAAAACCGGTGCAGTTATTGGTGGTGGCGCAGGGGCAGTCGGTGGTGCTATCGATGGCGCTTATTATGAGGGTGCTTGTGAGATGGCAACTGACGCTATTGTAGAAGATGAGATCATCGCTGAAGAGTATATTGCTGAGGAATATATCGAAGAAGAATACATTGCCGAAGAAATCGTGGAAGAAGAGATTATCGAAGAGGAAATGTATGATGATTATTACGATTAGAATCTAGACAAAAAAGAGAGCAAACTGCTCTCTTTTTTAATGAATAATTATGAGGTTAAAGCCTGCCTAAAGCATCGAGAAGCTTTGTTTTTATCTCTGGGCTTGCAATATAAGCGCTGAGATAGTGCTCTTCATTGTTCTCAAAATCTGGCTGCATTTGCAGCATTTCTTTATAGCTGGCTTGAGCCTGTTTGAACTCACCTTTATATACTTGAATGATCGCTTTTAGCATCGGAATCCAAAATACACGGCGTAATGACAGCTTGCTAATGGCTTTATCGGCACCATCAAAATCATCAAGCATGATTTTGTGAATAATAGAGGCCACAGAGAACCATGGCGGTCTAAATGGGTTCAGAGCTTTTGAGTCTTGGATAAGTTGCAATCCTCGGTCAAATTCCCCTGCCATGCATAATGCCCAGCCGGATAAGCCAATTTGATAGGCGGCATTAGGGTTAATCGCAATCACTTTATCGACAGTCTCGATGACGCTACTGACGTCTCCAGCAACTTGGTGCGCCATTAACATCGCTATTTGAGACTCTTGGTTAGTCGGCTCTAGCTCAACTGCTCGTTTGGCATAGTTAAGGGCTGTTTCTACTGCACTGTCGACCTTATTCATTCCTAACATGTCAGCATCAAAGTAAAGTACAGCTAACATAGCATGCAGCAACGCAACATCAGGTTCATTTTGTACAGCGCTCAACAAGGCTTGAGTGGCCTGCTGGTGGGTATCTTCCGAGAGTGTCATTAAGTAGTGACGATAACGCAGTGTCGCTTCATAGGTAGAGAGATGCTCAATCTTTTTCTGGTTACAGCTTTGATAGATTTCTCTGTGAATAATGCCAAAGCTGGAAGCCAGTTCAGCCACGACTTCCGCAATGATGTCATCTTGAACAGAGAACAGATCGTCGGTTGCTAAATCACAGGTGTACTTCTCAGCCCAAACTTGCTCACCGGAGTCAGTGCGATACAGTTTGGCATAGATTCTCACCTTATTACCTAGTGCCTGCATGGTGCCGGAGGTAATAAACGACACACCTAGCTTTTCACCTAAACCTTTGACATCGGCAGAGGTTCGAGGATCAATGCTCGTTTCACCGAGAGCATGCATTGAGACGACTTTGAGCATATCAAAGCGAGCAAGCTCAGTGGCTAACTCTTCGCCGAAACCTTCAGCAAAAAAACGTTTCTCAGGATCATCTGACAGTGAAAGAAACGGTAATACCGTCAAAGTAGGGCTTAAGGATTTCTGAGTTTCACGAGCAAACTGAGCTAAGGATGCGGTTTGTCTTGCAGCTTGAGGCGCTTGCGGGGTAAACAATGGGCTATAACGCCCTTTTGGAATTGACAGGACAATGGGGTCATTAACGCCTTCGGTAAGGTAGTAGGTTTCTAGAGTTCGGCGAACTCGCCCTGCTTGAATTCGAACGATAGGATCAGCTTGGTGGTCAAAATCGGCATCACGATCAAACACTTCAGTTGCGATCGTAAACTGTTTTAGACGATCACCGTTACCAATGAGAGTCTGCTCAACAACAAAAGACAGTAACTCTTTCATCTTCGGGCTTTGATCAAATGCTTTACTCGAAAGAATGCGGTTAAGCTGATCTTTGACTCGGGTTTGGTTCTCTTCTATTCGAATATCTAATGGAGCTTGTTCTGACACCGTAGTTAACTCTCTTATCGTAGGATCTGGGTATTTTGCCATTTTAAGACAGCTAAAAATAGTAATGAGTTCACTATTTGCGACTGCTTACCTGTGTTATTTAAGGTTAGCACTAAATGGCTGAGACCTTAGCTAGAAAGCATTGAAGTGTAGGGTAAGTCCGAGATTTATTGATAGATCTTGTCAAATTGCCTTAGTGTAGTAGCAAGTTTTTGAAATGATGTATATTTAGTTGGATAATTGTTAAAACATATAACTAGCAAGCTTTTCATTGCTTTGATGGATCGGTTTGCATAGCGTTCAAGGAAGAAATATGAAGAAGCTACCAGTATGGTTGTTGGGTGGTATGGCAGCGGCGTCTTCTGTCTCTGCGATGGAACAGTTCCTCGATCCTAAAGATGGCATGTTCGATGCTAGTAAATGGGTACTTGATAATGCGGTTGGCTTTATGCCTGTGCCCATAATTATTACCGATCCCGCTGTTGGGGCTGGTGGTGGTGCAGCGTTGCTGTTTTTCCACGAATCAGAAAAACGTAAACAACTACGTGAAGAGAATCCCGATGAAGTCGTGGGATTACCGCCGAGTGTGACGGCGGTTGCCGCTGCTGCGACAGAAAATGGCTCGTGGTTAACCGGGGCGTTTCACTTCGGCTCATGGCTGGAAGATACGTGGCGTTATCAAGGTGGTCTGTTCTACGGCTCATTCAACCTAAAATATTACGAAGGTGATATTCCTTTCGATTTCAATATTGACGGCTTGTACTTCATGCAGGACATTGATTATCGCATTGCGGGCAGCGATTGGTTTGTCGGTGCCAAATATTCCCTCCTATCTTCCCAAAGTACTTTTGATATTGGCAATATTATTCCGGGTATACCGCCTATCGATTACGACATGAATGACGCGGGGGTTGAATTAAAAGTCACTTATGACAGCCGAGATACTATTTTTACACCTAATGACGGTCTGAAAGCCAAGCTGAGCGTCGATTTTCACAATTCGGCTTTTGGTGGCGATGTGGACTACCAAAAAGGACGTTTTCAAACCAACTATTTTGCACCGTTAACCAGTGATTTTGTTCTGGGGCTGCGTGGCGATTATCAAACCGTTTCCAACGACGCACCATACTATGCTCGTCCATTTATTAGCATGCGTGGTATTCCAGCAATGCGCTATCAAGGCGATGAAATGGCGTTGGTTGAAGTGGAGGCTCGATATGACCTTACCCCTCGTTGGTCGCTAATTGGTTTTACCGGCACTGGCAAAGCGTTTGATGACGGCGATAGTTTTTCAGATGCCAAATATCAAAATGTAGTTGGCGGTGGTTTTCGCTATTTGGTGGCGAGACAGTTAAACATGCGCGCTGGTGTCGATGTTGCAAAAGGTCCTGAAGAGTGGGCGTACTATATCACCGTAGGTCATGCTTGGCAGCTGTAGTAATAGAGTATTCAGAGTGATTAGAGCCAGCTATACGCTGGCTCTATTGTTAGTGGTTATTTTGCTTTTGATATTAGAGTGGTAATCGCAATGGCTATAGCGACAACAATGCTTCCCGCGCAGTAATTGACAACAGCAACAAACCCTTCATTTTCGATCAGTTGACCCGCAATAAACGTACCTACGCCAAATCCGCCCGCCATTGAGAATAATAACAAGCCTTGAGTTAAAGCAGGCGAGCTTGGGCTCAGGCTATCAGCGATCGATGGAATGGCCATATCAAACCATGAAATTGCCTGCATCATCAGCATGATCAGCAAGATTGGAATGAAACTTGGGATGGTCGAGCCTACAGCCAGCCACAAGCCGAGAGCGGTAATGGCATAGCAAAGTAGGGCGGCTATCCATACAGCGTAGGCACCATACTTTTCTGCGAAACGACCTGCGGGTTCAAGCAAGACCATAGTTAACACCGCAGAGGCTGATAATCCAAAGGCGGAGTGTCCCAAGTCGACGTTGAACACCTCCTTGATGATTAATGGCCCTGTTTCCATTAGGTTGCTCGAGGTAAACATCGAAATGAATACTGTCGTGAGGAACAACACAAAAGCGAGAGTTCGTGGTGTTGATGTTGGTGTGTCATTCGCTGAAGGTAACTCGCTGTTATCTGTCTCTGTAGTCATCTCAATCTTAGGCGGTGGTGACACAAACACCGCAAGGAGAGAAACCATGACCAATCCCATCAGGAGTATCAATTGCTGTTCACTACTCCAGCCTAATAGGCTCACGATACCGACCAGCAAACCAGCAACGACGATACCGAAAAACTGCAATTGAAATAGTCGACTCAATCCGCGACTGTGCGCTTCTTTTGGTAGTGCGTTAAGAACGAAGGTTGGGTTAAGAACCAGTTGAGTTACCGTGCCGATACCGATAGACAAACCGACTAGTACATATAAGTAGGCTTGATTGGTGGCAAAATAGAGCAAAGCTAGCGAAAGTAGGTGGGCAAATAGCGCTACCTTTTGCATTTGGCGATGAATGGCGTATCGATCGCATATCCAGCCAATTAACGGTGCACAGATTCCAAATAGCCCAATAACAGACATGACAACGCCCATAAGCGCGCCACTTCCGGTGCGCTCTATAATGAGTGGTGTCAACATCAAGGCGATACCTACCCATTGCACGACACCGATAGACATTTGTGCCAGATACCAAGGACGAAATATTTTCATAAATGATTTACCTATAGAGAAGTGATAGGTAAACACTGGGTTGCAGAACTTAGCTATCGCCACTTTAATTCACTCATAGTGTAAAAAGAGGTAGCGACTTGCCGAAGTGTATAACCCGTAATTACTTTGTTGGAATAGGTATGTTACTTACTAGAAACCTAGGTACAGAGAAAACTATTGATTGAGAAACCTAGCTAGATCGGTGAAAATAGCGCCCATTATTTTTTCGACGCCTTCGAATAGCTTAAACACCTGTAGATCTAATAGGTGTTCGAGCGGCTATTCTACAAACCAAGAAGATCGAGATTCATGTCAAATCCACAATTTCAGCAACAAGTTTCTAAGCGTAGAACTTTTGCGATCATCTCTCACCCGGATGCGGGTAAAACCACCATTACTGAAAAAGTACTGTTATTCGGAAACGCTATCCAAAAAGCAGGAACTGTCAAAGGTCGTGGCAGTGCGCAGCACGCCAAGTCAGACTGGATGGAAATGGAAAAAGAGCGTGGTATCTCGGTAACAACGTCCGTGATGCAGTTCCCTTACAATGACTGTTTGGTTAACCTGCTTGATACTCCTGGACACGAAGACTTCTCGGAAGATACCTATCGTACGCTTACCGCCGTTGACTCATGTTTGATGGTAATCGATGCGGCAAAAGGTGTCGAAGACCGTACCCGTAAATTGATGGAAGTAACTCGTCTGCGTGACACGCCTATCGTGACCTTCATGAACAAATTGGACCGTGATGTACGTGATCCAATGGAAGTGCTGGACGAAGTAGAAAGCGAACTGGGTATGATGTGTGCACCTATCTCTTGGCCAATTGGTTGTGGTAAAGAGTTTAAGGGTGTTTATCACATTCACCGTGACGAAACGATTCTGTACGAATCTGGCCATGGTCATGAAATCCAAGAAGTTCGTATCATCAAAGGGTTAGATAACCCAGACCTTGACGACGCGGTAGGTGCTGATTTAGCAGAAAGTGTTCGTGAAGAGTTAGAGCTAGTGATGGGCGCATGTCCTGAGTTTGATCTTGATTCTTTCCTTAAAGGTGAGCTAACTCCAGTATACTTTGGTACCGCACTTGGTAACTTTGGTGTTGACCACATGCTAGACGGCCTGACTAAGTGGGCACCAGCACCACAAACGCGTCAAGCGAATGAGCGTGATGTTGAAGCGACAGAAGAGAAGTTTTCTGGCTTCGTCTTTAAGATTCAGGCAAACATGGATCCAAAGCACCGCGACCGTATCGCCTTTATGCGTATTGTCTCCGGTACCTATTCTCAAGGTATGAAGATGAACCACGTACGCACCGGTAAAACAGTCAGCATTTCAGACGCGGTTACGTTTATGGCGGGTGACCGTTCTCGCGCCGAAAAAGCGTATGCCGGTGATATCATTGGTCTTCATAACCACGGCACCATTCAAATTGGTGACACCTTTACTCAAGGTGAAGCGCTGAAGTTCTCTGGCATTCCAAACTTTGCACCGGAGCTATTCCGTCGTATTCGTCTAAAAGATCCATTGAAGCAGAAACAGCTATTGAAAGGTTTGGTTCAGCTTTCTGAAGAGGGTGCTGTTCAGGTATTCCGTCCGCTACAAAACAACGACCTTATTGTTGGTGCGGTTGGTGTGCTTCAGTTTGACGTGGTTGTTGCTCGTCTAAAATCTGAGTACAACGTTGAAGCGATTTATGAAAGTGTTAACGTTGCAACCGCTCGTTGGGTTGAGTGTGATGATGACAAGAAGCTTGAAGACTTCAAACGTAAGAACCAACAAAACCTTGCGCTTGATGGTGGTGACAACTTGAGCTACGTAGCACCAACTATGGTTAACTTGAACCTAGCGCAAGAGCGTTTCCCGGATATTAAATTCCGTGCAACACGTGAGCACTAATCTATAGTTGCTAATACAAGATAATAAAAAACCGCTCATTTGAGCGGTTTTTTTCGGTCTGCATATCGCATCCGGTTATTCGCGTTCTTTAGTGTAAGGCACGCCGATGGCTTTTGGTGCTACCGCTTTACCAATAAATCCTGCCAGTAGGAATACGGTTAGCACATACGGTATGGCTTCAATTGCTTGCACCGGAATAGGGAAGTCACCAATGGTCACCCCTTGCATACGGATTGCCAGGGCATCTAAGAAGCCGAATAGTAAACATGCACCCATCGCGGTAAACGGACGCCACTTACCAAAAATAAGCGCTGCCAATGCCATATAACCTTTACCTGCACTCATGTTTGGAATGAACTGAGCCGTTTGCGCTACCGACAAGTAGACGCCACCAATGCCCACCAATACCCCACAGATTGCTACTGCGGCGTAACGCATACGAACCACTGAAATACCCGCAGTATCCACTGCTGATGGGGATTCACCAACGGCACGTAGGCGTAAACCAAAGCGAGTTTTAAATAGCAAATACCAACAAGCAGGAACAATGAACACAACAAGGTAAACTAAGATGGAGTGACCACTAATTAGCTCGGAATAGATGTCGCCAAGAATAGGTACATCCGCAACAGCATCAGCGCCGGGGAAGGTTATCGGAGCAAAACGAGCGTCACCAGACAGCGCAGGCGTTTGACCACCTTGTTGGAACCAGTGGCGACCTAACGTAATGGTTAAGCCTGCGGCGAGAATATTAATTGCCATACCACTGACTACTTGATCCCCTCTATGAGTGATACAAGCAAAACCGTGAAGTAACGCTAATAGTACCGAGACACCAATGCCAGCAAATAGGCCGAGCCACGCTGAACCTGTGACATGTGCGGTTGCTGCACCAGCAAAAGCTGCGGCCAGTAGTTTGCCTTCTAGTGCGATGTTAACAATCCCTGAACGTTCGCAGAACATACCTGCCAACGAGGCAAGAATCAGTGGCGTAGCCACACGTAAGGTGGCATCAAGCATGAGAATAATCGTTTCAAACATAATCAAGCGACTCCTTTCTCTGCTTGTTGCTCGTTGTTTTTGCTACCAAAAAGCTTGAGGTAAGTGCGTTCTAGTGAAGGACGGAACATGTGCTCTAACGCACCTGAGAATAGAATCACTAGACCTTGCAACACCACGACGATATTTCGGTCAACGCCATATTCGAAACTAAGCTCGGCCCCACCTTGATATAAGAAACCAAATAGCAAACTGGCTAAGAGAACACCAACAGGATGGTTACGTCCCATGAGGGCAACCGCAATACCAGTAAAACCAAAGCCTTCAACGAAGTTGAGTTTGATTTGATGTAGTTCACCTTGCAGCACGTTCAAACCAAAGAAGCCCGCTAGCATGCCTGAGATAAGCATGGTGAGAACGATGATTTTTACGTACTTGATGCCGGCATAGCTTGCTGCTGAGGGGTTTGAACCGACAGAACGGATTTCGTACCCCCAACGTGAGTGCCACATAAATAGCCAGACAAACACACAACACAAAAGCGCAAAAATGAAGCTCAAGTTCATTGGGCTCGGTGCCATTTCAATACCGACCACCGCGAGCATTTCATGCATCTTTGGTAGCCAGCTTGACACGGCGAACACACGGCTTTCTGTTGCCATCGTGTTTTCAGGCTTCAAGATATCGACCAGTAGATACGCCATTAAAGAAGATGCGATGAAGTTGAACATGATGGTCGTGATTACGATATGAGAACCGCGTTTTGCTTGAAGGTAAGCGGGAATGAACGCCCACGCAGCACCAAATAGACCGCCAGCAATAATGGCAACCGGGAAGACAATATACCAAGGTGCGTATTCGCCGAGAGTCAAACAGACCAAGCCAACGCCCAAGCCGCCGATATATGCTTGTCCTTCACCCCCGATGTTGAATAATCCCGCATGGAAGGCAACGGCCACAGCAAGGCCGGTAAAGATAAAGCCTGTCGCGTAGTACATGGTGTATCCAAAGCCTTCTGCATAGCCAAAGGCTCCCGTCCACATGACTTTTGCCGCGTCAATTGGGTTAATATCAATATAAATAAACAGCAGCGCCGATACCAAGAATGCAACTAATACGTTGATAGCTGGCAGCAGTGCCACGGTTACCCAAGCGGGTACTTTTGCTTGGCTCATGCGCTTTCTCCTTGTGGCTCTGCGTGTTCCTTGGATGCTTTAAGATGCTCTGGCATAATATTGGCCATCATTAATCCCAGCGTTTTCTCATCGGCATCTTCAATGGAGACTTCACCGACGATAGAGCCATCAAAGACCACCAAAATGCGATCAGATAGGCTTAGGATTTCATCCAGCTCAACCGAGACCAGCAAGACCGCTTTGTCTTCGTCACGTGCAGCAATGATTTGCTGGTGGATGTATTCGATAGCACCGATATCTACCCCACGAGTTGGTTGACCGACCAAAAGTACATCTGGGTTCTGTTCCATTTCGCGCGCGATGACTAGCTTCTGTTGGTTACCACCGGAAAAGTTTGCGGTTTTTAATGTGGTGTCGTTAGGACGAACATCCCACTTATCCATGCTCTTCTGACAACACTCTTTAATGGCTTGCTTATCTTGCAGTAAGCCTTTGTTGTACTGTGGTAAGTGGTGGTAGCCTAGGATATACGCTTCTTGAGCTTCGAACTTGTTGATAAGACCCTGCTTATGACGGTCTTCAGGAATATGACCAACACCAATGGCACGTACTTGTTGAGGGTCGAGAGGGCGGTGTTTGTCGATGTGGCTGCCATTAATCTCTATGCTGCCGGAATAAGGCTTAATAATCCCAGACAGCAGACCAAGTATTTCTGATTGACCATTACCAGAAACACCAGCGATACCAACGACTTCACCCTGTCTGACGCCAAAGCTGATACTTTTGACGCGTTCAACACCTGCGTCATCAAAGAACTGTAACTTATCGACTTTGATAAGCTCTTTTTTCGGATTCGCTTCAGATTTATCCACTTTTAGGCGAACCTTGCGTCCCACCATGAGTTCTGCCAGCTGCTCTTTGTTCGTTTGTGCCGTCACCACGTGTTCGACCATTGTACCTTGGCGCATTACCGAAATATTGTCAGTAATCGCCAGGACTTCACGCAGCTTGTGCGTAATGATCATGATGGTAGTGCCTTGAGCACGAAGTTTATCTAAGATACGGAAAAGGTGATCGGCTTCTTGGGGTGTGAGTACACCGGTTGGTTCATCAAGAATCAGGATTTTTGCGCCACGATACAGCGCTTTTAAGATTTCGACACGTTGCTGAAGACCAACAGGCAGCTCGCCTACAACAGCATCAAGGGGAACTTCGAGCCCGTAATCCTGTGCTAACGCTTTCAGCTTTTTGCGCGCTTTACCTAAACTTTCATTTAGCTGCCATCCATCTTCGGCACCGAGAACAATGTTCTCTAATACGGTAAATGTTTCCACTAACATAAAGTGTTGGTGGACCATGCCAATACCTGCTTTGATTGCTTCCTGAGAGTTCGCGGGCTTGTAAGGAGCGCCGTTCACCGTCATTTCACCAGCATCAGCATGATAAAATCCGTAAATAATACTCATAAGAGTGGACTTGCCAGCACCATTTTCACCAATGATGCCGTGAATCGTGCCCTGAGGAACTCTAAGATCGATAGCTCGGTTAGCGTGAACGGCTCCAAAGCGTTTATCTATCTGGTTAAGTTCGATGGCAATAGATTGTCCATTTGTCACTAGATACTGCCTTATAATTATACGCCGCTGTTTTTAGGCAGCGGCGTTGTTATGTTTACTTAGCTTATTGATAATAAACAAAAATAAGCTGAGTCTTTCATTCTGAGCTAGGACGCTTAGAAGTTACACGTGTTATCAGACATGTAGTCGTGAACTTCGATCTTACCAGCGATGATGTCCGCTTGAAGCGTATCTAGGTATGACTTCATTTCAGGTGTGATTAGGTCTTTGTTGTACTCGTCGTAAGCCCACTCAACTGCGCCTTCTTTTAGGCCAAGTACTTTGATGCCAGCTTCCCAAGTACCGTTTTCAGCGTCGTCCCAAGTGTTGTATGCAGCAACACCGACTTTCTTAACCATAGATGTCAGCATAGTGCCTGGCTGAAGGTGGTTTTGGTTTGAGTCAACACCGATTGCGTACTTACCAGCATCTTTAGCTGCTTGGTAAACACCCATGCCAGTACCGCCAGCTGCTGCATAGATTACGTCAACGCCTTTAGAGAATTGAGATTTAGCAAGCTCTGAACCTTTCGCTGGGTCAGCAAAGGCTGCAGGAGTAGAACCTGTCATGTTTTGGAATGTTTCGATTTCTGGGTTCGCGTATTGTGCACCTTGACGGTAGCCACATTCGAACTTACGAATCAATGGGATATCCATACCACCAACAAAACCTACTTTGCCAGTTTGAGAAGCCTTTGCTGCCAATGCACCAACAAGGAAAGAACCTTCGTGTTCTTTAAAGACGATAGATTGAACGTTCGGTTTATCAACGACCATATCGATGATCGTGAATTGAATATCAGGGAATTCAGTGGCAACTTTTTCTACAGCTGATGCCATGTTGAAGCCAACAGCAACAATTGGAGTGAAGCCACGGCTTGCTAGACGACGAAGGCCTTGCTCACGTTGTGCTTCGTTTTGAGGTTCAAATTCACGAACTTTAATGCCTTTGTCCGCATTAAATACTTTTACACCGTTTTGGAAAACAGCTTCGTTGAATGATTTGTCAAATTTACCGGCTGTATCGTATACCACTGCTGGTTTCGCTGCGAATGCACCAAATGAAGCTACTGCTACTGCGAGCGCAGACATTTTTAGAATAGTTTTTTTCACGATCAATTCCCTTGTAGTGTCGAATGATGGGGCATCATTGACGATTCGATAGGCTAGGCTCATTCCAGTTTTTAGGTGCCTAGAAAATGGTCGCATGTAAACGACACAGAAATGACGATAGAGACAATTTGTGTGGTTTACAAACAATAGGCAACATTTTATCGTTTGCGTATATGAAAAAAAACCGCTTCTATCACAGCATTGAGGGGTAAGTCACAACTTAGTGATAAAACTCTAACTATTGCGCTATCCTTTGTAACATAAGGATTTGAGATAATATCGATTGCAATCGATTACATTTATTTAGGTAAATTTACCATGGTTGAATTGCTCAAAAAGTGGCTTAAAAAATACGATGACTGGTGTGCCTCATTAGGGCTCACACCAGAGAATAAACGTAGTTGCGTACCCTACCGAAAAGAGCCAAAAGATGGTGATTGATAGCCATTGCCACCTCGATCTATTGGCAAAGAAAAAAGACATAAACCAAGTGCTATTAGAGGCAGCAAAGGCTCAAGTTGCCGCTATCGTTGTACCTGGTATTAATGAGCAAAATTGGCTGACCATAAATAAGTTAGCCAGTGAGCATGCAATGGTGTATTTCGCGTTAGGGTTTCATCCCTTGTTTCTTAAGGAAGTGGATAATGAGTCTATCATTCGCTTAGAACAGCGTGTTGCTGAGTTGAAGAACAACCGTAAGCTTGTCGCAATAGGGGAGTGTGGTCTCGACTTCTATCAAGGTAGAGAAAACGAGCTTTTACAAAAATCACTTCTTATTGAGCAAATTCGCATTGCCAACCAGTACCAACTACCCATTATTCTTCATTGCAGGAAAGCACACCAAGATCTTATTGCCTTATTGAAACAGAATCCTCCTCTATATAGTGGTGTTATTCATGGATTCAGTGGCAGCTACCAGCAAGCGATGGATTACGTCAATCTCGGTTTAAAAATAGGTGTCGGTGGCGTCATTACTTATGAAAGAGCGCAAAAAACACGCTCTACTATCACTAATCTTCCGCTAGAAAGTTTGTTATTAGAGACGGATGCGCCTGATATGCCTCTTTATGGATATCAAGGTCAGCCTAACGAGCCCAAAATGGTAAACTTGGTTCTATCATCGTTAAACATGCTGAGAAGTGAAAATGAGCAAACGGTTACGTCACAGCTACTGAAAAATAGCAAATTTACGTTTAATTTTTGTGACTAAATGTACTGTTAATTGTGAATTCGAAAACGTTTGCAGAGGTTAATTGTGATCAGGATCGCAAAATGGCGTGTATCTTTTATGTGTTCAAGACGAAAGTGTGAGGGGGGTACTACTTTCTTTTCTGTGGGTTTGTATAATCGCCCCCGCTTTTGAGCTTCAAATTTTGTTACACGCCAAATTATTAAATATAAGGAAGTCATAAACTATGAGCCTGTTTATGAGCCTGGTTGGTATGGTTGTACTGATTCTTATCGCAGTACTTCTATCGGATAACCGCAAAGCTATTAATATCAGAACTGTGGCTGGCGCTTTTGCTATCCAATTTGCACTTGGTGCGTTTGTTCTTTATGTACCTTGGGGTCAAGAGATCCTACGTAGTTTCTCTGACGCTGTATCTAGCGTAATTAACTACGGTAACGACGGTACGTCATTCCTATTCGGTGGTCTTGTTTCTGACAAGATGTTCGAAGTATTCGGCGGCGGCGGTTTCATCTTCGCATTCCGTGTACTACCGACACTGATCTTCTTCTCTGCGCTTATCTCGGTACTTTACTACCTAGGTGTGATGCAGTGGGTTATCAAGATTCTTGGTGGCGGTCTGCAAAAAGCACTAGGCACATCTCGTGCGGAATCTATGTCTGCTGCGGCAAACATCTTCGTAGGTCAAACTGAGGCTCCACTTGTTGTACGTCCTTTCGTGCCTAAGATGACTCAATCTGAGCTATTCGCTGTAATGTGTGGTGGTCTAGCTTCTATCGCTGGTGGTGTACTTGCGGGTTACGCGTCAATGGGCGTGCCAATCGAGTACCTAGTAGCAGCATCATTCATGGCAGCACCTGGTGGTCTTCTGTTTGCTAAGATCATCAAGCCAGAAACTGATGAGCCAATTGACCAGCTTCACAGTATGGAAGCGGAAGGTGAAGATAAGCCAGCCAACGTTATCGACGCAGCTGCGGGCGGTGCATCAGCAGGTCTTCAACTAGCTCTTAACGTAGGTGCAATGCTAATCGCATTCATCGGCCTTATCGCCCTAGTTAACGGTATGCTTGGCGGCATCGGTGGCTGGATCGGTATGCCAGAACTACGTCTAGAAATGATTCTAGGTTGGATCTTCTCACCACTAGCATTCCTACTAGGTGTGCCATGGTCTGAAGCGACAATCGCTGGTGAGTTCATCGGTATGAAGACTGTTGCGAACGAATTCGTAGCATACGCGAACTTCGCACCATACCTAGGTGACGCAGCACCAGTTGTTCTTTCTGAGAAAACTAAGGCAATCATCTCATTCGCTCTATGTGGTTTTGCGAACCTTTCTTCTATCGCAATCCTTCTAGGTGGTCTGGGTAGCCTTGCGCCTAAGCGTCGTGGTGATATCGCACGCATGGGTGTGAAAGCAGTAATCGCAGGTACGCTATCTAACTTGATGGCAGCAACGATTGCTGGTTTCTGTCTAAGCCTAGCTGGCATGTAATTGCTCGCGTAAAGGTTATTAGTATATAGACGCCGTATTAAATCGCCCCGTAGCAAGAAATTGCTGCGGGGCTTTTTTGGTTTTAGGAGCCAGATAATTCCTAATGAATCGTTACTGGATAAGCGATTCAACGACTGAATGGAAGTTTTTTGAGAAGCAAACCGTTTGCGTTTTAATCAGCTCTACCGTTTTGAACGAGAGTCCTATACTGTATAGGCTACTAAGTAATTCTTTCGTGTTTTCGCGAAGCTTTATGTAGCCAGAGCCAGTTCTCACCAAGATAGGAATCAGGTGATTTTAACGAGCAGGTACTGTGCGGTGACAAGGATAGCAATTGGTCTTCAGCTTTAACCTAATAGCTGAGCCGAGTCTTCAAGGAACCAAGTCCGTTCATTTATTGCTGACGAGTTTGTCAGGTAATTAATTGAATATATTGACCGGAGATAGAAATGAGCGATTTAAAAGCAGCAGCTCTACGTGCACTAAAACTTATGGATCTAACCACGCTAAATGATGACGACACTAATGAAAAAGTGATCGCGCTATGTCATGACGCAAAATCGCCTGTGGGTAACACGGCGGCGATCTGTATTTATCCTCGCTTTATTCCTATTGCAAAGAAAACGCTACGCGAACAAGGTACACCAGAAGTACGTATCGCGACTGTGACTAACTTCCCTCACGGTAACGATGACATTGAAATTGCAGTAGCTGAGACTAAAGCAGCTGTTGCATACGGTGCAGACGAAGTGGACGTTGTATTCCCATACCGCGCACTGATGGCTGGCAACGAAGAAGTAGGCTTCGAACTTGTTAAGCAATGTAAAGAAGCGTGTGGTGATATCCTTCTAAAAGTGATCATCGAAACTGGTGAGCTTAAAGAAGAAGCGCTTATCAAGAAAGCTTCAGAAATCTGTATTAAAGCAGGCGCGGACTTTATCAAAACATCAACAGGTAAAGTGCCAGTTAACGCTACTCCTGAGTACGCGCGCATGATGTTAGAAGTGATTCGCGATATGGGTGTTGCTGAGAAAGTTGGCTTTAAGCCTGCTGGTGGCGTTCGTACTGCGGAGGATGCTGCTGCTTATCTAGCAATGGCTGATGACATTCTAGGTGCAGATTGGGCAGACAACATGCACTACCGTTTTGGTGCCTCTAGCCTTCTAACTAATCTCCTGAATACATTAGAAGTAACAGACGAAACTGCAGATCCATCTGCATATTAATCTGAGCCTTTTTGTTGGTGGCTGATTTCCAGCCACCACTATTCCCTCTATCCCTATAACCCAAGCTTAGACTGGGGAGGTACTAATGTATTTACCACAAGAAATTATTCGTAAAAAACGTGATGGCCAAGAGCTAACTGCTGAAGAAATTAATTTCTTCATCCAAGGTGTTGCCAAGGACACCGTATCTGAAGGTCAGATTGCTGCCTTTGCAATGACCATCTTTTTTAATGAAATGACTATGCCAGAGCGTATTGCTCTTACATGTGCAATGCGTGATTCTGGCATGGTTATCGATTGGGGCCACATGAACTTCGGTGGTCCGATTGTTGATAAACACTCAACAGGTGGCGTTGGTGATGTAACATCACTGATGCTTGGTCCTATGATTGCTGCATGTGGTGGCTTTGTACCGATGATTTCTGGTCGTGGTCTGGGTCATACGGGTGGCACGCTGGACAAACTAGAATCTATTCCTGGCTATGACATTACGCCAACCAATGACGTGTTTGGTGAAGTGACTAAAGACGCTGGTGTAGCGATTATCGGTCAAACTGGCGATCTTGCGCCGGCTGATAAGCGTGTTTATGCGACTCGTGATATCACTGCAACGGTTGACAATATTTCTCTGATTACTGCGTCTATCTTATCGAAGAAACTGGCGGCAGGTCTTGAATCACTAGTGATGGATGTAAAAGTCGGTTCTGGTGCTTTCATGCCAACTTATGAAGCATCAGAAGAGTTAGCCAACTCTATCGTTGCCGTAGCTAACGGTGCTGGCACTAAGACTACGGCTATCCTTACCGATATGAATCAAGTGCTTGCTTCTTCTGCAGGTAATGCAGTTGAGGTTCGTGAGGCAGTACAATTCTTGACGGGTGAATACCGCAACCCACGTTTGTATGAAGTGACGATGGCACTTTGTAGCGAAATGTTGGTGCTAGCGAAGTTAGCTGAGAACACTAAGCAAGCAGAAGCTAAGCTGAATGAAGTACTTGATAACGGTAAAGCGGCTGAGTGCTTTGGCAAAATGGTCAAAGGTTTAGGCGGCCCAGCAGACTTCGTTGAAAACTACGATAATTACCTAGAGAAAGCGGAAATTATCAAGCCAGTATACGCTGACAATGAAGGTATTGTTTCAGCGATGGATACTCGAGCGATCGGTATGGCTGTAGTTGGCATGGGTGGTGGTCGCCGCGTGGCAACAGATACCATCGACTACGCAGTAGGCTTTGACCAATTTATTCGATTGGGTGAGAAAGCAAGCGCAGACAAACCACTAGCTGTTATCCATGCGCGTAATGAAGCGCAATGGCAAGAAGCAGCAAATGCATTGAAAGCCGCAATGACAATCGGTGAGCAAGCTTACGTAGAAACGCCTTGTGTGTACCGCCAGATTCGAGCGGAAGATCTCGCATAAGCGTGAGGAGAAATTATGAAACGCGCATTTATTTTAGTATTAGATTCATTTGGTATTGGTGCAGCAGCCGATGCTGAGCAATTTGGTGATGTTGGCTCAGATACAATGGGCCATATTGCTGAGCAGTGTGCAAAAGGTTTGGCTGATAACGATCAGCGTAGCGGTGAGCTAAAGCTACCGAATTTGAGCAAGCTCGGCCTAGCCATGGCGCATAAAGAATCTACCGGGGCTTTGGCTCAGGGCCTTCGTGATGACGTCGAAATTATCGGTGCTTATGGCCACGCAGCAGAGTTATCGTCAGGTAAAGATACGCCGTCCGGCCACTGGGAAATTGCTGGTGTTCCTGTTTTGTTTGATTGGGGTTACTTCACTGATAAGCAAAATAGTTTCCCGAAAGAGTTGACTGACCGCATTCTAGAACGTGCAGGTTTAGACGGCTTTTTAGGTAACTGTCACGCATCAGGGACTCAAGTACTTGATGACTTAGGCGAAGAGCATATGAAGACGGGCAAACCTATCTTCTATACGTCAGCGGATTCAGTTTTCCAGATTGCATGTCATGAAGAAACTTATGGTTTAGATCGTCTGCTTGAGCTTTGCCAAATCGCTCGTGAAGAGCTTGAGGATTACAATATTGGTCGTGTTATCGCGCGTCCATTTATTGGTCCAGGTAAAGGGCAATTTGAGCGCACGGGTAACCGTCGTGACCTTTCTGTTGAACCGCCAGCGCCAACCGTGTTATCGAAGCTTGTTGAAGAGAAGCAGGGACAAGTGGTATCTATCGGTAAGATTGCTGATATTTACGCGAACTGCGGTATCACTAAGAAAGTGAAAGCCACAGGCATTCCAGCGCTATTTGAAGCAACCAAAGAGCAAATCAAAGAAGCGGGCGACAACACGATCGTTTTCACTAACTTTGTTGATTTTGATTCAGCGTATGGTCACCGTCGTGATGTGGCGGGTTATGCAGCTGCGCTTGAGTACTTCGATTCTCGTATTCACGAAGTAATCGAACTGATGGAAGAAGACGATGTTCTTATTCTGACGGCTGACCATGGTTGTGACCCAACTTGGCCAGGTACTGACCATACACGTGAACACATTCCTGTTATCGTTTATGGCCACAAGGTTCCAGCAGGTTCTTTAGGTCTTCGTGATAGCTTTGCTGATATTGGTCAAAGCCTTGCAAGTTACTTTGGTACATCCTCAATGGATTACGGAAAGAACTTCCTATAATCATTAACGAACAACGCTCAAGTCTCACTTGAGCGTTGTACATTTAACATATCTCTAGGCACTAAGTCCTAGGAACAAGCACTGAGAATAAAGGGAAACAGTCATGGCTACTCCTCACATTAATGCGGAAATGGGTGATTTTGCAGACGTAGTATTGATGCCGGGCGATCCACTTCGCGCAAAATACATTGCTGATACGTTTTTGGATGATGCTGTACAAGTGTGTGACGTACGTAATATGTATGGCTACACAGGCACTTACAAAGGTCGTCGCATCTCTGTAATGGGTCACGGTATGGGTATTCCATCATGCTCTATTTACGTTACTGAACTGATCAAAGATTTTGGTGTTAAGAAGATTATCCGTGTAGGTAGTTGCGGTGCGGTCAACGAAGACATTAAAGTGCGCGACGTTGTTATTGGTATGGGCGCATGTACTGATTCTAAAGTGAACCGTATTCGCTTTAAGAACCATGACTTTGCGGCGATTGCCGACTACCACATGGTTAAGAACGCTGAAGAAGCGGCAAAAGCTCGCGGTATTAACGTAAAAGTGGGTAACCTATTCTCTGCTGAGCTGTTCTACACTCCTGACCCTGAAATGTTCGATGTAATGGACAAATATGGCATTGTTGGTGTAGAGATGGAAGCGGCAGGCATTTACGGTGTTGCAGCAGAGTACGGTGCAAAAGCACTGGCTATCTGTACCGTATCGGACCATATCAAGACCGGTGAGCAAACGACGTCTGATGAGCGTGCAACCACATTTAATGAAATGATGGAGATTGCTCTAGATTCTGTTTTGCTAGGTGACAAAGAATAAGCAAGACGTTTAAAAACGTATCAAGAAAAGCCTCGCTTGTGCGAGGCTTTATTGTATCTGGGAATGGCTTATGTCTACAAAGGGTGCTCTATTGCTTGAGCAGTAAATTCTCGCCTTTGGTTTTCGGTTGTTTTCTAAGGATGATCATCAATAGTACACCAGAGATAAAGCTCATTAAGATCATCATATACATAAAGCGATCACTCTTACGGTAGTGATGATCGGAAATTGCGGTTACCTTTCCGGTTTCAAAGGTGATTCGAACAAAACCGATGATGGTATGATCGTTGATGATCGGTTCGACAAGTTGTTGGCGACCAATGCTGGCGGTAGAGAGGGGCGTATCGAGGCCTAAGACTTCACGTGCAGTTTTTGCGTCAGTACTGGCGGCGACTTTTACCCCTTCAGAATCATAAACGGTAGCATCTAGTACCAGACGCTCTTGTGCTAACTGGTTGGTCAGAGCGCCTAAACGCTCCTGGTCTTGATCAATCAGCATCTGCCTTGCAGTGAGTGATGCCTGAGAAATCAGAATCTTAGAAAGCACTTCTAACTGATTCGCTTGAATGCGCTCGTTACCTTTACTGATAACAAAGCTATTTGTTGTGATGAAGAACACCATAGCAGCGATTAAGCAAAGCGCTACTAACCTCAAAAAGTTGCGAAACGAAAACAGCGAACCGTCCATATAAGTTTAAAAGTACTATGAAATTACTGATTGGTTCATATTGATACTTGCACAACCAAATTGCAATAGGTTAACGTTTTAGGAGCTTTTTAAAGGAAGGATTAGCCATGGACGCTGTAAAGCCGTTAGCGATTACCAAACGTATTCCATTGAAGGAACGTTTCCCTGAGACACTCATGTCTCATCAACTGGAGAAAAATAAAGCCAGTTGGATTATGTATTCTCACTATTTGTCTCCTGATATTTTCAATGATATGGATTTCTACATCGGTGAAACCAGTCGAATTCTCGACATTTGGCAGGTCGGACAATATGAAGTGGCACTGATGGATGGTCAGTTAACCGCCGACCATAAAGTGATTTTGAATGAGCTAAAAGTGGATTGCGCAGCACTGTATGATGTTCCCGACCTCAATAAGCCAGGAGTGATTGTCTTGGATATGGACTCGACTGCGATTCAGATTGAGTGTATTGACGAGATCGCCAAACTCGCTGGAGTAGGCGAGCAGGTTGCTGAAGTGACAGAGCGAGCGATGCAAGGAGAGTTGGATTTTGAGGCGAGTTTGCGCCAACGTGTTGCAGCATTAAAAGATGCAGACGAAGCGATTCTTGAGAGCGTTCGTTCACAGTTGCCTTTAATGCCAGAATTAGAAGAAATGCTAAAAACCCTTCAGTCTTACGGCTGGAAAACGGCCATTGCATCCGGTGGGTTTACCTATTTTTCTGATTTCTTGAAGCAGAAATTGAATTTGGATTTTGCTCAATCAAATACGTTGGTGATTGAAAATGGCAAGCTAACTGGTGAAGTGCTTGGGGACGTCGTCTCAGCGCAAACTAAAGCAGACATCTTGTTAGAGTTAGCGGAAGAGTATGATGTGGAGCCGCATAACACCATTGCCGTGGGCGATGGCGCTAATGACTTAGTGATGATGGCGTCGGCTGGCTTAGGTATTGCGTATCACGCAAAACCAAAAGTTGAAGCTCAGGCACAGGTGGCCATTAATCATGCAGGTTTAGGTGGAGTTGTGTGTGTGCTGTCAGGGTTACTCGCAAGGCAAAAACGAATCAACTGGTAAGTGAAAGACAACAAAGGGCGCATTGAGCGCCCTTTGTTTTATAGGTGAAGCTTAATGATTTAGCTCTAAGCGAATCAATACTTCTTCGGTAATGTCGATAAGCTCGCAATAGCCGCAAATGGACGTCATCTCATTTTCTAAGTTGCGAGCGTGGCTCAAACTCAACGAGAGCAGTTCATTGATGTCTTTCTTCATCAAGGTTGTCAAAGCGTCATACACCGGGCCAGAGGAAATTCTTAACACGTAGAGTTCGCCCATACTTAGCGCATCTTTAATAAACTTAATCCGGCTCTGGGTGGATTCAAAGTCCTCGCGTAATTTGGTATGAATCGACTGAATACGTTGCCCGAGCTTCAAGACACCAATATACAGTTCGTGATAGACCGGCTTTGCTCCGGGTTTCTTCTTCATCGGTTCTGCAATTAACGTATTGCTACGTCCTTTAAAAATGGGTTCTAAGGCAAATTTTTGATCGTGGCCAATTCGCTCTAAGAACTGCATATAGCCTGGCAGAGGGAAATTGACTCCAACAGTTCGACTCTTTATTGAGGTCCCTCGTTTATCGATATAGATAGGTGTTGAGACCATTTTAGCCAATAAGACGTTATGCAAGGATTCCAGTAAAGCGGGACTTGGAAGCAGCTCTTGTTTAGCGACTAA
Source organism: Vibrio barjaei (assembly GCF_001639065.2). Lineage (GTDB taxonomy): Bacteria > Pseudomonadota > Gammaproteobacteria > Enterobacterales > Vibrionaceae > Vibrio > Vibrio barjaei. The sequence goes on from NZ_LQXO02000009.1 coordinate 216,063, forward strand.
TTTATCTTGATTGTTATCAATCATGCCATTGAAAAAGGCGATGGTCTTAATGGTTTTGCCTGACTCAACAATCGATAAATGTACGGTCTTGCGATCCTGAGATAGCCGAACCACCTCATAGGGGACTCGGTTCAATGGCAAACGGTCGTTATAGCGCTTCAGCTCTAAGTAATCTATCGAGATTAACGCCCCTGTTTTAATTGGCAAAGGTTCCAATAGCTCTATGCTTGCGCCACGTTTAGACAAGTCGAGCGTTTTTCCACGAATGACAGTGTTTTCATCACATTGAACAAACAGCGGCGTGCTGAATTGATATCGCGGTTCTTTGCGTCTGGATTGCGCGTCGAAATACAAACCTCTTGGCTGGCTTTCTACTTTTCTAGGGTGTCTAAAACGATTTAGACTGTTAGCCGGAAGACGAGGTTTTTCTGTAAAGAGGTAGTCAGCGGCTGAACTGGCGTCACTGATCTCTTGCAGAATACCGAAGTGAGTCAATTTTTCATTACCATTCACGAGATCGCTGTAGTTGTGTGAAATCGTGGTGACATCTTCTTCGGACAGCTCAAACACGGAGAGACGAAATGCTTTCCAGCTATCTCGACGTCCGCCAATATGCCAGAACAATTGACGTTCTTGACGATCCGCTTCTGGCATCATCATGGAATAAAACAATTTCATCCCCTGATGTTCGTGGGTAAAGGTATAAAGTACGTTGCTACAGCCTTTGATGCCTGCTTTGACCAGTAAATCCATTCTCTCTCGAGAAAACAAAGCACCCAGCGATTGTTGATTGCGCTCATCATGCCAGTAGTGCCAAATGTCTTGGTTATTTTCTGTTAGCAGTGCCACTTTCAGTTCATTACCGCTAAAAAACAGCGGTAGGTTACACGCGTGTTTAAGGTAACTGTGTTCGAAACCTCGAGTACGAGCTCGGGTAATCCTATCTTGATTATCGTGGCGGATTTTTTTTGATTCAGTATTCAGTAGCTTTTCAACCACCATTTCGACCGCGTTAGTGCGCGACAATCTTAGTGTTCTTAGATACTTAACCGGGGAGACACCGTGCAGACCATCGACACCGAGTACACGATATTCGATGGGTTTGGTGATTTCCTTAACTTGACTGGTTTGGGCGAGTTCGTCAAAGCTAACACTAATGACTTGGCCTAAGTCGTAATCAAAGGTACCAGGCACTTTGAACTTGGCTCCTGAACTAGAGAGATCGACACTAAGTCCAGTGACCACGTCTCCATTTTCCAATTGAATAGACACTTGAGATTCAAGTTTAAGGCGATTCTCTTTGCGCTTTAGGTCGTAACCTAAGTTAATGGCGTCCGCCAGATAAGGGCTTTGTGGATCGGTCAGTTCGCCCTCATGTGCGGCACGTTGCTCATCACCAAGATTGCTTAAGGTTTTCTTATTAACTAACGATTCCCATACGCCCTCAGTGTAGCCGCCAAATTTCTTGGTCAGTTTGTGGTAACTATCAAATGCACGGTCATCAAGCCAGTGAGCGAGCCCATTAAGTTGGTACTCATGGCAATTGCTGGTGACTCGACCACGAAGGTCAATACGCTTATGACAAGGGGCCATAAGGCGATTGAGTTCCATTTTAACTAGGAGTTTTGTCGAGGGAGATTCACCCTCGGTCACTTGACTAAGTACATAATCAAAGTCATCAGCGTGATACGCCGAAATCAAGCGTTCTGCGATGGAAAGTATTTCAGGTTGCTGCATGAGTTTTGTTAAAGTGTCCCTTTGAGATGATGAGTGTCATCAAGAAATAGCACAGCGTGAAGCTATTATATCGGCTACCATGCCGAAAACCTTAATGTTATCTACTGATAAATATAAGGTAATTATCGGATCTATTTTTAGATTCTTGTCGATTCTTGACAAATTTTATCGCTGAACATTTTCGAAAATTAATACATTTCTCAATAAAAGGTGCAATGGATTGCATTTATTTGAGCATTTATCGTGACGGGTTGAGTTAAAAATGGCAAAAGCGAAAAGAGCTTATGTATGTAATGACTGTGGGGCTGACTTCCCTCGTTGGCAGGGGCAATGTAACGCATGTGGTAGTTGGAACACCATTAGTGAGGTTCGTTTAGCGGCATCACCTCAAGTCGCTCGTAATGAACGCTTGACCGGTTACGCAGGCAACTCCACGGAATCCAGTGTCCAAACCTTGTCTGAGATTGACCTACAAGAGGTCCCGCGATTTACCAGTGGTTTTAAAGAACTTGACCGTGTGCTGGGCGGTGGGGTGGTCCCTGGGGCAGCTATCCTAATTGGTGGTAACCCCGGGGCAGGTAAATCGACACTGCTTTTACAAGCAATGTGCTGGCTATCGTCGCAGATGCCAACTCTTTACGTCACGGGTGAAGAATCCTTGCAGCAGGTTGCCATGCGAGCATCTCGTTTAGGCTTGCCAAAAGAGCACCTAAAAATGCTTTCTGAAACCAACGTAGATCGTATTTGCCAAGTAGCAGAGAAAGAACAACCGAAGCTGATGGTTATCGACTCCATTCAAGTTATGCATGTGGCTGATGTCCAATCGTCGCCAGGCAGTGTGGCTCAGGTAAGAGAGTCGGCAACCGCATTAACTCGATATGCTAAACAGAATAACGTCGCGATCTTCATTGTTGGTCACGTGACTAAAGATGGCACGTTGGCAGGTCCTAAGGTTCTTGAGCATATTATTGACTGTTCGGTGTTGCTCGACGGTGGAACGGACAGCCGATTTAGAACATTACGTAGCCACAAAAACCGTTTTGGTGCGGTTAATGAGCTAGGCGTATTCGCCATGACGGGACAAGGTTTGAAGGAAGTGAGTAACCCTTCGGCGATTTTCCTTTCTCGTGGTGAAGAAGAAACGTCAGGCAGCTCGGTTATGGTGGTGTGGGAAGGTACGCGTCCACTATTGGTTGAGATTCAAGCACTGGTGGATTATAGCCAGCTAGCAAACCCACGCCGAGTTGCAGTTGGCTTAGAGCAAAATCGCTTGTCTTTATTGCTTGCTGTTTTGCATAAACATGGCGGTCTGCAAATGGCTGATCAAGATGTATTTGTGAATGTGGTTGGTGGCGTCAAAGTCACCGAAACCAGTGCTGACCTTGCCTTAGTGATGGCGTTACTTTCAAGCTTTAGAGATCGTCCATTACCCAAAGATGTCGTCGTGTTTGGTGAAGTTGGGCTGGCGGGCGAAATTCGTCCGGTTCCAAGTGGTCAAGAGCGATTAATGGAAGCGTTTAAGCACGGTTTCAAGAAAGCCATCGTACCTGCGGCAAATATGCCAAAAGGCGGTATTGAAGGCATGCAAATCCACGGAGTTAAGAAGCTATCTGAAGCGATTTCTGCTTTCGATGAACTTTAATGATGGTTTTTGTGAAAAATTAGGTAGAATGTCGCCAACAAAATGTATGATTTTGCGAAATGACATCGAAAAATCACGAAGAGCAGCTAAAATTAACTGCGAACTAACAACAGCAGCCAACACTGGTGAAGCTAGGTGTAACAAGCGTTTAGAGGCAGTTTTGCTCTATTTGGCACCTTAATACGCCACGAAGGCATAACTTTTTTTTAATACGAATGCACGCAAAGCTATCCGTCTTGACAGATTGTGATATACTCTGCGCGCATTTTATATCCTATTAACAGAGTAAAACGATGACTGATTTATCAAAATACAGAAATATTGGTATTTTCGCGCACGTTGATGCGGGTAAAACCACAACAACTGAGCGTATCCTAAAACTGACTGGCCAAATCCATAAGACTGGTGAAGTTCATGATGGTGAATCAACTACTGACTTCATGGAGCAGGAAGCTGAGCGTGGTATTACTATCCAATCAGCGGCAGTTAGCTGTTTCTGGAACGATCACCGTCTAAACGTTATCGATACTCCTGGACACGTTGACTTTACAGTTGAAGTATATCGTTCTCTGAAAGTACTAGATGGTGGTATCGGTGTATTCTGTGGTTCTGGTGGTGTTGAGCCTCAGTCAGAAACTAACTGGCGCTATGCGAACGAATCAGAAGTATCTCGTATCATCTTCGTTAACAAACTTGACCGTATGGGTGCAGACTTCTTCAACGTAGTTGATCAAGTTAAGAACGTTCTTGCTGCAAACCCACTAGTAATGGTTCTTCCAATCGGTCGTGAAGACGACTTCGTTGGTGTTGTAGACCTACTAAGCCGTAAAGCATACGTATGGGATGACTCTGGTCTTCCAGAAAACTACGAAGTTAAAGACGTTCCAGCTGACATGGTTGACGACGTTGAAACTTACCGTGAAGAGCTTATCGAAACTGCTGTTGAGCAAGACGATGACCTAATGGAAGCGTACATGGAAGGTGAAGAGCCTTCAATCGAAGACATCAAGCGTTGTATCCGTAAAGGTACTCGTGACCTAGCATTCTTCCCAACATTCTGTGGTTCTGCATTTAAGAACAAGGGTGTTCAGCTAGTTCTTGACGCAGTTGTTGATTATCTACCAGCTCCAACTGAAGTAGATCCTCAGCCACTAACTGATCCAGAAACTGGTGAGCCAACTGGTGAAGTTGCAACTGTTTCTGCTGAAGAGCCTCTACGCGCTCTAGCATTTAAGATCATGGACGACCGTTTCGGTGCTCTAACGTTTATCCGTATCTACTCAGGTGTTATGAATAAGGGTGACACAATCCTTAACTCTGCAACTGGTAAAACTGAGCGTATCGGCCGTATGGTTGAGATGCAAGCTGACGAGCGTAACGAACTAACTACTGCACAAGCTGGTGACATCATCGCTGTTGTTGGTATGAAGAACGTTCAGACTGGTCACACTCTATGTGATCCTAAGCACGAATGTACTCTTGAGCCAATGATCTTCCCAGAACCAGTAATCTCTATTGCTGTATCTCCTAAGGACAAAGGTTCTACAGAGAAAATGGGTATCGCGATTGGTAAGATGGTTGCAGAAGATCCATCTTTCCAAGTTGAGACTGATGAAGATTCAGGTGAAACTATCCTGAAAGGTATGGGTGAACTTCACCTAGACATCAAAGTTGATATCCTTAAGCGTACTTACGGTGTTGAGCTTGAAGTAGGTCAACCACAGGTTGCTTACCGTGAAACTATCACTCAAGCAGTTGAAGATAGCTACACGCACAAGAAACAGTCTGGTGGTTCTGGTCAGTTCGGTAAGATCGATTACCGTATCAAACCAGGTGAGCCAAACTCTGGCTTCACGTTCTCTTCAACAGTTGTTGGTGGTAACGTACCTAAAGAATTCTGGCCTGCAGTTGAGAAAGGTTTTGCATCTATGATGGAAAACGGTGTTCTTGCTGGCTTCCCAACGCTAGACGTTGAAGTTGAACTATTCGACGGTGGCTTCCACGCAGTTGACTCGTCTGCAATCGCATTCGAAATCGCAGCGAAAGGTGCATTCCGTCAATCTATGCCAAAAGCTGGTGCTCAACTTCTAGAGCCAATCATGCACGTTGACGTATTCTCTCCAGAAGATAACGTTGGTGATGTAATCGGTGACCTTAACCGTCGTCGTGGCATGATCAAAGACCAACAAGCTGGTGCTACTGGTGTTCGTATTAAAGCTGACGTACCTCTATCTGAGATGTTCGGCTACATCGGTCACCTACGTACAATCACTTCTGGTCGTGGTCAGTTCTCTATGGAGTTCTCACACTACAATGCATGTCCAGCAAACGTTGCTGAAGAAGTTATTGCTAAAGCGAAAGAAGAGAAGAAGTAATTCGTCTTTTCCTTTGAATAAAAAAACCGCCTTATGGCGGTTTTTTTTTGCTGTCTTTATAACGGCCTGAGTACGTAGTCGGTGTCGATAATATCTAAATGAGACATATCGCACTGCTTAAAGTCGGCGACTTCTTGCTGTAGCCATTGAATAAAGATTTTGAGTTTAGGTCGATTGAAGTAATGCTCGGGAGCACATAGGTAATAGGCAAACTTAGGCTTGAGTGCGTAATTACCGATTCGCACTAGGGTTCCTTCTTTAATGTAGCGGTAGGCTAGGCTGTGTTTGATAAGCCCAACGCCTTGAACAGACAGTGCGCCTTCGACAACGAAGTGCGAGCCGTTATATTGTAGCGTTCGATTGCCTACTGGTGCACCGACATGTTGTAGCCACAAGTTCCAATCCATATCCGGCCAAGTATCTTCAATCAGGTCGGCTCGATGCAAATCTTGAACATCATAAATCTGGTGTTGCTGTTGGTATAACGGATGGCACACAGGGTAGATAATATCTTCCATGAGTAAGTGGCTTTGCACGCCCTCATAGATACCTTCACCATAACGTAGACAAATATCAACGGATTGATCCTGAAAAGAGACCAATTGGTTGTTAGGCTCGATCAACAGAGCAATATCAGGGTTTTGCTGACGAAAGCTTTGTATTCTCGGCACCAACCAATGCTGAGCAAATGATGGTAAGGTCGAGATGGACAAACGATTGGGATTGGGATCTTGGTTGACACTCTGAACTCCGGTGAATATATGTTCAAAGCCTTTAGCAAGTTCTCTATAAAGTTGTTGGCCCTCTAGCGTTAATAACACTTTCCTGTGCTGCCGATAAAATAAATGACAACCTAGGCTCTCTTCCAACTGTCGAATTTGTTGACTAACTGCAGCCGCTGAAACAAACAGGCGATTGGCGGCCATCTTAAAGCTGCCTAGCTCAGCCGCCTTATAGAAATAGTAAAGTCCTTGAAGAGGAGGCAGTTTTTCTTTCACTTAAGTTTTCCTTAACTCAAAGCCAAAATAGATCGTTTGTCACATATTGATGTTTTGCATGAAAATTATACAAAACAGAGGAGAATAGGCAATGGATAAAACAATCAACTCCGATCAATATGTACAAGATAAAGCAGAGAAAGGCTCGCTGACTAAGTTAATCTTAACTTACGTCAGGCAATGGCGTCAGAATCAACGCACTAGAAAAGTGCTATCGGAAATGCCAGATCATCTGTTGGAAGACATTGGAGTGACCAGAGAGCAGGCCAATAGAGAAAGTCGAAGACCATTTTGGCAATACAAATAAAGAAGGCGACTAACGTCGCCTTTATCTAGTATACGAGAGTGTTACTCTTCCCAAACAACCAGTTTATCTTTAGACCAGCTATGGCCGACTTCATGGTACTTCTGTTCAAGCAAGTGGCGTTTGATTTTCAGTGTCGGTGTCAGTAACCCATTCTCAATACTCCATGGTTCCTTAACCATTAGCACACCTTTGATTTGCTCATGAGACTCAAGTTCTTGATTCATGCGCTTAACGACACGCTCAGCGGTACGTGCGTAGCGTGCTTTGTCAAAGTTAGGGAAGTCGTGAGGCACAACGAGTAAGATTGGAGCTGGTAACCCTAAGCCTATTAAACACATCATTTCGACACGGCTGTATTCCGCAAGCTTTTTCTCGATAGGCACAGGCGCGACAAACTTACCTTTAGCCGTTTTGAAGGTGTCTTTCTTACGACCTTGAATGGTTAGGTAGCCTTCGCCATCAATAGCGCCAATATCGCCAGTATGCAACCATCCCTCGCTATTAAATGCTTCTTGAGTAGCGATGTCATTTTTGTAATAGCCCGAAAAGAGACCTTGGCCTCGAACCATGATTTCATCATCCTCGGCAATCCTAAGCTCAATACCTGGACCTGCATTACCAACAGTACCTATTTTATCTGCCCTGAATGGGTAGTTGATAGTGCTATACGCGAAAGATTCAGTCATGCCCCAGGCTTCAGTGATATTCAGTCCGACGCTGTGATACCAATCTAACAGAGCTGGTGGCACTGGAGCGGAACCACAACCAAGTACTCGTGCTTGGTCAAGGCCTAAGCCGTCTGCCAACTTCTTCTTAATCAAGGAATTGACGAACGGTATCTTGAGTAGAATGTTGAGTTTCTTCTGTGGCAGCTTATCTTGAATACGCTGCTGGAACAGAGTCCATAGTCGCGGCACTGAAATGAACAGTGTTGGACGCTGCATCTTCACATCTTCAATAAAGGTATCTAGTGATTCTGGGAATGCAGTCTGTACGCCTCCTACTACTGATGAACCAAAGATGTACACTCGCTCAGTAATATGAGCTAGTGGCAAATAAGAGAACAGACGATCGTTAGGTTCAATGCCAATATGGTCGATAAGTCTTTGAACCGACCAGCTAAATGCGCCATAGGTCAACATGGCACCTTTTGGTAGCCCAGAGGTACCCGAGGTATAAACTAACGACATCAGCTTGTCGTCGTAGTGGACAGGACGTTCTTCACTTGGCTTGCTATCGGCTACCAATTGATTAAACGTGTACTGGCAATCTGGCGCGGTATCGTAAGGCAGAGAAATCGTGATTAGGTCACCAAGAGATTCAATGACAGAGGTGGTTGCTTTAGCATCATCAAGTTTACCTGCAATCAACACCTTACTTTCACTGTGTGTTAGACAGTATTCGATGGTATCGGCACCAGCGGTTGGGAAAATTGGTACACTGATGTAGTCGCCAAGCATCATCGCTAAATCGCAAATAAACCACTCTGCGCAGTTTTTGGAAATGAGCGCGACTTTTTCGCCTGGCTGTATGCCAAGACCACGAAGAGCAGAAACAAGACGTAGTGCTTTATCTGCTACATCAGCATAAGTGAATTCGACGAACTCACGATTAATAATTTGTTTTAAGTAAACTTCATTCGGTCTTTCTTGCGCCCATTTTAGGATCATCTCGTTGGGCGGCGGTAGGGTACAACTTGAGAGAGTGCTTTCATTAGGCAGTATCATTCCTGAACTCCGTTTTCGTGTAGAACGATAATTTATAGTTATTGTAATGTTAATGTGTTGTTAACATTACAATACTAGTCACTATGGGTAAGTACCGCAAGATGCTAATGACGGATTATTGTGGGCTCAAGCACATTATTGGAGCAAAAGCTCCAATAATGTGAGTTGAGTGGAATATAAGGATTTGGATTGTCCGCTTAGATTTTAATGCCAAGGAATGTGACTGGAATACATCACAAGCTTGATTGCGTCTTGCTGGCAGCGCAATGCGTGCACGCAGTTGCTATCAATTTTTCCGAGTGCGACCATCTTTTCCAGTTCCAATAATGCATGGATCAAAGACCAAGATTCACTGTAATGACGGTGACTGGTTAGGGCATCAAAAATGTTAGCAACGGTAACAATACGAGCGGCAATCGGAATTTCGGCATGACTTAGTCCGTTTGGCGCACCCGATCCATCTAAATACTCATGATGATATTGGATAATATCTGTTAACAGTTTCATACTGGTTGGCTGTCGGTCGTGAATCTGTCTTGCTAGCTGGCTTACTAAGTTTAGCCCTTGCTGAATTTGTCCTTGCATCACGATGTTGCTATGCCACATTTCTTGCCATGGAGAACTCTGTTTCGAACTCAGTGAAGAGTATTTACCTATGTCGTGTAACTCCGCAAAGTGTACGATATAGTCGATGGTTTCATCATCGAGTTGATACAGCTCAGCCACTTGCAGCGCAATGAGCCTTGCGTACTGACCGACTCGGTAAGCATGATCGAGGCTCTCATCTAGATGTTCGAAATTGGTACTACGAACGGTATAGCCCATATCAGCCATAGCATTGACGTAGCTGCGCTGTTCGTTGACCGCTTTAGCGAGCTCATTGGTACAAGAGGTTAATTGTTCAACCGTAGTATTGTCGAAAAACTGGGGTTGATTTGCATCTAAAAATAGTAACCCAGTAAAGTGACCATCGTTGAGGACGGGTAAGGTTAATGAGGCCGCATAAGGCTGTTGTAACAACCAACGCGAGTGTTGCGATGAGTTAGTAATGGTTGATGAAAGGTCATTAATGACGCGATGTTTATGCTTGCAGGCCAGTTGCCCAAGCGCGGAGTTAGCGCTAATAGGAGCACTGTATCGAAGCAGGGGCTCTCCTAGTAATGTACTATGCGCAAATGTGCTCAACCTAGCATGTTGGGCATCGAAGAGCGCGACAGAGATTCTAACGATTTCGGGAGCATGAAGGCTAATGGCATGATGGGCACGTTTTAATTCATCATTAATAGAGCCTCGGCTCGAACTCCGATGATGGCTCCCAATAGAGCAGTCCTTCCTCATAACTCACCCCCCTGTTTGTGTAGGTGTTTTAGCACCTAATCACTGCTTGTCGATATAAAACCCTTTTATTGAATTGAAGCTGCAATGAGGGGAACTCCCCTCATTAATTAGTGTATGACTAAGCTGAAACTCTGACGAGAAATATTACCTAAAATCAGAGTGATAATTGATTTAGATTAAACTTACCACGGCTGGTGATAGTAACCCTGCAAAAGCAAAGAACACCACCATCCAAACGATAGGCAGTTTAAACTGCTTCATAAGGAGTGCACCTAAAAGCACCCAAGCAAGATCCATTGCACCAAAAACAGCGCTAACAAAGACAGGCTGGTAGAGGGCAGACAATAACAAACCAACTACGGCGGCGTTTACGCCCACCAATGCACCAGAAATCGCCGGTATTTTAGCGAGTTGCTGCCAGTTTTTTAACACGCCGACAAGGAGCAAAAAGCCAGGAACAAAGACACCAAGTGTTGCAACAATCGCCCCCCATACTGGTGCCGAAGGCATTAGCTCATAACCGATGTAAGTAGCAAAAGTGAACATTGGGCCTGGCACTGCCTGCGCTGCGGCATAACCCGTCAAGAAAGCGTCTTGCGTTAATTGATCGCCTACAATATTTTGTAGCAGAGGAAGAACTACGTGACCGCCACCAAATACCAAACTGCCTGCTTGGTAGAAATCGGAGAAAAGTGCTATCGATGACGACCATTGACCTATAAACGGTAGGGCGATAAGAAGTACGACGAAGCTGACTAATGGCAATACGGAGAAAGACAGTTTACTGGAGGTATTTACGGTTTCTGTATTTGCTAGATATCGGACGCCTAAAAGGGCTGCTACAACTAAAACCAGAGTTTGCGCTGCAATACTTTGGAACAAAAGCAGTGCAATGCCCGTAGCGATACAAATAGAAACAGTGAGTTTAGATTTGCAGAAATTCTTATACATACCCCAAGTGGCGTCAGCGACTACTAACACGGCGAGAAGTTTTAGGCCATGCACTACACTCTGAAAGTAATTGGATTCAGTGAGCTGACTGCTCAAGACTGCAAGGGCAAGCATAAGAATTACCGATGGCAGTGTGAAGCCAAGAAATGCCATGATACCGCCGCCAATGCCTGCGCGTTGATAACCGACAGCAAAACCGACTTGGCTTGAACCTGGGCCTGGTAGAAATTGGCTTAAGGCAACAATTTGGGCGTACTCTTCATCGCGTAGCCAGTTGAGTTTCTCAACAAAGGTATTGCGGAAATAACCAATATGAGCAGCGGGACCGCCAAAGCTGACCCACCCTAGAGCGAAAAAAATCTTAAATATAGCAAACAATGACTCATTGCTGTTTGAGTGGTTGTTTGTAGTTTCTTTGCTTAACGTAGACACCCGAGCACCTATCTTATGAAAATAACAATTTCGATTAGCGCCGATGCTACTGACTCATCTATAATGATTCAAATTAATAGATTTGATAGATACTATGAACGAAACTGGACGAGAGAAGATTGATTGGAAACGCATTGATTTAAATTTGTTGATCGTATTCTTTCACCTTTACCAAACACGCAGTGTGTCTGTAGCGGCAGAGAAGAGCTTTGTCAGTCAGTCAGCAATGAGTCACAGTTTATCTAAGTTACGAACTTTGTGTGGGGAGCGACTTTTTGAACGCAAAGGTCATCAAATGGTACCAACAGAGCGAGCTGTAGAGCTGTATCCAACGGTAGAACAGATATTAAATCTGGTGCAATTTAACGTGTTACCCACAGAACAATTCTTGGCAAAGAATTATCGCGGAATCTGCAAAATAGGATTAACTGATTACGCAGAGTTTATCTTTGCTCCAACTATTTATGACGCCATAGTGTCACAGGCACCCTGCGCCAAAGTCAGTTTTATCAACGTTAATCGGCACAATTATCGTTCAGTCAGTGAGCAGGAAAACTTAGACATCATCATCGGAAGTATTCCCGATTTAGAACAACAGTTTAGTGCACAAAAACTCTACACTGAAAAACATGTCTGTATCTATGACAGTAGTTTAGTGAAGGTTGGCGAATTGGATACTGAAACCTTCGCCTCGCTGCCACATTGTTTAGTCAGCCCGGAGGGCAACTTCACGAGTAACGTCGATAAGCACCTAGAGTCGATAGGATTATCACGTGAGGTTACTGCCGTTTCGCGAAACTTTCTGACGATAGGGCGTTTAGTTACGGGTCGTGAGATGTTTGCTATCGTGCCTGAAAAAATGGCTAAGATTAACCTGATTCAAACTAACCTCACATCCGCTCCGCCACCAGTACCCGTGGCTGATTTTGATATCTCGATGATTTGGAAAAAGCAGTCGCACATGAGTGATAAAATTCATTGGCTAAAAGACACCATATATGAAGCCATTTTGTCGTCGCTGCATGAAACCACACTTTAGTGGTAAGGATTACACAAATTTGTTCTGTAACAATTGTTAACGTATCCAAATTTGGCAGTTAGTTGCATATAGAAGCTAACTGCTAACAATTCTGTTAAGAAAGTGATCAGACCCACAACCTAAGCAATTTCTAGCGGTAATAGATCAAAAATCCCATCTCTCCCCCTTTAATTCCAAAAAATAAATGCTAATTTCTTTGTGTAAACGTTTCCAAATGGAAGCAAAAACCCCTACATAAAATGAGAATAACAGTTATGAAGAAGCAAATGGTTAAAGGATTAGTGGCCTCTGCAGTAGGTCTAGCTTGTTTCAGTCAAACAGCATTCGCGAAAGACATCACGGTATGGGCATGGGATCCAAACTTTAATGTGGCTATCATGCAAGAAGCCGCTGAGAAATACGAAGCGAAGCATGAAGATGTAAACATTAAAGTAGTTGATTTTGCGAAAGCGGATATCGAACAGAAGCTGCACACAATGCTAGCGTCTGGAATCACGTCGGCATTGCCTGATGTGGTATTGATTGAAGATTACAATGCTCAGAAATACTTGCAGTCATATCCTGGCTCATTTGCTCCTATGACAAATGCCGTTGATTACACTAAGTTTGCTCCGTACAAAGTGAATGTAATGACCGTCGGCGATGAAGTATATGGCCTACCATTTGATACAGGTGTTTCTGGCCTTTACTACCGTACTGATATTCTTGAAAAAGCAGGTTTCAGCGCTAAGGATATGGAAAACATCACTTGGGACCGTTTCATTGAAATTGGTAAACAAGTGAAGGAGAAAACGGGCGTTTCCATGTTAGGTAATAATCCATCTGACCTTGGTCTACTGCGTGTCATGATTCAAGGTGCAGGCAGTTGGTACTTCAACCAAGATGGTAGCCTAAACATTGCTAACAACAAGGCGCTTGAAGAAGGCATTAAGATTTTCCGTGACCTTCATACCACAGAAATTGCGCGTCCTACCATTGGTTGGTCTGAGTGGGTTGGTTCGGTAAATAGTGGCGCTGTTGCTTCTATTACTACTGGTGTTTGGATTACAGCATCAGTGAAAGCAGGCGAAGGTCAAGAAGGTAAATGGGCCGTTGCGCCAACACCACGCCTGAATGTAGAAGGGGCAGTGAACAGCTCTAACCTTGGTGGTTCAAGCTGGTATGTATTGAGTGCATCGAAAGAAGCAGATACAGCCATCGACTTCTTAAATCAAACTTTTGGCTCTGACAAAGAGTTCTACAACGAAATTCTTAAGAAGCAAGGTGCAGTTGGTTCTTACTTACCAGCTGGTAATACGCAGGCCTACCAATATGAAGATAGCTACTTTAATAACCAAAAGATTTACGCAGACTTCAACAAGTGGGCTGCTGAAATTCCAGCGGTTAACTATGGCATGTACACCTATGAAGTCGATGCAGCGATTGCAGCGCAGATGCCTTCAATCATGCAGGGTGCACCAATCGACAAAGTCTTAGAAAGTGTTGAGCAACAACTGAAATATCAGATTCAATAATCGTTTTTCCTTTGCCCCCATCTCTGCTGCGAGTCAGGGTGGGGGCCTTTTCTTCTCTTTGTTGGTGTCATTATGAGTGAATTAGTCAAGACGATTAAGTCTAACTCCAAAAACAATAAAAATAGCTTTCAGCGTTTTTATGATATTAATGGCTGGGGTTTCGTATTACCTGCCGTCATATTAGTGTCCTTATTTATGATCTATCCAATAGTGAACTCACTTTGGATGGCCATGCACTCTGGACGTGGTGTTATTATGGAGTTCGTTGGTTTTGGCAACGTAACTCGTTTATTTAACGATCCTGTATTTTTAAAAGCGCTCTCGAATACGTTTATTTTCTTGATTATTCAAGTGCCTATTATGATCTTGCTTTCGTTAGCATTATCGTCTTGTTTAAACTCACCAAATCTTAAGTTCAGAAGCCTATTCCGCTTAGCGATTTTCCTACCATGCGTTACTTCCTTGGTAGCTTACTCGATTCTATTTAAGAGTATGTTTGCTTATGAAGGCATTGTGAACTCATTCCTTATGTGGACCGGCGTTGTAAGCGACCCCATTCCGTGGATGGCTGACCCATTTTGGGCCAAAGTAACCATCATTATTGCGATTACATGGCGCTGGACAGGCTATAACATGATTTTCTTCTTATCCGCCATGCAGAACATTGATAAGTCAATTTACGAAGCCGCGCGTATTGAAGGTGTGAGTCCTATTAAACAGTTCTTCTTTATTACGGTTCCCTTACTTAAGCCGGTAATCCTATTTACTACGGTTATGTCGACTATTGGTACATTGCAGTTATTCGATGAGGTGGTGAATATTACCGCTGGTGGTCCTGCGAATGAAACCTTGACGTTATCTATGTATATCTATGACTTGTCATTTAAGTTTGTTCCAAACTTCGGTTATGCAGCAACGGTATCGTACGTCATCGTATTCTTTGCCGCTATTCTAGCAATGCTTCAATTTAGAATTGCGAGGGATAAATAATGAATAATAAAAACAAAGTGATGCGTGGTTTAATGTACGCATTTCTATCAATATTCTCGTTAGTCTCATTATTTCCGTTTTATTGGATGATTGTGTCCAGTACTAACACAACGACTCAGGTTAATACGGGTAAATTCACGTTTGGTGACCAATTACTGATTAACTTAGCTAAATTGAATGAGCAAATTGACCTTTGGCTTATTTTCTACAATACCTCGAAGATCGCCATTATTAGTACGCTGTTTACGCTGCTTATCTCATCCATGGCTGGTTATGGTTTTGAAGTGTATAAGAGCAAGGTGCGTGACCGTGTTTACAGTGCCATGCTACTGACAATGATGATTCCATTTGCCGCGCTGATGATTCCACTGTTCACGCTAATGGCTAAGGCAGGTCTGTTGGATACTCATCTTGCAGTGATGCTGCCGACCATTGCTTCAGTATTCATTGTGTTCTATTTCCGTCAATGTACTAAAGCGTTTCCATCAGAACTTATTGATGCAGCGCGAGTTGATGGTGTGAAAGATTGGAAAATCTACCTGTTTGTTTATATGCCCGTGATGAAAACCACGTACGCGGCCGCCTTTATTATCGTCTTTATGACGTCTTGGAATGCCTTCTTATGGCCGTTGATTGTATTGCAATCTGCCGAACTAAAAACAATTAACTTAGTGCTGTCCTCTTTGTCGTCAGCCTACTTCCCTGATTTTGGCATCATTATGGTGGGGACTGTGGTGGCAACCATTCCAACCCTAGCCGTATTCTTTTTGATGCAGAAGCAATTTGTGGCCGGTATGACTGGCTCTGTGAAATAGTGAGATGTTTAGAATGAGAACTTTCGATCAAGTAATTTCCGCTAGAGAGTGGGAAAACCAGCATGTAACGCATCATAACGTTCTGGACGCACATGCGCCGCTTAATGCGTTTCACAGTGAAGTTGCTGCAAAAGAGAACCTACCGTCTGAGAATATGCGCTCGCTAAACGGTGAATGGAAATTTAAGTTGTTCTCTCAACCGGAGCAGGTTGAAGCATCGTGCGTTGAAACTGCATTTGACGACAGTCAATGGGACGCGATTCAAGTGCCAAGTAACTGGCAACTACAGGGTTTTGATAAACCTATCTATACCAACGTTAAGTACCCGTTTGCTGATACCCCACCAATCGTGCCGCAGGATAACCCAACGGGATTGTATCGTGTGTCATTCACACTTGACGGAATCAAAGCAGATGAGCGCCAAACCGTAACTTTCGATGGTGTGAACTCGGCATTTCATATCTGGTGTAATGGAGTATGGGTTGGTTATTCTCAAGACAGTCGACTGGCGGCAGAGTTTGACCTGACTGATTTTGTTGTTGAAGGTGAAAACCAATTATCAGTGATGGTTCTTCGTTGGTCTGACGGTTCGTATCTCGAAGACCAAGATATGTGGTGGCTGAGTGGAATTTTCCGCAACGTCACTCTGCGCACTAAGCCCAAAACAGCCATTGCTGATGTACAGGTCAACACTGAGCTTGATGCGTGCTACCGCGATGCAGTGCTAAAAGTTACCACTAAGCTTACTGAGAAGGCCTCACCATTTAGCGTCAATATTGAGCTGTTTGATGAATTGGGCAATAGCATCTTTGGGCGCAAGTCTGCACTATGCGGTCAGCGCATCATTGATGAGAAAGGTCCGTGGCAAGAAATCGCTGAGCACCAGGTTGCCATTGAAAACCCGAAAAAATGGAGTGCTGAAAAGCCGAATCTTTACCGTCTAGTGGTTTCTCTTAATGACGAAGATGGTCAGTTGGTGGATTGTGAAGCCTACAACGTTGGTTTCCGCAGCGTTGAGATCACTGACGGTCAATTGAAGGTGAACGGTAAGGCACTGTTGGTACGTGGGGTTAACCGTCACGAACATCATCCAGAAATGGGTCACACTATGACTCGTGAAGGCATGATTGAAGACATCAAACTGCTGAAACAATACAACTTCAATGCGGTGCGTACCGCCCACTATCCGAATGACCCACTCTGGTATGAGTTATGCGACGAATACGGCTTATACCTAGTTGATGAGGCCAACATCGAAACGCACGGTCAGTTCCCAATGTGTCGTCTGTCAGATGATGTCACCTGGATGAACGCGTATATGCGTCGAATGACTCGTTTGGTTGAGCGTGATAAGAACCACCCATCCATTATCATTTGGTCTTTAGGCAATGAATCAGGTATTGGTAACAACCATCATGCGATGTACCAATGGACTAAACTTCGCGATCCATCACGTCCGGTACAATATGAAGGTGGCGGTTCCGATACGGCGGCAACCGATATTATCGTGCCTATGTATGCTCGCGTAGATAGCGATCAGCGCCATCATATCGACCCAACGGTCACACCAAAACTTGCCATCAAAAAGTGGCTTGGAATGCCGGGCGAAGAGCGTCCGCTTATCCTTTGCGAATACGCACACGCAATGGGGAACAGTTTAGGTAGCTTCGACAAATACTGGGATGTGTTCCGTGAGTATCCACGCTTACAAGGTGGTTTCATTTGGGACTGGGTAGATCAAGGTTTGACTAAAACCGACGAAAACGGCAATCAGTATTGGGCATATGGCGGTGATTTTGGTGATGACATCAATGACAGACAGTTCTGTATCAATGGTCTCATTTTCCCTGACCGCACCGTGCATCCTACTTTGTTTGAAGCGAAAAAGGCTCAGCAATTCCATCAAGTTACCCTTCGCTCTACTGAGCCTGTAGTGATTCGAGTGGAAAGTGAGTACCTATTTACGTCACCAAGCGATGAGGTATTGAACTGGACGATTACAGAGGATGGTTTTGCCATCGCCCAAGGCTCTACGGAGTTAATTATTTCTCCAGAAGGTCATCTAGATATTCAGTTAGCTGAAGCATTACCAGAAACTAAGTTAGGTAGTGATTACCACCTTAATGTTGAGATTGTAAAAACCTCAGCAACCATATGGTCTGAGGCTGGTCATCTCGTGTCAGCAGAGCAAATAACCCTGCCTGCGAAGTTTGGTCTAGCACCGCGACTAAGTAACGATTCGGGCTTGCCTGATGCAGTAGTGAAAGGCGGTTCCTTGACACTGACTGCGGGTGAACAATCTATTACGTTTGATAGCGCAACAGGATATCTCACGTCTTGGTTGGTAGAAGGACAAGAGTCGCTACTGCAAGCGCCAAAAGACAACTTCTACCGTGCGCCATTGGATAATGACATCGGCACCAGTGAAGCTGACCGAGTGGACCCAACAACCTGGCTAGCTCGTTGGGATGCGGCAGGTCTGCCATCGTTGACGGCTGAATGTATTGGTTTTGACCACTTTGTTCGCGGCAAATACCACCAAGTAGAATCTCGCTACGCTCATACGTTTGAAGGGCAGTTGGTGTTCGAAACACTATGGACTTATCAAGTATTCAATGATGGTGAAGTCAACGTAAACGTAACGGTCAATGCGGCTAAAGGTCTGCCATCACTGCCTCGAGTCGGTATGGAGTTAGCACTTGCTAACACTATCGATTCGGTTAGCTGGTATGGTCGTGGTCCTTTTGAAAACTACAGCGATAGAAAATTGGCGGCGCACATGGGACGCTATCAAGCGTCTATTGAAGAGATGCATACGCCGTATATTTTCCCAACCGATTGTGGCCTACGCAGCGATGTTAAACAGAGCCAAATTGGCGCGTTATCAATTAGTGGTGAGCACCATCTGTCCGTCAGTCGCTATAGCACTGAAGTGATGAAAGCAGCGAAACATACCAATGAATTGATCGACAGCGGAAAACTGTTTGTGCGCATTGATGGCTTCCATATGGGCGTGGGCGGTGATGACTCATGGACACCAAGCGTTCATGAAGAATTCAAGTTGCTTGCTGAGCAATATCGTTATCAATTGACGCTGCGTATGTCGGTGCACGCATAGCGTTTCATCATTCATAGAGATTGAACTTCGCTTGCAGAGGAGACGCTCAGCAAGCGAACAAAAAGAATTAAGGATAGAACATGGCAGATATTAAACTTTCCAATGTAGTGAAGCGCTATGGTGATGCAACCGTTATTCACGGTGTGGATCTTGATATCAAAAAAGGTGAATTCGTTGTTTTTGTCGGTCCATCTGGTTGTGGTAAATCAACACTACTACGTCTAATTGCAGGTCTAGAAGAGATCACCGACGGTGTTTTAGAAATTGATAACAAAGTAGTTAACCACGTTGACCCAGCTGAGCGTGGAATTGCGATGGTATTCCAGTCGTACGCGCTGTATCCGCACTTAACGGTTGAGGAGAACATGGGCTTTGGGATGAAAATGAACGGCTTCCCTAAAGACGAAATCAAAACTAGAGTAGACCGCGCAGCAAAAGCTCTACAACTTGATCATCTCATGGATCGCAAACCCAAAGATATGTCAGGTGGTCAGCGTCAGCGAGTGGCAATTGGGCGTGCGATTGTTCGTGATCCAAAAGTATTCCTGTTTGATGAGCCTCTATCCAACCTCGATGCTGAGTTGCGTGTAGACATGCGCTTGCAAATTGCCAGTTTACACCGTGAACTTGATACTACGATGATCTACGTTACCCACGATCAGGTCGAGGCGATGACCCTAGCTGATAAGATTGTAGTATTACGTGATGGTCAAGTAGAGCAAGTAGGTTCGCCGCTTGAGCTATATAATAGCCCCGACAATGAGTTTGTGGCAGGCTTTATCGGCTCACCAAAGATGAACATGTTACCTGCACACGTTACTAACGTAGATGAAGGTTGTATCACTATTTCTCTGCCAGATGATCAGTCGATTGAAGTAAAGGTCGACACATCTAAGGTAAAAGAAGGCGATAAAGTGACGTTTGGTCTGCGTCCAGAACACATTGTTTTGGATAATTCCGGCGAGCAAAAACTTCACTTCTCTACGCAAGCGGTAGAACGTTTAGGTAACAGTACTTATCTGTTTGGCATGGTGGCGGGCTTTGATAACTATCGAGTTCATGTATCAGGTGATTTTGAGGTTGCACGTGGTGACGAGCTTGATCTGAGCTTCAATATAGAAGATTGCCATATCTTCCTAGATTCACTTTGTATCTCTAACATTTAAATAAAAATGGGCTAGCACTTGCTAGCCCATTTTTCTATCCGTTACTTTCTATCCGCTACGTCAAGGCGAAACGTGTCCATACTTTAGAACGCCAGCGTCGAATCATTACGACACCGCGAACCCACTCATCCATGCCAATAGCAATCCAAGCGCCTATTACGCCGTAGCCCCAATGGATGCCAAGCAGATAGGCAAAAAGCACCGCAATACCCCACATACTTAAGATACCCATTTTTACTGGGAACTTAATATCGCCAGCACCTTTGAGCGCGGCGATAAAAATTAAGTTGGATACGCGTCCTGACTCGACAAATATTGACCCACCAATAAGCAATGCCACTAATACAACAATTTCGCTATCTTGCGTGAACAGATCAATTAATGGGTAACGGAACAGGAACAGCAGTATAACAATACCGGTTGATGCGATTAGACCCACTAAATAGTATTTTTGAACTCGGCCTAAGATATCGTCGATCCTGCCCTTACCGATAAAGTAGCTGGCCTGAATTTGTCCGGCTTGCCCCAGAGCTAACGCAAAGGCAAACGACACGCGAGTGATATTTTGTGCATAAGTATATGCGGCAAGGGAGGAGGTTCCCATCTGCACCACGAAATATACGATGGTCATTTGCGCCATGTTGTAAGAGAGAATTTCTCCGGCGTTCATGGCACCGATCTTCATAATCTTTTTATATAGCGCTTTAGGGATCTCGCGCCATTGGTTAAATGGCAGCTCGATGCGTTTTTTACCAACGACCCAGATCATCAATAAGGTACCGATCACTTGGCTGACGACTGTCGCAGTTGCAACGCCGCTAACGCCAAAGACTGGCAATCCAAATGGCTGGTACAGCGCGACATAGTTACCGGCGATATTAATCACCCCAGCGATGAGGTTGATGACCATAGGGGAGCGTGAATAACCATGACTACGCAATATTGTAGTAAGCACTATGCCTATGGTGACATTGAATGTCATGGAACCGCTGATGATCAGGTATTCGTAACCAAAGGCTGCTACTTGGTCTTCAAGACCAAATAGCGCAATAAAATGTTCGGCCCCTAAAAAAAGTGACAGACTGAGAATACCACCAACGACTACTGCTAACAGGATACTAGCAACACCTGTGTGTGCAGACTCACTGAATTTGGATGCGCCGTTGTATTGAGCGATGAGTATCCCCGTACCACTGCTTACCATCATGGAAACAACAATAAGGAAGAAAGTAATTTGGGTAATAACACCAACTGCGGATACCGCTAAGTCGGAGTACCCACTGAGCATAAACACATCCGTGGTATTAAGTGCGGTTCTTAGCAAAACCTCAATAAAGATTGGCCAAGTCAACGCTACGATATTCATTCGTTTGCTGAGCGCTGAAGCATTTTCAGACATTCGATTACGCCTAATTAAATAGAGGAGCTGATTAAAGGGGCGGCAAGTTTACTCTCAAATAGAGTAAACGCAATACCACTAGTAAAGGTAGGGGATAGTTTGACATATTTCGAACTATTGTAAACGTTCTCATAAGAGTTCGAGAGTGCGTAAGAATTACAGCAGTAAAATTTAGCAAAAAAGGAGACCAAGATCTCGATGTTACACTATGAAACGTTCAGAGAGCTTGTTTTTACATGATATGTTAACCATTTCAAACAAATTAAACAACTCGTTACAGTTGTTGTTACGTTTGTAAATTTTTTTAACTTCCTCACATTAATTGTTCATTTTATCACTATACTCTGGGTTAAACGTTTTCACTTTGAGTGTAATTTAGTCAAACAATAACGTTTTTATCCCCTACATAAACACTATAAAATTAACAAATAGGACTTGTTCAATGAAAAAGTTAACTCTTCTAGCTGCGCTATGTGCTGGTATGGGCTTTGGAACTCAAGCAGTTGCAAGCACAACAGTAGGTTTTACTATCTACAAGTACGACGATAACTTCATGTCTGTAGTTCGCCAAGCTATCGAGAAAGAAGCAGGCCAAGACAGTGATACTCGCATCCTGATGAACGATTCTCAGAACAGCCAGTCTATGCAAAATGACCAAGTTGATGTAATGCTTGCTCGTGGCGTTCAAGCGCTTGCTATCAACCTAGTTGACCCTGCAGCGGCACCAACCATCATCCAGAAAGCGAAAATGGATGACGTGCCAATTGTTTTCTATAACAAAGAACCAAGTGCTAAAGCGTTAGCAAGCTACGATAAAGCTTACTACGTAGGTACTGACTCTAAAGAGTCTGGCATTATCCAGGGCGACCTCATTGCTCAGCAATGGAAAGCGAACCCATCTTGGGACAAAGATGGTGACGGTAAGCTTTCCTATGTATTGCTAAAAGGTGAACCAGGTCACCCAGATGCTGAAGCTCGTACAACGTATTCTGTGAAAACTATCAATGACAACGGCATCGAAACTGTAGAACTGCACATGGATACAGGCATGTGGGATACAGCGATGGCGAAAGATAAGATGGACGCATGGTTGTCTGGCCCTAACGGTAACAAGATTGAAGTGGTTATTGCTAACAACGACGGTATGGCAATGGGCGCAGTAGAAGCTCTGAAAGGTGCGGGTGCTGATATCCCAGTGTTCGGTGTTGATGCTCTAGCGGAAGCACTAGCGCTTATTAAGTCTGGTGAAATGGCGGGTACTGTACTTAACGATGCAGACTCTCAAGCAAAAGCAACATTTGAATTGGCTCGTAACCTAGCAAATGGCAAAGCGGCAACTGAAGGCACTCAGTGGGAACTAAACAACAAAGTTGTACGTGTTCCTTATGTTGGCGTTGATAAGTCAACTCTAGAATAATCTCGCAAATAAGGGAGAAGTGATAACTTCTCCCTTAATCCCTACCAAGCATATCGATACCAATCATTAAAATTATTGGTACGGGATTGTTTTGTCTGATTTCTACCTAATACCAGATAATTAATAAGTGATGCCATGGAAAATCAACAGCATGAATTTCTGTTAGAAATGACAGGGGTGAGTAAGTCTTTCCCAGGGGTTAAGGCATTAGACAAGGTAAATCTTAAAGTTCGACCACACTCTATTCATGCGTTAATGGGTGAGAATGGGGCGGGTAAGTCGACGTTACTAAAATGCCTATTCGGAATATACGAAAAAGATGAAGGCGATATTGTTTTCCTAGGAAAGCATGTCGATTTTCAATCATCAAAAGAAGCATTGGAATCTGGGGTTTCAATGGTTCACCAAGAATTGAACCAGGTACTGCAATGTACCGTTATGGATAATATTTGGCTTGGCCGCTATCCAAAGAAAGGCCTCTTTGTCGACCACGAAAAAATGTACCGTGATACTAAAGAGATCTTTAAAGAACTCGACATCAATATCGATCCTAAAGTAAAAGTGAATACCTTATCGGTATCACAAATGCAGATGTTGGAAATCGCTAAAGCGTTCTCTTACGATGCAAAAATCGTCATCATGGACGAGCCAACCTCCTCTCTGACTGAGAAAGAGGTAAACCACCTGTTTACTATTATCAAGAAATTGAAAGATAAAGGGTGTGGCGTTGTTTATATCTCACACAAAATGGAAGAGATCTTTGCCATTTGTGATGACATTACCATTCTCCGTGATGGTCAATGGGTTGATACGCGCCCTCTTGAAGGTCTCACTATGGACTCTATTATCGCCATGATGGTAGGTCGTGAACTGACGCAGCGTTTCCCAGAAAAAAGCAATGTACCTAAAGAAACGATTCTTGAGGTCAAAAATCTCACCGCACTTAACCAACCTTCTATTCAAGATGTCTCATTTGAACTTAAAGCCGGCGAAATCCTAGGGGTTGCAGGTTTGGTGGGTTCAAAACGAACTGACATCGTGGAAACCATTTTTGGTGTTCGAGAGCGCAGCGAAGGCACTATTTTGCTTAACGGCAAAGAGATGCGAAATCGAGATGCGCATGAGGCGATCAACAATGGTTTTGCTTTGGTTACCGAAGAGCGTCGCTCGACCGGTATCTACGGCAATCTTGATATTACCTTTAACTCTTTAGTGGCGAACGTTGAGGAATATAAAACCAAGTCTGGTTTGCTAAGCAATAAGAAAATGAAAAGTGACACTCAATGGGTGATTGATTCGATGAGCGTGAAAACGCCGGGTCATGAAACGGCAATTGGGTCACTGTCTGGTGGTAACCAACAAAAGGTCATCATTGGTCGCTGGTTGTTAACGCAACCTGAAATTCTCATGCTTGATGAACCAACTCGTGGTATCGACGTTGGTGCGAAGTTCGAAATCTATCAACTTATTTTAGAGTTAGCGAAGAAGAACAAAGGCATCATCATTATCTCTTCAGAAATGCCGGAACTATTGGGTATCACCGACCGAATTCTTGTTATGAGTAATGGTCGTGCTGCTGGTGTCGTCGAGACGAAGACTACTACTCAGAATGAAATTTTAGAGCTGGCCTCTCGTTACCTCTAGGAAAAATATTATGGACTCAGTAAAAACATTTGCACTAAAGCACCTCAAAGAAGGCGCTATTTATGCGGTTCTTTTTATCTTGTTAGCGGTCATCGTGATTCAAGAGCCGTCTTTCTTAAGTTTACGTAACTTCAGTAACATCCTGACGCAATCCTCGGTGCGTGTCATTATCGCTCTAGGTGTGGCTGGCTTGATTGTCACTCAGGGTACTGACCTTTCAGCGGGTCGTCAGGTTGGCTTAGCTGCGGTAGTTTCCGCTACCTTGCTGCAATCAGTCGACAACGTAAACAAGGTTTTCCCTAATATTGGTGAAGTGCCGATCTTCGCGGTTATCCTCGTTGTATGTGCTTTGGGTGCAATTATCGGTCTAGTGAACGGTATCATCGTTGCTTACCTCAAAGTAACACCATTTATCGCTACTCTAGGTACGATGATCATCGTTTATGGTATTAACTCTCTTTACTACGACTCTGTAGGTGCATCACCGATTGCAGGCTTCGATGAGCGCTTTTCTGTGTTCACGCAAGGTTTTATACGGATGGGAGATTTTAGGTTCTCCTACATAACCTTCTACGCCATTATCGCCATCATCTTTATGTGGATTCTATGGAATAAGACGGTCTTTGGTAAAAACATCTTTGCAGTGGGTGGTAACCCAGAAGCTGCGAAAGTATCGGGCGTTAACGTACCAATGACACTGTTGAAAGTGTACGCGTTGTCTGGTGTATTCTACGCTTTCGGCGGTATGTTAGAAGCAGGCCGTATAGGTAGTGCCACCAACAACTTAGGTTTCCTCTACGAGCTTGATGCAATTGCGGCCTGTGTGGTAGGTGGTGTGTCTTTCGCGGGTGGTGTCGGTAGTATCGCCGGGGTCGTTACGGGTGTTCTTATCTTCACTGTTATCAACTATGGTATGACTTATATTGGCGTGAGCCCGTACTGGCAGTACATCATTAAAGGTTCCATCATTATCTTCGCTGTCGCACTTGACTCAATGAAGTATGCGAACAAGAAGTAACTTCCAATAGGCGTCCATTTCGGGCGCCTTTTTGTTTCCTTTTCACAGCTATTGGTTAAATTCGTGTAATCGTTTAACTTTGGTCTTTGGGTTTAGGGTCCTTAACTAAAGGTGTTCATATCCACTTTTACGCTATCGGTAGCTGTTTTTTATTGAAATTAGTGTAAACGTTTACACTTTTTGCGCTTGATCACAGATCGATCTTGCTGGCTATTGCTACAATTTCCTCAGTTTGAAAATAACGAGCGTATTCGCGTAACAACTCGCTCAATAATCAGAGTTTAACGTAGGAGTGTAATGTGAAAGTACTAGTGACGGGTGGAATGGGCTATATCGGCAGTCATACCTGCGTTCAAATGCTGGAAAGTGGTATCGAGCCTATCATCATCGATAATTTGTGTAATGCGAATCAAGCTGTGCTATCACGCATTGAAGCATTAACGGGTCAAGTACCGACATTTTATCAAGGTGATATTCGCGACGAAGCACTACTTGACCGTATTTTTGAGGAAAATGAAATTCAGTCGGTGATCCATTTTGCTGGTCTCAAGGCTGTGGGTGAGTCTGTTGCCAAACCTATCGAGTACTATGACAACAATGTGAATGGCACATTAGTACTTGCACGTTCAATGAGAAAAGCAGGCGTGAAGAGTATTATTTTCAGCTCTTCTGCCACGGTCTATGGTGATCCAGAAGTAGTACCTATCACTGAAACGTCTCCTGTTGGCAATACGACTAATCCGTATGGTACCAGCAAGTTTATGGTCGAGCGCTGCCTAAGCGATGTATTCACATCGGATGAAGAGTGGAGCATTACCTTACTGCGCTATTTCAACCCAGTTGGCGCACATCCGTCGGGCACTATGGGCGAGGATCCAAAAGGTATTCCGAACAATTTGATGCCATTTATTGCTCAAGTAGCTGTTGGTCGCCGTGAAAAGTTAGCGGTGTTTGGTAATGATTACCCAACACCAGACGGCACTGGCGTTCGCGATTATATTCATGTCATGGATTTAGCGGATGGTCACATCGCTGCGTTAAAAGCCGTTGGTCTTAAGTCTGGATTGCATATCTATAACCTTGGCACAGGCAAAGGCAGCAGTGTACTAGAGATGGTGGATGCTTTTGCGAAAGCTTGTGGTAAGCCAATTCCTTATGATTTGCAGCCTCGCCGTCCTGGTGATATTGCAGAGTGCTGGGCAAGTACGGCCAAAGCAGAAGCCGATTTAAACTGGAAAGCGTCACGTACATTGCAAGACATGACCGCTGATTCATGGCATTGGCAGTCAAACAATCCTAATGGTTACGACAGCGAATAGACCGCTTTGTTATCCAATTGATTTTTAGAATTTAACTATTGAGTAAGCATTATGTCGAGCATTGAATTTAACCCAGTAGATCACCCACATCGCCGTTATAACCCTCTCACAGGCCAGTGGATCCTAGTATCGCCACACCGTGCTAAGCGCCCTTGGAGTGGTCAGAATGAAGAGGTCTCTCACGTTCAATTACTAACTTACGATGAGAAATGCTTTTTGTGTCCGACCAACGAGCGCATTTCTGGTGATGTAAACCCAGATTACAAAGGCACTTACGTGTTCGGTAACGACTTTGCGGCTTTGATGCCAGATTCTCCGGATGCTCCTGAATCAGACAATCCGTTGTTTAAAACCCAAGGGGTACGCGGTTTAAGTCGCGTTATCTGCTTCTCGCCAGACCACAGTAAAACGCTTCCTGAGCTTAGCCCCCAAGAGCTTCGTTGTGTCGTTGATACTTGGAATGAGCAAATTGAAGAATTGGGCAAAGAATACCTTTGGGTTCAAGCATTTGAAAACAAGGGTGAAGCAATGGGCTGCTCACAGCCGCACCCTCATGGCCAAATTTGGGCGAACAGTTTTCTTCCTAATGAAATTGAACGCAAAGATCGCTTAATGCGCGA
Organism: Vibrio barjaei; assembly: GCF_001639065.2. Lineage (GTDB taxonomy): Bacteria > Pseudomonadota > Gammaproteobacteria > Enterobacterales > Vibrionaceae > Vibrio > Vibrio barjaei. The sequence continues at coordinate 243,629 of NZ_LQXO02000009.1, forward strand.
ATACTATCAGCAACAAGGCTCAAACCTGCTGGTGGACTATGTTACTGCAGAGATGCAAGACGGTGCCCGTACGGTAGTAGAAACAGAGCACTGGCTTGCAGTGGTCCCATACTGGGCGGCGTGGCCATTCGAAACTATGTTGCTCCCTAAGACGCACATTCGTCGCATGAGTGAACTTAGTGAAGAACAAAAAGGCGATTTAGCGGTAGCAATTAAGAAGCTGACGTCTCGTTACGACAACTTATTTGAGTGTTCATTCCCTTATTCCATGGGGTGGCACTACGCGCCATTCTTTGATGAAGGAGAGAGCACAGAGCATTGGCAGCTGCATGCTATTTTCTATCCACCATTATTGCGCTCTGCAACCATTCGTAAGTTTATGGTGGGCTATGAAATGCTGGCCGAATCGCAACGAGATTTAACCGCTGAGCAAGCAGCAGAGCGTCTCAGAGCATTAAGCGACGTTCATTACAAACAACAATAATTTAAGAATTTGATGTTGCTGCGTACCGAACGCTTTAGTTGGTACGCAAACCAACATCAGGTATTGAGAGACGAAAACATGAAAGACCTAATCCAAAACGTAGCGAACTCTTTTGAAAACGTACTGGGCTACAAGCCGACACACGTTATCCAAGCTCCTGGTCGTGTAAACCTGATTGGTGAGCATACCGACTATAATGACGGTTTTGTCCTACCGTGTGCCATTAACTATCAAACGGTAGTAGCGGCCGCTAAGCGTGATGATAATCTCGTCCGCGTTGTGTCTGTGGATTATCAGGATGCCACTGACGAATTTGATATCACTCAAGAGATTACTTTCCAACAAGATAAGATGTGGGCGAACTACATCCGCGGTGTGGTTAAGTTCTTAATGGCTCGCGGTTATCAAATTGGTGGTGCGGACATTTCTGTGTCTGGCAATGTACCGCAAGGTGCAGGTCTGAGCTCTTCTGCGGCACTAGAAGTGGTTATCGGTCAAACATTTAAAACGCTTTATAACTTAGAGATCACGCAAGCTGAAGTCGCACTTAACGGCCAGCAAGCAGAGAATGAATTTGTGGGCTGTAATTGCGGCATCATGGATCAACTTATTTCTGCTGAAGGCAAAGAAAATCACGCATTGTTGATTGACTGTCGTAGCTTAGAGACTCAAGCAGTCTCAATGCCAGAAGATATGGCGGTTGTGATTATTAACTCCAACAAAAAGCGTGGCTTAGTCGACAGTGAATACAACACTCGTCGTGAGCAATGTGAAGAAGCAGCTCGCATTTTTGGTGTGAAAGCGTTGCGTGATGTCACTATTGAGCAATTTAATGATCGTGTCTCTGAGTTGGATGAGATGGTGGCTAAACGTGCTCGTCACGTTATTACTGAAAACGATCGTACGGTTGAGGCGGCAAAAGCACTAAGTGCTGGTGATATGAAGCGTATGGGTGAGCTAATGGCACAGTCTCATGCATCGATGCGCGATGATTTTGAAATCACAGTGAAAGAGATAGACACCATTGTTGATATCGTTAAAGCGGTAATCGGCGACCAAGGTGGTGTGCGTATGACTGGCGGTGGTTTCGGTGGTTGTGTGGTTTCTCTTATCCCACCAACGCTTGTAGAAGCAGTTACGACGGCTATTGCAGAGCAATATGAAGCGGCTACAGGTTTGAAAGAGTCGATTTATGTCTGCCAAGCAAAAGATGGCGCAGGAGTTGTCTCACAATGATCACCACAAGCGAGCATTTTAGTACGATTGAAGACGCTATGACCCAATCAGCGTCATTTGATGGACTGCCTGCAAAGGTGCTCCATCTTAAAAATGCATCTGGTATGACGGTTTCTTTTATGGATATCGGAGCAACGTGGCTGAGTTGCTCGCTCCCCTTGCCAGGGGAACAACGTGAAGTGTTGTTGCGTTCGCCAAATATGGCTGAGCACATGAGGCAAGGGGCTTATTTTGGTTCAGTGGTGGGGAGATACGCCAATCGAATTGATAAAGGGCAATTCGAGATAGGTGGCACGTCGTATCAAGTCACTTGTAATAATGGCGAAAACGCTTTGCATGGGGGTGTAGAGGGTTTTGATAAGCGTCGTTGGAGTATCGACTCGCACACTGAATCAACTCTTGTTATGTCGTTACAGTCGGAAGATGGTGATCAAGGTTTCCCTGGTACGGCTAAGGTTCAAGTTGAATACCAGCTAACTGACGATAATGCGTTGAAGATTACTTATCAGGCGTCTTGCGATAAGACAACGCCGATGAACTTGACCAATCATGCGTATTTCAACCTAGCTGGCGAATCTAGTAAGGCGAAGAGCACGGATCATAAACTGCAAATGTTTGCTGATGCCTATCTACCTACTAGAGAGGATTTGATCCCTCTTGGTGAGCTAAAACCGGTAGAGGGAACTAGCTTTGACTTCACAGTGCTGAAGCAAGTGGGTCGAGATTTTCTGTCGGAGCAGGACCAAATCACAGCAGGTGGTTACGATCATGCGTTTGTGTTTGACGCCAAGCTCACTGATGGCAGCGCTGTGGTGGCGAAATTGGAATCCCCTGAGCAAGATGTCTTGATGGAAGTACTGACCACCAAGCCTGCAGTGCAATTCTATTCGGGTAATTTCCTTGATGGCACACCTGGCTTAAGCCGCACTTACGATAAACTTGATGGTTTAGCTCTCGAGACCCAGTTCTTCCCTGATGGGCCAAATCGCCCAGAGTGGGGGAGCAGCAATGGTATACTTGAAGTAGGAGAAAACTACCAACATCAAACCACCTATCGTTTCAAGTTTTAGTGTATTGGTGAAGTAACTTGCCTAGTAAAAAGTGAGCAACTGCTCACTTTTTTTATGCCTTAGTGGAAGAAGCACGGACAATCAGTTCGCCTTCGACTTTTCGTATTTGCGACAGTAACGGCTGTTCTTGGATTTGTGCAAGGATATTATCTACAGCCAGCCTACCCATGTCAGCGTAAGGCAGTTCAATAGAAGAAAGTGCTGGGAAGCTCTCTGAGGCAATTTGTTGGTTGTCATAACCAACAACTGCAATGTCTTTAGGGATTTTTAATTGACGTTCAGCAATCGCTTGGTAACAGCCCATCGCCATATAATCACTACTACAAAATATAGCTTCGGGCGGAATAGCCAAATCCAGTAAACGATTTGTTTGCTCGTAAGCTTCTTTGAGGGACCAGTTGGCCTCTAAGACGTAATCCTCGTTAGGAATAATATCCGCATCAATAAGCGCTTGTCTGTAGCCATCAATACGTTGTGTCGATGCATACATCCAACTCTCTCCAGCTAACATAGCAATTCGTCTGTAGCCTTGATTCGTTAGGTGCTTGATGGCTTTATAAGCTCCGATCATATCTGCTGGTAGGATGGATGGCGTGTTTTGTTGATCGCTCATGGTGCAATTGAGTAAAACCGTCGGTAGGTGAGTTTGTACTCTTTGCGTTGAAAGCTCACGTGTCATGCTCGATGCATAAATAAGCCCCGCATAATCACCGTTATTGATCTCTGTTTCTATTTTATTGGCGAGTATTTCATCGTGATTGTAGCTAAAGGTAATCAGTAGATAGTCGTTGTTCCACGCTTCTTCTCTCGCCGTATTGACAGCGTCTATGAAAGGATCGTAACTGGTTAGCCCATTGACGACCATAGCAATTTTCTTCGACCTTCCTAACGCATGAGCGACCTTCTTGCTTTGATAGCCCAATTCTTTCGCAGTATCGAGAACTTTGCGCTTCGTTGCTTCTGAGATTTTTACCGTTTGAGAGCCATTGAGAACTAACGATACGGTAGGTTGTGATACGCCCGCTGCTGCAGCAATGTCACTCATAGTGATCTTTTTACTTTTCGTCATTCTGTCTCTGCCAATATTTTTATTAGCTATATATTAGCGAATTGCCTACTTAAATGCACCTTCGAAAGATCGTGATCACAGAATGCCTTAATGATCCTCTAGTAGATGTGACGCATAACACGTATTCATTGCTTTTATCTTTAATTGAAATAATTAATAAATATATTAGCTAATATTATTAGTTAAGTTATTAATCTTATTAATTCAAGGTGAGTAAGATGCAAAGATGGTCTGAAGAGAAAGCGTGGCAATGGCAAGAAACTCATGGTTGGTTGCGTGGCTTTAATTATTTACCTCGTACGGCTGTGAACTGGACGGAAATGTGGCAGGCAAACACTTTTGACCCTGAGATCATGGAGCAAGAACTCGAGTGGGCGGCAAGCGTGGGGTATAACACGCTAAGAACCAATCTGCCGTTTATTGTGTGGCAAGTCGATCGCGAAGGTTTACATCAAAGGATTGACCGTTTCCTTGATATTTGTGAGCGAAACAAAATCAAAGTAATGATGACTCCAATGGATGACTGCGGTTTCTCTGGTGACCATCCATATCTTGGCGAGCAGAAGTTACCTGTACCAGAGCTTCACAATAGCCAAGCAGCAGCAAGTCCAGGCCGTAATGTTGTTATGGACAAGTCTCAATGGGGAGAGGTTGAAGCGTATATTCGTGACATTATCTCAACTTACAATACCGATGAACGCATCGTTATTTGGGATTTATATAACGAGCCAACTAACCGAATGATTTTTACCACCTCTGGTGAGCTTGCTTTCGATGAAGAGATGGAGCGTTATAGTCATGAATTGATGGAAAAAGCATTCCAGTGGGCGCGTGAAGAACAACCCGTTCAACCTTTGACGGTTGGTGCTTGGCACGCTCCGAGTATTCTTGACCTATCTTTGCCTCTCTATGAACACCCAACAGATCGGAAAGCGATGGAGCTATCTGACATCATCACTTTCCACGCCTATTTGCCTCTTGAACAGTTCAAACAAGCTGTCGAAATCGTTAAACAACATAACCGACCAATGATGTGTACCGAATGGTTAGCGCGTCACGCTGAGTCACATCTTCTTGAACAGCTGCCAGTGTTTCAGGCGGAACAAATCGGTTGCTATCAATGGGGGCTAGTTAAGGGCAAAACGCAAACACACTTACCATGGCCTGAGATTAAGCGTAGTGATGAGAACTACGCGCAACGCTGGTTCCATGATCTGCTTAATGATGATGGCACACCCTATGACCCAAAGGAAGTTCACCTAATTCAATCGCTAGCAACATTGGACTGAGGCTAGTGTTCGCCAGTGGCTTAAAGAAGCAACTGGCTTTACTATAATAATTCTGGATGAGTACACATTATGAATACCCTACAAAACAAACTCTCGAATAAGGAACTGATGTCCTATTTTGGATATGGCGTAGGCCAATGCTTTAGCTTTGGTCTCGTGGGTTCCTTTATCCTCTACTTTTATACTGATATTTTGGGCATTTCTCCCATCGCGGCGAGTACCATATTTCTAATCGCTCGAGTGTGGGATGCGGTGAATGACCCTATCATCGCCGGATACATGGATACCTTAGAGTCTCGCTTTGGTAAATTCAGACCCTATATGTTGTTTACGCCAATACTTATCGTATTGGTGACTATTGCGTCGTTCTACAATATAGATGCCGATACATCTACAAAAGTAATGTACGCCGGTATCACCTATATTCTTTGGGGCACGTTATACACTATTTCGGATGTTCCGTTTTGGTCGATGTCTTCTGTTATGACAGATGAACCACAAGAGCGTGCAAAAGCAGCAACATGCGCAATGCTAGGTGTTAATGCGGGTATTGGTGCAACACTGGTGCTATTTCCTAAACTGAGCGCTTACTTTGCTGACGGCCGCGCGGACCAAGGTTATTTACCTGCAGTTATTGTCCTGATGGTGGCGGGTTTGCTGTTCATGTGGAATGGCTTCTATAACACCAAGGAACGAATTTCTACGGCGAGTGAGAAGGTTACACTTAAACAGACATTCCAAGCAGTGCGCAAGAATAAACCGTTGTTTTTTATTCTTGCTGCGTTCTTTATGAATGTGTTCTTTAACTTAGTTAATGGCCTGTATATTTTCTTCTTCACTTACAACATGGGTGATGCTGGACTAGTCTCACTGATCGGTACGATTACTTTAGTCAGTGCGATTGCCTGCTTAGCGACGCCAGTGTTAACGAAGCGCTTTAAGAAACGTGATATTTTTATCACGCTATGTGTATTAGAAATTATTGCACGTGTTGGTTTCTACATGACCGGTTACGATAACCCGACGGTTGTGATGTCATGGTTAGCCGTGATTACCGCTATCTTTATGATGACTAACCCCCTGATTTCAGCAATGATCGCTGACACCGTAGAGTATTCGTACTATCACAGTGGTAAGCGTACAGCGGCAATTACTTTCTCTGGTCAAACGTTTACTGGCAAATTATCTGTAGCGGTTGCTGGTGGGTTAACAGGCCTTATTTTAGCTTCGATAGGGTATGTACCTAATGCAGAGCAGACAGAGACAGCGCTTGATGGCATGTTCTTCTGTATTGCGTTATTGCCTGCACTAGGGGCGCTGATTCGAATCTTTATTATGTCGAAGTACACGTTTACGGAAGATCAACATGCGATTCTTCGTGAAAAATTACAGCGTGGTGAGTTTGCTGAAGGCGTTAATGTTGAAACGGTTAAAGCACAGCAAGTAACAAACTAACGAGTTGATAAGCAATAAAAAACACGGCAAAAGCCGTGTTTTTTTGTTTATGCATTGGAATCAAATTAGTTCTTACGAGCTACAGATGCTCGCTGTACCAATGTTGGTGAGTAAATCATTGGGTCGGTTTCAACCGATTCACTTTTTGATAATGCCAAAGCGATTTGCGCTGCTTTTTCGGCCATCATTTGAATTGGGTAGCGGATCGTGGTGAGTTTTGGGTGAAGGTATTTGGCAATCAAACCATCATCAAAGCCGATAATGGACATTTGATTTGGCAAGGCATATTGGTTTTCTTCAAGCACTGATAGAGAACCCGCTGCCATATTATCGTTGTAAGCCACCACAGCAGTAATTGGCAGTGATTTGGTTAGTAGATTGGTCATGGCGATTTCGCCGCCATCACTGTCTGGAGAGCCGTATTCAATATAGCTGGCGGACAGCTTTATATTATTGGCCTTAAGGGCATCTCGATAGCCTTCTAGTCGCTGATCTACGTCTTCGATATTGTGTGAAGATGCCACACAAGCAATGTTGGTATGTCCATTACGAATGAGATGCTCGGTCGCGATATAGGCTCCTTTATAGTTATCTAGCGAGATACAACGGCCAGGGAGTTGGGGGATGTCGCGATTAATGTAGACCAAGCCTTTTACTTCTTCAGCGTATTGAATGAGCTCTTCATCAGACAATGCTTTGGAATGTATAACTAAGGCATCACAGCGGCTGTTGATGAGCAGTTCAATTGCTTTACGCTCTTCTTCAGCATCGTGATAGCCATTGCCCACTAAGATATGTTTTCCATGTTGGTGTGCAACTTTGTCTACGGCTTTCACCATGGTGCCAAAGAATGGGTCAGACACATCACTTACCAAAACACCTACAGTATTGGTACTTTGACTGACTAAAGCTCTAGCGTTTGCATTTGGGCGGTAGCCTAACTTTTTCATTGCGCTGGTGACGGATTCTATTGATGCCGCGCTTGCTTTTGGGGACTTGTTGATTACCCGGGAAACCGTTGCTACTGAAACGCCAGCTTCCTTTGCTACGTCTTTAATCGTTGCCATTTGAAACCTCTCATTCGATATGACTTCATTAGACTCCTATCGTGTAAATATCGCAATGTAAGTTTCACAAAGTTAGACATTTTGTGATGTGTAACGCCTTGTAGATATTGAACTTGATGCCAATGTAAACGTTTCGCACTTTGAGGGAGTTATATATCGTTCTAGAACAAAAAAGCCCCGAGTCGGGGCTTTAAAGATAGGCGCAGGGGGCACCTTTAGGAGCTCGGGTTATGCAACAGCCATTTCTGCTTTTGCTGCACGCATTTTTTTCAAGCTGATACAAACTAGTGCTGTCACAACCGTACCTGCTGCCATACAAACTAGAGCAAGTAGAGGTTTGTTCATTGCGCCAAGTAGAGCCACAACTGGACCACCGTGTGCCACGCTGTTAGTGATACCGAATGAGAACGCCATGACTGCCGCAACCATTGAACCAACGACGTTTGCAGGAATTACTGACATTGGGTCTTGTGCAGCAAATGGGATAGCACCTTCGGAGATACCAACTAGACCCATTGCACCTGCAGCTTTACCAGCTTCAAGTTCAGACTCTTCGAACAGGTTGAACTTACGGCCTAGCACAGTCGCTAGTCCCATACCGAGTGGTGCAACTGGGATAGCACATGCCATAGCACCCATGAATTGAGTTTGACCACTTGCAATCATGCCAACAGAGAATAGGAACGCTACTTTGTTGAATGGACCACCCATATCAAAGCCAGCCATGCCACCCAGTACGATACCGAGAAGAATAACGCTACCTGTACTCATGCTGATAAGCATCGCATTCAAGCTGTCCATAAGGCTTGCAATTGGCGCGCCGATTACGAAGATGAACAGTGCTGAGATGAAGAGAGAGCCAGTAATAGGTGCAATCATAATCGGCACAAGTGGTTGAATAAACTTGTGATAGTTACGAGTGACAACCCATTTGACGAAGTAACCGACAAGTAGACCAGCAACGATAGCGCCGATAAAGCCTGTACCTGCCTCAGCACCATAGAATGAACCGTTGTTTGCAATCCAGCCACCAATCAAGCCAGGGGCAAGTCCAGGGCGGTCGGCAATAGCGTAAGCAATATAACCGGATAGAACAGGAATCATTAGAGTGAACGCGACGACACCAACATCCAGTACTTTCTGCCACATGCTACCTTCAGGGATAGCCATGCCAGCTTCGCTAGGTTGACCACCCACCGCAAGAGCCAAAGCAATCAAGAGACCACCAGTTACAACAAACGGGATCATGTGCGATACGCCGTTCATCAAGTAACGGTATAAGTCAGAACGCTTCGAAGAGTTGTCTTCCGATTTAGCGGCTTTAGCATCAGCAACAAATTCAGGCGCTTCAAGCGCTTGGTTGATAACAGCTTTTGCATCGCTGATAGGGGCTTTAACGCCAGTTTCGATCAGTTTTTTACCCGCGAAGCGATTCATATCCACTTGCTTGTCTGATGCGACGATGATGGCATCAGCGCGAGCAATTTCATCGGCACTTGGTGAATTTTTTACGCCGATTGAGCCATTAGTTTCTACCTTGATTTGATAACCAAGCTCGGCTGCGCCTTTTTCTAATGCTTCTGCTGCAAGGTAAGTATGTGCGACGCCCGTTGGGCAGCCTGTTACGCCGATAAGAAAGCCTTTGTTTGCTTCCAGCTGATTAGCTGGTGCTTCAGATTTAGCCAGCAGCAACTCTAACGCTTGCTGCTCTGTTTCTGCCTTTAGGAAATTCTCAATAAAACCATCTTCAATCAGTTTGGAAGATAATTCAGCAAGCACTTCAATATGATGATCAGAGCCGCCATCTGGAGAGGCGATCATGAAAAAGAGTTTTGACGGTTGACCATCTTCAGCGCCGTAGTCGATCCCAGATTGACTCACACCAATCGCAACGGCTGGTTCAACAACCGCCTTACTTTTCGCGTGCGGTAGCGCAACACCATCTTCAAATCCGGTATTGCCAATTTCTTCACGAGCATAGATATCGGTTAGGAATTGTGCTTTATCGCTAATTCTGCCTTGAGCATGGAGCAACTGCGCCATTTCTGCGAATACTTCGTCCTTGCTCGTTGCTTTTAGATTTAGGCAGATCAGTTTTTCATTAATGAGATCCGTAATCATAATGATTGTCCTATTGACCATTGTAGGTGGAGGTTGGACTACACGATTTCTCATTTACAACATATTGGCATCCCAAGTAGTGGGGTGACCGATTCGCTGAGAAGTGATGTAGTCATTCGATAGGGTAATTATCGGTGGGTTTGGCAAGAAATTTTAGAGCACCATAAAGGCTTTTACTGGATTATTGTACCTATGGAATTTTAATGTGAACTGGCTCAATATTTTATATAACCCATTTTTGGTAAGTGATATGTAATAATTTTTTTATTTATCAGTCGCTTATTTATTTGTTTCTACTTGTTATTATTGTCGCAATTGTCATTATGTTAGACTTGGCTAGAGCTTTGTAACCTCATAAATGACACGGAAATGCATGATGCAGCTCACGAAAAGAGCTCATATTTCTATTTGGTCGCTGGAGAAACTCGCCAATGTTCCACAATTTAATTGAAACGTTAATTGCTGAAAGGGAGCATTTCAACCGAATCTGGTTTGCTGCCGATCAGCTCACGCCACCACCGTTTAGCTATCAAGTTAATTTCCCAAGGCTTGAGTTAGTAATTAGTGGAGAGTATGAGAATGAACTTGAAGATCCTGAACAGGGTATATCCTCAATCAAGGTATTATCGGGTGATGCGTTGTACATTCCTCCGAACTGTTGGAACAAACCAAATTGGCAAGGGGACTGCTCAGTATTAAGTTTGCTGTTTGGGAAGCGCCAACTAGGCTTTAGCTTGGTGAGTAAGAGACAGGGTGAAACAGGGTTTTACGATATCCAGAAGCACAGTGTGCAAACACGTACGGGTCATGCCATTGACCATATTCTCGAGGCGCTTAATGCGATAGCAAGAGAGCCGAAAAAGTCCCCAATGGATGAGCACTTGCTCATGGCGTTACTTTCCTATAGTCAGTCTATGGTGTCAGAACCATCAGATAATTTACGAAGTGGCGACCTGTATCAGGGTATCTGTATTTACATTCAGGAGAATTTCCACCGCACTATTACTCGCAGTAGTATTGCTAAGCGATTTCATATTAGTCCTAATCACCTATCGAGACTGTTCCGCCAGCAAGGGCACATGACTTTAGCGGACTACATCACGTGGGTGAGAATGGAACGCGCGAAGTTTATGCTGAAAAAATACGACTTTAAGCTGCAGGAAGTGGCAACACGCTGTGGCTACCAAGATGTGAATTACTTTTTTAGAGTATTTAAGTCAAGAACAGGGCAAACGCCAAGCGAGTACCGGCAGGTATTATAAGGCATTTGCCCGTTGACCTTTGACCAGCTGATGAATCAATATCGCTTTGATTGCTTCTGGCTCTCTACTGGTGGTCAGCAGGTGACAAAACTCCTCATCCAATAGCGATTTGGTGAGGTGAGTAAAACTCACTAATAGCGAGCGCTCCGGAGGAGAGGGGAGTATTAGTGCGATAACCAGAGTAACAGGTCCTAGTTTAGGTGCTTGCCAATCGACAGGGTTCTCACACTTAATGACGGTTAGCGATGCTTTATCTACGTCACTAGTGAGTATGTGTGGTAATGCGATCATTTTACCCGTTGCAGTTGACGAATACTGTTCTCGTTTCAGTAAGTTCTGTGTCATCTCTGCGGTGTTAACTTGGGCCGTCAGATTAGCGACTTGCTCCAGAATAGTGGTTTTATCGTTGCTGCTGTCACGAGCAAAATGATAGTCGATTTCAAATGGTAACCGGAAGGTGCTTAATCCTCTCAATAACGATAGATTGGCGTGCTTATTGGAGCGATGAGCCGTATTCACCAACATAAAGTGTTCAGCAATAAAGTCCATCAAGACCATACAAGCAAGCTCAGCATCTGATCCTTCAATGTGCAGTTGGCAAAGGTCATCTTGTTTACCGGCTAATGAAAGAATACGCAGTGGATGCTCTATATTAGCACTATCCCAGCAGGTTAAATTACGCAGAATCACCACTGAGCGAAACATGTTACTCAGTGTTTTTAATCGATTGATTTTCCAACCAGAAAACCCATCTTCCGGTAGGACAAAGGTGATTCTACGTTCTATCAAGGTTAACCTCTAACAAGCCCTATGCAACGCTGCACAACCGAATCAACATCAGTTAGAACCTCTTCGATTGTGACGCAGTGTATTTTACTACCCGTAAATCGAGCTCGGTGCTCAACTTCAATATCGGAAGCAATGAGGACAAGATCGGCGTTAGCGATATCTTGGGTGCTCAGTTGTCCTTCAATACCCATTGCACCTTGAGTCTCTACTTTGATGCCTATATTTTCTTTTTGAGCCGCTTTTCGAATAGCGTCAGCTGCCATATACGTATGAGCAATACCAGTTGGGCAAGCCGTGACCGCAACCATTTTCATTGTCTATTCTCTATATTATCAACCAGAATAAAGTGAGCGTTAGAGTACTAATTTGTCATTGATTCGTATAGCAAAGAGATCAAATTTCGGATGATTTAAATTGAACCTATATGAGTCATAATGACTTGTATTTTATCTATGTCCATTTGACTTTATTTTAAGTAATTTGGACTCGTGGTGCCCGAAATATGGGGCCTTTGTTACTTGGTATGATTTGTGCACTTACACAAATGTATGTCATTTTAAGTGAGTCGTTATGCTAAATATTACTGATAAAAAGGTTGAAGAGAAGATACCAGCTTGGCTTCGTCTTGGTTTTCGTCCTTTTTTCTTACTCGGAAGCGTTTATGCCATCATTGCGGTGGTGGCCTGGGTCATCATGTTCCAGAAAGGTCAGCCTGAAGCGTTGCAAGTCCCCGCGTTATGGTGGCATGCCCATGAAATGATATTCGGTTTTGCGATGGCAATCGTGGTCGGTTTTGTCCTAACAGCAGTGCAGACATGGACCGGAGTTAACGGAACTAAGCATTATCGCCTGTTATTGCTCGTTGCACTGTGGGGGCTAACACGTGTTTTGTTTTGGACGCCAATACCGTTATGGTTGACGTCTAGTATCGAGTCGCTATTCATCCTGCTAGCCGCATACGAAGTGGGTTTTAGGGTTTACCAGTCAAAAGGCTGGAAAAACTTGTTTTTTGTGCCTTTGTTTTTGTTAGCTATTTTTGCCAACTTTGCCAGTTATGCCACCGTTAAAGGAATGCCTCCATTTAGTTCAAGTGCGGTATGGGGCGCGATGATCTGGTGGTTCACTCTCCTGATCTCAGTAATGGGCGGTAGAGTGATTCCGTTTTTCTCTTCGCGCCGATTCCAGTTTGATAAACCCCAGCCATTATTTTGGCTGGAGTGGCTAGCGACGCTGCCTCTGATGGGGTTATTCGTGTTGAGTTTCTTCCCATTATCATTTGCTGTACTGGGTAAACCGCTTATGCTGATTGCAGGGCTGTTTCAGTTGGTACGTTGGTTGCGTTGGAAGCCTTGGCTGACATTCTCTGAACCTTTAGTTTGGTCATTAATGCTGACTTATTTATGTCTGCCATTAAGCTTGTTGTACCGAGGAATGCTGAATGATGCTTTTGCATCACACGCTATGCTGCACTTGTTTGCGGTAGGCGCGTTAGGTGGTGTGGTTTTATCTATGATCAGTCGCGTAACGATGGGGCATACTGGTCGTGCTATCTATAAGGGCCCTAATATGACATGGGCATTTGTCGCTATTATTGTTGCAGCAGTCATTCGTAGTATTGGTGTGGCCGTGTGGCCACAGCACATGTTCCTGATGATTGATATTAGTGCGGGGCTTTGGGCCTTTGCGTTCGGTATGTATGTATACCACTTTGGCAAAATGCTAGTCACTCCAAGAGTGGATGGTCACCCGGGCTAACATCAATTTAGTGTTCAAATAAAAAAACCAGCCGTGAGGCTGGTTTTTTTAGATTAGGTTAACTTTGACATTTAGTAAGAGTCGTTGTGAACTGCTTGAACAGCTCGACCTGAGGGATCAACACAGTTCCGGAAAGACTCATCCCATTCAAGTGCTTTTGCAGAAGAGCACGCTACCGACGGGCCACCTGGAACACATTGGGCCGCAGATTCGAGTGGGAACAGCTCTTCGAAGATTTCACGGTATGCGTAACCTTCTTTTGTTGTTGGCGTGTTGTATGGGAAGCGGAATGCTGCGGTTTCCATTTGTTGGTCAGTCACTTTCGCTTCAGCCACTTCTTTTAGTGTATCAATCCAGCTGTAGCCAACACCGTCAGAGAACTGCTCTTTTTGACGCCATGCGATTGACTCTGGAAGGTAGTGTTCAAAACACTCACGCAGGATGTGTTTTTCCATCTTACCGTTGCCACACATTTTGTCTTCAGGGTTTAAGCGCATTGCTACATCGATAAACTCTTTATCTAAGAAAGGTACACGGCCTTCAACGCCCCATGCTGCAAGTGATTTGTTGGCACGTGCGCAGTCAAACATGTTCAATGCAAGCAGCTTACGAACTGTTTCTTCGTGGAACTCTTTCGCGTTTGGCGCTTTGTGGAAATACAGGTAGCCACCAAAGATTTCGTCAGCCCCTTCACCAGAAAGAACCATCTTAATACCCATTGCTTTGATCTTACGTCCCATTAGGAACATAGGCGTTGAAGCACGGATTGTAGTGACGTCATACGTTTCGATGTGGTAGATAACATCGCGAATCGCATCCAAACCTTCTTGAATGGTATAGGTCATCTCGTGGTGAACGGTACCGATTTGGTCGGCCACTTCACGAGCGGCTTTGAGATCTGGAGCGCCTTCGAGGCCAACCGCAAATGAGTGAAGTTGAGGCCACCATGCCGCTGACTTTTCATCGTCTTCAATACGCATCGCTGCGAAACGTTTTGCAACGGCAGAAGTGATAGAGGAGTCAAGACCACCTGAAAGTAGTACGCCATAAGGTACGTCTGTCATTAGCTGACGTTTTACCGCCGCTTCTAGTGCTTCAGTCAGATCTTCTTTGCTTGTACTGTTGCCTTGTACTGCTGCGTATTCATTCCAGTCACGAATATAGTAACGCTGAGGCTCTGCATCTTTAGAGCCATAGTAACTGCCAGGAGGGAACTCACTTATGGTCTTACATACAGGAACCAGCGCTTTCATTTCTGACGCAACATAGTAGTTACCGTGTTCGTCGTAGCCTTGGTATAGCGGAATGATACCAATATGGTCTCGGCCAATAAGATACTCATCTTTCTCTTCATCATAAAGGACGAAAGCGAAAATGCCGTTTAGTTCTTCTAGTAGGTCTGCGCCCATGTCTTGGTATAGCGCTAGAATGACTTCGCAATCTGAGTCAGTTTGGAACTCATATTTGCCTTCATAGCGAGCACGAATTTCTTTGTGGTTGTAGATTTCACCATTAACAGCAAGGATGTGTTTTTTATCTTGGCTGTAAAGTGGTTGAGCACCACTATTAAGGCCAACGATAGCTAAGCGCTCATGCGCAAGAATTGCTTTGTCTGAAGCATAGATACCAGACCAATCTGGTCCACGATGACGGAGCTTTTTAGACATCTCTAATGCGACTGGACGTAGAGCGGCTGCATCACTTTTTATGTCTAAAATGCCAAATACTGAACACATACAACTTCCTTTTAGATGAAATTTAACGCTGTTGAGTTCAATTTGCCATCTGCTCAAAAAAAAGCAACCGTGATGAACGAAAAAGATGATAAAAGTGATGTTTGATTAAATATTTTTTAATTAAATTATCAATTTGATATATGGCGTTTAAATGTTGGTGCTTTGATGGTCAATTAACTACAAAAAAAGCCGGTCAATCCGGCTTTTAAATATGTTTGTAGACGTTGTTATTTGAGATTTGGCTGCAGCTGATCGCACACATGACGTGCGAAACCACTACCCGCTTCGCTGTAGATGTTAAATGCTGCATTGACACCCATCTGCTCCAGTTCATCCAATTGATCTGGATAAGCGGCGATAGCAGCTATCTGCCCTTTAAACTGCTTTTGGTGAAGTAGGTCTAACGCAGTTTGGTTACCTTGATGGTGAGGCATTGCCAGCAATACTAACTTTACATGAGCCGTGTCGAGAATACGTTCCCAGAAATCAGGGTCAGTGGCATCGCCTGCTATGACATTTCTGCCTTCCTCGCGATGTTGTTTAGCGGCTTCTTCTCGCACCTCTACACCTAGGCTAACTTTTCCATATCGTTGGTAGAGCTCGTCATAAGCACCAGTGCCGATTCGTCCCATGCCAAGAATCAGAACCTGAGCTTCGCCTGGATTGATGAATTGGTCGCGGGTATTAATTTTCTCTGCTGCTTGTTCTTTTAGCCATTTCGCACTGCGCAAGTAAATGCTGTGTCCAATTCGGTTTAGAGGGGCAGAAATGATAAAGGACAAGGATACGGCAATGGCTAACGCGACTAAGATGTCACCGGATATCCAACCTAGTTTGTAAGCCAAGCCACCGACAATGAGACCGAACTCACTGAAGTTAAACAGAGTGAGTGTAGTCAGAAGGCACGTACGGACTCGGAATTTAAATGCATTGATGACCACAAAGTAAAGGATGCCTTTCAGTGGCAGTAACAAGAGGAGCAATGCACCGAGCACAAAACCTTCGATTGTCGGCTGATCAGCAAGACCGATATTAAGGAAAAAGCAGACTAAGAACAGCTCTTTTAAATTGAAAAGTGATTTTGATAGCTCAGAAGCTTTAGAGTGCGAAGCTAACAGCATACCCAAGATAAGCGCACCCAAATCCGGCTTCATTCCAACCAATTCAAATAACCCTGCGCCCATGACGAGTGCGAAGAAGATGCCACTTAATACGAGCATTTCGCCATGTCCGGCTTTATTTAAAAGCTTAAACATGATGGGACGAAGTAGAGGAAGAGCAAATAGCCCGATGGCATACCATTCTGGGAACTTGCCTGTCGATGCTGTTAAAAAGATGACCGCGAAGATATCCTGCATAACCAGAATACCAATGGCGAGCGTGCCATAGGTAGCATTCATTTCACCTTTTTCTTGCAAGGTTTTCACTGCAAATACAGTACTTGAGAAGGAGAGAGCAAAGCCCAGTAGAATAAGTTGCTCAATGTCGAGCGTAGCAAGACTAGAAACGCCCAGAATTTTCAAACCTAGTAACAAAACGGCGAACAAAAGTGTCGAAAGCAGATTGTGAATGGTTGCGCCGGCCCAAATTTCTTTGGACAACAAAGTTTTTATGTCGAGCTTTAAGCCAATAGTAAACAGTAGCAGTGTCACGCCGAGGTCGGCAAGGGTGGTAATGGTATCGGTCGATTCAAAACCAAAGTGATGCAAAATAAACCCAGCAAGTAGAAAACCTACTAAGGGTGGCAGTTGACATTTCAATGCGAGGAAGCCCGCGATGAAGGCGACGGTTATAAGGATCAGTTCCATAGTATTTTTTATTATCTGAAGACAAAAAGACCACACCTAAGTGTGGTCATATATTCTACATAATTTATGTAAGGGTTTGTTTGTTATTTCAAAACATTTTCTCAATCTTCGAGTAGTTTTTGTAACAAAACCCCATTTAGCATGGCGCGTTTGATCATAGCGAATGCGCCCATTGTCGGTTGCTTATCGATTTCTGAAGCAACAATCGGTAGTTCTGTATGGAATGTCGTTAACGACTGGTTTTCTACATTACGACGGATCGCTGGGAAGACAATCTCTTTTGCCATGGTAATGTCACCGGCAATAATGATTTTTTGCGGGTTGAACAGGTTAATAGTGATTGCGATGGCTTTGCCGAGTTGGTTACCCACTCGAACTAAGCTCTGTTTTGCTAACTCGTCGCCATTTAATGCGTGTGAGCAAACATCTTCAATAGTGATGTGCTCTTTTAGAGCAAGCGTTGACTCATATCCTTGATCAATGAGCTTTTTTACACGTTTGACAATTGCTGGGTTAGCTGCAACCGTTTCTAAGCAGCCAAAGTTGCCACACTGGCATTGTTCGCCTAGCGGATCGATTTGGATGTGACCAATTTCACCCACATTACGGTTGTGCCCTAAGAAAACTTGTCCATTGACGATAATACCAGCACCAGTACCACGGTGAACACTGACCAATATCGAATCTTGGCAGTCGCGGCTTGCGCCAAAGTAATGTTCTGCCAGAGCTAAACCACGAATATCGTTACCTACAAAACACTCTACTTTGAATTGAGCTCTAACTAGATCTGCGAGCTCGAGTTTGTCGATGTCGGTATTTGGCATGTATTCAACAACACCCGTAGTCGGGTTAACTAGACCGGGTAGGGTAATGCCAATAGCAATAAGCTGCTCGATTTTAGGACTGTGTTCTTTTAGAAATTCGCGAAGCGATGTCACTAAGCCTTCGCTAAGTTCACTTTGATTGGTGTAGTAAAAATCATTATGGGAGAAAGCCATTTCACGGCCACCCAAATCGTAAAGAGAGAACTGCACATAATCTCGGCCGAGACGTACTGCGACAGAGTGGAAGGGCTCCACTGCTGTCGTTAGAGAGATGGCTCTGCGTCCACCTGTTGAGGCTTGTTGAGCGACCTCTTTGATAAGGCCGCGCTCCAACAATTGGCGGGTAATCTTGGTAACGCTTGCGGGTGCCAGCTGGCTAACATCAGCAACTTGAATGCGAGAAATAGGCCCTTGTTGGTCTATTAAACGGTAAACCGCTGCACTGTTAAGTTGTTTTACTAAATCTACGTTACCTATTTGTCCGCCATTCATGCTCAATTTTGCTCGTATTGTCCGTTAACAATTGTGCCTTGGACATTATAATCTCTATCGAATACGGTCAAGTTAGCAATCATGCCTTTCTTAATACGGCCAAGCTTGTTTTCTAAACCCATTGCCTTAGCTGGGTAAAGCGTCGCCATTCGTAGAGCTTCGTCCAAAGCGATACCAGCGTGTTCAACTGTGTTTTGAACCGCCTCAATCATTGTAAGTGCGCTGCCACCTAGCGTGCCGTTTTCATCTACGCACTTACCATCCTTGTAATATACTTTCTTACCGACAAAAATAAAGTAATCCATGTCAGCACCCGCTGGAGCTGTGGCGTCCGTCACTAATACTAACTTTTCACCTTTCACTTTATGCGCGATGCGAATGTTCGCATAGTCGACATGGAAACCATCGGCAATCACACCTGCGTAGACATCTGGTGTATCGTAAATAGCACCAACAACGCCCGGCTCACGACCTGTCATTGGCGTCATCGCATTAAATAAATGCGTTGCGAATGTAATGCCAGATTCAAAACCTTTACGGGCTTCTTCGTAAGTGGCATTAGTGTGGCCAATTGAGACCACAATACCTGCTTTACGTAGCTTTTCGATATGCTCTGGTGCGTTTTGTTCTGGAGCTAAGGTCACTTTTGCGACGAGGTCGCGGTTTTCACAGATAAGGTCGATCATTGCATCGTCAGATTGACGAATGAAGTCAGGGCTATGAATGCCTTTTTTCGCAACGTTTAGGTAAGGACCTTCTAGGTGTAGGCCAAGAGAGTGGTTTTGGTTCTGGCTGTGGTATTCGCGAGCGGCGGTCAATGCTTGGCGCATATTGTCATCAGATGAAGTAATCAGCGTAGGTAAGAAGCTAGTACAGCCTGACTTAAGGTTAGCTCTATGCATGGTATGGATAGTGTCCGCGGTTATTTCGTCATTGAACATCACACCGCCACAGCCGTTTAGCTGCAAATCAATAAAACCCGGGCTTAGGTTTGCGCCGTTTAAATCCACGCACTTAATGTCACTTGGAAGCTCTGCGCTAGGCAGAACCGACTCGATTTGGTCACCATTGATTAGCACCGCATGATTGGTGAGAACGTCACTACCCGTGAAGATCTTACAGTTAGTTAATGCATACATAGTTAGCGAATCCTTGTGTTGTATTCTCTTTAGCTCATTGCGGTTATCGAAACAGTGAAGATTCGACTTAGTTTTCTGCTTGTAGCAATGAGACGGATTTAGTAGTCAGCAAGTTTTAATTAGATAAAACAGTCAAAGTAACTTAATGATAATGAGGGAGTTATTGTTATTTTATGTGTAGTCATTACATTGGAAAAGTTGATTCCAATCGCAAAATAATCGCTACTTAGTGCAACTCTCTCAGGCAAAATCCTACTTAGATTTTGCTATTTTTTCGTATGATAAAATAAGTTTTATGATCTAGCTAGCAAAAAGCCTCTATTTTGGCAAAAACTGGTGATTATGATCACAAATGGTGAGGTTTTAATTTGCGGAGCAAAATTAATTTCATAAACTGAATAGGACTAAATTGAACGGCTAAAATAAGTCGTCCAACAAAATTCAAATCCTATAGGGGGAACTTAAGGTGAATATGCTAGGATATGCACAGAAGCTAGGTAAAGCGTTAATGCTACCTATCGCAACGCTTCCGATTGCGGCGCTTCTACTACGTTTGGGTCAAGGCGACCTTTTAGACATTCCATTTATGGCGCAAGCTGGTGGAGCGATTTTCGGTCAACTACCTCTGCTATTCGGTCTAGGTATTGCGATTGGTCTTTCTAAAGACGGTAACGGTGCAGCAGGTCTTGCTGGTGCGGTTGCTTACTTCGTTCTAACTGCGACAGCAACAACAATCAACGCTGACGTTAACATGTCATTCTTCGGTGGTATCTTCGCAGGTATCATTGCAGGTCACTCTTACAATGCATTCCATGCGACTCGTCTTCCAGAATGGTTGGCATTCTTCGCAGGTAAGCGTCTAGTTCCTATCATGGCTGGTCTATTTGCTCTAGTAGCAGGTGCGATCTCAGGTGTGGTTTGGCCTAGCATCCAAGGTGGTCTTGACGCTCTAGCACACGCAGTATCAACTTCTGGCGCAATTGGTCAGTTCGTTTATGGTACGCTTAACCGTGCACTTATCCCTGTAGGTCTTCACCACGTTCTTAACTCATACTTCTGGTTCGGTATGGGTACGTGTCAAGAAGTTCTAGTTACTGGCGCTCAAGCTGCTGGTCAAGCGCTTCCTTCTCTACAGCAGCTTTGTGTAGACCCAGCTCTTGCTAAGACTCTAGTAGCTGGTCAAGCTCATACATTCGAGTTTGCTAACTCTGTAACTCCTGAAATCACAGCAACAGTTAAAGAAGTTACTGAAACAGTGAAAACTGGTGACCTTCACCGCTTCTTCGGCGGCGATAAGAGCGCTGGTGTATTCATGAACGGCTTCTTCCCTGTAATGATGTTTGGTCTACCAGGTGCAGCACTAGCAATGTACCTAGCAGCACCTGCTGAGAAACGTAGCCAAGTTGGTGGTGCACTGTTCTCTGTAGCATTCTGTTCATTCCTAACTGGTATCACAGAGCCACTAGAGTTCATGTTTGTATTCCTAGCACCTGCACTATATGCAATGCACGCAGTATTTACTGGTCTAGCTCTAGTTGTTGCTAACATGTTTGGTACACTACACGGCTTCGGCTTCTCTGCTGGTCTAATCGACTTCGTATTGAACTGGGGTCTAGCTACGAAACCATTCACACTACTACTAATCGGTCTAGGCTTCGGTGCTCTATACTTCTTCACATTCAGCTTCGCAATCCGCGCTTTCAACCTGAAGTCGCCTGGTCGTGAAGACGATGATGTAGAAGTAGAAGTTGACGGTGATGTGAAAAACGGTGACCTAGCTCGCCAATACCTAAAAGCCCTTGGTGGTCACGATAACCTAACTTCAATCGATGCTTGTATCACACGTCTACGTCTAACGCTTAAAGACCGCTCTGTTGCTGACGAAGCTGTACTTAAAAAGCTAGGTGCGAAAGGTGTAGTGAAACTAGGTGAAAATAACCTACAAGTTATCCTAGGCCCTCTAGCTGAAATCATTGCCGGTGAAATGAAGTCTATCGGTGCTGGTGAAGACTTATCAGAAGTAAAACTTCCATAGTCTAGCTACTCATTGATTTCCATAGTAAAGCCTCTCATATGAGAGGCTTTTTTTATGCCTCTTTTCTTCTGCTTTTTCACCGTTCAAGTTTCAGTACTAAAATAATCTTGTGAAAATGCGAGTTCTTGTTGAGGTTTCGCAAGGAATTGTGGATCATTAGCGTTTATATATCTGACAATACTTAAAACATAGAGGTGTTATAGATGAGTGAAGCTGAGGCTCGTCCATCGAACTTTATTCGCCAAATCATTGATAAAGATTTAGCGGATGGCAAGCATACTAGCGTGCATACTCGTTTTCCGCCGGAGCCAAATGGTTACCTGCATATCGGTCACGCAAAATCTATTTGTTTAAACTTCGGTATTGCTCAGGACTATCAGGGACAATGTAATCTTCGTTTTGATGATACAAACCCTGAAAAAGAAGACGTTGAATACGTTGAGTCGATTAAGAATGATGTAAGCTGGTTAGGCTTTGAGTGGTCTGGTGACGTGTGTTATTCATCAAACTACTTCGATAAGCTTTACGAGTATGCGGTTGAATTGATTAATAAAGGCTTAGCGTATGTTGACGAGCTAAGTCCAGAGCAGATCCGCGAGTATCGTGGAACGCTTACCGCACCTGGTAAACCAAGCCCATATCGTGATCGTTCAGTTGAAGAGAACTTAGCGCTATTTGAAAAAATGCGTGATGGCGGCTTCGAAGAGGGTACAGCTTGTCTTCGTGCCAAAATCGACATGAGTTCATCATTTATGGTTATGCGCGATCCTGTGCTTTATCGTGTTCGTTTCGCTCACCACCATCAAACAGGTGACAAGTGGTGCATTTATCCGATGTATGACTTCACTCACTGTATTTCAGATGCGCTTGAGGGCATTACCCACTCGCTATGTACGTTAGAGTTCCAAGATAACCGTCGCTTGTACGACTGGGTTCTTGAAAACATCACTATTGATTGCCAACCGCATCAGTATGAGTTCAGTCGTCTGAACTTGGAATATACAGTGATGTCAAAGCGTAAGCTTAACCAACTGGTGACTGAGAAACTGGTTAACGGCTGGGATGACCCGCGTATGCCAACGATTTCTGGTTTGCGTCGTCGTGGATTTACGCCTGCTTCAATTCGTGAATTCTGCAAACGTATCGGTGTGACAAAACAAGAGAACATGATCGAGTTTGGTTCTCTAGAGTCATGCGTTCGCGATGATTTGAATGAGAACGCTCCTCGTGCAATGGCTGTTTTAGATCCTGTGAAAATTGTGATCGAAAACTACCAAGGTGAAGGTGAAACCTTATCAATTGCAAATCACCCGAATAAACCAGAAATGGGTACACGTGAAGTACCATTTACTCGTGAAGTTTGGATTGAACGTGAAGATTTCCGCGAAGAAGCCAACAAGAAGTATAAGCGTCTTGTTTTAGGTAAAGAAGTTCGTTTACGTGGTGCTTATGTCATCAAAGCAGAGCGCATTGAGAAAGACGAAGCTGGCAATATTACTACGATTTTCTGTAGTTACGATGCTGATACGCTAGGTAAAAATCCAGCTGACGGTCGTAAAGTGAAAGGCGTTATTCACTGGGTATCAGCGGATAAAGGTCTACCTGCTGAGATTCGCCTGTATGATCGCTTGTTTACTGTTGCTAACCCTGCGGCGGCGGATAACTTTGCTGAAACCATCAATCCAGAGTCTCTAGTTGTGTCAAAGGGCTTTGTAGAGCCAAGTTTGGCAGCAGCAGATGCTTCTCAAGGTTACCAATTTGAGCGTATGGGTTACTTCTGTGCGGACATCAAAGACTCTAGTGCTGAATCTTTGGTTTTCAACCGTACCGTTGGTCTACGTGACACTTGGGCTAAGGTCGAAGCAAAATAATCACTTTAAGCCTCTCTTTTCTGAGAGGGGCTTTAGATACTAAAAAACCAGCCACAATGGCTGGTTTTTTTAATTCTACCCATTTAGCGTGTTAACGAGGTTCGTGCGCTTTAGGGTTATCTTTGCATGCACCACCAATGCACTTACCATAGAGGTAAAGGCTGTGGTTGGTGAGTTCGATATTATAACGAGCTGCAATCTCCTTTTGACGAGTTTCAATCACATCGTCAGAGAACTCGATAACCTCACCACAATCTAGGCACACAAGGTGATCATGGTGGTGCTGAGTAGAAAGCTCAAATACCGATTTACCACCTTCGAAGTGATGGCGTGTAACAATACCCGCATCATCAAATTGGTTTAGAACACGGTAAACCGTTGCTAAACCGATCTCTTCTCCAAGATCGATGAGCTTCTTGTACAGATCTTCTGCACTGATATGTTGGTACTCTGGCTTCTGCAGTACTTCTAAAATTTTTAGTCGCGGCAGCGTGACTTTTAGTCCCGCGTCTTTAAGTGCCTTATTGTTGTCTGACATAAACTTTCCTGTAATGATCTGCAGCAATAAACAGATTTCAGTAATCTATTCATTATAGGGTACTACAGCGTAACAATAAACCTCGAACTTCAAAGGGTTACTAAGTATTAACATAGAAGGCGAACAATGTCACTTTACAAACACATCTGACCAGTTACAATTCGTTTACATATGAAGTTGGATTGCGAGTTATGGATAAACGATTAGCGAAAATTTATAAACCCAAATATGTGAAGTTTGCATTGAACATCTGGCCACCTTTTTGGGGAGCTGGGATAAAAATCACTGAGATCAGTGAGGATTTTCGTTCAGTTAAAGTGCGGTTAAAACTGAAGTGGTGGAACAAAAATGCCAATCGTTCCCAGTTTGGCGGCAGTATTTTCGCCATGACTGATCCTATCTATTCGTTGATGTTGATGGGAATCCTTCGCGAGCAATATTATGTTTGGGATAAAGAAGCCAGTATCGATTTTATCAAGCCAGGTTTTTCTGACTTAAATGCTGAGTTTGTAGTGAGTCAAGATATGTTGGACGGCATTCTACACAGCACGGCAACAGGGGATAAGTGTTTTCCGGAATTTGTCACCCACATTCACAACCAGCATGGTGAGGTCGTCGCCACCATTCAACGTAAACTTTATATCCGTAAGAAGCCTAAATACCGTGCAGAAACGGAAAATGAAACGACGTCGGTGCAAGCTTAGTTTTTGCCAGTAGTACACAACACGGTTATGGTTTGGTTTATTATTAACTGAATTAATGATGTAGTGAGGTGGCAGTGAAGCGTTTTATCATTTTGGGTTTAACCGTGCTTTTTAGCGGTACTGCACTTTCAGAAACCTTAACACCTGAAATTTTGAGCCAGCTCAATGACGATCTTGCTCATACTCAATTTAAGCAAGTTGACCCTAAAATCACAATCTCTGATATGCATCTTGCGCTGAAGGATGGGATTTTGTTTAGAACGACCACATATCGATATGCGGGAGACCCTGAAACAGAATCAATGACTACCTGGATGTTAGAGGCGATGACTCAGCAAGTCTGTCAGCAACTGATGCCTATACTTAATGGGCGATTTAGTAATGTTAGCCAAATTGCTGCGACAGAGTCGATTGAGTTTGAAACAGGTCAAATAGCATCAAAAACCCGAATTTGTAGTGCTTCAGATACACAACCAAAATAAAAAAAACCTCCGAAATGGAGGTTTTTTTGCATTCACTTTGAGGAGTGAATTAGTCTTCTAGCTCAGCTAAGCACATTTCTTCATAAAGTTGCTTAGTCCAGTTAGATACACGCTCGTCAGTTAGTTCTGGTTGGCGATCTTCGTCGATACATAAACCAACGAATTGTGACTCATCGCCTTCAACAAGTGCTTTAGAAGCTTCAAATTCGTAACCTTCAGTTGGTGTGTAACCAATGATAGTGCCGCCTTTTGCTTCAACGATGTCACGTACTGTACCCATAGCATCACAGAAGTACTCTGCGTAGTCTTCTTGGTCACCACAGCCAAAGATAGCAACAAGCTTAGTTGAGAAGTCAATGCCTTCTAGCTCAGGGAAGAAATCATCCCAATCTGCTTGAGCTTCGCCGTAATACCAAGTTGGGATACCTAAAAGCAGTAGATCGAAGTTGTCGATATCTTCTTTGCTGCTTTTTGCAATGTCTTGAACGTGAACGAGCTGTTTACCCAATTGTTTTTGGATCATCTTTGCAATAGCTTCTGTGTTGCCAGTATCGCTACCAAAGAATAGACCTACACTTGCCATAGATTCAGTACCTTTTCATTGTCTGTGTTGGATTAAGGAACCGGAACGTTAGCCGAGTCCTGTGCCTTCCCAGCTGAGCTGAATAATGCCTTTTGCGACAAAACCTGCACACCCTAAGAACAGCACAAGCCATACAATACGTCGACCAAAAACAGGAACATTACCTTGTTTGAGGACATCTTTGATTGCCATACCGATCAGAAAGAAGATCGCTGCAAACAGTAGATCCAAACCAATAGATTCCAGTTTGTTTATGTAGTCGTAAAGCATGGTATTCCTTTATGCCAATATGCTTGCGCGGAACTATACCACTGTTGTTCGATAAAGTTAATGCGTGCTCGTAGCCGAGTAATGGTTTGAGGTCAAATTTAGATAAATTTGCGTATAGCTCTTAGTACTTCTGCCGGTTTTTCTGCATGAAGCCAATGCCCAGTATTGGCAATGACATGCGCTTTGGCATTTGAAAATTGAGCTTGTATCAAAGGCTGATGTTCGGTCATGAGGTAATCTGACTCTCCGCCTTTAATAAATAAAATCGGAACATTACTTTTCCCAATTGGTTGCCAGCTCAAGATAGCTAAGTAGTTACGCTTCAAACTCTCAACATTAAAACGCCAAGCAAGGTAGTCATCGTGTTTATACAAAGATTTACCAAGAAATTGGCGAACCCCTTCCATTTCGATGTGTTGACTCATCAGCGCCATAGCATCGGCGCGCGAGGTTGGCTTATTGGCAATCACCGCGTCTAGTCCAGACAAAACATTGTCATGTCTGCGCACAGTGTATTCGACTGGAGACATGTCCATCACGATCAGTTTTGAAAGTGGGTAGTCAAAATCACACAAACGCATAGCAACTTTGCCACCCATTGAATGACCGATGACGATTGGTTCGGTGATATCTAATGATTCAAGCAGTTGCACCACATCTTGAGCCATCAAGGTGTAGTTATGTTCATCGCTATGGAAAGAACGACCATGGTTACGTAGGTCGATACTGACGACATCAAAGTCTTGTTTTAGGTCTCTAGCCAAAACACCGAGGTTGTTCAAGTCTCCGAACAGACCGTGGATGAGGACGACAGGTAAGCCTTGACCTTCTCTTTTATAGTTCAATAAAGCTGACATTTTTCTGTTATTCGTGATGTGTTTAACGTAGAGGTTCATCGCGGAACTCGTTATAATCACCCAGAGTTTAAACATAGAGACTGTGAAAAGCGAATGAAAACAATTGAGGTTGATGAGGATCTATACCGTTATATTGCAAGCCAGACCCACCACATTGGCGAAAGTGCTTCAGATATCTTACGACGTTTATTAAAGGTAGATGCAGCCGAAACGGAACAGAAACCAGCTGCCGCTAAAACTATCGTCGTTAGTAAAGAGATCCCTCAGATAGAGGCGGTAGATTCAGTAAAAGAAATGCGCTCGCTGCTGATTTCTGATGAGTTTGCTGGACTGAAAAAAGCTATCGATAGATTTATGTTGGTACTATCAACTCTGCATCGCTTAAATCCGGAAGGCTTCTCTGAAGCTTCACAAGTTAAAGGTCGCAAACGCGTTTATTTCGCAAATAATGAAGCGGCTTTGCTAGAAAGCGGCAATACGACAAAGCCGAAAGCAATTCCCAATACCCCTTTCTGGGTTATCACTAACACCAATACCAGTCGTAAAAGGCAAATGGTGGAGCAGGTGATGACCATGATGGATTATCCCGCCGAGCTCATCGAAAAAGTGACGGCATCCATCTAAGATTTCGATTCAAACCTCATAATGTTCACATTGAAACGAGTATTATGAGGTTTTTTTTATATTTAAGCTTAATTTTGAAAGGACGTCTGTTATGGCTATACACCCACGCGCGGGCCAAAAGGCTCAGCAAGAAGACCTGCATAATATTCCTGCGCTCGTTGCTAATTACTTTTTAATTCAACCTGAAGCCGGCAACCAAGCACAAAGTGTGCAATTTGGTACTTCTGGTCACCGCGGTTGTGCTGACAAAGCAACCTTCAATGAAAATCACATTTTAGCGATAGCGCAAGCTGTTGCTGAAGTTCGTGCAGAAAAGGGCACTACAGGACCACTTTTCGTTGGTAAAGATACTCACGCATTGTCAGAGCCTGCATTCTCAACGGTTGTTGAAGTGCTTGTGGCGAACGGCGTTACTGTGATTGCTCAAGAGAACAATGGCTACACCCCAACACCGGGTATTTCCCACGCGATTCTTACTTATAACTTAGCAAACGCAGATAAAGCGGATGGCATTGTTATCACACCATCGCATAACCCACCACAAGATGGTGGCATCAAATACAATCCAACGCATGGCGGTCCAGCAGAAGCAGAGCTTACGCAGGCTATTGAGGATCGTGCTAATGAAATTATTGCTAATGAAATGAAAGACGTAAAACGTCTTCCTATTGCAGTAGCAAAATCTCAAGCTTTATTCCAAGAACGTGACCTTGTTAAGCCGTACATCGATGACTTGGTGAACGTTATTGATATGGAAGCGATTCAGAATTCAAACCTGAAAATCGGCGTTGATCCATTAGGTGGTTCTGGTATCGATTATTGGCGTCAAATTGCCAGCGCTTACAATTTGGATCTGACGTTAGTCAGCGAAGCGGTAGACCCATCATTCCAGTTTATGTCTTTAGATAAAGACGGCGTGGTTCGCATGGACTGTTCATCACCTTATGCGATGGCGGGATTACTGGCGCTTAAAGATGACTACGATTTAGCATTTGGTAATGATCCAGATTATGACCGTCACGGTATTGTTACGCCAAAAGGTCTAATGAACCCGAATCACTATCTGGCCGTTTGTATAGACTATCTGTACCGTCATCGTAACCAGTGGCGTGACGACGTGGCAGTAGGTAAGACGCTAGTATCGAGTGCACTAATTGACCGTGTGGTTGCCGACCTTGGCCGCACACTTTGTGAAGTGCCAGTGGGCTTTAAATGGTTTGTAGATGGTCTGTATAACGGCGAGTTCGGCTTTGGTGGTGAAGAAAGTGCTGGTGCATCCTTCTTACGTAAAGACGGAACACCATGGTCAACGGACAAAGATGGCATCATTCTTTGCTTGCTAGCGGCTGAAATTACCGCAGTAACGGGTAAGAACCCACAAGAGTACTACGAAGAACTGGCAGCGAAGCACGGTGAATCTAAGTACAACCGTATTCAAGCTGTTGCCAATACCGAGCAAAAGAATGTACTGAAGAAACTGTCTCCAGAAATGGTAGCGGCAGAAACATTAGCAGGTGATGCAATCACAGCTCGTTTGACGCACGCGCCAGGGAACGGTGCTGCAATCGGTGGTCTGAAAGTGACGACAGAAAACGGCTGGTTTGCGGCTCGTCCGTCAGGTACAGAGGACATCTATAAGATTTATTGTGAAAGCTTCAAAGGTGAAGAGCATTTGAAACTGATCGAGGCAGAAGCGCAAGAAATCGTCAATCAGGTGTTTGCCGCGGCAGGTCTGTAATCTTAATCTGACAGATTAACGATTAGTTCTACTATTAATAATATTGTAATAAGCGGTCGCAAATTGCGGCCGTTTTTTTATGCAATAGTTTCGAATAAAACGCAGATAAAAAAACACCGCCATTTAGGCGGTGTAAGAAAATTTGACAGACAGGTCAAAAATACAGGAAGTACACACATCGACTAGGGGATAACTAGCCAAAGTGTGGTGGTAGAATCTACCTAACTCGAAAATCGAGATTGCAAACACAACATCGCAAGCGCAAGTCAATTGATTCTACAGAGAATCAAGCCGTTCAGACTCGCGTTTGCGGGATGAAATATAGAATTTCTCTGGCTGTTCGGCAATGGACAATTTATAATGTTTCAGATTAAAAAAACTAATGCTTTAGAGAGTCGCTATGTCTAGACGTTTGCCTCCACTTAACTCGCTAAAAGTTTTCGAAGCTGCAGCGCGCCATTTGAGTTTTACTCGCGCAGCCGAAGAACTGTTTGTGACCCAAGCTGCGGTCAGTCATCAGATTAAAGCCCTTGAAGAATTCTTGGGATTAAAACTGTTTCGTCGCCGTAATCGTTCATTATTACTTACCGAAGAAGGGCAAGGGTATTTTCTTGATATCAAAGATATATTTACCTCTTTAGCCGAAGCGACAGATAAGGTGTTAGAGCGAAGCGAAAAAGGTGCGTTGACCATCAGCTTACCGCCGAGCTTTGCGATTCAGTGGTTGGTTCCTAGGCTTGCTGACTTTAATGAGCAAGAACCTGACATTGATGTGCGCATAAAGGCGGTGGACATGGATGAGGGTTCGCTAACGGATGACGTTGACGTAGCGATTTACTACGGTCGCGGCAATTGGCCTGGTTTACGTGCTGATAAGCTCTATCAGGAGTTTTTGGTGCCACTCTGCTCTCCAGCACTGTTACTTGGCAATAAGCCTTTAGATGCGCTATCCGATTTGTCAAAACACACCTTATTGCATGATACCTCTCGTAAAGACTGGAAGCAGTTTGCGAAACAAAACGAGATTGATGGCGTAAATGTGAATCATGGCCCGATATTCAGTCACTCGACTATGGTGCTGCAAGCTGCGGCACATGGGCAAGGGATTGCTTTAGGGAATAACGTATTAGCCCAACCCGAGCTTGATGCTGGGCGATTGATTGCTCCGTTTGATGAAGTGCTGGTCACCAAGAATGCGTTTTACGTCGTGTGCCATGATAAACAAGCAGATATGGGACGTATCGCGACCTTTAGAGATTGGATGTTAGCTAAGGCACAGAGTGAGCAAGAGGAACTTCTGGATGAATAATGTTGTGTTTGATGGCCCAGAAAATGGACCACTGTTCTTATTTGCTCACGGTGCGGGCGCTGGAATGGACCATGAGTTCATGCAAGATGTCACCACGCGTTTGGCCGAAAAAGGGGTTCGCGTTGCTCGTTTCAATTTTCCTTATATGGAAAAACGTGCAATAGATGGCAAAAAACGCCCACCTGATCGTGCGCCTAAACTGTTAGAGGCGATGACTGCAGTCATAGAGGAAGTTGCTGATGGTCAGCCGATAGTGATTGGTGGTAAGTCGATGGGAGGACGCATGGCATCCATGCTATCTGAACATCCCATGGTTCAATCCATTGCTTGTCTAGGTTTCCCATTCCATCCTCCTGGTAAACCAGAGAATTATAAAGGCGCACATTTAGCGACGATCGATAAACCGATTCTTATTATCCAAGGAGAGCGAGATACGTTTGGGAAATTTGAAGAATTCGAACAGTTCGAGTTTTCAGACCAAGTCTCAACCAGCTTTATCCCCGATGGTGATCATAGCTTTAAGCCTCGCAAGTCTTCGGGGTTCACGGAAGCCCAAAATAGACAGTTAGCCGTAGATCGTCTCGCGTTGTTTATCAAAGGGATCTCTGATGTCTAGCCGCTTTCTTGTCATAGTCGCTTCCATCTCAGGGCTGTTGAGTGTTGCGCTTGGGGCGTTTGCTGCCCACGGTTTGAAAAAGATACTGTCGCCTTATCTTATTGGCGTTTTCGAAACGGGCGTGACTTATCAGTTTATTCATACTTTAGCTATCCTACTGTGTGCTTTGTTGGCAACGATCGTTAGCAACCCTAATTCTCGAAAGGCATTTCATCGTGCTGCAATTTGCTTTATTATCGGCATCCTTTTCTTTAGCGGTAGTCTATACGCCTTAGCGCTAACAGGGGTGAAGTGGTTTGGACCTATCACTCCAATGGGCGGCGTGATGTTCATGGTAGGTTGGGTATTTCTCGCCTACGCTGGATATCAGATGACTGACGAAACAACCAAAGATGGAGTCAATCAGTGAAACAAGTAATGCTTTATTGCCGCTCTGGATTCGAGAAAGAGTGTGCAGGTGAGATTCAAGACAAAGCGAATGCCATTGAAGTATTCGGCTTCCCTAGAGTGAAGAATAACTCTGGCTATGTGATATTTGAATGTTACCAAGCAGGCGATGCAGATAGATTGATTCGTGAGATCGATTTCCAATCACTGATTTTTGCTCGTCAAATGTTTGCCATCGCGAGTGAACTAGAGTCACTCCCAGCAGAAGACCGTATTACGCCGCTACTTGAATCATTGGAGTACATTGAGCAATTTCCTCGCTGTGGGGATTTACGTATTGAAACTCCTGATACCAATGAAGCAAAAGAGCTTCTTAAGTTCTGTCGTAAGTTCACGGTGCCGGTTCGCCAAGCGATGCGTGGTAAAGGTTATCTGTTCAATAAAGAGCATAGTAAGAAGCCAGTGCTGCATATTTGCTTTATTCGTTCAGGACACTGCTTTGTTGGTTACTCCTATCCAGAAAATAGCTCAGCGTTTTTCATGGGTATCCCTCGTCTTAAGTTCCCGGCGGATGCGCCAAGTCGCTCAACATTAAAGCTTGAGGAAGCATTCCATGTCTTTATCCCTAAAGAAGAGTGGGATACTCGATTAGCATCAGGCATGTGGGGCGTTGATTTAGGTGCTTGTCCAGGCGGTTGGACGTATCAATTAGTGCGTCGTTCGATGTTTGTTCATGCTATCGATAATGGCATGATGGCAGACAGCTTAATGAATACTGGTCAAGTTAAGCATCATCAAGTCGATGGTTTTAAGTTTGAGCCACCACGTAAAAACGTTACTTGGTTGGTGTGTGATATGGTTGAGAAACCAGCTCGTGTTGCTCATCTGATGGGCGAATGGCTGATTCGTGGTTGGGCGAAAGAGACTATCTTTAACCTGAAGTTGCCAATGAAAGGTCGCTATGACGAAGTTCTTCAGGATATTGAAAACCTTAAAGTATTCTTAATCGAGAACAAGGTGAAGTTTAAGCTTCAAGCTAAGCACTTGTATCACGACCGTGAAGAAATCACAGTGCACATCCAAGTGCTATCCAACATCTCGCCTCATTAAAGCGTATTGGGGGCTTAAGACTGAGCGCTTGAGCCCTCGAATCTGATATCTTGTAAATTAAAGCCTAACTCAATGTCGGTTTTGAGTGCGGCAACCTGCTTACACTTTCTCGCCATTTCAATATGCTCATCTAACTTCTTACGGTATTTAGCTGCGAGGTCCTCTGAGGCATAAGCCGACTCGATATCGTCGAACTGATTAAGGATTTCCTTGGCCGCTTTAGGTCCTACCCCGGCAACCCCGGGTACTTGTGATGAGCTGATTCCGGTTAACCCCCAGTAGTCGGCAAGTTGCTCCGGTTTGACCCCAAATTCTTGCTCAACAAATGGTGCGTCTAGCCAACGGTGTTGGAAATAATCGCGAATTTGTAATGTTGGCGAAAGTATCTGGCAATAGCCTTTATCGGTAGAAATAATGGTGACTTTCTCGTTGTGACTGGCTACTTTTACCGCCAAGGTCGCGACCAAGTCATCAGCTTCATCACCTTCAGAAAGCAAGGAATCGATGCCTAATTGCCACCAAGCATCTTGTATTTTTTCCAAACCATTGAATAAAGGCTCAGGCATGGGTTTACGGTTTTGCTTGTATTCAGGAAGGATGTCAGCGCGCCAACCTCGATCCTGTTCATGATGGTCAAACACGGCAATGATATGCGTGGGTTTGGACTCGTCTAAAATGCGATGTAAGGTTCTCGACGTGGTTTGAATGGCTCTGTCGATATCTGTTGGGTCGGGTTGAACCGCATGTACTCGGCGGATGAGGTTGAGTGCATCGATGATAACGAGATGAATTGACATAAATTTAAGGCCACTTGAGAACGTGGCCTTATTGTAAATAATCTTTAGTTGAGTTTCAGTGTTTTATTCGCCGTTGGCGATTCGATAACATGGAACATACTCAGATCCCGGTAACTTCATACGTTGTTGGGCCACGAAATCACTTAACAATCGGTCCATTTTCTTCATTAATGATTTATCACCGTCAATGATAAATGGTCCATGTTTCTCTATCTCTTTGATGCCTTCAGCTTTAACGTTACCAGCCACGATGCCGGAAAACGCTTGGCGCAGGGCAGCTGCTAGGTTTTCAGGTCTTTGGTTAAGGTGTAAATCTAACCCTGCCATATTTTCATGAGTAGGGTCGAACGGAAGTTGGAACTCAGGTTCAATATGCAGTGACCAGTTGTAGCTGTATGCATCACCCGTTTTTTTACGATGTTCTTTTACCGTTGGCATCGCCTGCTTCATGATTTGTGCAGCTTTCTCTGGATTATCAATAATGATCTGATAATACTTCGTCGCTTCTTCGCCAAGGGTCGAACGGACAAATTCGTCAATGGAGCGGAAGTAGGCTTCGCTCTCTTTGGGACCCGTCAGGACGATTGGCATTGGCTGGTCGGCATTATTCGGATGCATCATGATACCAAGGATATATAGCAGTTCTTCTGCTGTCCCTGGACCACCTGGGAAAATAATAATGCCGTGGGCAATTCGAACAAACGCCTCCAAGCGCTTTTCAATGTCAGGCATGATGACCAGTTCATTGACGATTGGGTTTGGTGGCTCGGCGGCAATAATTGATGGCTCGGTTAAACCAAGATAACGCTGCTCAGTATAACGCTGTTTGGCGTGACCAATCGCAGCTCCTTTCATTGGGCCTTCCATCGCGCCTGGACCACAACCAGTGCAGATATTAAGTTCTCGTAGGCCAAGTTCGTTACCGACCTCTCGAGTGTACTGGTATTCTGTTGGGTTTATGGAGTGTCCGCCCCAACAGACAATCAAATTAGGCTCGATCCCCGGAATCAATGTGCCCGCATTACGTAAGATACCAAACACTAAGTTAGTGATATGGGTAGAGTTGGTCAGGTTAAGTCGCTGACTATCGGCCAAGTGCATGTTGACGTATACGATGTCACGTAACACTGAGAAGAGGTGTTCTTGGATACCTTTGATAATATGGCCATCCACGAATGCATGTTCTGGTGGATTGGCGAGTTCAAGTTTGATGCCGCGCTCACGGCGCATGACATTAACATCAAAAGTCTGATATTTGTCGAGCAGCTCTTTTGAGTTGTCGGTGTGGCTGCCGGAATTGAGTACTGCTAAGGTACAGTTGCGATACAGTTGATAAAGGTCACTAGATGCGGTTTTTTTAAGACGCTCTACTTCTAGCTGAGACAGCAGGTCCATACTCCCTGCTGGGCTAATATGCGTGATCATAAGCATTTCCTTTTCTAGAACCGAAAGCGATTAGTGTCTCGCTACTGTTTGTATTTGTTGGTTGAAAGCTTAAGAGTCAAATATCAAGCAGTGAAT
Organism: Vibrio barjaei; assembly: GCF_001639065.2. Lineage (GTDB taxonomy): Bacteria > Pseudomonadota > Gammaproteobacteria > Enterobacterales > Vibrionaceae > Vibrio > Vibrio barjaei. Next base: position 278,667 of record NZ_LQXO02000009.1, read on the forward strand.
CAATCGCCTTAGTTATTCGTGTAGTTATAGTTATTTGTGTTGCTAAAGTTACTCGCGCTGTGCAGTCGGTCGCGTAGTTTTAGTTATTGGCTGTGGACTTAGATCCAGCAATAGCTACGGTTAAGTACACAGATAACTATTAGATTAGCAAATGTGACACAAGTTTCTATAACTATTTGAAAAATAAAAGAGGACTAGGGCTTCCAAGCCAATTGGTTAGGACCAAGTTTTTGAGTGTGGGCGATTGTCTTATGCAAACGCTCAAGCACTTCATCTGGGGTGTCATTGTGACTAAAGGCCGTGCTTGCCGCTGATAGAGTAATAGTGATCAGTTGGTCACGGAATTTGAATGGTAAGTTGCTGATTTTAGTTTGTATTTCTCTAACTTTAGCTTGGCAGTGAGCTTCATTTTGCTCAGGCATAATCAATACAAACTCTTCGCCAGAGAAGCGAGCAACGGTATCAGTCTTTGAAACTGTACTTGAAATGGTTTTAGCGATGATTTTAAGAGCCTTGTCTCCAGCGCTATAGCCAAAGTTGTGGTTTATGCTCTTAAACTTATCGATATCAAAGATAATAACCCAAAGTGGATGCTGATTCTTAAGCCAGCGACGATATTCGATCTCAAGTTTATCCAGCAAAGCGGTACGATTGTAGACCTTAGTAAGAGGGTCTAACAGCATACGTTTGGATTGATCCTCTAGGCGGCGTCGATAGTCTTGAGTGACATCGTAGAGTGACTCAAGCTGGTTATTGCTATGTGTCATTCTTTCTAACAAGGCTTGTTCACGAGCTTCGGCATGTTGTAGACGCTCGGTTAGGGAAGCAAGCTGAGCAAACAATGGGTTCATGGTTCGCTTAGCATCCTCTAAGTCTTGTAAGTTGGCGATACTATTTTGTCCCGTAGCCACTAAATCACTGAGCTCTTTACTCATGATTTGTCGCTGCTCAAAGTAGATTTGATTCTGATCGAGGTTTTGAGCATTGCTTTTTAGTGAGGACGAAAGCGAAGTATTCACTCGCTCTAAAAATTGCTCTGAGTTGCGGCGCTCATATTTGGTGGCATCAATAACCAAACGTAGCACTTGTAAGGTCAGCTCGAGCAGGTTATTGCCGGAGGCGTTAGTAAGTAACTTAGAGCGAATTTCAAACAGTTGCTCCCCAGGCTCACCGTCAAAATCAAGTTCTGTAATCAGGTTCTGAAGCTCGTCACCTAAGGTTAACAGTAAGGCGGAATCCGCACTGATTTCTGGTTCTTTGGAGGCTAAGGCAGAGTTTGAGGTAATAATCTTGATGGCACGTTCATAAATCGCCAGTAGCTTCACCGCGTTATCGGTAAGTTTTAGCGAGTTGTTGTCGTTATAAGCAAGAATAGAGCGCAGGTCACGCTTGATTTGTGCAGGTAGACCGGCAACGCGCTGTAGCGTTTCGCCACTGCGCCGAGTCTGCTCTTCCAGTGAGCTTTGTTGTTTTTCCATGGCAACTGCCTTTTGACCGATCAGGCGCTCCAAAATAGCAAACTTTGGCACCAAACTGCTGATGTCTTTGTTATGCTCTAACTCATGGCGTAATTCAATCAGTTTGTCATCAATTCGCGAGTGTGAACCAATATGGGCGTGACTTAAGGTACCAATAAAGCGTTTTAGAATGGTTTGCTCACGACGAGATTTCAGCGATGCATCTCGTTGAGCAACGCGTAATTGCTCCAACTGCATTCTAAGCTGATGGAGATTCTCCATTGTCTCGCTATCCTGTGAGCCCATAAATCCTATAAAAACAAACTAGTTGTCAAACTTATTGATGTATTGATTGATAATATCAAAAAACATCACAACGTCACGTAATCTTGTGTTCAAGTGCCGTATTTTTACTCACTAGTCAGTATTTTTTTGAACCCGTCCTCATTCTGAGAGGATGAGTGCACTTTTATTAGTCCTTGTTTTATAGCGGTTCGACATGCTTGTCGGATATCTTCAGTCGCTAAGCTTGCGGCAGGCGCATTATCTATCGCCTTCAAATAGACCCAATGACTTTTACTTTCTTTCATACTGACATCACGTGCCATATGTGTGGCGATGAGTAAGATGTCAAGCAGCTCTTTATCATTGATGGCGGTGTAGGCTCGTGGCAAGAATGGATAGTTGGCCATGCCGACACGAACGATACGATTGATGTTTCGATTTGGCTCAAATTCGTCCACCCAACTTTGAATTTCTTCGAATAAACTCTCTGCGGTTCGCGGCTTAATACTAGGTTCAATGTAGAGTAAGTTAGCGTCTGAGAAATGATAAATACGAGCAGGGCTTTCTATCTTGCCGCGGATAAATTCACCAAATGCTCGTTCTAGTTCGAGACCCGATTTATAGCCGTTTTGCAGGTACATGTTTCTTAGAAATGGTACATCGATCATGACAAAACGAAGACGATCGCTTAAAGGCTCGTTAATAAGCTCACCAACCTGCCACTGTTCAAAATAGCTTTGGGTACGCTGCAACGAACTTGGTAAGTTAGCGTTCAATAAACGTAGGTTTGGCAAACCGGAGCGAGCATGGGTAAATAGCGTGTCATTAAGCTCTTTTAGCTCGGTTTTGTTACGTCGATAAACATAGAACAATCTCAGCCCCATTAGTGCCATGACAGAGAGGGCACAGAACAGACCAAAAGCGACTTTCTGGAATTTTTTCTGTTGTAGTAGAGCATCTTTGAGCTCTTGTTTTTGCGTCTCGTAGTGTAGACCCTGTTCAACAAACTGCTTTTGCTGCCTAAAGGCATCTTCACTTATTTGATTAAGCTGATCTTGCTGGTAAATGCGCAGCGAATTAGCTTTCTTAATTTCATCGAGTGCTTGTTGGTAGTGACCTTGCTGTTCATGGCCTAACGCTAACAACTGGTATGCTTGCTGTTCTAGCGACGTTTGATTCAGGGATTTACTCAGCTCAAGTGCCTTAGTGGCATGTTCAATGACTTTGTCATTTTCTTGCTGGTGATAAGCCAGCCCTGCGTATAAGAGAGATGCACGCGCCTTAAGCGCCGGGTAATCGGCATAACTTAATAAGTTTTCTGCTCGAGTAAGATACTGCTCGGCAAGCGGATAGTTGTAGAGTTGCAAATACGTGGATGCCAAACTAATTCGAATATCGATGACTTTTTCGATATTTTTATCGGTTGCTTGGTGGTCGATAACATTAAAGTAATGCACTAAAGCCAAATTGTATTTCCCCTGAAGGAAATAAATGTCCCCCATGAGCTTTAACACATCCGCGAGGATGGGTGACTCAGGGTAATTGCCATAAAAATCGGCGGCTTGTGACAAGTGTTCAAGCGCTTTATCCAGTACCTGACGCTGCATAAATAACTGCGCTAGCAGTTGGTTAATATGCGCTAGTTGATCGCTACTGTTCAGTTCGATTGCAGTCCAATAAGCGAGCAAGAGCTCAGATAGCGCTTCATTATAGCGTCGGTAGCGCAGGAAGTGGGTGCCATAAGCAGTATGATATTCAACTTCCCATTTCGAAAGTTTGTCTTGAGGGACGAATTCATTCGCCTTTTGGTACATATGATTAGCGAGATCGTATTCATTTTCCGCCGAAGCAATCTCTGCTTGTAAGATTTTGATGCGGTAACTGGTGCGGTTAGCAATGCTTTGGCCTTTACGAATCGCCTCAAGGTCTTTTTCTATTGCCTTGAGCGCATCCAACGCTTTTGCCCCTTCGCTGTCTGTCAGCCACAATAAACGTGTCTTGAGAATACGTACATCCAGCTCTAAAAATAGCAAGTGATATTGCTTGGTCATCGACTCGGCTTTATCCAAGCCTTGCAAGGCTTCGCGGACTCGCCCCAAGTTAAACTGAGCTTGAGAAGCGATGATTAACGCATTTACCGAACTTAAGGGTGTTCGAATGCGTTGGTCGGTATCGTCACGAGATAGGTTTGGGAGACGATCATCATTGGGCTCTGCAAAACTGCGGTTTGTCAGGTAATCAGTCGCGATTTCTAGTGCTTTGCTGGGCTCAATTTCAACCAACTTATCCGCCTCAACCAAGAGGGGAGAAGTAAAAGACGACGTTGCATTCGCCACACTACTGAGGAGCGCTGCAAAAATCCCTAATACAACCCAAAATTTAGAGCCCATGAAAGTGTCCATTTCCTGAAGTTTAAAGGTTACTGTCTTGCCATACGAGCATTGTGCTCAGGTGCTTGATATTGATTAGAACGGTATGGGTTGATGTCTAAACCACCACGACGAGTATATCTTGCATACACAGTTAACTTAGTTGGATTACAGTATTGCATCAAATCAGTGAAAATACGCTCAACACACTGCTCGTGGAACTCATTGTGCTCGCGGAAAGACACTAAGTAACGCAGTAACGCTTCTCTATTTATTTTTGCACCTTGATATTGTATTTCCACGCTGCCCCAATCTGGCTGATTAGTAATCAAGCAGTTCGATTTTAGCAGGTGGCTATGAAGCGCTTCTTCAACGATTTCATCATCCGCAGCGTCTTTAAGAAGCTCTGCATCAAATTCGTAGTTGTCGATGGTAATATCTTGGTCATCAATACATTCGCCTGCCATACCTACAATGTTGGTATTTTCGAAATCCGCGACGGGGATCAGTTTGACACTGACCGTTTCGCCTGCGCAGTTAGACAGATCAGCTGCAATTGTGGACTGCACTTGCTCCCAAGTTGCAAATCGGGTTTGATTGTAGCTATTCAAATACAGTTTGAATGACTTCGACTCGATAAGGTTTGCACTGGTAGCTGGAATGGACACTTCACCGACCGCGACTTGAGGTAAGCCTTTAGTATTGAGCCATGAGATTTCATACAGCGTCCAAATATCACACCCTTGGAATGGCAGAGTTTCCCCTAGTTCGAGGTCATCACGATTTAAGCTTCTCGGTACTGGTTGCAGTAAATTGGCATCGTAGTGATTGGCGTACTCGGTTTTTTGGCCGAGGGTGAGACCTGAAAGCTCTTTAGCGTTGGAATATTTGCTCATAATTGTGTGATATTTCGATTAGAATAAGCTGAATTTTACGAGATCCCTGAATAGCTGTCATCCTTTGTCGTGGTAAAACGCGTTGCAAGCGAAGGATAACTGGAGAGAATATGAATCAAAGTGTACAACAAGCTTTGGAGGCGTTTTCAAAACGCTATCAACAAGCATGGCAAGAAAAACATCAAACACTTCCTGCTAATGAAGAATTGCATGGATTAGTTTCCCCATGTATTGATAGCAAAGACGAGCAACAGGTTTATTGGACACATTGTCTTCGCGATGCTCCTGAGACGCTCGAAAACATCGAGCAAGGGATTGAATTGAGCCTTCATGAGGACATTAAAGGTTTTTACGGTCATCAATACAGTGCTGATATGGAGGCAACTTGGCAGGGTAACGAACTGACCTTACTGCAAGTTTGGAGTGACGATGACTTTACTCGCCTGCAAGAAAATATCTTGGGCCACTTGGTGACACAAAGAAGGTTGAAGCTTAAGCCTACGGTATTTATCGCTGCGACCGATGCCGATATGGACGTGATTTCAATCTGCAATATCACCGGAAATGTCATTCTTGAACGCTTGGGTACCGACAGAAGAGATATAATTGCTGAAGATATCGTCACTTTCCTCGATGGATTGGAGCCTAACGTTTAATTATGTATGTTGTTGAGCTTCATTTTGAGTGTTTTGATAACACCACTATCAGCGCAGTAGAAAAAGGCATTAACGGCCTGATGGATGCGCTGCGATATAACGGCCAGGTATTAGGGCGTGAATTTCCCATTGTGATGGGAGAAGGAGAGTTTTTTGTTCGGGCTGTGTGTCCTGAGCAAGAAAGCCTACATCCCAAACATCACTCTGATTTTGTGAAAGTCTGCCTTAAACGTTTATCAGATGCCTGCCTGCTCGCACCTAAAGTAAGATTGTTGGGGCGTGATATTAACTCAGAGCAAGCGGCAGAAGATGAAGTGCCAAGTTGGCAAGTGCTTTATACCACCTATGTGCATACCTGTTCTCCACTTCGCAGTGGTGAGACCTTATTGCCTATTCCGCTGTATCGAAACCCTCCTACTTTAAATGGAGACCATAAGTCGGTCATTAAATGGCAAACCGAATGGCAAGCTTGCGATGAGATTCAGATGTCAGGGGGATGTAAAGCGGAGCATGCCGCACTGCGAGAACTATCGGACATTGGCAGTGATATTTTCCGTCGTGGTTGGGATATTCGTGGCCGCATTGAGTACATTACACAAATTCCAACCTATTATTACCTCTACAAAGTTGGTGGTAAGGATCTAGCAGAAGAGAAAGCTCGCAAATGCCCTAAATGTGGCGGTGAGTGGCTACTTGATGAGCCTTTGCATGACATTTTCTACTTCAAATGCGATACCTGCCGAATAGTGTCGAATATTTCTTGGGATCATCTGAAGTAGAACGTTTGAACGCAGGGGTTTAGAACGTAAAAAAGGTTGAAGCGAGATGCTTCAACCTTTTTTGTATCCGAGTTAAAAGCGAGTCATTACCAGCCTTTAACAACACCACCTTGGAAGATATCAGAAGCGGCGTTGTAGACCTCGTCAGTTTGGTATGCTTTAACGAAGTTTTGTACATTTTCAGCGTTTACATTGTCTTCACGAGCCACGATAAGGTTTACATATGGAGACTCTTTATCTTCAACAAATACACCGTCTTTTTGAGGTGTTAGGTTGATAGAGCTAGCGTACGTTGTGTTAATGACTGATAGCGCAACATCGTCGAGTGAACGTGGAAGTTGAGCAGCATCAAGCTCAACGATAGTGATGTTTTTCGGATTGCTCTCAATGTCACGAACGGTAGCCAGTAGACCGACGCCATCACGTAGCGTGATCAGACCTTGTTGTTCAAGAAGCAGTAGAGAACGACCTAGGTTTGTTGGATCGTTTGGTACTGCAATGCGAGCACCATCTTGGATTTCATCCACAGACTTCACTTGCTTAGAGTAACCAGCGATAGGGTAGACAAATGTGTTGCCTGCAACAGTCAGTTTATAGTTGCGGTCAGCAACTTGTTGATCCAAATATGGTTTATGTTGGAACGCGTTGATATCAATAGAGCCATCATCTAACGCAGCGTTTGGCGTCACGTAATCTGTGAAGGTAACCAATTCAACATCAAGGTTGTATTTTTCTTTTGCTACTTTCGCGGCTACTTCTGCTACCTGTGCTTCTGCACCGGCCATAACACCAACTTTGATTTTGCTAGTATCGGCTTCTTTCTCACCACAACCGGCTAGAACGAGTGCAGACGCTGCTGCTGCGATTGCGAGTAAATTCTTAACGTTGAATTTCATGACTCTCTCCTTGTTATAAATCTAAAACTTCAATTATCTGTGGTCGACTCGGCGCACAATAGCGTCGCCAATAGACTGAATAATTTGTACTAACACGATGAGCATGACGACAGTAACTGCCATGATAACTACATCATATCGGTGGAATCCGTAACGTATCGCGACATCACCAAGACCACCGCCACCCACTGTGCCAGCCATTGCTGAGTAGCTTACAAGTGTCACTAATGTGATTGTCACTGAATTGACAATAGTCGGTAATGCTTCAGGAAGCAGCACTTTAGTAATAATTTGATAAGGGGTAGCACCCATTGACTGCGCCGCTTCCACTAAGCCCGTTGGAACTTCAAGCAAGGCGCCTTCAATTAAACGAGCGACAAATGGAATAGCCCCTACTGTTAATGGCACGATGGCTGCTGTTGTACCAATAAAGGTACCAATGAGCATTTTGGTCACAGGAATGATGGCGACCATTAACACTAAGAATGGTACGGAACGACCTATGTTTACTATGGCACCTAGCACACTATTTAGGCGTGGATTTTCCAGCAAACCACCTTTCTTCGTTGTATGGAGAATCACCCCTAGTGGAATACCCACAGCGAAGCCAACAATGCCAGCAACAGCGACCATGTAGAGCGTTTCCCATGTCGCGCCGAGCAGTAGATTACTATTAAGTGATAGCCATTCAGAGACAGTATTAAAGGACATAGCCAAGTACCTCTACTTTTACGTTGTGGTCACGAAGGTATTGGATTGCAGCATTATCATCGCTTTCATTACCGAATAGCTCTGCGACCATCATGCCAAATTTAACCCCACCGGCATAATCAAGATCTGAGCTGAGAATGCTCACATCGATGTTGTATTTGCGTGCAATTTGCGTCATTAGCGGAGCGTCAACGGTTGCTCCAGTGAACTCAAGACGTACCAGTGGGTAACTACCTTCAACTCGTTTGGTTTGCAAGCGAGCTTGATAATCTTCCGGAATAGAAAGGTCGAGTGTGGAGCGAATAAATTCGTGCGCGAGCTCGGTTTTAGGGTGGGCGAAGATTTCGCCCACAGTACCTTTCTCTACAAGGCGACCATCACCAATAATTGCGACTTCATGGCAGATGCTTTTTACTACATCCATTTCATGAGTAATAAGTAATATAGTGATTTTAAGTTTACGGTTAATTTCTTTGAGCAGTTCAAGAATGGACTGAGTTGTCGCTGGGTCTAGTGCGCTCGTCGCTTCATCACATAGGAGAACTTTAGGGTCAGAGGCCAGAGCTCGAGCAATGGCGACGCGCTGCTTTTGTCCGCCACTTAGGTTAGCTGGATAGGTGTCACGCTTGTCGGCAAGACCCACTAATTTAAGCAGCTCAGAGACTTTGTTTTCAATATCAGAGCTCGCTTTACCTGCAAGTTCAAGTGGTAACGCGACGTTCTCAAATACGGTGCGAGATGAAAGCAGATTAAAGTGCTGAAAGATCATGCCTATATTGCGGCGCGCTTCGCTGAGCTCTGACTTGGACAGTTTAGTCAGGTCAATACCATCAACAATGACGGCTCCAGACGTTGGGGCCTCTAGCATGTTAACGCAACGAATGAGGGTACTTTTCCCCGCACCGGATGAGCCAATCACACCAAAGATGGTGCCTTCAGCAATATGAAGGTTAATATCAGACAAAGCGTTGATTTCCTTTGTCCCTTGATAAAACACTTTGTTTACCTGATTAATTTCGATCATCTAAGCAACCTAAACCCAATGAGTAGCATAAAAGTTTGAACTACATCTCAATTGATAGAAGATGCTATGGGTTTCACCGATTTGTGTCAATAGATATTTTTACGTCTAGACGTCTAAACGGCATTTTCATAGTGATGTGGATATAAAAGCATGTAATAATTCATGTCATTAGCACTTATCTAGAGCAAGAGAGTAACCTGTGGCAAAACCAGCTGTGTTTTTAGACCGTGATGGCGTAATCAATATCGACCATGGCTATGTAAGCGATGAACATGACTTCGAATATGTTGAAGGTGTGTTTGAAGCGACTAAGAAGTTACAAGATATGGGCTACATGCTCGTGCTAGTAACGAACCAGTCTGGGATCGCTCGTGGGATGTTCTCAGAAGACCGCTTTTTGTCTCTAACTCAATGGATGGACTGGAACTTCTCAGATAATGGCGTCGAATTTGACGGTTTTTACTACTGCCCTCATCATCCAGAGCACGGTGTTGGTGACTACAAACAAGATTGTGACTGTCGTAAGCCAAAGCCAGGGATGTTCATTTCGGCAAGAGATTTTCTCAAGATAGATATGGCGAAATCCGTTATGGTGGGTGACAAAGCAGAAGATATGATGGCGGCTGAAGCGGCTGGTGTGGGTACTAAGATTTTAGTTCGTACAGGTAAGCCTGTTACTGAACGCGGTGAGTCCATTGCGACTGCGGTTCTTGATAGTATCTGCGACGTACCTGCGTATCTTTCTAAATAGACACAAACTGAATGGGTGTTAGCCTTAAAAAGGAGAAATGATGCTTTCAATTGCAAAAAAGACGTTGTTACCCGTTTTATTGGTGAGTGGATTGGCGGCATGCAGTAGTGGCGGACAAACGGAATCCACAGCTGGTAACTATCATGTGCTCCAATATGAGTGTGATAGTCAAAATTTCCAGGTCACTCAACTTTCCAGTGAACAAATCTTATTGCTGATAGGGAAGACGGAATATCCGTTGCATCGAGTCCCCTCAGCATCCGGCGTGCGCTATGCCTTGGATGGCGAGTCGCAAGCCGATTCTAATATTGAGTTGTTCAGTAAAGGCCGAGAAGGCATGCTGACAATGAATGGTGTCACTGATAAGTCCTGCCGTATGACCACACGTAGTATTCCGAAAGGCTAATGACTAAAAAACTGACCATACTTGATATCGCGAAACTATCGGGAGTCGGCAAATCGACCGTCTCCCGAGTGTTGACCAATGACCCCAAAGTTAAGCCTGAGACTCGCGAAAAGGTAGAGCGAGTGATCGCGGAACATGGTTATGTTCCGTCAAAATCGGCTCAGTCTATGCGAGGTGGTGGAACTCAGAACGTGATTGGTGTGATCATTTCTCGACTGGATTCCCCATCTGAAAACAAAGCCGTCAGCAGCATGCTTAATGTACTTTATGCGGCAGGCTATGATGTGGTGATTATGGAAAGCCAGTTCGATCCGGTGAAAACCAATGAGCATCTTAACGTATTGCGAAAGCGAAATGTGGATGGGGTGATAGTGTTTGGTTTTACCGATTTGGATCTGGATGCCGTGGCAGATTGGGACGAAAAAGTAGTTGTGATTGCTATGGATACCGATCGAGTGTCGTCGATTAATTACGACAATGCCGGTCTGATCCACGCGGTTCTCAATAAGCTTAAAGAGCAAGGCGTGAGTGATCTGGCGTTTATTGGTGTAGACCCTGAAGATAAAACTACAGGCTTGGCTCGTTTAAACGCTTATCAAGTCTGGTGTGAAGAGCAGCAATTGCCGACTCGGTTTCGTACCGGAGCACTTCATCATGAGAGTGCATACTCATTAGTGGATGATGTGGTGAGTGACTCTCTGCAAGCCATTGTCTGCGCGAGCGATACTCTAGCACTGGGCACCATTAAACGCTTACAAGAGTTAGGAAGAGAGGACATTATTGTCACGGGTATTGGTGGTAATGAATTACTGTCATTTTTGTTCCCAAATATCTACAGTATTGATCCTGGCTATCATCAAGCAGGTGAAAAAGCAGCTAACCTATTGATTAAACAATTGAAAGGCGAAAAACTCGTCTCTCATCTCACACAAGAAGCTGTGTAAAAACGGCTTCTTACTCTGTCTTCTCATCCTTTTCTGTTGATGCATTTCTCTACAATTATTGTGATCACTCTCAATTAATGGGAATGTTCCCATTTACGTTTTTTTCTCGTGTGTCACACTGCATTTAGATTTTTGGGAATGTTCCCATTGACGCATTGCGGTATTATTAATACAACGAGACACATGGACGTTTGTTATCCAACGTCTCTATATCAGTAAAAAGGTGTACATACGATGAGCAAGATAGCGAAGCAAGACATTGCAGCCATCATCGAAGGGGTCGGCGGAGCCGACAACATTGCCAGTGTGAGTCACTGCTTAACTCGTCTGAGATTCGTTCTTAACGACACAGAGAAAGCAGATAAGTCAGCACTGGAAAGCTTAAAGGTTGTTAAGGGCTGCTTTACCAATGCAGGTCAATTCCAAGTGGTGATTGGTACTGAAGTCGATGAAGTATATAAGTTACTTATTGACATGGCGGGCAAAAAAGCCGCATCAAAAGATGATGCTAAACTGGCTGCTCGCCAAAATATGAATATTCTCGAGCGTGGTATTTCGCACTTAGCCGAAATTTTCGTTCCTCTTTTACCTGCGATTATCACTGGTGGTTTGATTCTCGGTTTTCGAAATGTGATTGGTGACATTCGCATGTTCGATGGCAAAACGCTGGTTGAAATCAGCCAATTCTGGGCCACCGTTCACTCGTTCTTATGGTTGATTGGTGAAGCAATCTTCTTCTTCCTGCCTGTTGGTGTGTGTTGGTCGACAGTGAAAAAATTAGGAGGCACGCCAATTCTGGGTATTACACTGGGTGTGACTTTGGTGTCGCCACAGCTAATGAATGCCTACTTAATCGGTAAGCAGGTCCCTGAAGTCTGGGACTTTGGTTTGTTCGTGATAGAGAAGGTGGGCTATCAAGCTCAGGTCATTCCAGCCATGCTAGCCGGTGTTGCATTGGCCTTTATCGAAACTAACCTTAAACGTATTGTCCCAAGCTACCTGTATCTGGTTGTGGTGCCTTTCGTTTCAATCATTCTATCTGTGATTTTAGCGCATGCACTTATTGGTCCTTTTGGTCGAGTACTGGGTGACGGTGTTGCATTTGCAGCGAAAGCTGCGATGACGGGTGATTTCGCGGTTCTTGGTTCTATGGTATTTGGCTTCCTATACGCACCACTTGTGATAACGGGTATCCACCACACGACTAACGCCGTTGATTTACAGCTTATGCAAGACCTTGGTGGTACACCAATCTGGCCTTTGATTGCTTTGTCAAACATTGCTCAAGCTTCTGCTGTTGTCGGTATCATCATTATTAGTAAGCGTGAAGGCGAACGAGATATTTCAGTTCCTGCTGCTATCTCTGCGTACTTAGGGGTAACAGAGCCTGCAATGTACGGTATTAACTTGAAGTACAAATTCCCGATGTTGAGCGCCATGATTGGCAGTGCACTTGCTGCAGCAATTTGTGGTAGTGCTGGCGTAATGGCAAACGGCATCGGTGTTGGTGGTCTACCGGGTATTCTTTCCATCCAACCTCAGTACTGGACGGTATATCTAATGGCGATGCTAGTCGCTATGGCGGTGCCAATTGTCCTAACCCTGTTCCTGTATAAACGCGCTCAGTCAAAAGGCGAGCTAGAGCTTGCAAGCGCGTAACGCCCCCATTAGTGGCTCAATTTGAGCCACTGTTTTCTTTTTGTTTCTTTTGTAATGGTAAGTGAGATTGAAATCGATGAGTCAACAAACTCAACAAGACTGGTGGAAAACCGCCACTATTTATCAAATCTATCCGAAGAGTTTTTGTGACAGCGGCAACAAAGGGATGGGGGATATCAAAGGCATTACCTCAAAGCTTGATTACCTTGAGCAGCTTGGTGTTGATGCTATCTGGTTAACTCCTGTCTATGCCTCACCAATGATTGATAACGGTTACGATATTGCTGACTATTACGCTATTAACCCCGATTTTGGCACGATGAAAGATTTTGATGAGCTACTAGAACAAGCCCATCAAAAGGGTATTCGTATTATCATGGATATCGTAGTGAACCACACGTCAACACAGCATGAGTGGTTTCAGTCGGCTCTTGGAGATAAGCAAAGTCCTTATCGTGATTATTATATTTGGAAACCTGGTCGTGATGGGCAAGCCCCAAACAACTGGCAGTCTAAATTTGGTGGTTCTGCCTGGGCACTAGATGAAGCCACAAACGAATATTATTTGCATTTGTTTGCCAAAGAGCAGGCCGATCTGAACTGGGAGAACCCTGCTGTTCGAGACGACGTAAAACGTGTGATTGAGTTCTGGGCGCAAAAAGGAGTAGATGGATTTAGGTTAGACGTCATTAACCTGATTTCAAAGCAGCAAGATTTTGCAGATGATCATATTGGTGATGGCCGCCGCTTTTACACTGATGGCCCTAGAGTGCATGAATATCTACAAGAGATCAGCGAAGCGGTATTCCAAAAGTATGGTTCGGTGACGGTCGGTGAAATGTCTTCGACAACGCTTGAGCATTGCCAGCAATACAGTGCATTAGATAACAGAGAGCTGTCGATGGTGTTTAACTTTCATCACTTGAAAGTTGATTACCCAAATGGAGAGAAGTGGACTAAAGCGGATTTTGACTTTGCACAGCTCAAGCAGATTTTCAATCATTGGCAAACGGGTCTGAATGGCAAAGGTTGGGGAGCACTGTTTTGGTGTAACCATGACCAGCCTCGTATTGTGAGTCGCTTGGGTAATGATACCCGCTATCACAATAAGTCGGCGAAAATGCTCGCAGCGTCCGTCCATTTAATGCAGGGAACGCCATACATATTCCAAGGCGAAGAGATTGGCATGACTAACCCAGGCTTTACTGACCTTGCTCAGTATCGTGATGTGGAAAGTTTGAATATGTACCAGCTAATGGTTGAAGAGGGTACAACGTCTCATGATGAGATGATGGCAATCTTGCAGCAAAAATCTCGAGATAACTCGCGCACGCCGATGCAATGGGATGGCAGTGTTAATGCTGGCTTTACTTCAGGAACACCTTGGATCGAGGTCTCTAAAAATTACCCACAAATCAATGCGCAGGCAGCACTTCAAGACGAACAATCCGTGTTCTACTTCTACAAGGAACTGATCGCTCTTCGCAAAACGGTGCCTGTGATAACCGATGGTAGTTATACTGATATGTTCCCTGAGCATGAACAGGTGCATGGATATCTGCGAGAAAACGCGGAAAGCATGTTGCTATGTCTGAATAACTATTTTGGGCAGGAGACTCAGGTCACTCTGCCTGAATCTTTCGTTGCACTCACAGGACAACGAGTCTTGAGCAACTACGACCTCGAAGGCAAAGTATCCCTTGATAAAAAAGTGGTCATGAAGCCGTATGAGACGGTGGCCATTTTGATTGATAAGTAACGAGTAATGCCCTTCGCCGAACTGAGAGGAAAGCGAAGGGCATTGATATTAACCGTAAGTCACCACGTAGCGTGTAGGCTTATGGTTCATAGCAAGAACAAGGTTGAGCATCACTGCGCCCAAGATGGAGATCATAATGACGTTCGGCGAGACAAAAAAGAACGACGCGATTAGGATCGAGCAGTCTATCGCCATTTGCGTTTTCCCTACTGAAATACCGAATTTGTCTTGAATAAACAGGCAAAGCACATTGAATCCGCCAAGACTTGATCGGTGCCGGAATAGAATCAGCATACCGAGCCCCATCAACAAGCCGCCAGCAATGGCACAATAAATATCGTTAATCTGATCCAGTGATACAACACGGTACATGTTATCTGTGATAACAGAGACCAACGCACCTGAAATTGCACTGCTCGCAGCAAAACGTTTACCAAAGCGTTTCCACGCTAACAGATAGAATGGGCTATTGAATGCAAAATACAAGGTACCAAAAGAAACAGGTACAAACTGGCTTACAAGAAGCGCTAGACCTGTAGTGCCGCCAGTTAATAGTTGAGCTGATTGGAGAAAGAAAATACCTTGGGCAACAATAAATGTACCAGTCAGTATCGCTATCCAATCTTCTCTTCGTGAGTGTTTTTGCATCAGTTCAAAATTCTTCTTAGTAATAATCGCCGCAATAGTATTGAAAAGATGATCTTTTCGGTAGCTTGAAGGTGAAATTTGCGGTAAACCTATGTAATTCAAATTTTACACTTTGTAAATGGAATTATTGACACTTAGTGTACACATTGTCGTACTAATTCAGGCGCCCATGATGATACCTAAGGTTCACTATGAGAAAACTGCATGAGAAATTTCCAATTTTCTCTTTATGACCTAGATCAAATTATGTATGATGCAAGTCATCAAATGTGGTGACGAAAACGTTTGCTTTTGGTCATTGTATGGTTTTTTTGAAACTTTCGGAACAATCTGAGTCAGGAGATACAGATGCTTAAGCGTGATATGAACATCGCTGATTACGATGCGGAGCTATTTGCAGCTATTCAAGAAGAAACCCTTCGTCAAGAAGAGCACATCGAGCTTATCGCTTCGGAAAACTACACTAGCCCTCGCGTAATGGAAGCGCAAGGCTCTCAGCTAACAAACAAATATGCTGAAGGTTATCCGGGCAAGCGCTATTACGGTGGTTGTGAGTACGTCGATAAAGCGGAAGCACTGGCGATTGACCGTGCGTGTGAGCTATTTGGTTGTGAGTATGCGAACGTTCAGCCTCACTCTGGCTCTCAAGCGAACAGCGCCGTGTACATGGCTCTACTTAACCCAGGCGATACTGTTTTAGGTATGAGCTTGGCTCACGGTGGTCACCTTACTCACGGTTCACCAGTTAACTTCTCTGGTAAGCACTACAATGTGATTCCTTACGGTATCGATGAAGCTGGTCAAATCAACTACGACGAGATGGAACAGCTAGCACTTGAGCACAAGCCAAAAATGATCATTGGTGGTTTCTCTGCGTACAGCCAGATCGTAGATTGGGCTCGTATGCGTGAAATTGCAGATAAAGTTGACGCGTATCTGTTTGTTGATATGGCGCACGTTGCAGGTCTTATTGCGGCTGGTGTTTATCCAACGCCTGTTCCTCATGCACACGTTGTGACAACCACAACACACAAAACACTAGCGGGTCCTCGCGGTGGTCTAATCCTGTCTAATGCAGGCGAAGACATGTACAAGAAACTAAACTCAGCGGTTTTCCCTGGTGGTCAAGGTGGTCCTTTGATGCATGTTATCGCTGGTAAAGCAGTAGCATTCAAAGAAGCAATGGAACCTGAGTTTAAAGATTACCAAGCTCGCGTGGTTAAGAATGCAAAAGCGATGGTTGCCCAGTTCCAAGAGCGTGGTTACAAGATTGTGTCTAATGGCACTGAGAACCACCTGTTCCTTGTTGACCTAATCGACAAAGACATTACAGGTAAAGAAGCGGATGCAGCGCTAGGTGCGGCAAACATCACGGTAAACAAAAACTCAGTACCTAATGACCCACGCAGCCCATTCGTAACGTCTGGTATCCGTGTTGGTTCTCCAGCGATTACTCGCCGTGGTTTTACTGAAGCTGATGCGACTGAGCTTGCTAACTGGATGTGTGATGTTCTAGACAACATCAACGATGAATCAGTGATTGAAGCGACAAAAGCGAAAGTACTAGAGATCTGTAAGCGCCTACCTGTTTACGCTTAGTTAGACTTACTTTAGAATAAAAAAGCGAGCTTTGAGCTCGCTTTTTTATTCTTGTATTTGATTGATTTCTTATGGTTTCTTTGTGTGTGAATAGCAAGCTCTGGCTATTTATTGATATTCAGTAAAGTTCCAGATTTACACTTGAATGAATAGTACTTGCGGCTTTCACTAAATTGCCCCAAGCCTTCACCATTACAGTAATCAATATTAATGTCACGCATGATATCCAGCGTTTTCTCGCTGTTCAGTGCGAATTTAGCGCCGTCTTTACAAACGATACGAACTCGACCATCGTCACTCACCGAGTACAGATTCACTTCGGTATTACACAGTTCAAATGACGCTTCTAAGTAGTTGTCTTGTTGAGTATTCTGCGCGCAACCACCAATAACAGTAGCGGCTAAAATAGGCAAACCAACTTTAAGTAACTTCATGCTACACCCTTGATTGAATAATATTTTTCTTTAAGCCTACCTAAATATAGCGAAAATGCGAGTATGAGAATGTCATCTTGGCGATTTTTCTTAAAAAAAACACGGATGGCTCTAAGAGCGAATCCGTGTTTAACAAGAAACCACAAATGGAATTATTTAATTTCTACGCCTTGAGCCTGTAGGTCCGCATGATAAGAAGAACGAACGAATGGGCCACATGCCGCGTGAGTAAAGCCAAGTTCTAGTGCAATATCTTTTAGCTCATCAAACTCAGAAGGTGGAACGTAGCGTTCTACAGGTAAGTGGTGACGGCTTGGCGCAAGGTACTGGCCTAACGTTAACATGGTAACACCGTGCTCACGAAGGTCTTTCAGTACTTCCACGATCTCTTCTTTCGTTTCACCTAAGCCCATCATTAAACCTGACTTTGTTGGTACGTCAGGGTGCATCTCTTTAAACTTCTTAAGTAGTTGCAGCGACCACTTGTAGTTTGCACCTGGACGAGCTTTACGATACAGACGAGGAGCTGTTTCTAGGTTGTGGTTGAAGACATCTGGTGGGTTGTCTTTCATTGCCTCAAGCGCAACATCCATACGGCCACGGAAATCTGGAACCAGTGTTTCAATGCGAATTTCTGGGTTAAGTGCACGGATTTCGCGATTACAGTCAGCAAAGTGTGTCGCCCCACCGTCACGAAGATCATCGCGGTCTACAGAAGTCACAACAACATACTTCAGCTTCATGTCTTTGATTGTTTGCGCTAGCTTTTTAGGTTCACCAACTTCTGGAGCGTTGGGGCGACCATGAGCGACATCGCAGAATGGGCAACGACGAGTACAGATTGCACCAAGAATCATAAATGTTGCTGTACCGTGGTTGAAGCATTCAGCTAAGTTAGGGCAGGATGCTTCTTCACAAACAGAGTGCAGGTCATTTTTACGCATTGCTGATTTGATATCTTGAATACGCTGGCTGTCTGCAGGGAGTTTGATCTTCATCCACTCAGGTTTACGAAGGATCTCTTTTTGCTCAGTAGGCATGTTCTTAACTGGAATCAATGCCATTTTGTCAGCGTCACGGTACTTAACGCCTTTTTCCATTTGGATAGGTTTGCTCATCGTCTTATGCTTCTTCGCTGAATTCTACTTGCTCGTAATCAAGTATTGTTATGAGTGCTTTGATTAATTGGTCTTCTACGACGGACACTTGCTGTGGACCGCCCAACTGGCTGACCTGAACCATTTCCATTCCGGCATAGCCGCAAGGATTAATTCTTAAAAAGGGAGTGAGATCCATATTGACGTTTAGCGCCAGCCCATGGAAAGAACATCCTTTTCTGATGCGTAAGCCCAATGAACACACTTTTTTATTGTCAACATAGACGCCAGGTGCGTCGGGTCTCGCTGCCGATTCGATATTGTATTCTTTTAGCGTTTGAATAACGAGGTCTTCGATATGAGTAACCAGTTCACGAACGCCCAGTTTTTTACGACGGAGATTGATTAGGAAATAGGCCACTAACTGACCAGGACCATGATAGGTGACTTGGCCACCACGGTCACTTTGTACAACGGGAATATCACCAGTGTTAAGTAGATGCTCAGCTTTGCCTGCTTGACCTTGTGTAAACACAGGGTTGTGTTCAACTAACCAGACTTCGTCGCGCGTATGTTCTGTGCGATTATCAGTAAACTCATGCATCGCTTTCCAGACAGGCTCATAGTCCTTTCTACCAAGCTTTTTTACAACTAGTTGATTTTCCACCAATCACTCCGCTGCCACTTAATAAAGTATTCGCATTATAAACATGTTGGTGGTTTTGAACTACCAATAAATAACGAATTCTTAACGACTGAATCACTATTAAGTGCTAGGTTTTTGAAATATAAAAAGAAAGCAGCCCAAGCTGCTTTCAAAAAAAATTTAAATTTTCAAATTTTTATAGAACCATGCGAACAATGTCGATTTCGCCAAGTTCTTTGTACAAGGTCTCCACCTGCTCGATAGACGTTGCAGTGATATTAATCGATACTGCATGGTAGTTGCCTTTTGCACTTGGTTTGATAGTTGGGCTGTAGTCCCCTGGCGCGTGGCGCTGGATTACTTCCACTACCTTTTCAGGAAGTTCTGGCTTAGCGTAACCCATCACTTTGAATGTAAAAGAGCAAGGGAACTCTAGTAGGTCTTTGAGTTTTGCATCAGAGTTGATGGTCAACATATTAGGGACTCCAAAAATACCAATTCGTTATAACGATGCGAATAGTAATGCCTTATGTGGATGATCTCAAGCCAACAAAAAGTAAAGCCGCATTATGCGGCTTTACGGAAACTTGATTACTTTTAATTCTATCGTTCGATTATTAGAACAAGCTCTTGAAAAGTAATACGATGTAATCCCATAGACGACTGAATAGGCTACCTTCTTGAACATCTTCAAGTGCAAGTAGTGGGTATTCAGCAACATCTTCGCCGTCTAGTTGATAGTATAGCTTACCAACAACATCGCCTTTAGATATTGGTGCTTCAAGCTGTTTTTCAAGTACGAAACTTGCTTTTAGGTTCTTCGCTTGCCCGCGTGGTAGTGTGACGAAGGTATCTTGGTTAACACCTAGTGCTACAGCATCCTTGTCACCCATCCAGACTTTTTCTTCTACGAAGGTTTCGTCGGCTTTATGTGGATTCACTGTTTCGAAGAAACGGAAGCCATAGCTCAATAGTTTTTTACTTTCAGATTTACGTGCATTGGCACTCTTAGTACCCATAACTACCGCAACTAAACGCATTTTACCTTCAGTTGCCGAGCTTACTAAGTTATAACCAGCTTGGCTTGTGTGGCCAGTTTTAATGCCATCAACATTCATGCTCTTATCCCACAACAATCCATTGCGGTTATATTGAGTGATGCCGTTGTAGGTGAATTTTTTCTCCGAGTAAATACGGTACTCATCTGGAACGTCACGGATCAACGCGCGACCAAGTAATGCTAAATCGTAAGGCGTAGAATATAGGTTCGGGTTATCCAAGCCGTGAACGTTGGCGAAGTGTGAATTGTTCATGCCGATAGACTTTGCCCACGCATTCATTAGATCGACAAACGCGTCTTCTGAACCTGCGATATGCTCAGCCATTGCAACACATGCATCATTGCCTGATTGAATAATGATGCCTTTGTTAAGCTCTTCAACGGTTACTTTTGTGCCAACTTCGATAAACATCTTCGATGAATCAGGGAAGTTCTTTGCCCAAGCATTTTTACTGATGGTTACTTCATCTTCTGGAGTGATGTTGCCACGCTTAAGTTCTTGGCCGATAACGTAGCTGGTCATCATTTTTGTCAGGCTAGCTGGGTGAAGTTGAGTGTTCATCTCTTTTTCAGCTAGGACTTTACCTGAGTTGTAGTCCATCAAAACGAAGCCTTTGGCTGCGATTTGAGGAGCATCCGGCATAACAACAGGCGCCGCAGAAGCAGAAGTTGCTGCTAAAGTTGCGGTAAGAGCAATGGAAGTTAGAAGTTTCATAGAAGGTTTATTCTTATTCATTTGAATACAATTTTTGTTTGTTGTCCGTATATTAACAGAACGGCCTGGGCAAACTAGATAGCTTACACTAAGTAACAACCGTTATTTATGTCAATGATGTTTACATTTTTTTGACGAAAGCTGAGGAGTAGCCAATCTTTTTCACTTGTTCGAGAACATCTTGAGTCTGCTTGTAGTCTTTGAAAGGACCAAGCATTAGACGGTAGTTGCTATTTACAGGTGCTAGAAATGTGTCCACTGATAGCTTTTGACCAAGTTCTTTCGATAAAGTTTCGACGCGATCCTTATGTGGAGATGCGGCAACTTGAATTGTGTACTCTGGGTGTTTGTCCACTTTATGTTGGCTGGTGGAGCGCTCGACAATGATCACTTCAATCTCGACATTGGCGGTACCTGTTTTAATAACATCGAGTTTCTTTGCAGCAGCATAGCTCAAGTCAATGATTCGCCCTTCGTGAAAAGGACCTCGGTCATTGACGCGAACGATAGTTTCTTTGCCATTGTCTAAATTGGTGACCTTAACATAGCTTGGTAGCGGCAAGGTTTTATGAGCAGCCGACATAGAATACATGTCGTACACTTCACCATTCGACGTCAGATGGCCATGAAATTTTTTCCCATACCACGAAGCCTGTCCGCGCTCTTTAAATCCGGTTGGATCTTTAATCACCTTGTAGCTGTTTCCTCGCAAGGTGTAGTTTTTATTGCCGCCTAAGCTATAAGGTTCATATTTAGGTTGAGCACCTTCAATATGGTCAACAGAGATAGGACTTGAAGGTGCAACATCATCGCTTAACTCATAGCGACTGTCTGACGACGAACAACCAGCAAGAGCGACCAATCCCACAGTAAAGCAAAGCAATGTTTGGTAGTGACGGTGGCGGATAGAAAATCGATTCATTACGTTGCCTTTGAAAATGCCTTTCTGTGCGTATGGATAGACATTAAGATGCCGAAACCAGCCATTAACGTCACCATGGAGGTGCCGCCATAACTGACAAGAGGTAGAGGTACGCCTACTACAGGTAATATACCGCTTACCATACCAATATTTACGAAAACGTAAACAAAAAAGCTAAGTACAATGCTGCCTGCCATCATTCTACCGAATGCGGTTTGTGCTGAACTGGCTAAATATAAGCCACGGCCAATAATAAACAGATAGAGGGCAAGCAATAATAAAATGCCTATCATGCCCCATTCTTCGGCGATAACTGCAAAAATAAAGTCAGTATGTCGTTCTGGAATAAATTCAAGCTGTGATTGAGTGCCTTGCATCCAGCCTTTGCCAGTAATCCCACCAGAACCAATGGCAATCTTACTTTGGATAATATGATAGCCAGCACCGAGTGGGTCTGATTCTGGGTCGAACAAGGTTCTGACACGGACCTTTTGGTATTCACGCATCAAGAAGAACCATAACACAGGAACAAAGGCTCCGAGCGCTACAACCGCACTAATAATGATTTTCCAACTAATACCAGCAAGGAAGATCACGAAAATACCAGAAGCGGCAATTAGTATGGAGGTACCTAAATCGGGTTGTTTCGCGATAAGAATGGTTGGTACAAATACCATAACCAAAGACATCACTAAGGTTTGGAAGGTGATGGGAAGTGAACGCTTACCTATGTAACGTGCGACCATTAATGGCACGGCGAGTTTCAGTAGTTCTGAAGGCTGAAAGCGAACAAAACCTAAATTAAGCCACCTCTGCGCGCCCTTAGACGCTTCACCAAAAAACAACACTCCGAGTAACAGCAATACACCTACAAAGAACATGATTGGTGCGAGTGACTCGTAGGTTCTCGGGGAGAATTGCGCGAGCACAATCATAACAACAAGGGCGAGAACCATACGCATGGCTTGCCTGTCCATCATTTCCAAACTCTGCCCACTAGCACTGTACATAACAACTAGGCCAAAAGCCATTAAAGCCAGAATACCTAATAGCAGTGGCAAATCGATATGGAAACGTTCGAATAGAACTCTATTTTGTCCTGTCGATGGATCAAATCTCATTCTTCTTCACTCTTTTCGTCTCGAAGGGCCAAGTCAAACAGCTGTCGTGCTACAGGCGCACCGTTTGAAGAACCTCCACCAGCGTTTTCTAGTACAACGGTCACTACTACCTTTGGATCTTTGAAAGGTGCAAAACCCGTAAATAGGGCATGGTCTTTTAGGTGCTCTTCCAGTTCCTCAGCGTTGTACTCTTGGTCTTGAGCCAAGCTAAACACCTGTGCCGTACCTGATTTACCCCCCGACTGATAAGGCATGTTCTTAAAGGCGCGGCGTGCGGTACCTTTGACACCATGGTTAACCAATCGCATTCCTTCGAGTGCGATGTCCCAGTAGCTCTCTTTCACTCCAGTAATCGGCGGGCGAGAGTCAACTTCAGCCATTGTTTGGTGTTCAAAGCTATCGCCATTATCGATAGTGGCACGTAATAGATGCGGAGATAAAACTTCTCCATGATTAACCAGCACGGAGGTAGCTTTGGCTATTTGCATTGGCGTTGCAGTCCAGTAACCTTGTCCAATACCTACTGGAATCGTATCACCTTGATACCATGGCGTGCGATGACGTGCCATCTTCCACTCTCGTGTCGGCATATTCGCTTTACTTTCTTCATAGATATCAATGCCGGTATAGTCACCAAAACCAAACATCATCATCCACTTAGATAGTCTATCAATGCCCATGTCATAGGCGATTTGATAGAAGAAGGTATCCACTGACTCTTCAATGGCTTTAAGGATATTGACTTTACCGTGCCCCCAACGTAACCAGTCACGGAAGGGACGTGTTTTCGAGTTTGGAATTCGCCAATACCCGGGGTCATTACGTGTGGTTTGAGGCGTAATGACGCCCTCTTGGAGTGCTCCAACCGCAATAAAAGGTTTTACCGTTGATGCTGGTGGATAAATACCAAGCGTTGCACGGTTTACCAGTGGACGGTTTTTATCTTCCAAAAGGGCTTTATAGGCTTTACTTGAAATGCCATTTACAAAGGCGTTAGGGTCATAACTAGGGCTAGACACCATCGCGAGTACGCCGTTGTCATTTGGATCTAAAACAATTGCGGAACCGCGTCTTCCTGCTAACAGTTTATGAACTTTAAGTTGTAGTTTGATATCGAGGTTTAGCACGATATCTTTGCCCGGAATTGGCGGGACGAACTTTAAGGTACGTAGTACTCGACCACGGCTGTTAACTTCAACTTCTTGATAACCTGCGGTGCCGTGTAGAATTTCTTCGTAGTAGCGTTCGATGCCTAACTTACCAATGTCACGCGTAGCTTGGTAATTCGCATCTCTTTCTTCTCTGACAAGACGACGCATATCACGATCATTTATTCGTGATACGTAGCCAATAACATGTGTCAGTACATCGCCAAATGGGTAGTATCGCTTTAGATTCGCCGCTATTTCTACGCCTGGAAACTTGTGTTGATTAACAGAGAATACGGCGACTTGCTCTTCGGTTAATTGTGTAAGAAGAGGAATAGATTTGAATCGGCGAGTTCGCTTTCGGTCTCGTTCAAATGCTTCAATACGTTCTTCTGGAATATCTAAGAATTCGCGCAGCCCAGCAATGGTTTTATCCATGTTCTTCACCTTTTCAGGGGTGATTTCTAGGTTGAAGACTGGACGGTTCTCTGCCAGTAGGATGCCATTTCTGTCATAGATAAGCCCGCGATTTGGTGCGATTGGTACAACTTTAATGCGGTTGTCATTAGAGCGAGTTTTGTAGTCTTGATACTGATTAACCTGAATATTATAAAGGTTTGCAACAAGCACTAGCATCATGGTAATGATAAATACGAATGCAACGACAGCACGGCTTTTGAACAGCCGTGCTTCTGCCTGATGGTCCCGTATCTGGCTACGTTTACGTCTCATAACTTGTTGGCTTACTCTCTATGGTAAGGATGATTTGCAGTAATTGACCAAGCGCGATAGAGGCTTTCTGCCATGACAATTCTCACGAGAGGGTGGGGAAGAGTTAGCGCAGAGAGCGACCAGCTTTGATCGGCTGCGGCTTTACAGGCTGGTGCAAGACCTTCAGGACCACCAATCAATATAGAGACATCGCGCCCATCAAGCTTCCAGCTCTCGAGCTGCTCAGCAAGTTGAGGGGTATCCCATTTCTTACCTGGAATATCTAATGTCACAATACGGTTTCCTTTAGGAACCGCAGCTAACATCGCTTCGCCTTCTTTTTGCAAGATTCGTGCGATATCAGCGTTTTTGCCTCGCTTCCCCGCGGCAATTTCTACCAGTTCAAGTGGCATATCATGAGGGAAACGACGCTTATATTCTTGAAAGCCTTCTTCGACCCATTTCGGCATTTTTGTACCGATTGCGATGAGTTGGAGTTTCAATGTATTAGCTCCAAAGCTTTTCTAATTGGTAAAGCTCACGGTGCTGTTCCTGCATGACATGCAGCATGGTTGACCCCATATCGAGAACCACCCATTCACCTTCTTGCTCGCCGTCAACGCCGAGAGGTTCCATCCCCGCTTTCTTCACTTCAGAAGCAACATGATCAGCAATTGAAATAACATGTCTTTTTGACGTACCAGTACAGACAATCATAAAATCAGTCACGCTAGACTTACCTTCAACATCTATCGTTACGATGTCTTGTGCTTTCATATCGTCGGCTTTGTCTGCTAGAAATAGTTTCAATTCTTCGCGTTGCAAAAGATTTTCCTCGTTGTTCTTAATTAAGTTGAGCCTTAGACTCAATTGACCTGCAATTATACCACGAAATTATGGATGTAAAGACAGGCTGCTGTCAGTAGCACTCAGGTTGAGCGTTAGCTGGTGTAGAAAGGGCCATGGGCTTATCTCGTATTGGGTCTTTACTTGGACCTCGATTGAAGCGAGTAGTTGCATGGCTTGTTTGAGTCGTATTGCGGTAAGGCGCTGAAGAGCAGCACTATAGAGCGGTTTTTTGTTTTGCCATACTCTGAAACTATCGAAGACTTGGTTAAGCGAAGATTGAGTCAGCATCTGTTGCATCTTGATGAGTTGTTGGAGCTCTTTTTGAACTGAACGCAACAAAATAACAGCTTCAATGCCTTCTGCTTCAAGTTGCAAGAGAATTCGATTCGCTCGCTTTGGCTTACCCTCTAAGATCGCGTCTATCCAGTGAAATACTGTGAAATGGTTATGACGGCTTAGTGACTCTTGAACACGAATCAGATTGAGTTGTCCATCAGGGTAGAGCAATGACAGCTTCTCTAAGCTTTGAGAAAGAGCAAACAGGTTTCCTTCATGCCATTGGCATAGGAGCTGTATTGCTTCACCGTCAGGCTTAAGTCCTGTGGTATTGCATCGCCTCATTACCCATTGAGGGAGGTGTTTGACATCAGGGGCGGCGCAGCTCACTAAACAGCCATTTAGAGCCTTGAACCATTTTGCTGATTCTTGAGCTCGCGTTAGCTTGGTCCCAGTGAGGATAACAACAATGTCTTCATGTAAGTGCGATGATATTTCTAACAGCTGTTTGGCGATTGCAGCGTTAATGCCTGACTCAGGGATGGATAGTTCTATAATTTGCTTAGATGAAAACAAGCTAAGTGCTTGTGTGCAGTCATAGACATCATTCCAGTCCAGTGAGCTGTCCACTGAGAAACGATGATGTTCTTCAAACCCTAATTGTCGAGCATGACGAATGATCAAATCTCGACTTTCTTGAACAAATAATGGTTCGTTACCAAAAACAAGGTAGCAGCCATGCCATTGACGGTTCAGTGTTTCTGCAAGGCGGTCAGCAAATACTCTCACGTTGTTCTACTCTGCATCACTAGGATTGAGGAGACGCGGTAGCGTCTGACTCTATAGCTTTTTGCTGCGTTTCGTATTGTTCAATATCGGTTTTAAGGCGTGCCATTTGGCGCATCATTTGTTGAGCTGAAAAGTTTCTCATCTCGTCTTCAATCAAAGAGCGCTCTTCTGACTTTGCCAGAGCTGAAAGTGGGTTATCGAGGTAGCTACGTGTGATTTGAGCCGAAAAACCTTTAGAGCCAAGCTCAGGAACCGTCACACGATAATTCACGATATAGGTCAGTTCTTTTTCGGCCGCTCTTGTATTTTGATACAAAGATAGTGTGCGGTCGCTGATAGACTCTCCGGTAATATGGAGGTTAGGGATGTCAGGCTCTGGGTTGACGATTTCTATTTTGCTTAATCTTAGTTGCTCTTTAACCAGTCGGGTGATTTTGCCATATGGGTCAAAACTGGTGACTGAGATTTCTTTGATATCTTCGGGAACGTTGTACTCTCCACGCAAGTGAAAACCACAAGCAGTCAACAAAGTAGATAAGAAAAGGACTAAGCTGACTCTTGCAGTGTTGTTTTTTAGTAGGCGCATAGTGCTCGCAGACTCTGTTAAAAAGGCTTATGTAAGTTTCATCAGAGAGCAATACTTACATAAGGCTTTTGTGTGGCTTATAAAAGAGTCGCGAAGTATTCTTCGCGACTCTTGGTATCATAAAGACAACTAAATTAATTAGCTACAATATTCAATAGTTTACCCGGTACGTAAATCACTTTACGGATGGTCTTTCCGTCAGTGAATTTTGTTACGTTCTCGTCGTTAAGACCAAGCTCTTCT
This sequence comes from Vibrio barjaei, assembly GCF_001639065.2. Classification (GTDB taxonomy): domain Bacteria; phylum Pseudomonadota; class Gammaproteobacteria; order Enterobacterales; family Vibrionaceae; genus Vibrio; species Vibrio barjaei. The sequence continues at coordinate 306,103 of NZ_LQXO02000009.1, forward strand.
ACTTGTTCTTTAGTTGCATCCGCAGCAACGGTCAATTTAGCGCGTAGCTTGCCGTTAACTTGAACAACGATAAGTTTCTCATCTTCAACGAGGGCCTTTTCATCAAATGTTGGCCACACAGCATTGTCGATATCTGCATTACCCAGTGCCGTCCACATCTCGAAACAGATATGCGGAGTGATAGGATAAAGCATGGCAACGACCGCTTGTAGTGCTTCATCAAGAATCGCACGGTCTTGTGCTGTGTCTTGAGGCGCTTTAGCAAGCTTGTTCATGAGTTCCATGATGGCTGCAATCGCCGTATTGAATGTTTGGCGACGGTCAACATCATCGGTTACTTTTGCAATGGTCTTATGAACATCACGGCGCAGGGCTTTTTGGTCAGAAGATAGAGCCGAAACGTCAACGCTTTCTGCTGCACCTTTTTCTGTATGCTCTTTTACCAACTTCCAAACACGTTTAAGGAAACGGTTTGCACCTTCCACACCAGACTCTTGCCACTCTAATGTCATATCCGCAGGTGATGCGAACATCATGAATAGACGTACAGTGTCAGCACCGTATTTGTCTACCATTTCTTGTGGGTCAATACCGTTATTCTTCGACTTAGACATTTTGATCATGCCTGAGTGTTCTACGTCACGACCTTGGTTGTCTGTTGCAGAGGAAATACGACCTTTACCGTCACGCTCAACGTTTACATCTGTTGGAGCGATCCACTCTTTCGTGCCTTTTTCGTTGGTGTGGAAGAAAGCATCAGCAAGCACCATACCTTGGCATAGGAGTTTCTTAAATGGTTCGTCGGAAGTTACATAACCAGCATCACGAAGCAACTTGTGGAAGAAGCGAGAGTACAGTAAGTGCATACATGCGTGCTCGATACCACCGATATATTGGTCTACAGGTAGCCAATAGTTCGCTTTTTCTGGATCCAAAATATCATCAGCTTGCGGAGAACAGTAACGTGCATAATACCAAGAAGACTCCATAAAGGTGTCGAAGGTGTCTGTTTCACGTAGTGCTGGCTCACCGTTGAAGGTCGTTTTTGCCCACTCTTTATCAGCTTTGATTGGGCTAGTCACGCCATCCATAACAACATCTTCCGGAAGAATTACAGGAAGTTGCTCTGCTGGAACTGGGTGAACTTCACCATCTTCAGTCGTCACCATTGGAATTGGAGCACCCCAATAGCGTTGACGAGAAACACCCCAATCACGTAGACGGAAGTTTACGGTCTTGTGGCCTTTACCTTCGGCTTCTAACTTAGCAGAAATAGCATCGAACGCAGCTTGGAACTCAAGTCCATCGAACTCGCCAGAGTTAAATAGTACGCCTTTCTCAGTATAAGCCGCTTCTGAAATATCAAGCTCGCTACCGTCAACAGGTTTGATTACTGGAAGAATATCTAGGTTGTACTTAGTAGCAAACTCAAAGTCACGTTGGTCATGACCTGGAACCGCCATAACTGCACCTGTTCCGTAATCCATCAAGACGAAATTAGCAACAAATACTGGCACTTCACGACCATTCAATGGATGAATCGCAGTAAGGCCGGTTGCCATACCTTTTTTCTCCATTGTTGCTAGTTCAGCTTCTGCAACCTTGTTGTTCTTACACTCATCGATAAATGCAGCTAACTCAGGGTTGTTTTCAGCCGCCGCAGCAGCAAGAGGGTGGCCAGCAGCGATACCTACGTATGTAACACCCATAAGAGTATCTGGACGCGTCGTATATACTTCAAGGTCTTGATGACCCTGTACTTCAAACTTCAGTTCAACACCTTCAGAGCGACCAATCCAGTTGCGCTGCATGGTTTTAACCATTTCAGGCCAACCTTCTAGGTTGTCTAAATCGTCAAGAAGCTCTTGGGCGTATTCTGTGATTTTAATAAACCACTGTGGGATTTCTTTTTGTTCAACTGGAGTATCACAACGCCAGCAACAGCCGTCTTCAACCTGTTCGTTTGCTAGAACAGTTAAGTCATTTGGACACCAGTTAACGGAAGAGGTTTTTTTGTATACTAATCCTTTTTCGTAAAGCTTAGTAAAAAATTCTTGCTCCCAACGGTAGTACTCTGGTGTACACGTAGCGAACTCACGGTTCCAGTCGTAGCCAAAACCAAGCAACTTAAGTTGGTTTTTCATGTACTCAATATTTTCGTAAGTCCATGGTGCTGGGGCTGTGTTGTTTTTTACCGCTGCGTTTTCGGCAGGTAGGCCAAACGCGTCCCAACCAATTGGTTGCATTACGTTTTTACCTTGTAGGCGTTGGAAACGAGATACCACATCACCGATGGTGTAGTTACGAACGTGACCCATATGCAGTCGTCCACTTGGATAAGGGAACATAGACAGACAGTAGAATTTTTCTTTATTTGGGTCTTCACTTACAACAAAGGTCTTATTGTTGTCCCAGTGCTGTTGAACGTTACGTTCAATATCTTGCGGGTTATATTGTTCTTGCATCGATGATTTCCGGTTATCTTGGAATTTGTGAGTTCTGTTACCACAGAAACTATTAGATCGTCATAGAATACCTAAAGGAAGCCCGGTCAACAATAGTCAATATACCCTTCGAGGGGGAAGAGGTGATGCACGTTAACGGTTATCACTTAGTGTTCTGCTACTTTGGTGAAAATAGGGGGATGTATGCCTAAGCGTAAAGCCAGTTATGAAGAAATGATTGAAGATGTGGTTGACAACCTAAAACACAGTCCTGAAGAGCTACAGCACATGCTTGAAAAATCAGGACAAGTGGTTGAGGCCGCTAACGATATGACCAAGGACGAAATGGCGTTAATTTCTGCGTACGTTAAGTCTGATCTAAGGGAGTTTGCCGAAAACTACGAAGAGAGTAAAAGCGGACCCTTTTATCTCATGATTGCTAATTCAATTTGGCAAGGCCTGCTTGATATCACGGACAGAACAAAAGTCGAGTGGGTCGAGCTGTTCCAAGATCTTGAGCATCAGGGCGTTTATTCCTCAGGAGAAATGATAGGGCTAGGTATCTTGGTGTGTGAACAGTGTGGGCATAAAATAGAATACAACCATCCAACAACTATTTCTGATTGTCCAAAGTGTGGTCACAGTACATTTAGTCGCCAGCCGTTAAAGCCATAGAAACCATTGGGCTAGAGACTGTATGACTTGCTTACAGTCTCTTTAGATTCTGCTCGATTGTGAGGGAGAGTGAGAAGCACCTATTTATATTGCTGTTTGAATTCTTGTACCCACATCGCAGTTGCACCACACACTGATACTGGAACGATAAACAGGTTAAGTATTGGGATCGTCGTAAATATCGAGACAAGCATACCGAAGCTGTAGGCTTTTCCTTGTTTTTGCTTCATAGACATTCGCATGTCGTTAAATGGTACCTTGTGGTTATCAAATGGATAATCACAGTATTGAATTGCTAACATCCAAGCGGTAAAAATGAACCATAGAAAAGGTCCTATCGTTTGCCCAAGCGCAGGGATAAGTAGCAGTAAGAATAAGCCGATAGCTTTAGGCAAGGTATACAATAGCTTGCGCCATTCCCGAGCCATAACTCTTGGGACATCTTTGACAACGCTCATTATCCCATCTTCGGAAACTTTTTGACCGGTTAGCATTTCTTCCACTTTCTCCGCTAAAAGGCCATTGAATGGAGCGGCGATAAAGTTAGCTAATGTGCTAAAGAAGTAAGAAAAGGTCGCTAATATAGTGATGGCGAGTAGTGGCCAAAGCACATAGCTCAACCAAGAGAGAAATTCAGGCAAATAGCCCAGCCAGCCTTCAATCCACGCGTTGAGGTTGGAGAAAAGGTAGTACATTGCTGAACCAACTAACAAAATATTGGCAAGTAATGGTAGCAGTACATAACGACGGATACCCGGTGTAAAGGCGATTTGAAAACCTTGATGAAAGTAACCGAATCCGGTTTTGGCCTTGTTCAAAATATGCTTCCTTTTACCTTTTACTACAGTTGTTTCTTAGCGACTATATCAAAAAAGACTTAAGGAAATCACAAACTTCTTATACTAAGGTGTTCTAATAGTCTATAGAGTTTTGGTAAAGTAGAGTGAGCTGAGGTGTATTCACCTCATTAAGGACTATTTTTTAACGTTGAGAGCAAACAATGCAGGAATTGCGATTCGTACTCATTATTGTCGGTGCCCTAGCTATCGCGGCGCTGCTGTTCCATGGCCTATGGTCTAGCAAAAAAGAAGGACAGAAGAAGTTCGGTGATAGGCCGTTAGGGAAGTTGGATGACAACGCTGAGCAAGAAGACGAATACGTTGCGCCAGAAGACGATTTCGAAATTATAAGAAAAACGCGTAATGAACCTGACTTTGGTTTGAACCAACAACAGTCTAATTATGATCCCTTAGATGATGTCGCCAGCCATTCTGAACAGAGTTTTGAGCATGAAGAGCCAGTTCATCATGAAGCTGTTGAAGAGCAATCAGAAAAGCCTAAGGTCTTTGCGCTATCAGAAGATATGATTGAAGAAGAGCTTCCCTCGTTTTCAGCTAAAGCCGATGTCGAACCTGAAGAATTTGAAAAGCTTGAGCCTCAGCTAGATTTAAACAAATTCGAAGACGTTAACGAGGGATTGGAAATAAAACCTCAGCCTATTGAGGCATCAACCTTGGCGACGGCAAAAGAAACGAGTACACCTATAAAGGCTGAAAGTGAACCTAAAGAACCAGAAATGCAGGTGATAGTGATGAACGTGCACTGTGCTGGCTCTGAAGATTTTGTTGGTACTCAGCTGTTTGATAGCATGCGCCAGAATGGTCTTATCTACGGTGAAATGGATATCTTCCACCGTCATGCCGATTTATCAGGCACTGGAAAAGTACTGTTCAGTGTGGCAAATATGATGCAGCCAGGTACGCTTCAACACAATGACCCTGCCACTTTTACTACCAAGGGTATCTCGTTCTTTATGACTTTACCTTGTTTTGGCGAAGCCGAGCAGAACTTCAAGCTAATGCTAAGAACAGCGCAGCAAATTGCTGATGATCTTGGAGGCAACGTTCTTGACGACAAACGTAACTTAATGACACCGACAAGACTTGATGCCTATCGTAAACAAATTCAAGACTTTAACGCAGCGAAAATAAGCGCGTAATCGTTCCACTTATGTTAGAGAAAAGGCTCCTCGGGAGCCTTTTTTATCCGTACTACCAAGGTATACCATGTCGCAACAACGATTAAATGAACTGAAAGAGCAACTTCACTATCATGGCGTGAAGTACTATGTAGAAGACCGTCCTGAGATTCCAGATGTCGAGTACGACAGACTGATGCAAGAATTGCTCGCTATTGAAGCAGAGCATCCTGATTGGGTAACAGTAGACTCGCCAAGTCAACGAGTCGGAGGGTTACCACTTGATAGTTTTACTCAAGTGACACATGAAATTCCGATGTTGTCTTTGGATAATGCTTTCTCGGATGAAGACTTAGATAGCTTTAATAAGCGCATTTGTGATCGAGTAAATAGAACCGACATTGGTGCTTATTGTTGCGAAGTAAAACTCGATGGATTAGCAGTGAGTTTACTTTATGAAAACGGAGTACTTGTTCAAGCCGCAACTCGTGGTGACGGGACAACCGGGGAGAATATTACTGAGAATGTTCGCACGATTAGCGCCATTCCTCTGAAGTTGCAAGGCGACGACATTCCAGCGCGCATTGAAGTACGCGGTGAAGTATTTATGCCTAAAGCTGGGTTTGCAAAACTTAACGAGCTTGCCGCTAAAAAAGGCGAGAAAGTGTTTGTAAACCCGAGAAATGCGGCGGCAGGTAGCTTACGTCAATTAGACTCTCGTATCACAGCAACTCGTCCTTTAAGCTTCTACGCCTACAGTCTAGGCATTATTGAAGGTACCGAGCTGCCAGCAAGTCATTATGATCGTTTTCTAAAGCTCAAGTCTTTAGGTTTCCCAATGGGACCTGAAACCAAACGTGTTAACAATATCGAAGAAGTCAAAGCCTATCACAAAGCAATACAAGATAAGCGTGACGAGCTAGAGTATGAAATTGATGGCGTGGTCATCAAAGTTGATAACATTACTCTTCAAGAACAATTAGGTTTTGTGGCTAGAGCACCTCGCTGGGCGATCGCCTACAAATTCCCGGCTCAAGAAGAAATTACAGTACTGAACTCTGTCGACTTCCAAGTTGGACGCACAGGGGCTATTACCCCAGTAGCGAAGCTAGAGCCAGTGTTTGTTGGTGGGGTGACGGTAAGCAACGCTACCTTGCATAATGCTGATGAAATTGAGCGTCTCGGTGTGAAAATAGGTGATAGTGTTATCATTCGCCGCGCAGGTGATGTTATTCCTCAAATTGTCTCTTATGTACTAGAGCGTCGACCTGCGGATGCAAAAGAAATCGTATTTCCTTCTGAGTGCCCAGTTTGTTCGTCTTTGATTGAGCGAATTGAAGGGGAAGCCGTCGCACGTTGCACTGGTGGCTTAGTGTGTCAAGCGCAGCGGAAAGAAGCGCTAAAGCACTTTGTTTCTCGCAAGGCTTTAGACGTTGATGGTCTTGGGGAAAAAGTAATAGAGCAGTTAGTGGATAAAGAAATGGTCGAGACACCGGCTGATTTATTTAAGTTATCCGCTGGGCAATTAACCATCCTAGAGCGTATGGGACCAAAATCAGCACAGAACGTCGTTAATGCTCTCAATGCTTCAAAAGAAACAACGCTAGCAAGATTTCTGTATTCACTTGGTATTCGTGAAGTGGGGGAAGCGACTGCTGCGAACCTATCATTGCATTTTAAGACGCTAGAAAATGTGATGAGTGCGACTCATGAACAGTTGATCGATGTACCAGACGTTGGTGAGATTGTCGCTAAGCATATTCGCTTCTTTTTCGCTGCCGAATCTAATCAAACAGTGATTGAGGCATTGATTGCAGCAGGTATTCATTGGGCAGCAGTGGAAGTGCTTGCTGAGGATACTCCTCAACCGCTAGCGGGTAAGATAGTCGTCCTAACGGGGTCGCTATCAAAGCTAAACCGCAACGATGCTAAGGCTGCACTTCAAGCTTTAGGGGCAAAAGTGACCGGCAGTGTCTCTAAGAAAACAGATATCCTATTTGCTGGTGAAAATGCAGGTTCTAAATTGGCGAAAGCACAAGAGCTTAATATTGATATTAAGTCAGAAGATGACTTAATAGAATTGATAGGTTGATATAAAAGATAGATTTAAAGAGCTCCTATATATGGGGCTCTTTTTTTTGCGAGCGAGTTCAAATAAAGATTCTAGTACTATCCCTGTCATAAAAAACAATCGTATAAATAGCGTTTTTTTATTTAATTAAATTAAATAAAAAAACCATGCGAGTCACATCACGAAGGTTAAGGTTGTATTGTTTTTAAGTTGTTGAAAATAAAGGGTGTAAAGCATTTCATTGTATGAAGATTTGAAAAGTAAGATCTTCATCAATAACTAAGGTAAAAGTTTGTAGTGCGTCCTATTTTTTTTAGTTTAATTGATTTTGAAATTGATAATTTTCTCTGCGAAGTTAGTCTTGTGAATATGGATACACAAGGTGTAGACAGGAAAATTAACCAGTCTATTTGGTTAAATAAATAAGGAAATATTTCACACTTCGGCGGCCAACTTAAGAGTGAAATATAAAAAACAGCTATATCCATTTTTAGGAGTTATTCCATGGAAAAAATGTTTAAACGCACTCTTATCGGTGCAGCAGTGGCGTCTTTAACAATGGCGGGTGCAGTACAAGCAAAACCAGCGACAGATACAGTCGATCTTTATGGTCAAGTTGCATTGTCTGTATGGCAATACGGTGAAGATAAAATTGGTGGCGGCGATGCTCCACTGAAACTAGAAAATGAATCTCGCTTTGGTTTACGCGGTTCACATGAACTGGCACGTGGTCCTAAGTTTATTTGGCAATTGGAAGGTGGTAACGTTGGTGATGACGGTGCTGGTAGTGGTCTAGGTGTTCGTGATACCTACGGTGGTTTTGAGTTCGAAGATGCTGGTCGCGTACGTATTGGTCGTATGTTGACACCACTTTATGAAATCATTGACTGGCCATATTCAGGCCAACGTGCTGGTGCTATTTTTGACTGGGGTGGTGATGTACTAGGTGGCGCACGTTATGACCGTCAATCGAATATGGTTCGTTATGACTCCGCTAATTTAGGCGGCTTTACATTCAACTTAGCGGCTGGTCGTGGCGACGAAGCAAGTGCTGACTCAAACTTCTATGGCTTAGGCGCGCACTATACTGTTGGTATGCTAACTCTACACGGTGGCTATGAGTATGGTAAGGATCGTAAGTTTGATACTCTCAATTCAGCTTACCAGAACTTCTTGAAGCAAAACCCAGGTGCACCAATTATTGGTGATAAAGATACAGTTAATGGTCGCTCAGATACACAAGCTGGATTGTTAGGCTTTGAACTGAACTTTGACACATTTGCCTTTAATGGTGCATGGAAATACGAAGAAGCAGACTATAAAGAGTTGAAAGACAAAGACGATAATGATCTTCTACAGTATGGTTCGAAAATTTCTCAGAATAGCTACTCGTTAGGTGCTGTATTCAGTGGTGTTGAGAATTGGCAGTTCAAGCTTAATTATGCGGCGAATCTAGATCCTAAAATTGATAGTACCGATGCCGATGGCTATGCAGATTACATCGTTTCAGCACAGGCACTGTATTTCTTGGATGACTCAGCGATTACCTATGTACGCCCTTACATGATTTCTAAAGATGAATCTTCGGCAGAGTTCGGCTGGGGTCTAGGCGTAGAATACTACTTCTAAAATACAATCTAATACTGCCTTATACTTTCGGCTCCTAGTAATAGGGGCCGTTTTTTATTGTTGATATTTATCTAGTTATAGCAAAGCAGAAGAGCTGTTGGATAGTACACATAGGAGATAAAGAAAAACAAAGCTAAATTGGAACGAGGTAAGACAAGGGGCTTTAGTTACAAGGGAAAAATGTGCCCGCGAGTGCGAGCACAGTAGGTTGAATTATTCTTCGAGGTTGCTGATTGCCCAAGTAAGAAACTTCTTTCTTTCTTCGTATGATGCACTTTTGAAAGAGTGCTTTAAAGATTGGTACACATCATCATCAAGTTGGGTGTCTACTGCTTCTGTGTTGGATTGTGAGTAGTGCGACAAGCTAGCGACGGCATTGGTTTGGTTGTAGTCTTTTACTTCTTGCGCCATATCCGCAGTTAGACTGAACGTTAAACCTAACTGATCTTTCTTCACGTCGACGAGGGCCTTTGAGTCGCTAACAAGTTCAAACGTTGGTTTACTATTGAACTCCATACCTTGTTGCAGTGTCTTAATGTTAGGCACGGATATAGAGATATCCTTGTCCTTTGCATCAAACGTTGCAACTAAAGGTTGAGATTTAAATTTGGTTTTGTCCGAGCCCGTTTCCATAACTATTTTAGAAATTCTGAAAACCAGTTGGTTTACACCGTTATCGAGAACGATGTTGTCTTTACTATCAAAACCAAAGTTTGAGTAGCCAGCGTCTTTACCATTAACGGTGAGCAGCTGGACGCCAGACGGTACGTCAATGGTCACTGACGAGCAGGCTAGTGACGGTGCCAAAATTAGACTCGCAAGTAGTGTTTTTGTTAATCTCATTACCACTCCTTAGTACTTTGCCAATATGGCAATTCTCTTGTAGGGTCTAGTTCATCTTAGTTTTTTTACATCGCGAATAATAGCGTTGTCATGAAAGCAGAAAGCGTCTGTACAGAAAATTGCGAGTCACTTATCATTTGAATAATTGTGTAGGATTGCCTGAGTGGAGTTCGATATGAACATCAGTGAAGTTGCTAAAAAGACCGGTCTAACAACGAAATCAATTCGACTGTATGAAGAAAAGAAAATCATCTCGTCACCGTTGAGAAGCGATAATGGCTATCGTATCTATTCTGCCAAGCACGTTGATGAATTAAGTGTTGTTGCTAAGGCCAAACGCGTCGGTTTTACGCTCGATGAGTGTCGGGATATGGTGTCGTTAGCCTTCAAAACGGACAGGACGAGTGCCGAAGTTAAACATCGAACCAGCGAAAAACTTGCGGAAGTTAAACGTAAAATCTCAGAGTTGCAAGCTATCGAACAGCAACTGGAAGTCTGGCTCTCTCAGTGTCCGGGAGACACTAATTCGGCGTGTCCAATCGTTGATGATTTGATGCAAGGCTGCAATACAAAAGTCCAAAACTAGTGTTTGTACTATGCAGCCAAGGGTGCTGCTCTATCAAAAGCGTTTTTGACCACCCAAACGTTCGCAACGCTCAATAGGAGTATAGGTTTGAGAGCCATCACTTAGTTGGCAGTCGACATATGGACCTAATGCTGAACTGTTTGAGGCATGGGTGATTGGAGCAAGCGTCAGCATGATGCCGAAGATTAGTGCTGAGAAAATTTTCATAACGATCCCTTTCGATTATTCAAAATTTGGAAGCATCTCACACTTCGAGATAATCCTAAGTATGAACAAGAGAGAATAAAGATCAAAAAAAAGAGTAAGAATTAAAAAATTTTTAATTCCAAAAAAGTAGAACTTATTAATCGTGTTAAATTAATAACCAATTGATTTAATAGATAAAAATAACACGTGGTTTTGTCGCGTAATATGAGGAAATACCGTTCAACTACTTAAAATAACTTACTTAGTTTCTAGAATAATCTATGAGGATGACTGTTAACTAGTTGGTAATTAAGGAATCTTAGGGAGCCTCGATTGCGGTAACATGCTATCAGCTCAAAAAGAGCCCGTTTTCTATACTTTGTTCCAATTAGTCTGTGAAATGAACGAATTTCCACAGCAGCTAGTTATTCTAACTCGTACTAGATATCGAACAATTTGCCTTGTTTGGTGTGGAAAGTAGGGTAATGGCATAACCTTGTTCTCCTAGCAATTCAACAACACTGTGTTTTCCAACAAGGTGCAGAGCGCCCACTGCCACAAAATAGGTTCCTGTTTTGTATTCTTGTGATTGGCTTAATATCTCGACCCAATTTTCGTTTCGCTCGTAAATAAATGAGTGATAAAAGTCATCGTTATAGGCCTCTGCTTGTAACACTTCTTCAAGGTTATCCATATCTCCCATACGCCAAGACTCGACTAAGCATTGGATACTTGCTGCACTATTTGGCCACTCTTGGATTGTTTGTTTCAACATATCTAATCCGTCATCAGGCTGATTTGCGAGTAAATCGATTTGAAATTGTAAACTCTCTAATCCCTTTATTGGCAATTGATGAGTGTTTGCCCACTGAACAAACTGCATATCAACACCGAACTGAGGCTGGTAGTTAAGAGATTGGAATTGTAATTGCTGTAAGGTTAGGGCTGCTTGCCAAGGTGGTAAATTCAATATTGTGGCTGGAGCTAGGGAGGTCTGTTTTAAGATTGTAACCAATGTTGCTACGTGCTCTTCGTCTAATATTTGCTTAGCGCTTGGTTGTGGTTCTTGCGGGAAACGAACTTTTTCATTTAAGCGTGTTTCGACAATCAAGCTATCAGAGCTATCTAAAGCTTCTGTCACTTTTCTAGAAAATGGATCGAGCTCGGTATCCCCAACGTGAATTGTCCCCATGAGATAGAGGCGCTGTTCACCTTTGTCTGCTTGCCATAGCAATGGCTCTGCATGAGAAAAAAGCGAAATCAATAACAGAAGGCTCATGAATAAAGGCTTCAAGTGAGCTCTCTTTATATGACTCGGAACATCTCTAAGCAATTTTTCCACCACTTCTAAACTACGGTTGAGTGTTCAGACTAACACAAGTTCGTTATTCAAATGAGATGATTGAAGTAGAGAGTTACTGCTCTAGGTTATTTTTCATCAATAAAACTACTTTTTCAATGCGAATTAAACACTGTTTTAAATCTAAAAGTACGTTTGATGTCACGATTTTATAAGAGTGATTTTAGCCTTGTTGTGGTTTTTACGACATTTTTGTCATCATTTTGACGATGTGAATATGATTTTTGTGACTCTTATCATGAATAATTTTAACCTGTAAATTTATAGTATTTTATTTTATTTGTATAAGCACTTGTTTTTTTAAGTATTTATATTTTTTCTCTTTTTGTTATTGTGATTTTGATCACTTCGGTGAGTTAATTATTTGTTGGCGCGAATTAAATCTAGTTATAGTGTGCTCAAGCCAAACGGCAGCATATCAAGGCAGCAACATAAGCTGCTCAAAAACTAAAGCATATATAGGTGTTATAATGAAAAAAGTTCTCGCTCTAACCGCTCTTGCAGTTGCATCAACTAGCGCTTTCGCAGGCTCTTCTTACGTAACTGGTAACGTTCAGTTTCACGATACATACCTTCAAGGTTCTAAAGCAACGTCTACGCTAGAAGCTGGTCACACATTTGACTCTAACACTACGCTTTTAGTTGAGTTTGATGCTATTCCACTGGGTAAAGTACAAGATGGTGCTAGTCCACTACCAGCGACTACTTTGGGCGTGGAACAGGTCTTCAACGCAACTGACCACCTTTGGTTTGCGGCAGGTTACCATCACTTGATTCAAGGCGGTGAAACAATTCAATACCGCCCACTCATCAAGATCGGTTATAACTTCGATAATGGTCTTTCATTGAGCAACCGTACTCGTATGCACATTAACAACCAGCTAGATGGCCAAGCACGTAAATCAGATACTGATGTTCGTTTGGACAACAAAATTGCTTATCAATTCGCTGATCAGCCGGTAGCTCTTTCTTATAACAACGTTTACGTAGTAGCTGGCGACAAAGATGCGAACGGCAATGATAAAGTTAATACGATGGACCACGAGCTTCGTGCAACTTGGACTCGTGATGGCGTACAACCATACTTCGAGTTCCGTAGCCAAGCTCACGGCCTGAAGAATGCTGACGGCAGCAGCGCAGTAAACAATGCTGTTGTGTTCGGTGCTTCATACGGTTTCTAATCTATCCCCCAAGATTGTTCATATTTCCATATTTAGGGCTCCGTCAGGAGCCTTTTTTTTTGCTCTGAGTTCGGCTTTAGAATAGAAGTGCCTCGCATTTTCTTTTTATCCATCCCTTGTCCTAAGAGAGACACGATAAAATACATGAACGACACTGAACGAATATTCAAGTCACGGCGTACTATATTTCTTAATGTCAGTAATGGCTTAAAAGGATGATGAAATGAACATTAAATTTCTTGTATCTAGCTTAATCACAGTTGTATTTATGAGCGGTTGTACGCAGACAGCTTTTCCTACAGATGGGACGAGTGATTCATGGCAAACGTTTGGTTATGAGCAATCAAAAAAAGGCTACATGAAAAAAACACCTGAAGAACTAAGTGTCAATGACGCGGCTTTAGAGACTGCTTACTCAAAGGGGTATGAAAAAGGCCGAATTGAATACTGCGCGCAAGATGCCTACAAGTTAGGGATTATGGGGAAAAGCTATCTGGGGATTTGTGACGACCTCGATTGGCGATTTCGAATGAAGTATAACGATGGACGTTCAAATCAAAGCCTTGGCCGCTTATAGCGGAATTGAGGTGGTACGCTGATATAAATCTGAACGTTTAGGTTGTTTTAAGAAATTTGCTGTTTACTCAGCACCTTTTACCTTTCCTTTTTGAGGTCGACTATTGGTCGTCCTTTGTTGTTTTTCTGTTCAGAAAATGTGTCTTTCAGACGATTTACTTACATGATGAAGTTTAGATGAATCTAGTCGATTGAATTTTCTATATTTATCTGATTTTTGGACGATTTGTGTCTTGCAGAATCATGACTTTGTTAGGATTTGCTACATGGCAAATCGAGCGCCAAGATGCGTTTTTTTTTCTGACTAAGTTAGGATTAACGTCTTGCGTAAAGTTTCATTCTTTGCACTCGTCTTTAGCTCGAGTACCGCATTTGCTGCATCTTCATATATTGAAGGCAATATTCAGTTCAATAGCAGTTATCTCTATGATTCCAAAACCACAGCTAAGATGGCGGCAGGCCATACTTTTGATACGGATACGACGATTAAGTTCAAAATAGAAGATATCGCGATTGGCGCCACGCCACACAGTGATGGTCACCATCACCACCATAATATGTATTATGGACACCGCGTGAGGGCTCCTTTGGTAACGCTAGGAGTCGAGCAGCGTTTTCAAATGTCGGACAACTTCTGGCTAGGGGCGGGCTATGAACACCTAATGCAAGTGGGTGAAACCATGCAGTACCGTCCACTGTTTAAAATCGGTTATGACTTTGAACAAGGTCTCTCGTTGAGTCACCGCACGCGAATCGAAGTTTATGCACAACATGACCGTTGGGGGTATAAGCCGGATACAGATTATCGATTTGATAACAAGATTGCCTATACGTTCCAAACACACCCAGTGAAAATCCACTATAACAATGTCTACCATGCCATAGGGGCTTACGGACCATACTACCCATACACGGACAGCACTATGGATCATGAGTTTAGGCTGACGTTAACGAAGTACGCGTTTCAGCCGTACTTTGAGTACAAGAGTCAAGGTGATTTCAAAGTATCACGCTATGGGCGTGGTGTAGCGAATAGTGCGTTTCTAATAGGTGGGGTTTATAACTTTTAACCCGATAAACGCCAAAGCGGTTGCGATGGCGTTTTCTCTAGTATCACTGCTTGAACGTTACATGTTGTAAGCACGGAAGCTGTAGACTTGACCTTTCTCATTGTAAGCATAGACATGATAAGGGTCTTTCTTATCGCCATACTCCATACCGGGAGAACCAACGGGCATGCCCGGGACAGCAAGTCCCTTGGCGTTCTTAGGTGGGTTCTCTAGGAAGGCCTTGATGTCATCGGCTGGAATATGGCCTTCGAAGATATAGTCACCGATAACCGCAGTATGACACGATGCTAGTTCTGGTTTTATACCTAGTTTCTCTTTTATCGGGTTCATATTCTTATGCTCTTCAACCGTAACGTTAAACCCAGCATCTTCCATATGTTTTACCCACTCTTTACAGCAGCCACAGTAAGGTGACTTATACGTGAGCATATCCGTGGCAAACGCTGAACCTGTTACCATCGCAAACGACAGTGTTGCCAGTTTGAATAGACGTGTTTGCTTTGACATATTGAATCCTTTTTAACAAGTAATTATTGGCTCTATCGTTATCGGTAAACGAACTTGATTAGCCTTTATATTGAAAGTTTCTGAGTCTATTTGCGTTGCTGACAACGGTAATAGAGGACAGTGCCATGGCTGCTCCAGCAAAAACAGGGTTGAGCAGAAAACCAAAAATCGGGTAAAGAATCCCAGCTGCGATCGGGATCCCTAACGAGTTATAGATAAACGCACCAAATAGGTTTTGTTTGATGTTCTTCACCGTCGCTTTAGACAGTGAAATGGCGTAAGCCACAGTCGCTGGGTTACTATTAAGCAATGTCATTGGCGCACTTTCGATGGCCACGTCACTACCTGAGCCCATGGCAATACCGACATCAGCAAGTGCTAAAGCAGGTGCGTCATTGATGCCATCACCAACCATAGCGACAGGCCCAACCTTAGCCTTTAGTGACTCTACATGAGAGGATTTCTCATCTGGTAATACTTCAGAAACCACCTCGTCGATACCAAGCTTCTTAGCGATTACGTTAGCAACATGTCGGTTGTCACCCGTTAGCATCACAGTATGAATACCTTGCTGTTTCAATGATGCCACTGCAGACGCCGCTTCTGGTTTAAGCTCATCGGCGATAGCAATCACAGCTACGGCTGAGTTATCAATAACCACGACCACTGGTGTCGCAGCCATATTTGCTGCTTCATCGAGGCCACCTTGAATCGGCGTTGTATCAATGTTCAAACTTTGTACGTGGTTGAGTGATGCAATGGTTATTTGCTTATCGTCGACTATCCCTTTAACCCCTTTGCCTTTAAGGTTCTCAAATTGTTGGGGCTCACTTGTGTCAGTGGCAGACCAATATCGAGTGACCGCTTTCGCTAGAGGATGCTCTGAACGTTTTTCTAATGGCAATACCAATTTGGCCAGCTCATGTTCTGTCAGCTCATGTGCTGATAGGTTCGATGTAAATACTCTCTGTACAGTTGGCTGACCCATGGTCAGTGTGCCGGTTTTATCGAATACGACGACTTTTACTTTACTTAGCTTTTGTAAGGCGTCGGCATCTTTAATTAATACGCCTGCTTGGGCTGCTTTGCCTATACCAACAGTAATAGACAGTGGTGTTGCCAAACCTAAAGCGCATGGGCAGGCGATGATGAGTACTGTTGTCGTCACAACAAGCATATAACTGGCTCTAGGCTCTGGTCCGACAAAGAACCAAACTGCCGCGGCTAACAAAGCGATAACCACAACGACGGGAACAAATACTGCTGAGATAGAGTCTGCTAATTTGGCAATGGCAGGTTTACTGCTTTGCGCTTCCCTTACTAGGTTAATTATACGCGACAACATAGTATCTGCGCCCACACCTGTTGCCTTGATAACTAAGCTACCGTCGGTGTTTAATGTGCCAGCAGACACGGTGTCATTAATGTCTTTTGCCGAGGCCACAGGTTCACCCGTCAACATGGATTCATCAACATAGCTGTGACCTTCAAGGACTAGGCCATCAACAGGAACTTTTTCACCTGGCTTTATTCTAAGCAGCATCCCAAGACGAATATCTGACACTGCCATAGGCTGATCTTGACCATCAATAATGGCAGTCGCATATTGTGGTTGAATGTTCATTAACGCTTGAAGCGACTGATTGGTTTTAGACTTTGCTTTGGCTTCGATGTAGTGCCCGAGGGAAATTAATCCTACAATCATCGCGCTTGCCTCAAAATAGACATGTCTAGATTGATGGGGGAACCAACTAGGTTTGACCACCACTAACATAGAGTAAAACCATGCTGCCCCTGTGCCTAACGCGACGAGGGTATCCATTGTTGCTCGTTTGTGTGTTAGCGCTTTATAAGCATTTACATAGAAGCCACGTCCAGCGGTGGCGAGTAGCCATAAGCAGATGACTCCAATTAGCCCCCAGGTCATTTGGTCTAGAGGGTTGCGGATCATCATGTTGCCACCTAATACTCCCCAAAGCATGAGCGGAGCACCAATGGCTAAGGCAACAATAGTGTGCTTTTTTTGAGTCGCTTGATGGTCTAGAAGCGCTTGCTGCTGTTGACTTTGGCTTGTGGCTAAGTCTTGAACTAGCTCCCCTTGGTAACCAGCACTCGAAACAGCAGCGAGCAAAGCGTCATTGATGCTTTCTACATTTTTGGAAGCTACCACCAGAGCACTTTGTTCAGCAAGGTTAACGCGAGCGTTCTCTACGCCATCAACACTGGCTAGCGCTTTCTCTACCGAACTCACACAGCTAGCACAAGTCATTCCATGAATCAGGTAATGAAGTCTGTAGCCCTCTTGTGTTAACAGAGGCTTGTCATTCGTGGCTTTTAGCATCGAGGTATCAGCGACAATGGGCTCAATACTTTCAATTTGCTCAATACTTTCAATTTGCGTAGACGTGTTAACATCATTGCTGCTGATAGAATTGGCCGCTTGCTTTGCTTGATATCCAACAGCTTCTACGCTATCGATAATAGTTAGCGGGTTGTCTACTGTTGCAATGGTCAACTCTGATTTACTCAAGGAGAGAATTTCGCAGTCTTCCAATGATTCAAGCTGAGTGCGCAATTTCGCTACACATTTGCCGCAATTCAGACCTGAAAGAGCAAAGTGCCACACGGGGATAGCTTGGTAGTTAAGAGATTGAACGATGGAAATAATGTCTTGGACATCCGATGAACTTTCCACGATGAGTTGTTTCGTAGTGAGTGTTTTGATATCCATTGATAACGGAGAGGTATCGAGTGCTTTTTGCAGCTTATTCACGCACCCCATACAGGAGAGTCCTGATAGATTTAGCGTATATTGATTCATAAAACACCTCGAAGAAATATTGAACTGTGACTAACGATAAACCTTACCGCAAGGGTAAGGTCAAGCTATTGATTGTAGATTTAGCTTAAGGTGATAAAATAGCGCCCAAATTTGCAACGCACGATGAAGCGCATCGTGCGACGTTGACAACAAGGTACATTCGATGACGGTTAAAACACGTTTTGCTCCTAGCCCTACAGGCTATCTTCATGTCGGTGGTGCACGTACTGCACTGTATTCTTGGTTATTTGCTAAAAACCAAGGCGGCGAATTCGTTCTTCGTATCGAAGACACCGATCTAGAGCGTAACTCGCAACAAGCAGTGGATGCGATCTTGGAAGGCATGCAGTGGATGGGCTTGGAATGGGACGAGGGTCCTTATTACCAATCTAAACGTTTTGATCGTTACAATGAAATGGTTGATAAGCTACTTGCCGAAGACAAAGCATACAAATGTTATGCGCCGAAAGAGTTACTAGAAGAGATTCGTGCAGAGCAAGAAGCGAACAAAGAAATTCCTCGCTATGATGCGAATCACCCTAAAATTGTTGCAGCGAACGCAGCAGCAAAAGA
Organism: Vibrio barjaei; assembly: GCF_001639065.2. GTDB lineage: Bacteria > Pseudomonadota > Gammaproteobacteria > Enterobacterales > Vibrionaceae > Vibrio > Vibrio barjaei. The sequence continues at coordinate 324,603 of NZ_LQXO02000009.1, forward strand.
AGGTGACCCATGTGTTATTCGCTTCCGCAATCCGAAAGAGGGTAGCGTGGTGTTTGATGACCAAATCCGTGGTCGCATTGAAATCTCAAATAGCCAAATGGACGATCTGATTATTCGTCGTACCGATGGCGCGCCAACATATAACTTTGTGGTGGTGGTTGATGATTGGGATATGGGCATTACACATGTTGTGCGTGGGGAAGATCACATCAACAACACACCTCGTCAGATCAACATCTATGAAGCTCTAGGTGCTCCAGTACCTACATTTGCACACTGTGCAATGATCCTAGGTGATGATGGTGCGAAACTGTCCAAGCGTCACGGTGCGGTTTCTGTGATGCAGTATCGTGATGAAGGCTACCTTCCAAATGCTTTGAACAACTACTTGGTGCGTCTGGGCTGGTCTCATGGTGACCAAGAAATCTTCTCACAAGAAGAGATGATTGAGCTGTTCTCTTTGAATGCCATTTCAAAATCAGCATCTGCGTTCAATACTGACAAACTAAACTGGTTGAACAACCATTACATCAAGACATCTGAGCCAGAGTATGTGGCGAAGTATCTACAATGGCACCTTGATGAACAGAAGCTAAACACAGAGAATGGCCCTGCTATCACAGAAGTCATTAAGTTAGTTGGTGAGCGTTGCAATACATTGGTTGAACTCGCACAGCAAATCCGTTACTTCTACGAAGATTTCTCTGAGTTCGAAGCTGGCGCTGCGAAGAAACACCTACGTGGTGTCGCTAAAGCGCCTTTAGAAGCTGCGCTAGCGAAAGTAGAAGCGCTGGAAGAGTGGACAACAGTAAACATTAAAGAGCAAATCATTGCCGCGGTCTGTGAAGAATTAGAAATTGGTATGGGTAAAATCGGTATGCCACTTCGCGTTGCAGTAACAGGCGGTGGTCAATCTCCATCGGTTGATGCAGTTATGGAACTGGTTGGCAAAGAGCGTGTTATTGCTCGCATCAAGATGGCTTTAGCATTTATTGCTGAGCGTGAAGCGAACGCTTAATTGCTCTTACTCGATGAAATTGAAAAGGCCGCAATAAATATTGCGGCCTTTTTTTCATAAAAGCAAAAAAGCGGCTCACAAGCCGCTTTTCGTATGGAACTAAGTAAGGTTACTTCTCTATATAGTCTCGAATGGATTTTTCTATACCCGCCGCATCCAATCCAAGCTCTGCGTGCAACTCATCTTGAGTGCCTTGAGCGACAAATCTATCAGGAAGCCCTAGGTTTAGTACAGGCTTCATTAGTTTCTCACTCATCATGAACTCAATTACGCCAGCACCAGCACCACCAGCAATGGCGTTTTCTTCTAGAGTAACTATGACGTCGTGACTATCGCAAAGCTCTCTAATTAGCTCTTTATCAAGCGGTTTAACAAAACGCATATCAGCGACGGTGGCGTTGATGTTCTCCGCCGCGATAAGCGCATTGTCTAAGAAAGTACCGAAGGATAATATCGCTACTTTTTCGCCTTCACGTACGATGCGACCTTTGCCGATTTCTAAAGCGGTAAAATCAGCGTCTGGTGTTGTTCCATTGCCTCCACCACGTGGGTAGCGCACGGCACTTGGACCATTGTGCATGTGACCAGTGTAGAGCATCTGGCGACATTCATTTTCATCACTTGGTGCCATGATGACCATGTTAGGGATGCAGCGCATAAAGCTTAAGTCAAATGCACCTTGGTGAGTTTGACCATCAGCCCCGACTAATCCTGCTCGATCGATAGCAAACATTACAGGCAAATCCATAATAGCAACATCGTGGATCAGTTGGTCATAGCCGCGCTGTAAGAAGGTAGAGTAAATGGCAACGATTGGGCGGTTACCAGCAATAGCCATACCAGTGGCTAATGTCACGGCGTGCTGCTCTGCAATCGCGACGTCGAAATATTGGCTCGGATACTCTTTCGAGAAACGCACCATGCCAGAGCCTTCACGCATGGCAGGAGTAATTGCCATCAAAGAAGGGTCTTTGGCCGCCATATCACATAGGAAATCGCCAAAGATCTTTGAATAGGTTGGTTTGCTTGAGCTGCTTTTTGGCAGACAAGAGTGAGAAGGGTCGAACTTAGGTACGCCGTGGTAACCAATAGGATCTTTCTCTGCCGGTTCGTAGCCTTTGCCTTTCTTGGTCATAATGTGCAGGAACTGCGGGCCTTTGAGCTCACGCATGTTCTTTAACGTTTTGACCAGTTCATTGACATCATGACCATCAACAGGCCCGATGTAGTTGAAGCCTAGCTCTTCAAATAGTGTGCCTGGAACGATCATACCTTTTAAATGTTCTTCCGTACGACGAACTAGCTCTTTAATTGGTGGCAAACCCGATAGTGCTTTCTTACCGCCTTCACGAATCGAAGTGTATAAACTACCAGATAAGACTTGAGCGAGGTGATTGTTTAGAGCGCCAACGTTTTCCGAGATAGACATTTCGTTGTCATTGAGGATTACGAGCATATCAGGATGGACATCACCAGCGTGGTTAAGTGCTTCAAACGCCATCCCAGCAGTAATGGCGCCGTCGCCAATAACGCTGACCACTTTACGATCCTTGCCTTCTTTAGCCGCAGAGATAGCAATGCCAAGTCCCGCACTGATAGATGTGGATGAGTGGCCAACGGATAAAACGTCGTACTCACTCTCTTCACGCCAAGGGAAAGGGTGAAGCCCATCTTTTTGACGAATGGTCGACATCTTCTCGCGTCGACCCGTCAAAATTTTGTGTGGATAAGCCTGGTGGCCCACATCCCAAATCAATTGGTCGAAAGGCGTGTTGTATACGTAGTGTAGGGCGACAGTTAATTCAACCGTGCCTAAGCCAGAAGCCAAGTGTCCGCTTGATTGGCTCACAGAGTTTAACAAATACGTTCTAAGCTCCTCACAAAGCTTCGGAAGTGACTCTTTTGGCATCAAGCGAAGTTCTTCCGGTGTATTTGCTAATGTCAGTGTTGGATATTTTGAAATATCAAGTGTCATAGTGTTAGCGCTTTAATTCTGTTTAGTTGTTGCGCTCGATGACATATCGGGCGAAATCTTCGAGTAATTGAGTATTGTAGGGTATAGCCTCTAAAGCACAAAGTGCTTCTTCAAAAAGCTGCGCTGCTTTTTGCTGAGCCCCTTCTAATCCTAGCAAAGCAGGGTAAGTACTTTTGTTAAGTTCGACGTCTGAACCCTGAGGTTTGCCTAGGGTTTCCGTGTCGCCGACAATATCTAAAATATCGTCTTGTACCTGAAAAGCGAGTCCAATTGCATCAGCGTAATTTTCCAACTGAGGTAGGTATTGCCCCCCTTTATCGCCAGCTGCTAAAGCACCCAACTGGACAGCACACTTAATCAATGCCCCTGTTTTATGACGATGTATACGCTCAAGCTCTTCCAGCGTCACATTGCGGTTCTCCGCTTCTAGATCGAGCGCTTGCCCAATACACATGCCAGCAGCACCCGAAGCGTGAGCGAGCTTTTGTACCATAGTAATACGTTGCTCATTGGCAAAGGATGCCAATTTACCTTCAGATAAAATGGTAAAGGCCAGCGTTTGTAGTGCATCACCAGTTAGAATTGCAGTCGCTTCATCGAATTGAATATGGCAAGTCGCTTGACCTCGACGGAGTTCGTCATCATCCATTGCAGGAAGATCGTCGTGGATCAGCGAATAGGCATGAATACACTCAATAGCAGCGGCCGGAGTATCTAATTGCTCATTGGTGCAACCAAAAATCTGTCCGGTAGCATAAACAAGGAAAGGGCGAGCGCGTTTACCGCCAAGAAGCAATGCATATCGCATTGCTTCTATTAATCTTTGCTCTTGGAAAGGGTAGTGGTCGAGCCAAGCGTCCAGTTGCTCGTTATTACGTTGTTGATAAGACTTTAAAGCCTCAATCATGGGGATACTCACTTTTGGTTCTATTCTGCTGACTGGGAGAAGTCATCAAGTTCTGCGTCGTCATCTTTGGCTAGCAGGATGCTGACTTTTTGTTCTGCTTCTGTAAGCTTTTGTTGCCCAGCGCGAGCTAAAGCGATACCACGTTCAAACTTCTTCAAAGCGTCGTCCAATGCAAGGTCACCATTTTCTAATTGTTCGACAAGCATATCGAGCTCATCCACTGTCGCTTCAAACGACATGTTCTCTGGTTTTTTCGTCGCCATAACTTACTTGTTTTATCAGAAATGTTCGAACGTTACATTAGCCTTAACGGATGGTCAAACTAATGGTGCCAAAAATGTAACCAAGATGCTTTCCACTTTTTGTTTCTGCTACAAATTTGTTCAACAGGATGGATATAGAAACTGGGGAAGGTGTTGTTTTATGGCGATTTCTCGAATTCACTCCGACCTAAAGAAGAGGGAAAGGGGAATTTTGTGATTTTCAGGTCATAAATTACTTAAAGATATGGGCATGTGGTCGATAACCTGAATATAACGCGATAGACTCGTGCGGATATTCAGGTTCGTCAATGTCGATTGATGGCAATTATTTATGGAGTGTTGAGTGGATTTAGCAACGCTGATAGGCCTAATTGGTGGGGCCGCTTCGATCATTATGGCGATGGTGCTAGGTGGCAGCATCATGACTTACTACGATACCACGTCGGTATTCATCGTAATTGGTGGTTCGACATTTGTGGTGTTGATGAAGTTCACTCTGAGCCAGTTCTTTAGTGCAACGAAGATTGCCGGCAAAGCTTTCATGTTCAAAACCGATGAACCTGAAGACTTAATCGCGAAAATTGTCGAAATGGCGGATGCGGCACGTAAGGGTGGTTTCCTTGCACTAGAGGAAATGGATATCCAGAACAGCTTTATGCAAAAAGGTATCGATCTGCTGGTTGATGGTCACGATGCAGAAGTCGTACGTAACGCGATGCAAAAAGACATCGCATTAACCGATGAACGTCATGTGAAAGGAGCTGGCGTATTTAAGGCATTTGGTGACGTCTCTCCTGCAATGGGAATGATCGGTACCCTTATCGGTCTAGTTGCGATGCTTTCTAACATGGACGATCCAAAGTCGATCGGCCCTGCAATGGCGGTGGCACTATTAACAACCTTGTATGGAGCCATTCTTTCCAACATGCTTTTCTTCCCGATTGCTGACAAGTTGACGTTGCGTCGCGAGCAAGAAAAACTCAATCGTCGTTTGATTATGGATGGTGTTTTGGCGATTCAAGATGGTCAAAACCCTCGCGTGATTGATGGCTATTTGAAAAATTACCTCAATGAAAGCAAGCGAGCCTTTGATTTGGACGGTGAGTAACATGCTGGTCTCACACATTAAATTGGCGTAGGAGGAGCTGTGGAAGAGGAACAAAAATGCGATTGTCCACCACCGGGTCTTCCCCAATGGATGGGTACATTTGCGGATTTGATGTCGCTACTCATGTGCTTCTTTGTACTTCTGTTGTCATTTTCAGAGATGGATGTACTGAAGTTCAAGCAGATTGCGGGCTCTATGAAGTTTGCTTTCGGGGTACAAAATCGCCTTGAGGTGAAAGATATCCCTAAGGGTACCAGTATCATCGCACAAGAATTCCGACCAGGTCGCCCCGAGCCGACGCCAATTGACGTCATTATGCAGCAGACTATGGACATCACTCAGCAAACGTTGGAATTTCATGAAGGAGAGTCGGATCGCGCTGGTGGTAATCAGCGAGACGATGGAAAAATGACGGGTGGTCAAACAGCGGACAGGACTCAAAAGAACCAGATTGGTACAGCGTCGGCACAGAGCGAACAAGAAAATGAAGATCTCGATAAACTAGAGGAGATCATCAAGAAAGCGTTGCAGCAAGAGATTAATCAGGGTGCCGTTGAAGTGGACAACTTGGGACAACAACTGGTGATTCGAATTCAAGAAAAAGGTGCCTTTCCAGAGGGGTCGGCCTTCTTGCAGCCTAAGTTTAGGCCTCTGGTTCGTCAAGTGGCAGATTTGGTCAAAGATATTCCGGGTCAAGTTCGTGTTTCTGGGCATACCGACAACTTGCCCCTGGACTCTGAGCTGTATCGCTCCAATTGGGACTTGTCCTCTCAGCGCGCAGTCTCCGTGGCTCAAGAGATGGAAAAAGTAAAAGGCTTTTCTCATCAACGACTGCGAGTTCTTGGAGTCGCTGATACCGAACCTTTGGGGCCGAATGATACTGAGCGACAGAGGGCTCGTAACCGCCGTGTTGAAATCAGCATTATGCAAGGGGAGCCTGTGTACACCGATGAGGTGTCCGCAGACGGCCAATAAACGAGCATTATTACTATGAAGCACCAGCGTTCTACGCTGGTGTTTTTTATTGTGCTGAACGCTACAATTGCAACACTCGCATCTTAACTACGTAGAGTATATACTTGCGCCCCAAAATAGACGAATGCCCGCTCTAGTCTCAAACTTGGCACGATGAGTTGGGTGAGTTTGTACTACAGTTGATATTTGTTACCTATACTGTCGTGCTCAGACAGCATTGCAACGAGATGTGAAAAGACTATGAGATTTATCGTAAAGCCCCATCCAGAGATTTTTGTGAAAAGCGATTCAGTGCGTAAGCGCTTTACAAGAATCTTAGAGTGCAACCTGCGAATTATTATCCAGCGCCGTACGGAATCTGTAGCGGTATATAACCGTCGTGACCACATTGAAGTGAATGCTAGCTCTGATGAATACTACAACGAGGTGTTGGAGATCCTAACTCACACCCCGGGTATCCATCATGTTCTTGAGGTTCAGCAATCTGATTTTGAAGATATGCACGATATCTACGAGCAGGTGTTGGAACTAAACGGCAGCCGTATCGAAAACAAAACTTTTGTTGTTCGAGCTAAGCGACGCGGCAAACACGACTTCACCTCGATCGAGCTTGAGCGCTATGTTGGCGGTGGCTTGAACCAAGCTGTCGAAAGTGCTCGTGTGAAACTGTCTAAGCCTGATGTAACAGTAAACATCGAAGTCGCGAACGATAAACTGAATCAAATCATCGCTCGCCATAAAGGACTTGGTGGTTTCCCTCTCGGAACACAAGAAGATGTGCTGAGCTTGATTTCAGGCGGCTTTGATTCTGGCGTGTCGAGCTATCTGCATATTAAACGCGGTTCTAAAACGCATTATTGCTTCTTCAACTTGGGCGGTCCTGCTCACGAGATTGGCGTTAAGCAAGTTGCACATTACTTGTGGAACAAGTACGGCTCTTCTGCGAAAGTAAAATTCATCTCGGTGGACTTTGAGCCAGTTGTAGCTGAAATTCTTGAAAAAGTAGAAGACGGCCAAATGGGCGTTATTCTTAAGCGTATGTTTATGCGTGCTGGTGGAATGCTTGCTGAAAAGTTTGGCATTGAAGCCTTGGTAACGGGTGAAGCACTCGGCCAAGTATCCAGCCAAACGCTGACTAATTTACGTCATATCGATGGTGTCACTGACACATTAATTCTGCGCCCTCTGATCAACTGGGATAAAGAAGATATCATCGACCTTGCTCGTGAAATCGGTACTGAAGATTTCGCTAAGACCATGCCAGAGTACTGCGGTGTGATTTCACGTAAGCCAACCGTGAAGGCTGTGAAAACTAAGCTAGAAGCTGAAGAAGAGAAGTTCAACTTTGGGATTCTTGAGCAAGTCGTGCGTGATGCGCGAATGATGGACATTCGTGATATCGAAAAAGAAAGTCAGGAGCAAGCGCCTGAAGTTGAGCAAGTTCAAGCAGTTGAAGAGCACGCTATCGTTTTAGATATTCGTAGCGCAGAAGAAGAGGAAGAGAGTCCGTTGGAACTCGATGGCGTTGAAGTTCAACACCTTCCATTCTTTAAGTTAGGAACCAAGTTTGGTGACTTAGACCAGTCGAAAACGTATCTGCTGTACTGTGATCGCGGTGTAATGAGTCGTCTTCAAGCACTGTATTTGCAAGAACAAGGTTTTAACAATGTGAAGGTGTATCGCCCTTAAGGATCTTCTTTGAAGCGATATACAAACTCACAAGGTAAAAATGGGCACTTTATTAGGGCCCATTTTTTATGCCCGTTAGTTATGGCTTTAAAGTCACATACTATTCTGCGGCCAGTCATCGGGAACGATAAACCAAAACTGACCAGTTTCAGACTGACAATGAATAAAGTGTTTTGGCAGTTCGGTCACTGGCACTTTGTTTTCGTTGTTGAATCCCGTTGCCCAAAGAGGTTTAGGTAGTTGGTACAAAGGTTCCGTCACCTTTTTAAACTGACTTTGATAACACCAAAAGCCAGTGACTCGCTGCGGATTGATCTTCAAACCTAAGCAGTATTCTGGAACTTCAGTCTTTTCAAATGGGTTGACGTAAAGTCTGCCTTGCATCAGTAGGTGCTGAGAAATGTCATCAATGTTCGGATACAGAGCTTGAAACGCTTCTGTGCGAGTCATCATTAGTTGGTGTTCAAGCATGCGATGCAATTTCTTATCCAGGCGATCTTTGGCATTTGGTCCATACCAATAGCCGTCCTTGAGTAAATAGAACTTTATTGCCACTTCCCAATGCTCGATTTGCTCAGTAGCAAGGTTATCCAGAATAAAGTCGATAGCACCAATAGTTCGGTTATTTTGCTGCAACTGCAATTCTTCGACTATAACCTGATATTCATGACTTGCTTCAAACTGTCGACGACACAGTTCCTGATATAAAAAACCGAGTCTAGGGTTGCCGTCATAGTCGCTGTGAACCGCAACGTTTGAATCCATATCGACGCTGGGGAAGTAGGGGGAGATTCTGTGGTCATTCATCATTAGACTAGGACTTGTCCTTATCCAAGATAAGAATTCCTTTATTGTATTCATGCTCATGTGTTTGCGTTTTCCTTTCGACAACCCTAGATTAAATTGCTATAACCACGGAAATCAAGAAATTGCTCAGGAAGTGCTATGAATAACTTACAACTCGAAGCGGTGCTCAATGAAAAGCTGTCGCCTCAACTGATTAAAGACTATTGTCCAAATGGACTACAAGTTGAAGGCGCGAGTGAAATAAAAAAGGTAGTGACAGGTGTTACTGCCTCCCAAGCGCTAATCGATTATGCGGTATCTGTTAATGCGGATGCTCTATTGGTTCATCATGGTTATTTCTGGAAAGGCGAACCTGAAGCCATTCGTGGTATGAAAGGTAAACGTATCCGCACCCTTATTAGAAATGATGTTAATTTGTATGGTTACCATTTACCTCTGGATATACACCCTGAACTTGGCAACAATGCGAGATTAGCTGAATTACTCGACATTGAAGTGATTGAGGGACTTGAGGGGCATCCTCAGTCTGTAGCTATGTTTGGTAAACTGGCTCAACCGATGACTGGTGAAGCCTTTGCCCAGAAAATTGCTCAGGTTCTCTCTAGAGAACCGCTTCACATTGCACCTGAACAAGCGGATAAAATGATTGAAACGGTTGGTTGGTGCACCGGTGGTGGTCAGGACTATATTGAACTTGCTGCATCTAAAGGACTCGATGCATTTATCTCCGGTGAGATCTCCGAGCGTACAACCTACACAGCTCGTGAATTGAACATTCACTATTTTGCGGCGGGCCACCATGCAACTGAAAGATATGGTATTAAGGCTTTGGGTGAGTGGTTAGCATCGGCGCATGGCCTTGAGGTCGAGTTTATCGACATTGATAATCCAGTATAGATTTTCTTCCAATAAAAAAGAGCAGCTTACGCTGCTCTTTTGTTTTCAGATGTTGTATCTGATTGATGTGCTCTGTTATTCACGTTCGTGAAGCGGTTTGAAATCACGCATTTCTTCACCAGTATATAGCTGGCGAGGACGACCGATACGGTTGCCCGGATCGCTGTGCATTTCGTTCCAGTGCGCAATCCAACCCACAGTACGAGACATCGCGAAGATAACCGTAAACATAGAAACAGGGATACCAATCGCTTTAAGGATAATACCTGAGTAGAAGTCTACGTTTGGATACAGTTTCTTCTCAACAAAGTACTCATCTGAAAGTGCTATACGCTCAAGTTCCATTGCCACGTCGAGCAGTGGATCTTTGATGTTTAGTTCTTTCAGTACTTCGTGACACGCTTCGCGCATTACTGTTGCACGTGGGTCATAGTTTTTATAAACACGGTGACCAAAGCCCATTAGGCGGAATGGATCGTCTTTATCTTTCGCGCGCTCGATGAATTCAGGAATCTGATCAACGGAACCGATTTCTTCAAGCATACGCAAACATGCTTCGTTGGCACCGCCGTGAGCAGGGCCCCATAGTGATGCAATACCAGCTGCAATACACGCAAATGGGTTAGCACCCGATGAGCCAGCAAGACGTACTGTAGAAGTCGAAGCGTTTTGCTCGTGATCTGCGTGCAGGGTGAAGATTTTATCCATCGCACGTGCAACGATAGGGTTCACTTCGTACTCTTCACATGGGTTAGCAAACATCATGTGTAGGAAGTTTTCCGCATACGTTAGGTCGTTACGAGGATAGATGAATGGTTGACCGATTGAGTACTTGTAACACATAGCTGCAAGTGTCGGCATCTTAGAAATCAAACGATAAGCCGCGATTTCACGGTGTGTATCATTATTAATGTCTAAAGAATCGTGATAGAAGGCTGCAAGAGCTCCTACAACACCGCACATAACCGCCATTGGGTGAGCATCGCGACGGAAACCGTGGAAGAAACTCGCGATTTGTTCATGAACCATGGTGTGGCGTGTAACGATTTGTTTGAAACTCTCATATTCTTCTCGTGTAGGGGCTTCACCAACAAGAAGGATATAGCAAACTTCAAGGTAGTCTGCATTATTAGCTAACTGATCGATTGGGAAGCCACGGTGCAGTAGTACACCTTTGCCGCCGTCGATATAAGTGATTTGAGATTCACAGGATGCAGTGGCAAGAAAACCTGGGTCAAAAGTAAAGTAACCATTGGCTCCAAGTTTACGAACGTCGACTACTTGTGGTCCGATAGAACCATCCATAATCGGCAGCTCGATTGGCGCTTGACCTTCAATATGAAGGGTCGCTTTCTTATCTGCCATAACAATCTCCTTTGTTTATTATTTAATCCGTCCAGGATGTTTGTGTGCCAATTTTTTACTTCGCTTCGCAGTTAAAGTCAATTTTTAAACGGTGATGTGTGCACTTGTTATGATTTTTTATAGAAAAATGGTTAAAAATCTGTTCTGTGTAGCATATTTTGTTACACCAATTGTATTAGAATGTTGCCAACCGTATAGTTGCGGTGAAATTGTTGGTCAAATCCTTATAAATTCTAGGGTACAAACCGAGGTGAGGTCGATTTGGATCTTAGTCTGTTAACATTATTGTTACAATTATCTCTCTTGTAACACGAATTTATTGTTAACTTTATGTTAACTTTTGAGGCTTACGGACCAAAATTTATTCATAACAATAAATGGCTCAATGGAGCTGAGTGAGCAAGCCCGTGAAAGAAAGAAAGTCCAGACCTGTTAATTTAGATTTGCAGACAATTCGCTTTCCGATCACAGCAATCGCTTCCATCCTGCACCGTGTGTCGGGTGTGATTACGTTTGTGTCGATCGGTATACTTCTTTGGTTACTATCCAAATCACTCTCTTCTCCGATTGGTTTCGCAGAAGCTGCTGACATCGTCGATGGTTTCTTTGTGAAATTTATCCTTTGGGGAATTTTGACGGCATTGGCGTACCACATTGTTGGTGGTGTACGTCATTTGATTATGGACCTAGGTTATTTTGAGGAGCTCGAGTCGGGCACCAAAAGCGCTAAGGTTGCCTTCATCGTGACAGGCGTTCTGTCACTGCTGGCTGGAGTATTGGTATGGTAAACAACGTCTCAACATTTGGTCGTAATGGCGTACACGATTTCTTATTGATTCGTGCTACCGCTATCATTATGACGCTTTATACGATTTATCTCGTGAGCTTCTGCGCGTTTGCAGGAGACATTTCCTACGTATCGTGGACCAATTTCTTTGGTGGTACTTTCACTAAAGTCTTCACTATGTTGGCGCTAGCTTCAGTGCTGATTCATGCGTGGATTGGTCTATGGCAAGTTCTTACAGACTACATCAAATGTGCCAAGCTTCGTGGTGCGCTGCAACTGACTTTCATCGCAGTGCTACTTGGTTACTTCTTCTCTGGTTTCTTTATTCTGTGGGGTGCGTAAGTGTCTATTCCAGTTCGTGAGTTTGATGCCGTAGTAATCGGCGCTGGTGGTGCGGGCATGCGTGCTGCACTACAAATTTCAGAGCAAGGCCTATCATGTGCATTGCTATCCAAAGTATTTCCTACTCGTTCACATACAGTATCCGCTCAAGGTGGTATCACAGTAGCGCTAGGAAACTCTCATAAAGACAACTGGCAGTGGCATATGTATGACACTGTTAAAGGTTCTGACTACATTGGTGACCAAAACGCTATTGAGTATATGTGTAAGAATGGTCCTAAGTCTGTTATTGAACTAGAAAAGATGGGTCTACCGTTTTCTCGTTTTGAAGATGGCTCGATCTACCAACGTCCATTTGGTGGTCAGTCTAAAGAGTTTGGTGGTGAGCAGGCAGCACGTACTGCAGCTGCAGCAGACCGTACTGGTCATGCTTTGCTTCATACGCTTTATCAACAAAACATTAAGCACAAGACCACGATCTTCTCAGAGTGGTATGCGCTAGATCTAGTGAAAAACCAAGACGGTGCGATTCTTGGTTGTACCGCGTTATGCATGGAAACTGGTGAGATTTGTTACTTCAAGTCTAAAGCAACCATTCTAGCGACAGGCGGTGCAGGTCGAATCTACGCTTCTACGACCAATGCTCACATCAACACGGGTGATGGTGTCGGTATGGCTCTGCGTGCAGGCGTTCCTATGCAAGACATGGAAATGTGGCAGTTCCACCCAACGGGTATCGCTGGTGCTGGTGTACTGGTAACAGAAGGTTGTCGTGGTGAAGGTGGCTACCTTCTTAATAAAGATGGCGAACGCTTCATGGAACGTTATGCACCGAATGCAAAAGACCTTGCTGGTCGTGATGTAGTTGCTCGTTCAATGATGATTGAAATTCGTGAAGGCCGCGGCTGCGATGGTCCTTGGGGTCCACACATTAAACTGAAATTGGATCACCTAGGCAAAGACGTACTTGAGTCACGTCTGCCAGGTATTTGCGAACTTTCTCGAACGTTTGCACACGTTGATCCAGTTAAAGAACCAATCCCTGTTATTCCAACGTGTCACTACATGATGGGTGGTGTACCAACGCAAGTTTCTGGTCAAGCTATTAAACAAGATGCTTCAGGAAACGACTTTGAAGTTCAAGGCCTCTTTGCTTGTGGTGAAATTGCTTCTGTATCGGTTCACGGTGCTAACCGTCTTGGTGGTAACTCATTGCTTGACCTCGTGGTATTTGGTCGTGCGACTGGTCTTCACCTTGGTGAAACTCTGGCCGCGCAAACAGAAGCTCGTCCAGCGACGGAATCAGACATTGAAGAGTCACTGGCACGTACTATGCGCTGGGAAAACAGCACTTCAGGTGAAGACCCTGTCCAAATTCGTAAAGATCTGCAAACTTGTATGCAAAACAGCTTCTCGGTATTCCGTGAAGGTGATGCAATGGCAACAGGTCTAGAAGAGCTAAAAGTGATTCGTGAGCGCTTACAAAACGCACACCTTGCAGATAAGTCTTCAGAGTTTAATACCCAACGCGTTGAGTGTTTAGAGCTTGATAACTTGATGGAAACGGCATTTTCAACAGCGGTTGCGGCGAACTACCGTACAGAAAGTCGCGGAGCACACGCCCGTTTTGACTATCCAGACCGTGATGACGAGCAATGGCTATGTCACTCTATCTACAACCCGGAAACTGAACAGATGACGAAACGTGATGTCAACATGACGCCTGTTCATCGTGAAGCTTTCCCACCGAAAGCACGTACGTACTAGAGGGAGGACCAGACTATGAAACTTAAATTCTCTCTATACCGTTACAATCCGGATGTAGATAATAAGCCTTACATGAAGGCATACACGCTTGAAGTCGATGAAGGCTCTGACATGATGGTGTTAGATGCTCTGATTCTTCTGAAAGAGCAAGACCCAACGTTATCATTCCGTCGTTCTTGTCGTGAAGGTGTTTGTGGCTCTGATGGCCTAAACATGAATGGCAAAAATGGCCTGGCTTGTATCACGCCACTGTCAGCTTTGGAAGGGAACGAGATCGTAATTCGACCACTTCCTGGATTACCTGTAGTTCGTGACTTGATTGTCGACATGACTCAGTTTTATGATAACTACGCGAAAGTTAAGCCGTTTCTTATTTCGGATGGCAATTTGCCACCTTCGCGTGAAAATCTGCAGATGCCAGAAGAGCGAGCGCATTTGGATGGATTGTATGAGTGCATTATGTGTGCATGTTGTACGACATCCTGCCCGTCATTCTGGTGGAATCCAGATAAATTCATCGGACCAGCAGGTCTACTTGCCGCGTACCGTTGGTTGATTGACAGCCGCGATACAGCAACAGATGAACGCTTATCAAATCTTGACGATGCATTTAGCGTTTTCCGTTGTCATGGCATCATGAACTGTGTCAGTGTATGTCCTAAAGGATTAAACCCGACAAAAGCAATTGGCCACATCAAGTCAATGCTTGTGAATCGTTCGGTGTAACAAATAATAAAATTGCCGGCTCGACCTTTAGGAAGAGCCGGCTTCTAATAGCTCGGCGTAGACCGAAGCATACGTGAAAACTACTACTGGTTAAGGGAAAATATGCACAATGGTGTGATGAAGGCATGGCTCGAGTCTTCACACTTGGCAGGCGCCAATGCAACGTACGTAGAAGACCTCTACGAACTGTATCTAAGTGATCCCGATCAGGTAAGTGAGGAGTGGAGACGTGTTTTTGAAGGGTTGCCTGTGCAACCTGACGATGTGGTTGAACAACCGCATTCACGTGTCCGTGATTACTTCCGACGACTCGCTCAAGAAACAAAGCATTCAAGTGTTCAAGTAAGTGACCCCGAGGTCGATGCTAAACAAGTTAAAGTACTGCAGCTAATCAACGCTTACCGCTTCCGCGGTCACCAAGCTGCTAACCTAGATCCGCTGGGTTTATGGAAACGTCCGATTGTTGAAGAGCTGGAACCTGCTTTCCACTCTCTTACTGAAGATGATTTAGATGAGACATTTAATGTTGGCTCTTTTGCTATTGGGCAAGAAAGCATGACATTACGTGATCTCCACAAGGCGCTGCAAAAAACCTATTGTGGCTCCGTTGGTGCAGAATACATGCACATGACCAACACCGCACAAAAACGTTGGATCCAGCAGCGTTTAGAATCAGTAGTCGGTCAACCCTCCTTTGATATTGAACATAAACACACTTTCCTTGAAGAACTGACTGCTGCGGAAGGTCTTGAGCGCTATTTAGGCGCGAAGTTCCCAGGCGCGAAGCGTTTCTCTCTAGAAGGTGGTGACGCCCTTATTCCAATGACTAAAGAACTTATCCGCCATGCTGGTAGCAAGGGGATGCGTGAAGTTGTGATTGGTATGGCGCACCGTGGTCGTTTGAACATGCTGGTCAACGTCTTGGGTAAGAAACCACAAGACTTGTTTGATGAGTTTGCTGGTAAGCATGACGAAACATGGGGTACTGGTGATGTTAAGTACCACCAAGGATTCTCTGCTGACTTTGCAACGCCTGGTGGAGATGTGCATTTAGCTCTAGCATTTAACCCATCTCACCTTGAGATCGTTAACCCAGTAGTTATTGGTTCTGTGCGTGCTCGTCAAGATCGCTTAGGCGATAAAGATGGTCGTTCGGTACTGCCTATTACCATCCACGGTGACTCTGCAATTGCGGGTCAAGGTGTGGTTGCTGAAACGTTCAACATGTCCCAAGCACGAGGCTTCCGAGTCGGTGGTACGGTTCGAATTGTTGTGAATAACCAAGTAGGCTTTACTACTTCAAACCCACATGACATGCGCTCTACGATGTACTGTACAGACATCTCTAAGATGGTACAGGCACCTATATTCCATGTTAATGCTGATGATCCTGAAGCCGTTGCATTTGTTACTCAAATCGCATTGGACTTCAGAAATGAGTTTGCGAAAGATGTGGTCATTGACTTAGTTTGTTACCGTCGCCACGGCCATAACGAAGCAGATGAACCAAATGCCACTCAGCCATTGATGTACCAGAAAATCAAGAAACACCCAACTCCACGTAAGTTGTATGCCGATGTGCTTATCGAGCGTGAAGAGAGTGATATTGAAACTGCGACTCAAATGATCAATGAATATCGTGATGCATTGGATAGAGGCGAAGTGGTATGTAAAGAATGGCGTCCTATGGCTCTGCACTCAGTCGACTGGTCTCCATATATGGACCGAGAGTGGGACGAAACATGGGCAAGTGAAGTGAAGACAGAGCGTCTTATTGAGCTTGGTCAACGTCTTGGCCAGTATCCAGATAGCCATAAATTGCAAAGCCGAGTAAATAAACTCTACAACGATCGCGCTGCTATGATGAGTGGTGAAAAAATGATCGATTGGGGTATGGCTGAAACCCTAGCGTACGCCACACTTCTGGATGATGGAAAACGTATTCGTATTTCTGGTCAAGATTCAGGCCGAGGAACCTTCTTCCACAGACATTCGGTTCTGCATAATCAAGATGATGCAAGTACTTATATTCCTCTAGCTAACCTGCACGACAAACAGGGACCTTTCCAAGTCTTTGACTCCGTACTGTCTGAAGAAGCAGTACTGGCATTTGAATACGGTTATGCTACAGCGGAACCAAGCGGCCTAACCATTTGGGAAGCGCAATTTGGTGATTTCGCTAACGGTGCACAAGTTGTCATCGATCAGTTCATATCTTCTGGTGAACAAAAGTGGGGGCGTTTGTGTGGTCTAACTATGCTATTGCCACACGGTTATGAAGGCCAAGGCCCAGAACACTCTTCGGCAAGACTGGAGCGTTATTTGCAGCTTTGTGCTGAACAAAACATGCAAGTGGTAATCCCATCTACGCCAGCTCAGGTCTATCACATGATTCGTCGTCAAGTGGTTCGCCCGATGCGCAGACCGCTTATCGTAATGTCGCCAAAATCGCTACTAAGACATCCACTGTGTACTTCAACTATTGAAGAGCTTGCACAAGGTACGTTTGAGCCTGCGATCGGGGAAATTGATGATATCGCTCCAGAGAACGTGAAACGTGTCGTTTTCTGTTCAGGTAAAGTTTACTTTGACTTACTTGAGCAGCGTCGTAACAACGACCAAGATGACGTTGCTATCGTTCGTATTGAGCAGTTGTACCCATTCCCAATGGATGACGTAAGAGCGAAGATTGCTGCTTATACCAACGCTAAAGACTTTGTGTGGTGTCAAGAAGAGCCTCAAAACCAAGGTGCTTGGTATTCGAGCCAACATAACTTCCGTGCGGCAATCCCTGTAGGAGCAGAGCTGAACTATGCTGGCCGACCAGCATCAGCATCTCCGGCAGTAGGTTATATGTCAGTACACTTAAAACAACAGAAAGCGTTAATTTCAGACGCGTTGACTCTAGATTAAGAACTAGAAGTAAAAGGAAGACACAGATATGACAATTGAAATTCTGGTTCCAGACTTACCTGAATCAGTTGCAGACGCGACAGTCGCAACTTGGCATAAAAAACCAGGCGAAGCGGTAGCGCGTGATGAAGTTATCGTTGATATCGAAACCGATAAAGTAGTTCTAGAAGTACCGGCTCCTGATGCGGGTGTTCTAGAGGAAATTATTGAAGAAGAAGGTGCAACGGTACTTTCTAAACAGCTAATCGCTAAGCTTAAGCCAGGCGCTGTCGCGGGTGAGCCAACTAGCGATACGACTGACTCTACGGAAGCTTCTCCAGATAAGCGCCACAAAGCGTCGCTAACAGAAGAATCTAATGATGCATTGAGCCCTGCGGTTCGTCGCTTATTAGCTGAGAATGATTTGACGGCAAATGATGTGACAGGCACTGGTGTTGGTGGTCGTATCACACGTGAAGATATTGAAGCGCACCTAGCGGCAGCCAAAGCGGCACCTAAAGCGGAAGCTGAAGTAGCTGTGGCTCCTGTGCTTGCTCGTAGCCAGAAGCGTGTTCCGATGACGCGCCTGCGTAAGCGTGTTGCTGAGCGTTTGCTAGAAGCGAAGAACAGTACGGCGATGCTGACAACATTTAACGAAGTGAACATGAAACCTATCATGGACCTTCGTAAGCAGTACAAAGACCAATTCGAAGAGCGTCATGGTACACGTTTAGGTTTCATGTCTTTCTATGTGAAAGCAGTAACAGAAGCATTGAAGCGTTACCCTGAAGTTAACGCGTCGATTGATGGCGATGATATTGTGTATCACAACTACTTTGACATCAGCATGGCCGTCTCCACTCCTCGTGGGTTGGTTACGCCGGTACTTAAAGATTGTGACACTTTAGGTTTTGCTGACATCGAGAAAGGTATCAAAGAGCTAGCGATTAAAGGTCGTGACGGTAAGCTAACTGTTGAAGAGTTGACAGGTGGTAACTTTACTATCACAAACGGCGGTGTCTTTGGTTCTCTTATGTCTACGCCGATCATCAACCCTCCTCAGGCTGCTATCTTGGGTATGCACAAAATCCAAGATCGCCCAATGGCGGTGGACGGCAAAGTAGAAATTTTGCCGATGATGTACCTAGCTCTGTCTTATGATCACCGTTTAATCGATGGTCGTGAATCCGTAGGCTTCTTGGTAACCATCAAGGAACTACTGGAAGATCCAGCACGCTTGCTACTTGATGTGTAATTAAGCGTTGTTTTTATTTTGGACGTATAGACGTCTAAAATAAAAGGAGCTAGACTTGCTCACGCCTAGCTCCTTAGTAAGCCCTTAAGGCGACTCTAACGAGTACTCCTACAGACGTATAACCGATACCGGTTTTATGGAAATAAAAAATCCCTCAGGGATATAACAAATGGAATCGCACAATGAATTTGCATGAATATCAAGCCAAACAGCTGTTTGCAGAATTCGGATTGCCTGTACCAGAAGGCTACGCATGTGACACCCCACAAGAAGCGTTCGAAGCCGCTGGTCGTATCAGTACTGAAAAGAAAGTAGTCAAATGTCAGGTTCACGCTGGTGGCCGCGGTAAAGCGGGCGGCGTTGAACTTCACGATACCAAAGACGGTGTTAAAGAGTTTGCTCAAAAGTGGCTAGGCAAAAACCTAGTGACTTACCAAACAGACGCCAATGGTCAGCCAGTTACAAAAATCCTAGTAGAAGAAGCATCAAATATCGCTAACGAGCTGTACCTTGGTGCAGTCGTTGATCGCGCTTCACGTCGTATCGTTTTCATGGCATCAACAGAAGGTGGTGTGGAAATTGAGAAAGTAGCAGAAGAGACACCTGAACTGATTCATAAAGCAGCAATCGATCCATTGGTTGGTCCTCAAGCTTACCAAGGCCGCGAGCTTGCATTTAAGTTGGGTCTTGAAGGCGATCAAATCAAACAATTTGTGAAGATCTTTATGGGTCTTGGCAACATGTTTGCACAGTACGACCTCGCCCTACTGGAAATCAACCCTCTTGTTATTACTGGCGAAGGCAACCTATTGTGTCTGGATGGTAAGATCAATATCGATTCAAACGCGCTTTACCGCCAACCTAAGCTTCGTGAAATGCACGATCCTTCACAAGAAGACGAGCGCGAAGCACATGCCGCACAGTGGGAGCTAAACTACGTAGCTCTTGATGGAAGCATCGGTTGTATGGTTAACGGTGCAGGCCTAGCGATGGGTACTATGGACATCGTAAACCTTCACGGTGGTCAACCTGCGAACTTCCTAGATGTTGGCGGCGGCGCGACAAAAGAGCGTGTTACAGAAGCATTTAAAATCATCCTATCTGACAGCAATGTAAAAGCTGTATTGGTAAATATCTTCGGCGGTATTGTACGTTGTGATCTAATTGCAGACGGTATCATCGGTGCGGTTGAAGAAGTAGGTGTTGAAGTCCCTGTAGTTGTTCGACTTGAAGGTAACAATGCGCCTCTAGGCTCAAAGAAACTAGCAGAAAGTGGTCTTAATATCATTGCTGCAAACTCGCTAACAGAAGCAGCGGAAAAAGTAGTTGCTGCAGCGGAGGGCAAATAATGTCTGTACTAATTAATAAAGATACAAAAGTTATCTGCCAAGGTTTCACTGGTGGTCAAGGTACGTTCCACTCAGAACAAGCGATTGAATACGGAACACAAATGGTTGGTGGTGTATCTCCGGGTAAAGGTGGTCAAACTCACCTAGGTTTACCTGTATTTAACACTGTGCGTGAAGCTGTTGAAGAAACGGGTGCAACAGCATCTGTGATCTACGTTCCTGCACCATTCTGTAAAGATGCGATCCTTGAAGCTATCGATGCAGGTATCAAGCTTATCGTAACTATTACAGAAGGCATT
Organism: Vibrio barjaei; assembly: GCF_001639065.2. Lineage (GTDB taxonomy): Bacteria > Pseudomonadota > Gammaproteobacteria > Enterobacterales > Vibrionaceae > Vibrio > Vibrio barjaei. The sequence goes on from NZ_LQXO02000009.1 coordinate 345,024, forward strand.
CCGACCCTTGACCTCCTTGATGTAAAAGTACGTCTCGATGAAGCCGGCGTGGTGATGATTGGTCCAAACTGTCCGGGCGTTATCACTCCTGATGAGTGCAAAATTGGTATCATGCCTGGTCACATCCACAAGAAAGGCAAAGTGGGTATTGTTTCTCGTTCAGGAACACTGACGTATGAAGCGGTAAAACAGACGACTGATGAAGGCTTTGGTCAGTCTACTTGTGTCGGTATCGGTGGTGACCCAATACCTGGTTCTAACTTTATCGACATTCTTAAGCTGTTTGAACAAGATCCAGAGACTGAAGCGATCGTAATGATCGGTGAAATCGGTGGTACGGCAGAGGAAGAAGCGGCGGCGTTTATTAAAGATAACGTCACGAAGCCAGTAGTGTCTTACATTGCTGGTGTTACAGCTCCTCCAGGTAAACGTATGGGCCATGCTGGTGCGATTATCTCTGGTGGTAAAGGTACCGCTGAAGACAAGTTTGCAGCATTAGAAGCAGCAGGCGTTAAAACGGTTAAGAGCCTAGCCGATATCGGTAAAGGTCTGCGTGAAATTACTGGTTGGTAATTCGACGTATAAAAAAAGCCCCTGCCTTGAAAAAGGCAGGGGCTTTTTTGTGCAGGGGCTTACATTGTATTGACGGGTTAAGCTCTCGATGGAACCAACTGTGCCAGTAAGAAAAAGCTTGCGGCACTGATGACCACCGATGGGCCAGCCGGTGTGTCATAAAACCAAGATAAACTCAGGCCACAAAATACTGAGATGATGCCAATAAACGAAGCGGTGATTGCCATCTGCTCTGGTGTCACGGTAAATTTTCTCGCTGTCGCAGCGGGAATGATCAATAGCGACGTCATGATTAACGCGCCAACGAATTTCATACCTATAGCGATAACTAACCCGACCATTAACATAATGATAAGACGCATTAGGTCTACATTGACGCCTTCAACTGCGGCTAGATCCTCATTAACCGTGGTAGAGAGCAGTGGTCGCCAAAAGACGAACAGCAAGGCGCCTATGACTGCCACTCCAGCATAGATATACACTAAGTCAGTTGGCGATACCGCAAGCAAATCACCAAACAAATAACTCATCAAGTCTACTCGGATGTTATCCAAGAAGCTGACGGCAACTAAACCTAACGACAATGCACTGTGCGCGAGAATACCGAGCAGTGTATCTGTGGCAACCAGTCGTTGTTTCTGCAAGGTCACTAAGATAATAGCTAAAGCCATGCAGCAGACAATCAGGGCTAAATAGAGATTGATATCCAGTAGAAAACCCAATGCGAGCCCCATTAGTGAAGCATGGGCCAGTGTATCGCCAAAATAGGCCATACGACGCCATACGACAAATGAGCCAAGAGGTCCGGCAATTAAAGCAATACCTATACCTGCGATAATAGAAGGTAGTAAGAACTCAATCATGATGTATGTCCGTGGTTGTGGTGAGCACATTGCGAAGCGTCACCCTTCACAGGTTCACCGGACAAATCATGATGATGGTGGGTGTGCTGATGTTGATAGAAAGCGAGTGTCTCTATAGTTGCACTGCCAAACAGTGCGATATACGACGGGTGCTGCGTGATGGTTTGCGGACTGCCTTGGCAGCAAATATGGTGATGCAAACAGATAACGTCGTCGGATTTTGCCATAACGAGATGTAAGTCATGAGAGACCATAAAAACCGCGCAGCCAAAACGGTGGCGCAATGTATCAATGAGTTCATACAGGTCAATCTGACCTTGAACATCGACGCCTTGCGCAGGCTCATCTAAAACGAGCAAGTCAGGTCTTTGTAATAGAGCGCGTGCTAGCAAGACTCGTTGATTCTCGCCGCCGGACAATTGATGCATATTACTCTTCATTAAGTGCTCTGCACCGACAAGTTTGAGTGCATCTTGTCTTTCTTGTGCGCTGTATTTTCCGGCAAGTGCAAGAAAGCGTTCCACGTTAAGTGGAAGGGTGTCATTTAACTTAAGTTTCTGAGGGACGTAACCAATTCTAAGCTTTTTGGCACGGGTAATGTTTCCCTGAAAGCGAGTTTGCAGGCCAAGCAACACTTTGACTAGTGTCGACTTACCAGCACCGTTTGGGCCAATAAGCGTTAAAATTTGGCCTTTATTTATCGTGAGGTTTATATCGTCCAAAACCTTACGTTTACTGAACTCAACGGTTACACCGTTCAGCTTTATCAGTTCAGTCATGAATAGAACTCATTTGCAATTGCTTATTGTTATAATGTAACATTTCGAATCATCACACGCTAGTAGACAATTAGAGGGCACATGTACCGTTACATTCCGATCTTGGCACTTACTACACTGCTTCCATTTAAATCGCAAGCATTTGAAGTACTTAATAGTATAAAACCGTTCGAGATGATTTCCCATGAACTGATTCTGGATGATCAAACGGCTTCTTCGTTGTTAAGCGCAAACGCCTCACCTCATGATTATGCCTTAAAGCCCTCTGATGTGAAAAAATTACGAAGTAGTGAACTGGTCATTTGGTTTGGTAGCGACCTGGAGAGCTTTCTTGAAAAGTCTCTTGAGGGGAAAAATAACGTGCTGGAAATTCAAACGGTTCCTGGCTTAGCGTTGAGAGAATATGGCGACGAAGATGGCCATGATCACGGTCATGAAGGACACCACCATGGTAGCTACGACCCTCATGTATGGTTAGGGCCTGCACAATCGCGACAGGTCGCAAAAGCCATTACTGCGAAGTTAATAGAGCTCGACCCTAAAAACGAAGCCGGCTATTTGGCAAAGCTCAAAGCATTTGAGGCTAACTTAGATGCAACGGAAACGAAGATACAGCAGCAGCTCAAACCGATTCAGTCGGAAGGGTATTATGTTTTCCACGATGCTTATGGTTACTTCGAAAGTTACTTCGACTTGAACAATCTAGGTCACTTTACGGTGAGCCCAGAACGCAAGCCTGGAGCGAAAACACTGATCTCGATTAAAACCACGCTTCGTGAGCAAAATGTGAAGTGCGTTTTCGCTGAACCGCAATATACGCCTGCCGTGATTCAATCAGTTACTCGTGGCACCAATACTTCTATCGGAACGCTAGACCCACTGGGGACCGACATTAAAGTGGCAGATGGTAGCTATTTCACTTTTCTTGAGTCAATCTCGACCAATATCGTTGATTGTATGACTCAATAATTGATCTGTGCCAGATTAATCCTACTTGATGCTTGAGGTGTTAGTTATTTTCTGAATTTTTCGGATGATGACCATCACCTCTAGCGTGATCCAACAATCATTTATATGAGTGAAGTCACACTATTACTTTCCCTGACTAAGTAAATCTATTAAATTATCGATAATTATCGATGCAAATTAACTAGGTTTATTTTGACCCATTGCTTTCATTACTCATCAACGAATGTCTTACCGCTACCTCATAAACGCGGCGGAAGCAGGGGGTTTTCATCATACTTGTTTTGCTTTATAGCAAAACTATTGAGCATGGCTGCGTTGGGGGCTTATTCTGTCACTACATATGCCGTCGAATTACCGCCAATATTCTACCCACTCACTCTGCAAACCGAAGGAAAGTTTCTTGCTGCGAAACAGCTATTCCCCGGAGAAGAGGGAGGGTTATGGTCTATTGATGTACATGATAAAGTGCGATTTTTCGATGGTTCTCGTTTTGTTGAGCTCAATGGTGCATCCTTCAATAGTCGTACCGTTACATTTGCAGATGGCCAGTTTTGGTATGCCAGAGATAATCAGCTATTGACTCGCTACCCGCTTGGCAAAGAGCAAGTTGCCTATCAAGTAGAAATCACTGGTAGCATAAAACGTATTGGTCATAGCGGACCGCGAGTTTGGTTTGCCGACCAAAAACACCTTTACGTTCAGGATATAAATTCGCAGAACTTTTCTCAAATCGACCTAGCTATCTTTGATCGGTTCTACAGTGGCTCAAACATTGATATACGTGCCGTTTTGAAAGTTGATGGGACTTGGTTCTTAGGGACAAATGTAGGTGTGTTTAAGTGGCAAGACCAAGCCTTGACCCAACTCAAGACCAGCCATAGAGGCATGGTTACCGAATTATTCTATTCGTCCTCAACACGCCAGCTTTTGATAGGATATAGTGCGGGCGTGGAGCAGTTTTCCTTAGTAAACCAAGAGTCACACTACTATTTACTGAATCGCGCTCATGTACTGACACTCCAAGAATCTACTCAATACTTCTGGGTTGGAACGGAGCATGGTTTGTTCCTAATTGATAAAGCAACGTATCGCGCTGAACGTGTAGAACATAACATTAATGACAAGTTCAGTTTATCTGGTGAAAAGATATATGCGTTAGTATCAGACAAAATGGATGGAATGTGGATCGCCACTGACAATGGCATGCGCTATTTCTCGGAATATGGTGATCTATTTCGCCGTTTTACGGTGTCGTTAGAAGATGAGCTACAGCGCGTAGAGGCGAAATTGGAAGTCGTAGCAAACCCATTGGGAGGCTACTGGATCATTACGCCATCTGCACTCTATTCAATAGACCGCAAGGGAATCTCAACACTGGTATTTTGGGGACGTGTATCATCACTGACCCAACAAGACAAACAATTATGGTTAGTGACTGACAGAGGGCTGTTGCAACTCGACCTTGCCAAATATCGGGTCACGCCTATTCGACAATATATTGATAGCATACCAACACACGTTGATCACTTGGCGATAGGATCGGGCAACAGCCTGTGGCTGAGTGATGGATTAAGGTTGATGAGCGTAAATACAGTGACTAAAAAAGTCACAGACTTTGGTGACGAATGGGTGGTGAGCAAACATTTACCCGCAAAGGTCACTGAAATTGAGGTTGTTAATCCAGAGCTCACCGTAGTTGGGACGGACCACGGACTTTATCTGATTGAAAATGGCAAAAGTCACTTTATTAAGCAGAGTGAACCCTTCGGCAGTGTTATCGAAATTTCCTCTTCTGATGAGCAGGTTTGGGTGGCGAGTGGTTATGGAGCTTTTTCGTTATCACTGCCTAGTCGAGCCTTTAGGACCCTTCCTTTATTTCACGACAACATTCGTCCAGTATGTATTACTCAAGCGGATGAGCGTGTTTGGCTCGTGACATCAGCGGGGATTTCTGCCTATTCGACCTCAGGAGATATCACTAAACATTTTAGTGCGCCTTATGGGCTAATCAATAATGAGTTTATCAATGGCAGTTGCAGTTACAGTCAAAAAAGTGATGAAGTGATCGTAGGTTCACGCTACGGCATTGTCGAGTTCAGTTCGAAAGCATTACTTGATGCACAGCTGCCTTTACCGGAAGTCTTAGTGTCGAAGGTATCGATTAATAACCAGCCCATTCACCTTGGTGGTGTAGCAGGATTAACACCTAAAGTGGAGTTTGGTGATTCAATTGCTTTGCAGTTAGGTTTATGGCCATTTGCCCAAGGGAATAACTTGGTCTATCGGATTGGTGATTCCAATTGGCAGCAATTGCAGGGGCAGCAGTTAAATATTGATAAACCAAAGCCCGGGAAGCAACATATCGAAATTGCAATATCGGGCGAGCAAAATAGCTCTAGGACCAAAGTGTTCGAGTTCTATGTTCTTACACCTTGGTATATGACAGGGTGGTTTTATACCTTTCTCGGTGTGAGCTTTGTTTGTGCTACGGCGATGTTTATCTATTGGCGTTCACGCCGAATACAAGCAATGAATACCGTTCTGAAAACACAAGTTGCGTTGAAGACGGAACAGTTACAACATCAAAGTCGTGTTTTGGTGGGGAACAATCAGCAACTTAGAAAGGCATTTAATATACGTCATCAAGTGCTTCGAGAACTTACGGAGCAGGCGATCAGTCACTCTAAACAGTTTAAGCTAGAAAATTCCAGTTACTCTCACAAAAGCAATGAAGCGAGTGAAAGCCTAAAAAGTGTGCGTGCTGTGTTTGAAGATAGCAATCAAAAGCCCATGTTATGCTCGGTTATGCGAATCCTAAAGTTTACGCTGGCTGCATGGCAGAAAGAGTTGGACAGCTATGGAATCAATGTTGAGTTGGTTAATCACGCCAGTCGCGATATTGTGTTAGTAGACAGTTGTGACTTAGACATTATATTTAACTCAATACTTGCTAACGCAATGAGACGTTTGGTTCGTGGTCAAGTCATACGTATTACTCTGGATGACGACCAAGCAAAACTGAGCGTTTGCTTTGAAGATAGTGGTCTACCACTCCCTAATTTTAGCGAAAGCAATGCAACTCAGTTAGATACGATGGCCGTTAATCAGTTGGATTTCAGTCCAAGTAGTCTTCCTTTCCACATACATCACTCTGGTGGTGAGTTGAAACCTGTAGAGCGAAACGGTCGAAATCGAATTACCATGCGTTGGACTTTGTCAGGTGAGCAGTCAACGACGGGATCGGCAGAGGTGAAGACTCGCTCTATACTGAATCCAGAGACAGAAATCTCATCAGTTGAAGTAAAAACTGACAAGTATGAAAGCTGGAAACGCCAAGTGACTCAATTGGTATCAGTACACTTTAATGATCCTGAGTTTAGTACCGCTATGGCGTCTAAATCTTTGTTTATCTCCGAGCGCAGTTTTCAGCGTCGCTTTAAATCACTTTTTGGTGCGACATTTACTGACTATCTGACGGATGTGAGAATGGAAAAAGCGTGTGAGATGCTATTACACGGAGAAAAAGTGGCTGACGTGGCGTTTGCTTGTGGTTTCAACGACCCGTCATATTTCTCGCAACGCTTCAAACTCTATTTCGGTTTACCGCCCTCGAAATTTGCTGCCATGGATATAGAAGAAACGAGCGATTAGAGTTTAAAGTACTGATAAAAGGCGCGTTGTTTGTGGCGTTCGACTTCAAGGTTAGTTAGGTGAAACTCAATGTGGTCGCCAGGCCTTAACTGGGCAAGTCTCGCCAAGTCTCTGAAAGCGACGGTGCCAAGTTTTTTGTAGCCACCTAACGTTTGTCTATCTTGCAGTAGTATAATTGGCATCCCGTCCGGCGGGAGTTGAACAGCTCCGCAAACAATACCTTCTGAGATCATCGAACCAACAGCAGGTAAAGACGTACGGGTTGATCCGTTTTCGTTTTCGAGCCTGATACCCATACGATTGCTATTGGCTGAAATTCGATATTGCGATGTCAGTATTTCATTGATCGTCTGCGATGGCAGTTGATGGTGTTGAAAAGTGGGGATGAGCCTGAGTCGATAATTGGACGTATAACGTGGAATTACCGAATTTGGCATCTTGACTGGTGTGGTGTGGGCTCTATCCGCTATGTTTAATATATCCCCAATAGCGAGTGGTTTTCCTTCTCCTAGTCCTCCTACTTGGTTTCTTTCAACTGTTGCGACACTGTGTAGAAAAGGCGGAATTTGGAACTCTCCTTGGACCGATAAATACGTTCTTAGCCCTTGTCTAGGCGTGGATAAGTGTAATTCTTCGCCATCACGTAAACGAAAGGGTTGCCACTGAGGCAAGGCAATACTGCGAGTAGCGTTGATTGCGCGACAATCAGCTCCGGTAAGAACAGCATCGATATTGCCAATAGCACGCAGCTTTATTCGCCCAAGCAGTATTTCGATGCTGGCGTTGGTCGACGGGTTACCTAACAGCTTCTGGCCCCAGCAGTGGGCGTGCAGATCACTAACTCCACCAGGACTTAGCCCAAATTGCGCGCAATGGTGGCGTCCAAGATCTTGAATAGTTGCGTGATGTCCTTGATTGAGCACTACCAATTTTGGCATATCTTGCCTCCAAGGCGAACGAACTCTTGCTTGTCTATTGCTTCGAATCGAACGTTATTTCCAACCTTCAACTTACTGTCTTGTGGCTGCTGAGGGTTATAAAGTTCAATAGGACAATTACCGATGATTTGCCATCCGCCAGGCGTATCTTGAGGATAAACCGCCGTTTGATTATTAGCGATACCGATACTTCCTTTTGGAACAAAGTGTCGCGGTGTGACCAGTCTGGGAACTTGGATGGTTTCTGACACCTGAGCTAGAAAAGCAAACCCTGGAGCGAAGCCGATAGCGCAAACGGTATAAAGTGTCTGGCTGTGTATTTCAATAATACGCTCAATTGCAAGAGATAAGTCACGAGACATGCTGTCTAATTCTGGGCCTACCTCTGGCGCGTAGTAGGCGGGTAAAACCGTAATTGACGACGTTGTAGATAGATTTGTTTCGATTAACTTGATGTTTGTGATGAACTGGTGAAGTTGCTGCTCATTCACTCTTAAAGGATGATATTCCACCAATAGGCTGGTGTAGGAAGGGGTGAGATTGAGTATACCTTCCCCAAATTGTTGCTCTATCCGGTCGCTGAACTGACGAATCGCATTTGGTAAAGAGAGTTCAATTTCATCGCCAAAGTACACCATAAGTGCCGACTCAGATACCGCAATGATGCGTAAGTTGGTATTCATGATAAGGCCTGAGCGTCAATAAGTGAGCGGATTGCTTTGGCGACTCGAATTGACGCCTCATTGTCTCCATGCACACAGAGTGTCTCGGCATCTAACTTCAACGTTTTATTGTCAATGGTTTGTACAGAATGTTGTGAGACTAAGGATGAGGCTTGCCCAAGAATATCGGTTTCAGAGTGAAGCACTGCGCCTTCTAGATTTCGCGGCGCCAATAAACCAGAGGTTTGGTAGCGTCTATCAACAAACGCTTCGAATATTAATGATGCTCCACATTGACTCGCCATTTTGGAGTGGGTCATGGCACGATTTGTTGCCAGTAGCATAAGAGGCAAATTCATAGAGGCCGACACCATTAGCATACACCTCAAAATATCATCGGACTGCATCATATCGTTATATAACGCGCCGTGTGGCTTAAAATAACTTACATGACTGCCTTGGTATTCTGTCAGTGCTTTAAGAGCGCCAATCTGATAAAGCACGGAGTGAATGAGGGCGTTTTGTGTCATTGGTATTGAGCGCCGCCCAAACCCCTCTTTATCGGCATACCCAGGATGGGCACCAATTGTAACCTGATGTGTGACACAGAGTTCGATAGTCTTAATCATGTTGTCAGGATCAGAGGCATGAAAGCCACAGGCAATGTTAGCCATATCAAGAAGTGGGATTAAGGAGGCATCTTGTCCCATTTTCCAAGGGCCGAAACTTTCACCAACATCTCCGTTAAGTTTAAACATAGTGTCCAATTCCATTTGACCATCTATTACTGAGTATGGGGAATAGGTTAATTGTTTACAAATCAGAAAAGTAGACGTGAGAAGGAAGTTTGAGAGACGAGTAAGAAAAAAAATTCGCGGCATAGCCGGGGGACCATACCGCGGGTGCCAATGACACCTTCGCTTGCTGCCGGAGTGATGCGGTTAACCACATCACCTCTGGAATTTCGATTAACAGGAGCAGGTTTGCTCTGTTGGGATTTACTATAAGCAGTTCCACTTATTTTCCTTATAAAAAAAACGGCAACTTATTATGAGTATTACGCCATTGTTTTTTGTTTTTGTTAATATATTGATATTAAAGGGTTTTATTTTTATTTATCTTTTTTGCTAGTCATCTTTTCGTCATGAAGGTTGGGTTTGTTTTCCGAAATTGACGTAATTGACGGAAACATTTTGACAAATATTGCAGTTGCGTTGGCGCTAAAATTGATTTAGCGCAATGCGAAACCTTAGTTTTTAAATATAAAATTATTGTTAATGTTAATATTTCTCATTACCAATCATAGTTTGGGTGGATTTAATGAAACTTGCTGATTTGAATATCGGAAGCAGTGGAAAAATCACTGCACTGACAGGACTGTCGAATGATGTCCGTAAAAAACTGATGGTAATGGGATTATTACCTAATACCGAAGTTAAAGTTATTCGTCGAGCTCCAATGGGTGACCCTCTGCAAATTGAGGTTCGTGGCGTCTCTTTGGCTGTTCGCAATAACATAGCGCAAGCTATAGAAGTGGAGTCAGTGTAATGAACTACACCATTCTGACAGTCGGTAACCCGAACAGCGGTAAAACGACCTTATTCAATGGTCTTACAGGTGCTAAGCAACAAGTTGGTAACTGGGCTGGTGTCACGGTAGAAAAGAAAACTGGTCAATATCATCACGCGGGTGATGACTTTCAACTTACAGATTTGCCGGGGATCTACGCGTTAGATAGTGGCAATGATGGTAACAGTATTGATGAATCGATAGCTTCTCGCGCTGTCCTGACTCATCCTGCTGATCTTATCATTAACGTTGTTGATGCCACCAGTTTAGAGCGCAGCTTGTATATGACGCTCCAGCTACGTGAGCTGGGTCGCCCTATGGTAGTTGTACTTAACAAGATGGATGCGTTAAAGCGTGAACGAGTAAAATTGGATATTGCCGGGCTTGAGAAAGCGCTTGGCTGTCCGGTGATGACGCTATCTGCGACGGATAAAGACCAAGTCAGAAATCTAAAAGAACGGCTACACAAAACAGTAGTTCAAGGTCTTACCCTTGATGCTCTTGCCATTAATTACGGCGCAGAAATGGAGCAGGCTATTGCGAAAGTGGAACCTGTTTTTGCCGGAGAAACGGTTAATTCGCGAGCACTAGCGATTCGTGCATTAGAAAAAGATGTGATGGTGTTGAACTCATTGACATCAGAACAGCGTGACGACATCGAACTGGCTGGCAAGCAAACTCAACTTGATATCGATCTACAGGTTGCTGATACCAAATACACGTTCCTGCACGAACAATGTAAGAAACTTCGCCGTAGTGAAGGTAAGCTAAGTCGCAGCTTCACTGAAAAAGTAGACGCACTTATTCTGAACAAGTGGGTGGGTGTGCCATTCTTCTTTGTGGTGATGTACCTAATGTTTATGTTCTCCATTAACATTGGTAGCGCATTTATCGACTTCTTTGACATTGGTGTCGGTGCGTTGCTGGTTGATGGTGGACACTATCTACTGGATGGACATTTACCTGTTTGGCTTGTAACGCTTATTGCTGACGGTGTCGGTGGCGGTATTCAAACGGTAGCTACCTTTATCCCAGTGATTGCAGCTCTGTACCTTTTCCTTGCTGTTCTTGAGAGCTCTGGTTACATGTCTCGTGCCGCGTTCGTGCTAGATAAAGTTATGCAAAAAATCGGTCTGCCGGGCAAAGCATTCGTACCTCTGGTTTTAGGTTTTGGCTGTAACGTACCTTCCATTATGGCAACTCGTACCCTAGACCAAGAGCGTGAGCGCAAACTCGCCGCATCCATGGCACCATTTATGTCGTGTGGTGCTCGCCTTCCTGTGTATGCCTTGTTCGCCGCGGCTTTCTTCCCAGAAAGCGGTCAAAATGTGGTATTCGCTTTGTACATCCTTGGTATTGTAGCGGCAGTATTTACAGGTTTAATACTTAAGCACACCATCTACCCAGGTTCGAGTGATAGCTTAGTTATGGAAATGCCAGACTATGAGCTGCCAACCTTCCAAAACGTCATGATCAAAACATGGCAGAAACTGAAGCGCTTTGTATTAGGTGCAGGTAAAACTATCGTAGTAGTTGTGACTATTTTGAGCTTCCTAAATTCTGTTGGTACAGACGGCTCATTCGGTAATGAAGATAGCGAAAACTCAGTACTGTCGAAAGCGGCTCAAGTGGTTACTCCGGTCTTTTCACCTATGGGTGTACAGCAAGATAACTGGCCAGCGACGGTGGGTATTATCACTGGTATTTTTGCGAAGGAAGCGGTCGTGGGTACACTCAATAGCCTTTACACTTCGAGTGAAGGTGAAGAGAGTGAATATGATTTGATGGGTAGCCTACAAGAAGCGGTTGAATCTATTCCGGCGAATCTATCTGGCCTTAGCTACTCTGATCCTCTAGGTGTTGATGTTGGTGATCTTACTGATTCCTCTGCCGTAGCTGAAGAGCAGGCCGTAGATACATCAATCTTTGGTAACCTAAAAGGCTACTTTGTCACTGGCAATGCAGCGTTTGCTTACTTGATATTTATCTTGCTTTACACGCCATGCGTTGCAGCAATGGGTGCTTACGTTAAAGAGTTTGGTCAAAAATACGCACGCTTTATCGCGGTATGGACAATGGGTCTAGCCTACGGAAGTGCAACGCTGTATTACCAGGTTACTCATTTCACGGCTCATCCTATGACTAGTGCTGCTTGGATCGCTGCCATTCTGTTAGTGTGTGTACTGGTGTTCAAGCTACTGCAAAGCGAAGGCCGAAAACAGAGTGCACTAGAGGCGCAAACTGCATGATTCTTACAGAGTTAAAATCATTCATTGAAATGCATCCTGGCGCGAGTCGTCAGGAGATTGCTAAGAAGTTCTCGCTCAGTGAAGATGGTGTTGACGCGATGTTGTCCGTATGGATTCGTAAGGGCACAGTATCACGCATGCTTGATACCAATAAATCCGATCAAGTGACACGTGTGCGTTACGCTATGAATCGTAACGATGGTTTATCGGTTACCGTTACTATGTAAAACGTGATTGAGTCATTATATAAATAGCCGCCCAATTAGGGCGGCTTTTTTTATTTATGTTGATTGAGACCTAATAACTTGAGGCCACCGCTTAGCAAAACAATCGCACTTGGCAAGACCAGCATTTCCCACTGAAGTTGGTTAAAGTTGATCAGCACCAGTTCAAGGAACTTGACGAAGAGGATGATGATAATGACCTCGGCCAGTTTGTTTTTTAAGTGACCGATGTTTGGCGTTTTAATCCAGCTCAGAGTTGAGTCTGTCTCTTTGGCGGTTTTATTCTTGATAAATAAGGTGTACACCCCATGTGAAAAAATAAACAGCACTAAAGCGACTAAGAAGGTATCCAAAGATTTAATAAGGTAGCTGATAGCAATATCAGCGCGGTCTAGGTGTAGTAACTCGGAAGGTGGCTCGGCGTTCAACAAGAACACACCAAACGCATTGTAAGTCTTTGCGGCACCAATTAGGAACAATAAGACAGAGCCAGCCATAGAGCCAATGATGGCAATCCAGCTGACATAACGGAATTGAACTAATAATCTTTTGGTCATGACTTGCTCCTATATTTCAACGGGGCAAGTTTATAGAGAAATTGGATTCGTGATAATAATAGGATTTCTTTAAAGATTATTACGAATACGTAATAGTACCCAAGATCTTTATTCGAGCAGAGATCTTGGGTAAAAAGGCCAATGGTCAGTCGCTGTTAATAGGCGACATTAACCGCGTGTAAACAAGCTGCTTAAGGAAAGGACATTACCGATGCGTGTCATGATGTCCGCTTGTTCTTCATAGCTGCGTTGCTCGCCTTTGGTGTTGCCCCATACAGGACCTGGCCACGCAATGTCGTCTTTGAATCGAGCAATATGATGGATATGCAGTTGCGGCACCATGTTTCCTAATGCGCCAAGGTTGAGCTTGTCAGGTCTAAAAGTCGCTTCGAGCGCTTGAGCCACGGCTTGAGACTCTAGCAAAAACTGCTGCTGTTCCTTCATTGGTAAGTGATGAAGTTCTTTTAAGTTTTCACGCTTCGGAACCAAGATGACCCAAGGAACCGCACTGTCCTTGCTCAGGAGGGCAACGCAAAGTGGAAAGTGACCGATGACAGTAGTGTCTTTGGCGAGTTGAGGGTGCAGTTCAAAGCTCATGGTGTTAATTCCGTTGTCATAATGAGGGACTCAGTATACGTCAGATAAAACAAAAGGTTGACGCTTTCACGTCAACCTTTGTGTATTCATTACCATTTACGGAGTGGTAATTACATGCGTTCTAGCGTTTCGATACCAAGCAGTTCTAGACCTTGCTGGATAGTCTTAGCTGTTAATGCTGCGAGTTTTAGACGGCTTTGCTTAACGCTTTCATCTTCAGCAATAAGAATTGGACATGCTTCGTAGAAGCTAGAGAATTGACCTGCAAGCTCAAATAAGTAGCTACACATAATGTGAGGCTGACCTTCACGAGCAACAGATTGTACGGCTTCCTCGAATTGCAGTAGTTTAGCAACTAACGCTTTCTCTTTCTCATCAGTGATCTTAATGTCACCAGAAAGCTCGTCCATTGATACGCCAGCTTTTGCAAAGATAGACGCTACACGAGTGTAAGCGTACTGCATGTAAGGAGCAGTGTTACCTTCAAACGCTAGCATGTTGTCCCAATCGAACACGTAGTCTGTAGTACGATGCTTAGAAAGGTCTGCATACTTAACCGCTGCCATTGCTACCGTGTTAGCGATATTTGCTTTCTCTTCAGCATCTAGTTCTGGATTTTTCGACTCGATTAACGCTGTAGCGCGCTCTACTGCTTCGTCTAGAAGATCAGCAAGGCGAACCGTACCGCCTGCACGTGTTTTGAATGGGCGACCATCTTTACCTAGCATCATACCAAATGCGTGGTGCTCAAGGCTGGTTGATTCTGGTACATAACCAGCCTTGCGAACGATAGTCCAAGCTTGCTGTAGGTGTTGGTGCTGACGTGAATCGATGAAGTAAAGAACGCGGTCTGCACCAAGCTTCTCGTAGCGATATTTCGCACAAGCGATGTCAGTCGTGGTGTATAGGAAGCCGCCATCACGTTTTTGGATGATAACACCCATTGGCTCGCCATCTTTATTCTTGTATTCGTCAAGGAATACCACTTGTGCGCCGTCATCTTCAACTGCTAGACCTTTTTCTTTCAGGTCTTGCACAATGCCAGGTAGCATGTCGTTATACATACTTTCACCCATCACATCGTCACGCGTTAACGATACATTTAGGCGATCGTAGTTGCGTTGGTTCTGGATCATAGTAACGTCAACGAGCTTCTTCCACATTTCAGAGCAGAACTCATCGCCACCTTGCAGTTTTACTACGTAACCACGTGCGCGCTCTGCAAACTCGGCATCTTCGTCATACAGCTTTTTAGATTCGCGATAGAATGCTTCAAGGTCAGAGAGTTCCATTGAAACTTCACCAGACTCTTGTTGAACGCGTTCTAGGTTAGCGATAAGCATACCGAACTGAGTACCCCAGTCACCGATGTGGTTAGCACGGATAACGTTATGACCTAAAAACTCTAGGGTACGAACAACCGCATCACCGATGATGGTTGAACGAAGGTGACCAACGTGCATTTCTTTCGCTACGTTTGGTGCAGAGTAGTCAGCAACGATGGTTTGTTGTTCTTGAGAAGCTACACCTAGGCGTGCATCCGCCAGTGCTTCATCACCTTGCTTTGCAAGAAATTCTTCGCTTAGGAAGATGTTAATAAAGCCAGGACCAGCAATTTCAGTTTTGCTTGCAATTCCATCTAGGTCCAAAACGTCCAGAACCTTCTGTGCGAATTCTCGTGGATTTGTACCCAATTTCTTAGCAACGCCCATTACGCCATTTGCTTGGTAGTCACCAAACTGTGGTTTCGCAGATTGGCGAACAGCAGCAGGACTGCCTGCAGGTGCGCCAGCGGCTTCTAGAGCCTGAGATACTTTGTCGTTGATCAGTGCTTGGATATTCACACGCGTTTCCTTCAATTCTTGGAATTGGATTTCATGTTGTTCATGAAACTGTGGCAATTTGGCGCACATAATAGCAACTTTAACGCCAGTGACCTAGAGGGGAAGTTTGTATTTTTTCTGATTCTGGTCGAATCCTGCTACTATTTGGCGTTTGAAGTACAAAATGAGCGCTAAAAAATGGAACAAACCCTGCTACAAAAAGGTCTAGTGCCTTCTCAAATGTTGAGTGAAACTGATGCCTTTCTCGATAAAATCCAGGCATTATGCAGCAAGTTATCTATAGATTTAGCAGACTACCAAGCCGATCATCTTGCTTTGAGAATCAATGATTCTGACGTGGCGAAAGCGGCTCATACCGCGTGGCTAGAATATGGCAATGTTATTTCTGAGGCGCAAATAAATGGTCGTCCAATTATCGTTTTGCAATTTGACCAAGCAATAACAAGTCGTGGTTGGTCGATTGAATGTCTTGAATTGCCTTATCCAGCAATAGGGAAGACACACCCTATTGAACACTGGGAGCACGTTGAGTTTGTTGTACCTTCAAAGGCAACAACAGCGGACGAATACTTAGCGGATTTATGTATCATTTTTCCAGCGTTGGCTCATCGTTTGGAGCAGTTGGATGTTCTTAACATTAAAATGAAGCTATCCAGTCCTAAAGGCGAAGGAGAGCGCTTAGCTAACCCGACGGTGGCATTTAAGCACGATAACATCTGCATCAAACTTCATCCGCATAGTCTAAAAAACATTGTTGCTTCTGAACAAGCTGATATCTAGAGCAAAATGGTGTGAGTTATAGTTATTCGGGTAATGACATTAAGTGAAAGATCATTACCTGAATAAGGGCTAACTTCACAAAGCCTCGACAGGCTCTTACCGATCAGTTTATCGTCAACGACTAAACTTGTAGCTGTAAACCTAGTCTGTAAGGAAACGGCAAGTGATAACAGCAACGATAAATAAATGGGGGGTAGTGCTGCTCCTATCAAGCACCTCCTTTCTAACCTCCGCCGCTGGTTTTGATATTGATAATCCCACCTGTGAAACCAGAACGAGTCGACAAGTCTCTAACGGTCGCCTCGATCTCAATCTACATTTTTGCAATCAATTAGTTCTTGATGATGGTAAAAAAGCACCATGGAGTAAATCTTACATAGCTCCTTATGAGCGCGCGGCTAAGCGATGGCTTGAAGTGCTTACCGCCGTCGATGGCGCTGACAAACATACACTAGACATTAACTTCTATGTGGTACCGCTCGAAGATGCGAATGGCATGGCAGGGCCTGAAGATGAAATTGATATCAGTTGGCGTCTGATTCCCACAAAAGGGTCGGTCTTTATCGGCAGCCATACCTATGAGCCTGGGTTTGACCCGGTTGAATTCAACGCCAATATTCTGCACGAAATGGGTCATGTGTTCGGGGTGGGGGCGTATTCTACCGACTATACGCGTCATGATGGACAACTGGGTAAAGTGTTTTTAGTCAAAGATAGCCAAGCGGTGAAACGGTTTAATCGACAATATCAGGTAAATTATCGCGAACTGCCAATAAGTGACGATGGTGGCCATTTATATGACTCAAAGTGGAGTGAAGACAAAAAGCGCTACGATAAAAACGGTGTTCCAGTACCAGACATGAGCCAAGAGCTGATGGCAAATGGTACTTTGATTGGACCAGTGACATTAGGTCTATTAGATGACTTGGGCTATCAGGTGGACTATTCGAAAGGGGACCGTTACTCAAATTAACGCTGGTTACTCGAACAAACCGAGCCTGCGTCTATCTGTTTAGAGTTAGCGAAAGTCACTCGCTACCATTGCTCAATGATGATTCAACCATGGTAGCGAGTTATAAAGGCTACAGAATGACAGTCTTATTGCCATAAACAAACACATGGTCATTAATGACTTTGTTTAACGCTTTGGAAAGTACGTTTTTCTCAACATCTCGTCCAGCTTGAGCCATGTCTGCGGCACTAAAGTTGTGATCCACAGGGATAACGTCTTGTTTGATGATTGGGCCTTCATCTAGATCATTGGTGACGAAATGGGCTGTCGCGCCGATAATCTTCACGCCGCGATCATACGCTTGCTGGTATGGTTTAGCGCCGATAAATGCAGGCAAGAAACTGTGGTGAATGTTGATGATTTTATGATGATATTGTTCCACGAACGTTGGCGTTAGAACGCGCATATATTTTGCCAGCACTAAATAATCGGCCTCATATTGGTCGATCACTTCTAACATTTTCGTTTCATGCTCCTCTCGGCTTAGTCCGTCATGAGAAACACAGTGGTATGGGATATCAAACTTCTCGGTTAGTCCTTGAAGTATATCGTAGTTACCAATGACAGCGGCGATCTCCACATCTAGGCTACCATCAAAGTTTTTCATTAGGATATCACCTAAGCAGTGTGCTTCTTTGGTGACCAGAATAACAATGCGCTTACGTGATGAATCGACTAACTTACGTTTCGTGCCTTGTGGGAGTGCTTGGTCTAAATCTGCTAAAAAGGTTTCATCGTTGAAGTAACCTTCCAACTCAGTGCGCATAAAGAAGTGACCACTGGTGTTATCTACAAATTCATTGTTGTGAATAATGTTCAGCTGGTGCTTGTAACAGATGTTGGTGATTTTTGAAATGAGACCAGGCGCATCGTTGCAATGCGTCAATAACGTTTTCTTTTCCATGATTTACTGCTTCCGTGAAATTTAAACTTTGACCTCTTCGTTATTCTGAAACTCGATATTCATGGTCCGGAAGGAGCACAACATATTGATGTGAATCTAAATTTACGAATTTGAGGATTTAAAATGGTGCGTTTGTTGAGGTAGTACGCAATCTAATCAACATTATTAATCTATTCTGGGCAAGGTTTCAACAAAAGAAGTCCGCCACGACGGCATTCCGGCTTGTCTCGATTTGTTGGAGCATCCTCAATTTGGCTTTAGGAGAGTGTTATGGATAAAGAACTACTCGCGCGCAAACTCTACGACCAAAGAGTCTCAGAATTGGTTGGAGATTCGGCCATTGACCAGCATGAGCTTGATGAGCTTTGGAACAGTAAAGTCTCGCCTTCACAAGCAGCAGAACAATTAAAGCAATCGGACAATGTCATCGCCCCTGGATGGCTTACACGTTACCTGAATAAGCACTAGCCACTCTAAATTCTTCCCTCGTTTAAGCGCTCTTATTCGCTGTTCTACGAATAAGAGCGCTCAATTCAATTTTCAACTGCAAAGCGATTAGGTATACACTAGGCCGATTAATATTAGGTAGCGGCAATCAGTGGTTTCAACAATAAATGGTTTCACGAACAATTAAAAAGGCTTTCGCCTCTGATGGCGCATTGGGAAGGGTTATCCCCGGCTTTCAGCCCAGACAACCACAACTTGATATGGCCGATGCCGTTGAACAAGCTATTCATAATGAAGACCAGCTTGTGGTAGAAGCGGGTACGGGTACGGGCAAAACCTTTGCTTATTTAGTCCCTGCGCTGTTAAGCGGTAAGAAAACCATTATCAGTACCGGCTCGAAAAACTTACAAGAACAGCTTTTCCATCGTGATTTACCGTTAATGGTTGAAGCGTTAGGTTTTCATGGGCAAGTTTCGTTGTTAAAAGGGCGTTCCAACTATTTGTGTTTAGATAGACTGAGCCGCCAAATGGTGGAAAGTCACACTACAGAAACGCAAACGGATTTGTTGTCACAGCTGGTCAAAGTTCGGTCTTGGTCCTCGGAAACCAAGTCTGGAGACTTGGGGGAATGTGATGCGATTGCAGAAGATAGCCCAATTATACCCACCATAACGTCTACCAATGACAACTGCTTAGGCAAAGAGTGTCCAAGCTACCAAGATTGCTTTGTATTGAAAGCTCGTAAACGAGCGTTGGACTCTGATGTCGTGGTGGTAAACCATCACTTATTTATGGCGGATCTTGCTATCAAGGAGACTGGCTTTGGGGAGCTGATTCCAGAAGCGGAAGTGTTTATCTTTGATGAAGCACACCAAATACCAGATATTGCTAGTCAGTATTTCGGGCAATCTATTTCAAGCCGTCAGATCCAAGATCTCGCGAAAGATATTGAAATCGGTTATCGCACTGAAGCCAGAGACATGCGTCAATTGCAAAAAGCAGGCGACAGACTCTCCCAATCAGCGATGGATATGCGTATTGTGCTAGGCGATACAGGTTTTAGAGGAAACTGGCGCGATGCCGTTGCCTCACCAAGTATCAAGCGCGAATTAGACCGACTGCTGGATGCCATAAACTTAGTGATTGATGTACTTAAACTCGCTTTAGGTCGAAGTCAGCTATTAGATACCGCATTTGAGCGAGCTAATCTTATTAAAGGTCGTATTGAACGAGTGTGCGATGTCACTATTACCGGTTACTCCTATTGGTACGATACGTCGCCTCGTCATTTTAGTCTGCATATCACCCCGTTAACGGTTGCCGATAAGTTCCACGAGCAAGTGGAGATTAAGGGCGGTGCATGGATTTTTACTTCTGCAACTTTAGCGGTTTCCGACGACTTTGGTCACTTTACCTCTCGATTAGGTCTGATTCCGAAGCAGCAGTTTTCTCTACCAAGTCCGTTTGATTACCCCACTCAGGCTAGATTGTGTGTACCACGTTATTTGCCTGAACCAAATAGCCAAGGATTAGCGCAAAAGCTAGTGAACATGTTGTCTCCGGTCATTGAAGAAAACCAAGGACGCTGCTTTTTCTTGTGCACCTCACACAGCATGATGCGCGAACTGGGCGAAAAGTTTCGTGAAAGCTTGTCACTGCCCGTATTACTTCAAGGTGAAACCAGCAAGCAAAAAACGCTCGCAGAGTTTATGGAACTGGGCAACGCTTTGCTGGTGGCGACAGGGGCATTTTGGGAAGGAATAGATGTTAGAGGTGATACGCTGAGCTGTGTTATCATCGACAAATTACCGTTTACAGCCCCTGATGACCCACTGCTTAAAGCAAGGATCGAAGATTGTAAATTACAAGGTGGTGACCCGTTCCAACAGGTACAACTGCCTGATGCCGTAATTACGTTAAAACAAGGTGTTGGCCGATTGATTCGAGATCAGAAAGATCGTGGCGCATTGATCATTTGTGACAATCGATTGGTGACCAGAGATTATGGTGCGACGTTCTTAGCCAGCTTACCGCCTATTCCTCGAACGCGCGACCTTGGAACGATAAGACAGTTTCTAGCACTTGACACAGAGTCGGATGTTAAAGAAGAAAAAATTGAGAAATAAATGACTTATAAAATTCTAGCTATCGATACTGCAACAGAGAACTGCTCAGTGGCTCTGTTGGTTGGTGATACGATTCATACTCGCAGTGAACTTGCTCCTCGCGATCATACGAAGAAAGTACTTCCTATGGTCGATGAGCTGTTAAAAGAGGCGGGATTGACACTTGCAGAACTGGATGCCTTGGCGTTTGCACGTGGTCCGGGCAGTTTTACGGGTGTGCGCATTTGTATCGGGATTGCTCAAGGGCTAGGGTTTGGTGCCGACTTACCAATGATTGGAATTTCAACACTTAAAGCAATGGCGCAAGGCTCATATCGTATGAATGGTGCCACTCGTGTGGCTAGTGCTATCGATGCACGCATGAACGAAGTGTATTGGGGGCGTTTCGAACAGCTAGACAATGGCGATTGGCAAGACGTTGACCAAGAACAAGTGATCCCACCGAGCATCTTAGCGGAGAATCTGTTTGCTGATGGCATGCAGTGGACGCAAGCTGGAACGGGTTGGGAAGCTTACGCGGACACAATGAACACATTGGCTATCGATACCATCGCTTCTGATGTCAAATATCCGGAAGCGCAAGATATCGCATTTCTTGCCAAATTCGAACTAGAGCGCGGTAATACTGTGCCAGCGGAAGAGGCAAGTCCGGTTTATCTTCGCGATACGGTAGCTTGGAAAAAGCTGCCAGGCCGCGAATAACGGGAGAAAGCTAGCGCGCGAATAACGCGCTAGCTTAATTAACTCATGGTCTCGATTAACGGCCTTCCTTCTATTCCCAACCAGCGCAAGACACAAAAAGCCAAAACGAATAAGGCTGTGTCGAAAGCGTCGACGCCTTCAAGTACTAACGCAACTAATCAAACCACACAAGTCACTAAAGTGGCTCAAGCTGTTGCTCATTCGGTAAAACATTTATCAGACGCTGACGTAGCGCGTGCTCAAGTCCAATATGATTTACCGGAAGGACGCTCCAAAAAGGCATTAGAAGCCTATATGGGTGTGATGAATCGAGCCAAACGAGAGGAACTTGAGCAGTTACTTGGTGTCGATATTTTTATATGATAATAAGAGTATTTTTCATTTAAGGATAAGAAGTATGAATTTGGTGACGAAAATCGTTAGCCTGATTGGTTTCAGTATAATGTTGTCGGCGTGTGGTAGCTTACCGGAGCAACTTGCCACAACGAACGAAAACGTTGTTTCCCAATATCAACAAGTGGTTGATGCTAAGGATGGAACTGAAGTTCGCCTTGGCGGTGTGATTGATACGGTTAAAAACTTGCCAAGCCAAACTCGCATTGAGATCGTCAATCTTCCGATCGATAAGTATGGTAAGCCTGACTTAGACCAAGAACCCAATGGTCGTTTTATTGCTTATGTTGATGGATTTGTCGATCCTGTAACGTACTCACGTGGTCGCTTAATTACCGTTGGTGGTCACAAAGGTGGTGTGGAGCGTGGCAAAGTGGGTGAGTTCGAAGCGGACTTTCCTGTTATCAAAGTATATGGGCAGTATCTGTGGCGAGTAGAAGAGCGCTTGATCATAAATCGTAACCCAAGTTCTTTTCATTCCTGCTGGGGTTATTATTGTGACGACTTCTACTACGGACCAACACAGGGAAGAGTTATCAAAGAGGTGAAGTAGCATTGCTTGCAGAAATAGAAGAAAAATCAGTCAAGATAGATGACAGGTACGTGGCCTATCTTGAATTGAACCCTAAACTAACGGCCGCTAAGACGGTCGTTTTTATTCATGGTTGGATGGATAATGCAGCTAGTTTCCACTCTTTAATCGAGCAGGCCGCTGCACATCAGGTACCTTGGCGAGTTATTGCGATTGATTTATCAGGGCATGGTCATTCAACACATAAGTCTGCGCACCATTTTTACAATTTTCACGACTACATCGATGATCTTCACCGCATTTTGCTCAAAATTGAAGCAGTTGATGTATACCTAGTGGGACATTCACTTGGTGCATTAATCGCGAGTTGCTATAGTGCGGCCTTTCCTGAAAAAGTCGCAGGATTAGTTCAAATCGAAGCGCATGTCCCTCTATCTGAATCCCCAGAGCAGAGCGCAGAGCGACTAAGAAACGGCATTGAAAGTCGTGAGCATTGGCGAGAAAAATCACCACGTGCCATTCCATCCAAACAAGATGCGATCAAAATGAGGATGCGAGCAACAAAGTTGCGGGAAGAAACCGTCCTCCCGATTGTTGAACGTGACCTGCAATTGATCGATGGTCAGTGGTTTTGGCGTCATGACAGTAAGCTTAAATGTGAGTCGGTCTATCGTATGACGCAAGAGCATGCCAAGGCCATTATGTCTGCGATTACTGTTCCTCATTTGGTGATTCTAGGGCAGCGTGGTTATCACTATTTACAGAACCCTCAAATCTTATCTCTTCTTGTCGATGCACAGATAGAAAAGGTCGAAGGCGATCACCATTGCCATTTAGAGTCGCCAAAAAAGGTATTTGAGCTAATACTTGGACTAGTTAACAAAAATTAAACAAGTGTTTGAGTCTTTCGTGCGCAAACTGGTCTGCTGTGTTGTAATGGCAGGAATAATAAAACATTCATAGAGATTCTAAGTGTTAACAAGTTTTTAAACTCTACACTGATTTAACTGCCAGTCTATGAATACGAAAGAGTGACCTTACACGCAAGGAGTATAATTGTGGATAAACCTTGGCTTTCGCGATACCCAAGTGATGTGCCGGAACAGATTAATCCGGACCAGTATCCTTCTTTAGTAGAAATGTTCGAACAGTCAGTACACAAATTCGCTGACCAACCAGCCTTCGTTAATATGGGTTCGGTGATGACATTTCGTAAGTTGGAAGAGCGCAGTCGCGCTTTTGCAGCTTACCTACAAAACGAGTTAAAGCTGAAAAAGGGTGATCGTGTCGCGATCATGATGCCTAACTTGCTGCAATATCCAGTTGCCTTGTTTGGTGTCTTACGTGCTGGCTTAATAGCCGTCAACGTTAACCCACTGTATACACCGCGTGAGCTAGAGCACCAGTTAAACGACGCTGATGCTAAAGCTATTATTATCGTCTCCAACTTTGCTAGCACGCTTGAGCAAGTGGTCGAGAACACGCCAATTAAACACGTAGTGCTAACCAGTCTTGGTCAAATGTTGCCAAGAGCAAAAGGGACGGTGGTCGACTTTGTCGTGAAATACGTCAAAGGTATGGTACCTAAGTATGATTTGCCAGGTGCGATTTCATTTCGAAAAGCGCTGCATAAAGGCCGCCGCTTGCAATACGTGAAGCCGTTTATGACGGGCGATGACATTGCGTTCTTGCAGTACACCGGTGGTACGACAGGCGTAGCAAAAGGCGCGATTTTGACTCATCGCAATATGATTGCCAACGTGATGCAAGCTAAGGGCATGTATGCGCCGGTCTTGAATGAAGGTCGCGAGCTGGTGGTGACAGCGCTGCCGTTGTATCACGTTTTTGCGTTGACGGTTAACTGTTTACTGTTCATTGAAATGGGCGGTCAAAACCTGCTGATTACCAACCCACGTGATATTCCAGGGTTTGTTAAAGAGCTCCAAAAGTATCCGTTTACCGCAATTACTGGCGTAAACACGCTATTTAATGCGTTGATAAATAACGAAGATTTCCATGAGTTAGACTTCCGCGGTTTAAGACTGTCTGTTGGTGGTGGTATGGCCGTTCAACGCGCCGTTGCTGAGCAGTGGAAAAAGACCACAGGTTGTTTGCTACTTGAAGGCTATGGCCTAACTGAGTGTTCTCCTCTTGTTGCTGCCTATCCGCACGATTTAGAACAATACAACGGCTCGATTGGTCTGCCAGTGCCATCAACGGAAGTGCGAATTGTTGATGAAGACGGTAACCCTGTGACAGATGACTCGAAAGGTGAGTTGCAAGTTCGTGGTCCACAAGTGATGCAAGGTTACTGGCAGCGTACAGAAGCTACGAAAGAAGTTATCAACCAAGAGGGTTGGTTATCGACTGGTGACATCGTTCAATTCGATGAAGACGGTTTCTTGCATATCGTTGACCGTAAGAAAGACATGATTTTGGTCTCTGGCTTTAACGTTTATCCAAACGAGATCGAAGATGTGATTGCTCTGAATGACAAGGTGCTTGAAGTGGCGGCGATAGGTGAGGCCAACGAAGCATCCGGTGAGATTGTGAAAGTGTTTGTGGTTAAGAAAGACTCTTCATTAACCAAAGAAGAGATCATTGAACACTGCCGTAAGCACTTAACAGGCTATAAGATTCCTAAGCGCGTGGAGTTTAGAGAAGACTTACCAAAGACTAATGTGGGTAAGATCCTGCGCCGCGTACTTCGTGAAGAGAACGACGCCAAGTTGACCAAAACCTCAGAAAAAACGGTTTAACGTTAACCTTTGATTACAATCAATGCTAGAATGCCAGCCCTCAAAGCTGGCATTGTTTTTTTAAGAGAGACTGAGTGGAATATCAAATAGTAACCGAGTTGGCCGAACTAGAGTCGGTATGTAACAAGGCTCGTGAATCCGATGTGGTCATGTTGGATACTGAGTTTGTTCGTATCCGTACCTTCTACCCTAAACTGGGTCTCATCCAGCTATACGATGGTGAGCAGCTGTCACTTATCGATCCGTTGACTATTAGCGATTTCACCCCTTTTATTGAACTGCTTCAAGATGCCTCTGTACTCAAAGTACTCCATGCCTGCGGAGAAGATTTGGAAGTGTTCGTCAACAGTTTCGGATGCATGCCATTCCCAATGGTCGATACTCAAATCATGGCGGCCTTCTTAGGTCACGGATTATCGACGGGGTTTGCTGCATTGGTTGATGAATACCTTGGTGTAGAACTCGATAAGAGTGAATCACGAGCTGATTGGGTTGCTCGTCCGCTGACTGATAAGCAACTGGATTATGCAGCGGCTGACGTTTATTACCTATGGCCTCTGTATTTCAAACTGTTTGCTCAAGTGGAAGCAAAAGATTGGTGGGATGCCGCACAGCAAGAATCTGACTTGTTAATGCAAAAACGTGGTAAAACGCCAAATCCAGATAGTGCTTATCTTGACATTAAAGGTGCTTGGCAATTGAAGCGCAAGCAATTAGCCATTCTCAAACCTTTAGCAACGTGGCGAATGAATGAAGCACTCAAGCGTGACCTTGCACTAAACTTCGTCATCAAAGAGCAAGAGTTGTGGAGCATTGCACGTTTTGCGCTTAAGAAGCCTAAGCAGATGGAAGAAGAGGGCGTGGATCCACGTGCTATTCGTCGTCATGGTGAACGCATTGCTGCTATCGTCAAACGCGCACAACAAACACCAGAAGACGAGTACCCAGAAAAAATCGAGCGCCTAATGGATTTTCCGGGTTACAAACAGGTCTTTAAGAAGCTCAAAGATGAAGTGAAAAAAGCGGCTCAGCACAGTGGCTTAGCGACTGAATTTTTAGCATCGAAAAAGCAACTTAATCAGTACCTTTCATGGATATGGAAGTACGACCGAGATCCGGCCAGATTGCCTGATGTGATGCAAGGGTGGCGACTGGAATTGTTTGGTCAAAACCTAGATAAGATTATGGATTAAAAAAATGGCTCGCAGTTGCGAGCCATTTTTCCATTCGTTATTCAATTACTTTTCATCTTCGGGTAGTTGAACGTTTAGTTCAAGCACCGAGATGTCATCGTCTTTGTGCTCAAACGACAAGTCCACCATGGATGGGTCAACTTCAACGTATTTGGCGATAACTTTAAGAATGTCTTCTTTCAGTTGCGGAAGATACGATGGCGAAGGTGAACCTTCACTGCGACGCTCTGCGACGATAATTTGCAGGCGCTCTTTCGCTAAGTTCGCTGAGCTCTTTTTTTGGGGGCGGAAAAACTCTAGTAATGACATGAATTAACCCCCGAATAGACGTTTGAAGATGCCTTTCTTCTGCTCCGTTAAGAAGCGGAAATCAACTTGTTCACCAAGTAGGCGATTTACAGTATCTGCGTAAGCAAGACCGGCATCTGATTCATCGTCAAAAATGACAGGGACGCCTTTGTTTGACGCATTAAGAACCGCTTGGCTTTCTGGAATAACGCCAAGTAGAGAGATGTGCAGGATCTCCTCCACATCTTCGACAGACAGCATTTCACCTTGTGTCACACGAGCTGGGTTATAGCGTGTCAGCAGCAAGTGCTGCTTAACTGGTTCCAAGCTCTCTTCAGCTCGACGTGATTTAGAGTCCAAGATACCAAGGATACGGTCAGAGTCGCGTACCGAAGAAACTTCTGGGTTTGTGGTAACAATGGCTTCATCCGCAAAATACAGCGCCATCAATGCGCCTTGCTCGATACCTGCCGGTGAGTCACAGATAACAAAGTCAAAGCCCATTTCATCGAGGTCATCTAACACTCGACGAACACCTTCTTTAGTCAGTGCATCTTTATCGCGAGTTTGCGATGCAGGCAGGATGAACAGGTTATCAGAACGCTTATCTTTGATGAGTGCTTGGTTTAGTGTCGCTTCACCGTTGATCACGTTAACAAAGTCGTAAACGACGCGACGTTCACAGCCCATGATCAAGTCTAGGTTACGCAAACCGATATCAAAATCGATGACTGCGGTTTTTTTGCCTTTAAGGGCAAGGCCAGAAGCGATTGCTGCACTGGAAGTGGTTTTGCCAACGCCGCCTTTACCTGACGTTACAACAATAATGCGTGCCATTATCTGTTTTCCTTAAAATTATTATATCGTGAGGATTTCGAAATCGAGTTGGTCGTTGGTCATGCCAAACATTACCTTTTTGCCCCAATATTCACGTTCAATCTGATCGCTAAGCCAGTAATTTCCTGCGATAGAAACTAACTCAGCTTGTAAGTCGTTACATAGGATCTTAGCTTCACTGGAGCCACTAGCTCCGGCAATCGCGCGTCCTCTAAGCGTGCCATGGATATGGATGGTACCGTCAGCTATTACTTCTGCGCCTGCACTCACATGATTTAACACCACAAGGTCTCTGTTTTTAGCATAGATTTGTTGACCGGAACGCACTGGGGTTCTGACTATCATTGTCGGTTCCATCTTCGCGGGTGCTTGAGAGGGGGCTTTACTTGCGGTCATTACAGCAAAGCCTGCTTCAATTGCGAGATTTTGAGTGCGTTTATCTTGGCAACCGGTAATACCTACTGGGATCATACCAAGTTCTTCTACGCCAAGTTTTAGGTCTAGGAAGTTGATATCGCCGTCAACTTTACTGATGTTTAGAACCACAGGAGCCGATGCAAAAAATGTCGGTGCTTGTGAGACTTTTTCTTGCAAAAAATGAACTGCTTTAGAAACATCGTTGTCAGAAAGATGCAACACCGATAAGGTGAAGCTACTGCCTTTCAGATCTGGGGATTGAGACATTGCTGATCAAATCCTTGTGCCAATGACATTGCTTTTTAAATAGGATAATCATGTTATATTTCAACACTACATACAGCAAGCTATCTTGCGTTCAAATGGATAATTAACTCTCAATTTTCCATAAACTAACCAAATACTTTCTTCCGGATGAGAAGATTGGTGACGAAAAGAGATATATCAATGCTTTGTTCTATCTATAAAAGCACGAAAAAGGAAGGGGCGTACCTATATATCGCCAAGAAGGATGACTTTTCACCAGTTCCAGATGCGCTGATGCAGATGTTTGGAAAGCCAACTATGGTCATGGTGGTCAACCTTGCAAAACGTACACTGGCTCAAGTGGATGTAGAGAAAGTAAAAGCTTCTATTGAGAATGAGGGCTTTTTCTTACAGCTGCCTCCACCACCAGAAAATCTATTAGAGAAATATAAAGAGCAAAAAGCTCAGCAAAAATAGCCTAGATGCTCAGGGGAGGGCACGGTGAAGAGATTATTGTCAGTTATGCTAGGAGCAAGCCTAGCCACAAGCGCACTTGCGCAAGATAAGGGAACGTTTGAAGAGTACGTTGCTGGGCTTAAAGAAGAAGCTCGCCAGCAAGGTATCTCTGAACAAATTCTTACTGAGGCATTTAAAGGTGTCGAGTATAAGCCGAGAGCTGTCACTGCTGACCGTAACCAACCTGAAAAGAAGCTAACGCTGGACGAATATATTCCAAGAGCAGTGCCTGATTGGAAAGTGAAGCAGGCCAAAGAATTGCACAATAAGTATTATGCTGAGCTAAAACGTATCGGTGATGAATACGGTGTCCAACCAAGGTTTATTGTCGCGCTTTGGGGTGTAGAAAGTAACTTCGGACGTTTTACCGGTAATTATCGTGTAATCGATGCCTTATCGACGTTAGCTTATGAAGGACGCCGTGAAGCCTTCTTCCGCAAAGAGGCGCTAGCGGCACTAACGATTCTTCAACAAGGACATATTGCTCCTGATGATATGAAAGGTTCATGGGCGGGTGCAATGGGTCAAAGCCAGTTCATGCCGAGTTCGTTTTTGAATTTTGCCGCTGATGGTAATGGCGACGGGAAAAAAGACATTTGGGATAGTGAAGCCGATGTATTTGCATCGACAGCGAACTACCTAGCGAAATCTGGTTGGGACGATAAATATACTTGGGGTCGTCAGGTCAAAGTACCACATGGTATTTCACCCGATTTACAAGGGCGCGAAGCTGAAAAAGGCAAGTATCTTAAAGAGTGGAGTAAGCTCGGTGTCACTCGTTACGATGGTCGACCATTGCCTCAGTTGGATGAAGATATCAAAGCATGGCTTATTATGCCCGATGACGAAAATGGCCGTGTGTACTTGGTATATAACAACTACAATGTCCTGATGAAGTGGAATCGCTCATATTACTTCGCCCTCGCTGTGAGTCATCTAGCAGATCGTATTGCTATGGATTAAATAAAAAGGACTGGCGTCTCTGACGTCAGTCCTTTTTTAGAAATCGAACAACCGATTATTTTTTCGTGGTGTGAAACTGTTCGCAGGCAATCATCGTATTTTCAATCAAGCTGGCAACCGTCATCGGGCCGACACCACCTGGTACAGGGGTAATGAAGCTAGCGTTTTCTCTTGCCACATCATATTCTACGTCACCTACCAAGGTACCGTTCTCTAAGCGGTTGATACCGACATCGACTACAACAGCCCCTTTCTTGATCCAATTACCTGGAACAAAGTTTGGTTTACCTACGGCGACAACAACGATGTCAGCCTGACGCACATGGCTTTCAAGATCTTTGGTGAAACGATGACACGTGGTGGTGGTGCACCCGGCAAGTAGCAATTCTAATGTCATTGGACGACCAACAATGTTAGACGCACCAACGATCACGGCGTGCTTGCCTCTCGTTGGGATATTGTAACGGTCTAGAAGCGTAATAATACCTTTAGGCGTACATGAGCGTAGCTTGGGGATACGTTGTGCTAGACGACCGACATTATAGGGATGGAAGCCATCAACATCTTTTTCTGGAGTAATACGTTCTAAAACGTGTGTAGTATCGATTCCAGCCGGTAGAGGCAACTGAACCAAAATGCCATCGACTTCTGAGTCTTCGTTTAATTCATCAACGAGAGCTAGCAATTGCGCTTCACTGGCATTTGCTGGCAGGTCGAAGGACTTGGAAACAAAACCAACTTCTTCACAAGCACGGCGCTTACTACCCACATAAACCTGTGACGCAGGATCTTCACCGACTAAAACGACCGCCAGTCCCGGCGCTCTTAACCCTGCATCCGTTCTCGCTTTAACACGAGCAGCGACTTCAGAGCGTACGGTTTGAGAAATAAGTTTCCCGTCAATGTTTTGAGCAGACATAATTTTCCTTGAGAAAGTTAACTGGCTGTTATTTTTGTGTGCATTGTCCCAGAAAATTATTTCAAAAGCTACAGCGCAAACGTTTGCATTGGTCTGTTTTTCAGCTTTTATTGATATGTTGACTTTTTTTTGGGCATTTAAACCGGTAACGCTAAGAAAGCCATTGATTTACCTCTCTCATCTCGTATAATCCTTTCCCTGTAGCGCGCCCTTAGCTCAGCTGGATAGAGCACGTCCCTTCTAAGGATGTGGTCGTAGGTTCGAATCCTACAGGGCGTGCCATTATTTAAGACCCCTGATAGCTCTTTGAGTTGTCAGGGGTTTTGCGTTTTATGGACGTATGTCTGCTACACTATCTGCAATTTCATCTTCAAGAGAGTTCACCATGTCCTTTTCTAAACTAGGGTTAAGCCAACCATTACTAGATGCTATTAACGAGGTTGGTTATCAAAAACCAACAACGATTCAGACTAAGGCGATTCCTATTGTTTTGAAAGGCAGTAATCTTATCGCTGCGGCGCAAACTGGAACGGGTAAAACAGCCAGTTTTGTTTTGCCTATTTTAGAGAGACTCAGTGCAGGTCAAACTGAGCGCAAAAAGCGTGCACGTGCGATCATCTTAACGCCGACGCGTGAACTGGCACTGCAAGTGAACCAGAGCATTGAAGCTTATGCACAGTTTACGTCAATAAAATCTTTGGCGATGTTTGGTGGCGTTGATTACGCGCCGCAAAAGCAAGCCTTGATTGATGGTGTGGATATTGTCGTAGCAACTCCAGGTCGTTTAATAGACCTATACGGTCAGCGTGCGATTCACTTTGATGAAGTCGAGACTTTGGTGTTGGATGAAGCTGACAAAATGCTGGATATGGGCTTTATCGAAGCGATCAACAAGATTATTGCTCGTGTACCAGAAGACGCTCAAAGTTTGTTGTTTTCAGCAACATTGTCTAATCCTGTCCGCGATCTTGCTAAGTCTGCCATAGACAACCCAGAAGAAATTGCTATCACTAAGCACAGTGCTTCTAAGAGCAATATTAAGCAGTGGATTGTCACTGTCGATAAGGACATGAAATCCTCGCTTTTAAGTCATCTATTGCAGCAGAATCAATGGAAACAAGCGCTTATTTTTATTGAAACCAAGCATGGTGCAGCTAAGCTTGTCAGCCAGTTAGAAAAGCGTGGCATTGCTGCTGAGGCGTTCCATAGTGGTCGTAACCAAAAAGTTCGTCAGCAATTGATCGAATCATTCAAAGCCGGTGAGATTCAATATTTAGTGGCAACTGGTGTTGCTGCGCGTGGTATTGATATTGAAAACTTGCCAGTGGTGATTAACTACGACTTACCTTATCCAGCGGATGAGTACGTTCACCGAATTGGGCGTACTGGTCGTGCCGATGCAGTGGGTGAGGCGGTATCGCTAGTATCAAAAGATAACTTTAAAAACCTGTGCATGATAGAAAGCCGATTAGGCCATTTGCTTGAGCGAGTTGAATTTGAAGGCTTTGTACCAAGAAAACCGGTGCCGATTTCTATCCTCAATTATGTTCCTAAGCATAAACGTGGAGAAGAACGCTAATCCGGCTTAGAAATACCAATGAAATGAAATAGACACCTATTTGAGGTGTCTATTTTCGTTTTATTCTGCTTTCTCAATCAGTAAGGTTATCCCATCGACATCTATCACTTTGACCAAGGTACCACTAGGTAAGTCTGAGTCAGAGTATGCGGACCATGAAGTATCCCCCAGTTTGATTCGACATTTTCCTCTGGTGATGTCTTGTTCTAGCACTGAAGTTTGACCTATGAGCTGTTTGTCTTTCTGATTTAGACTTCGCTGCTTATCTGATTGCTTATCAACTCGGTGTTGTTTACGCCACCATAGCCAAGTCAATGCTAACGCAAACACCCCAAAGCTCATCCATTGCAGTTGCCAGCTGATAGGAATGAAGGCGAGCACAATACCCACCAACATTGCTGCGATGCCAATCCACAACATGTAGCCAGCGGTGCCGAGTAACTCGCCACACAGCAGTAATAATCCTAGAGCCAACCAGTGCCAGTAATTGACTTGGCTAAGCAGTTCTATCACATGTTATCCTTCTTTTGTTGAGGCTTTGACTGATTAAACATTTCTGCAATACCAGCTACAGAACCCATGAGTCCCGTAGCTTCCAGCGGTAACATGATAATTTTACCATTCTCGGCCTGACCAATCGACTTAAGAGCTTCGGTATAGCCTTGTGCAATAAAGTAGTTAACCGCTTGCATGTCGCCCTGAGCAATGGCGGTTGAAACCATCTCAGTTGCTTTAGCTTCCGCTTCTGCGGCACGCTCACGTGCTTCTGCTTGAAGTATAGCAGCCTGCTTCTCACCTTCGGCTTTAAGGATTTCCGATTGTTTATGACCCTCGGCTTTAAGGATCTCTGCTTGTCGCACACCTTCGGCTTCTAAGATGTCAGCACGTTTATTACGCTCTGCTTTCATCTGAGCATTCATCGCCGCGGTTAGGTCTGCTGGTGGCTGTACGTCGCGGATCTCAATACGAGTCACTTTAACTCCCCACGCGTTAGTTGCTTCATCGACAATCGCAAGCAGCTTGGTATTGATAGAGTCACGTTGGCTCAACATTTCATCCAGCTCCATCGAACCGAGAACAGTACGCATGTTAGTCAATGTCAGGTTGCGAATAGCATGCTCAAGATCGTTCACTTCATACGCAGCTTTTGCCGCGTCGATAACTTGAACAAAACAGACCGCATCAATGACCACGTTAGCGTTATCTTTGGAGATGACTTCTTGTGGGGGAATATCAAGAACTCTTTCCATCATATTGATTTTACTGCCAATAGAATCAATGAAAGGGATAATCAAGTTCAGCCCAGGTCTAAGCGTATGGGTATAGCGACCGAATCGTTCTACGGTCCAGTTGTTGGCCTGTGGTACTGTTTTGACCCCGGCCACAATAAAAATAATTGCGACCAGAATGAAACCACCTATGGTGACCATTGCATCAATATCCATGAGTCTATCCTTGTATTAAAAATGTACAATCCTCAACAGTATACAGCGTTGTGAAGACAATACTGTGTAAAGGTATGTATTTTTTCGACGAGTAATCATTAAATTTATCATGGAGTTAAACTGATTACCGATAGGTAGGAAGGACAGTTCACCGTTATAGATTAGCGTAATATGAAAAAAGGGAAGCCAGCGCTTCCCTTAAAATGGCGTGTGGTTAAGTTATTAGTAAAGCAGAGAATACAGCTGACGACGATATTTCGCGGCGATAGGGTTACCTTGACCAAGTGCAGACAAGATATCCATAAAGGCTTTTTTTAGTTCTCCATCAAGCGCATTCAAATTACGGCTCAGAGGTGTCCAGATCAGAGCAAGTGCTTCTTCATCACGATTCACTTGGTGGTATTGAAGCCCCAGTTCTGCGACCAGTTTAAGATCGTCAGGGTTTGCTTGTAATGCCGCTTCTAAAGATTGAATCTCAGGGCTATCAGCGGCTTGTTTGTGCAGTTCTAACTTCGCCACTAAGCTCTTATAGTGGTTGTCTTTGTATTCCATTGGAATGGTGTTGAGTACTTGTTCTGCACGTTCAAATTGATTGGTCTCAAGCAAGCAATTGGCCACTGCCAATTTGATTTCACCTTTATTTTGATACTCTTCAGAAAGGGCCCCAAACGTAGCAATAGCCGTCTCAAACTCACCTTGTTGTGATAACTCTAGCGCTTTGCGAGCGTTAAGTTCATCTTCACTTGGAAGATGTTTAGTCAGCATTGCTTTGACTGCTTCAATTGGTTGTGGACCACCTAGTCCGTCTACAGGTTGGCCATTCACGAATAACGCAATCGTAGGAAGCGCTTGAACACCGAATTGTCCAGCAATCGCTTGTTGCTCTTCACAGTTCAGCAATGCCAGTGTATAGGCGCCGGCGTATTGTTCTGTTAATGCCTTTAAAGCAGGAATTAACTGAGCACTTTCTTCACTCATAGGTGCCCAAAAGTGGATCAGCACAGGAGCTGTCATTGAGCCTTCGAGGACTTCGCGGAAATTTTGCTCATTTAAATCAACAATGTACGCTGGTTGCATTGAATTATCCTTATTAAGTGATTCGCATTGTTCTCTTTTCAAGATTGGTATTGGTGAACCAAAAATCAAGGTTTGTCGAAGAGATTACAGAATTTAGATGCCAAAACGCCGCGCTATGAAGCGCGGCGTTTATGGATTTCAGAAATGCAGCAAGCGAAGGTGTTTAAAACATTACAAAGTATGCAAGTGTTACACCCACAGCCAGCCAGTTTAGCTGATTTAGCGTCATTTTTAGAATTCCAAATTGATATCGCTGTGAGCAAGGTGTTAGAGAGATGATTCCAACTTGTGTAGGGTATGGTTTCGTCTCTTGTATTTAACTACGTTGAGCAATATATCCTTCATATGTGACACTAAAATTACAAATGATCATTTTTTATGCGGCTTTTCGCAGAATCGGATCTAACCATTTGCTTGGAAGCAGACGTTTTAGTACGGCAAATACCTTCGTTGGTGTGGTGACTCGATAGCGTAACTTGGGTTTGTCCGACTCGAGGGCATCTAAAAGTGGCGCAACGCAAGATTCCGGCGGCAGCACGAATTGATTATTGGAGCCCTCCGCTGATAATCGACTTAGTTGTTGCTGGTAATGCGCTTTGTGTACGCTGGAATCAATATCAATCCATTTTAAAAACGCGGCCTTGGCATTGGCTCTAAATTGTGTCTCAATAGGACCTGGTTCTATGAGCGATACTTTGATGTTCGTTTGGTGTAACTCAAGTCTGAGAGTGTCGGTCCACCCTTCGAGCGCAAACTTAGAGGCGTTATACGCGCCACGGTACTTCATTGCAGCAAATCCGAGGACAGAGCTGTTTTGAATAATACGACCGTAGCCTTGTTTTCTCATTACGGGCAGTACTTGTTTCGTCAACTCATGCCAACCAAAGAAGTTTGCCTCAAATTGTTCTCTTAGTGCATCGGTTGGCAGGTCTTCTAAGGCTCCGGGTTGGCCGTAGGCGCCATTGTTAAACAAGGCATAAAGATTCCCCTCACACAGAGCGAGTGCTTTTTGGACTCCCAATTTAATGCTTTTGGTATCGGTCAGGTCGAGTTGAATACAAGTCAGCCCTTCTTGGTTGAGCCTATCCACATCTTTTGGATCGCGGCACGACGCAATGACCTTGTAGCCTTTATTTTGCAATTCATGTGCTGCGACGTAACCAATACCCGTTGAACACCCAGTGATAAGAATAGCCTTTCCCATTTTTCCGCTAACCCTATGATTTATTTCCTTTCAGTTAAGGTTAACGTTAATGGTAGGCAAGGTCTAGCGCGAGTTTGCGACGATGTTTTTCAGCGCTGAGTCGATGTGAGGGAAGGAGAAGTTAAAGCCGATCTCTGTGAGCTTTTTAGGTTTTGCTCTCGTGCTGTCAAGAAGTAAGCATGATGCCTCTCCCATAGCGAGTTTAATCGCCCATTTAGGAGTAAACAAAAAATGAGGGCGTCCCAACGAATTGGCCAGTGTTTTACTGAAAACTGCGTTAGTGACGGCATGAGGTGCACAGAAATTATATGGCCCGCTAGCGTGTTCAGTTTCCAGCAAACAAACAATCGCACGCACCATATCTAGTATATGTATCCAAGGAATATATTGCTTTCCGTTACCAATTGGTCCACCGAGTCCCAGCTTATAGGGTAGCAGCATCTTGGCTAATGCTCCGCCACCTTCACCCAGCACAACACCTGTACGTAATAGACACACTCTTGTTTGGTCGGACTGTGCTCGCAAAGCGATGTGTTCCCAACGTTCACAGACGTTATGAGCGAATGTGTCTTGATTGACATGCAGACTTTCGTCGAAAGGATGATCTTGTTGATCCCCGTAATAACCGACAGCTGAGCCACTAATGAAAATTGCAGGAGGTTTGGTACTGGCGTGAATCAACTCCACAAGGGTTTCGGTGATCTTCCAGCGGCTGTCACAAATACGTTTTTTTTGAGTCTCGCTCCAACGTTTATCTGCAATAGGTTCTCCCGCGAGATTTATGATGGCATCAAACTCATTGAGGTCGTTAAAGCTATCTAATGAATCGAGATAGTGAATATTGCCACAGTCAGTGTGATGTAGCGTTTTTCTCGCTGTCTGTTCATCACGGGTCAGCAGAGTGA
The DNA here is from genome assembly GCF_001639065.2 of Vibrio barjaei. Classification (GTDB taxonomy): domain Bacteria; phylum Pseudomonadota; class Gammaproteobacteria; order Enterobacterales; family Vibrionaceae; genus Vibrio; species Vibrio barjaei. The sequence goes on from NZ_LQXO02000009.1 coordinate 381,743, forward strand.
TGGAGTAGGTGGTTAGGTGTTTCAGTAACTCTCGACCAATAAACCCTGTGCCACCTGTTACAAGCAAATTCATCTCTGTCTTTCTCCTCAGTAATTGACAACTTACCGATATGACTCAGTTGCTGAATTAGTAAATATAGCAATGAATCAGAGGATTAACTAACGTTGTTGTGGCTGTAGCACATGTTGCACTAGTCACACTCTTGTGGATTGAAGCAAGCATCACGCAATATTGCCATTATTGTCACATCTTCTTACATTTAATGTGTGCCATCATGAAATTATCGTATGGAAACGGAGGAAAGCGATGCAGGGATTGAAAGCGCTTCTTCATTCAATGGCCAGTAGTTTCAAAGATCTACTGCCTATCGTTTTGGTCGTGCTGTTTTTCCAATTGGTCGTACTGCAAGAGCCGCTTCCTAATGTTCTCTCTATCTTATTTGGTCTATTGCTTGTGGTCCTAGGGCTGACCTTTTTTGTATTTGGGTTAGAAATGGGGTTATTTCCCATTGGTGAGTCCATGGCTCAATCGTTTGCACGAAAGGGCAGCGTATTCTGGCTGATGGTGTTTTCGTTCTGTCTAGGCTTTGGGACTACCATTGCGGAGCCTGCACTAACAGCAGTATCTGCTGAAGCAGCTGAAGTGGCGGCGGAAGGAGGGAAAATTCCAATGACGGAAGAGGCCATGCAAGATTATGCGGATGGCTTACGTTTGGCCGTTGCCATTTCAGTTGGGCTTGCCATTGTATTAGGTGTGCTGCGCATACTTAAAGGGTGGCCTATCCAGTGGATGATTATTGGCGGTTATGTCGGTGTGGTGATACTGACAGGATTCGCACCGGAGTACATTATCGGTGTGGCTTATGATTCTGGTGGCGTAACGACATCAACAATAACAGTACCATTAGTCACCGCGCTAGGTGTAGGGTTAGCCAGTACCATTAAGGGGCGTAATCCTATGCTGGATGGTTTTGGTCTCATCGCCTTTGCGTCGCTGTTACCAATGATGTTCGTTATGGTTTACGGGATGATTGCAGTATGACTATCATCTTGGACTTTCTCACCACATTGTTGCTCACGGTTCGTGATGTTACGCCGATCATGGTGATCATTTTCGGATTCCAGTTTGCCATCTTAAAGAAGCCTATTACTAACCCGTTAAAAGTTCTACTTGGATTTGGTTATGTGATTCTAGGGTTAAGTTTGTTTTTAGTGGGATTAGAACTTGCTCTGTTTCCGCTAGGTGAAACCATGGCGATGCAGTTAACGGCTCCTGAATTCTTGCAAGAGTTTAAGGTGACGGTAGGCCAGTCATTGGAGTGGATTGATTATTATTGGGTCTACCTGTTTGCTTTCTGTATAGGGTTTAGTACCACGATTGCAGAACCATCGTTATTGGCGGTCGCTATCAAAGCGAATCAAGTTTCCGCTGGTTCGATTTCAGTAAATGGGTTAAGAATCGCGGTGGCACTGGGCGTTGCTGTTGGTATATCTCTTGGCAGCTACCGTATTGTTGTTGGAGATCCCATTCACTATTACATCATTGCAGGCTACATTTTGGTGGTGATTCAAACCTATTTTGCGCCCAAATTTATTATTCCGTTAGCGTATGACTCTGGCGGGGTGACCACCTCAACGGTCACGGTCCCTTTGGTGACGGCGTTGGGGTTGGGGCTAGCTTCCACCGTGCCGGGACGAAACCCTATGATTGATGGGTTTGGTTTGATCGCTTTTGCTAGCTTATTTCCTATTATTTCCGTGATGGCGTATGCACAGTTGATTCAATTTTTGAGTCTACGTTCAAAGCATCGCGATCTAGCTTCAAAGGAGAAGAACAATGCGCTTTAAGCTCATTCTGGCATTTGTTGAAGACAGTAAAACAGACTCCGTTCTTGATGCGGCTCGTACAGCGGGTGCCACAGGTGCAACGGTAATTAATAACGCGAGAGGGGAAGGACTTAACAAAAAGCGAACCTTCTTTGGACTTACTTTAGAGGTTCAAAAAGATGTACTGCTGTTTGTAGTAGAAGAGCACTTATCACGGCAGATATTAGAGACCATTAATCAGGTCGGAGAGTTCGACCAAACTTCGGGACAGGGGATTGCGGTGCAGATCGATATAGAAGATGCAGTAGGTGTCGCTCACCAAGTCGAGACATTAACCAAAGTGGTAGAGGATGAGCTATGAGCCGACATGAGAAAGTCTGTGTACGTGATGTCATGGCAAACAGTTATGTGATGGTTGACGGGTTAAAGACAGTGCATGAGGGCATCGTTTTGGCTCGTGAGCATCAGGTAAAAGCACTGGTTGTCGAAAAGCGTCATGATGATGATGAATACGGTATCGTATTGATGAATGACATTGCCAAAAAGGTGTTGGCGAAAAACCGCTCTGCCGAGCGAACAAACATCTATGAGATTATGACTAAGCCTGCACTGTCTGTTGATCCTAATATGAATGTGAAATATTGCGCTCGCTTATTCGAGCGGTTTGGGATTAGTCGTGCGCCTGTCATTGAACACGGTAAGGTTATTGGCATGGTTAGTTACAATAACATTGTTGTGAATGGCATGGCTAAAGAGGAATGAGACAGGCGAACGAGGTTTAGCTGAGTTACAATATCCCCCATTAATAAATGGTGGAGATAAACCAGTGAAACTATTTTTCGCTTCTGATTTGCATGGCAGTCTTGATGCCACTGAACAGGTTCTAGCAGAGTATCATCGCTCAGGTGCGGAACACTTAGTGATTTTAGGAGATGTGCTTAACCACGGGCCGAGAAATCCAGTACCAGAGAGCTATAACCCACCTAAAGTAGCTGAACGGCTTAATGAGCTCAGTACCAGTATTATTGCGGTACGAGGCAATTGCGATAGTGAAGTAGACCAGATGCTATTAGACTTTCCCATGATGAGTGACTATGCATGGGTAATGTTGGCAAATGGACAACGATTGTTCTTAACTCATGGGCATCTTTATAACACAGATAAACGACCTGCGTTAAAGCAAGGTGACGTGATTGCTCATGGACATACACATATACCAGTAGCAGAGTGGCAAGGGGAGCAAATTATTTTCAACCCTGGCTCCATCACATTCCCGCGAGATGGTTATGCTGCGAGTTATGGATTGCTTGAAGATAGCACTCTCAGCGTAAAAACATTTGCTGGAGACGTTCTAGCATCAATCTCGCTATAAAGGTGAGTAGCTAACAAGGCAATTAAATAGTTCAGACAAGTCGCAGATATAAAAAAACGCAGCCAAGGCTGCGTTTTTTCTACGTCGAGATTAACTAATTACTTAGTTACGCGTAGTACTGGCGTTTCACCAACAGTTACAGAACCAGCAAGCTTGTTCAGCTCTTTGATTTCGTCCATGTTAGAGATAACAACAGGAGTTAGCGTTGACTTAGCTTTCTCTTCAAGAAGTGCTAGGTCGAATTCGATGATAGTGTCACCTGCTTTTACTGATTGGCCTTCTTCAGCGATACGCTTAAAGCCTTCACCTTTCAGTTCAACAGTGTCGATACCGAAGTGAACAAATAGCTCGATGCCGTCGTCAGATTCGATAGAGAACGCGTGGTTCGTCTCAAAGATCTTACCGATAGTACCGTTAACAGGAGCTACCATCTTGTCACCAGCTGGCTTGATTGCAATACCGTCACCAACGATTTTCTCAGCAAATACGACATCTGGCACATCTTCGATGTTTACAATTTCACCAGAAAGAGGTGCGATAATTTCGATTGCACCAGTGTCAGCGCTGTCGTCAGATACTAGCTTCTTCAGTTTGTCAAACAGACCCATGTTGTGCTCCTAAAGGTTTGATTTTGTTCTGCTCAATTATATTAGCAGTTTGTCTTTTCTGCGATAAATTTTTCGACGTGTGCCTCAATTTCTGCAGCAGTCGCCATTTCTAGCGCTTCATCAGCCATTGCTTTTACTTCTGCGAAGTTAGCGTTGCGGATTACTTTCTTAACCTTAGGAATTGAAATACCGCTCATACTAAACTCATCTAGGCCCATGCCCAATAGAAGTAGAGTCGCACGCTCGTCGCCAGCAAGCTCACCACACATACCAGTCCACTTACCTTCTTTATGCGAAGCGTCGATCACTTGCTTAATTACTGTAAGTACAGCAGGTGAAAGTGGGTTGTATAGGTGAGAAATAAGCTCATTACCACGGTCTACTGCTAGAGTATACTGAGTTAAGTCGTTAGTACCAATACTAAAGAACGAAACTTCTTTCGCTAGGTGGTGAGCAATCGCTGCCGCAGCAGGAGTTTCAACCATTACACCGATTTCGATGTTTTCGTCAAATGCTAGACCTTCAGCACGAAGTTCTGCTTTGTACTCTTCGATAGCAGCTTTCAGTTCACGAATCTCTTCTACAGAGATGATCATTGGGAACATGATGCGCAGCTTACCGTGTGCTGATGCACGTAGGATACCGCGTAGTTGGTCACGAAGGATTTCACGACGATCCAAGCTGATACGAACTGCACGCCAACCAAGGAATGGGTTCATCTCTTCTGGAAGGTCTAGGTAAGGTAGATCTTTATCACCACCGATATCCATAGTACGGATAATTACCGCGTGACCGTGCATTGCTTCCGCAACTTCTTTGTAAGCTTGATACTGTTCTTCTTCAGTAGGAAGAGCAGTACGGTCCATGAATAGGAATTCTGTACGATACAGACCAACACCTTCACCGCCGTTACGGTTGATGCCATCGCAGTCTTTCACTGTACCGATGTTACCGCAAACTTCTACACGGTGGCCGTCTAGAGTTTCTGCTGGTAGGTCTTTAAGTTTTGCAAGTTCCTCTTTTTCTGCAAGGAACGCTTCACGTACCGCTTTAGCTTCGTCAATCTGAGCTTGAGTTGGGTTTACGATGATCTTGTTGTTCATCGCGTCAAGAACCAACATGTCGCCGTTGTTCACTTTCTTAGTGATGTCGTTAGTACCAACAATCGCAGGAAGTTCTAGTGAACGTGCCATGATAGAAGTGTGCGAAGTACGACCGCCGATATCACATGCGAAACCTAGTACGTAATCAAGGTTGATTTGCGCAGTTTCAGATGGAGTTAGGTCGTAAGCTACTAGGATAACTTCCTCATCGATATCACCTAGTGAAACGATGTTGATGCCTAGTGCGTTCTTAACGAAACGAGTACCGATATCACGGATATCAGTTGCACGTTCTTTAAGGTATTCGTCATCTAGAGATTCTAGTGCAGTCGCTTGCTCTTCGATTACTGTGTGAATCGCGTTGTCTGCAGATAGTTTGTCTTTTTTGATGAGTGCTAGGATTTCCTCTTCTAGCTCTTCATCTTCAAGAAGCATGATATGGCCTTCGAAGATAGCCTCTTTCTCTTCACCAAAAGTCTCAAGCGCTTTTTGCTTAACGACTTCTAGTTGTTGAGCTGACTTGTTGCGAGCGTCAAAGAAACGCGCAACTTCTGCTTCAACTTGGTCATCTGAAATAGTCGACGTGTTTAGAACAATCTCGTCTTCTTGAAGTAGTAGTGCTTTACCAATAGCAATACCAGGAGATGCTAGGATGCCTGAAATCATAGCTTTACCTTTATTTGGTCTAATGTATTAAAGATTGGATAGTTATTAGCTACTTATTATGTGTAGCTGATAGCTAGAGCTATTTCCAATAAAGCCATTCTGTTTTCACAAAATGGCTCTAAGGAGAACTGGGTTCTTAGTGAAGCTCAGGGATTAGAGCTACTAGGTGGTCAACTGCTTGTTGAGCTTGTGGGCCTTCAGCAGAGATTGTGATAGTAGTGCCTTTAACTAGACCTAGAGTTTGTAGTTTGAATAGGCTTTTTGCGCTAGCGCTTTTGCCGTTAGTAGCCACAGTGATGTCAGCGTCAAATGCTTTTGCTTCTTTAACGAACTGAGCAGCCGGACGAGTGTGAAGACCGTTTTCTGCTGTGATTTCTACTTGCTTCTCGTACATTTTTTATACCCCAATTGATTTATTTTATGTTTAGTTTCTAAACCAAACAAAGCTTATCGTTAAATGTTACGTCTCGCTATAGTGCGAAAGTCATAACTGTTAAGAATTGTGTCGGTCTAGAATTGTAGGACATGATTGCAGTCTTCGCTGTATACCTGTCTTACGAAATTCTGTAATTAGCCTATTTATTTTTTGGCTTAAAATAAAACTGACCTGATATTACCAAAGGCTGACAGAGTTTCAACAAAAAAGCCCCTTAAAGGGGCTTTTTTCGTGCAAAAATTGATTTGGCAACATATTACTGTTGAATCTCTTTGTCAGTAAATATACCGGCAAACAATGCAGAACTTAGGTAACGTTCACCTGAACTCGGAAGTACGGTGACAATGGTTTTTCCTTTGAATTCAGGAAGTTCAGCAAGCTTGTTAGCCGCTACAACGGCTGCGCCTGATGAGATGCCAGCTAGGATCCCTTCTTCTTCCATTAGACGGCGCGCCATTTCGATGGCTTCTTCAGAAGTAACCAGTTCAACACGGTCAACGAGCTCAAGATCCAAGTTCTCTGGGATAAATCCTGCACCGATGCCTTGGATTTTGTGAGGAGCTGGTTGGATCTCTTGACCTGCTAGCACTTGAGAAATGACCGGCGATTCTGCTGGCTCAACGGCAACTGAAACAATTGCTTTACCTTTTTCACCCTTAATATAGCGGCTAGTACCTGTGATAGTACCACCTGTACCTACACCAGCGACGAATACATCGATTTCACCATCCGTTGCTTCCCAGATCTCCGGCCCCGTTGTCTTTTCATGAATAGCTGGGTTTGCTGGGTTGTTGAATTGTTGAAGTAATAGATACTTTTCTGGGTTTGAAGCGACAATTTCTTCTGCCTTAGCGATAGCCCCTTTCATACCTTTCGCTGCTTCTGTCAGTTCAAGGTTAGCACCTAGTGCCTTAAGAAGCTTACGACGCTCAAGACTCATAGACTCAGGCATAGTAAGTGTGAGTTTGTAGCCGCGTGCAGCTGCAACGAAAGCAAGAGCAATACCTGTGTTACCACTGGTTGGCTCAACTAGCTCGACGCCTGCTTTTAGACGACCGTCTTTTTCCGCTTCCCAAATCATGTTTGCACCGATACGGCACTTAACGCTGAAGCTTGGGTTGCGTGCTTCAACTTTAGCAAGCACATTACCATTACTTACTTTGTTTAGGCGAACTAGAGGGGTGTTACCAATTGTCAGTGAATTATCTTCGTAAATCTTGCTCATTATAATGTTCCTTCATTCAACCGTGGTGGTTATTGATTACCAGATAAGAATATGACTTTGTTTGGCAAGGGAAAAGAACCAAATAGTTATATATTATGGAAGAAAGTTTATGAAGTGCGTTTTTCGATGGGATTTTCTCGGTAAGAAGAGCAGCTCGGCCATTGATACTGAAGGTGTTCAATGGCCGGTGTAAAAGAGGTGATTACTTATTGCGTCTAATGATGCCAAACCCTAGGCAAAGTACTACCCACGCATATAAAGGCCAAGTTCCTACTTCACGATACCAAGTTGTCCCGTCGGTTGGAGTGACGTCAGTTCTAAGCACAGCGGTTTCAAACTGAGGGATATGAGCAGTAATCTTACCTTTGTGATCAGTAACGGCAGTCACACCATTATTGGTCGAACGAATAAGTGGTAAGCCAAGCTCTAGTGCGCGCATTCGTGCAATTTCCATATGCTGCAATGGGCCAATAGAGCGCCCAAACCAGGCATCATTGGACAGCGTCAACAGGTAATCGGTGTCATCAGTAACATTCTGCCTAACTTGTTCCCCAAAAATAATCTCATAGCATAATGCTGGCGCTAGATGCATACCGTTAGCCACAATATTAGGCTGTACGTAAGCACCACGGCTGAATGAAGACATAGGCAAGTTAAAAAACGGGGCGATAGGTCTTAATAGATCTCCAAATGGCACGAATTCACCGAACGGAAGCAAGTGGTGTTTGTGATAACGTTCATCGAGATCCATTTCGTAATCACCGTAAGGTGTCTGTCCTACAACCAATATGCTGTTGTAATATTCACCGGACTCCGTTTTGTTGATGACCCCAGTGATGATCGCAGAATCATTCATTTTAGCGGCAGAGTCCAAGTTACGCAGAAATGAAGGTAATTCGAATTCCATTGCGGGAATTGCTGCTTCTGGCCAAATGATAATGTCCGCATCCCAGTTTTCACGACTTAGATCGGTATATTTCATTATTGTTGGCCATCGGTGATTGGGCATCCACTTCATGGCTTGATCGATATTACCTTGAATCAATGCGACCGATTTAGTGCGGTTTGGAGCGGGAGTGACCCAGTCGTAGTTACGTAGACCGAATCCAGTGGCGAATATGACCAGAGGGATGATAGCGAGTTGCCACTGCTTTGTTACGGTTAAGTAAGTTAGGCTGGCAGCCATTACGAGCAGTAGCAAGGTAATGAGTTCAACGCCACCAATAGGTGCAAAGCTAGCTAACGGTGAATCAATTTGACTGTACCCTAACCACAGCCAAGGAAAACCCGTCATTACCCAACCGCGAGCCCAATCAAAGACTAACCAGAGTGCTGGCGCGGCGACAAAATAACGAGTTTTATTGTCTGACGGGAAGAATCGGTTTAGAGACCAAGCAAACAGAGCTGAGTAAATGGATAGGTAGCCAACTAAGAGTGCCATTAAGAACACGCTGGCAATTTTCGGCATACCACCAAAAGTATCGATACTGACATGTACCCAACTGATGCCAGTGGCAAATTGACCTATTCCCCATGCATAACCTGTCCAAAGCGCACTTTTTGTACTGCGGCCTTTGATAAGGAGAAGAAGGAGAAATGGGCTCAGAATAGCCAAAGGCCATAGCTGATAGGGAGCAAATGCGAGAGTGGTGCTGGCACCAACAAAAGCGGCCCCGATGGGCCGCAATATGCGAAGATTTTTCTTCATTTAAATATCATCTCACTTTTTTGGTGAGCAGCAAGTGGTGAGGTTACTCCTCGACACTTGAAGCCGTTTCTTGGTCAGGTATTGTTACTTGGACCTGAACCACACGACGATTATCCGCCGCTGTCACCTTAAAGTTGTAATTTTCTATTTCAACCACTTCACCACGTGAAGGTAAGTGACCGAATGCAGTCATGACTAGGCCACCTACAGTGTCGACTTCCTCATCACTAAAGTTAGAGCCGAATGTTTCATTGAACTCTTCAATAGTAGTGAGCGCTTTCACTGCGAATGTGTGCTTACTCAGTTTTCTGATATCAAGCTCATCATCGTCATCGAATTCATCTTCGATTTCGCCAACGATTTCTTCGAGAATATCTTCGATGGTCACTAGACCTGATACTCCACCAAATTCATCGACAACGATGGCCATGTGATAACGCTCTTCACGGAACTCCTTCAGTAGGCGATCAACGCGCTTACTTTCAGGAACAACAACCGCAGGGCGAATCACTTCTTCAATATCAAACGGGGCGCTTTCTGAGCCCAAATAACGGAGGAGGTCCTTAGCTAAGAGGATGCCTTCTACATGGTCTTTATCTTCACTAATAACAGGGTAGCGAGAATGCTGTGCATCTGTCATTAGTTCGATTAGCTTATCGAGGTTATCAGAACGCTCGATAGTGACCATTTGCGAGCGTGGCAGCATAATGTCGCGCACTCGCATTTCAGAAATTTCCATGACACCTTCGAGCATATCGCGGGTATCGTGGTCAATTAGGTCGTTTTCTTCAGAGTCGCGGATAACATCTACAAGCTCTTGGCGGTCTTTTGGTTCGCCTTGAAAAATTTGACCTAGGCGCTCAAAGAAGGACTTTCTACTCGGACCTTCCGACTTTTTACTGTTTCCCTCTGGCTGAGAGGGAGAAGACTCTTCGTTCATGACTTCTCAATTCAGAATGCTATCAGATGTGTGATAGCGCACATGCGTAAACAAATTCTTTTTAGCGCGAACGCCAGCGAAATGTGCTTACTCCTTTTCTACTAAATATGGGTCATCAAAGCCCATATCAAGCATGATTTCGGTTTCCAAAGCTTCCATTTCTTCTGCTTCGTCATCCTCAATATGATCATAACCTAGCAGATGAAGACTCCCATGTACAACCATATGTGCCCAGTGTGCAATCAAAGGCTTGGATTGCTCAATGGCTTCTTTTTCGACAACTTGACGACAAATGATCATGTCACCAAGTAGATCCATTTCCACCCCTGGAGGTGCTTCAAAAGGAAAAGAGAGCACATTGGTTGGTTTATCTTTACCACGGTAGTCGCGGTTGAGCTGTTGGCTCTCTTCTTCATCGACGATACGAATCGTCAACTCAGCGTTTTGTTGAAACGGAATAATGGTTTTGTCCAACCAACGTTGAAACTCGTCAGCACTTGGTAACCCTTGTTCTGATTCGACTGCAATTTGAAGATCGAGTTCAATCGCCATTACTTTCCATCCACGGTTGCGCTAGCAGATGCAGCATCAAGCAGCTTTTGCGCGGCTTCGCGTTCTTCACGTCGCTTGCGCTCGATTTCTTTACGTTCTTTGGCATCTTTCGCTTCCCATTTTTCGTAAGCGTTTACTATTCGGGCGACGACAGGGTGACGTACGACATCATCTGACTGGAAGAAGTTAAAGCTGATTTCGTCAACTTCACTCAGCACTTCAATCGCATGACGAAGGCCAGATTTAGCGCCGCGAGGTAAATCGATCTGTGTCACGTCACCAGTGATAACAGCACGTGAGTTAAAGCCGATACGCGTCAAGAACATCTTCATTTGCTCAACAGTAGTGTTCTGACTTTCATCGAGAATAATGAAGGCATCGTTAAGTGTACGACCACGCATGTAAGCGAGAGGTGCAACCTCAATGACATTACGTTCAATGAGTTTCTCTACGCGCTCAAAACCGAGCATTTCAAACAAAGCATCGTACAGCGGGCGAAGATATGGGTCGACCTTCTGACTTAAATCACCTGGCAGGAACCCCAGTTTTTCACCCGCTTCTACCGCTGGACGAGTCAGTAGGATACGGCGAATCTCTTGGCGTTCTAGTGCGTCTACTGCAGCAGCTACTGCTAGGTAGGTTTTACCTGTACCAGCAGGGCCAATACCGAAGCTTATATCATGAGTGACCATGTTCACTAAGTACTGAGCTTGATTAGGTGTACGCGGTTTGATGATGCCTTTCTTGGTCTTCACGAAGACTTCTTTTCCGTGAGCGATTTCTGATTCAGTATTTTGCTCAAGTACACCAGATTCTTTAACGGCTAAGTGAATTTGCTCAGGCTCAATATCAGGGATCTGACCACGCACAGGCGCTGTGTCTACATAAAGCGTTTTGATGATATCTAGAGCTGCGGCGCTAGTGTGCGGCTTGCCCACGATCGTAAAGAAGTTGCTTCTGTGGTTGATCTCGACACCTAAGCGGCGTTCTAAATGTTTGATATTGTCATCGAAAGGACCGCACAAGCTGGATAGACGGCGGTTGTCTGAAGGTTCTAGATGAATTTCTAGAGTTACGATTTGATTACTCAATGTTGCCTCACATTTTGCCCTTAAGGGCGATGTATGAAGCCCGACTGTGACCGGGCTTCGCATATTTTTACCCAATTAACTCCAAAATAGCACATTGAAGCTGTTTGGGTATAGGCGTTAAGGCGTAAAGGTCGCCACACCTAGCTCATCTTCGCGCTTGGTTTTTGCCATCATTTGTGTTGGTGAAATAACACTGCGAAGATCCATGTCTTTTTCTGTTCTTACTAGCTCACCACGTAGTGAGTTGGCGAACACGTCAGTGATTTTCACGTCAACAAACTGGCCGATTAGCTCTGCACCACCTTCGAAGTTAACCACACGGTTGTTTTCGGTACGCGCACGAAGCTCCATCAGGTTCTTCTTAGACGGGCCTTCAACTAAAACGCGTTGCTCAGTGTCTAGCATCTGACGTGAATAACGCATCGCTTGCGAGTTTACAGTTTGTTGTAGCTCGTATAGGCGGTCTTTCTTAGTTTGCTCAGGAAGATCACATGGGTAATCTGCTGCTGGCGTACCTGGACGAGGAGAGAAGATAAAGCTGAAGCTCATATCGAAATCTACGTCCTTGATCAGTTTCATCGTGTCTTGGAAATCTTTGTCCGTTTCACCTGGGAAACCAACAATAAAGTCTGAACTGATTTGAATATCAGGACGCGCTTTGCGAAGTTTACGAATGATAGACTTGTACTCAATCGCTGTGTGTGGACGCTTCATCATAGTCAAGACGCGGTCTGAACCACTCTGTACTGGCAAGTGTAGGAAGCTAACAAGCTCTGGTGTGTCTTCGTAAACAGCAATGATGTCATCAGTGAACTCTAGCGGGTGACTGGTCGTAAAGCGGATACGATCAATACCATCAATAGAAGCAACCAGACGTAGTAGCTCTGCAAAAGAACAGATATCGCCATCGTGCATTGGACCACGGTAAGCATTCACGTTTTGGCCAAGTAGGTTTACTTCACGCACGCCTTGATCAGCAAGCTGAGCAATTTCAAACAATACGTCATCCATTGGACGGCTTACTTCTTCACCACGAGTATATGGAACGACGCAGTAAGTACAGTACTTAGAGCAGCCTTCCATGATAGAAACAAATGCGGTAGCGCCTTCTGCACGTGGTTCTGGCAGACGGTCAAATTTCTCGATCTCTGGGAAAGAGATATCCATTACTGGCGCTTCATCGCTTTGTGACTGCTTAATCATTTCAGGCAAGCGGTGAAGAGTTTGTGGGCCAAAGATCACGTCAACAAATGGTGCGCGTTCACGGATATGGTCACCTTCTTGAGTTGCTACACAGCCACCCACACCGATAACAACGCCATCTTTTTTGTCTTTTAGGGTTTTCCAACGACCAAGTTGGTGGAACACTTTCTCTTGCGCTTTTTCACGGATAGAGCAAGTGTTCAAAAGTAGGACGTCTGCTTCCGCTGGATCTTCAGTTAGCTCATAGCCATTTGCTGCATTAAGCAGATCGGCCATTTTAGATGAATCGTATTCGTTCATCTGGCAGCCCCAGGTTTTAATTAGCAGTTTCTTACTCATCACTATCGCTCGTCGGTTATTTAAATCTTTTTTAGCACAGGTGCCGTATCGCAAAAACAACATAGCAGCTGTTTAAATTATGACCACCATCTTGGCGGTAAGCGGCGTATTGTACTGCTTTAAAAACCGCCTGACTAGGGGTAGTGTAAAATCTCTTTGAGAGCTTATATTTCAATTGCTGTAAGCGGTTATTAGGCCTCACAAAAGCAGGGTTTTTCGAAGGAATTCGCTCGCGCTTTTAGAGCGGGCTACGTACAATGAACAGACATTGAATTTAGGGTAGTAAGAAGACGATGGAACAGTTTGAAATTGCAGTTGTTGGTGGTGGCATGGTGGGGGCAGCGATGGCGCTGGGTCTTGCTAAACAAGGGCGCTCAGTCGCTGTTATCGAAAAATTTACCCCTCAAGCTTTCGAAAGTTCGCAGCCAATGGACCTGCGTGTTTCTGCTATTTCTCATCGCTCCGTTGATCTACTGACACACCTCGATGCTTGGAGTGCCATAGAGGCGATGCGTGTATGCCCTTATGCACGTCTTGAAACGTGGGAAGCGGAAAACTGTCGAATTCGTTTCAATGCCGAATCTCTACATCTAGAGCAACTGGGCTACATTGTCGAAAACCGCGTGATCCAACTAGGGCTGTGGCAGCAGTTTCATCGTTTCGACAACTTGAAAGTGATTGAAGGTGATGGTGTTGAAAGCTTAACGCTTGACGATAAAGGCTCAAGCATCATCTTAGAATCAGGGCGTGAAATTGCTGCGACTCTGGTCGTTGGTGCGGATGGTGCGAATTCAAGAGTGCGACAAGCCAGTGGCATTGGCGTGACAGCATGGGATTACCGTCAAGAATGCATGCTGATTAACGTTGAGACAGAACTTCCTCAACAAGACATCACGTGGCAGTGGTTTACCACGTCAGGACCTCGTTCATTTCTACCACTATGTGGAAACCAAGGATCATTAGTTTGGTACGATTCCCCTAAACGGATTAAGCAGTTAAAGAATATGAGTCATGCCCAGTTAGAGCAGGAGATTGTGGAGTACTTTCCAGCTGAACTGGGTAAGGTTAGCGTGTTACAGCGCGGCTCATTCCCACTTACACGTCGACATGCACAGCGATATTACAAACACGGTTGCGTATTAGTAGGAGATTCAGCGCACACGATAAATCCGTTGGCTGGTCAGGGCGTTAATCTTGGCTTTAAAGATGTAGAAACCTTGCTGAAAGCGTTTGAAGATAAAGGGGTCTCTAATGAAGCATTGCGTCGTTATGAGCTAGACCGTCGTCCAGATAACTTGTTGATGCAAACGGGCATGGATGTATTCTATAAAGGGTTTAGTAGTAACTTACCTCCGCTGGCATTTGCTCGAAATGCTCTACTGAAAGTGGCAGAGCATTCCGGGCCGATTAAAGAGAAAGTCTTAAAATACGCGATTGGCCTTAATAATAAATGACTAGACAGACTGGGGCCGTGATAGAGTCTGATAGTGATTCTAGCGTTGGTGTCCCGGTTACTTCATCAACGGTGAACAGAGCTAAATTGTCAGAATGCTGGTTTGCTGTCATAAGATACTTTCCATCTGGAGAAAGACACAAATCTCGTGGGAACTCTCCCCCTGAACTGACAAAGCCTTGATAAAGAGGTACCTCAGGGTCACTTAATTCAAACCAAGAGACGATAGACTCTCCGCGACCTGTTAAATAGACAAAGTGGTTGTTTGGTGAAAGTTTAACGGCCGCCGCCGCTTCATGGCTAATATGTTCAGGAAACGCTGAAGTAGAGTAAATTAGCTGCCATTTCCCCTGATTGTTACGCTTGATAACATTCAGTGATTCATCGAGCTCACACAGCACATAACCAAATTTACCATCTTGGGAGAAGTCTACATGTCGGGGACCACTTCCCTGCGGCATCAACAAAGACTGAGATAGAACCACATCAGTTTCGTTATATTCATAAAAGCTCAGTGTGTCGATACCTAAATCGACCGTCACGAACTGCTGACTACAGGGGATAAACTGCAACTGATGCCCATGAGGAGTTTGCTGGCGAGTAGGGTGAACACTAGAGCCTTCATTAGCCAGTAAAGCTATACGTTCTCCAATAATGCCATGTGCCCTTAGGGCAAATATCTCGAAGTTACCTGTTCCATAATGCGCGACGCCTAATAATTCTTTATTCGGAGATATTGCAAGGTGGCATGGGTAATCACCATCAAGCAATCTTACTTGATGATCTTCACTGTTTGTAGGCACGAATATAAGGGCCGATCCTTCCTGTTGAGAACATTCGGAAACGAGATAATGTCCTTGCTCTGTATACAGAAGATAAGAAGGGTTGAAAGCATTTGTTATCGCTGAAGATATTGTAAGGTCATGAGGAGTGTTGAAATGCGCCGTCTTGAAACCTAAATCATCGCCTTTTGAATACTGTCCAATAGCAACGGAGTAATCTTGGGAAGTCATAAATATCCTTGAAGATCAGTGTATTGACCTAAGGTTGCCTGTCTATCCTAGAATGAACAGTAGCAAAATACTTTTCTGTGAGCCAATAGAAGAAATTAACAATATTGAAGAAACTTTCAAAGACTCAACTAACGTAATTGTCAGAGAGGAATAGATAGAAAAAAAGCCCGTCAAATGACGAGCTTTCTTAATAATGGTGCGGAAGGAGAGACTTGAACTCTCACACCTTGCGGCGCCAGAACCTAAATCTGGTGCGTCTACCAATTCCGCCACTTCCGCAACAAAACTTATAGTTAAGAGAGTAATTGGTAAAACTCGATCTTAACGTTGTAATTAATGGTGGCTACGACGGGATTCGAACCTGTGACCCCATCATTATGAGTGATG
>NZ_LQXO02000010.1 GCF_001639065.2 Vibrio barjaei
CGTGCCATGCTTTGTGAGTGAAGTGTGTGTCTGTTGATACTGAGTAAACTTCAACACCACGCTCTTGAAGCTCTGCATAGTGGTCAGCAAGGTCACCAAGTTCAGTTGGACAAACGAATGTGAAGTCAGCTGGGTAGAAGAAGAATACAGCCCATTTTCCTTTCACGTCTTGTTCTGTGATTTCTACAAAGTCGCCCTGTTTGAAGGCGGTTGCTGAAAATGGCTTGATAGTGGTGTTGATCATGATTTTTGCTCTCTCAATTAGTTATTTTTTAGATGGTTATGCGCTGTCCTGCGCCGATGTATGTATATTGCATTGAGAGCGTGTTTTTGAAAATTCGTCCTTTCCTATCTATTTGATAGGGGTTTCCTATCAAGACACTTTCTTGAGTGAAAAACAGGTTGAGACGAAGAGAGCAATTCTTGAAGAGTGTTCAGAATTAACGTTTGTTCAATGAACCTTCCTTGAGACACAAGTTACTGGAACCGGCGGTCTCAAAGGCTAAAAAACTTTAATTCTAGCCATAGTATTGAACTAAGAAATCGTTGATGACACTCACCACACTGTACACCATTTCTCACGCAGCACTATTTCTAGATGAGCATCATTTCTTAAAGGAAGAGGGGACAAAAACAATTAAGACAAAACACCGATAAGCTATACAATACTCTCGCTACACGGTCGTAGCATGAAGTACTCATTCACAGAAAAGCCAAAAGTAGCCGCCTATGTCTAAAGATTATGATTTCACTACAGAATACACGCTCGACAAGACCTTTTTTGCGGAATGCTTTGACCAAACTAGCCATCCCGCTGCATTTCCAAAAGCCTATTTTAAAGGAATACTCTTTCTTATTTTTGGCGCAGTACTCGTAAAATTTGAGTTACTTCCAAGTAGTTACGTGGGTTGGTTCTTTATTGTATTGAGCATTATCGAAGCGTTAAGTGTTTATTTTAAAAGAACGTGGTGGTTATGGCGACAAACGCTCAGTACGAGTTCTGGGAGTAAAGTCCGACTTAAGATTGACTCTAACGGTATGAGTTATAAAAGCGGCAAAAACACCCACAACATCACTTGGAGTGAAATTGACCAACTTGAACAAAGCGACTTAGGCTTTATCCTTCATATAGGTAAGCAACGCCAATACGTAAGTAAATCTTGCTTAAATGATGTAGCAATTGACTTCATGATCGAGCAGCACGCGAAATCTAAAGTGAACTCGCATTGATGTACATAGAATAGGTGCAATGAAATGGATATGATCAGACGTCTCATTTCCAGTTAGCCAAATGTGTTAAGGCATCCTCACTTTCGTAAGGATGATGTCATTTCAAGTCAGGCATTTAGTTAAAGTTGCCGCATCGTATCACTGTTGGTGAAGGTGGCGGCAACTTTGGAATAATAGAATTAAGGCACTATGTAATCTCTACAAAGCTGCGAAGTCTAATTATCTACATGTATTTAAGGAAAAAGTTAGTAATCGCTAACTCAGCTTCTGGTCCATCTGGGCAGTGACCGGAGTTACCAAAATATGCCACCTCTCCTCTCGTTGAAAGCCCAGCGGTATACCTCATTTCTTCAGGCGGATTCACCATGTCATCTTTAGTGTTAATAGCCAGTACAGGGACATCAGTTTCGTTCGCTTTAAAGCCTTTAGTCATAAGCGCTAACGGAATCGTCCACTCTCCGTAAGAATCAAGGTCGCTGACATCTTTGACACCAATTCGATAGCCGTAAGACATAGACGACATAAGCGGGGCGTGGTGGAATACCTGAGTGTCAGTCAGTACGTCAGTCACTACTGCACAGCGAGCAACGCCTGCTTTTAGCTCTGGAGTATTGAGGATGAATGTCATCAGTGGCACGCCACCACCCGAAGAACTCAACGCTCCAACATTACTGCCGTCTAACCTTAGATCAGACTTAACATATGCCAACGCTGCTTGGTGAGTCTGATCTTCCTTGCCTAATTCAATGATAATGTTGTTGTTCAGCCCGCCACCAGGGATATCAAAAGTTAATACCGCAAAACCTTGTTTCAACAGCCCATCAATTGCATCGCGGTGTTCAGTCAGAATTTTATCGACACCACCTGTGTATAGGATAACGCCAGGCTTCTCGGAACCTTTTGGGATATGTAATAAACCCGTGATTGAGCCTTTAGTCATGAGCGGCATATCCACTCGCTCTACATCGATAGTAGGACTCAATGCTTCTGCTTTGAGATACATATCAACTGATCGATCAATGGCTTCGTGTTCGTGCTCCGTCATGTGATTTGGGTATGAAGCAATTAAGTACATCATGGATGCCTTACGATACGACTCATAATCACTTGCTGAGTTTGCATAATCATCAGCAACTTGAGTGAATTCATATGTCCAATGACCCGCTTCATTTGTGTTGACGAAATCGCGTAGCGGTTCACCCGAATCAATCTTATCTAATGTATCTCGTATGTCTTGGTCGGGTACAACGTGAGTCCAATTTTCCATTCTTAGCTCGCGAAACCATTGTGATTGGTCTACTTCAAGAGCTTGTTCTCCTCGAAATTTCTTATGGGCATCGATGTTATTTGAGGTGGTTGCAAATGTTGCTGTTGCAAATGCCGTAATGCCAAGTAATACGCTTAGGGGGAGCAGTTTCTTATTCATACCGTACTCTTTTCGTGTCAGTGGATTAATTCAATATATGTAGAGTATTCCTATTGATGTCGAAAAAACGTCGATATGTATTTGTTCAATCTAATTCATTGAATTGTTTTAGTTTTTACAGAGAGAAACACACACGCCCCAACTCGCTATGCGATATTGGGGCGTGTAACACGGACTCGATATTCCGTTTAAACTAGCGTTTTTTTAGCTTAGATTTTGCCAACTAGGTCTAGAGACGGTGCTAGTGTTTCTTCACCTTCTTTCCATTTAGCTGGGCAAACTTCACCTGGGTGAGCGGCAACGTATTGTGCTGCTTTCACTTTACGCATCAGGTCCTCTGCGTCACGGCCGATGCCTTCTGCAGTGATTTCCATTGCTTGGATAACGCCTTCTGGGTCAACCAGGAAGGTCGCGCGGTCTGCCAGACCTTGACCTTCACGCATCACACCGAAATTGTTGGTGATAG
>NZ_LQXO02000011.1 GCF_001639065.2 Vibrio barjaei
GCAGGGGGAGCCAAATTCCAAAGAAGCCGTGTCGAAAGACGCGGCTTTTTGCGTTTCAAGAACCCAAAACTTCCCTTTCCTGATTTTAGGCTTAATACCTATACTTTTCGTACAAACAGACAAAACCTTATGTTTCACTGGTTGTTATTCGCTACGCAAAGCAGGATAATAACGGGATCGGAGCTCTTTACACTTATTATTATGACCGAATATTTCTTATTGTTGGTGGGAACTGTCCTCGTCAACAATTTCGTACTGGTAAAATTCCTTGGGTTGTGCCCTTTCATGGGTGTGTCAAAAAAACTCGAGACCGCAATTGGCATGGGGTTAGCCACGACATTCGTGCTGACACTTGCATCCGTGTGCGCGTACTTAGTGGAAACTTACGTTTTAGTGCCTTTAGGTATTCAGTATTTGCGAACCATGAGTTTCATCTTGGTTATCGCCGTTGTCGTGCAGTTCACTGAGATGGTGGTTCATAAAACCAGTCCAACGCTTTATCGTTTGCTAGGTATTTTCCTACCCCTGATCACCACTAACTGTGCGGTTTTGGGCGTAGCATTACTAAACATCAACGAAAACCACAACTTTATCGAATCCATTATCTATGGCTTCGGAGCGGCGGTTGGTTTCTCTTTAGTTCTTATCTTGTTTGCTTCAATGCGTGAACGTATTGCCGCTGCTGATGTGCCAGCTCCCTTTAAAGGAGCCTCGATTGCCATGATCACAGCGGGGCTCATGTCTCTTGCATTTATGGGCTTCACTGGGTTGGTGAAACTGTAATGACGACAATTCTTATCGCAATTATTGCTCTTGTTATCTTAGCGGCCGTTTTTGGGGCCGTTCTCGGTTTTGCTTCGATTAAGTTTAAAGTAGAAGCTGACCCAATTGTTGACCAAATCGACGGTATTCTGCCTCAAACACAATGTGGACAATGTGGCTACCCTGGCTGCCGCCCTTATGCGGAAGCTATCGCAAACGGCGACGCTATTAACAAGTGCCCTCCCGGTGGTCAAGCAACTATCGAGAAGCTTGCTGACTTAATGGGTGTTGAAGTCGAAGACTCCGCTCATGACGCTGAAAAGTCGATAAAGAAAGTGGCTTTTATCCATGAAGATATGTGTATTGGTTGTACTAAATGCATCCAAGCCTGCCCAGTAGACGCCATCGTTGGCGGAACAAAAGCACTGCACACCGTTATCAAAGACGAATGTACTGGCTGTGACCTATGCGTTGCCCCATGCCCTACTGACTGTATTGAAATGATTCCTGTAAAAACAACCGCTGATACTTGGAAATGGCAGCTAGATGCTATTCCTGTTGTCAATATTTCCGAAACTCAAACACAAGCTAGCGGTGAGTAGGGAGCGTCATGTTATCACTTATTGAACAAATCAAATCTGGTTCTCTTTGGGATTTCCCTGGTGGCGTACACCCGCAAGAAAACAAGAAGCAATCCAACCAAAGCTCTATCGCTAAGGCAAACATTCCAAATGAGTTAGTGATTCCACTCAAACAGCATATTGGTAAGCCAGGCGATATATTAGTAACCGTGGGTGAGCGTGTCTTGAAGGGACAACCGCTCAGCCAAGTCAATGCCGCATTTATGCTGCCGATTCACGCGCCAACATCTGGAACGATAAAGGCCATTGAACCACGCACTATTGCACACCCATCAGGTTTGAGCGACCTATGTATTGTGATCGAAGCTGATCAACAAGACGAATGGTTCGAGCTGAACCCATGCGAGAGTTATCTTGATGAGCTACCAGAGTCCTTGATAGAGCGAATCCGCTTAGCGGGTATTTCTGGTATGGGCGGCGCAGGTTTTCCGACGGCAAAGAAAATCCAATCGGGCTTACAACGCACTGAGATTCTAATTCTCAACGCCGCCGAATGTGAGCCCTATATCACTGCTGATGACCGCTTAATGCAAGATAAGGCGCAGGAAGTCATTGAAGGTATTAAGATCCTCAATCACATTCTCAAACCAAAGTTGACAATCATTGGTATTGAAGACAACAAGCCGGAGGCGATTAAAGCGCTGGAACAAGCAGCGACAGATGAAGATATCGTCATTCGAGTCATTCCAACTAAATATCCATCTGGTGGCGAAAAGCAGCTCATTAAAATACTTACCAACCTGGAAGTCCCTGTAGGCGGCATTCCTGCTGATATTGGTTTGATGGTGCAAAATGTTGGCTCTGCCTATGCAATCAAACGTGCCGTTTGCGATGGTGAGCCTTTGATTGAGCGCGTTGTTACTCTAACAGGGAAAACCTTTAAACAGCCACGCAATGTTTGGGCATTGATTGGCACTCCTGTGCAATCTTTATTGGATCAGTTTGGTTACAAAGCTGATAAGAAATCCCCTCGCTTAATTATGGGCGGCCCTATGATGGGCTTCACTTTGCCTCATGCGAATGTGCCAATTACTAAAACAGCGAACTGTATTTTAGCTCCAACTTATCGAGAGATTGATCCTCGTTCACATGAAATGTCATGCATTCGTTGTAGTCAATGTGCAGAAGCTTGCCCTGCGTCTTTGTTACCTCAGCAATTACAGTGGTACGCGAAATCTCAAGATTACGATAAGTGTGAAGAGTTAAACCTTAAAGACTGTATCGAATGTGGAGCTTGTGCTTTTGTTTGTCCAAGTGAGATCCCGTTAGTTCATTACTACCGCCAGGCTAAAGCCGAAATTCGTACTCGGAAACAAGAATCTGAGGCAGCAGAACGAGCCAAAGTTCGATTTGAAGAGAAGAAAGCACGTCTAGAGCGTGATAAAGCCGAACGCGAGAACCGCTTCAAGAAAGCCGCTGACGACCGTCGCAAACAGATGAAATCCTCTGGTGGCGACGATGCCATCGCTGCTGCGATTGAACGCGTAAAAGCACAAAAATCCATCTCTGCAACGAATGAAGTTAAGCCTGCCGTTGCCGCAGCCATAGCTCGTGCCAAAGCTAAACAAGCGGAAGCCGCTAAACAAGGACAAGCAGAACCAGACAACTCCGAAATGACCAAGTTGCGAGAAGAACGTAAACGCTTGGCTAGAGAGCGAAAAGCAAATAAGCCAACTGAAGCGGATACTGCACAAGGCTCAGACAGTATTGAGCAAGACCCTAAAAAAGCGGCTATTGCCGCTGCATTAGCCAGAGCAAAAGCGAAGAAAGCCGCTCAACAGTTACAAGCTGAAGAATCGTCAGGTGAAGAATCTCAGTCGTCGAAAAAAGACGCTGTTGCCGCTGCAATTGCCCGCGCTAAAGCAAGGAAGCAAGCAGCAACCGAAGCCGAGCCGGAAACTCAAGACAACGATACGCCTGCTAAGGACGATCCGAAGAAAGCAGCCGTTGCTGCCGCTATCGCTCGTGCTAAAGCGCGTAAGCAAGCTACAGTAGAAACAGAGCCTGAAACTCAAGACGCCAACGCCCCTGCTAAAGACGATCCAAAAAAAGCAGCCGTTGCTGCCGCTATCGCTCGTGCTAAAGC
>NZ_LQXO02000012.1 GCF_001639065.2 Vibrio barjaei
GATCTACACATTGATGATCACCACACCATTGAAGATACCGCTTTGGCTCTTGGTCAAGCTTTGAAAGAAGCGCTGGGTGATAAGCGCGGTATCGGTCGATTTGGCTTTAGCTTGCCGATGGATGAGTGCTTGGCGCAATGCGCCTTAGATCTATCTGGTCGCCCATATCTTAAATTTGATGCCCAGTTCTCTCGTGAGCAGGTGGGGGACTTGTCTACAGAAATGGTCGTTCACTTCTTCCGATCTTTGACCGACACGCTCGCATGTACACTGCACTTATCTTCTTCTGGCGATAATGATCACCACATCATTGAGAGCTTGTTTAAGGCCTTCGGCCGTACACTGCGTCAAGCCATTAAGGTAGAAGGTAACGAGCTGCCAAGTAGTAAGGGAGTCTTGTAATGGCCAACAGCAAACAAAATGTAGTCATTATTGATACCGGTTGTGCCAACGTGTCTTCAGTCAAGTTTGCTATTCAGCGTCTTGGCTACGATGTCGTTATTTCTAAGGAGCCTCAAGTGGTTCTTAGTGCTGACAAGCTGTTTCTGCCAGGTGTAGGCACGGCAAGTGAGGCGATGAAAAACCTTCAAGAGCGCGATCTTATTGAACTGGTCAAGCAGGTGGAGAAACCCGTTCTCGGTATTTGTCTAGGTATGCAGCTATTGGGCAAACTTTCACAAGAAAAAGGCCAAAAGGCGGACGAGCTTGTTGAGTGCTTAGGCCTTTGTGAAGGGGAAGTAAAACTTCTGGAGACAGGTGACTTACCTCTTCCTCATATGGGGTGGAATACCGTAAAGGCGGTGGCTGGCAATCCGCTGTTTAATGGGATTGAAGAGGGTGAATACTTCTATTTCGTTCACAGTTTTGGGATGTCTGTTGGCGACTACACCATTGCCGAATGTGAGTATGGCAAACCGTTTAGTGCTGCGATACAAAGTGGCAACTACTACGGCGTACAGTTTCACCCAGAGCGCTCGTCAAAAGCCGGTTCAAAACTGATTCAAAACTTCTTAGAGTTAGTGTAATTCCTTACTAACAAGAAGTTATCGATAGAATTTATCAGCTTCACACGGTCGTGAGGCTTTGAAGGAAATGATTGTGATTATTCCAGCATTAGATTTAATTGAAGGACAAGTGGTTCGCCTATATCAAGGCGATTATGGTCAGGTTACTGAATACAAAGTAGATCCGGTTGAACAGTTCAACCTTTACCATCAAGCTGGAGCAAATTGGCTACACCTTGTCGATCTGACTGGCGCGAAAGACACATCAGCGCGCCAGCTTGATTTAATTGCCAAACTACTAGCAGGAACGCCAGCAAACATCCAGATTGGTGGTGGTGTGCGTACTGAGCAAGATGTCGTTGATTTGCTTGAGGCCGGTGCTCAACGCGTTGTCGTTGGTTCGACAGCGGTTAAACAGCCAGAGTTGGTCAAAGGGTGGATGGAAAAATACGGCGCTGAGAAAATTGTGCTAGCACTCGATATTAACATTGACGAAACCGGTACACGTAAAGTCGCCATCTCAGGTTGGCAAGAAGATTCTGGCGTCACCATTGAAGCGTTGATTAATGATTATCTCACTGTGGGCCTAAAACATGTGCTTTGCACTGATATTTCACGTGACGGCACGTTAGCAGGCAGTAATGTTGAACTCTATGTAGACCTGTGCAAGCAGTACCCACAAGTGCAGTTTCAGTCTTCAGGTGGTATCGGTAGCCTTGCAGATATTGAAGCACTAAAAGGCACAGGCGTATCGGGCGTGATTGTTGGACGAGCGTTATTAGATGGTAAATTTACCGCAGAGGAGGCATTCCAATGTTGGCAAAGCGAATAATTCCTTGTTTAGATGTCCGGGATGGTCAAGTGGTGAAAGGCGTTCAGTTCCGGAACCACGAGATTATTGGTGACATCGTTCCGTTAGCTGCACGTTATGCAGAAGAAGGCGCAGATGAATTAGTATTTTACGATATCACTGCCTCAAGCGATGGCCGTGTGGTGGATAAAAGCTGGGTAGCGCGAGTGGCAGAGGTGATTGATATCCCATTCTGTGTCGCTGGTGGTATTAAGTCTGCTGAAGATGCAGCACGTATCTTAGAATTTGGTGCTGATAAAGTGTCAATCAACTCACCAGCATTGGCTAACCCTGAATTGATTACCGAGCTCGCGGACAAATTTGGTGTTCAGTGTATTGTCGTCGGTATCGACTCCTACTTTGATAAAGAAACGGGTAAGTATCAGGTGTATCAGTTCACCGGTGACGAATCACGTACTAAAGCCACTAAGTGGGAAACCCGCGACTGGGTTCAAGAAGTACAAAAGCGTGGTGCAGGGGAAATCGTACTTAACATGATGAACCAAGATGGGGTGCGAAATGGCTATGACATTGAGCAGCTTAATATGGTTCGCGAAGTGTGCAAGGTACCTCTAATTGCTTCTGGCGGTGCGGGTGCGATGGAGCACTTTGCAGAGGCGTACAACAAAACCAATGTTGATGGTGCGTTGGCCGCTTCCGTATTCCACAAGCAGATCATCAATATCGGTGAGCTTAAGCAATATCTAAAACAACAAGGTGTGGAGATCAGACTATGAGTGAAGCAGCAGTAGCGCTCACCGAGCGTATCGACTGGGAAAAAGTAGATGGTCTTGTACCTGCTATTATTCAGGACTTTCAGTCTAGCCAAGTTCTAATGATGGGGTATATGAACCCAGAAGCGTTGGAAAAAACTTTAGAAACTGAGCAAGTGACCTTTTTCTCTCGCACTAAATCCCGACTTTGGACGAAAGGAGAAACGTCAGGCAACGTACTCCAGCTTCGTAACATCGCTCTAGATTGTGACAACGATACTGTACTTGTCAAAGTGGACCCAATTGGACCAACGTGTCACACAGGTACGACTACGTGTTTTGATGGTGACCCACAAGAAGAGTCTCAAATGGTGTGGCTTCATCAGCTTGAGCAATTGCTTGCCGCTCGAAAAGATGCGGATCCGCAATCTTCTTATACCGCGAGCCTCTATGCCCGTGGTACCAAACGTATTTCGCAGAAAGTGGGCGAAGAGGGCGTTGAAGTCGCGCTTGCGGCAACGTCGGGTGACAAGGCGGAGCTAGTATGCGAATCAGCAGACTTAATCTATCACCTAATGGTTTTACTTCAGGACCAAGGCCTATCGATGAATGATGTGGTTAATAAGCTGAAAGAACGCCATAAGTAAAACACGCTCTCTAATTTATGAGCCAATAGGGTTTAACCTTGTTGGCTTTTTTTGTTTTTGCTTCTTTCTAAATAGCCGAGTGCCTAATTAACTTAAATTTTCGAAGTACGTCGAGAGGTAGTGGAATAATTGAAAACTTTGCAAAGCCAGCCATAGTGAGAATGCTGAAAATAATACCTGTTGCGAATTGAAAAGGTGCACTCATAGACTCGGTTATTAGCCAGTGAGTCGAAATTGCCAATGCTGAGATCGTAAGGGCAGAGAGCCACGCCATGTGGCAATAAGGCAGAAACTCAAGAGATTGACTTGCTTTGTATAGCATCATGAGCCGGGCTGTATAAGCGATAGTAAGCACCAAAATAACCCCCAATAATCCCCAAATAGGCACCAACACAAAATACCCAATAACCGCAATTGTGGCACAAATGCCCTGAATCCACATTTGTGCCTTACTGGAATCACCACTGTAGCAGCCCAAATTTAAGTAATCGCCGGCGTTTTTAATTACGCCTATAACAAGGAGTGCAACCAGAAGTGTACTTGCTGATTGATAGGTGGTTGGTAGTATCAAAGTAACGAAGCTCGGTGCGGTTAGAATCATTACAGTAGCAAGCAAGATTGCAATGTTAACACCGAGAACTGCCTTATTAGCACACTCTTGTTTACCATTGGCTCCGTTTAGTATCGCGACTCGATTAGGAAACCACCACAGCGCGTAGGGCTGGAGAGCAAGTCCAAGTATTAGAGCAAATTTAGCACTGACGGCATAGATAGCGAGTTGTTCCACACCAACAAAACTTGCAAGGAACCAACGATCAAGTCCATTAATCATATAGACTGATGCCCCTCCCACAAGTACGGGCAAACCAAAACTCAAAATTAGACGTGACGATCCTAAATAACCAAAACTCCCCATTTGACTCCATTGATACTTGAGTAAGCACATTAGCAGAAGCAAGCTAGAACAGGCAGCTGATATTAATACACCATCGATACCAAACCCTGCTTCGAGTAGAACGAAGGTCATCATCGCTTGAACGAGCGCTTTAATGACATTAAGAATACAGAAGCGTTTCGCCATGGCATTCATACGCATTAATGTTAACGGGATGGATATTGCGCCATCGATCATGGTTGGAATGAGCAGTAATAAAATCTGGTAGCTTTCGAAGGTAACAGGCAAAGCGTGAATCAACCAGGGGAGGGATATTCCAATGAGGCTACCGCCAACAATACAAACGATGATACTTAACGTAAAGCAATTTGAGATAAGCTGCTGTTTCTCGGCACCTTCTGCGGTACCAATATATCGATACATGGCATCGACTATGCCAAAACTGAATAGAATAGTACCTATGTCTGCGAGTAACACTAAAGCCTCTAGTGAACCATACTCGGCTAGCGACAACTTATGTGTGATGTAGGGAATCATGATGAGCGACACCCCTTTCATCATCAAGATGCCGACGGCGTAGTAAGCGGATTGCTTCAGCGAGTTCATGATGCCGACCTATCTGGTTGAATAATGATGCTTTTACAGTCTCCTAGTAGACTGCGTAAACGTCGTTTTTCTGGAGCCAAGGATAGTGAGCGTAGGTCAAGTATGATCGCCGATAAAGGTTGATTCAGACAGCGGTGGTAGTCTGCATAACCTTCAAGAATGCGTGCTTTTGAACTTCGTAAAGCAGAGGAAGAAATATTCCAATAGAGGTGAGCGGATGTGTACCTGTGCAAGATGGCTTCTAAAGATTTTAAGTTACGTAGCCGATTATCGTCGGTCTGAGTAGTTGAACCTTGACGCATGACATAGCCCACTTCAATAGAGTTCACCACACCGAATGGGTGTTGCTCGCAAATGCGTAGCCACAAATCGAGATCTTCTCCGTACTCTAAACTGGCATCGAAAGGTGCGATGTCTCGAAAGATCTCAGCCTTAATCATTACCGTTGAAGTACCAATGACGTTATTTTGAAGGACAAACTCCAAGGCATCGTCCATCACTATATATTGGCGACTGTCAGACTGAAACTGATTCCAATAGCCAAAGCAATCGACGATGGCTTTGTACTGTTCGGTGACGTGTTGATAGTTGGTAAAGGTAGCTGCAAGCTCGGGGTGGCATTGATGAAAGTTGAGTTGTTTCTCTAACTTGGTAGGCATCCAAAAATCATCAGCATCAAGGAAGGCAATGTAATCTCCGCTAGCTCTGTTAATTCCCAAGTTTCTAGCCCCGGAAGCACCAAGACCTGATGTCGTAATTATCTGCATTCGAGAATCATTGATGCTGTTCAGATACTTGGAGGTGTTGTCCGTGCTGTTGTCATCGACAACAATCACTTCAATGTCCTGATGTGTTTGGGAAAACACACTTTCAATTGCTTTAGGCAAGTACTTAACGCAATTGAAAGTTGGAATGATAATCGAGATTTTAGCCATATCCTTAGCTCTCTTATATGCAGCGGTATAAGACAAGTAGCACTATATATGCCAAGACTGATATTGTTTTAAAACATGAGCTTATGATTACCTATCGCAAATTGGAGGTTTTCAGTTAGCTAAGAAGTGTCAGATTAGGCAAATTGAATATCGAATTGCGAATAGAGCGATATTTAGACGATAAAAGGTTGTTTAACAAGCCTTGTGACTTTGGTGCGTATCTTGCTTAGAACAAAAGACAGAGTCAGAATTTGGGACGGAAGAATGAAGAAAACCGCGTTTATTGCACCGACATACCCGGTGCTGAGTGAGACTTTTATTCAAACAGAAGTGGATTCGATTAGAGAATGTGGGCATCCCGTCTGTGTGTTTGCTTTTGAGTTGGAAGAAACGCAATCGACTTTTGATTATGACGTTATCAAAATCGGTGAAAACTTCCGTTTGTTCGCACTGGCGCAGTTTAAGTATAAAAATTTGCTAACGGCAGCGCAGTTTGTTCGTAATCAGAGTTCACTTCCTATGCGTTCATTACTCGTTTATGGAGCCAAGTTAGCCACTCAACTCGCTGAGCATAATGTTGAGCACGTTCACGCTCACTTTTGTCAGCATACCACGGCACACGCTATTGTTGCAGCAAAGCTGCTTGGTATCAGTTGCTCTTTTGTTGCACATGGGCACGACGTTTATGAATCCCCTTTCGATGTCGGAGAGAAACTTGCCGCCTGTGACTTCGCTGTCGCTGTTTGTCGTGACATGCTGGATGACTTCAAAAACATGGCAGGTAAAAATATCAAATTGTTACATTGTGGAGTGAAAACGGAGCAGTTTACGTACATGCCTAAAATACCTCGTCCCGAAATCTCACTTGTCTTCTTAGGCCGCCTAGTGGAGCAGAAAGGTGTTCAACATTTGTTGGAAGCGATGGCTCCTGTGGCAGAAAAGCTCAATATTTTCCTCGATATTGTTGGGACAGGTGACTTAGAAGCAGAGTTAAAACAGCAGGTACAACGACTAGGTTTATCCGATAGAGTCCGCTTTTGTGGAGCAAAGCCTCATGATTGGGTGACAAAGTCCCTGCCTAACTATGATTGTTTAGTCGCACCATTTTGTATGGCCTCTACGGGTAATGTAGATACGGGGCCCCTTGTCCTTAAGGAAGCTATGGCGGTAGGTACGCCTGTTATCACTACAGACATCATGGGGTGCAAAGAAATTGTGACGCCAGAGACGGGCTTCGTTGTCCACGAAAAAGATGTCACAGCGCTTAGGGCGAGCATTGTGCAGTTTTCCCAGCTCAGTTTTAGCCAAAGAGTGATAATGGGGCGATTGGCGCATGAGCGCGTCCAAGTGAACTTCAACGCGCAGTTACAGGCCAGAAAGTTGTCTCGCTGGATAGAGAATCCAGTTTAACGAATGTACCTTGCGTTGATGCTGACGTGCCAACGATGCAGTTGTCCGTTAGGTTTCTTTATCCATAAATCATTATGATACTCGTAGATGCGGCCATTAACGGTGAGGGTGAATCCATTGTCTTTGATTTTTTCTAACTTTGTGAATTGGTCGGAAGTGACTAGGAAAGGCTCACTGTTATTTATTGGAGTTGCGTCAGATAACACAAAGTAGGCGTATTTGGGACCAGCATCGGGGTCGGTGGAATGAATTCTGTGGGCAACGAGTTTGAATTCATCACTCAAAGGGACGTTGAGAGTTTGTTTACCCATTGTTTCGTGAGTAGGTATAAAAACCCATGAGAGGGTTGCGATGATGGCAAGTAAGACCACGCTGAAAGCTAGGAGTAATTTGTTCATAAGATACGAGTTGAAACGAAGGATAGAGAACCAGTGCCAAGCTTACCATTGAAGGAAAGGGAGTGCGAAAAATTATCTGGTCGCAGGAGGGACCCACGACCAGTAGATGCTTTAGATAGTAGAATTATAAGGTTCGCGTTTAGGGCAAGTGCCGAGAATTTCTCTTCGCCCAGACTCCTTCACTTCTTCTAAAATGACATCGAACCCCCAAAGTCGATAAAGGTGCTTCAAGACTTCGTCATGGCCTTTATCCAGAGGAATGCGATTATGTGGAACATGTTGTAATGTAAGTGAGCGGTCTCCTCGAACATCCACATTATAGACTTGGATGTTCGGTTCGAGATTACTCAGGTTGTATTGCGCTGCGAGTTTTTCACGTATCTGGCGATATCCCATTTCATCATGAATAGCGGAGACTTCGACGAAGTTCTTTCGGTCATCATCGAGAATGGAGAAAAACTTAAACTCACGCATTAAATGTGGAGATAGATATTGGCTAATAAAGCTCTCATCTTTGAAATTGTGCATAGCAAAATGCATAGCATCCAGCCAATCACTGTCAGCCAACTCTGGGAACCATTCTCTGTCCTCGTCCGTTGGTTCTTCACAGATGCGCTTAATATCCCTAAACATTGCAAAGCCTAGAGCGTAAGGGTTTATGCCGCTAAAATAGGGGCTGTTATAAGCGGGCTGAGCAACGACACTGGTGTGGCTGTGCAAGAATTCGAGTATGAACTTGTCAGACACCAGACCTTCATCATACAGATGATTTAGAATGGTGTAGTGCCAGAAGGTTGCCCAACCTTCATTCATTACCTGTGTCTGTTTTTGCGGATAAAAATATTGGCTTACTTTGCGCACGATCCTTACGATCTCACGTTGCCACGGTTCTAGTAGTGGGGCGTTCTTTTCAATGAAGTAGAGGATATTCTCCTGAGGCTCACTTGGAAAGCGTACCTTTTGGTCTTCTTCTGGTGTTCGGTTTTGAGGTACAGTGCGCCACAGGTCATTGACTTGAGACTGCAAATAGGCCTCACGTTCTTCTTGGCGAATCTTTTCTTCTGCAATTGAGATTTTTTCTGGACGTTTATAACGGTCCACACCGTAATTCATTAAGGCATGGCACGAGTCTAGAATTTGCTCGACCTCTTCTTCACCATACTTCTGCTCGCAGTCAGCAATGTATTTCTTAGCAAAAAGCAGGTAATCAATAATAGAACTAGCATCTGTCCATGTTTGGAATAGATAATTGCCTTTAAAGAAGGAATTGTGGCCGTAACAGGCATGTGCCATAACTAGCGCCTGCATGGTGACTGAATTCTCCTCCATGAGATACGCAATACATGGGTTGGAGTTGATTACGATTTCATAGGCCAAACCCATTTGGCCATGTTTGTACCCCTGTTCAGTCTGGATGAACTTCTTACCAAATGACCAGTGATTATAGTTAATGGGCATCCCTATACTCGAATAGGCATCCATCATCTGTTCTGACGTAATGACTTCGATTTGATTAGGGTAGGTGTCGAGACGGTAATGCTCTGCGACACGCTTTATTTCTTTGTGGTAGCGTTCCAACATATCGAAAGTCCAATCAGGACCGTCTGGAAGTACCTTCGACTTCACTTTAGTATCTGTCGTCATATGCGCGTCTCCCTATGCGGTCTCTTTTTGAAACAACTCCCTAAACACAGGGAATATGTCTTCAACAGAACGAATGTTCTTCATTGCAAAGTTGTCGAATTCATTCTCTAACTTTTCATATTCATGCCACAGTGTTTGGTGTGTCCTACGAGTAATTTCGATGTAAGAGTAATATTGGCAAGCTGGTAACAGTTTATTGACGAGTAATTCACGGCAACGAGGTGAATCATCAGCCCAGTTATCTCCATCTGAAGCTTGCGCTGCATAGATGTTCCATTCTCCAAGAGGATAACGGTCTTCTACAATTTCCTTCATCAATTTGAGAGCACTTGAAACGATGGTGCCGCCAGTTTCTTGAGAATAGAAGAATTCGTGCTCATCGACCTCTTTCGCTTGGGTATGATGTCGAATAAACACCACTTCAACGTTCTCATAGGTGCGTGTTAAGAATAGATACAGCAACACATAGAAGCGTTTAGCGATATCTTTGGTTGCTTGGTCCATTGACCCAGATACATCCATCAAACAAAACATCACTGCTTGGCTTGAAGGAACTGGACGTTTTTCATAGTTTTTAAAACGAAGATCGAAGGTGTCGATAAAAGGCACGCTATCGATTTTTTTGCGAAGCTCGGCTATCTCTTCTTTAAGTCGGTTTTCCTCAATTGGTTTAGCTGGCTCGCTCATCTGGACGTCATCAAGCTCTTTACACAGTTCATCGAGCATACGTCGTTTGCCCGCTGTCATCGCGGTACGTCGCGCTAACGACTGTTGTAAGGAACGAACAATGGCAATGTTAGAAGGCATACCAGCAGTTTGATAACCTGCTCGATGCGTTTTCCATTCTTTAATTTTGTTGATTTGATTCTTTTTGAGGTTCGGTAGTGCGAGATCTTCAAACAGAATATCGAGATATTCATCTTTAGAAATCTGGAACACGAACTCGTCTTCACCTTCACCGTCAGGACTCGCTTCTCCCTGGCCAGAACCACCACCCTGTCCGCCTTTCGGTGGACGTTCAATTTTGTCTCCGGTGATGAATTGATCGTTACCAGGATGAACGCGCTCTTTCACGCCCCCTTGGCCTTGATGGAAAATCGGTTCGCTAAGGTCTTTTGCAGGAATCGAAACATCCTCTCCAGTCTCAGTATTGGTAATGGAGCGGCGATTGACGGCATCGGTAACCGATTCTTTGATTTTTTGTTTATGCCTGCGTATGAAACGCTGTCTGTTAACGGCACTTTTGTTCTTGCCGTTCAAGCGTCTATCGATAAATTGTGCCATGAGTTACTCCCTGTATTCCTCTCACCAAACAGCCACCGAGCTTTCGCTCGGGGCTGAGATAAACAGTCAGGTGTACTTATGAGGATTTACGAACTCTCAAGTACCACTCAGACAGCAATCGTACTTGTTTCTCGGTGTAGCCTTTCTCCATCATACGATTGACAAAGTCGTCGTGTTTACGCTGGTCTTCGGATGATGTTTTCGCATTAAATGAAATGACAGGTAGCAGCTCTTCCGTATTGGAGAACATTTTCTTCTCGATAACCGTGCGAAGTTTCTCGTAACTTGTCCAAACTGGGTTTGAACCATTGTTATTAGCACGAGCACGAAGTACAAAGTTAACGATCTCATTTCGGAAATCTTTAGGATTACTAATACCCGCAGTTTTTTCGATTTTCTCTAGCTCTTCGTTAAGTGAAGCACGGTCGAATAGCTGGCCTGTTTCTGGGTCACGATACTCTTGGTCTTGAATCCAGAAGTCGGCATAAGTGACGTATCGGTCGAAGATATTCTGGCCGTACTCTGAGTATGACTCCAAGTAAGCGGTTTGAATTTCTTTACCTATGAATTCCACATAGCGAGGGACTAGATAACCTTTAAGGAATTCTAAATATTTCTCACCCACTTCTTGTGGGAACTGTTCACGCTCAATTTGCTGCTCAATGACATAGAACAGGTGCACAGGGTTCGCTGCGACTTCAGATTGGTCGAAGTTGAATACTCGTGACAAGATCTTAAAGGCGAAACGAGTAGACAGGCCAGACATGCCCTCATCGACACCGGCATAGTCGCGGTATTCTTGATAACTCTTAGCTTTAGGATCGGTATCTTTTAATGTTTCACCGTCATAAACGCGCATTTTCGAGAACAGAGATGAGTTTTCTGGCTCTTTTAGGCGCGATAGTACGCTGAATTGACCCAGAAGCTCTAGGGTGCTTGGTGAACAAGGTGCTTTTGAGAGCTCACTATGATCAAGAAGTTTCTGGTAAATTTTAACTTCTTCAGAGACGCGCAAGCAATATGGTACCTTAACGATATAGACACGGTCCAAGAATGCTTCGTTGTTCTTGTTATTACGGAAGGTTTGCCATTCTGATTCGTTCGAGTGAGCCAATATCATACCGTCGAACGGCAGGGCTGAGAGTCCTTCAGTACCGTTATAGTTACCTTCCTGTGTTGCGGTTAGAAGTGGGTGCAAGACTTTAATCGGCGCCTTGAACATTTCCACGAACTCCATCAAACCTTGGTTTGCGCGGCACAACGCACCTGAATAGCTATACGCATCTGGATCGTCTTGTGAGAAGTGCTCAAGTTGGCGAATATCAACCTTACCCACTAGAGCGGAAATGTCTTGGTTGTTCTCATCTCCGGGTTCAGTTTTAGCGATCGCAACTTGGTCTAAAATAGATGGTCTAACTTTAACCACCTTGAACTTAGTGATGTCGCCGCCAAATTCGTGTAAGCGTTTAGCTGCCCAAGGTGACATGATTGAGCGCAGGTAGCGTTTCTCAATACCATATTCACTTTTCAGTAGGTCGCCATCTTCTGAAACATCGAACAGACAGAACGGGTGATCGTTGACCGGACTGCGCTCGCCGTTGGCAGATAGCACGTAAATAGGCATCTTTTGCATTAGTGCTTTAAGTTTCTCTGCAAGCGAAGATTTACCGCCACCTACTGGACCTAGAAGGTATAGTATTTGTTTTCTTTCTTCTAGACCTTGAGCGGCATGCTTGAGATAAGAGACAATTTGTTCGATGGCATCTTCCATGCCGTAGAAATCTTCGAACGTTTTGTAGCGAGAAATAATGCGGTTTGAAAAAATACGACTTAAGCGAGGATCCTGAGCGGTATCAATAACCTCAGGTTCACCGATTGCGAGTAAAAGACGTTCTGCTGCATTGGCGTAAGCACTCTTGTCGTCTTTACATAGAGATAAGAATTCCTTGATAGATAATTCTTCATCTTTTGCGGCTTCGTAGCGCGCTTGATAATGATCGAAAATACTCATAGCTGATTCCCCTTAAACCTGCAAAGCTGACCATTGACAGATATACAATGCGACTCCATGTCATTTTTAAGACTAGTAGGGTTTTCAGATTTATGCTTATCAATTATGCATTTATTTACAAAACTTCCTTAATTTAGTCAGATGATTACCCTCCAGTCTCAACTTTTATACGTGAGTCCCGATTATTAGATTAGACCGCTTGATACTAAGAAAAATTACGTAAAAAAAGCCCTCTGCCTAGATAGGAAGAGGGCTTTTTGATAACTGATTGTTTTAACGCGTTAAAGTTAGGCGTTGAAAATCTGTCTGAATTCTGCTGCTGATAAGTGGTATTGACGTGGGCAATTTCTCCATGTCACCAACATACGACGATATTTCTCAAGCATCGGCACATGGCTATTAAAGTGGTGATCACCTTTGTCGAATTGTGGGTAAAGCCCTTCAGAATCGAGCAAGAATCGAACATAATTAACCAATTGTGCTTCGGTCGCGATATCAAACCCTAAGAACTGCAAACGACGTTGGTCTACATCGTTACGCTCTTCATCTGAAAGCATCTTATTGGATTCTTGCATGGCGTGGTACATTTCCATGATGTCGATTACTTCACGACACTCATCTTCAACTAAACAACCATACTCTTTGTTCATTTCACGCATTTGCAGTTCATAACCACGTTCTACAATTGTTTGTAGGCGTTTATACTTTTCTGCGTTTTCTGGCGTTAGCTTAGCCATTAGATAATATTGATTAGATAGGATTAGACGTTGAGCATTTGTCATTTCCATGGTGAAAAGCCTCACTAAAAAGTCATCATTATAAGTTTACGAATGAATTCGCTATACCGACAGGTTATCAGCTTCTCGATATTGTGTAACATGATCTCAACACGTATTTATTACAAAAAAACGCGCTTTCTAGCGCGTTTTTTTCGTGTCAAAAGATTTCCGAATCTACGGTTAGTACTTAACGGTATCAGTATATTGAAGAAGAATATTTTGGATGTTATCCATAACTTCTTTAGTCGGCGGCTGCGTCCCTTCAAGAGGGTACTCAAAACCGAGCGCTTCCCACTTATGTGCGCCTAACTTGTGGTATGGCAACAGTTCGACTTTCTCGATGTTGTCCATATCTTTAATAAACTCACCAAGCATGTGGGCGGCTTCTGGATCGTCCGTATAACCAGGGACGACAACATAGCGAATCCATGTTTTTTGGCCAATTTTGTGTAGATAACGAGCGAAATCTAATGTGCGGCGATTAGATACACCGATGAAGTCCTGATGAATTTCATCTTTCATGTGCTTGATATCGAGCATCACTAGGTCGGTAGCATCCAAAACTTCGTCGATAACATCAGTATGCTTACGGATGTAGCCGTTTGTGTCCAGGCAGGTATGAATGCCTTCCGCTTGAGCTGCACGAAAGAAGTCACGGACAAACTCTGGTTGAAGCATGGCCTCACCGCCGGAACAAGTAATACCACCACCAGATGCATTCATAAAGTGGCGGTAGGATTTTGCCTCGGCGATCAACTCGTCGACGGACACTTCTTTGCCGTCATGAGTATCCCAAGTATCACGGTTGTGGCAATACATACAACGCATGAGACAGCCTTGAAGAAAGACAATAAAACGGATCCCAGGTCCATCGACCGTACCGCAGGATTCGAATGAGTGAATGCGACCAGTTGTTGACATATGCTCTTCTCTACTTACTTATTTTTAAGCGTCATTTTATTACAAAATGGGCCCCTACAACAGGAAAAGTGGTACCCCATTCATAGTCTGTATCGATCAAAAACCGACTTCTGTTGCCCACAGTGAAATAATGTTATAGCGTTGTTAATTATATTATTAATACATGGTACATAGATTGCTAGCTTGCTTACATTAAACCGGTATCAACTGGTTTCGTCTGTTGCAGATACTATCGGTCGGGAGACCGGCATGCTTGTCGTCACAAGGGGAAATACATGGAAGTAGCCTTATCACAAAAACAAAAAACTGCCTTTTCGATGATCACTCTTTGGTCAGGGTTCATCATTTTGGTGTTTTTTATTTTTAACTCACTCTCCAGTTTAAGCGAGAAATTCACCAGTAGTAGTGAAATGGAGCGAGCCAGTGCACATTTAGCCTCTACTCAAGTGTTGCTGATGGATACCGTTAATCGACGAACCACACTAGTGGCGGGCGGCATGGATGCGTTTGAAGATAGCATGGACCGATTAGAAACCAGTGCGGAGCAAGACCTAGCATTCTTGAAGCAAGCTGGTTTGACTACTGAGAGTGATAATGTTTCCAGTACCTTAGAATCTTTTATTTTTAATTTAAGCCCGTGGCTTACCATCAAATCAGAGTTAGGTTTCTCCGTGAATGATGGATTGCTACAACAGCTACAGCAAAATAACGCCAAGATCGATGCCGCGATCAAAGAAACAGGTATGGTGACGCTGACTTCAGATTTTCAGAAAGTAGTGACTAGTTTGCAGGAATACTTAATCCAGCCCAGCGAACAAAACGAAAAAGGTTTCAAGCGAGCTCTCGCAGGATTTGTTAACGCATCTAATACCTATGCCATGTTGGAGCTGTATGAGAATGAAGTCAAAGCGTTGGAACTCGGCTTTGCGCGAGTGGTTGAGCTGTCAGGTACTTTGGTTGGTTTAGAGCAGAAGTTAGACCAAGCTCAGGCGATTACATTGGAGGCCTTTGACAAGGCCGCTCTAGCACTTAACCAACAAGCACTTTCATTAGGCAATCAAGCCGCCGATGTATCGAGCATGACTAAGGTTTCTGTCGGTATCGCTTGTGCTTTATTAGCGCTATTTACTACAGCTATCTTCCTGACATTAAATGTCTCTTTGGCTCGTTCGTTAAAGCAAACACTGTCGGCACTTAAACTGGTAGAGCAAGGTGATCTTTCGACACGTCTTGCCGTGAGTAACAATCATCGTGATGAGTTCAACCAACTTAAGCAAGCCATCAATGTGAGTTGCGAAAACCTAGGGACTCTGGTTGACGGTGTTAAAACCAACAGTCAGCAACTTTCGAACAGTTCTGGTGAGCTAGACAGTGGAATCAATCAATTAAGACAGCACCAAAGTCAGGTTATTGAACAAACACAGCTATTGGCGTCTGCGACTGAAGAGGTGAGTGTTACCACACAAGAAATTTCTGGTTCTTTAGAGTATGTGGCAACCATTAGTAAAACCTCAGCAGAGTCTGCGCAAGTTGGTGGCGAAGTCATTGTCGATACCATCGCTGCTTTTGAACAAGTGGGCACTATTCTGGAAGAAGCCGCTACCCATATCGAACAACTGGAGCAAGCTTCCCAAAAGATAGACTCAGTGATGGAAATCATTAATGGTATCGCTGAGCAAACCAACCTGTTGGCACTTAATGCCGCCATTGAAGCGGCGAGGGCAGGAGAGCAAGGTCGAGGTTTTGCCGTGGTGGCAGATGAAGTGCGAAGTCTTGCGGTAAGGACAGTACAAGCGGTAGAGGAAATTTCTGGCACGATAGACACAATGAAACAGGAAAGCACTCAAGTCATTCAGTTTATTGCCCAATCTGACAGTTCCATGCAGTCTGGTCGAGAGCAAGGTAATCAAGCGAAAACTGCACTTGAAGAGATCATGAATAAGGCACAAGAAGCAAGCTCTCAAACTGAAGTGATTTTTGCCTCTGTTAAGGAGCTAGCGACAACTTCGCAGTCTATGGCGAGCAACATGGCTCAAATCAGTGAGTCTATGGGTGAACTTGAGTCGAGTAGTCAGAGTTTGAAAGAAACCAGTGATGGGGTAGACAAGCGCTCTACCGAGCTGTATCAAGAATGTGAGAGATTCAAGACGACGTAACAAAAGTTATAGTTTAAGGAAAATATCTATGAAATAGGCACCTAGGCAAGTGCCTATTTCATTTTAGAAGAACGCAAAAAGAGAGACTCCTCCATTGCCATAGATGGACTTGGACGCTTCTTTATATTCTGCCGACTTAGAACCGACAAAGGCACTGATACCTACATAGGTGTTATACCAAGTTACACCAAGGACGGCCTCACCTTGCCAGGGCTGCAAAGTGACATCGTAAGCATCACGTGGCTCGGGTATTCCAGGTCTATCTCCTTGAATAGTAAGATCGTTAAATCGGTAGCGGGCTTTGAGACCAAAATAAGTAAACCAGCCCTTATTAGAGGCGCCGATCATCCCGGCCTTAAACGGGTTTTCTGTACTGATGTTTGCAGAACCGAAGTTACCTCCAAGTTCTGAACCAAAGCGAAACATCATCCCCGTGGAAACATCACTTCTAAAATTCCCTAGGTTTGCTTCGGTGACGTTCGAGACTTCCCATCCAGTATCGCCAAAAAGCGCTTCGCGCTTCCAATTTAGATGAGTTAAATAACCAATACTGCCTGCGACTTGATCTTCAATCTGATATTCCCAGCCTTTTGGGTCTGCTGAACCCACAATCGAATGCACTAGTTGTTGAGCTTTATCCGCAAATGACCCTTCACCAGTGCTACCTAACGTGAGATTAAAACGCTGTGCCTGTTGAGGGTGCAAACTAATGTAATTCAATTCACCATGGAAATAACCTGCATAGGGGCGTTCATTAGCCAGAGGTACAGTGGCCTCAATATCCGAAGGGGTCCACATCTTATGCCCAAGCTGAAATTCAAACTTA
This sequence comes from Vibrio barjaei, assembly GCF_001639065.2. Lineage (GTDB taxonomy): Bacteria > Pseudomonadota > Gammaproteobacteria > Enterobacterales > Vibrionaceae > Vibrio > Vibrio barjaei. The sequence goes on from NZ_LQXO02000012.1 coordinate 17,080, forward strand.
TCAAGGGAAGCGGCTCCCCAATAAGACAGACTAAGTGGTCTGAAAAAAGACCAAGGGGTCATGGCACTGCTGGTATAGGAAAGAAAAATACCGTTGGTATAGTCTTCGTCTGTACCAAAAACACCGTCATTGTCGAGTGAAAATGAGACGGTAGAACGTTCAGAGGCTAAGGCAACACTGCTGACAAAAATCAGAGGTAAAATGGAGGCTGCTTTCATGATGTGTCACTCTCTTCAAATACGGCTAGTAGAGATGCTTTATTATTAAGTTGAGTGTGACACGAACGAAAAAGGTTAGTCAGTGATCTATAGATGAAAAAGTATCTCTAACGTAGGTAAATTGTAAACAATCCTTAACCAGTGGGAACTTAGTACTTTTGTTATAGATAAAAATGAAAAATAGATAGAAATAAAAAAACCCCGCCGAAGCGAGGTTTTTATCTCAATCAGTATAATCTGAGATTATAGAGATTCAGTAAACGTACGTGCGATTACGTCAGCTTGTTGCTCTGCAGTTAGAGAGTTGAAGCGAACAGCGTAACCAGATACACGGATTGTTAGCTGAGGGTATTTCTCAGGGTGCTTAACAGCGTCTTCTAGAGTTTCACGGTTAAGAACGTTCACGTTTAGGTGTTGACCACCTTCAATGCCAGCTTCGTGGTGGAAGTAACCATCCATTAAGCCTGCAAGGTTAGCACGTTGGCTGTCTTCTTCTTTACCTAGAGCGTTTGGAACGATAGAGAAAGTATAAGAGATACCATCTTTAGCGTGTGCAAACGGTAGTTTACCTACAGAAGTAAGTGAAGCTACAGCACCTTTCTCGTCACGGCCGTGCATTGGGTTAGCACCTGGTGCGAAAGGAGCGCCTGCGCGACGACCATCTGGAGTGTTACCAGTTTTCTTACCGTATACCACGTTAGAAGTGATAGTTAGGATAGACTGAGTAGGCACAGCGTCACGGTAAGTTTTCAGTGAACGGATCTTGTTCATGAACACTTCTACTAGTTCACAAGCGATGTCATCTACGCGAGCATCGTTGTTACCGAATTTAGGATAGTCGCCTTCGATTTCGAAGTCGATTGCAACACCGTCTTCGTCACGTACTGGCTTAACTTTAGCGTACTTGATAGCAGCTAGAGAGTCAGCAGCAACAGAAAGACCAGCGATACCACAAGCCATAGTACGGCGAACGTCACGGTCGTGTAGAGCCATTAGTGCAGCTTCGTAGCTGTACTTGTCGTGCATGAAGTGGATGCTGTTTAGTGCAGTTACGTACTGCTTAGCTAGCCAATCCATGAAGTGGTCTAGTTTGCCCCATACATCGTCGAAGTCTAGAACTTCGTCAGTGATCTTAGGCATTTGTGGACCAACTTGAATCTTAAGCTTCTCGTCTACACCACCGTTGATTACGTATAGTAGAGTCTTAGCTAGGTTCGCACGAGCGCCGAAGAATTGCATGTGCTTACCAATAACCATTGGAGATACACAACATGCGATTGCATAGTCATCAGACTCGAAGTCTGGACGCATTAGGTCATCGTTCTCGTACTGGATAGAAGAAGTATCGATAGATACTTTTGCACAGAATTTCTTGAAGCCTTCAGGTAGCTGCTCAGACCAAAGTACAGTGATGTTTGGCTCTGGAGAAGGACCCATAGTGTATAGAGAGTTTAGGAAACGGAAGTTTGAACGCGTAACAAGCGTACGACCGTCAAGACCCATACCACCCATAGACTCAGTAGCCCAGATTGGGTCACCAGAGAACAGATCATCGTACTCAGGAGTACGTAGGAAACGAACCATACGTAGTTTCATTACGAAGTGGTCGATCATTTCCTGAGCTTCAACTTCAGTGATCTTACCTTCAGCGATGTCACGCTCAATGTAGATATCTAGGAAAGTAGAAGTACGACCTAGAGACATTGCAGCACCGTTTTGAGACTTAACAGCAGCTAGGTAGCCGAAGTAAGTCCACTGAATAGCTTCTTGAGCTGTTTCAGCTGGGCGAGAGATGTCGCAACCGTATTTCTCAGCCATAACTTTCATTTGGCCAAGTGCACGGTGTTGCTCTGCAATTTCTTCGCGAAGCTGCATAGTCATTTGAAGATCTTCGCCGTTCTCGAAACGCTCTTGTAGAGAAGCGAATTGAGCTAGCTTGTCTTGCATTAGACGGTCAATACCGTAAAGCGCCACACGACGGTAGTCACCGATGATACGACCACGACCGTATGCATCTGGAAGACCAGTTAGAACGCCTGACTTACGGCATTTCATGATGTCTGGAGTGTAGATATCGAAAACACCAGCGTTGTGAGTTTTACGATATTCAGTGAAGATTTTCTTAACTTGTGGGTCTAGTTCGCGGTTATACGCTTTGCATGAACCTTCAACCATACGGATACCACCGTTAGGGATGATTGCACGCTTAAGCGGCGCTTCAGTTTGAAGACCTACGATAGTTTCAAGATCTTTTTCGATGTAACCTGCATCGTGAGCAGTGATGGTAGAGATAACTGAAGTATCAAAATCAACTGGTGCGTGAGTTGAGTTTTCTAGTTTGATACCTTCCATTACCTTAGCCCAAAGCTTGTTAGTTGCTTCAGTACCTTCAGAAACTAGGAAAGACTCGTCACCCTCGTATGGAGTGTAGTTCTTTTGGATGAAATCACGAACGTTAACTTCGTTTTGCCACTCACCTGCAGCAAAACCTTCCCAAGCTTTAGCAAATTGCTCTGCCATGACATACCTACCTTTTTAGTAGAAAAAACACGTACTGTACGCTATTACGCATGTTCACCGGAGGATGAACCAGTACACTTGAATAAAAATATCTATAACCACTTAGGGTTAGTATGGATATAGATATTGTCATTCCCTACGTTAAAATCAAGCTTACACTAAAAATAATTTGTAAAACTTAAACTAAATCAATAAAAGTTAAAAAAGTTTGATAAAAATATGGGCAGTGAATGTCACTGCCCAAATAATCAACTAGATATTATAGGAAAGCTGGAATGCCGTACTGGCCTTCTAACATACCTACAGCTAGCATCGCTACTAAGCAGATAACGAACACACCCACAGGGATGACAATCTTATCTACAAAAGATAGACGAGAAGCACGTTCTTTGTCACCAATTAGACCATTATTATCTAGGAACATGGTCAGCGCCCATGCTAACACTGGGTTAGCAACGACTGACGCAAAGATACAGATACCTGCCGCTTGTGAATCCTTAGTCTCTTTTACCATCTGCATACCAGCTTCAAGTAGAGGAAGGAATACACCCACTAGTAGCGCCACGCGCATTACTGGAGGCCATACTGCTACGTCCATTGGGAAACCAAGAATAGCAACAATGATACATAGAGAACCAAGTAGAATCGCACCCGCTGGAATTGGACGCTTAGCGATCGCCGCTGGGATCATATAAGTACCCCAAGAAGACGTGATGTTACCACCACCAACCGCAGTACCTACCATTTGACGGATTGAACACATAGTCATGGTGTCATCTACATCCATCAGTACTTTTTCAGTCTTACGTGGGTAGTTAAGTTCTTGGAAAATACGGTGACCAAGGAAGTCAGGTGACCACATCGCAACCGCTAGAATCGCGAACGGTAGTGAAGCAATGAAGTGTTGTAGGTTAGGTAGACCTAGCATCCAACCTTCTTCTGTGCTACCCCACCAGTAAACTGGGTTTAGGTTAGGAAGACCCATTTCAGTTTCGAACGTTAAGTCGAAACCAGCACCTAGACCAAGGGCTAATAGAAGGCCTGTAACGGCACAAACCGGAATAGCAAGCCAACGCATGTTGATCTTAGCGAGGTATGCGTACACAGCGATGTTGATGCCAAGTACGACCAAGCCAACATAACCCATGCTGCCTGCTTCAACACTCGCAGATTGCAGACCTACTGCCCATTCTTGTATGGAACCGATTTGGCTCATCGTACCGGTGAAGCCGAGGAAGATTAGCAAGCCCCCCGCCGTACCTTGGGAGGTGAGGTTTACAAGCTTCGAGCCACCTTTGAAGTAACTTAGCAATAGGCCGAACACACCAAGCAGGATTGCAAGAGCAAGAGGGTGAGCACCAGCAAGCGCGATAGAACCGATAAGTGGGATCATCGGACCGTGGTTACCAGCAAGGTTAGCTCTTGGGTTAATGAAACCTGATGCAAGAACACAGAAAAGAAGTGCTGGAATTAGCATTTCTACACGTGCAACTTCGATCGCAAACTCTTTCCCAAGGTTTACGTGATCCCAAGCAGCGGTTAGACCGTCAGCCCATGACATCATTACTGCAGAGTACATCGCAATAATGCCGATGGTACCAGCAAGAGCAGGTACTAAATCTTCTAGTTCAAAACGGAAGTCGCGGCCTGGTAGGTTTAAACCAAAGCGGCGCGGTTTCATGATTTGAAGTTCGTGGTCTAGGTATTCAGAGCGGCTGGCAAACTCGGATGCTGGACGGTGAAGCTCTTGATAGCTCTTAGTCTCGATATCCGAATCAGAATGCGCTTTGTTAACTGCGTCTGACATAGATTCCTCATATATATAAAAAGTTAGTCGTTTGGCTTGATAAACGAACTGGTTCACACCGACTTGGCTAGGCTGCTGCACGTTAACAACGTGCTAAGAATAGACGAGATTCCTAAAAATGGGGTGAATAATTCGTGCTATATCAATGGAGCCGAGTCTAACAAGCAACACTAAGACCTTGATTGATCTTGATCACTTTAAGAAAAAATGTGAAAGAAAACTACAACAGTTGTTTGAATCAGCGCACTTTATTAACAGTGATCGTAAGCGACTTTCAATATGAAAATTTTATGAACAATAAGGTTTAGCGTGAGTTTATTGTGTTATCGAACAGTGAAGAGTCGAGTGAGAGAGAGGCGGAGTATATCTGTCAATCGTGGCGAACCGAAGACGTTGAGGAGTACGTCTGTCTATAAATCATTAAAAGCGATGGGCTGCAAGGAGGCTGTATCGTTCGTTAACAGTGCTCGTACTCAGTATTTTGATCTAACTATCAAAAAACTCAACTAGCTCATTATCGTTGCTAATGTGTCATTAGCTAGGCTTATGTTCTGATTCAAGTTGTATATGCAGATATAAGGTCTAAATAATGATTGTTTAATGTAACAATTGCGCAATAAAGTTGCGGATGGCATAAAAAATCACCAGTGACTAATTGTGCAGCATTCAGTAAAGATTATTCACAATTATAAGTTATAAACTCTTTAAATTGCATAAATCGTCAGATACAATCGCTGTGTAAAGAATAAAAACAGGTTAATAGTTTGTTGCAAACTGTACATTGTAGTGCTAGCTTGTATCGAACAAATAAAAGGTCGGAGTACCTTTCGCCTCTAATAATAGGCATAGCAGTCAATAATATACAGGGAGCACAAGCGCATGAATGATGTACCAGCGCTGGACATAAAAGAACTGCACAAGACCTTTGGTCAAAATGAAGTTTTAAAGGGGATTTCCCTTTCTGCACATAAAGGTGATGTCATCTCGATTATTGGCTCATCTGGTTCTGGAAAAAGTACATTTCTTCGTTGTATCAACCTTCTTGAAACACCCACAGAGGGCGAAATTTGGGTTAACGGTGAGTTAATCGAAATGAAGCGTAATCGTTCGGGTGAATCTCTTCCTGCCAATGAAAAACAAGTCCAGCGAATCCGTTCTCGCTTGGCCATGGTATTTCAAGGTTTTAACCTATGGTCTCATATGACGGTGTTGGAAAATATTATTGAAGCACCAGTTCATGTTCTAGGCGTCCCTAAAGCTCAAGCTATCGAGAATGCAGAACTGCTTCTTAAAAAAGTCGGCTTGTATGAGCGCAAAGATTATTACCCAGGACACCTTTCTGGTGGCCAGCAGCAACGTGCTGCTATCGCTCGTGCATTGGCGGTTGAGCCCGAAGTTATGCTTTTCGATGAACCAACATCGGCTTTGGACCCAGAACTTGTGGGTGAAGTACTGGGTGTAATGCAAGATCTTGCTGAAGAAGGTCGCACCATGTTGGTCGTTACTCACGAGATGGCATTTGCCCGTGACGTTTCAAATCATGTGATGTTCTTACACCAAGGTCTAGTTGAAGAGCAGGGCGATCCTGCCAAACTGTTTACTAACCCGGAATCTGAACGTTTACAGCAATTTATCTCATCCATCTACTAATATAGAGGGTGGTATACCGGAACCTAGGTTCTGAGAACAATCAAACAAACACAACATTAATAACAAAAATCTCAATCACAGGAGTATGGAAATGAAAAAGTGGTTAATGGTAGCAGCACTTGCTGCAACAGCGGTAACTGGAGTAGCACAAGCTAAGGAATGGAAAACTGTGCGCTTTGGTATTGAAGGTGCTTACCCTCCATTTAGCTGGACTGAAGCTGACGGTTCACTGAAAGGCTTTGACGTTGATATGGCAAACGCATTATGCGAAGAGCTTAAAGCGAAGTGTGTGATCGTTCCTCAAGATTGGGATGGCATCATTCCTTCACTATTGGCGCGTAAATATGATGCAATCATCGCAGCAATGTCTATTACGGAAGAGCGTAAAAAGAAAGTTGACTTCACTGGTAAATACGCACAAATCCCTAACAAGTTTATCGCTAAGAAAGGTGCTGGCTTGGACTTTGATAACCTAAACGGTGCGAAGATTGGTGTACAGCGTGCAACTACACACGATAAGTACCTAACAGATAACTACGGTGACCAAGTGGAAATCGTTCGTTACGGCTCTTTCGATGAAGCATACTTAGATCTAGCAAATGGTCGTATCGTTGCTGTTCTTGGTGATGCATCGGCTCTTGAAGAAGGTGTAATCAATAAAGATGGCGGTGACGCGTACGAGTTCGTTGGTCCTTCTTTAACAGATCCTAAGTGGTTTGGTGAAGGTATGGGCATCGCAGTTCGTAAACAAGATAAAGATCTAACTAAGCAACTTGATGAGGCTATCAAATCTCTACGTGAGAAAGGTAAATATCAAGAGATTGCAGCTAAATACTTCAACTACGATGTATACGGCGACTAATCATTTAGCTTAAACAACGATAAGGGCTTGAGCTAGTCTCAGGCCCTTTTACTAAAAAGCGTGTCACAGGTGTTTTTTAGTATGACTTACCAACAAATTTGCTGTGCTGTTGGAAGGAATTATGCTCGATTTACAAGGATATGAAGCCTCAATACTAAAAGGGGCCGTACTGACCATAGAAGTAGCAATACTTTCACTATTGCTCGCTATGTTGTTAGGTATGTTAGGCGCGCTCGCTAAGCTTGCTCCCTATAAGTGGGCACGTGCGATAGCGACACTTTACACTACCATTATTCGAGGCATTCCAGATCTCGTTTTAATGATGCTTATCTTCTTTGGCGGACAAATACTGCTCAATAACAGTCTGTACGCCGTTAACGAGTGGCTCAACAACTGGTTCATGTCCAGTGACCCGAACCACGAGTGGACCTCATACTTACCTGACTATATTGATGTGTCTCCGTTTATTGCCGGGGTATTAACTATCGGATTTATCTTCGGTGCTTATATGGCCGAAACCTTCCGTGGTGCAATCATGGCGGTTGATAAAGGTGAAATGGAAGCAGCGAAGGCCTATGGTATGAGCTCTGTTTTAGCATTTAGACGCATACTGTTACCTCAAATGATTCGTCATGCTTTACCTGGATTTGGTAATAACTGGCTTGTACTTCTTAAGACAACTGCACTCGTCTCCATCATTGGATTAGAAGACATGGTACGCGTGAGTTCATTAGCGGCGGGTTCAACCAAGATGCCGTTTACCTTCTATATGTCGGTGGCGATAATCTTCCTACTGTTCACTAGCATCTCAACCGGTTTCTTAAAGCTGGTTGAGCGCAAATTCAGTATTCATGTGAGGTAGATATGGACTTTTCATTGATTATAGAAAGTTTCCCAGTCTATCTGGATGGCCTTTGGACTACTGCGTGGTTGGTGTCGCTGGCATTAGTGATTGGCTTGTGCGTGGCAATTCCATTGGCGGTAGCCAGAAATAGTACTAACTACTTGTTCAGTTTGCCATCGTGGGGTTTTATATATTTTTTCCGTGGCACGCCATTGTTGGTTCAACTCTATTTGATTTACTACGGCATGGACCAATTCTTCCCAGTCAAAGATACGCTGTGGGAAAACGCATGGTTCTGCGCGTTAGTCGCGTTTGTACTTAACACATCAGCGTATACGGCAGAAATTATCCGCGGTGCGATAAATGGCTTACCAAAAGGTGAAGTCGAAGCCGCAAAAGCTTATGGAATGAGCCCTTGGAAGACCTATCGTCGCATTATTTTGCCTAGCGCGTTACGCAGAGCCTTACCAGCATACAGTAACGAAGTTATTTTCATGCTTCACGGTTCGGCGGTAGCAGGTATCGTCACCATTATGGATTTGACCGGTGCTGCCAGACTAGTGAACTCTCGTTACTATGCACCGTTTGAGTCATTCCTGACCGCAGGTTTGTTCTATATGGGACTGACCTTCATTATTCTTTGGGTATTTAAGAAAGCAGAGAAGCGATTCCTAGCGTATATGAGACCATTAGAGTCACAGTGATGTAGTTATTCCTTAAGAAAGAATAATTAGAATTATTATCCCCGATTGTTGTGAAAGTGATGATCGGGGATTTTGTTTTTGTATTACGCTTTGGGTAGATTCCTGCTCGGAGGCAGGAATTACGGTATATTAGCGCGAACCAAACCTTAGCTTAGCCAAACACAGACCAAATTGGCGCGTGATCAGATGGCTTCTCAATGCCACGTAGTTCGTAATCAATACCTGCTTCTGAACACGTTTTTGCAAGACTCTTCGTTGCCAATACTACGTCAATTCGCAGGCCGCGATTATCATCGAATCCGCGAGAACGGTAATCAAACCATGAGAACTGATCATCGACGTTTGGATGCAGTTGACGGAATGTATCCACGAAGCCCCAGTCGAGTAGAGTCTGTAGCCATTCACGTTCAATTGGCTGGAAGGAACACTTACCGGTCTTGAGCCAGCGCTTGCGATTTGGTTCACCTATACCGATATCTAGGTCGATTGGACTGATGTTGATGTCACCCATAACGATAAGCTTCTCATCATTACTATGGTGGTCATTCAAATAGGCCATCAGATCTTTATAGAACGCTTCTTTGTAAGGAAACTTGGTCTCATGGCTAATGTTATCCCCTTGAGGGAAGTAGCCATTTAACACGGTCACTTTGTCGCCATTCGCATCTTCGAATGTTGCCATGATCATGCGTTTTTGATGATCTTCGTTGTCAGTAGGGAAGCCTTTTTGAACCGAGATAGGCTCCTGTTTACAAAGCATAGCGACACCATAGTGCGCCTTTTGGCCGTGGAAATAGACTTTGTAGCCCATTGCTTCTACTGCTTCTAATGGGAATGCCTCGTCGTGAACTTTGATTTCTTGCAAACCAATGACGTCTGGTTGATGTTTGTCAATCAACGCTTGAAGCTGATGAAGTCGAGCGCGTAGGCCATTGATATTAAAACTGATGACTTTCATTTCTCACTAATCCTGTGATTTTTATATCAGGGTCAAAATACTAGCATTGAGCATCCGGAACGTACAACGCTTCAGTTGAGGTGTAGATGTAAAAATGATGTAATAAATCGCTAAATAAATACGACAATACGTCGATAAAAAAACATACTGGCTCACGTTTGCAAAAAGGATGTACTATGCGAACTCTTTCCGTGCAGTGGAAAATCACGGTGTTGGCAGGCTGCTGCTTGCTATTTACTTCCATAGCTTTGATAGGCTTTTCTCTCTATAACGCCATCAACAGCCAAAAAGCAATTCAAACACTCAGTTCCGAATCGGTGGTTGAAAAATCACAAGCGTTACTTGAAGCTCGTGCGGATATCAACGCGCGAGAAGTCAAAGATTATTTCAATGAAGCGATTTACCGTGCGGAAATGTTGATCGCCAACGCTAAGTTTCAAAAGTATAACGCGGAAGAAAACTTCGTCCCTAGTGAGGATCTGCGTACTGCACTGGATGAAATGATTCGACAGGCCGTTATCGAGTTTCCTTCGATCCAAGGTGCATATTTAGTGTTTAAACCCAATATGCTCGATGGAGAAGATTCAAACTATGAAGGAGCCGACTACGTAGGTTCCAATGAGCTTGGACAGTTTGCAACCTATTGGCAAATCACAGAGACGGGTGAAAATGCCGTCCGCACGGTTCTAACCAAGCGTAAGCTAGACGCTTTAGAAGATGGGGAGCGCTTTTATTGTCCTCTCGCTACCGAAGCATCGTGTGTCAGTACCCCACGACTCAGTACTATTGGTGATCAGCAACATCTCACTTCATCACTCTCAATTCCGATTGAAGTTGATAACATTCTGATTGGATTTTTAGGTATCGACCTTAAACTGACGGAGCTCGCCAATACCGTTATGGAGTCAGATGCCAGCCTCTTTAATGGCAGTGGACACGTGAACATCATCAGCCTCGATGAAAGTGTAATTGCCAGTGACGATTCGAGTATTAAAGTTGGCTCTCCTTATAAAAGCGCCATTTTATCGTCAGAGCAGATTACTGACCTTATGTTTGGAGAAGAAGCTAGCGCTCAATGGAGTGCAGATGGTCAGTGGTTAACGGTATTTAATCCGGTCACCATTGCTAACCAGACATGGGGCGTTTTCTTTGATATGCCTCGTAGCAGCGTTCTCAGTGATGCCATTGAGCTTGATAGCATTATCTCTAAGCAGCTAGAAGAGGGAATTGTATTTGAAGTCTTAGTAGGTGCTGGTTTTGTTATTGTAGGGCTCGTCATCATCGCTCTAATGTCGCTGCGCTTAGTTAAGCCAATTAGAGAGGTGGTTACTCGCCTCGAAGATATTGCCAGCGGAGAGGGAGACCTAACGCAGCGTTTGGAAGTTAAATCGGGTGATGAGATAGGTCAGCTTGCAGAGCAGTTCAATGCCTTCTTAGCGAAACTGCAAACGACGATCCAACAAGTTGCCGTAACCACCGAACGTATTGCAGGTACCGCAGAAAGCGCTAATGCCACGGCGGTAGCAACACGAGAGAGTAGTGAAGCTCAATTTAGAGAAGTTGACCTTGTTGCTACTGCTTCAGAAGAGATGACACAAACGGCGTCACTCGTAGTCCAAAATGCTGAAGTAGCGGTGCAAGCAGCAGCGTCAGCAAATGAGTCTGCTAGCCAAGGTCAGGAAGTCGTTGAGCTATCAGCCAGCGAAATGGTTCGTTTGGTTGAGCAGATGAAAGCTACCGTACCGGTGGTTGAAGAGCTAGCGAAGAACAACACTAATATCACAGAGATACTCGCCGTCATTGAAGGGATTTCCGAGCAGACTAACCTACTAGCGCTAAATGCAGCTATTGAAGCGGCGAGAGCAGGAGAGCAAGGTCGTGGGTTCGCGGTAGTTGCAGATGAGGTTCGAAGTCTAGCAAGTCGTACTCACGACTCGGTCGGCGAAATCCAAGAAGTGATTGAGCGCGTTCAGAAGGGAACGCGAGATGTGGTAAGTGCAATTCAAGAAGGCTCACAACTTGCAGATTCCACTGCGACGCATGTACAGCAAGCCGTTGCAGCACTGAGCAGCATCTTCGAGTCTATCTCAGCGATTAACGATATGAACAGCCAGATTGTTAAGGCGGCGGAAGAACAGCAATCCGTATCGGCGGAAGTTAACCAAAACGTGAGTAACATTCGTGATTTAAGTGCTCAAATCTTAGAGAAAGCAGGAGATTCAGAAAAAGTGGGCAAAGAAATCAACCAGCTTTCTGGAGAACAACAAGGGTTGATGAGCCAATTTAAGGTATAGCCGCTCTTTTTGAGCACAAAAGTAATAACAAAAAACGCGACCGAATAGGTCGCGTTTTGTATTCAACAATTCAGTGAAGAAAAGAAATCAGCACAGAACCGTTATGACGCTTCTTCCTCATTAACGTGCCCAAACATCTTAGCCGCATAGGCAACACGCTCTTCTGGAGAAGGGTAGGTAAACGGATTAGGTTCGCCTAATGATTCGATGTGTTGCAGTCTCGGTAAGATGCCGCACCCATTGGCAATTTGAATCGCAAGACCAGGACGAGCATTAAGCTCTAACACCATTGGTCCTTCTTCCTTGTCTAACACCATATCCGTACCCATATAGCCCAAGCCTGTCATTTCATAAGCACTTGAGGCAAGAGTCAGGAGTCGTTCCCAGTGAGGTACAGCAAGCGTTGCAAGTTCTTTGCCGGTGTCTGGGTGGAGGGTTACTGGCTGGTCAAATTGAACCGCTCGAACCGCTTTGCCGGTAGCGATATCAATACCAACACCTACAGCACCTTGGTGAAGGTTGGCCTTGCCGTCGGACGCGGATGTAGAAAGGCGCATCATCGCCATCACTGGGTAACCTTGGAATACGATGATTCGAACGTCAGGAACCCCTTCGTAACTGAAACCTTCAAAGCAGTCATCAAACTTGATGAGGTTTTCGACGACCGCTACATCGTTCTTGCCACCTAATGAGAACAGTCCCGCTAGCGCGTTACTGATGTGACGTTCAACGTCTTCTTTGTTAATGGTAGAGCCAGATGGTTTAGTGTAGACCCCATCTTTGTGCTCCGTGACCACTAAGATACCTTTACCACCACTACCTTGAGCAGGTTTAATTACGAATCCAGGCCAGTCTTTAACCATCTCATGGATGGTTTTAACTTCAACCTGACTTCGAATTACACCAATCAAGGCTGGTGTGGTTGCGCCAGCTTCCTCTGCGATGATTTTGGTTTTAAGTTTGTCGTCTACCAACGGGTATTTAGAACGATCATTGTAGCGACCAATGTAACTATGGTTACGCTGGTTCATACCCATGATACCGCGTTCACGTAACTTAAAAGGACTGGTTAGCTTACGTAGCATAAATTAGTCCTCCGTTAGAGGTTTGAAACGGCGTAGTTCTGTCAGACGGTAGCCTGTGTATGTACCTAACATCAGGATACCACCAAGGATAACCAGTTGCAGACCGATAAAGTTAAACGTTAGGTGCTGTACATATGGATTGGTCATCGCGAGATAAACCAGAACCGCAGTTAGTAGCGAGCCACCACCTTGCAGTACAACCTCTTTCGCGCCTTCCTCTTCCCATAGAATCGACATACGTTCGATCGTCCAAGACAAGATGATCATTGGGAAGAAGGTAATTGACAGACCTTCAGTGAGACCAATCTTGAAGGCAACGACGGTAAAGACAGAAATAATCAAAATAACGGTGATGATGACCGCTGATATCCTGGCAACTAACAGTAAGTTGAGTTTGGATAGATAGCTACGGATAACTAAACCGGTACCAACAATCAATAGGAAGCCGACAATACCTGTGACTAACTGTGTCTGAACGAAGGCTACGGCAATCAGAACTGGCATGAAAGTACCGGAGGTCTTCAGGCCGATCAGTATTCTTAAGAACACAACAATCAACGCGCCAATTGGTATCAGCATGATAGTCTTAAACATGGCTTGCTCTTCGAGAGGCAGGCTATGAATAGAGAAGTTAAGTAGGCCGTCAGCATCAACTTTGCTGTTTGTCGCTTCTTGAGGGGATACCTCTTGCGAAATCATGGTGAAATGAACTTTACTGTCTTTACCACCCACGACATCAAGTAAAGAGACGTTGGACTCATCCCAAACCAACAGGTTTTGCTGTTTCTTACCTTCAGTTGTTTCAGGAGAGAAAATTTGCCACTTCTTGCCATCCCAAACTTGCAGCATTTGTTGGCTAGATTGGCGACGGCGGCCGTCTTCTAATTCAATAACGCCGACCACTTTGCTTGGAACTTCAGCATACGCAAGAAGTTTAGAAGCTGCTTGCAGCTTAGTCATGTTGTTCAGAATAAGAGCTGAGTTTTGGCTATCGCCGTCATTCAGTGCTTTGATGAGCTCGCGAGTAAAAGTGATATTGTCAGAGGAGCGAGAGTTAGCACGTTCGACCAAAGCGATTGCTGCTGCTTCTTCTGGACCATCAAAGGTTGGTTTAATGACTTCTTCGGTAGGCGGTGTCGAGTTAGCGAGTGCTTGGTCATCGACAAGAAATTGAGTTTTGTAGTAGATCGTTTGAGGGCCTTGCGCTTGGCGGATTGACCACTCTGCCCGACGACCTGCGTCAGAATCTACATAGGAAACACCGTAACCTGGTGACGATGCAGATTCTCCAATGAGCGTGAAGCCTTCTTGAGTGTAAGGTGCCGCTAGAGAAACTTTTGCGGGCTTGCCAATGGCATTAAATTCAACTCTAGCCTCGATATCCCAGACTTGGCGAGTTTCACCTGGAGTCCATGGAACGCCGTATGTTTCGTGCCTGATGACACTAAGCGCAATACCTGCGGCAATCAGTAAGCCTACTGATAGGTAAAATGGAATACGTGAAGTCATAAACAACCTTATTATTGTAATTGCTTTCCCTGAAAGTGTTATTCAAAAGAGATTTATTTGTTAGATGAAAGTATATATTGCTGACTTACATCCACTAAAGCAATATCTTTGATAAATTCTCTTCCTAGTAATATAGGGTGGGTCATTTGCGAGCGATCCGCCAGTGTAAATTGCGCTTTTTCATGGATTTTTCCTACACGGATCCACAATTCAACCACAGCTCTGCGTTCCATTTCATCGCTAGTAGATTGGCGTATTTTAACGTATCGGAGGACAGGAGCTTCAATCCAACGTTTTTCCTGCTCTTTAACTTTGTCGTTGACTAGGTGAAACTTCACCCATTGCTTACCATCTCTCTCAAACGCCTGAATATCCCCGGCATTTAATGAGGACGTCGCAGCGCCTGTATCAACACGTGCATCGAAAGTCTGTTTCAAAACATCAAGTTTAACTTTTTCAACAGAACCCAAGATGACAGGGCTTGAAATTGAAGGCACAGCAACTATAGCCGGAAGAGGCTTAGATTCATCAATTTTCTCCAATCCTGCCGCTTGATTGTTTTCAAGTACCTTAATTTGTTCATTGAGTGCGATGATTTCAGATTCCAAACTATCGATGTAGTCAGTTTGGTTACTCAACTGCAGGTCGATATTGGTGAGGCGATTCTCAAGGCGCTGATCAGATTGCTTGATTGCATTGAGTGTACTTTGGTGAAGTTCTTGATGATTAATAGTGGAACAGCCGGAAAGTAAACCGATGGCGACAAGTGGTGCCAAGCGTTTGTACATCTTAAACCCTAAAACAGTAAATAATGGAACAGGAAGTAGCATGGATTTTAGCTGATCAATAAGGGAGTTTGATACTCCCTATTGTCAGAGCTGCGTTAGAGTTATAAACGTCATGTCAAAACTCAATAAAGTGAGACGTATACAACACTTACGATTGATTAATTGCTTGGATTATCAGCAATTAAGATAGCGCGACGTGGAGCAGGGTAGCCCTCGACAGTTTTGCTAGGATCATTCTGATCTAGATATTCAGGCAACGAGTTATGTGTCATCCATTCAGTGGTTCGTTGCTCACCGATTGTCGTCACGTTCTCATCAACGATACGTACATTTTCAAAGCCAACTTTCTCGAGCCAAACTTTCAATGCACGTGCTGACGGGAAAAAGTAAACATTGCGCATTTGAGCGTAGCGATCGTGCGGCACCAACACAGCATTCTCGTCACCCTCGATAACTAAGGTTTCTAAAATCAGCTCGCCACCCGCTACCAATTGGTTCTTTAACTGGATAAGGTGATCGAGCGGCGAACGGCGGTGATACAACACACCCATGCTGAATACCGTATCAAACGCTTGCAGTTCAGGAAGCTGTTCGATACCTAATGGCAGCAAATGAGCGCGTTGGTCGTTGCCCATCATTTTGCGAATCGCTTCAAATTGAACCAAAAATAGGTGTGATGGGTCAATACCCACGCATAGACGCGCACCTTCACCTAGCATGCGCCACATGTGATAGCCGTTACCACAGCCAACATCCAATACAGAGCGATTCTTTAATGGAGAGATGTGTGGCAGCACGCGATCCCATTTCCAATCAGAGCGCCACTCGGTATCAATATGAATGTCATGAACATGGTACGGACCCTTACGCCAAGGGTGGAAAGTACGCAGTAAACTCTCAAGCTTTTTCATTTCGCCGGTGGGCAATGGCTCAGAGTTTGAAATGGTCACGCTGTCTTTCAGCTCTACGTTATCAGGCTGACCCACATCAATCTTTGCGAGGGCTCTTAACCAACGATCAAAATCGCCATGCTGAGCGTTTTGCCAATCAGTCAGCTGTTGAGGCAACACATTAAGCCACGGCTGTAGGCGTGTATCTTGAGCAATAAGTTGGTAGAAGTCTGCAAAATTAAACATGGGATTCTCTAATTTTTAAACTTAGCGACATCTCGCTAATGGTCTATCTGGGTAATGGTTGTAATACGCTATTTAATAGCAAACATAGAGCCGAAGTTGAAACACTGGAACCAAACTTCGCAGCTGCTAAAACCGATCTCTTCAAAGCGCGCCTTGTGCATCGTGATTGAGTCTGGGCGCATCACGTTTTCAATGGCACTACGCTTTTGGCTAATTTCGAGTTCGCTGTAACCATTGGCGCGCTTGAAGTCATGATGCAAATCGATTAATAGTTCATTGGCGCTTTCGTCTTCGAACACATATTTCTCCGATAAGATCAAAATACCGCCAGGGCGCAAACCAGCGTAGATCTTTTCAAGCAGAGTTCGGCGATCCTCTGGAGATAAAAATTGAAGCGTAAAGTTAAGCACCACAACGGACGCGTCGGTGATATCAATGTCACGAATATCGGCTTCAACGACATTAACCGGAGTATCAGAGCGGTAAGCATTCACATGAAGTTTGCAACGCTCAACCATAGCTGGAGAGTTATCGACCGCAATGATTTGGCAACCTTCTTGAGTAATGTTACGACGCATAGATAGCGTAGCAGCGCCCAAGGAACAGCCTAAGTCATAAATAGTGGAGTGAGGCTTTGCAAAGCGCTCAGCCAGCATTCCAATAGCAGAAATAATATTGCTGTAACCCGGTACACTGCGTTGAATCATATCTGGGAAGACTTCCGCTACGCGTTCGTCGAAGGTAAAGTCACCAATTTTATCGATAGGTGCAGAGAATATCGTATCTTTGTTCTGCATATCATTGTTCCCCATACGGTCTCACTCAGTCCTAAACTTGGCTCAGCGCACTGCTAAGTACAAGTTCAGAGGCAATAAAAAAGGCGCGCATTTTACGTTATTCATCAAGAAAAGTCATCCCGCGTGGTTATATCGCAATTTGTGTTAAGTCAAATCAGTGAGAAATAAACACACAGTAATGAATTAGAACATGGAAATTTGATGATCATCGCGCAATGCAGGAATTGTGTTGAGTGGGGAAAGCGTTGTTTGAAGCGTTGCCATATACTGGCTTAGCACTTCATAAAGCTTAATGGCAAGCTCAGGTGCTTCGACATTGTCAGGAGTATGGATCATAACGTAGGGCTGCTTACCTTGTTGAATCCACTCGGCAAGTTTGTTTTCCCAAGGCTTAAAGAAGCGAAGATTTTGTTCCATATCGGGGTGACCAATAAAGCGAATCAGTGGATGTTGTGCAGTGGCAATAGCGTGAACAGGTACTTTTGGTTTCTTTTCATGAGCGTCGATGACGGCAGGGGTATCCGGCTTGGCCGCGAAAACAGGACGACTATCCATAATAATGCGGTCGATATTTTGCTCCATTAACCATTGGTTAAACCGTCGTTCGTCATCAGATTTATTGAAAAATCCCAAATGGCGAACCTCAACCCCCAACGGCATGTCGCTAGGGAACCACTGGCAAAAAGATTGCAGTGATGCGAGGTGTTCGGGAGCAAAACTGATCGGAAGCTGAATCGTCCACATACCAATTTTCGAGTGCAGCGGTTCCATAACTTTGAGGAAGTTGTTTAGCTCTGCTCGGCATTGAGTGAGCATTTGCTCGTGGGTGATCTGTTTTGGGAGCTTGAAGGTAAAGCGGAAATCTTCAGGAGTCGCACGATTCCAGCTATCGACAGTAGAATTATTCGGTGTAGCGTAAAAGGTGGTATTGCCTTCCACAGTGTGAAAAACAGATGCATAACGCTCCAAGCGCTCATTTGGCTTGGTACCTTTACCATAGAATGAGTGCTGCCAATCACTGTGTGACCACATGGTTAAACCCAATCTTAACTTAAGCTCGCTCATCATCTTCCCTTGCTTTCGTTTCCATCTATGGCATCTCGTGTATTGACTGTAATGTTCTGGCTTAGATCGTATCAACAGGATTTGTTGATATTTTATCCATTTCAAGAGTTCTAGTGCCGCAACTGGCAATTAAACACAACAATTCTGTCAAATTAGGTCGATTTTAGACGATTTTCCGAGTATAAATGAACCTTTGATTTTATGGGTGTAATGTAAGTTGGCTAGATAATAGTCACTTGCCCATACTATACGTTTCATTATCACTATTGGAAATTGGGAAATTCACTATGCGTAGCCATTACTGTGGTCACCTGAACAAGTCCCTTGCAGGACAAACTGTAGAACTGTGCGGCTGGGTAAACCGTCGCCGAGATTTAGGCGGTCTTATCTTTATCGATATGCGAGATCGTGAAGGTATCGTTCAGGTAGTTGTTGATCCAGACATGGCTGATGCTTACGAAGTGGCAAACCAACTTCGCAACGAATTCTGCATCAAGCTGACTGGTGAAGTTCGTGTTCGTCCAGAAAGCCAAGTTAACAAAGACATGGCAACTGGCGAGGTTGAGATCTTGGCAACTGGCCTTGAAATCATCAACCGCAGTGATGTATTGCCACTAGACTTCAACCAAACCAATACTGAAGAGCAGCGCCTTAAGTATCGTTACATCGATCTTCGTCGTCCAGAAATGAGCGATCGTATTAAGCTGCGCGCTAAAGCATCAAGCTTTGTTCGTCGTTTCCTTGACGACAATGGCTTCCTAGACATCGAAACACCAGTACTAACTAAAGCGACACCAGAAGGTGCACGTGACTACTTAGTGCCTAGCCGTGTTCACAAAGGTTCGTTCTACGCACTACCTCAATCACCACAGCTATTTAAGCAGCTGCTGATGATGTCTGGTTTCGACCGTTACTACCAAATCGTTAAGTGCTTCCGTGATGAAGACTTGCGTGCTGACCGTCAACCTGAATTTACTCAAATCGATATCGAAACTTCTTTTATGTCTGCGGATCAAGTTCGTGAAGTGACAGAAAAAATGGTTCGCGATATGTGGCAAGAGCTATTGAACGTAGACCTAGGTCAGTTCCCAGTTATGCCTTTCTCTGAAGCGATTCGTCGTTTTGGTTCAGATAAGCCAGATCTACGTAACCCGCTTGAGTTAGTAGACGTTGCTGATCTACTAAAAGATGTTGAATTCAAAGTGTTCTCAGGCCCAGCTAACGACGAAAAAGGTCGCGTAGCGGTTATCCGTGTACCAGGCGGTGCTTCTCTAACTCGTAAGCAAATTGATGGTTACGCAGAGTACGTTGGTATTTACGGCGCGAAAGGTCTTGCGTGGATGAAGGTTAACGACCGTGCCGCAGGTATGGAAGGTATCCAGTCTCCAGTAGCGAAGTTCCTAAACGAAGAAGTGATCAACGGTATTCTTGAGCGCACTGAAGCTGAGTCTGGCGATATCATTCTATTTGGTGCAGACAAAGCGAACACAGTTGCTGAAGCAATGGGTGCACTTCGTCTTAAAATTGGTAAGGATCTTGAACTTACTGATGAGTCTAAGTGGGCACCTCTTTGGGTTGTTGACTTCCCAATGTTCGAAGAAGATGACGAGGGTAACCTGCACGCGATGCACCACCCATTCACGTCTCCTCTAGGCATGACTGCGGAAGAGCTAAAAGCGAACCCAGCGGCAGCAAACTCAAACGCGTACGATATGGTTCTAAACGGCTATGAAGTAGGTGGCGGTTCTGTTCGTATTCATAACGCAGAAATGCAAGCAGCAGTATTCGAGATCCTTGGTATCGATGCAGAAGAGCAACGTGAGAAGTTTGGTTTCCTACTAGATGCACTTAAGTTTGGTACACCACCACACGCAGGACTTGCATTCGGTCTTGACCGTCTTGTGATGCTACTTTGCGGTACGGAAAACATCCGTGACGTAATCGCATTCCCGAAAACAACCGCGGCAGCGTGTCTACTGACAGATGCACCAAGTGCAGCAAACCCAGCAGCACTTGAAGAGCTAGCGATTGCTGTGACTGCAGCGAAAGAGAAGAAAGACTCTTAAGGTACGACGTGGTTTTTTAGTTAGGTCGCATGTCTTGGGTAGATTCCTGCCTGCGCAGGAATGACACATCAACCTTTGGTGTGCTCAAGCTGTTGTCATCCCTGCGTATGCAGGGATCTTCTAACCGCGAGCACCAAAACTAAAACCCAAGATCACAACATACCCAAAACTCCCGCAACAGCGGGAGTTTTTGTTTCCAAAATCTGTATAGTTATACCAACATAAAAAGTAATCCAACTTCATAGAACTCAAAGGATTTGTTATGGCAGGTCATAGTAAATGGGCGAATATTCGTCACCGTAAAGCAGCGCAAGATGCCAAGCGCGGCAAAATCTTCACTAAATTGATTCGCGAAATTGTCGTTGCCGCTAAAGAAGGTGGTGGTGAACCTGAAAACAACCCTCGTCTTCGTGCCGCTATTGATAAAGCACTCTCCAACAATATGACTCGTGATACGGTAAATCGTGCCGTGAGTCGTGGTGCTGGTGGGGAAGGCGATGACAACATGGAAACGGTCATCTACGAGGGTTACGGTCCCGGTGGAACGGCAGTCATGGTGGAATGCATGACCGACAATCGTAATCGAACCGTATCTGGCGTTCGCCACGCATTTTCTAAAGCAGGGGGCAACCTCGGTACTGATGGTAGTGTGAACTATCTATTCGATAAAAAGGGCGTCATTTCTTATGCTCCAGGTCTGGACGAAGACGAAGTGATGGAGGTTGCACTAGAAGGTGGTGCTGATGATATCGAAACCGGAGACGATGGCGCTATTGATGTTTACACCACACCTGCTGACTTTGGTGCAGTGAAAGATGCGTTAGATGGCGCTGGGTACCAAGCCGCCAATGCAGAAGTGACACTTGTGCCGTCAACCAAAGCGGAGCTTGATGAGACGACGGCACCAAAATTACTGCGCTTGATTGACGCACTGGAAGACCTTGACGATGTGCAAGAGGTCTATCACAACGGTGATATCTCTGACGAAGTCGCAGCAAGCCTTGAGTAATTAACGAGAAATCATGTCAATAATACTAGGAATCGACCCTGGCTCACGTATCACCGGATATGGTGTAATTCGTCAGCAGGGTCGCCATTTGCAATACCTCGGTAGCGGGTGTATCCGTACATCAGAAGCAGAGTTACCGGGCAGACTCAAACAAATCTACGCAGGTGTGAGTGAGATCATTACTCAATTTCAGCCAGATGTGTTTGCTATTGAACAGGTGTTTATGGCTAAAAACGCTGATTCAGCGCTTAAGTTAGGACAAGCCAGAGGCAGCGCAATTGTTGCCGCGGTGAATAATGACTTGCCTGTCTACGAATACGCAGCACGCTTAATCAAGCAAGCGGTAGTGGGTACGGGTGGAGCAGATAAAGCACAGGTTCAGCACATGGTTATGGCAATGCTGAAATTGCCGTCCAAACCTCAAGCTGATGCGGCTGACGCCTTAGGTGTTGCAATCTGTCATGCAAACACCAACAAAACACTTGTTGCTTTAGCAGGTAAAGCAACAGGCGCAAAAAAAGGGCGTTATCGCTAATCAAATTAATCGCATGAAGCCATTAAGGAAGCGTGGCGATATAAACGCCATACCGATAATTTTAACGATAGCCAGTCCACACTTTTAGAGCTTTTCGCCTAATTCGCCTTGTTAATTATTTGTTAACTTCCTAATATTGGTCCGATGAGTCAATTCAAAGGACCAAATGTCCGAATAATCAAATAACAAGGAACTCCAACGGCATGTGGCATTATTTTATCAATAATTCGGATAGCCTTTCTCGTAACACCCTTCGTAAAGCGGAAATCACCGCGGTCTTCTCAGTTGTGGCTTTGGTGGTTGGTTTATACAGCGCGATTAAGTGGCAATCCAATGGTCATGCGTCTCTATTTCTCACCTCTATCGCGTTGATTTTGGTCGAAGTTATTGCTTTAGCAGTGCTTCGTTTTAGTAAGATGATCACACTTGCACTGAATATCGGTTTCTTTGGTATGGTGTTGCATGCGGTGAATATTATTTTCCAAAGCGGTGGCATCGTTGATTCGACGCAGGCGTTCTGGGCCCCGCTGTTGATCGTAGCCTTCTATCTTTCCGCATCTCGTATTATGGCATTAACGTGGAGCGTCGGGATTCTAGCGGTATCCGCTGTGATGACCTATTTGCATACTTCCGGCTATCAGTTCCCAACGATTAACTTGTCGGCATCTAAGCAGAATATAGAGATTTGGTCTGGCATGTTACTGCCGCTCTTTGTCATTTGCTTCGCACAAAACTTTACTTCAAAACAGAAAGAAAGTGCGATTTCACGCGCTGAAAAAGCGCAAAAAGAGAGTGCGTTACAAGCAGAAAAAGCCTCAGAAGGAGAGAAGAAACTCGATAGCATGCTACTCGCTGTTAACGAAAGTGTTCAAGAGTTAGATGAAGTGATTCATCAAGTGAACACGCAATCCACACAGCTGACAAGTAACGTACAGTCACTGAGCCTTAACAGCGCTTCTCAAGCCAGTGCCGCAGAGGAAATGAGTCAGCAATTGGAACAGTTGTCGTCGTTCACCCAAGAGTCGGTGAACTTTATGGAGCAAGTGATTACCCAAACCGATTCGATAAAGCAGCAAGCAGAGAGCAGCTCGGAAATGCTGAATGCTTCGACGCAGGCCATCACCAATATCGATAACAGTAATCAGAAAGTGGTGTCGGTTATTGAGCTGATTACTTCCGTGGCAGAGCAAACCAACTTGCTTGCGTTAAATGCTGCTATTGAAGCAGCAAGGGCAGGTGAACATGGTCGTGGCTTCGCCGTCGTTGCTGAGCAGGTCAGAGAACTGTCGTCTAAAACCAGTAATTCAGTGGATGAGATTCGCACTCTTATCAACAACAGTCAGCAAGAAATCAACTCCGGACAAAAAACCATTCAAACCACAGTCTCTGAGTTGAGTATGATGATAGAACAGGTGCAAACCATTTCTTCAGAAATTACCGAGCTCAGTGAGTTGGTCACTCAGCAGAATTTAGCCATCGGCGAATTAGACCAGGCAAGCAGTGATGTGGCGGAGTCTGTCGTCGGCAGTAAAGCGATTGCCGAAGACATTCAGACGATTAGTGATCAGCTTGGTCAGCAAATCCATGAGGGCACTGAACTCTCCGAGCGCCTACGCTCTGTTATGCCTTAAATTTTACTTAGAATAACTGGATACCTATCCAGTTATTCTATATCCTAAGCCCTATTGCAACTAACATGAGACATTGAACTGTGATAGGACGATTACGTGGAACTCTAATCGAAAAGCAACCGCCAGAACTGTTAATTGAAGTGGGCGGCGTTGGCTACGAAATTCAAATGCCGATGAGCTGTTTCTACGAACTACCTGAAATTGGCCAAGAGGCGATCATTTACACTCACTTTGTAGTGCGTGAAGATGCGCAATTACTTTATGGCTTTAATACCGTCCGTGAACGTGCATTGTTCAGAGAGGTCATCAAAGCCAATGGTGTTGGTCCAAAACTTGGTCTTGGTATCCTATCCGGCATGTCGGCTACTCAGTTTGTTGCGTGTGTAGAACGTGAAGACATTTCTACTCTTGTTAAGCTACCTGGTGTCGGCAAAAAGACTGCTGAGCGTCTAGTTGTTGAAATGAAAGATCGTTTGAAAGGTTGGGGCGCGGGTGACTTGTTTACGCCTGCGACTGACGCTGCACCAGTTGATAGTGTTGGTGCTATGAATGCCGACAACGCGGAAGAAGAGGCGGTCAGTGCACTGCTTGCGTTGGGCTATAAACCTACACAGGCATCAAAAGTAGTTTCTCAAGTTGCGAAACCAGATATGACCAGCGAAGCGCTGATTCGTGAAGCACTGCGTGCTATGGTTTAAGTTGTGGGAAATTAAATCTCACCTTTATTAAATAAGCTGAATGAATAGCAAAGAGACAGCGTGACATGATTGAAGCCGATCGCTTAATAGCGCCTGAAAATCCTGTTTTCAAAGATGAGGACGTGATTGACCGAGCAATACGTCCTAAAAAACTGGCCGATTATGAAGGTCAAGAGCATGTTAGTGACCAGATGGAAATTTTCATCAAAGCGGCACAACTGCGTAATGAGGCGCTTGATCACTTGTTGATATTTGGTCCTCCGGGTCTGGGTAAGACAACCTTAGCCAATATCGTCGCCAATGAAATGGAAGTGAACATTCGCACCACGTCCGGTCCGGTGCTTGAGAAAGCAGGAGACTTGGCTGCGCTGTTGACCAACCTCGAAGAAAATGACGTCTTGTTCATTGACGAGATTCACCGTCTAAGTCCAATGGTTGAAGAAGTTTTGTATCCCGCGATGGAAGACTACCAACTGGATATCATGATTGGCGAGGGTCCTGCTGCACGCTCTATTAAGATTGACTTGCCTCCGTTCACTTTGATTGGCGCGACAACCAGAGCTGGTTCATTAACTTCACCACTTCGCGACCGCTTCGGTATTGTTCAGCGCTTGGAATATTACAAAATTGCTGATCTGCAAAAGATCGTGCAACGCAGCGCGTCTTGCCTTGGCTTGTCAATGGAACCAGAGGGCGCGTTGGAGATTGCTCGTCGTGCTCGTGGTACACCTCGTATTGCCAACCGTCTACTACGTCGCGTTCGAGATTATGCGGAAGTGAAAGGCAATGGACATATTTGTGCAGACATCGCAGACAAAGCACTGAATATGCTTGATGTCGACCATCAAGGTTTTGACTACATGGATAGAAAGCTTTTGCTAGCAATTATGGAGAAGTTCGCAGGTGGTCCTGTAGGTCTCGACAACCTAGCAGCAGCCATTGGTGAAGAGAAAGACACCATCGAAGATGTGATTGAGCCTTATTTGATACAACAAGGCTATTTACAACGCACACCTCGTGGCCGTATCGCGTCTGACCGAGCTTATTTACACTTCGGTATCGATAAACATTGATAATTGTCAGATTTCATCCAAATAGTTCCTTTTTGTGAATAATTATTAAGCCGCATTATTGTAAATTTATATTGCAAATATGCGGCTTTGTTTTATTTGTCATATCTATCGTTTTGTGTGATTTGAAGTCCAATTCTGTTTCATATAGCTAACACTTCACGCTATAATCCCTTGCTACTAAAGGGGTATTCCCAATTCTTCCTCCCCTTCACACTTCCCTTAATTTGCTTACATAAATTCATTGAAATTGATCTGCATCAATGTGATTAAAGATCGTACAATCAACTCTTTGTGTTTATTGATGTAAATCAAAGCAACTCTACAAATAAACCTTTTGAAACCGAGTCAATTTAACAGTAATATTAGCGCCAGCTATATTAGCGCAAGCTTAACAATTAACTAACCATTGAGGTACATTTTTGCAACAAGGATGATGATTTGCTCAACAAGTTTAATGTCTATTAAACAAAGTCCTTGAAGCTAAATGTAGAAAGTGTCGTTCAGCTGACACAAAAGGAGTTACCATGATAGACGTTGTTGATCTGTCGAGACTGCAATTTGCACTCACGGCAATGTATCACTTCTTGTTCGTTCCATTGACTCTCGGTATGGCGTTCCTGCTAGCCATCATGGAGTCCCTCTACGTAATGACCAATAAGCAAATCTACAAGGACATGACAAAGTTCTGGGGTAAGCTATTTGGTATTAACTTCGCTCTAGGTGTTGCCACCGGTCTTACTATGGAATTCCAGTTTGGTACCAACTGGTCTTACTATTCCCATTATGTTGGCGACATATTCGGTGCCCCGCTTGCTATCGAAGCCCTCGTAGCCTTCTTCCTCGAATCCACTTTTGTCGGACTTTTCTTCTTCGGATGGGATAGGCTCTCAAAACGTCAGCACTTAGCCGTTACATGGTTAGTTGCGCTTGGTTCGAACTTCTCTGCACTCTGGATTCTTGTTGCAAACGGTTGGATGCAACACCCAGTAGGCGCTGAGTTCAACTTTGAAACAATGCGTATGGAAATGGTGAGCTTCGCTGAGGTAGTACTCAACCCAGTAGCTCAGGTTAAGTTTGTTCACACAGTAGCATCAGGCTATACAACGGGTGCAATGTTCATCCTAGGTATCAGCTCTTACTACCTACTTAAAGGTCGTGATGTTGCATTTGCTCGTCGTTCGTTTGCTATCGCAGCTTCGTTCGGTATGGCATCTATCCTATCGGTAATCGTACTTGGTGATGAATCAGGTTACGAGCTGGGTGATGTTCAAAAAGTGAAACTCGCGGCTATTGAAGCAGAGTGGCACACTGAGCCAGCACCGGCAGCATTTACTCTGTTTGGCTTACCAAACCAAGAAGAAATGCACACCGACTTCGCGGTTAAGATCCCATATGTAATGGGTATTATCGCAACGCGTTCTCTAGATACTCCAGTAACTGGCCTTCGTGACCTACGCGAAGAGCACGTCGATCGTATTCGTAACGGTATGTACGCTTACGAGCTGCTAGAAAAACTTCGTGCAGGTGACCGCAGCGAAGCTAACGTTGCCGCGTTTGATGAAGTGAAAGATGACCTAGGTTACGGTCTACTACTTAAACGCTACACAGACAAAGTTGTTGATGCGACAGAAGATCAAATCCAAGCAGCAGCGGATGACTCTATCCCTAAAGTTTGGCCGCTATTCTGGTCATTCCGTATCATGGTTGCGTGTGGCTTTGTCATGCTATTCGTATTCGGCGCAGCGTTTGTACAAACATGTCGTCAAAAAATCGAACAGAAGAGATGGATTCTCAAAGCAACGCTATTCAGTATCCCACTACCTTGGATCGCTATCGAGGCAGGTTGGTTTGTTGCTGAATACGGACGTCAACCGTGGGCTGTTGGTGAAATTCTACCTACTCACGTAGCCGCGTCAGCGTTAACGGTAGGCCAGCTATGGTCTTCACTGTTCGCAATCATTGCCCTCTATACTGTGTTCCTAATTGCTGAAGTTTACTTGATGGTGAAATTCGCACGTAAAGGTCCAAGTAGCTTGAAGACTGGTCGTTACCATTTCGAACAAAATGACGAAACGGTAGAGAACAAAGTTAGTCGCCAAGTAGAAGCGTAAGCAAGGAGAAAAAGAATGTTTGATTACGAAGTCTTACGACTCATCTGGTGGATTCTGATCGGCGTACTATTGGCTGGTTTCGCAATCACCGATGGATTTGATATGGGGGTAGGTGCTCTAGTGCCTATCCTAGGTAAAACGGACAGCCAACGCCGTGTAATGATCAACTCGATTGCCCCTCACTGGGATGGTAACCAAGTATGGTTGATCACTGCTGGTGGTGCGTTATTCGCTGCATGGCCACTTGTTTATGCAACGTCGTTCTCCGGTTTCTACTTTGCAATGATTGTGACGCTAGCAGCGCTATGGCTACGTCCAATCGGTTTGGACTACCGTTCAAAGCTAGAAGACACCAAATGGCGTAACGTTTGGGATATCGCTATTTCAATCAGTGGTTTTGTTCCACCAATCATCTTTGGTGTGGCATTTGGTAACTTGCTACAAGGTGTACCGTTCCAACTGAGTGAATTCATGATGCCAACGTATCACGGTTCGTTCTTTGGTCTACTAAACCCATTTGCGCTACTTTGCGGTCTAGTAAGCTTGTTCATGATCTTGCTACAAGGCTCAACTTGGCTACAAATGAAGACAACAGGTGATATCCATACTCGTGCTCGCAACACAGCACAGCTAATGGGTCTATTGGTTGTTGCGGCTTTCGTAGCAGCAGGTTTCTGGATTCAAAACATCGATGGCTACTCAATCGTAAGCGCAATCGACGGCAATGCAGCATCTAACCCACTTAATAAAGAAGTGGTTCGTGAAGCAGGTGCGTGGATGGCGAACTTTGAGAAGTACCCACTACTTTGGATTGCTCCAGCACTAGGTGTGGTGATGCCTCTACTAGCAGTACTGGCTTCGCGTCTAGAGAAATGTGCAGTGTCGTTCATTGCTTCTTCTCTAGCGAACGGCGGCATCATCTTTACGGCTGGTTTTGCAATGTTCCCATTCGTAATGCCAAGTAGCCTAAACCCTAACCATAGCTTGACTATGTGGGATGCGACTTCAAGTGAGTTGACTCTGAACCTAATGACAGCAGTAGCGTTCGTAATGGTTCCAGTAATTCTTAGCTACACAGCTTGGACTTACTACAAGATGTTTGGTCGTCTTGATGACAAGTTCATCGAAGAAAACAAAAATTCACTTTACTAAGGAGCATTTGATATGTGGTATTTCGCTTGGATTTTAGGTGTATTACTTGCGTGTGCATTTGGCATCATCAATGCTCTTTGGCTAGAGCATAGTGAGATGATGGACGAAGACAGTGAGTAACCTTAACCAACAGTTAGAGCAACTCCACAAACCAGTAGATAAGACGCTATTGCGCGTCTTATCCCTGATACTCGGCTTTGTAAATGTCGGTTTGTTTATGTGGAGTCCAGACCAATACGCTGACGCCATTGGTGGCTTCTCGCCATTCTTAGGATTGCTATTTGTATTGTCTGTTTGTGCCAGCATGGTGTTTGGAGTCGGATTCCGACCGAGGTTCTGGCTCTGGCAAGCGGTGTTCAGTCCGTACTTGTCACTAACTGTGTTGAGTTACTTAACGTTAATGTACGTTATCTAAAGAAAACCCGAGCATAGCTCGGGTTTTTTACCTTTTGAAACAAACAAACTTTCGAAACTGCTAATAACTTCATCAGTTGAGTGTAAATTTTGGCACTTTATTCAAAATTTTTTGTCAGCTCTTATAACAAACACAATCACTTGCGTTATATTAGAGCGCAGTATTCATTAGGAAGTTACCAGTTTGTCTCAGTTATCACCGTATTTCGAATTCCCCATCACCGTCTATTATGAAGACACCGACGCAGGCGGTGTGGTCTACCATTCGAATTATCTCAATTTCTTTGAACGCGCCAGAACCGAGTTGCTTCGTAGCAGAAACGTACACCAACGTCAGTTGCTTGACCAACAAGTAGGTTTTGTCGTTCGTCATATCGATATTGATTTTATCCGCGGTGCACGACTAGACGACCACCTCACAGTGAAGACACATATTTCTGAATTCAAACGAGCGTCATTAACATTTCAACAAGAAATTGTTGATGAGCAAAATGTGACAATTGCAAAGGCTCTCGTTAAAGTGGCATGTATCGATAATATAAAAATGAAGCCGAAGGCTATCCCTTCGACTATCTTATTGGAGTTAAAAAACAGTGACGGCTGATATTTCGTTTGTGGACCTCATTCTAGAGGCAAGTCTACTGGTTCAATTGGTAATGTTGATTCTGCTTGGGATGTCAGTCGTATCTTGGGCGATGATCATCAAACGCAGTAAGGTACTAAAACAGGCAACTAAAGACTCAGACGAGTTTGAAGATAAGTTCTGGTCAGGTGCCGATCTTTCACAGATCTACCAAGATGTGAAGAAAAGAAAAGACGATCTTTCTGGGTCAGAAGAAATTTTCTACAGTGGCTTCACCGAGTTCTTAAGACTTCGCAAGTCGAATGCTGATTCTCCAGCATTTATTATGGAAGGCACTGGTCGTTCTATGCGCGTTGCCGTTTCTCGCGAAGTAGAAGAGTTGGAAACTAACCTACCGTTTCTGGCGACTGTTGGTTCAATCTCTCCATATATCGGCCTGTTTGGTACCGTTTGGGGCATTATGCATGCGTTTATCGCGCTAGGTGAAGTAAAGCAAGCAACACTAGCGATGGTAGCACCAGGTATTGCCGAAGCACTGATTGCAACCGCAATGGGTCTATTCGCGGCTATTCCTGCCGTAATGGCGTACAACCGACTCAGTAATAAAGTGGGCAAGTTGGAGCACAACTACGCGACCTTCTCAGAAGAGTTTCACAGTATCCTGCATAGACAGGCAATGGCAGGTAGGGAGCAGTAATGGCTGGCTACCAACCAAAGAAACGTAAGCTGACATGTGAAATCAACGTTGTTCCTTATATCGACGTAATGCTTGTTCTGCTTATCATCTTTATGGTGACGTCACCTTTCGTTACACAAGGTGTCGATGTTGAACTACCAAAAACGTCTACCGCTAAGCCAGCCACTGAGCTAGCTGGTGACACTGATGCAAGTTTTATTATTGTAGAAGTTGATCGCGACGGTAATTTTGGTTTGAGCGTTAACAATGAGGACATGCAAAGAGGACTTAGTTTGCAAGACATTATCGTACGCGTCCGAGCTGAGTTGTCGATCAACCCAAATTCGCCTGTCGCTGTAGGCGGCGATGCGGCTACCCCTTATGCAGAGGTAGTGTTGTTGTTAGATGAGTTAAGTCAGGCCGGTATCCCAAAAGTGGGCCTACTAACCGATATCAGGGAATAGTCATCGCAACGGTATGAAAAGCAATAAGAAGAATAACTCAAGCTACGGAAAGCCAATAGCGATCTCTTTGTTTGCACACTTGATGCTGGTCGTTGCTTTATTGTGGGGGACAGACTTCACAATGAATAAAGCGGAACCAACAGGCATGGTGCAAGCGGTGGTCATCGACCCTGCTAGAGTGCGCCAACAAGCGCAAGAGATTCGCAAGCAGCGCGAAACTGCGGCGAAAAAAGAACAAGATCGTCTCGATAAGCTACGCCGAGAAAGCGAACAACTTGAACGTAATCGTAAAGCGGAAGAGGAGCGCATTCGCAAGCTAAAACAGCAGCAAGCAAAAGATGCGCAAGCTGCTCGTGAAGCAGAAAAACGCCGTGAAGTAGAACGAAAACGTGCTGCGAAAGCGGAAGCAGAACGCAAAGCGAAAGAAGAAGCTGTCCGTGTTGCAGAACAGCAGCGAATTGCGAAAGAAGCTGCGATAGCCGAAGCAGAGAAAGAGCGCCTTGAAAAAGAGCGCGCGATTCAAGAAGCACAGGCTAAAGCACAACGTGAGAAAGAGGCCGCGGAGCGTGCTGAAAAAGAACGTATTGCTAAAGAGAAAGCAGCGAAAGAGGCAGCTGAAAAAGCTCGAGTAGAGAAAGAACGTCTGCAGCAACTAGAGCGTGAGCGTAAGGAGCAAGAGGCAGCGCTTGATAACATCTTCTCAGGTCTTGAAAGTGAATCAGCACTTAATACTAGTGCTCGTTCAAATCACGTTGCATCAGAAGTACAACGTATGGGGGCTATCTACACTCAGCTAATTCAACAAAAGCTGCTTCTTGAGGACAGCTTTCGGGGAAAGCAATGTCGAGTTAACTTGAAACTGATACCTGCGGGTAACGGCGCTATCGCTGGTCAAGTTGCAGTACTCGATGGAGATAGCAGACTTTGTGCCGCGACTAAGCGTGCGATAGCTCAGGTTGGAACCTTCCCGCTTTCAAAAGAAGCAGATGTGAACCAACAACTTAAAAACATTAATCTGACCGTAGTTCCAGAGTAAAAAGGAAGACCTCGTGATTAAGCGAATACTATTAGGAATGGCATTAGTGCTGAGCTTCGCTGCTCAGACTGCAAATGCCGCTTTAGAACTTGTCATTACCGACGGTATTGATTCCGCAAGACCTATCGCCATTGTCCCATTTAAGTGGGAAGGTGAGGGAAAACTTCCTCATGATGTTTCGGCCGTGATTGCATCAGACTTACAACGAAGTGGTAAGTTTAGTCCTGTAGCAACCAGCAAAATGCCGCAAACGCCTTACGATGCGTCAGACATAAACTTCGAGGCGTGGACATCAATTGGTGTTGATTCGTTGCTAACGGGTACCATCGTGAAAAACGCAGAAGGTAACTACGAAGTAAGCTACCAACTGGTTGATGTAGTACGCGGTCAATTGACTGGCGGCAAATCAAAGGCTCTAAGTGATGATGGCCAACTGGTTCTGTCGAACGATCACGTCCTATTCAAGAAGAAAGCAACCGTTCCAGGTAATCGCCTACGTGAATATGCTCACCGCATTTCCGACCTTGTTTATGAAGAACTAACTGGTGAGCGTGGCGCATTCTTAACTCGAATTGCTTATGTCGTTGTTAATGACAAAGATCAGTACCCATATCAAATGCGTATTGCTGACTATGATGGCTATAACGAGAAGCTTGTTCTACGTTCTAAGCAGCCACTAATGTCTCCGGCTTGGTCTCCAGATGGGAAAAAACTTGCCTATGTAAGTTTCCAAAATGGACAAGCTGAAATCTTCATCATGAATATCTACACAGGTAAGCGTGAAAAGATTACGTCATTCCCACGTCACAATGGTGCGCCAAGATTTTCTCCTGATGGCAAGACGTTAGCGTTAACACTATCAAAGACTGGGCAACTGCATGTATATACGTTAAATCTTGAAACAAGAAAACTACGTCAAATTACTAGCGGTAGGTCAAATAATACGGAACCGTTCTGGAAACCAGACGGCAAATCCCTTATTTTTACGTCGGATAGGGGTGGTAACCCTCAGATTTATGAAGTAAATTTGTCCGACGGTAAAACTAAACGTATCACATGGCAGGGTAGACAAAACCTCGGTGGGCAGATCACCCCTGACGGTCGCTACCTCGTGATGGTAAATCGCTCGAACTCTGGATTTAATCTTGCAAAACAAGACTTAGAGACTGGTTCAGTGCAAATTCTCACGAAAACACTGCTAGATGAATCACCAAGCATCGCACCAAATGGTGGCATGGTGATATACAGCTCTATTTATAACAAAACTAACGTCCTTTCTATGGTTTCCATCGATGGGCGATTTAAAGCTAGACTACCGGCTACAAATGGGCGCGTAAGAGCACCTGCATGGTCACCGTTTTTATAGCAATTAAATTTTTAGGTTAAGGAAATAACAAATGCAATTAAACAAAGTTTTTAAGGGGTTGCTAATCGCACTTCCAGTTCTTGCGATGACAGCATGTAGCTCAACTGATGACGCTGCGTCATCAACAGGTGCAGAGACTTCTAACCAACAGCAGCAAGAAACTGTTGTTGCTACTCCAATCGATGAGAATGCACAACTTTCTGAGCAAGAGCTAAAAGAAAAAGCGCTTCGTGAAAACCAAACTATCTACTTTGCGTTCGATAACTCTACAATTGCTGGTGACTACGAAGATATGCTTGCAGCACACGCAGCATACCTAAGCAAAGACCCATCACTAAAAGTGACTATCGAAGGTCACGCTGATGAGCGCGGTACACCTGAGTACAACATCGCACTAGGCGAGCGTCGTGCACAAGCTGTAGCTAAGTACATCCAAGCTCTTGGCGTACAAGCTGACCAAATCTCTATCGTAAGCTACGGTGAAGAGAAACCACTAGTACTAGGTCAATCTGAAGACGCGTACGCGAAAAACCGTCGCGCAGTTCTAGTTTACTAATTCAATCTGCTTAAGATTGTTGAGTCGCAGCCCTTGCGCTGCGACTCATTGTTTTAAGCCACGGCAATTGAGGTAATAACCTTTATGAACAGTAACATTAAGCGCGTTGTTACGCTTACGTTACTAGCCGGCGCAGCAAGCACAGCTTACGCGACAAAAGCACCGGTTACCGACTTGAGCGCAACATCTTCCTCGGCAACTGCTGCCTCTATTTCAGCAGCCCATGCTGCAACCAATGAAACTGACGTTCAACGATTAGAACGCCTGCTTCAAAACCGCAATCGAGTTCAGTTGCAAATGCAGCAACAGCTCGACGACATGACGCAAGAAATCGCAACCTTACGTGGTCAGCTAGAACGCAACAGCTACGATATGGAGCAAATGTTGCAGCGTCAGAGAGAACTATTCATTGAGATCGACAAACTCCGCTCTCAAGCAAGCACGGCCGCAGTCCCAGTTCCTGTCGCAAAAGACAGTACAGCTCCTCAAGGTAAGTTCAGCACCGACGCTGATGAGCAAACCGCCTATCAAAATGCTGTAGACCTTATCCTGAAGAAGCGTGACTATGCAGGTGCTATCGAAGCATTCAAGCAATTCCAAAAAGATTATCCAAACTCAACCTTTATGCCGAACACGCATTATTGGTTAGGTCAGCTTTACTTCGCCAAACGCCAAGATTCAGAAGCAGAAAAGAGCTTTAAAGCGGTATTAGGCTTTAAAGAATCCAACAAACGTGCAGATGCACTAGTTAAACTAGGCGACCTAGCGAAGCGCAGCAACAAAGCAGCAGAAGCGAAAAAGTACTACGAGCAAGTGATTGCTGAGTACCCTGGTAGCTCTTCTGCGAAAGTGGCTCAGTCTAATTTGAAATAATAATCAAACAAGTGCGTTGTCGCTTTTATAGCCGGGCGCCTGCATTGGCAGGCGTTCACCTAAAGCGATCCCAACCACCCAAAGCTCGTCATTCCTGCGCAGGCAGGAATCTACTAAAAGCGCGTTCAGCACTCGCTGGAATAAGACCCCTGCCTCCGCAGGGGTGACGCTCAAAACAACGTCTGTATCAGTTGTGGATGTAATTGTTCTATCTTCCAGCCTAACACTCCCATACAACCCATCACACTCTTAGCCCGATGCGACCACTTTCTATTCAACTTTGGTCGATTACCTCAGGCCTGCCTTTGTCCTTGTAGGAATATCCGTGTACAATGCTCGGACTATTTGGAAGTAGCATAGAGCATGCGCTATGAGCCACATCTTAGACACTATTGATACGGTATATCCGTTTCCCCCTAAGCCTGTTCCTCTAAGTGATGACGAGAAACAGCAATACATTGCAAACATCAAAACGCTATTAAAACAAAAAGACGCGGTTTTGATTGCACACTATTACACCGATCCTGAAATCCAAGCTCTTGCAGAAGAGACGGGTGGTTTCGTGGGTGACTCTCTTGAAATGGCGAAGTTCGGTAACCGCCACGATGCGTCGACACTGATCATTGCCGGCGTTCGCTTTATGGGCGAATCCGCAAAAATCCTAACGCCAGAAAAACGCATTCTGATGCCAACTCTAGAAGCGGAATGCTCTCTAGACCTTGGCTGTCCTGCGGACAAGTTTACTGAGTTCTGCGATGCGCACCCCGACCACACGGTGGTGGTTTACGCCAACACTTCAGCCGCCGTAAAAGCACGAGCTGACTGGGTTGTGACATCAAGTATCGCCCTTGAAATCGTTGAGCACCTAGATGCAGAAGACAAACCAATTATCTGGGGTCCAGATCGTCACCTAGGTTCGTACATTGCAAACCAAACTGGTGCAGACATGCTTTTATGGCAAGGTGAGTGTATCGTCCATGACGAGTTC
The DNA here is from genome assembly GCF_001639065.2 of Vibrio barjaei. Taxonomy (GTDB): domain Bacteria; phylum Pseudomonadota; class Gammaproteobacteria; order Enterobacterales; family Vibrionaceae; genus Vibrio; species Vibrio barjaei. The sequence continues at coordinate 52,548 of NZ_LQXO02000012.1, forward strand.
TCGGCCAAGGCATTGAAAGACATGAAGTCAGTGTATCCAGACGCAGCGATTTTGGTACACCCGGAGTCTCCAGCGAGTGTAGTTGAACTGGCGGATTCTGTCGGTTCTACCAGCCAGTTAATCAAAGCAGCTAAAGAGCTACCACACAAGCAGATGATTGTCGCGACCGACAAAGGCATCTTCTTCAAAATGCAGCAAATGGTGCCAGAGAAGGAGCTGATAGAAGCTCCAACAGCAGGTGCTGGCGCAACATGCCGCAGCTGTGCACACTGTCCTTGGATGGCGATGAATGGCCTACGTGCCATTGAAAAAGCACTAAAAGACGGCGGTGAAGAGCACGAAATCTTCGTAGACGACGAGCTACGCGTTAAGTCGCTGATTCCTTTAAACCGCATGTTGGACTTTGCTGAGCAACTGCAAATTAAAGTGAAAGGCAACGCGTAACCACTAAAGTTAACGCTGTTCTCAAAAACCAGTCTTCGGACTGGTTTTTTCGTATATGTTGTTAGCCATTTTCATATATGCTTAACACATAATCCGTCTACGAATAGGGAAGTCAGTGGCGATTTGGTTACAACTCAGAAAATGGTTTCATTCTCATCTGTTCGAACTCAGGTTTAAAAGCTTAACGGCTGCCATTTTGCTTTATGCTGGCTTGTCATGGGTATTACTCAGGGCCAGTGGCGAAACGGACCTGACGGTTCCTATTTCTCAATTCATCTACTTTATTGTCGTTACCGCTTCAACGGTTGGTTACGGCGACTTATCTCCAACGACGGAAGCAGGTCGTTGGGTGGCTATCTTATTTGTCATCCCCGGGGGACTGATGTTGTTTGCGGCGTTACTTGGCCGCTTAGCAGCACTCGGGCTCGATTCTTGGCGTTCTGGACAACTCGGTAAAAGGAAAGTAAATGTGGAAAATCATATTCTAATGTTGGGTTGGAATGGTCAGCGTACTATTCATCTTATTCGTATGTTGCAACATGAAGAGACAGGTCGCAGACCTATAGTTTTGTGCAGTCGTTCGGATATCGAAAACCCGCTTCCCGGTGAGATTTCTTTTGTCAAAGTGAACAGCTACACCGACGGACGAGAAATGGAGAAAACCAACATCGAAACCGCTAGTTGTATTCTTATTGATAACCCCGAAGATGATATAACCCTCTCTGCGGCCCTTTATTGCTCGAACCGCAACCCTAATGCTCACCTGCTGGTTTATTTCAAAGACGAAGCGCTGAGCGACCTTCTACATCAACACTGTCCAAACTCAGAATGCATTCCAGCTGTAGGAGCGGAAATGCTTGCTAAGGCCGCGGTTGACCCAGGTTCAAGTGCCTTACATCAAGAGCTATTAAGCTCAACACGAGGCATGACACAATACTCGGTTCACTACCCAAACGATGCTCCAGACTCATCGGTCGAAGCCTTGTTCAACTGGATGAAAGTAGAGTACCAAGCGACTTTAATCGCAGTGGATGTAGGAAATGGCATCATTCTTAACCCAGATCTCGAACAATCCATTTCCGCTGGCAATAAATTGTTCTATATCGCCGACGAGCGAATTGACAATTTTTCTTGGAAAAACCTCTAGCCACAAGCCTATGTCATCAAATTGTTCATCGATATTTGAAATGTGAATAATTTGAGAAAGAAAAATATCTTGATACGGAAATGTGTTCTGTTTATTATGCGCGCGCTTTTTTGAAAAAATGAATGAACGTTCATTCATTGATTATGGGAACCTTACAATTCATGCGCGTAAACTTGTTGTCGCTACTTGTCCTTTCTGCTATTGCACCATCTATTGTGGCCGCGAAAGAAGACGTCGTTATACCTAGCTATGCTCAACTTGAAACCAAGAAAGAAGAGATGGTGTTCGAACACGACGTTACTAAAGCAGACGCTAAGGTAGACGAATACGATGACGCTATCTCAAAACTAAAAGACGACAATACCGATAGCCGCTATTCAGAGACCATCTCAGATCTAAAGTACGCAAAAAAATACTACCGTGAAGTGAATGGGTTACCCATGTTCAGCTTCCTAGGTGGACCTGCATTTACTCCGGAACAAGGTGTACTTGTTGCGGTAGGTGGTTTGTATTCATTCAAAACCGACCGTGAACAGCAACAACTGCAACGCTCAAGTGTCTCGGCATTTATCATCGGTAACTATGTTGATTCGGAAGTAGGTTATGGTTTGCGAGCTAAACATGACCTGTTTTGGAATAACGATGATATTCAATTCCAAGGTGCATGGAACGCAGGTACTCAAGGCAAACACTATTGGGGCATCGGCTATGATGCCGCGCAACAGTTTGATTTTGGCGATGTCACTCAATACAAAGCCAACACCAACAATTATAAAGGCAATTTGATCTTTCGAATGGTCGACAACTGGTTTGCAGGCCCCGCAATAAAGCTGAATTACTTTAGTCCAACCACCGAACCTGATTCGGCGATATTGGATGAAAATTTTAACGAGTTCAAAGATAAACCTTTTACATGGGGTCTAGGTGGCAGCATTCAATACGATTCTCGTGACGTTGCCGTTAACCCTTGGAGTGGCTCTTTGTTTAGAACAGAGGTGCTGCTGTATAGCGAAGCACTAGGCAGTCAAGCTGAGTACCAGAAACTGGACGTGGAATATCGAACTTTCCATAGTTTCCAGAAGGGTCGAGTGTTGGCAGTGCTAGGTCGATTCCAACAAGCTTTTGGCGATACGCCGTATTACGACATGCCTGAACTAGGCGGCGCAAACTCGATGCGCGGTTACTATCAAGGCCAATATCGTGACAAGGTGACGGCAGAAGTAACCGCTGAATACCGACATACATTCCGTCGTAGCTCAGGCGCGCTATCTAACCATGGCATTACCGCATGGACGGGCGTGGGCTCGGTGGGAGAGTCTGTCGAAGATTTATCGGGACACGCTATTTTGTCTTATGGCATTGGCTATCGCTATGAACTTCAACCGCGCATGAACATCCGCCTTGATTTAGGGATGGGTAAACATGGCTCGGCATTTTATTTCAACTTTACTGAAGCTTTTTAGGTAAACCGTTTTGATTAGATTACTAACCATACTCGTTCTTACATCCCTTTATATGGTATTAAATACTGTATATGCGGCGAGTGATGAACTGAAACAACAAGTAGAAAGAGAGAAGAACCAAGCGCACTGGAGTGGTCTACCGGTTTGGGGTGAGCAGGCTCGTGACCTAGGTTATGAGTTACCGATTCCCGTTGGTTTTGGCATTTATATGAACTCTCAAGATGTTGAGTATGTGGCGACGGATGATTTCAAAATTGACGCAACAGGTGGGCTACTTGGCGGTCGTAACAAGCCTAATCACTATGTCGTACCAGCAGATGATGTATCGATTAAAGGGTCTGATAAGAGTGTTCAGCTTAGACTTGACGCATGGGTATTTCCATTCCTAAATGTTTATGGTTTAGCAGGCTATACCGAAGGAAATAAGGAGATCAGCGCCGATCTTTCCAATGCAACACGTAATGGCAAACCGTTTCCTGTACCAGCGACCATACCAATCAACATCGAATATGAAGCCTACAACTTAGGTATTGGTGCGGTACTTGCGACGCAGTTTGAAGTGATCGATGGATTCAACCCAATTATTGTCACGGCAGCGGGTGCTGTAACCAATGCTTGGACCACCACGACAGACAGTACCATTTTAACCAAAATCGGTGCGGTGCGAGTTGGTCAGCGTTATGACGTACCTTACGGTAAGCTAACGATGTTATTGGGTTATCAGTATCAAAGCATTGAGCAGAACGTGACAGGTAGCTTAACCGACTTGCAAGTTGGTGGTTTGAACCTTGCTGATGAACTGCGCTTTGACGTAAACCTAAAAAGCAAAGAAACATCCAACATGTCACTCGCAGCAGTCTACGACTTTGGCTATGAGAAAGAGTGGAACTTAATGGCGGAATACAGCTTCCTGAACTGGAATCAGCTGATTGTGTCGATGGGTTACCGTTTCTAAAAATAATAAAAAGCTCCTCATTATGAGGAGCTTTTTGCATTACTGCTGCTCAGCTAGTACCGCGCCTTTTTGCGTAATGCCACAAAGCATCATTGGCATAGCATTATAGATTTCAGCAAACTGCTCCAAACCTTCAATACCTTGTGCTTGTAGCGTTGCGATAGATGTCTCTGGGTCGTAAAGCATGCTCAATGATAGTAGCACGCCGCCTAACAGAGCGTTGTCTTCACTGTGCTCTGGCATGATAGTTTCCCAGTCATCTCTAGCCAATTGCCAACCCTGAAGAACACCTTCACAGAAGTCTTTGGTTGCCAACGTCATGATCTCTTCTTCGTCTAGTTCACAACCTTCTGGCCACTGCCATTCGCCGTCTAATAGAGCAGGGCGGAAGTCGTTCCACAAGCCAATAATTGCTTGTGCGTAAGTTTCTAACTGCTCACCGGATGTGAATGGTGCTACTTCCTCACCACCCCATAAAAATGGTAGCCACTCTTCTGGTGGTAGCGTATGTGGCGCAGCGGCCATCGAGGTGACAAAGCCTTGTGTTTGCGCTTCGTTAAGAAGTTTACCTTCTAACTCAGGAAGGGAAAGTATGTCTTTTAATGTCAAAATGCTTTACCGTAAAGGCGAAAATGATGCTTAATAGTAACAAGCTACAGACGAATAAAATAGACGAAATTATCTGAGTCGAACAAGAAGAAAAGGATCGCTTCTCTAGTTATGGTTATCAACGAGTCTCTCAAAAAGAAAAGTGTCGTCGCGCTAGCGCTGTACCTAGCTCTGTTTATCGCGGTATTCGGAAGCATCACCTATATGGTGGTGGAGTCTCCAGTTCGTGCCAAGCTCGAAGAAAACCTCGATATCAAAAACGAGTTTCTCGCCGCCGAGATCTCAGCGCCACTTTCCAGCTCTGTGGGTGTATTGAAAAGCATCGTCGCTATGGCGCAGTCCATTGAAAACCGCACCGCACTCGATGAAGCGCTCTGCCAGGTATTTAAGCTTAATGATGGAATCGCCGTGAGTGGTGGCATTTGGCCTGAACCGTATTCTGTAGACCCCAACGTTAAACTCACCAGTCTGTTCTATAACCGTACCAGTGATGGAACGGTGGATAAAATTGATCTTTGGAACAACCCCGAAGCTGACGGTTATCACTTAGAGCCGTGGTACACCTCAGTAAAAAATCAGCCTGTGAATACTATTACATGGTCTGAGGTGTACATCGATCCTTATACCCACGTGCAAATGATCACGGCTTCAGCGCCTTATTACTTAAATGGTCAATTTGCTGGAGTTGCTACCGTCGATCTTTCACTAGAAAACCTAGTGAAATTCGTCAAAAGTAAAGCAAGAGAGCACGATCTTGGGGTGATCGTGCGCGACACGAACAATCATGTGATTACCGAGCACAACTTCCGAGTAGGGCGTGATATTTACGTCAGTCAACGTCAATTTGGTGATTTTGATTGGAGTCTAGAAGTCGTCAATGCGAGACGACTGGTATCTGATCAAGTGTCAGACATCGTAATGGCAGTCGAGTTGGGTATCGTGCCGGTCATGCTGCTTTGTTTGATGTTTGGCTATTACCTTATTAGCCAATATCTCATTAAGCCGATTACTGATATTGCTAAGAAAGTCGATGAGTCCAAAGAGGGCGGTAGTATCGATATTAACTATCAAAGTCCGGACGAGATTCGCTACCTCATTGACACCTTCAATGAAAAAACCATTTACCTAGACCAGGAACGTGTCAAAGCGCAGGCTTCCACTAAAGCAAAAACGGCGTTCCTAGCCACGCTCTCCCATGAAATCCGAACACCGATGAACGGTGTATTGGGCACCGCTCAAATCTTACTTAAAACCGACCTCAATCTAGAGCAGCGCAAACTACTCAAAACCCTTTATGATTCAGGCGATCATATGATGTCTCTGTTGAACGAGATATTGGATTACTCGAAGATTGAGCAAGGTCACCTTGAGCTTGAAAATCGTCCATTCCCGCTGAGCTCCATCATTGGCAGTATGCACAGCGTTTATCACACCTTATGCAATGAGAAAGGGCTACGTTTTAGCGTCTTCTCGGAAGTTGATGAAATTCGCTGGTATTCCGGCGATAAAGCGCGCCTGCGTCAAATCCTATTTAACTTGCTCAACAACGCGGTTAAGTTTACTTCACAAGGAATGGTGGAAGTCTACTTGTCTGAAGAAGTGAATGATGGAGTGACGGCGCTCGTTATCCGAGTCAAAGACACTGGAATAGGAATCTCACCCGACGCGCAAGCGAGAGTGTTTAAGCCATTTGAGCAAGCCGAATCGAGCACCACGCGCCGCTTTGGAGGTACTGGGCTTGGTCTTGCGATAGTGCAAGAGATTACTCACTGTATGGGAGGCAACATCACGCTTACCAGTCAGGAAGGGATGGGATCTGAGTTTACGGTTCGCGTCCAACTTGAACCATGCAAACCAAAAGCGTTAGATGTTCATATTGAACGTCACCTCGACTATCGTGGACTCAAAGCGCTTATCGTCGAGGATAATCGCACCAACACCATCATTATCGAGACCTTTATGAAGCGTAAAGGCTTTATCACTTCTTCGGTAGAAAACGGCGAACTGGCACTAAAAGCCGTCTCAACCCAACAGTTTGATCTTATCTTAATGGATAACCATATGCCTGTTATGGATGGGGTAGAGGCTATCGCGGGTATCCGTAATATGCTCGGCCGTGAAAAAGATACCTTGATCTTCGGTTGTACCGCCGATGTCTTTAAAGAGACCCGAGAGCGCATGTTAGGCGCTGGCGCAGACTTTATTGTTGGTAAGCCCATTGATGAAAGAGTATTAGACGATGCGCTGTATCAATACGCCAACAAGCTATTCCAATTCTCAAGCAAACGCCGTTCAAACGTAGAGTCTCTGCGTTAACCCTTCGTAGTGACGCCGTTATTGGCGTCACTGCACCTTCCTAGCTTGTTATTCAACTCACTAGATTTCATAAAACACCCATTTCGGCGCCATCCACCCCGTAAGCCTAAGTAAACTCTGCTTAGACAAGAACATCTAATTGTTTAGAGCTGTAACTATTGTACATAACGTGCCACTAACTCACTGAATATCAGTGGTATAGTCAATAAATGTAATCAAATTACAACAAATAGCGAGTTTATCTAGTTTGAACTTTAAAATTGGTGATTAATTTACCAAGTAACTTTAAATACGGTATGTAAAACTACCAAATTGGTGTTCTAATAGCGACGAAATCTAGATAGTAAAAGATATCTAGTTATATGAATTGCCAAAAGCATTTTTTGATAGTTTATTATTCCGTGAGATTCCTGAATTGAAACCTAAAGCTCCTTTTTGTATTCGTAACGCCGCAGCAGACACTTTTGCTATGGTCGTCTTCTGTTTCGTCTCTGGCATGCTAATCGAAGTATTAGTATCTGGCATGACGTTCGAACAGTCACTGGCATCACGTTTACTGTCGATCCCCGTTAATATTGCAATTGCATGGCCATATGGCGTTTTCCGTGACTGGGCACTAAGACAAGGCGCGAAAGTATCAGGTTCAGGCACCATGAAGGCCATTTCAGACCTGATCGCCTATGTAGCATTTCAGTCGCCAGTATACGCAGCGATTCTATTTACTGTAGGCGCATCGACTGACCAAATCATCACCGCAGTATCGAGTAACGCAGTAGTATCATGCGGAATGGGCGTACTTTACGGCTACTTCCTAGACCTATGTCGCCGCTGGTTCCGAGTACCGGGTTACTACCAAAGCGTCTGATTTGCCGATCATTTGATCGAATTAATCACAAAGTAAGCAAACAATTAAAAAAGAGCGCTTTTTTCCCGATTTGCACTTGACCCCATCAAGGATAATCATTAAATTAGCGCCTCGTTAGCCAACAGCGCTAACAAACAATACGGTGAGTTGTCCGAGTGGCTGAAGGAGCACGCCTGGAAAGTGTGTATACGGCAACGTATCGAGAGTTCGAATCTCTCACTCACCGCCACATTCGAAGCCCCAGCAGAAATGCTGGGGCTTTTTCGTTTCCATACTTCCCCCCCCTTTCTATGACCGACAGCCTTTTCATTAAATAGTGACTTAGGTCAAAACATCTCGTACTAACCTAGCACTCTCTAGCTTTATGCAACTTGGCCCTATAAGATGGTTTCAGTTCAAAACGGGGTATCATAATGTCTATAACCTCCTCTTTTTACGCGGAAAATGCAGATGAACTTGCCAAACAATATAATTCTCTAGCGGCTACGAAAGTCCATCACGTTTGGCGAAAGTACTGGCCCAGTGTAGGAGACAATGTATTAGATATTGGCGCAGGCTCGGGAAGAGATTCACTTTGGTTTACTCGTCTGGGCTGTCATGTGGTTGCATGTGAACCTTGCAAAGAGCTGCTCGTTTTAGGGAGTGCTCACACTGGGAAAGAGGTTGTATGGCTTGATGATAGGCTTCCTGACCTTAAACAACTATCAAAGCTTAATACTAAATTTGATGTCATTTTGGTCTCTGCGGTTTGGATGCATATTCCTAGTAACTTGCGTAAAAAGGCGTTGAATGCCCTAGTTAACCATCTGAAAAATAGTGGTGTTATTGTGATTTCATTGCGTCATGGTTTATTCAATGATGGCCGCGAGTCTTACTCTGTTTCGGTTGAAGAGTTAACGGAACTGGCGAGTGACTTCAACTTAGCTTTAGTTGATGTATTCAATGGCGAAGACATACAACATAGGCAAGGAGTCAGCTGGCAAACCGCTGTGCTAAGAAACAATCCAAGTGTTGATAGGGAGGGACGACATGGCTCTTGAGTTGTATCTGGATAAGTTCAGAAACCTCAATATGAATAGTGCAGGTGGTAAGAAAAGTCCTCACAAGGTTTGTATGCTACTGGCCGTTATGGATCTTATTCATGTGGGTGGCATTGCGTCGAATAAGATATTTTTTAACCAGGCTCTCAAAGATCAATTTACCCATCACTTTGATAACTTTGCTCAAGGAAGAGATAAGAATACGCCTGAGAATCCATATTTTTATCTAAAGAGCGAAGGCTTTTGGCATCTCAAATTTGAGGAGGGGTATAAAGAACAAGCTGTCAAACGTTACTCATCAAAAGCTATCTCATATGCTTATCTAGATGAGGAGCTTTTTGACTTTATGAAAAGTCATATCGTGTCAAACGAGTTGAAAGATGCCTTAGTAACCAATTTGTCAGACATAGCATCACTTTACTATCAATGGTTATTGGATTTAGGTAAGTCTGAGAAGACGGCAACCAATTACCTTGGAGCTATTCGTGGCTCAATTTCAAATTGGCTGATGGATGCAAACGAGATCCGCGAACCATTAACAGAGGTGAAATCATATAGCCGATTTGTTTCGTTGGAAGCGAAGGCCAAAACGATGGAGATCTTTAAACAGCGCGATAGCAAAGGTAAAGGCATGTATAGTGCGGCGCTGGTTCACTACAACAATTTCTTGGCAGATCTGGCTCAGGTAGACGTCAATGCAGATATACGTCAAGTTATGTCTGACCAGAAGCTTACTGAAACGGAAAAGACAATTCTGGTGAATACTAGAATTGGACAGGGCAATTTTAGGGCTCAGCTGGTTGAAATGTGGGGCGGTTGTGCCTTAACCGGATATAAGAACACTCAACTCCTTCTTGCTTCTCATATCAAACCTTGGCGGGATTCGAGTAACGAAGAACGTTTAGATAAATACAACGGGTTGCTCCTGTTGGCAAACTTAGATAAAGCGTTCGACCTCGGATTTATATCGTTCGATAATCAAGGAAAAGTGATGATCTCCAAATACCTCGAAAAGCCTGAGGTAGTTGGTATTCATGAAGCTATGTCATTTCAAATATCAAGTCAGCATAGGCGTTACTTGGAACATCATAGAGGTGTTCTTTTTAAGGGGTTTTGAGCGGTAAATAATAGGCTTTAATTAGAGCCCAAACGAACGATATTGACTCCAATTTCGCCACTATGTCAACTAACGTCATCCAATAAAACTTCTCTTTACAGCACTTGCGCACTTATTCGCATCACTACTTTTATCTTCTCTGTAATTTTCTGACGTTATCAGACTACGATAGGATTATTCCTATTGGCTTCTGCTTTTTCAAACACAATTGGAAGTTATAAACATATCGACATGAAATTCTAGGCTAATGATATTTCTGCCGTTATATCCAATAGGAATCACCAAAATAGTAGTTATATTACCGGATTGTAGATCGCGGTGATTTGACACAATTAACATCATGATAAATATAAATTTAATAACGTCTGCCTATGCAAAAGCAACATTATTCAAATAGGGAGAATATGATCATCTTCAAGATCATGATTTATTACCACGTGTAAAATAAATCCAATGTGACAGAAATCACCACATTTGATTTTTGATGGTTATAGTATGTATACATCATGTATACAACACAAAAACAATAGAGGGGCTGTGTTTAGCATGATCACGATTAACTAACATTAGGACGTTATCTTATGCTAGATCTCATACAAAGCTTTTTGGACTTAGGATCCATTGTAGTTCTACCCATACTCATATTTGTCTTTGCTATAGCCCTTGGTACACCTATATCTAAGGCAATAAAATCAGGCTTAACCGTCGGTATCGGTTTTATCGGTTTGAATTTGGTTATCGGACTCTTGGGAAGTAGTTTAGGCCCAGCAGCTCAACAAATGGTTGAGCACTTAGGTCTCAATTTGAACATCATCGATGTAGGTTGGCCCGCGGCTGCGGCCATCAGTTATGGTACGGCTCTTGGTGGTCTATCAATACCTATAGCAATTGGAATAAACATCGTTCTCATCTTTTTTGGTTTAACTAGAACGATGAATGTCGATTTATGGAATATATGGCATGCCGCATTTATTTCGTCATTGGTGTATATAATTACTGGTGACTTTGCAATTAGTATCGCAGCAACGGTTTCCTATGTATTAATGATACTTCTTTTTGGCGACATACTCGGTGGCACAATTAATCGTTACTATAAATTCCCCAACATTACGTTTCCCCACGGTACTGCTATCCCAGGCTATATATTTGCTCTCCCATTTAACTGGTTGTTTGACCGAATCCCAGTTGTTAAAGATTGGAAGGGTGACCCTAAAACAATTCAGGAAAAACTCGGTATTTTTGGTGACAGTACGGTCATGGGGGTATTAATCGGCCTTGGAATTGGTCTCTTAGCGCAATATGAAATAAAGGAGTTGCTTCAGTTAGCTGTGACGACGGGAGCTGTAATGATGCTGATGCCAAGAATGGTGGCTTTGCTTATGGAAGGTTTAACGCCAATTTCTCAAGCAGCGAATGCATTTATTAAGAAAAAATTTCCAGATCGTGAACTCTATATAGGAATGGATGCGGCATTGAGTGTTGGTGATCAAGCTGTTTTATCATCTTCACTTATTTTGGTTCCGATCACAATTGCATTGGCGGTAGTTCTTCCTTTCAACAACACTCTACCATTTGGTGATTTGGCCACTATTCCCTTCGTTGTGTGTCTGATGGCAGCGGTCTTTAATGGCAACATCATCAGAACCATTATCGCTGGTACATTCTATATGGCCACAATTCTGTGTATCACTACTTGGGTCGCTCCTTTAGTCACTGAAGCCGCTATCGCGTCTAACTTTGATCTTCAAGGGAATACAACCATAACAGCGCTTGCTGAAGGTGGGTTATGGACGACAGGCCTTTATGTATTGATAACTAAGCTCCTTAACTGGACCGGTATTATCGCTATTGGTGGAGTGTGTTTAGCGGGTTTGATCTATGTAAATAAAATTAAAGGTAAGTCTGTAAAGACTCAATCTGTCGAGGAGAGTAAAGCATGAGTAAGAAATTAATGGTTATGTGTGGTACCGGAATCGCGACTTCAACTCTTGTCACCACAACGGTAAAAGAATGGCTTTCAGATAACAACCTTTCGAATCAGGTAGATATGTATCAAGGTAAAATTGCGGACGAAATTGGCAGACTTGAAGACTTTGACATCATCATCAGTACCACTGCTGTGCCGGATCAATTTAATGACCGCTGTTTGATGAGCTTGCCTTTATTGCAAGGGATGGGTGTCGATGAGTTCTACGGAAAGTTGGAACAGATGATAAGGAGTTAAAATTATGCTTGTATCAACAAAAAAAATGTTGATGGATGCACGTGAAGGGGGCTACGCAGTTCCCTCCGCTAACTTCATTGACTATGAGATGGCAAAAACATTTGTCGATATTGCTGAACAAAAACAGATGCCTTTGATTCTTTCTTTTGCTGAGTGTCACATGGATCTTCTCACCTTAGAAGAAGCAGCAAACATCGCCATCTTTCTAGCGTCGAAGGCTAGTGTGGATATTGCATTGCACCTAGATCACGGGATGAACTTTGATGTAATCAAAAAGGCAATTGAGTGTGGTTTTACGTCCGTGATGGTCGACGCATCGGCAGAGAAATTTGATCGCAACGTGACGTTAACCAAACAAGTTGTTGAATATGCCCATAAACACAACGTTCCTGTTGAAGCTGAAATTGGTCATGTAGGAGCTGGCGAGAACTTTGAAGATCACGAACATAATGACTCCGTCTATACCGATGTTCAAGAAGCCATAAGGTTTGCGGATCTCAGTGGTGCTGACTCACTAGCGATCTCCATTGGGACTGCTCACGGTACCTACTCTGGTGTACCGAAAATAAGTTTCGAAAGATTAAAGGAGATTAGAGCATCCGTTGCTATTCCTCTTGTACTTCACGGAGGTTCTTCAACAGGAGATGAAAACCTTTCAACATGTGCTTCTCTTGGTATATCGAAAATTAACATTTTCACTGACTTCATAATCGCCGCGCTAAGCGCCGCAAATGAAAAACAATACAGTGATTATTTTTCGATGAAGCGAGAAATTAACGAGCGTGTTGGCGAAACACTCTCCCACTACTACTCGGTGTATGGGACAAAAACTAATGACTGAAATCAGAGCACCGTTTATTGCGGTGAACCCTAAATCATATTTATACGGCGACAAACTTCTTGCGATGGCGAAGAAGGCCGATGAACTTGCGATCCAATACGACCTAGATATTTTCTTTACGGCTCAACATGTCGACCTGCGAATGATCAAGGATAATACATCTCGTCTCATTGTGACGGCTCAACATATGGATCCTATTGAAATAGGACGAGGTATGGGGCACATACTTCCAAATGCGTTGGTGGAGGCTGGCGTTGGAGCCGTGTTTTTGAATCATGCTGAGAGACCTCTAACACTTGCTCAACTTGTCGCAGCTCTAAAGCGTACGAAGGAGCTAGGCTTATTCTCTATCGTTTGTGCCGACTCACTTGAAGACGCACAAGCCATTGCGATGCTTCATCCCGATGTCATGGTCTGTGAGCCCACAGAACTTATTGGGACAGGGCAAACTGCTAACAAAGAGTACATTCTATCTACGCAGACAACTATCGCAGAGATATCACCAAAAACATTGGGGTTACAAGCCGCTGGGATATCTTCACCGGAAGATGTTGAATACGTTATCAAAAACGGTGCGCATGGAACTGGTGCTACGAGTGGTATTTTTGCCTCAGAAGATCCAATGTATACGATGGTTTCGATGATAGAAGCTGTGGCAAAAGGAAGGAGCTTAAACTCATGAACTTTTACAACAGAACCATCTCTTTAGATACTGTTGTTGGTCGGGTCTCGTATCACAATATCACGGACGAAGTTAAAAACATCGTTCGAGAAAGTGGTATAGAGAATGGTATTTGTGTCATTCAAACTGCCCACACGACCTGCTCAGTGATTTTCGAAGAATATGTGCATGATACAGATTTTAACGGAGACGAGTTTTTACAGGTAGACCTAAACAAGATTCTTGACAAAATAGTCCCTAGAGAACTGACTGAGAACACCAATTATCGTTATCCCGGCGACAAGCACTTAGATTTCTTGATGTCCCTTGATGATCCTAATTATCCCGCAGACCCAGGAACCATATTAAATGGAGATGCGCATATTCGAGCGAGTTTTTTTGGGCCTAGCAAGACATTCATCTTAAAAGGTAAAGAGTTGAATCTAGGGAGTGTAGGGTACGTCTATTTTGTAGACTTCGATCAAAATCGAGAGCGGACCCGAAAATTTGATGTGATGGTCATGGGGCAGTAAATGAGCAAGAACAATTTATTCAAAAAGGAACTGTTAGTATCTTCTTTAAATGCTTCAACCAATGAAGAGGTACTGCGACAACTAGCACAGGTCCTTTTTGAGCATGGTTACGTCAAAGAGTCATTTTCAGATGCAATTGTCGCGAGAGAAGGTGTGTTTCCTACAGGACTAGGAAGGTTGGCTATACCTCATACTGACCGTGAACATACAATTTCGGATTCTATTGCTGTGGCGATCTTATCTAACCCAGTCGAATTTACAATGATGGGTGCAGAAGATGAGGTATGTCTCGTGAATGTCGTGTTTATGTTAGCGATGTCTTCAAACGACGCACAGATTGAGACACTGCAGACCATTATGGGTTATGCACAATCACGAGAAGCGCTGGATATTTTGTTACGTAGTTCGGGCGTGAATGAGATGTACCAAGTACTTTCAAAGGAGTTAGTGTATGAAGACTGACGAAGTTATCGTGAAAGATGTGGCGGGTATACATGCGAGGCCTGCATCTCTGTTGGTTAAGTCGGCCAAGCGATTTGATGCTGATGTATTTCTTGAATATGACAATAAAAAAGCCAATGCAAAATCGATAATGGCATTGATGAAGCTGGGGGTTAAAGGTGGAGAGAAAGTAAAAGTCTGGGCGGAAGGAGCCGATGAAGAGATAGCGGTGAGTGAAATTGTAAAATCTATTAGCACTAACTTTAAGTAAACTTAAATGCACAATCTTCATTGATGGAGATTGTGCATAATCGGGTGTTGTTTATAACTCACCAAACAATCGGTAATAGCATGCCGCTAAATGGAACTTTAAGTGGTGAACAGCTTTATCTTGATCTTCACTGCAGATGCTTTCTAGAAGCGCGATGATTTCTTCAACCGATTTTCTCTTAACTTGGTCAATCAGCTCTACTTTAATTAGGTTGGCTTTGTTGTGTAACACGCTGATGTTTTCAGCAAGGAGTTTGTTATTTGACTTGGAATTTAGCTCTTGATAAAAGTCACTCATTATTTGAGGCATTTGCTCATAGTTACTATTTGAGACAACGTGTTCACACTGAGATTTTATCTCAGCGATTTTCTCTCTATCAATTTCGGACCAAGCGAGCTCCAGTAGCAGCGCTTCTAGGCTCATGCGAACTTGGAAGATCTCACGTGCTTGATCGACGGTTATTTTACAAACTACCTTGCCACCGTTTTCCAGGACTTCTACCCAACCTTCAACAATTAATCGTGCTATGGCTTCCCTTACAGGAGTACGGCTGATGTCCAGTATCTCAGTAAGGTCGTTTTCTACAACCGCATCTTTGATTTCACTAGTTTGAATCATATTAAGTATGGATTCATAAGCGCGTTGGCTTGCTTTCATGTAACACCCCAATAATTCTAAGTAGGACCTTTATAACACAAGATTAATGATTAATAAGTTCGTGCATCTTGAGAGGGCATAATGTCAATAACGTGAATTATGTTCTTTCAACATTATATCTCGAACCGATTATCGAGTAACTGACTAATTGTATTGAGACATCATTATGGCGACTCATCAGGGAGATTAACCAATGAACGTAATTGTTACCCCCATAGCGTTAACCAGGGCAATTAAAAAACATGCAAGTGCGCACATCAAATCCCATTATAAAGATGAGATCGATAAATATGACGTTGCAATGGGGAAACTGTTTCAGAAAATGGGGCTGCTTGGAAGTAGGAGCCAATTTGAGGAAAAACCAGAGCTTGCTAAATTATTTGAACTACATGCTAAGGAGTTGCTAAAACCCGAGAATCAAGCGGTTATTAGAGAGAATATCAGACGCAATGTGTACAGTGCTGATACCATTGTCGATGAGCTCGTCGATTCCTTCGTTGAGGTCATGCAACAGCTCAATGTTGCCAATTATTCAGAAGAGGCGTTGCACTTTGAAAGCATGAGGAAGCACTTACTTAAGAGGTTGCTTGGTTCTGAGTTCAGTCCGCAACAACGAGATTATGATGGTACTGCCGAAGATAGTTCAACATTTGATGTGAGCGGACTACTTGAGCGCGTGAACAACAGCGTTGTGCTGACCGAATATTATCGGAGCCTAGATGCTAGGACTACTGATGATGTCGATATAGATTTGATTTTTACCTTAGAAAATCGGCAGAGGTCTATTACTCCAGCGAAAATTCAAATCAACAGGTCAGATCTTTACCTTAATAACAAACTTTCTATAAACGCTCTTCTTGAAATTAATCAAAAAACCATGCGTGTAGATATTGATTATAGTGACGTAGAAATAGAGTCAAAAGCACTTTTCGAAGAGTTGAGCTTTGTCGCCTCGGCATTGAAGTCCAAAAGCAAGTTTCGTGAAGTAAAGGGCTTAGTTAGTCTAGCTAACAATGGGTGGACCTCACATCTTCTCTGTGGGAAGTTTGATGTCAGCTACTCAGATGGAGACTTTTCTCTCGGCGTCATAACTAATGTCGAACAACTACCGCTTGATCCCTCCGTTCTTTCTTCCGCTAATTTTGTGGTGCTTAGTGGAATTGAGGATTTGCTAGACTGGGATTTCTCGTCCCTAAGAACGTTTTCCCATAACATTCAATCAATGGTTGAAAGTGACAAATTGGTAGGCGTTAAAATAACCAACCAGATAGATAAGCGATTGATTATTCTTTTGATAGGAATGGGAGTTCGAGAGTTCTACGTCAATGAGTCGAGTGGTGCTCGTATTAAATCAGTAATTCGGTATTTATCTTACGCTGAAATTGAGGCGATCACGCTAGAGTATTTATCTGCAAATAATGAAGCTGATGCTAGACAAACATTTAGAAGTAATCTGTTTCTTGGATCTATCGTTAGTGAATGAATTCTCGGCGCATTTGACTTTCGAAATGAGAGAACTCTACTTCAGGTTTCTCGTCGTTATGGCAGACCAAGGGATATTAATACTAAATTGCCTATAAATAACTCTACAAGGGACAAGATTATCTTGATGACGAACGGCTATCTTGGGTTTGCTGTTGTTAAAATCACACGGTCGAGCTTTGTTATTTTGCTTCAAGCAATAGTGACAATGGAAGTTTATGGGGATTTGTTTAGTTAAAAGCTCCCAACGGGAGCTTTCCAATCACCAATTCTCAATTCAAACCACCAAGCCTAAAGCTCAGCAATCTGCTTATTTCGAATAACTCGGCGTTCTTGCCACGCGGCGTTTAGTTGCTGCTTTTTTACCAGCAGGCTTCGCCATTTTCTTCTCAATTTCAGCTTTTGCTTTTACAAAGCGCTCTGGAAGAATTTGCGTTGCGAATACATCTTCAACCGTTTCAGCGCGTTTGATGAGCTCTGCTTCGCCGTCTTTCACTAGCACCGTTGCTGGGCGTGGTAGTGAGTTGAACTGGCTCGCTTGAGACTCAGCGTAGTGACCGACATCCATAATTGCTAGTACATCTTTTGGCTGTAGAGCTGGCATGCGTGCGCCGCTTTCCCAGATAGATGGGATACAGATTGGGCCTGCGATTTCAGTGGTTCTCTCTACCAATGGTTGGGTCATTTTGTTTGCTGGAAGAACTGGGTTCTTCGACTCTTGAGACTCGACCAATGTAGCTAGGTAAGTCGATGCATCAACCATGGTGTAGGTGTAATCCATCTCTTGGTCGTCTTTCACAACGTATACCGAGGTAAGTAGCGTGCCGATGTTACCTGCGATATAACGACCTGGTTCTAGCCATAGTTGTGGTACTTCGAAGCCTTCTTTAGTGAACTCTTCTAGCATGCCCCCACACACTACTTTTGCGTAGTCTTCGATGGTGTTCGGGTTCATCATGTGTTCTTTGCTACGACACTCAGGCTCACGCTCACGTGGCCAGCCGCCACCTAGGTCTACTTGGAAAGGTTGAACGCCACACTCACGAGAGATTTCGATAATGTTGCGTGCGTATTCGCGGTATAGCGCATCCCAACCTTCAGGCTGTTTAGAGAAGCGGCCTAGGTGAGTGTGGAAACCGTAGAATTCGAAGATGTCGATTTCTTTTACGCGGTTGATGATTTTCTTCGCTTCTTCTTTTAGCAAGCCGAATTTGATCCACTTCATCGCGCCGATAAAGTTAGGGAACGGGTAAGCATCTGGTTCAAAGTCATTGAAGAAATCTTCAGGGATAACTTTTAGACGAACCGCGATACGTACTTTTTCCGCCGGTTTCACTTCGCGAGCGATGCGCTCAACGATTTCAATCTCTTCGTAAGAATCTAGGTGAATCGCGTAGCCATATTCAACTGCTTTACGGATAGCAAGTTCAGGCTTTACGGTACCGTTTAGTGCGATGGTTTTTGGGTCGGCACCTGCGATGTATGTCGCTTCAACTTCACCCGGACCAAAGCAATCACCGCCCACGCCTTCTTCGTTACAGATAGCTCGAACCGCGAAGTTGGTGTTCGACTTGATAGCAAACATCACGTTGACTGGTTTTGGCCAGTAGTTGCCAAACGCGTTTTTCACGCGGCGCAGGTTGTTACGGAGCGTGTCTTCGCTCAACACGAACAGCGGGCTACCGTATTGCTCGATAAGATCAGTGGCTTTGCAACCACCAATCAATAAGTCGTCACCTTGAGTGGTTAGCTCATCGGTTGGAGTCAGAATGTTTTCAAGACGCTCAGCATAGTTCTGGTTAGCTTTGTGCTCTGCTAGAAGCTGTTGCTGTGTCTCTAAAATAGTGCTCAGTTGCTTTACAGACTCTTCTAAAAGCGCTTGATTTTTCATATTCATTCCTCACGAAGTGTTCGTAATTGGGTATCGATTTGATGAACGCTAGTCTATCTGGAGGTCAAAAATGCAGCATGTCACTGAGGGTCAATTTATTTTACACCTAGTGTTAACGTATTGAATTAATGTTGCTTTTATCAGAAAGCAGATGTTGGGATTGGGCTGATAGGTTAACAAACTACGGTTGTGGGTGAACTAACGTATTGTTTGCTAAGAGGCGAGAGACAGTGAGGGGTTACGTAATGAGTCAAGTTATCGCTGTGGGTTATTTGTGTTAATGGGTCAAATAAGCTGACACCCAGTGACATCGTGTTGATGAGTGTCTGGGTTAAATTATAGCCATATTAGGTGAGGAATTAGCCTTACTAAACATGTCGAAAAGAACTGGCATAACGCCTAGTTCTTCACAATACCCAATTTTACGAGGTAATCACTATGTCTTTTGATATTAACAACGCTAAAGGTGTATTCGCGACAGTGGACGCTGCGATTGAAGCTACTCATAAAGCTCAACGAGAGTTCTACGTAAACTGTACCAAAGAAGGTCGTGAAGCCATCCTAACTGCTATTCGTGAAGCAGTATTAGCGCGAGCAGAAGACTTCGCAAAAATGGTTCGTGAAGAGACAAAACTGGGCCGCGTGGAAGACAAAATCGCTAAGCACCATCTTACGGCAATGAAAACGCCGGGTACGGAAGTACTGGATACTAAAGTATGGTCTGGTGATAACGGTATTTCTCTTGGTGAGCGCGCACCTTATGGTGTTATCGGCGCGGTGACGCCTGTGACTAACCCAACAGAAACCATAGTGAACAACGCAATTTCGATGCTTGCTGGTGGTAACGCGGTTACATTTAATGTTCACCCATCGTCTAAAGTGGTTTCTGCGGTGATGATTGACTTGCTAAACAAAACCATCGTAGAAGCAGGCGGCCCAGAAAACCTAGTAACTATGGTCAAAGAGCCAACACTAGAAACACTAAACGAAATTGCTCAGTCACCACTGATTAATATGCTTGTGGGTACAGGTGGCCCTGGTCTTGTTAAGGCTATCCTACAATCTGGTAAGAAAGGTGTTGGCGCAGGCGCTGGTAATCCACCAGTAATCGTAGACGCTTCTGCTAACCTAGAGCTAGCTGCGGCGGGCGTATACGGCGGTGCGTCTTTCGATAACAACCTGCTGTGTATTGGCGAGAAGGAAGTCTTCGTTGAAGAGGCCGTAGCAGATGCATTCCTTGATAAGCTAGAAGAAGTTGGCGCTTACGTGTTAACAGCAGAAGAAGCAGAGCAGTTAACTGAGCAAATTTTGACGCTAGATGAGTTTGAAGGCGCGAAGCCGTGCACAGCCCATGAGATTGCTCGTGTTTGGCACCCGGTGAAAAAACACGTCGGTCAAGATGCAGGTGAAATCCTAAAATCAATCGGTGTTGAGTCTGATACTCGCCTTGCAGTAATGCTGGTAGAAAACGACCACCCATTGGTTCACGTAGAGCAAATGATGCCAGTGCTTCCTGTGGTTATCTGTAAAGATATCGATGAAGCCATCGACCGCGCAGTGGCGGCTGAGCGTGCCAATAAGCACTCGGCATGTATCTACTCGGGTAACATCGAGAACGTGACTAAGTTTGGTGCTCGCATCAACACCACTATCTTTGCGCACAACGGCCCAACGCTATCTGGTGTGGGTTATAACGCAGAAGGAACGTCTACATTCACTATCGCGGGTCCAACTGGTGAGGGTATTACTAACGCATTGTCGTTTACTCGTGCTCGTCGTTTTGCTATCGCTCAAGGTGGTCTGCGTATCGTTTAATCGATGGTGTGATGACCCGTCCTGAGATGAGTTGAAAGCCGGAGCGTTAGCTTCGGCTTTTTTGTTTGATTGCCGCAGGAACGTTTCCTCTGAGAGATGCGCGGGCAGTAGACATCGACGGCTTTAACCAGAATAACGCTGTTATTTTAGTAGGTTAACGATTTTATGAAGTCAAATAGCATACTGATTATGCCCATATTCCATCTAAGTATCACAATGTAATAGCGCTTGTAGCACGTTGATATTGCTAAATTTGTTCTAAGATGGCGTGTTGATACGAAGATCAAATTTAACGACTGATTTATCAAATAAGCAGTTCCTTCCATTTATTTCTATGATACTGATATTTTTATCTAGTAGATCTTCCTAATTCAAACCTTCATTCGAGCTGAGCTTAATTTTCGTACAAGTTGCAACATTTCGTAATCCCTCTTTATGTCTGAAAAACAAAGGATAAATCACACTTTCTAAAATCAAATGTTGCTCAGTTGTTAATCAAAACTAGGTTTTTGAATAGCGCTCAGTTTTTGAGGTTGAGCTTGAAGCAGAGGGATAGGCAGTAGAAATGGACAGTCGTTACGTACAATTCAAGAATGTAAAAAAGAGTTATGACCGACACAATTTTGTGGTGAAAGACTTTAGCCTCGACATCGCTAAAGGGGAATTTGTAACACTGTTGGGGCCTTCTGGCTCTGGCAAAACCACATGCTTAATGATGCTCGCTGGGTTTGAAGATGTGACCAGCGGCGGGATAGAAGTCAACGGAGAACTCATCACAAACGTTGCGCCTTATCATCGCAATATTGGCATGGTATTTCAGCACTACGCATTATTCCCTCATATGACGGTGGCAGAAAACCTAGCTTATCCCCTTAATGTTCGCAAACTACCCAAAGAGCAAATCAAACAGAAGGTTCAAGAGTTTTTAAAACTGGTGGAGCTTGAACACTTTGGTGACCGCTATCCGGGTCAGCTCTCCGGCGGTCAAAAGCAGCGTGTGGCACTGGCGCGTTCGCTGATTTTTGAGCCTTCGATTGTTCTTATGGATGAACCTTTAGGTGCATTGGATAAAAACCTTCGCGAGCAGATGCAATTTGAAATTAAGCGCTTGCACGAACAGTTAGGTTTTACCGCCATCTATGTTACCCATGATCAGACCGAAGCACTTACTATGTCTGACCGTATTGCAGTGTTTGAGGACGGCGTAGTTCAGCAGTGTGCGGACCCTTCTACGCTGTACGAGCGTCCAGCCAATGCGTTCGTCGCCGATTTTCTCGGCGAGAATAACCATCTTCCGGGGACTTTAACCAAAATTGACGGCGACCACGCTCATGTTGAATTGAGCGATGGGACTCAAGTCGTGGCGACTGCGATCAATGTTCCTGAAATTGGAGAGCGCTGTATGTTGGCAGTGCGCCCAGAAAACTTCTTTATCGGAGACAAGGACGAAGTGAACAGTAACCAAGTCTCCGCTACCTTTGTCACCCGATTGTACGTTGGTGACTTCATTCGTTACTTCTTTAAGTTGCAAGACGGCAGAGACGTGATGGTGAAGCTCCTCAATGACCAACAAGCACCGACCTTCAAGGCCGGTGATGTAGCCAGCCTAACGTGGTCCATTTCTGATGGGTTAGCGCTTGATCACCCTTAGTCAAGGAAAGAAAGGATATATGATGACGAAAATGAAAAAGTGGCTTCCTATTGCTCTTGCGCTTGGACTGAGCAACGCAGCAATGGCCGACCAACTAACGGCAGTGTCGTTTGGTGGTGCTTACGGCGATGCCCAAAAGAAACACATGCTTGATCCGTTTACTGAGAGTACCGGACACAAGGTGCTGTCTGAAAACTATTCAGGCGGTATCGCAGAGCTTAAAGCCCAAGTAGAGAGTGGCAACGTGCTTTGGGACGTGATTGACGTTGAGGTTATCGACCTTGAGCGAGCTTGTTCAGAAGGATTGCTAGAAGTATTCCCAATGGATACCTTGCCTCCGGGTGATGATGGTACGCCAGCCAAAGATGACTTCAGCAAAGAGGCGCTCGCTAATGAGTGTGGGGTAGGTAACATCGTTTGGACTGTCCTTTTCGCTTACAACCACGACACCATTCAGGGTGGCAAACCAAACTCGATTCAAGATCTTTTCGACACTAAAACGTATCCAGGTAAACGTGCTTTTCGTAAGCGTCCTCAAGTGAACCTAGAGTGGGCACTACTGGCTGATGGCGTTGCTAAAGAAGACGTGTATGACGTGCTAAGTACCGATGAAGGCCAAAAACGTGCGTTCGCGAAACTCGATACTATCAAAGACGACATTGTCTGGTTCGACAGCTGGTCGCAAGCGCCTCAACTACTTAACGATGGTGGCGCGGTCATGGTTCAGTCGGCGAATGGTCGCTTCTTCGATGCCATTCAACGTGAAGGCAAACCGTTTGAAATGGTCTGGGATTCGCACGTTTACGATCTCGATGTTTGGGCGATTGTAAAAGGCACTAAGAAGAAAGCGTTAGCGGAAGAGTTCATTCGCTTTGCAACGGGTTCAAAACCACTGAGTGGTATGCCTGAAGTGGCGTATGGTCCAACTCGTAAATCCGCTTATCAGTATGTGGATCCTGCGGTTATTCCAAAACTGCCATCATCTCACCTAGATGAAGGGGTAAAAGCATCGGGTGATTTCTGGGCTGATTACGGTGAAACACTGGGTGAGAAGTTTAACGAGTGGTTACTTCAATAGCCTCAATTCTATAAGCAAAAGTTGGGCTATCTAAATGTATTAGATAGCCCATTTAATCGAGTTTTTAAGCGTTTAGATTCAAGGATGAAAACAGAATGGCGAGTGAAAATACGCTAACACTGACAGAGCTTTCTGAGAGTAAGAAGAAGCATCGCAGCAAACAGTTAATGCTGTTTTTGTTTACTTTGCCACTGCTGCTGTTTGTGTTTCTTTCCTTTTTAGCGCCGATCACCACCATGCTTTATCGCAGTGTTTATCATCCGACGGTTGCTCAATTGGTACCAAACACCTTAGAGGCGATGGCATCTTGGGATGAGTCAACCGGAGCCATGCCGCCTGATGAGGTTATTCAGGTGTTCACGTTAGAGCTTCACGAACTGGCACAGGAACGCCGCTCCGGAAAGTTGGCCGAGGAAATCAACCGCTCACTGCCGGGCTCTTCAAGTCTTATCAAATCCACTGCACGAAAAATCAAAAGAATGCCGATCGAAGAGCTGCGTCTCGAAGGCACCGATATTCTATTAGATAAACATAAAAAGTGGCGCTCCCCCGATGTGTGGGTAGCGATTAAAGTATCGGGTAACAAATGGACTGAACGTTACTATTTAACCGCTCTGGATCTGAAGAAGTCATTGCAAGGCGACATCGAAGCCCGAGACACCAAAATCTATATCAAACTGTACTGGAAAAGCTTGAAAATCGCCCTGTACATCACTGTGCTCACAGCGATTATTGCGTTTCCATTGTCTTACTATTTATCTACAGCCTCACCGAGCAAAGCCAATAAGTTACTGGTGTTTGTATTGTTGCCGTTTTGGACCTCATTATTGGTTCGAACCACATCATGGATTGCGCTTTTGCAAACCAACGGGGTAGTGAACAGCACCCTAAAGGCGATAGGCATTATTGATGAGCCTCTTGACCTACTGTACACCGAGTTTTCGACCATCATTTCAATGACTCATATTTTGCTGCCTTTCATGATTTTGCCGCTATACAGCGTCATGAAGAACATCGACCCAAGCTATTATCGTGCGGCGCTGTCTCTGGGTTCTAAACCCATGCCTGCGTTCTTTAAAATCTATTTCCCAATGACATTACCCGGCTTAAGTGCAGGGGCTCTGCTGGTGTTTATTATTTCTATTGGTTACTACATTACGCCCGCGCTGGTCGGGGGTACGGACGGGCAAATGATCAGTAATATCATTGCGTTCCATATGCAGTCATCCAATAACTGGGAGTTAGCAGCAGCACTAGGCAGCTTGCTACTGGTTCTGATTTTGGCGCTCTATTGGTTATATGACCGCTGGGTAGGCGTGAACAACATTAAGTTAGGTTAACAGTATGAAGAGATTTCCAAGCTATTTTACGCCTCTGCAAAAACTGGGCTCACTGTCTCTTTCTGCTAGTGCGTATTTGACTCTGTTTTTTTTGATGATGCCGATTTTGGTGATCATCCCGCTTTCATTTAATGCCGAGCCTTATTTTAGTTTTACGCCAGGGATGCTGGCATTTGAAAAAGAAGCCTATTCGCTCGAGTGGTACGCTGAGATTTGGCACGATGATAACTGGCTGCTCGCCATCAAAAACAGCTTTTTAATAGGTATTTGCGCCACGATTATCGCCACAGTATTAGGGACATTGGCCGCAATAGGGCTTAGTAATTCAGCGATGCCAATGCAGCGCATCATAATGGCGATCTTGTTGTCTCCGATGATAGTGCCTTTGATTATTACCGCTGCAGGTATGTTTTTCTTCTATACCCAACTCAACTTGGCGGGCACGTTCTGGGGGGTGGTGATTGCACACGCAGCTCTAGGGACGCCATTCGTGATCATCACAGTGAACGCGGCATTAGCGGGTTTTGATTATTCGCTTGTGCAAGCCTCGCTGGGAATGGGCGCAAGACCGGTTTATACCTTCGTTAAGATCATTATGCCGCTAATCAGGCCAGGCGTGATTTCGGGGGCGTTGTTTGCTTTTGTGACCTCGTTTGATGAAGTTGTAGTCGCGTTGTTCTTGGCAGGACCGGAGCAAAAAACAATTCCGAGACAGATGTTCTCGGGACTAAGAGAGCAAATCAATCCGACCATACTGGCCGTTGCTACCTTGTTGGTCGTCTTGTCGGCTATCTTATTGTTTACTATTGAATATTTGCGCGCCAGATCGGAGCGCATCAAGGTCAATAGTTGGTAATCCATTTCTATCGCAGTCTATCTTTGAACGATAGGCTGTTGTCTCATTACCTTGCTTTCTTCACCTTGTTTTGTGTGTTGATTTTGGGTCTGTACTTGCTTGAAAACTGTGAATTATCTTTAACTTTCAGAACGATAGCGGCGGGTGTACCGTAGTTGGGTTTTTCGTTTGTTTAATCCAAGTATCAAGGACCCTAAGATGAACATTAAAAGTTCGCTGAAGCTTATTACTCTCTCTGTACTTCTTGCCTCTCCACTGTCATTCGCTAAAGTCTACACCACCACCGATATGCAGGCTGTCAGCCACCAAGCGCCACAAATGGAAGTCTATAAAGACATCAATTGGGTGTCGGTATCTGACATTCAGAAGCAGCTTCCTGACCATCCAATTACTGTCGGCTTGGATATTGACGACACCATGCTGTTCTCATCACCGGTGTTCTATCGCGGCCAGCAAAAATACTCTCCCGGCTCGAATGCGTATCTTAAGAACCAAGACTTCTGGAACGAAGCAAGCACAGGCTGGGATGATTTTTCACTACCTAAGCATTCAGCGCTTGCCTTAGTAAACATGCACCTAGCGCACGGTGACACTATTTACTTCATCACCGGTCGTAACGCTCCAGAAGGCAAAGAAACATTAACCAGCACCATCCGCCATCTGTTCCCTAAAGATCGCCGTGACCAAATCAAACCTGTGGTCTTCGCTGGTGGCTTAGAAAAAGAGAAACAACTCAAACAAGCTGGTGTTGAGCAATATTACGGTGACTCAGACTCCGATATCACTAGCTCAATGCATGTGGGCATCAAAGCAATCCGTTTCCTTCGCAACGAACAGTCAACCTACGTCCCTATGCCGCAAGCAGGCAAATACGGAGAACCTGTTTTGATTGGCTCTAACTACTAGTTAGTCACACTAAAACAAAAGGGCGCAGCCAAAAGCCGCGCCCTCAAACACTTAGTCTTCTTATATATCGTCCTCAAAGGCGCCCGTCATTCCTGCCCCCGAGCAGGAATCTACTCAAAGCGCCTACCGCCCTCAAGTGTGGCACTCAATCCCAATCTCAATGGCAATTAAAAAAGTTACGAATGTACTTTTCACCAGAGAGATTCTCCTTATCCGACGATAAGGAAATCAACTCCAACACAATATCAATCAGCTCTTCCTTTGAATAACCAATACTTGGGAATTGGTAAGAGCCAAAATGAGAGAAGAAAGTATTATCAAACCCAATAATTACTGGACGGTCATCTTGGTTACCAAAGCTGTCCACCGCTGCCATCGCCATGGCATCAGAGGTACAAATCACACCGTTGTTTGGTTGAACAATGTCGTTTGAATTGCCGATGAGATACTGCTTCGCCTCATTGTACTTGTAGTTGCAATAGGCGATGTTTTTCAGGGAGATATCGTGGCGTTCGAGGTTGTCTTGGTAGAGAGCAAGTCGACGTTCTTCAACCGCAGAGCTTTGTCGTCCGGCAAGTAAATGAACTTCTTTAACGCCGGATTGAACTGCATAATTCACCGCATCCTGAATGGCCTGTTCTTCGTCGAGTAACACCGACCATGTATTGTCCCAGTTTTGCCCGTTAAGGTTAATCACTCGCGGAGTAAGAAACAGCTTTGGCATGTCTTTAGGTTCAATGAGATCCGAGAAAATGATCGCAGCGTCTACGCGATGAACGAACGCGTTGTCGGTAATTGATGCAATATCCTGCTCGGTTTTGATGCGAATGAAGATCGGCAGCTTGCCTATTGATTGCAGTCCTCGTAGTAAATGATCAAACAGCTCAAGGTCGCTCAAATCACTAATGTGGTTGACCACAATGGCGACGAGTCCAGTGGTATTACTATTCAAACTTTGCGCGAAGGGATTCATGACGTAACCGAGCTCTTCGGCGGCTTGCAACACGCGCTGCTTTTTTACTTCAGATATGGGTTTTTTCTCTTTCGAAAAAGCCCGAGAAGCAACCGCTTTTGATACGCCTGCTCGATCTGCTACATCCTGCAATGTAGGTAGCGTTTTAGTACTCATTCACAAATAACCTCACGATTTTCTTCACTTTATCATAGTCTGTTACCGAGACCCAATCATCGCAACTTTCTGTTCCCATGGAGATTTGTGAGGACTGTTGAATCATATTACTAGGGCGCTGACCTTTACCAGAAAGGTGCAGCTCGGTGATGCCTGTGTCAGCCAGTGAAAGCGCATTGCTGTCGTTTACTCCAGAGCCCGCCATAATGGATAGGCGACCCTGAGCGGTGTCGACTAACTGTTTAATCATCGCTTTACCTTCTGGCGCAGTCGGCTGGAGACCTGAAGTTAAAATTCTTTCAATCGGGTAATGGCAGAGGAGCTCTAAACTCTCTATCGGGTTGGCAACTAAATCAAATGCGCGATGAAAAGTGATTCCGATACCTTGAGCGGCGTTTGTCCATCGACGCAGGGCATCTTCGTTGATGGTAGCGTCGGGATTCAGTGCACCAATAACTACGCCATCAACGCCAAGCAACTTGTAGCTGAGTATTTCCTGCTCCATAAAGTGGATTTCTTCTTCACTGAAGACAAAGTCACCATCACGAGGGCGAATCATCACGTAAATAGGAATGGAGGAAACCGCGACAGCCTGAGTTATTAACCCTAATGAAGGCGTTAGGCCGCCCAGTGACAGAGCGCTACACAATTCGATTCGGTCGGCGCCTGCCTCGATGGCAGTGTGCAGTGATTCAATATTATCGATACAGACTTCAATTTTCATACAGCTCGCTCATTGAAACTTATGGAAAGATAGAGAGGAAAAAAAGGCCCGGGGGAAAGGGCCTTTGAGTTATCGGTTTACCAAGTACCCGCTAGTTTAGGTGGGTTAGCATCCGCACCCCACCATTTGTGGTAAGACGCTTCATAAGCACCAGAGTTAATGTAGTCAGAGACAAACATATCCATCCAGCGTAAGTACTCGGCGTCGCCTTTTCTAACTCCAATAGCGATAGGGTCATTAGAGTGTAAGCCTGGCAGAGTCACAAGATTTGGGTTGTTGGTGGCTAGGTAATCAATCAGAGAGCTGTCTTCGATACCCGCATCTACACGGCCTTGACGAAGCAACAATACACCGTCTGGTGCGAAGTTATCGGTATAAACTAATTCAGCTTCTGGCACTTCACGTTTCAAAAAGGCTTCGCCTGTTGAACCGCGTCCGACAACAACGCGTTTGCCTGCAAGATCCTGCAGTGAATTAATATCTTGGTCTTTTTGATGAACAATACGAAGACCAGCACGTGCATAAGGAATGGAGAAATTCACCGATTTAGCACGTTCTAATGTCGCTGACATGTTACCAATGACCGCATCTAGTTGGTCAGAAAACAGCATTGAAACACGAGCGTCACCATGTACATCAGTGAAGCGTGCCTCAACGCCAAGCTTTTCTGCTAGGCGTTTCGCTAGATCAACGTCATAACCTGCTGGGTTATTCTTTTGATCACGGAATCCGATAGGTTCGCCACCAAGTGATACACCGATTTTGATGTAGCCGCGTTCTCGAATGTCTTCGAGTTTGCCAGCAAACGCTGAGGTGGAGCTGATTGCGAGTGCACTTGCCAATATGGTGGCAACCAATGCCTTAAATTTCATTGTGGTTCTCCATTTCATTTCGTTTATCCATATAGCGCCTTTCCGCTATTCTTTGTTCAGGTTTACTCATTCCAGATTTGTAAACCCAGTATTTGATGTCCTCTTCACATCCAAAATTGATTACTCGATAGTTGTCATCTTTGTCGATCGCATGAATGACAACGCCAGCCAAAAAGCCTGTTCTAAGCGAATTTAGTTCTTCAATGGCCATATCCACCGCTTGATCGAGCGAAAAGCCAAGACGCATCGCCATTACGATGGAGTAGGAGGTATTGGCTCTAATGGTCATTTCGCCAGTATGAGTACAGGCCGCCGCGCCATATCGGCTATCGGCATAAAAGCCAGCGCCGACAATAGGTGAATCGCCAAGGCGTCCTGGGTATTTCCATGCCCAGCCTGAGGTGCTAGTGGCTGCATAAATACTGTCTGTACTGTCTTTGGTGAGAAAGACGGTGGTATCACGGACTTTCTCTGGGTCAGTGATCATTGAGTTGAGGTGTGCAAGCGGACGAGTCGACATATTGGGGTTGTCTTCGCCAGTAATTTCTTGAAGCTTCTTAAACCACACCTCTTTAGAGTCTTCTAGTAGAGGGTTAGGGCACTCAAAACCCATCTCATAGGCAAAGCGTGTCGCCCCTTCACCTACAAGGATCTCGTGGTTCAGCTCTTCCATCACTTTTTTGGCAATGCGCGTGACGTGAAAATGATCTTTGACGGCCCCAACGGCACCGGTTCGAAGCGTGTTGCCGTCCATTACCGCACCGTCAAATTCCATATCACCCAATAGGTTAGGCCAGCCACCGTAACCAACACTGCGAATTCTTGGTTCTGCTTCGACTTTTTCAATACCACAAATGATCGCATCGAGACCATTGTCGCCGTTATTAAGCATACTTACCGTGTCGTCGATTCCCGGCCAGGCTTCTGAATTTGATAATACAATCATTACTTGCTATCCATTTTCTCTAAAAATCGTCTAATTCTTTCGTCTTGCTTACCGCCCTCATCGGAGAAGAAAGCATCTTTGTCCATGTCAGCTCTTACTACCCCTTCGTCGAGGAAAACAATGCGATTGGAGATCTTTTTCGCGAAGGCAATTTCGTGAGTGACAAAGATTAATGTTGTGCCTGATTTGGCAAGGTCAGCGAGCACGTCAAGCACCTCTGAGGTCATCTCTGGATCAAGTGCACTGGTTACTTCGTCTAGTAGCAAACACTCCGGCTTCATCGCTAGAGCGCGACAAATACCGATACGCTGTTTTTGTCCGCCAGAGAGTTGAGCTGGGAAGCTGGTCTCTTTGTCCGCTAAATCAACAAGCTGCAACAGTTCTCGCGCGGTGCTTTCAGCTTGCTCTTTGCTTTGCCCTAGCACTTCAATAGGTGCGAGGGTGATGTTGTCTAAAATGCTCAAATGCGGGTAAAGATTAAAGTGTTGGAACACCGTCGACACTGACGTTCGGATCTTTTGTAATTCCGCTTTGTTGGAGACCGAGAGGTCGCGGAAGTTGATGTCACCGTCATTAATCGCTTCTAGTCCGTTGATACAGCGCAGTAGGGTAGATTTTCCAGAGCCACTTGCACCTAAGATAGAGACCACATCGCCTTGCTCAATATTTAGGCTGACCCCTTTTAATATGTCGTTGCTTCCAAACGACTTCTTTACGTTGTTAATTGAAATCATGGGGTTCACCTTATGCTAAAGACCAAGTTTGATGTTTTCGTAAGTAGAGCTCGAGCTTTCTGCCCAGCTTGGAGATGGCCATCGACATGGCGAAGTAGGTCAGCCCGATGACAGGCCAAACAATAAATGGCTGCCACGTACGTTGGTTCAAAATGGCACCGACTTTGGTAATGTCCATAACCCCGATAACGGAGACCAGTGACGTTACCTGAAGTTGGTTCACCGCAAGACCGACGAGTGGCGCAATGGCAACTAGCAGTGCTTGAGGCGTGATGATTTTCTTCAAAATTACCATCTCGGAGATTCCAAACGAGCGTGCAGCTTCAATCTGACCTTTATCAACCGCTGCCATTGCGGTAACAATAATGACGGAGACAAATGCAGCCGTATTGCCAGTCAGCGTGATTGTGGCGGCTAGTTCCGCTGACATGTCCATGGAGAGGAAAATCGGCAGGCCGAAGTAGATCAGGAACAGCTGAACCAGAACTGGAGAGTTTTTAAGAAACTCGCTCACAAAAACAGAAAGCTGGCTCAATAGAGGGAATCGATAGTGACGAAAGAGCGCGAGCCCTAATCCTAATAGACCGCCAAACAAGCTTGAAATCAAGAACACCTTTAACGACACGCTGATGCCACTAAGCAGAACAATAAGGTCATAGGGGACAAATTCATTACTAGACATTGCTATGCTCCCGCTTCAGAAAATCGATTTAGTCGCTTGTGCGCTAAAGTGATAAGAATGGATAAGATGTACGTCAGCACGCAGTAGAACAGTAATAAGAAGAAGTAGACTTCAAATGGTCTAAATGTTTCCGCCGCAATGATTTTTGCGGTTCCTGTGAGTTCGTTAAGTGTTACTGTCGATAAAATAGAGGTGGTCAAAATTAGGTTCACGAAAATCGAACCTAACGGTTTGATCGAGTTGCGCAACGCGATAGGAAGAATGATTTTTCTATAGATAGTTAAGCGTTTTAAGCCGAAAGATTGAGCTGCTTCGATCACGTCTCGATCGACCTGCTGAACTGCTGCGCGCAGCACGTCAGCACAATAAGCACCAACTGCAATAGAAAGCGCCAACACTCCCGTGGTGTAGGGATCAATGAAAATGCGTAATTCAGGTAGGCCATAAAAAATAAAGAACACCTGAACAATAAAGGGAATGTTCCTAAACACGTTTATGTAGGTATAGCCCGTTTTAGACAGCACTTTCGACTGACTAATACACGCAAACATCACCAGCAAACCAATACAAAAACTACCAATAATAGAAGCGACGCTAATACTAGCGGTTATCGCAAATCCTTCTATAAACGAGTCTAAGTATCGATACATTATCGAGATATCAAACACGGAAGCTCCTTCTAATTGAAACTAGTTTCAATTTACGTGCTGATTCTTTTTTACGCAATGCCATTTAGTTAAAATTGAAACCGGTATCACATTGTTAATAACAACATGCTTAATTAGAGACTTGGTGGTCTAGAAGGTATAAATGAGGATGTTTTTCATACTAGAAATTGCTTCAAGTGCACGTCATTCCTGCCGTCGAGCAAGGTAGGGCAGGCACTTGTGGCAGGAGGTTTCCTTTTTCAAAGAAATAACGGCTTGTCTTAAGGCGAACAAAAAACGAGCACTAATCCTCACCTGCCCTCCGAAACTCCTTCGGCGAACACCCGCTCCATTTCCTAAATGCGTGCCGAAAATTGGCACTGTCAGAAAAACCAATTCGCTCTGAAATCTCTTCCATGGTGATTTGTGTAGTAAGCAGGTAGTGGCGGGCCAGTCGATAGCGTACATTATCAAGCACCTGTTGATAGCTGGTCCCTTCTGCTTTCAAATGACGGCGCAGCGTACGTGATGACATGCCCAGCTCGGAAGACAAGGCTTCAATGGATGGATAGTTGCCTAGACGTTCGATAAATATCTGACTGATTTTTTCTTGCAAACTGGTACCGCCTTCGGCTTTTTCCAGCATTTCATCACAAGATTTCAAACACATTTTCAGCGTCATTGCATTGGCAGCAGGCAGAGGCTCGTAAAGTACCGTAGCGTCAAACTGCCATTCCAAACAATCGCTATCAAACTCGATGGGGCAATGAAAAACCTGCTCGTATAGATGACCATATTCTGGCTCAGGGAAGGGGAATTTAATCAGTGTTGAAGGGAACGGCTGCTGCATCACCTCTTCACACAAATTTTGAATGGCAGTGAACCAGTACTCGGAGCAAAACGGCAGCAGTTCGTCCAAATCGATAAGTTGCTCGGCGCGAAAATAACCGACATTACCTTCGACCCACATCTTCTTTTTAAGCACAGGACCGGCCAGACGAAGGTATTTAAAGCCCATCATAAGAGCATCGAGCATGGTGTTACTGCTGAACACCGCATAGCCCAACACTCCAAAATCACTGAACCTTGCTTGCTTACCCACTTGGAGCCCTAAACCCGCTTCATTTGTCTGAGTGAGTGCGTTGCTGAAGATAGCCATCTTTTGAGCAAAAGTGAGCTGTGTATCTGGTTGATAGAGTTGGGAAGAGGTGACGGTCGTACCCTCAAATAATGATTCGGTGGCAAAGCGACTGTCGAGATAACGCGCCATAAGCTGAAGATCTAAAATCCCGCAAGCTTGAGTATCTGGCTCATAAACTGCCGTGTATTGCATCCAACTTCTCCAAAAAGGTTAATAGGCGACTTTCAATAAGTTAGCGTGATTGTGGGATCTCAATGTCTGAACAATGTCCGAATTTCACCGCTTTTTGTCTCAATGTAACCTGTGCTCAATGTTATCAGAATGTTGTAATGAGGCAAATTTCAATGCGAGATTAATAAATGAGCGAAATGATTGATTGGGTAAAAGATGTAAGTTCTGAATGCGAAAGTGTCGAAGTGAGCGAGCTTAATACTTGGTTTTCTGAGCTTCAAACCGCATACCAACAAGAGACCAACCCTTCACTTGCTGTGCGAAAACAGCGATTGCAGGCTCTCAAAACACAGCTAACGCGATATCAATCGGTATTAGCGGAGGCAATGAGTGATGACTTTGGCGGGCGCAGCCATACTGAGTCATTAATGGCTGACGTGTTAGCACCTATTCTCGATATCAACCATGTCAATCGCCACTTGAAAAGCTGGATGAAATCGAAAAGTCGCCCAACGGAATGGCTGTTTAAAGGCAATAAGTTACAGGTTCGCTATCAACCAAAAGGTGTGGTGGGGATTATCTGTCCTTGGAACTTTCCGCTTTATCTTTCTATTGGCCCGATGATTACCGCGTTGGCAGCAGGTAATCGCTGCATGATTAAGATGCCGCCTAACTGTCCGGCAACCACAAAGGCTCTGCGAACAATGTTGGCTGAGATATACGCGCCAGATCTCGTCAGAATTGTTGATGGTACGCATCCAGAAGCGATGGAAATCTCTCACTTGCCGTTTGACCATCTGGTCTTTACCGGGTCACCAAATAGCGGCAAAACCATAATGGCCAATGCGGCAGCTAACCTTACGCCTGTGACGTTGGAGCTGGGCGGAAAGTCTCCGGTGGTGGTTTTTGATGACTACGATATTGAGAAAGCAGCAAGCCGCATTGCTCATGGCAAAGGTTTTAATTCAGGGCAGATTTGTATCGCTCCGGATTATGCGTTTGTTCCAGAAGGCAAGGTCGATGCATTTGTAGAAGCGCTCAAAAAAGCTCACATCAA
Organism: Vibrio barjaei; assembly: GCF_001639065.2. GTDB lineage: Bacteria > Pseudomonadota > Gammaproteobacteria > Enterobacterales > Vibrionaceae > Vibrio > Vibrio barjaei. The sequence continues at coordinate 87,254 of NZ_LQXO02000012.1, forward strand.
GATGTACGGGGAGATCGAGGGTAACGCTGATTACACATCTCTAGTGGATGATGCACAGTATCAAAGGTTTGCTGCTCTAGTCGAAGATGCGCGAATTAAAGGGGCGACGATCACTCAATGTTTGTCTCAAGGCGAAGGTCGAAAAATGCCGCTCTTTATCGCCACTAATCTAAAACCGAGTATGCGAATTTGTCAGGAAGAAATCTTTGGGCCATTACTACCAGTTCATAGTTACCAGTCAATTGACGATGTGGTGCAATACATTATTGAGCGCCCCAGGCCGTTAGCTTGTTACCTATTTAGCCATAACACGCAGCAACGAGAAGCGCTGCTAAATCAAACTCATAGTGGCGGTGTCACCATAAACGATTGGGGCTGGCATGTACTTAACCATTCGGTGCCATTTGGTGGTGTGGGTAACTCTGGTATTGGTAACTACCACGGCGAAGAAGGTTTTCGTGAGTTGAGCCATGCACGCACAGTGTTGCAAATGAGAGAGTGGTTTCCTATCCAGCTCTTTTCTCCGCCTTACGGCAATCTTGTTCAGAAGTTGGTGCTGCGCGTATTTGTTGGTAAGCCAGACCCAGACCTCAAAACCCATTCCTCAAAATAACACTAATAACCTAATCCACTAACAACGGACCATTTTAAGAATCTTCGGCGCGCCAGTATTTACTGGCGTGGTACACCTACAAGGAGACCTAGGATGCATAACCTTGCTGTTAATCTTGAGCGCAGTGCTGCGCTCTTCCCGGACAAAACTGCTCTCAGAATGGGCGCAGAGGAGATCAGCTATCAACAACTGGAGAGTGCGGCTAGCACTGTTGCTCACAACCTCAAGCAACTTGGTTTGGAACAAGGGGACAAAGTGGCGCTTTCGTGTCCTAATGTTACCTACTTCCCCATCGCTTATTACGGAATTTTAAAGGCAGGCTGCGTGGTCGTGCCGCTCAACACGCTGTTTAAGAACCGGGAGATCGCCTACCATCTGCAAGACTCTGATGCTAAAGCGTATTTCTGTTTTGAAAATCAAGACATGGATCCAAGTGAGCAATACGGACGTTTGGGCTTTTCTCAAGTGGACAGCTGTGAACACTTCATACCCATGATGACAGTTGATGAGAGTGAACACTCATTAGAGCAGTGGTTGCAACAACCGCCGCAAGTGTTTGAATCTGCAGCAATGCAAGGGGACGATACTGCAGTCATTCTTTATACGTCGGGTACGACAGGACAACCGAAAGGCGCAGAGCTTTCTCACTCAAATATGCTGGCAAACGCAATGTCCTCTCAGTATTTAATGCGACTAGAGTACAGCGATACCACGATGGCGACCCTACCTTTATTTCACAGTTTTGGTCAAACCGTCATGATGAACGCCAGTGTGCTTACGGGCTCGTCGATTGTGCTCATTCCTCGCTTTGACCCTAAGTTGGTTATTCAACAAATCATCGACCACAAAGTCAGTGTCTTTGCGGGGGTACCCACCATGTATATCGCTCTGTTGACGGTGGGCGAGCAATTACCAGAGCAATCTGAACAGGTTAAACATAGCTTGAGACTGGGCGTTTCTGGTGGGGCGTCCATGCCAGTAGAGGTGATTCGTCAGTTCGAATCGCGCTTTGAGTTACCTGTCTTGGAAGGCTATGGCTTATCGGAAACGGCGCCCGTTGCTACTTTCAATCATATCGACGGTGACCGCTTACCAGGTAGTGTAGGTCAGCCGTTATGCGGTCATATGATTAAGATATCTGATGTTCAAGGTAATGCGCTGCCTGTTGGCGAGTTGGGTGAAGTGTGCATTAAGAGCCCGAGTGTTATGAAAGGCTATTACGGCAGAGCCGAAGCCAGTGCAGAAGCGTTACGTGATGGTTGGTTCTGGAGTGGTGATATTGGACGACTTGATGAGCACGGCAACTTATTCATTGTCGATAGAGTGAAAGATATGATCATTCGCGGTGGCTATAACGTCTATCCACGTGAGATTGAAGAAGTACTGATGTGTCATCCGGATGTAGAAATGGTGGCTGTTGTCGGTGAGCATGATGAGCGACTTGGTGAGGAAATTCATGCTCACGTAGTGTTGCATGAAAACTGCACCAGTGATGGCGAAACCTTGGTAGCGTGGTGCCGTAGTCAACTTGCTGATTACAAATATCCACGCCGTGTATTTATTCGAGCATCACTGCCAATGACGGCAACAGGAAAGATCTTGAAACGCGAACTGCATCCATTGGATGTGATGGAGGCAGTCGATGGACAGCTATGATTTCATTATTGTCGGTGGTGGTTCAGCAGGTTGCGTGCTTGCTTCAAGGCTATCAGAAGACCCTACTGTGAATGTTTGTTTGCTAGAAGCCGGAGGTAAAGATACCAGTCCGTTTATTCATACGCCCGTTGGCTGTGTTGTGATGATGCCAACCAAAATCAACAACTGGGGGTTTGAAACCGTTCCTCAGCCTGGACTCAATGGTCGTAAGGGTTATCAACCCAGAGGGAAGACCTTGGGTGGTTCGAGCTCAATCAATGCCATGATGTATGCACGTGGTCACCGTTATGACTATGATCTTTGGGCATCATTAGGGAATGAAGGCTGGAGCTACGATGAGTGTCTACCGTATTTCAAAAAAGCAGAAAACAATGAAGTTCATCACGATGAATTTCATGGCCAAGGTGGGCCGCTGAACGTCGCTGACTTGCGATCACCTAGCCCAATGGTGGAAAGATACCTATCAGCGTGCGAGTCAATTGGCGTGCCGACCAACCATGACGTGAACGGTGCTGAACAGTTCGGTGCTATGCAAACGCAGGTGACACAATTAAACGGTGAGAGGTGCAGTGCGGCAAAAGCTTACTTAACGCCAAACCTTAATCGTCCGAACTTAACCGTGCTCACCAAAGCCACCACGCATAAGGTGTTGTTCGATGGAAAGCGAGCGATTGGTGTAGAGTATGGAATGAAAGGGCAGCGTTTCCAAATTTACTGCAATAAAGAAGTCATTCTAAGCGCTGGTGCGTTTGGTACTCCGCAAGTGCTGTTGCTATCAGGAGTCGGTCCTAAGCAAGAGCTAGACAAACATGGTATCGACCAAGTGCATGACTTGGCGGGAGTAGGTAAGAACCTGCAAGACCATATCGACTTGGTGCACTCATACCGAACTACGGCCAAACGTGACACCTTTGGTGTATCACTAAAAATGGCGTCGGAGGCCAGTAAAGCAGTGCCTCAATGGTTCAAACAGCGTCAAGGCAAGCTGAGTAGTAATTTCGCCGAAGGTATCGGGTTTTTGTACTCTGATGATGACGTCGATGTGCCTGACTTAGAGTTTGTCTTCGTCGTAGCGGTGGTGGACGATCATGCTCGAAAAATCCACATGAGCCATGGATTCAGTTCTCACGTAACGCTACTTAGACCGAAAAGTACCGGCACGGTAACCCTAAATAGCGCCGATCCTTACGACGTTCCAAGCATTGACCCTGCTTTCTTCCAAGAACCTGATGACATGAGAGTGATGATCAAAGGTTGGAAAAAACAGTATCAGATGCTGCAAAGTGAGGCGTTTGATGACGTTCGCGGGGCAAGTTTCTATCCGGTTGACCCGGACGATGACGCCGCGATTGAGCAAGATATCCGCAATCGCGCCGATACTCAGTATCACCCGATTGGCACCTGTAAGATGGGGACTTCGGATGACCCTGAAGCGGTCGTAAATAGTGAACTGTCTGTATACGGGATGGATAATCTGCGGGTGGTCGACGCATCTGTGATGCCGACGTTGGTGGGTGGCAATACCAATGCACCGACTATCATGATCGCCGAGAAAATTGCTGACGTGATCAAAGCAAAATACTCGATTTGTCATCCTGCTGATGCTTCAAAAGTCAGCTAACCAGCGAGCAAAGACCAAGCCGTCATGGCTTGGTCTATGTATAAATCGCTCTTTCCCTTGACCTTCTCCGTTGTTGTTCCCTCACTAAAGTCAAATGAGTCCTAAGAACGCGATGTTGCAACCTTACGACCTATTTCTCACCATCATAGTCTCTACACTCAAGCTTCTAGAATGGAAAGCGCAGTAAGTAGGGAGAAGGAAGTATGAATTGGAATGTGGCACCAATGATGGCTTTGGTCATGTTGCTGCAAGGATGTGGCGCACAAAATAGCTCACAAGCCATTGAACAGAAATACACAAATCACGCCTCGAAATTTACCACTGTGGAAGGTAAACGAGTGCATTATCGAGATGAAGGACAGGGTGAGGTGGTGATTTTACTGCATGGCACTTCATCGTCACTTCACGCGTGGGAACAATGGACGCAAATCCTCAAACAAGACTATCGCGTCGTACGTATGGACTTACCGGGTTTTGGCTTGACCGGGCATCTGCCTCAAAACCAGTACGAAATCGCTGACGATATTGCTTTTTTGAGCGCTTTTATTAGAGAACTCGACATCGAACAGGCACATTTTGTTGGTAGCTCTTTAGGAGGGCGCATCGTGTGGGAGTTCAGTTTGCAACATCCAGAGCAGGTTAAAACCCTTACGTTGATAAACGCGTTAGGGTATCCGCAACAATCGTGGCCACCAGGCATTGAGATGGCCCAGTGGCCAGTCATCGATAAAATAATGGAACATGTCACTCCAAGGTTTATATTCGAGGATGGGCTTAAAGAGGTTTACTTCGACCCGCAACTCGTGGATGCGGCGTTAATTGATCGATACTACGAACTGACCACCTACCAACAAAATCGACAGGGATTTACACGTCGCGTCAAGGCATCGCTGGATGAGGACTCGGATAAGATAACGCAAGTTGCTAAGCCGACTCTTATTCTGTGGGGGAAGGAAGACCGTTACTTTCCAGCTGAAAATGCACGAAAGTTTGAGCGTGATATTCGGGGCTCTTATGCTGTGGTGTATGACGATGTGGGACATTTACCGATGGAAGAGGTCCCAGAACGATCAGCAGAGGCATTTAAACAGTTTATCTCGAAAGGTAAGCCTTAGGACTAACCTGATACCAGCGCTTGAACGCTTTATAGAAGCTGCTGGTATCTTTAAAACCAAGACGATAGCTCAACTCGGTCACGCTTGGAGGCGGGGTTTGAGTTAGCCAACGAACTGCAAACTGCTTTCTAGTATCATCAAGAATACTCTGGAAGGAGGTATGCTCTTTTTCCAGTTTGCGGTAGAGGGTTTGTCGGCTGATGTGTAATTGCTGTGCAACCTTGTCTACGCTGAGTAGTTCTCCATTTTCTAGTCCGTTTACTACTATGGTCCTGACTTGCTGCTGGACAGGTTGAGTTTTCGTTAGGGTCTCAAGATGACTTTGTGCGGTTTTTGCCATCATCGTTTTCAGATACTCACTACTTGTCACAATGGGAAGGTTGAGCCATTTCGATTCAAATATCAGCTGGTGTTCAGCACAGTTAAATTCAATGGCTTCTCCAAAGATTGGTTGATATTTATCCACATAGTTCGGAGCCAAATACCCAAACTTAGCTTTGGTTAGCGGGAAGGATTGGGCACTCAGCATTCTCGCCCACGTCACCATCGCACTCATACTACGTTCGATGGCGGCTCTAGGGTAGTTATGCAGTGATTCAATGGAGAGGGTTAAGCGGCACTGCTGCCCATCGTCTTCTACTTGCCAACTCTCCGAAGCATTCATCAGCAAAATATTACTTTGAAACGTGTTAAAGGCATCTCTTAACGTCGCGCATTGACTCACCCAACTTGCTAGTACACCTTTTGATTCAGGGGAAATGGTTCGCCCAATGATAAGTCCAATGTCGGGCGATGGATGGTGCTGTTCGAGCAGTGACCACAAGGCAACCATTTGGCTTTCTGGAAGCCGGTCCGATGGCGATAGCTTGGCGCTATTTTGAATAGCCTTTAGCGTAATAGCGTCAAGGTGATTGGATGTTTCTACCTGTTCGCGCAAAGCGGCTGGCAACAGTGGATAGGCATTTACCAAATCAATGACAGAGGCGAATGAAACGGATTTTTCGATAGAGTTATCTGCCATGAGTGTTACCAAAATTTTAAGTTATAGCTAACTAATATCGCAATTTTCCTCGTCTATCAATCTAGAGTGTTTGTAAAAAATGGTTAGTTCATAAGATGTTAGCTGATTGTGCCTATCAACCATTCTCTCAAAAAGCGGACTATGTCCTTTATTTAATTATTGTTATGGTGTTTTATATGGCTTGTTAATGATTTGGTGGTGTAGAGGGCAAATCAGTCAATGGAAATGATACGTGAGTTACGTGAACACTCTAACCAAAGCGTGGCGGCGAGATTTCGTCGTGTGGTTTCTTTGATGCGCCAACAACGCTGGATGAGATTGCGAGGTATAGAACTACGCCTGATTCTGGCACTCGCTATGCTCGCGTTCACTACATTAATCCTATCTGTGGTTACCACTTATACGTTCAATGACCTTAACCAACGTCTTATTGTTCTGAAAGAGAACAAGATCCCAGCCTTGGAGCAGGCCGCTCTGCTCAATGACAAAGTTCGATCGATCATTACCACCTCTTCTCAGCTTAGTGAAGCGGACTCGAATTTAGAGCGAAAGCAGGCCATGCAGAAGATAGAGCGTGCCATTGATGAGATGGATCAGATTATGATCCAGTTTCCGGATTATCACTCGTATTACAAAGAAATGATTGCTCAGGTCAGTAATAGCTTGAGCTTATTGCATCAAAGCGAAAACGAATCACAACAACTCAATCTAGAGCTGCGAGATTTGCTGGAAGGCTTCTACCCGCTATTGAAACAAGCCACTCAGTCACTGGACCAGTTGCCAACTGCGGCCAAAGCTCAAATTCAATACACACAGATGAAGTCGTTGCTGTACTACCAACTTGGGCTGGTGGAAAAGCTCTATAGCGATGCTAGCTTTAACGAGCTTGATTACACCACTTACCGAATTGAGCAAATTGGTCAAGAGTGGTGGACGTTATGGCAACAAAGTGGCGTGAAGTTACAGTTTCCTGAGATCGACCAAAAACTCTCGATTATTTACGACTTGTCTTCTAGCTCGAGCCGCCTGTATACCCTAAAAAACAAAGCACTGGATCACCGATATCAAGAGCAGTATTTCTTGCAGAACAGTCGCGACCATTTGAACCAGTTAACGGTGCAAATTGAATCTAATACCAATAAGGTTAATCGTAACATCGACAACTCCATCGCTGTAGTTCAACAGTCATTGCTTTCAAACCAACAGTTATCGTTAGCGCTGTCTCTGTTTAGTGTGTTAGCGGCGGTGGGTATCTCATGGTTTTATGTACGTAAAAACATTCTTGAACGACTTACGCAGCTGAAACACAACATGTTCGCTATCTCGACGGGACATTTAGATACTGAAGTGGCGATTCGTGGAAATGATGAAGTGACGCAAATGGCTAAATACCTCAAAGTGTTTCAGTCAACGGCGAAAGTAGTGAAGCAGACCAACCGACGCTTGGAAGCGGAAGTGGTGGAGCGTACGGCCGCAGAGGAAAAATTACGTATCACCCAAAACGAATTGATTCAAGCAGGGAAACTCGCGGCGTTGGGACAGCTCAGTGTCGGGATTACTCATGAAATCAATCAGCCATTAACTGCGGTTAATAGCCATGTCCGAAGTGCACAGCGGTGGCTTGAAAAAGAGCGCCCCGATAAAGCTATAACCAACCTTCAAAAAATCGAAGTGCTATTGGAGAAAGTGGCAGCAATCACCAGACACCTTAAAGCATTTGCTGGGAAAAGTGACGGTAGGCTAGAAAACGTACCGTTAAACAAGGTGGTGGAAGATGCTCTTGAACTCTTTGATAACCGAAGAGAGGGGGTATCGATTGTGTTCGAACAGCAGCCGGACTGTTTGGTTCGAGCTAACAGCATTAGATTGGAACAAGTTTTGGTGAATTTAGTCAGCAACGCCTTAGACGCTGTGGAAGGGAGCGCCGAACCACAATTAGTGGTTTCCATTTGGAGCGACACCAAAACAGTTTCAGTTTCCGTCCAAGACAATGGGAAAGGCATACCTGCCGATGAGTTACCCTATCTTTTTGACCCATTTTACTCCACTAAGCGTTCAGGTAAGGGGCTCGGACTTGGGCTCTCTATTGCATATAATATTATTCAAGATTTTGGAGGGACGATTCACGTCCAATCCGAGATTGATCAGGGCACTGAGTTTATTGTGACTCTGCAACAAGGCAATCTATCATGACACAACAAAAACACATCGTCCTCATTGACGACGAACACGACGTAGTAGAAGCAGTAAGTGAAATGCTAGAACTTGAAGGTTTCGCAGTTACGGCGTTCACTGACCCAAGAAAAGCGCTACGATCACTTACCAATAACAGTCGCTCGGTTGTGTTGTGTGACGTCAGGATGCCCTCGGTCGACGGACTGACATTGTTGAGCTCAATTCAACATCGTGCGCCACAAGTTCCGGTTTTATTGATGAGTGGTCATGGGGATATTCCGATGGCTATCGAAGCAATGAAGTTGGGGGCGTTCGACTTTATCGAAAAGCCGCTTAATGCCGATGAGGTGATCGCCAAGCTCGATTTAGCTCAGTTACAAGCGCAACAAACTCTCGTTAGTACCCAATCTCTGGAGTCGACCGACAGCGAAGCGATTGAATCCGTGATTATTGGTCAATCTAAAGCGATGGAAACCATACGTAAGCAAGTGCTCGCGCTCGCTAACACAGGGGTGGATACCATCATTAATGGTGAGACAGGAACAGGAAAAGAAGTCGTAGCAAGAGCGCTTCACCAGTTTAGTCGCCGACAAGCCAAACCATTTGTCGCTATCAACTGTGGTGGAATGACCGAGAGTATTATTGAAAGTGAGCTGTTTGGTCATGAAGCGGGGTCGTTTACCAGTGCCAATAAAAAGCGCATTGGCAAAATTGAGCAGGCTAATGGTGGTACGTTGTTTCTTGATGAAATAGAGAGTATGCCCATAGCGGTACAGATAAAACTACTGCGCGTTATTCAAGAGCGAGTCATTGAGCGTGTGGGCGGGAATGAGTTAATACCAGTGGACATTGTTGTCGTAGCGGCCAGTAAGGCAGATCTTGCAGCATTAAGTGATACTGGCGAGTTCCGCTCGGATCTTTTCTATCGCCTTAATATCGCCAGTCTTAATCTGCCGCCATTGCGTCAACGTAAAGAAGATATCCAGAGTCTATTTAGGCATTTTGTTGGCCAGGCGAGTCAGAAATACAAGACTCGACCTTCCACGATTTATTCGGAACAGATTCAACAGCTATCGCGTCATGAGTGGCCGGGTAACGTGAGGGAACTACGTAACGTTGCGGACCGTTTTGTATTAGGCATCGTTGGTGATGGCTTTGATTTGCAAACGCCAATACAAGACGCCAGTGAGACTGAGTTTGCATTTGAAAAACAGATGGAACAATACGAACGCAATGTATTGACTGAGGCGTTAATTGAATCGGCTGGCAACATAAATGATGTCTCTAGCAAATTGAACTTACCGCGTAAGACGCTCTATCGGAAAATGAAAAAGCACCACTTGGATAAGGACGATTTTAAAGTGACCTAAGGCTTGAAGAGTGATGGAGATAATGGCAAGTCGCTTAATGAGTGGTGAAGGACAATAGTGACCCAATAGCCAGTGTTCTTTGTAAGTGGAAGTTCTAATTAACTGAAATTAAATAGTTTTATTGTTTTGGCATGAAGGGTGCAAATCACGTGCTTGTGATAATTTTGTCACATCCTTCACGGTAAAATAGGGTGTAGAAAACCAACGTTTTCGTTCCTATAAACGATAAACCGTGACCACTAACAAGGATTGATTCTCGTAGAGTAACGAGATGAAAGGAGAACTAAATGAAGCACATACTCACAGCAGTGGCAGGCGTCCTGATGGCAGTAAGCTCAGCAAGTGTTTGGGCTGATGAACCCGCCAATTTGGGGCCAAGACCGGCTTATCTGGTGAATAGCATGGATGATAGCCCTCTTAAAGATAAGCTACAGAGTTGCAGTAATGGCGCGTTTGAGCGCAGTGATTTCTCTATCGGACACCGTGGTGCTGCGATGCAGTTTCCTGAACATACTAAAGAGTCTTATCTAGCTGCAATTGAGATGGGAGCGGGTGTACTGGAGTGTGATGTTACCTTCACCAAAGACAAGCAACTGGTTTGTCGTCACTCTCAAAGTGATTTGAACACAACAACCGATGTATTGGCACACCCAGATCTTGCAAAAAAATGCACCATACCTTTCCAGCCAGCTGATCCATCTACCGGTAAAGACGCACAAGTTGAGTGCCGCACATCAGACTTTACTCTGGCGGAGTTTAAGCGTTTGAAAGGCAAAATGGATGGCGCTAACCCGAAAGCGACCACTATCGAAGAATACATGCAGGGAACGCCAAGTTGGAGAACGGATCTGTATGCACAAAGTGGTACGTTAATGACCCATGCAGAGAGCGCTGCTCTGTTTAAGAAGCATGGGGTCAAAGTGACGCCGGAGCTAAAATCTGCAGCGGTTGAAATGCCGTTTGATGGCTTTAGCCAAGAAATGTACGCGCAAAAATTGATTGATGAACTCAAAGCCGCGGGTTTTGCGCCTTCCGATACCTACGTTCAGTCATTTAACCTAGATGACGTGAAATATTGGATTGCCGAGACTCCGGAGTTTGGCGAGCAAGCAGTGTATCTTGATGACCGTGTCTATGAGCAGAAAGACTTTGTTGCTTCTCTAGAGAACATGAAAGATCTGCATAAGCAGGGCGTCAATATTATCGCCCCACCGTTGTTCGCGTTAGTGCAACTTGATGACAAAGGACAAATAGTGGCATCTGATTATGCGAAACTGGCCAAGCAAGCTGATTTAGACATTATCGCTTGGACGCTGGAACGTTCTGGACCATTGAACAATGGCGGTGGATGGTACTATCAATCAGTCAAACCAGCTATCACGAAAGATGGTGACATGATGGTCATGCTAGATGTACTAGCCAAAGATGTAGGTGTGTTGGGTGTGTTTAGTGATTGGCCGGCAACAGTGACCTATTACGCTAACTGTATGGACATCGAATCGTAGATTTTTGAAGGTATAGTAAGGGCCTTCGGGCCCTTTTTTAGTGGCGTTAATCTTTGCAAAAAAAAAGTTGGGACAAAACTGACTCAAATGACGGTTTGTTTAATGGACACTTTTGACCCATTTAGCTAACGTGTTTGAGTGGTGTAATTTAACTAATTGAATAATAAGAATAAAATTGTTGGCACGTCGCATGCAATATGTGACGTGATTACAACAACAACGTGAAAATAAGGTTTGAATATGAAAATCAGTGTTAAAGGACTGTTAATCGCCACCTCGCTGCTTGCACCTTCCCTCGCTCTAGCAAATGAATGCTCTAGCCGCGGCGTACTTGACGATAGATACTGTGATGAAAACAACGATTTGGTCGCTGACTCTCCGAAAAATGCCGATGAGTGGGTTGACCCAAGTACCTTAGTATTTACCTACACTCCAGTAGAAGATCCGGCATTGTACAAAGATGCGTTTGCTGACTTCCAAGCACATTTGAGCAAGATTACTGGTAAACGCGTAATTTACTACACGGTGCACTCAAACTCTGCTCAGGTTGAAGCGATGCGTTCTGGCCGACTTCACGTCGCAGGCTTTTCGACAGGTCCTACAGGTTATGCAGTAAACTTGGCAGGCTATGTCCCGATTGCAGTAAAAGGTGACGAAGCTGGCTTCCAAGGCTACAACCTGATTACTATTGTTCGCAAAGACAGCGGTATTAACGACATGTCTGACTTAAAGGGTAAAAAGGTTGCTCACACTTCTGCTTCATCCAACTCTGGTAACCTAGCACCACGCGCACTTTTCCCTGCTGAAGGACTTGTACCTGACCAAGACTACAAAGTGCTTTATTCAGGTAAACATGACCAATCTATTCTTGGCGTCTACAACGGCGACTATGATGCCGCGCCAGTCGCGTCAGACGTCTATGACCGCATGGTTGCAGCGGGTCGTGTTGACGATTCAGAACTAAAAATCATCTACCGCAGTCCTCGCTTCCCAACTTCAGCATTTGGTTACTCTTATAACCTGAAACCAGAACTGGTTGAGAAAATCAAAGAGGCATTCTTTAGTTACCGCTTTACCCCAGAAATGAGCGCTTCGTTTAAAGGCGCTGACCGTTTCTCACCAATCACTTATCAAGAGGAGTGGGGCGTGATTCGTGATATCGCACATGCCACGGGTACGGCTTACACCAAGGCGGGTCTGAAGAAGTTGGCTGAGAAAGATGCGGCGAAGCGTGCTAAGAAGAAAGCTGCGGAACTAGCAAAGCAAGCTAGCACTCAATAACTCCCCCCTAATTTAAACCATTAGATCTTTGTTAACTATGCCCTCAAGGGTAGGGCATAGTTCATTCAAAATTTGCCTAAGACGCTGAACAATCGAGAGCGAATTAGGGTAAGCACAAGGAAAGCAGTATGGCTGTAGCAAGCTACGACGGAATCAAAATCAATAACCTATTCCATGAATATGTCGCAGGTAAGCCAATCCTAAAAGGGATCGATATTGATATCGATGAACCGGGGATTATCGCGATCATTGGCCCATCTGGTACTGGTAAAAGTACCTTACTTCGATGCATCAATCGTCTCAACGACCCAACATCCGGTGAAATCCTGTTTGAAGGAGAAGACCTAACTAAGCTAAAGGGTCAAGAGTTGAGAAAGCAGCGCCGACACATAGGTATGGTGTTCCAAGAGTACAATTTAGTTGAACGTTTAACGGTTATTGAGAACGTACTAAGCGGCCGTTTGGGGTACATGAGTGCTTGGAATGCGTGGCGACGTAAATACTCTTCAGAAGATCTTGCTAAAGCATTTGAACTGCTCAATTTTGTTGGTTTACAAGATTTTGCTAACCAGCGAGCTGATAGCCTGTCTGGTGGTCAGCGTCAACGCGTTGGTATTGCAAGAGCTGTGATGCAAGACCCTTATATTCTGCTTGCCGATGAACCGACTTCGTCTTTGGATCCAAAAACCGCTGTGGAAATCATGGAGCTGATGGAGACCTTTGCTGAGCAGAAGAATATTCCGGTGCTGGTTAATATCCACGATGTGAACCTAGCGAAGCGATTTGCAAAACGCATTATCGGCATGTGTAACGGCAAGGTACATTATGACGGCAGCCCTGAGGGAATTACCGAAGAAGATCTGAAGATCATTTACGGAGGTGAGTCATGGCTGGACTAACTCCGAATGCAAAAATCAATGTTGAAAACCCATTCAAACCGTCGTGGACAAGTCGCGCGATTGTTGTTGCGGTCGTGGCGTATCTGTTTTACAGCGTCTCGACGTTGGGTCTGACATTTGACCGATTAATCATAGGTTTTGGTGAGAGTGAACGACTGATCTCTCGTATGATTCCACCTGATTTTTCTCGCACTAACTTGTTATTGAGTGGTTTAGCGGAGAGCTTGCAGATAGCTATCATTTCGAGCTTTTTCGGCATCGTTATTTCGCTCTTTTTGGGTCTACTAGCTGCACGAAACCTGATGCCTTTAATTGTGTCCACTCCGGTGCGAGGCTTTATCGCATTATGCCGTTCGTTCCACCCAGTCATCATTGCCATCTTGTTTGTTAAAGCGGTTGGGTTTGGCGCATTGGCGGGTATTTTGACGCTGGTGTTCGCGTCAATAGGGTTCATTGCCAAGCTATTTGCTGAGGCGATTGAAGAGATTTCCTTTAAGCCTGTAGAGGCGATTAGAGCAACCGGAGCAAGTTTTGCCAGCGTGATTCTATACGCGGTAATGCCACAAGTGTTTACTCGCTTCATCGGCTTTGCCAGTTATCAGCTTGACTCCAACTTACGTAACTCAACCATGGTCGGGATCGTTGGTGCTGGTGGACTTGGTGGTACCTTGTTCTCCGCATTCCAACGCTTTGATTATGATTTCGTTGCCGCCATTCTCATCACCATTATTGCACTCATTTTGGTTGGCGAGTTCTTGTCTAATATCGTGAGGAGAATCTTCTAATGACCACAGCAGCTATTGATAAAGAGTGGCAACGCTTTACTCCCAATGAGCGAATTGCGCGTTTCGCCGTGTATTTGTGCCTCGTATCTGCCATCGTTTGGTCATGGCAAACGGTGGAAGTGATTCCAGAGTTTTTGTATGACGCGCCAGCGCAATTTGCCGACATGTTTCAGCGTATGGTGCCTTTGGATTACGCTTTCTACCCGCAAACCATTCATGCGGCGATGATAGAAACGCTGCATATCGCAACACTGGGTACACTATTTACTTTGATTATTGCAATACCTCTCGCGCTGCTTAATGCACCGAATATTACACCAAGCAAAACATTAAACTGGATTGCTCAGTTCTTCTTGGTATCTTCGCGCTCAGTGAACTCATTGGTTTGGGCGCTATTGTTTATTGCGCTGTTTGGCCCCGGTGTTCTGGCTGGCATTATGGCGATTGCGATCCGCAGCGTCGGTTTTGTAGGGAAACTGCTGTCGGAAGCCATTGCTGAAGTGAACATGGGGCCTATCGAGGCATTACGAGCGACAGGTGCGTCTTGGATGAGCGTGATTGTCAAAGGCTATTGGCCTCAAGTAATGCCCGCTTTTTATTCGATTGTGTTGTTCCGTTGGGACATCAACGTACGTGAATCTGCAGTGCTTGGCTTAGTTGGGGCTGGGGGGATCGGCGTAGTTCTTAACGATGCTCAAAACCTATTCGAATGGCAGAAAGTCTCAATGGTGTTAGTGACGATTTTCGCAGTCGTTATTATTGCTGAAGCCTTAGTCATTCACATTCGAAACAAGTTAATCTAGTTGATTTATAGCCAATAAAAAACGGCCGTTATGGCCGTTTTTTATTGCTATTAACTTTGCTTGAGCGCAATCAGTTTCTCGGCAAACTCTGCAAATCCGAAGCCACCCGGCTTAGTCATCACAAGGCTAGGCTTATGTTCTAGCTTATCCCAATAGTGCGTAATGTTGGCCACACCCACGGTGAGAGGTAAGCGCTCAAACATCAATTGATCATTAAGAGAGTCCCCTACGTAGCAGCACTGCTCATCAACCTTATGGCCCTCAATGCCTTTGCCTTTCAAGAAGCTGAGAGATGAGTGGCGTTTAGAGTGGTCACCATACCAAGCATTAATATGAATAGAACTTGCAGTAGCATGCGCACCCAAAGCATGGATTCGAGTCAGTACCTGTTGAACAATGTTCGGATCTACAGGCTCACGGTTCTGACCAATATCAATGGCAACTTCGCATAATCGATAGGATTGGTCGAGAGTTAACGCTAAATCAGGAAAATCGCTCAATATATCCAGCACTTGCTGTTTGAGTTTGGCTTGATCTGCGCGAATCTGATTCAAAGGTCGCTCGGTGGTTATTTGCAACGCGCCATCTTTCTTTTCCAACAAGAATGCACCATTTTCACCGAGTACCGCATCCACTGGCCACAACTGAGCAATATGGTCACACCATCCTGCACAAGCACCAGTCACCGCCACCACTTTGATGCCATTATCTCGCAGAGACTGTAGGGCGATGAGAGTGTCAGGAGGCAAGGAGCCATCCCACGTTAAGGTGTCATCAACATCGGTCAGAACCCAGTTGATCTGCTTCCATTCTGAAGAGAGTGGATTGGTCATACTTTCTATTCTCAATTGTACTTTTTATCGTGTTTTCAATAGTACCAAAACGGCAAAATTATGCAGTGACGTAGGTAGATTTAGCTATGCCTATATGACGTTTGAAGCGTTGGAACACACTCAAATGTCACAATGTATGTCTGGTTTTCGCCGCTTATGCCCGTTTCCCACAGTCAATGCCCGTTTTTTTGTGTGGTAAACCAAACAATCGGGCAAAAGTGGTCACTGAAAAATCTAGTGTGAGCTGGGTCGTAGTTTTTTTGGCCTTTTCGATTAATCTGTTAATAACAGCAAAGCAGTTGGTAGTAGGAAACGATGCAAGCAATTACCAGAGCGAATTTTATCTTGGGTTTAATTTCAAAGGTTGGTCAAGTTTCAGTTCAAGACCTGGCATCGGAATTAAATGTGTCGGTGGAAACAATTCGTCGAGACCTTAAAACTTTGGATAAAAAAGGTGAATTAATTCGTACTCATGGTGGCGCTATAAGTAAGCGTTATATTGATGAAGGAACGTCGTTTACTAATCGAGCCTCAAGCAATATGCAAGACAAACAAGATTTGGCTAAACAAGTTATTGAGCATATTTATGAAGGTGCCGTTATCGGTTTAGACGCTAGTTCTTCAAGTTGGCTAGTTGCTCAAGCATTACCTGATATTCGTTGTACGATTGTAACCAACTCGTTGAATAATATTAGTGTCCTATCTGGGAAAAAGAATATAACGATTATTAGCTTAGGTGGTCACTACTCAGAAAAATACAAATCATTCTATGGTTTGATTGCCAAAAATACTTTGCAGGAAATGGCGCTTGACCTGAGTGTAATCTCTTGTGTGGGCTTTGATGAACATAGTGGTGTGTGGGATTCGAATGAATACAACTACGAGATAAAAAAGACGCTCATCCAAGTGTCGAGCAAGAATATTCTTATTGCGGATAAGAATAAATACAAGAAACGAAGTTTATTAAAAATATGTAATTTTTGTGAAATCGATATATTGATTTCCAATGCGGAAATTGAAAGTGATATTCATGGTGATATGAATTCAATTTCAAATCCAAATAAGTGCATGATAACACCAATATAAAATAATTAGTTTAATCCAATAACGTGAAACAGTATCCAACATTAATTTGGAGGGTACAGTATATCTAAAGGAAAAGAAAATGACCGACGTACTAATATCCACCACGGACCGTGGATCAAAGAAAGGAAACTCTGAAGTCATACCTAAGAGTATTTTAATACCGTTTATCTTGCTTACCTCATGTTTTGCTTTATGGGGACTGGCAAACAATATGACCGACGTATTGATCGCTCAATTTAGAAAGGTCTTTACATTAACCGATATGCAATCAGGATTGGTACAAACCGCCTTTTACGGAGCCTATTTTGTACTGGCTCTTCCTGCTGCTCTTTTTATTCAACGTTATAGTTATAAAGCGGGAGTGCTACTGGGACTAGGTCTATTCGCCTGCGGAGCCATCCTGTTCTACCCGGCAGCACAAGCAATGCAATACCTACCATTTTTAATGGCGCTGTTTGTGCTTGCGGGTGGTCTATCCATCCTTGAGACCAGTGCCAATCCTTACATTATCGCGATGGGACCGGAAGAGACGGCAACACGACGTTTAAACATTGCTCAAGCCTTTAACCCTGTGGGCTCTATTACTGGGGTAGTGATCGGTAAGGTGTATATCTTATCTCAATTGAATCCGGCAACGGATGTAGAACGCGCCGCTATGAGTTCAGCAGAGTTGTCTGCGATTCAAACATCTGAGCTGAACGCAGTAATGATGCCATATCTCATGGTGGCGGCGGTGATTGTCTTTGTTTGGTTAGCGATTGCGTTCACTAAGATGCCGGCAGCAAAAGACACGGTTGCTGAGAGCGACTTAGACATGTCTATCCGCGCCACATTTGGTCGCCTGATGCAGAAAAAACACTTTGTCAAAGGCGTGATCGGTCAGTTCTTTTATGTTGGTTGTCAGATTGGCTGTTGGTCGTGGACGATTCGTTATGTGATGACTCAAGTAGGCGGCACTGAAGCGGAAGCATCCACTTACCTGTTGGTATCAATCATTACTTTTAGTGTCTTTAGATTCGTATGTGTTGGTTTAATGAAGTACATCGCACCGGAGAAACTATTAGCAGCACTCGCATTGGTAGCCTCTGTTCTAGTGCTAATGCTGATGACCGTTGGTGGCGTGGTTGGTGCTTACGCTTTAGTTGGTATCTCAGCATGTATGTCATTGATGTTCCCAACCATCTTCGGTCTATCACTTCGTGACCTTGGCAGTGATTCAAAATTCGGAGGTAGCTGTCTGATTATGGCTATCTTAGGTGGCGCAGTACTCACCGCCATTATGGGACAAATCTCAGATTCGATGGGTATTCAAGCTGCCTTCATTATCCCTCTAATTGGCTTTGCATACCTTATCTACTTCGGCCTTAACGGCTACAAAATTAAGCAGTAATTCAATTTAACGGAAACGAGAACAAAATTATGACTACAACCCTAACAAGAATTGGTATTCGTCCAACCATTGATGGTCGCCAAATGGGCGTTCGCGAGTCTCTAGAAGTTCAAACTATGAATATGGCGAAGAACCTCGCTGCTTTCATTGAAGAAAACATTAAGCATGTATGTGGCACTGCGGTTGAATGTGTAATCGCTGACAGCACGATAGGCGGTGTTGCGGAAGCAGCGGCGTGTGCAGATAAGTTTCGTCGCGAGAATGTAGGGGTTTCAATTACGGTTACACCTTGCTGGTGCTATGGTACAGAAACCATTGATATGGACCCACATATGCCAAAAGCGATTTGGGGCTTTAATGGCACAGAACGCCCAGGGGCAGTGTATTTAGCCGCGGCCATGGCTGGACATTCTCAGCTTGGTTTACCTGCTTTTTCTATCTATGGGCAAGAAGTGCAAGATGCTGATGACACATCCATTCCTCAAGATGTTCAGGATAAGATTTTACGTTTCTGTCGTGCTGGCTTAACCGTAGCAGCCATCAAAGGCAAGTCATACCTGTCCATGGGCTCGGTCTCGATGGGTATTGCAGGTTCGGTGGTCGATCCAGATTTCTTCCAACGTTATTTAGGAATGAGAAATGAATATGTCGACATGACTGAAATTAAGCGACGCTTGGATCGTGAAGTCTACGATAAAGATGAGTTTGAGTTGGCATTAGCATGGACAAAAGAAAACTGTAAAGAAGGCAAAGACTATAACGGCGAAGCGTTGCTTGAAGAGCAAAAGCAGCAAGATTGGGAAACAGTCGTTAAGATGACGATGATCATGCGCGATCTCATGATAGGTAACCCTAAACTAGCGCAGTTAGGCTTTGGCGAAGAAGCAATGGGACACAACGCCGTAGTGGGCGGCTTCCAAGGTCAACGCCACTGGACTGATCATTTGCCAAACGGTGACTTTAGCGAAGCGATCCTTAACTCGTCTTTTGACTGGAATGGACTTCGTGAACCGTTTGCTCTAGCTACAGAGAACGACAGTTTGAACGGCGTAAACATGCTGTTTGGCAAGATGCTTACCGGTCAAGCTCAGGTTTTTTGCGATGTTCGAACCTATTGGTCTGATAGTGCGGTAGAACGAGTGAGTGGCTACAAACCAGAATCTGGTTTCATTCACCTTGTTAACTCCGGTTCCGCTGCGTTAGACGGCAGTGGCGAAGCAAAAGATGAGCAAGGCAAACCTGTTATCAAGCCTCATTGGGATATGACGGTTGAAGATGCGCAACAATGCCTAGATGCTACTCAATGGCCGCCTGCAATAAGTGAATACTTCCGTGGAGGCGGTTTCTCTTCGAACTTCCTAACACATGGTGACATGCCATTCACTATGCACAGAATCAATCTCATTAAGGGTGTTGGCCCTGTGTTACAAATTGCTGAAGGGCACTCCATCACGCTTCCTGAAAATGTTCACAATACGTTGAATGAGCGTACCAACCCAACATGGCCAACGACGTGGTTTGTTCCAAGACTCACTGGCACTGGTGCATTTAGAGACGTGTACTCGGTCATGGCTAATTGGGGTGCGAACCACTGCGTTATCACTCATGGTCATATCGGGGCGGATCTCATTACCTTAGCTTCCATGCTACGTATTCCGGTGTCTATGCATAACGTTGAGTCGAGCGAGATTTTCCGCCCGCATACTTGGAGCGCATTTGGTCAGGATGCGGAAGGTCAAGACTACCGAGCTTGTGCCAACTTTGGCCCTCTATATAAGTAACTAGGTAAGGCGGGGAAACCCGCCTATAGGATCGCGTTATGTCAGTAGTAATAGTTTTGGATTGTGGCGCTACCAATATTAGAGCCATTGCCGTCTCCGATAACGGACAAATACTCGCGTCGCACTACATCAAAAACAACACTCAGTTATCGGGTTCTGAAAACCAATACCATGTGTGGGATTTTGCAGAGATATGGAGCAAGCTGGTCAGGTGCTGCGCCGCGGTTACTAGCCAATTGAATGCAGAGCAGATAGTGGCGGTGACAGTAACAACGTTCGGGGTTGATGGTGCACCGTATTCGAAAAGCGCTCAACAAATATATCCAATTATTTCTTGGAAATGTCCGAGAACGGTACCTGTGATGTCGCAAGTAGAGACAGAGACCGACAGACTAGCCCTATACCAAAGTAATGGGGTTGGCGACTACAGCTTCAATACGCTCTACAAGCTTCGTTGGCTTAAAGATAACGAGCCGAAGATCTATCAATCGATGGACAAGTTTGTGTTCATTTCCTCGATGCTAACTCACAAGTTAACCGGAGAACTGACCACAGATCGAACCATGGCTGGTACCTCAATGCTAACAAGTCTAGGTGATGGTAGTTGGGATGATAAGACATTGTCATACCTAGATTTAAGTGCTGAGCACTTTCCGAACCTAATAGATGCCGGTTGTCAGGTTGGGTTGGTACTCGATGAGGTGGCTGAGCTGTTGGGATTACCAAAGTCGACTCCAGTCGTTTCTACCGGACATGATACTCAGTTTGCGTTAATTGGTTCTGGTGCTGAACAAGACCAAGCGTTTTTAAGTTCAGGTACATGGGAAATTCTCATGGCTCGTTCGTCGAAGCCCAAGGTGGATAGAGACTCTCTTGAAAAAGGATTAACAGTCGAATTGGATGCGGTTCAAGGGGTATACAACCCGGCTATCCAATGGTTGTCCAGCGCTGTTATTGAGTGGGTTGTTAACCACTTTTATCAAGCGGAAAAAGACAGCAGCGAACTTTATCAGATCATGATTTCAGAAGCTGAGTCCGCCGGCCCTGGAGCAGGGAATGTTCGCTTTAATCCAGATTTTTCTGTTGACGCTGGAGGACAAGGTAACGGTGCTATTGAAGGTTTGTCTATTCACACCACGAGAGGGCAGGTTACCCGAGCTGTTTTTGAAGGGTTAAGTCTGCAGTTCAAACGTAACTTTGATTACCTTGCAGAGCGTTGCCATTTAGGAAGTTTACCCGTTATTGCCGTAGGTGGAGGGACAAAGAATACGCTCTGGAACCAACTGCGTGCCGATGCCATTCAAAAGCCACTATTAATCGTCGACCAAGCAGAGGCGACGGTAACTGGAGCTGCAATGGTGGCGTTTTACGGTGTTGGTCATTTTAACTCGTTATCTGAGGCTCAAAATGCCATGAAATCGCCGACAACGAGAGTCGAACCACGTAATCACGTAATGAGCACAAAGAAGGAGCCAGAATATGCTTAAAGGAATTCATCCGGCGCTATCTCCGCAGTTAATTGCAACATTAGCAGGCATGGGACACGGAGACGAAATCTTACTTGCAGACGCACATTTTCCGGCTGCGAGCTTTAATTCCAACGTTATTAGGGCTGATGGTATTCGAGTTAGCACGCTACTAAGCGGCATCATCCCACTATTTGAATTGGACCAATATGTTCAGCAGCCCTTGGCGATGATGCAGGCTGTTGAAGGCGATACGCTAGATCCTTCGGTTGAGGATCGCTATCTAACCGCAATAAACACTAACAACATTGATGCAACCATGATTGAGCGTATCGAACGATTTGCTTTTTATGAACGCGTGAGAAGTTGCACCGCCGTTGTCGTTACAGGCGAAACGGCAAAATACGGCAACATCATTCTCAAGAAAGGCGTAACAGAATTTAAGGAACTATAAGCATGAACAGACAACAACTTTCGCAACAAATCATCGACACTTGCCTTGAAATGACAAGACTTGGGTTGAACCAAGGCACTGCTGGAAATGTCAGTGTTCGTTTTGATAACGGTATGTTGATCACACCAACGGGCATCGCATACGACAAACTCACACCCGATCATATTGTGTATGTCACTCATGATGGGTTCTTTGAGGAAGGCAAGTTACCGTCATCAGAGTGGCACTTCCATCTGACTTGTTATCAAACTCGTGAAGACGTAAACGCGGTGGTTCACAATCACGCCATTAATTGTGCGGCGGTATCCATTCTGAACAAACCAATCCCAGCGATTCATTATATGGTTGCTGCGTCGGGTGCGACAGAGATCCCTTGTGTCCCTTACGCTACTTTTGGCAGTCACGAACTAGCCGAGTATGTCAAAGAAGGGATGGCAAACAGCAAAGCCATTTTGCTGCAACACCATGGACTTATTGCGGGTGAGGCTAATTTAGAAAAAGCACTGTGGCTAGCACATGAAGTCGAAGTATTGGCTGACCTCTATCTGAAAACAATGGCGATTACACCAGATGTCCCCGTGCTTGACGATGCAGAAATGCAAAAGGTTTTGGGCAAGTTCAAGTCATATGGACTGAGAGTTGAGCAGTAGTTACCAATAACTTATTTGAAGATGTAGAGGGAAATGACCATGGCTTTTTCTTTAAATTTGCCCAAGTTGAGTTTAGCTGGGGCTGGCGCTATTAACGATGCGGTACAAGAGATCCAAGCTCAATCGATTAACACTGCGCTTATCGTGACAGATGCGAATCTGGTTAAACTGGGGATTCTTGATTCATTGCTGGCTCAATTGGAGCAGCTTAGCATTGATTATGTGTTGTTCGATAAAGTGACACCCAACCCAACGGCTGCACTAGTAAGAGAAGGGCTAGAGCTGTACCAAAAGGAACAGTGTGACTGTTTCATTGCTGTCGGTGGAGGTAGCCCTGTAGATTGTGCTAAAGCTATACGCATAGTGACCTCAAATGGCGGTGACATTTGTGATTATGAAGGTGTAGGCAAAGTGCGTGTTGTGGGTGACTACTTTGTCGCGGTTAATACGACAGCAGGGACAGCAGCAGAAATGACGTCTAACTCGGTTATTACTGACGAAGAACGGCAAGTAAAAATGGTGATTATTGATGCCAAGCAGATACCTGATTTGGCGGTTAATGACCCTGAGCTTATGTTGGGATTACCAAGCAGCGTAACCGCTAGCACGGGTATGGATGCGCTCACCCATGCCATTGAAGCCTATGTTACACCCGGTGCACATACACTAACTAAACCGACGGCTTTGGAAGCGATTCGCCTCATCAATAAATGGTTACCAGTTGCGGTAGATGATGGCCAAAACCTAGAGGCGCGTGAACAATTAGCTTGTGCTCAGTTTCTTGCGGGTATGGCGTTTAACAGCGCAGGTTTAGGTTTGGTTCACGCCATGGCTCATCAACCAGGTGCTACACATAACCTTCCTCATGGTGTTTGTAATGCTATCTTGTTACCGGAAGTGTGTGAGTTCAATGCTCAAACACGTCCGCAACCGTTTAGAGCGATTGCCGAAGCTATGGGTTCGAGTACTGCAGACTTAGATGATGAATCTGCGGCGAAAGCCGCAATAGCAAGAATTCGTCAGCTTTCACAGCGTGTGCAAATTCCAAATGGCTTAGCAGAGCTAGGCATTCAAGAAAGTGATTTTGCTCTTTGGTTAGATAAGACTCTGGCTGACCCATGTCTTGGAGGCAACCCTAGGGTTCCGACGCGAGAAGAAATCTTTAAGCTATTTGCTCAAGCTATGTAACGTAATGAAAAACCTAGCGTAATGCTAGGTTTTTCTGAACATCCTTTTGAATGTTGCAGACGTGCTTAATGTCCTCTAATTGTCATAATTCAAATAAGTCACACATAAGTCATGGAATGCTTGTGCTTGAGGGGAAATCGTTCGTTCAGTTAGGCGAAATATCCCGATTTGCCTTTGTAAAGGTGGGTCGATAAGAGGAAGCCAGACTAATCGAGTTTCATTAGTGGGAAAGGCAAGTTTTGGCAGTGTGGTAATGCCAATACCAAGCTCCAATACAGAGAAAAGAGAGGTGATATTTTCAACGGAATACAAAGCCTGCTCGCTGAGGGCTCTGGCTGGTGTTGGGTCTAGGAGCTTGCAAGTACCATTTCTGATAAATGGCTGTTGTAACAGAGTTTGCCATTCGATGCCTTCGGTTTGAGAAGCAATAGGATTGTCGTTCAAACAGACGACGCCAATGGGATCTGAGATAAGCGGCGTAAACTCGATAGCGCCATCTTCAAGGTGTGAGCTGTTACCTAGGGCCAAGTCGACTTCCCCTGACAATAGTCGTGCTTCGACACCTGCAGCGTTATCATCAATCAGACTTACCTCCACATTAGGAAATTGTTCGCAAAAAGCGCCCAATACGCTGGGAATCAGCTTAGCTGCGACGGATGGGACACTGGCGATTCTGACTCGTCCTTGTTGCCCCGCAGCAGCGGCTCGTAAATCATTATCTAATGCACTATAGACGTTAAGAAACTGGATTACTTTGGGAAGGCAAATCTCGCCAAATGGTGTGAGTTTGGATTTGTTCCCTGATTCAAACAGTGCCTGACCTAAGTTCTTTTCGAGTTCTTTTATTGATGTTGACAATGCTGCTTGCGAGCGGTTGGCTCTGTTGGAGGCTGCTCTGAATCCCCCTTCTTCGACCACCATCACAAAATGCCACAATTGTTGAAGCTTGATACTCATTAGACCACTTCCTTAAGCCCTTTTGTCACCGTACCTTTTGTAAGGTGATAGATTTTACTTATCAAATGTAAAAAATTTACCGTTAGATTTATCAAATATCAAGTAGCATTATTTAACCATCAAGAAACATAGTTGTTACAAATGGTGGATTGCTCGTGAATTTTCAAACCCAAAAGTCTCCAGTTAAAACTTCTCTCTTCGCTTCAAAGGCGCCACTTGAATGGGCGATTGTTAACAATGGCACGCTTTATACCGCACAGATACCTATCGATGATACTGGAGCCGTTGTTGATGGTGGCATTGAAGCACAAACCCGTCAGACGTTTAACAACCTGGCTCACACACTGGAATGTGCTGGTTCGTCTCTAGATTCCGTATTGCAAGTGTTGATCTACGTGACAGACCGAGAGTACCTCAAAACCGTTAATGAAGTTTATGCCGAATACTTTGAAGCGCCTTATCCAAATCGCGCAGCCATGGTCGTGGCGGGATTAGCGAGAGAAGAAATGCTGGTCGAATTTGTTGTGTATGCAGCCGCGCCGCAACCAGAATGAAGACAGTTTACGAATCAACTAAGCAGAATATTGGCGGCTAGATCTTATCTAGTGAGCTACAGAACAAGGAAAGCATAATGACTCAACAACTTACTATTCCAACTGAAAATGCCTTGTACATCTCAGGGGAGTGGCAGTCTGGTGTGAGCACCATTGCCAACATTAACCCATCGGATATTTCTGAAAATCTAGGTCACTTTGCTCAGGCTAGCCAAGCGCAGGTTCAGCAAGCCATATCCGCAGCTAAACATGCACAGCCAGAGTGGGAAAAAACGCCTATTGAACGCAAGCAAGCGGTGCTGCAAGCAATTGGAGACGAATTGATAGCGCGCTGTGATGAACTTGGCACCTTGCTTTCTCGCGAGGAGGGCAAGCCATTCTTAGAAGGTCGTGGTGAAATCTATCGAGCTGGTCAATTCTTCCAATACTTCGCGGCTGAGGTGTTACGTCAGATAGGTGACAGTGCCGATTCAGTGCGTCCGGGCGTTTCGGTGGAAGTGACTCGTGAAGCAGTTGGTGTGATCGCGATTATTTCCCCTTGGAACTTCCCAACAGCAACGGCGGCTTGGAAGATTGCGCCTGCATTGGCCTTTGGTAACAGCGTCATTTGGAAACCTGCGAATCTTACTCCAGCGAGTGCGGTGGCTCTAACGGAAATTATCCATCGTCAAGGCATACCTGCTGGCACGTTTAACTTGGTGTTAGGTAGTGGTTCTGAAGTGGGTAACACACTGATCAATTCAACAGATGTGAACGGCGTCAGTTTCACGGGTTCTGTTGAAACGGGTCGTAAAGTAGCAGCCGCAACCGCTCCGAATTTTGTTCGTTGCCAGTTGGAAATGGGCAGCAAAAACGCACTGGTCATTGCCGATGATGCTGATATTCAGATTGCAGTAGAGGCGACGATTGCTGGATCTTTCTCTGGTGCAGGCCAGAAGTGTACCGCGTCTTCTCGTCTTGTGGTGACGGACGGCATTCATGATCAATACGTTGAGGCACTCATTAAGCGAATGAGCGAACTAAAAGTAGGTCATGCACTTGAAGAAGGCATCTTTATGGGGCCAGTGGTTGACGGCAACCAATTAGAGGCAAACTTTGGTTGGATTGAAAAAGCTCGTCAAAGTGGTGCAGAGCTCGCGTTTGGCGGAGAACGCCTGAATCTTGAGCATGAGGGTTACTACATGTCACCAACTCTGTTCTTGAATACTAAGAATGAGTGGGAAGTGAACCAAGAAGAAGTGTTTGCGCCTATGGCGAGCGTTATTCGAGTCGCCGACCTAGATGAAGCAATCGCAACCGCTAACGACACACGATTTGGATTAACAGGTGGCATCATCACTCAAAGCCTGCGAAACAGTGCCATCTTCAAGCAACAGATTCAAACCGGTTGTGCCATGGTGAACTTGCCAACAGCAGGTACAGATTATCACGTACCTTTTGGTGGTCGTAAAGAGTCTAGCTTTGGTCCACGTGAGCAAGGTCAATACGCAAAAGAGTTCTATACCGTAGTAAAAACAGCGTACCAACGCCCTTACTAATCATCACACGACATCGAGAGAGTGACGTCACAACGTCACTCATCTTGAATACCAATTCAATGAGTACAGCAAGAGGTGGGGTATGTACCAGCAAGGGATTGTCATAGACGGATTGCAATACTGCAATTGGGACAGAGAGTATTTTCAAACGCTCAAAGCCAGCGGTATTACCGCTGTTCATGTCACTATCGCTTATCACGAGAATGCACGTGAGACACTGACTCGATTTGCCGAATGGAACCTTCGCTTCGAGCAAAACGATGACCTCATTATGCCGGTTTATTCCATGGCAGATGTTGAGCTCGCAAAGGCATTGGGCAAGGTTGGCATTTTTATGGGGGCACAGAACTGTTCTCCGATTGATGACGAAATTGGCTTAATTGAAGTCATGCGCCGTCAAGGGCTGCTCATCATGCAACTGACCTACAACAACCAAAGCCTATTGGCGACAGGATGTTACGAACAGCACGATACTGGCATCACCCGTTTTGGTAAGCAAGTCATCGAAGAGATGAACCGTGTCGGCATGATCATCGATATGTCACACAGCGCCGAACGTTCAACGCTGGAGGCGATAGACCTTTCTGCTCGTCCAATTTGTATCAGTCATGCCAATCCGACATTCGCTCATGATGCGCTGCGAAACAAGTCGAACACGGTGATCAAATCCCTTACCGAGCGTGGCGGTCTGATTGGATTTAGCCTCTATCCATTTCATCTACCCAATGGCAGTGAGTGTTCATTAGAGGACTTTTGCCAAATGGTGGAGAAAACCGCGGATATCGCTGGCATCGACCACATTGGCATCGGAAGCGACCTTTGCCTGAATCAGCCTCAACAAGTTTTGGAGTGGATGCGCAACGGACGCTGGTCAAAAACCATGGATTATGGCGAAGGTTCGGCTGCTAATTCAGGTTGGCCTGATGCACTTCCTTGGTTTAGCGGCAGTAAAGGAATGGAAAATATCTACAACGGATTAGTCCGTCATGGCTTCAGTGAAGGCGAGGCGGGGAAAATTATGGGTGGCAATTGGTTTGACTTCTTACAACAAGGATTGGAGCCAAATCTATAGCGTACACCCGAACATGGAAGAGCTCGCCAATATAAAAACAACAGGTGAGCGTTAAACACAACATAGGTTGCTTTCCCCCAAGGCGAGCAACACAAACTTCTGGAGTCAGAGTATGTCTGATCTAACCAATAGCATGAACACAGCACCACCGTCTTCTGCAAGCGCGGAGATAGAACATAAAAGTAAACTCTCTTCATCGGATAAGTTGGGGTTGAATAACCCAGCGTTTTGGTACAGTGGCGGCTTTATCGCTCTGTTTGTTGCACTTGCGCTTTACGATGGCGAGCTGCTTTCTTCTCTAGTCAATGCTGGTTTTAGCTGGTCAGTAAAAGTTTTTGGCCCTTACTGGCAAATATTACTATTACTCACTTTTCTTATTGGTCTTGGTCTCGCAGCAGGGCGAACAGGCAAGGTGATTTTGGGCGGCAATGTGAAACCAGAGCTCGACTCATTTCGCTGGATGGCCATTCTATTCTGTACCTTGCTGGCAGGGGGCGGTGTATTTTGGGCAGCAGCTGAGCCGATTGCGCACTATGTGAGTCCTCCTCCTCTGTACGGTCCCCAAGACAGCGTTATGCAAACAGCGATTAATGCTTTGTCGCAGTCATTTATGCACTGGAGCTTCTTGTCATGGGCAATTGTTGGCAGCTTAACCTCCATTGTTATGATGCATTTGCACTATGACAAAGGCTTACCTTTAAAACCTCGTACCTTACTGTATCCAGTATTGGGAGAGCGTGCGTTGAAAGGTCATACAGGTGCTCTGATTGACGCATGTTGTATTGTGGCAGTTGCCGCTGGAACCATCGGACCTATTGGTTTTTTGGGGCTGCAAGTGAGCTATGCGTTGAACGCACTGTTTGATATTCCAGATGGCTTCACCACTCAGCTGATCATTATTCTGTTCGCGATAGTGCTATACACGCTATCAGCACTCAGCGGTCTTAATCGCGGAATGCAGATGTTGAGCCGCTATAACGTCATCTTAGCTATTGCGCTGATGGTTTACATCCTACTGTTTGGTCCAACTAACTTTATCTTTAATGGTTATATCCAAGGTATGGGTACCATGCTGGATAACTTCATTCCGATGGCGACATATCGAGGCGATGAAGGATGGCTGAGCTGGTGGACGGTATTCTTCTGGGGCTGGTTCTTAGGTTATGGACCACTAATGGCTATTTTTATTGCTCGTATCTCACGTGGTCGAAGCATTCGCCAAATCATTTCTATCATTAGTATTGCGGCGCCATTCGCGACCTGCTTCTGGTTCACCATCGTTGGTGGGACAGGACTTGCGTTCGAGATTGCCGACCCTGGTAGTGTGAGTAAAGCATTCGAAGGGTTTAACCTTCCGGGAGCGTTACTCGCAGTAACACAACAATTACCTATGCCAATGCTGGTTTCCATTTTGTTCTTAGTGCTGACCACCATATTCATTGTCACTACGGGTGATTCTATGACTTACACCATCAGTGTTGTCATCAGTGGTGAAACGGAGCCAAATGCAATCGTCCGTACCTTCTGGGGAGTAATGATGGGGGTGACGGCAATCATCTTAATATCACTGGGGTCGGGCGGCATTTCGGCACTGCAGTCCTTTATCGTGATAACCGCGGTACCAGTATCCTTAGTACTGTTGCCCTCCCTATGGAATGCTCCGCAAATCGCGATGAAACTGGCAAAAGAACAAGGCTTATAAACACAACAATAGTTCTTCAATAACGTGAATGCTGTGTGGGCTTAGGTTCACACCCCACACAGCTCCAATCATTCTTATAATTAAAACAGGTGAGCAAAATGGATGTACATCGTTCAACTTACACTGAGACTCCGCTTCGTAGCGTTGATGTGGTAATGAATCCACAACGACTTGGCGCTATGCATCAAAATCGAATCAGTTTTGTGCGCAGCTTAATTCGCAAAATGGCACAGCAAAATTGGCAGGTGAGTAAGCATGAATGGCAGTTGTCGCCGCAAGGGTATGGACACGTCATTTACCGTCTCGCAACACCTAAGCACGTTTATCATCTAGTGGTATTTTGTGACCAGATTGCTGATGAAGAGCGCAACGACCGCGTGATTGCAGAGAAATGGGATGTGACATTCGCTCTAGTGTATGGAGATGTTGATGTGTCTCTGTTGGAGAAGTTGCGTGCTAATGTGCCGCTTCAAGAAGCAGGGCGCAATACCAACGATGTCCTTGTATTGGCTCGCGCTAATAAGAGTGTTCGAGTTTTCGAACATATTGTTTCTCACCTTGCCAAGGGCACTCAACCAGACGCGAAAGAGCTTGCCGAGGTTGGTTATATTCTGCGTACAACAGCAGTATACGGTAATGGTAAGTTCGGGATTGCTGATTTTAAGTTACTGGAAGATAACGATGACTTTAGTCAGTCATTCAGCGCCCAAATGTGCGCCGTGTATCTGCTGCGCGAATTCAGTTTGGATTGGGTGCATTACTTGGCGACGCAACAGGGCGGTGATAAAGCGGTATCATTAGATCGCGGCTTGCAGCGATACTTGGGCGTTGGAAATGCGACTGGGCTTGGTATGGCGCCATACTTGATTAATCACCCATGCATCGTTGATCAGTGGATGACGTCACGAGAAAAAGCCCTCGCGACGGTGTTAGCGCAGCAAACTAATAAAGACAAGTTGCCGCAACTTAAAGTTCTGCTTAGCAAAGCGACTATGCACTTGGCGCAAGTAATAACGATTAATGAGGTGCAAAACAGCTTAAATCAGCAGGCGCTTGATGAATTGTCTTTATTGGTAGACCAACTAGCCACACACCTTGGAAATGCCTCAACTTGGGGGGATTTGCTCGAACAAAATCAGTTAATGAATATGGAAGCTCAAGAAATCCTTATTGCGTGTCTGATGGAGCTCTACCCAGAACAAGTTGACGTATTTGCAGACCTGATGAATACGGATGAAACGCTGTTCCTGCCGACAGGTAAAAAAGTCAGTGATTTGATTTCGTTATTGAAGGCCCGTTATCAGTGGGCAGTCAGCACCGACTTTTCGATGCCAGAAAACAGCTATTGGTTTTGGTATCGATCACAGGACAAAGAAGAGCCCCGCTTAGGTGTGCGTGAGGAAGAACAAGGGGCAGATAAAGAACTACCGCTTGATATTGGCAGACAAGCGTATTACCTGTACAGAGCGTTAAGACAACAATCTCAAGATATGTCGATTGCGCAATTCCTACTGCATTTTCCTCAATATCGGGCTATTGCAAGAAGGGTATGGACGCTAGGTAATCGCGTGATGGGAGACATTCAAATGAATGTTCTCCACAAACAATCATTACCAATGCATTTATTGCGCTGCAAACTAGCCATCTTTGGGGCGACGAAGTTTGATCCTCGCTCTGACCGTTGGGTGCGAGTCACCTTTTTCCAAGGTGCACCGTTGCTAGACGAAATCGGCGATGAGAATTACCAAGATAATTGGATCTTTCCACTGCTGCCTAGCGAGCAATCTATGACTTCCATTAACTCTATTACGCCATAAGGACGTTGGTATGATCGTATCTCACAATGAATTAGTCGCTGCGGTAAACAAAGCTTTTTTGGGTATGAAACGCTCCTGTGGCGAAGCGGACGTGATTGCTAATATGGTTGCGGACCTGCAAATGGTTGGACTTAATGGGATTCGCCATTTTAACAATGCATGTAACTACCTTGGTCTCGAACAAGACTGCGCAGTTCAAATCAATAAGGTTGAACCAGGTGTACTGGAGGTGGATCTCCACAAAAATAGCGTAGCGTGCCATCTGCCTGTTATCTTAGATTTCGCACTTGAGTCGATGATTGGGCAGAAGCAGCTCAAAATAACATTGTTGAATTGTCACAATCGCTGGCTAGCGTATAGCGAATTGGTAAAACTGGCAGCGAAGGGCATTGCTTGTAGAGCATATTGGAGCAATGGTAGTCAACCCAAACGCACTCTTTATGTACTCAACAGAGGATGTGTTGCACCAGAGCTCTATTTTTCTGACACCGATCTTGTTGAAGACGACCTTCACTCGATGACGATTGAATTGTCGATTGAGGACTTTAGCCAGACAGCATTAGCTGACCAATACAACACCCATATCGATAGCACTGAACTTTCTAGCTCGCAGCAAGCAGCTTGGGTAGAAGGCATTTTTGTTGATGATGCGGAGTGGGCAATGTTAAAGCAGACGGCAACGATATTCTTAGTAGAAAATAGTCAGCGCTCGCTGCAAGGAGCGGGTGAATTGGTGGAGTGATAATCAAGCCCACACTGATCTTTTTAGGTTAGCAGTAGATAAAAGTGCCGAGTAATCCGGCACTTTTTTCGTTTTGGGTGACTGGTAATCCAGTTTTAATGCTTTTGTTAGTAGTTAATAAGAGTGTGACGCGCTTTGCTTTTTTTATTGTTCTGGTATGGTTAAATTAAATCCTCAAAAAAATGAAGAATAAAAATGAGTAGTCAAAACTATATAAAGAAAAACGGAGCGGCCATTATCCACATCGCCCGTTATTTATTAACGACAGAGGCTGGAGATAGACTCAAGACGATTGATGAGCTGTCGCTCGAGATTGGTTGTTCTGTTGGCTATGTAGCAAACGCGATTAAATTTATCGAAAAGGAAGAGGCGGTTTACCTAAGTCGTCAAGGACGTAATGGCACCATTATCTCTTCACTAAATTTTCATAAGTTGGTGGGTATTTCCGAGATTGGTAATATCGTTTGTGCGATGCCGCTACCGTATACCAAGCATTACGAGGGATTGGCCTCTGGTCTTAAGCAGCAGATAGACAACGTGCCCCTGTACTTTGCTCATATGAGAGGCGCAGGCGTTAGGGCGGAATGTCTTAGCGACGGTATCTACGACATCGCTATCATGTCCAAACTAGCCTCAGAAAAGTATGTTGCAGAGGGCGAATTGGAGATTGCAGTAGAGTTGGATGCTCACAGTTATGTACCAGAACATCGATTGATTTACAGGCAGTCGGAGCGTAATAACGTCAGACGAATTGGTGTTGATGCTGAATCGCCAGACCAAAAATTGCTTACTGAAATCTACTTTAAAAATCAAGAGATTGAAGTGGTTCCAGTACCTTACAACGAATGCCTCAAGCAAATTGTAAAAGGGGAGATCGATGCGGCAATCTGGTATGCCTCACGAGAAGATTCTATTGAGGCGATGGGCCTTAGCGAAGAGCCGCTAACGTCTATTCCGGATTTTGAAAAGGCGTCGATCGCGGTATTGATGGTCAGAAAAGGCTCGGACTATTTAAAGGCGATGCTAAAGAAATTCGTCAATAACGAGAAGTTACTAGCGCATCAAACAGATGTGATATCCGGAAAAGTGATTCCAACTTATTAGGTTCGAGCTAACAAGGAGAAAATGAGATGTCATTCGACACAACCGGTTTTACCTATTGCCATGAGCATCTGCATATCGATTTATCTCCTCAGAAGGGAGATATTGATTGCAAACTTGATCAATTTGAATTGATTAAACAGGAGCTTATCACGCTTAGGAAACTTGGAGTGCGGAATATCGTTGAGGTGACTAATCGTTTTATGGGTAGAAATCCTCAATTTATTGAGGATTTAATTAAGGCGTCAGGGATGAATGTTGTTTTGTCGACTGGCTATTACATCGAGGGTTTCTTTCCGGATTTCTTAGCGAATCTGTCGATTCGAGATATTGCCCAAACCATGATTGACGAAATTGAACAACCTCTGGATGGCACCTCTCTAAAGGCGTCTGTGATTGGTGAGATTGGGAGCAGCGAAAACCGATTCTCCCCACTAGAAAAGAACGTCTTCTTAGCTGCAGCCATTGCTCACAAAGAGACAGACGCGCCTATTTCAACGCACACGTCATTTAGCACGATGGCGAAGCAACAGATCCAGATACTTAGGGGGGAGGGCATCGACCTTAGGAAGGTGACGATAGGGCACTGCGACCTTCGAGATAACCTTGATGACTTACTTTATTTGTTGGATCACGGGTGTTACGTGCAGCTCGATACAATTGGTAAGAACAGTTACTACCCCGATGAAAAGAGAATTGAAGTAATTAATACCCTGATTGCTAAGGGATACGTCGAGCAACTTATGTTGTCGATGGATATAACTCGACGTTCGCATTTAAAAGCGAATGGCGGGTTAGGTTTTAGCTACTTAATGGAAGAGTTTGTTCCCCGACTGTTCGCTTCTGGTGTAAGCGAAGGTGATGTCGAACTTATGCTCAAACACAATCCAAACCGATTTTTCAATAACGGATAAACAAAAAAGGAAAGCAGAATGAAAACAATCGCTATCGCGGGTTTACAACGCGAACAAATCAAAGCGCAGATAGAGGAGGCGGCGCCAGGGAAGTTTGAATGTCACATTCTTAACGACATGGATGCCGCGATGAAAGTAAAAGCAGGTGAGCTTGATTACTACGTCGGGGCCTGCAACACAGGCGCGGGCGCAGCACTTAGCATGGCTATTGCTATTATTGGCTTCAATGAGTCGTGCACGATTGCAAAGCCTGCTATTCAAGCCAAGGAAGAGCAAATTGCTCAATTTATTACCGAAGGTAAAAAGGCGTTTGGATTATCAATTGAGCACGTAGACCACGCCGTTCCTATGTTAGCGACCTTGCTAGCGAGAGAGGTGTAGTTATGGATATCACCAACATTGCTCTAATTGCGACCTTGTGTGCAATGACTGCTTTAGTTGCACATATGTCGGCCGCTGTATTTCACGATGGGATACGACCCATATTGCCGCAGTTGATCGAAGGTAATATGACACGCCGAGATGCGGGTTCCGTTGCTTTTGGTTTGTCTATCGGTTTTGTCGCGTCTGTGGGTATTTCTTTTACCTTATCGACAGGGCTTCTTAACCCGTGGCTGCTTTTCTTACCGACGGACATCATCGGTGTTATGGCAACGAGCCGCATTATGGCGGTACTTGGGGGCGGCATTTGGGGCGTATTAGTGGTTACCAGTCTGGCTGGTGTTAATGCGGTTCTGACAGGCCTTCCAATTGATGCGCTGGGTGCTTTGGGTGAGTTGGGTACACCTGTCATGTCGGCTTTTGCGCTATTCCCATTGTTAGCTATTTTCTACCAGTTTGGATGGAAAGCAGGGGCTGTTGCAGGCGTTGTCATACTTCTATCACGACTGTTTGTGATGAAGTTTACGGGTATCTATCCTGAGTCAATTCAAATCTTTGTCGGTATGGTGATGCTTGTGGCTATCGCGATTCGTAAAGATGTTCAAGATAAAGCGAACGGTATTACCCCTCCAGATATGAGTGGTATGCGAAGCTTGTTTGAAGAGCGGACTAAGCGAATCTTCAAGAACATGCCTTACTTAGCTGTTGTTGGTGCACTGATAGCCGCTGCCGCTGCGTCGGGAATCTTTGCGGGTTCAGAAGTCTCTATTTACTCGTTAGCAGATGCCTACAAAATAGAAGACCCTGTAGCTCAAAAAGAAGCATTAAACCAAGTAGCTTTGTCTGAAATGATGCGTGGTTTAGGCTTTATTCCACTGATTGCCACTACGGCACTTGCTACCGGGGTTTATGGCGTTGTTGGCTTTACGTTTGTGTTTGTAGTGGGTTATCTCTCACCAAATGCACCTGTGGCGGCGGTACTTGGCGCGATTACAATTTGCATCGAGATCTTCTTACTCCGTGGTATCGGCCGCTTCTTAGAGCAGTTCCCTTCAATTCGAAATGCTTCGGACAATATTCGTAATAGCATGAACACGCTAATGGAATTTGCTTTGCTTATTGGGGGTGTGCTTGCGGTGATGAAAATGGGTAGCACGACAGGGTTCACGATCTTTGCAATGTTGTACTACTTGAACGAAGTAATGGGTCGTCCAATTTTGAAAATTGCAGCGCCTGCAGTAGCGGCAATACTTACCGGTGTGGTGTTAAACCTACTTTACGTCTTTGGGCTTTTTGTTCCTGCATAAATACGCGTACAGCTTTTTTCATACCTATCTGTACAGAGATTTGGAGAAATTATGAAACAACGAATGTCTCTTCTTTTGGAGCATAACGTAATCAGTCAAATCGCGTTTGATGCGACTATGAGGGCTGTCGGAATCTTGACGATTGAATGGAATGTGAAAGAGGATTCAGAACAATTTCAGATGGCGATGACTCATTTTGCACGCGCTATTGATCGAGTACTACAAAGCAATCCTATTGTAGAAGGCTTGGATTCTGAGATTCTAAAAGAAATGCAAGATGACGACGTATTTTCAGACATTGTCAGCATGAACAATCAGTTATGTTCGGCCTCTGGCGTACCTGAGATACCTGAGACGGAAATCAGTTTTCTTTTGAGCAATCTGTATGCAATTAAACTGAGTGTGTCGTAACTAGATTTTTTTGGGAATTAATCTTCAAAAAAATGAAAATAAAAGAGTGGATTGAAAAGTATATGTATTTAAATGCTTTGCAACATCAAAACGACGCACTGATTCAGGCTACCCTTGCTCTTCATGAGCAGGGGAACCTGTTACCGGATTCGTACGTCATCGATGTCGAACAATTTACAGCAAACGCCAAAGTCATAAGGCAGTGTGCTAACGACCTTGGATTAAAGCTGTATGGCATGACAAAACAATTTGGGCGTAACCCGTATTTAGCACAGCTTCTTCTTGATTTAGGCTATGACGGTATTGTTGCTGTGGATTTCAAAGAAGCGCGAGCTCTGCATTTAGCGGGAGTCAAGGTTCAACACGTGGGTCATTTAGTCCAGCCTCCGACGGCTATGGTGGAACAAATCGTGGCAGAGATGAAGCCAGAAGTTATGACCGTCTATTCGCTAGATAAAGCACGTCAAATCTCAGATGCAGCCTCCAAGTGCGGCAGAGTGCAACCTGTGCTAGTGAAGTTTTATGGCGACGAGGACAGGCTTTATGTCAACCAAGAGGCAGGATTTCCGATTGCCGAAGTCGACTCTGTGTTAGAGGCGCTTGGTCAAATGAAGGGGATTCAGCTAGAAGGAGTGACTCATTTCCCTTGCTTTTTGTTCGATGGTGAGCAGCTTACAGCAACAGAGAACGTCGACACGCTGCATCAAGTCATCAAACATTGGCCTGAGGGGGATATGCCTCATCAAGTCAATATGCCTTCAGCGACATGTTGTAACACTCTAACCATGATTAAACGGCTAGGGGGAACGCATGGTGAGCCGGGGCATGCTTTGACTGGTACATTCCCAGCTAACATTGATGGCAGTCAGCCTGAAAAAGTGGCGATGCTGTATTTATCAGAGATTTCTCATCAGTTTCAAGGTGCGTCGTATTGTTATGGTGGTGGTTACTACCGTCGTGGTCAGCTTGAACATGCATTGATTAATGGTTTGGTAATCCCTGTTAGCAATGAGGATGTGAACGCTATCGATTATCACCTAAAAGTATCTGGGAGCCATAATGTAGGTACACCAATAATCATGGCATTTCGAACTCAGGTCTTTGTCACTCGTTCCGATGTGGTTTTAGTTGATGGTATTCAATCTGGAAACCCAAGGATTATTGGGCGCTATGATTCGCTGGGAGGGACGGTAGATGGGTAGGTTTATCGTTATTGTCTTGGATGGATTCGGTGTTGGTGCCATGGACGATGTCCATGAAAGCCGAACCAAAGATATTGGAGCGAATACCGCATACAAACTACTGGCCTCTTATCCCAATAGAGATTTACCAACGCTAGCGTTATTGGGACTTAGTAATGTTGTTGATTGCAACGTATCGCGCCTTAAACAAAACCCTAACGCCAACACCGGTACCATCAACCTGAAACACCAAGGATGCGACACGTTTGCTGGACATCAAGAGCTTATGGGAACGCTACCTAAATCACCAAGGGTAAATCCATTTCATAACTCTATTGATACGATTCAAGAGTCTCTTGAAGAGGCTGGGTGTTTCGTTGAGCGGGTAAAGAGAGGAGAGCTTGCTGTACTGTTGGTCGAGCAATGTGTAGTGATTGGCGACAATCTGGAAGCTGAATTAGGTGAGGTGTATAACGTTGCTGCGGATTTAAATCGTATTGAATTTGATAGTTTATTGAATATCGGTCGAATTGTTCGTGCAAATAATGATGTAGCAAGAAACATTGTATTTGGAGGGCGACTTGATGCGACCGAACAGCTTATTGATTCGATAGAAGTCCGTGGAGAGTGCATTGGAGTTAATGCACCTAAATCTAAAGTGTATGAAAGAGGATTTCAGGTCGCTCACCTAGGGTACGGGGTTAACCATTTAGTGCAAGTTCCTCATTTACTCGCCAATGTTGATTGTGAAACTGTTTTGGTTGGTAAGGTGGCCGACATTGTAGAAAACAACCACGGTGTGAGTTTCAAAGGATTAGTGGATACGGAACAGATCTTATCTATTGCTTATCAGGAAATTGATAAGCGAAAACATGGGTTTATTTGTATCAATGTGCAGGAAACCGATTTATCTGGGCATCGACAAGATCCAGATTCATATTGGAAAGTGTTGGAAAAAAGCGACGTTGGAATCGCTAAAATTATGCAAGTGATGAACGATGAGGATGTTTTAGTGGTCACTGCCGATCATGGGAATGACCCTTATATTGGTCACGGGCAACACACCAGAGAAAAAGTGCCGTTATTGGTTCATAAGAACGGTATCAATGGTGTGTGCTTTAGTGAGCGTGCGACGTTAGCAGACATCGGGGCGAGTGTCGCCGAGTATTTTGGGGCAGATTTACCCGAGAGCGGTGAGTCGTTTATCGAACCGCTCAAGCTGTTTGATTGAAGTGGTAAGTTATAGGTGAAGTAGACTAGAGAGTTAAGGACTGCTTTGAGCTCTAGTACTTTTCTCACTCAAAAAAACACTGAACGGTCGGCAGTTATTTCACTACTACGTCAGTAATCATAATTGGCTCACAAGGGACGTCATCATGCCCTTTGTAGGAATGCGTTGATACTTTTCCAATGGCGTTGACTACATCCATGCCTGCGGTCACTTTGCCGAAAACCGAGTAGCCCCAGCCGCGGTTTGTGGTGGCGGTGTGGTCAAGGAAGTCGTTGTTAGCTAAATTAATGAAAAATTCCGATGTTGCAGAATGAGGCGCATCGGTACGAGCCATCGCTATAGAACCCGTCACGTTTTTAAGTCCTCGATTGGCCTCGTTGACGATAGGTGCGCGACCTGGCTTTTCTTCAAGATTTTGGTTGTAACCGCCAGCTTGAATCATGAATCCGTCGATGACGCGATGAAATACTGTTCCTTGATAAAAACCTTCTTGGCAATATTTAAGAAAATTTTTGGCACTAACAGGGGCTTTTTCGATATTAAGCTCAATGTCGATATTACCGACGTTTGTTTCCAAAGTGATAGTAGTCATGGTTAAATCCTGAGTTTTCATTCAAAAAAGTAAGAAGTTTGCTCTTAGTACTGTAGCTGTGATAATGAGTGCAGTAGTTACCGACGGTGATATGTTGAAAGACATCAGTAAATGCGATTGCTTTCTAGCTATAGCCTATGATGAAATAGCGCCGCATTCCACCCACACACTATTTTGGAACTTTTAATGAGAACTGAACAACCAAACAACCCTCTACATGGCCTAAAGCTGGAGAAAATCCTTACTCAATTGGTGGAGCATTATGGGTGGTCTGGGTTACACGATATCATTCGAGTGAACTGTTTTTCTAAAGACCCTTCTATTAAATCATCGCTCAAGTTTCTACGTAGAACACAGTGGGCTAGAGATAAAGTAGAGCGTCTGTATATTGAAACGTTTTGCTAGATAATGTTAAGGCCAGTCATAGACTGGCCTTATTGGTCTTGGTGACCTGCAAATTAGTGACCTGCAAATTTTACGCGAATCTTGCTGCCTTTGAACATGGTAAGATTGAGTTCCTTGATCGCCAATTTCGCTTCGTCTTCGTTTGGCATATCTACAAACGCAAAGCCTTTAGACTTACCCGTTTCCTTATCTAACACCAGTGTACACTCAACAACGCGGCCGTGGTCTAGAAACAGTTTTCGTACGTCGTGTTCAATTGTGTCTCGGTCAAGGTTTCGAACTAAGATTTTCATAATGAGCCATTTGATATAAGAATTACCGGCGGATTGTCTCAGTTTATGCGGCGTAAACCAAGTGATTCTGTGGAAATATCAGTTCGGCAAAAAACTGACAATTGTGAAATCCCATTAATCAGGTATAACTAAGGCATTAGTAAATGAAAATATTCTGTTTAATCTGTCAGTTAGAAGTTGAGAGGAGACTCGCGGTGTTCACTTTAAAAGTTGATGACGAAATTGAGCTTGCGTTAGTACAACCTTCTTTTGCAGGGCAGTATCTGAAGATAGTTAACGAGCAACGCGACTACTTAGCACAATGGTTAGCGTGGCCACCTCACGCCGACTCAGAAGCTTTTTTTCAGCGATTTATTACCCAGTCGCTGCACGATTACGCGGATGGTAAATCTTTGGTGTGTGCCATGATGTATCGTGGCGAGTTGGTAGGAAACATTAGTTTTAACGCTATCAACCTGTCGCTAAAGAAGGTGGAGTTAGGTTACTGGCTATCATCAAGGGCGCAAGGTAACGGGATTGTCACGCGCAGCGTCGGTAGGCTTATCGAATGTGCATTTAACGAGCTTGGTATGGAGAAGGTTCAGCTGTGTGTTGCGACTGAAAATACGGCTAGTAGAAATGTGGCGGAGCGTTTGGGCTTCTCGCTGGAAGGGATAATTACTCGCAATGAGAACATAAATGGCAGGGTCGTTGATCACGCTGTCTACGGATTGCTGCGCTCTTGAGTGGCGCAGCACTGAGCTAATTCCTGTTATCTTCTGCTTACTGAAGAGCGTTTTACTAATATTGGCGCAAATAGGTTTTGTGCTCTTTCAACCTCTTTCCCGCTGGCTCTTTGTAACGCTTCTAATACGGCTTGTTTAGCCATCACCTGAATTGGGTAACGAATAGTTGTCAGGCGAGGGTAGATAAAACGAGCGATCAATCCATCATCGAATCCAATAACAGACATATCTTCTGGAATTCGAATACCATTTTCTTGGATTAATGCTAAGCAGCCTGCCGCCATATCATCGTTATAGGTAGCGACGGCGGTAATCGATAGATTCTTGGCGAGTAGGTTCACCATGGCTTGTTCACCGCCGATCTCATCCGGCTCACCATACTCTATAAATTCTTCATTGGGTTCGATGTTGTGATCTTTGAGTGCTGCTAGGTATCCATCTCTACGATCATGGGCATCATCGATGTCGTGACTAGAGGCGATGTAGCCTATTTTCTCGTGACCGTTTTTGATCAAAAACTCAGTGGCCAAATACGATCCCTTGAAATTATCGAGTGCAATACAGCGGTCTGCAATTGCTGGAACAGAGCGGTTAATGATCATCATACCGGGTATTTCGTCGGCCAGTTCAGTGAGCTCTTCATCTGACAGTCCTTTACTGTGGATGACAAGTGACTCACAGCGACTACTAATGAGTAGGTTGATAGCATTTCGCTCTTTCACGGGGTCGTGGTATCCGCTACCGATAAGAATTTGTTTGCCTTGCTCTGCAGCGATGGTATCTATGGCTTTAACCATAGCGCCAAAGAAGGGAGCAGATACGTCGTGGACCAGAATCCCTACGGTATTAGACGATTTGCTAACCAGCGCGCGCGCGTTTGCATTTGGTCGATAGCCAAGCTTTTTCATGGCAGCTTGAACTGCAACGATAGCGGCCTCACTAGTGTGGGGAGCATTGTTTATCACTCGGGATGTGGTCGCGATTGAAACGCCAGCTTCTTTTGCGACTTCTTTGATTGTGGCCATGACGCTCTCTACATCTTATTAATCATTTTATTAAACAATGCTTAAGCAAATATGACAAACGCTATTAGTGTGCGTGAACCCCCATTTTTAACGATTAGAGTAATCGTTTCCAAAAATGTTACCGTGAATAAAGTTTAACTCTACTTGACCATCTTGTTTTGGCGCAATTATACGTTCAGCCGCTTTATCCTCCTATGTTTAGAAAACACGCTTTGAACACACTATAATTGTAAACGTTTCCATGATTATGCAGTGCCTCACAGAATTTCTACGATTTGAAGCTATTATGTAGAGCAAATCGTTTCTGAGGTTAGAGTGAATGACAAATAAAACGCTGATTGAACTTAAGGGCACCAGTACACAGATGCTTCTTGAAGTCGGGGAGTTAGCCGAGGTTTTACACTGGGGTAAGAACATCGATGTGTCTGACCCTCAATCACGGTTGGCGTTGCAACGTCCAGTTCCTTATGGGCGCTTGGATGATGATATCGCTATGTCTTTAACTCCGGAATTGGCTCGCGGGTTATTTAGCAGTCCGGCCTTAGAAGGACACCGCAACGGCCTAGATTGGGCTCCAGTTTTTACCATTTCAGAGACACTCCACAAAGATGGTCAGCTTACCTTAGTCAGTGAAGATGCATCTGTGGGGCTAACGTTAACCACTGAACTGCATTTGGATCAGTACGATGTGGTTAAAGTTC
Source organism: Vibrio barjaei (assembly GCF_001639065.2). Lineage (GTDB taxonomy): Bacteria > Pseudomonadota > Gammaproteobacteria > Enterobacterales > Vibrionaceae > Vibrio > Vibrio barjaei. The sequence goes on from NZ_LQXO02000012.1 coordinate 129,595, forward strand.
GTCATACACTAACGAATAATAAGGCGGGAGCGTATCAAGTAAACCGATTAGCCAATACTTTGATGTTGCCAGAGCGAGCCAAAGAATTGATGAGCTTCTTCGGGCGCTGGGTTCATGAATTCCAAACGGTACGTCAGCCATTATTACAAGGAGGCTTCCAACAAGAGAACCGTCGTGGACGGACCTCTCATGAGCATTATCCAGCAATTATTGCGGGTACCAGCCATTTTGATGAAATGTCTGGTGATGTTTGGGGTTTCCATTTTGCGTGGAGTGGGAACCACAGGTTAAGAGTTGATGTGAAAGCCGATGGCCGCCGTTATGCTCAGGCTGAAGTTATCTATCTGCCGGGAGAAGTGACTCTTGAACAAGGTGAAAGTCTAACTACTCCGTGGCTGTATGCCAGTTACAGCGATAAAGGGTTGAATGGCATGAGCCAGCAATTCCATGAACACGTACGTCACTCAATTTTACCTTCTGAGTTTGTGAATAAACCTCGTCCAATTCACTTGAATACTTGGGAAGGTATCTATTTTGACCACGACCCTGACTACATCATGTCTATGGCGACACAAGCAGCACAGATGGGCGTTGAGCGCTTTATTATTGACGACGGGTGGTTTAAGGGCCGCGATGGTGATAAGGCCGCGTTGGGGGATTGGTTTTTAGATGAAACAAAATATCCTAACGGTTTGCAGCCTGTTGTTGAGCATGTAAATAATCTCGGAATGGAATTCGGCCTATGGTTTGAGCCGGAAATGATCAACAAGAATTCCGATCTTTATCGTAGTCACCCTGATTGGCTGCTGGCAGTTGATGGCTACCAACAACCTACTGGGCGCAACCAATATGTCATCGATCTTCAAAATGATGCAGCGTTTGAATTCTTGTTTGAGCGCTTGGATTATTTCCTATCCACTTACAATATCGGCTACATCAAGTGGGATATGAATCGTGAAGTGGTGCAACCCGGACACAGAGGTAAAGCGGCCGGGTATCAACAAGTGGTTCGCTATTATCAGCTGGTTGATAAAGTGCGAGAAAAACATCCTAACGTAGAAATTGAATCGTGTGCAGCAGGCGGTGGAAGAATCGATTTTGAAGTGTTGAAGCGTACCCATCGCTTCTGGGCATCAGATAATAATGATGCGCTCGAGCGACAGTCTATACAACGAGGTATGAGCTATTTCTTCCCACCGGAAGTCATGGGGAGCCATATCGGTGCGAGCCATTGCCATAGTACCAGACGCCGTCACTCTATTGAATTTAGGGGCCTCACTGCCTTGTTCGGCCATATGGGAATTGAACTTGATCCAGTCAAAGAAAGTGACTTTGAAAAACAAGGATTTGAGCGCTACATCAAGTTGCACAAATCATTGCGATCATTGTTACACAGTGGGAATTCATGGCGTCTTGAAACCGATGATAACGCCCATCAGATTTCAGCCGTTGTCGCAAAGGACCAGTCTCAAGCGGTTATCCAGATCGCTCAGTTGGCCATGCCAACGAACTCTTTAAGCGGGCATCTACGAATGCCAGGACTGGATCCTAAAGCAAGGTACAAAGTTTCCGTGATTGATAAACCTGCTTTATTTGATGACATCGTTAACTACCAACCGCCTTGGATGGAAGAGGGATGTGAGTTAACTGGAGAATGGTGCGAAGAGATCGGTTTGACGATGCCGATACTAGACTCGGAATCTGCGGTTCTAGTGGTGTTACAGAGACTATAAACTGTACTGATTGCAAAAAGGCTGCATGACTTTGTCCTGCAGCCTTTTTTGTTGGTTTGTAATCGTTTCCGGAGTTTATTTGCTACTCTAAGCTAGTAATAGCTGTATTCGGTCACATTTAATTTACATATTGTTATGTTTTTCTGTTTTAGATCTCATTTTTAAATATGTCAGTGTAAACGTTTCCAGTTGTGGTCATGGATCACAGAAAGGTGACGCTTCTGTCAGTAGGATTGCGCTCAGACCAATAAATCAAAGAAACTAAGTGTAACCTATGTCTGATCAACTGACTCTAAAAACCAAACTCTCATACGGCCTAGGTGCTTTAGGCAAAGACTTTGCCTGTGCGCCTATCTACATCTTCCTAATGTTCTACTTTACGGACGTCGCAGGGTTGTCCGCTGCGTTTGTCGGTACAATTTTCCTTGTGGCCCGAATTTTCGATGCTGTGACTGACCCACTTATGGGCGTGATCGTTGACAACACTCGCTCAAAAATGGGTAAGTTCCGTCCGTGGATTGTTGTTGGGACGATTCTAAACGCGGTAGTGTTGATTGCGTTGTTTAGTACCCATATGTTTGAGGGCACAGCCTTATATGTATATGCAGCGGCAGCGTACATCTTATGGGGGCTGACCTATACCATTATGGACATTCCTTATTGGTCGATGATTCCAGCGCTGTCTAGCTCTAGACAAGAACGCGAGAAGTTAGTCGTATGGCCTCGTCTATTCGCTAGCTTGGCGTGGTTTATCATCGGTACTTACGGCTTGCATATTGTTGGTACGTTAGGAGACGGCAATCAAGGAGAGGGTTTTTTCAATCTATCAATCCTAATCGCGATTCTATTTGTGTTAAGTGCTTTCTTGGTGGCTCGCAATGTAAAAGAGGATACCAACGTCAAAGCAAATGCCGCGGAGAAGTTTAATTTCAAAGATGTGATGGTGATTATTGGTCAAAATGACCAACTAAAAGCACTGATTGGCACGGTATTATCTTTCCAAATCGCTAACTTGTTAGTGGGTGGATTCGCTATCTATTACTTTTCTTATGCACTAGGAAATCCTGAACTTTTCCCAATCTATATGATGGTTGCTGGTGCTGCGGAAGTCGCGGGTGTTTTCTTGTTCCCACGCATTGCTGCTAAGTTGCCTAGAAAGAACTTGTGGTTTATCGCCTGTGGTTTCCCGATTCTCTCATGTGGCCTGCTACTTGCGATGAGTGGCTTGGCTCCGGGTAACGTGGTGCTCATCGGTCTCTCAGGTGCGGCGATCAAATTTGGTATCGGTATTGCGAATGCGCTACAAACCGTAATGCTTGCTGATGTTGTGGACTATGGTGAATATAAAACTGGTCGTCGCAGCGAGAGTGTTATTTTCTCAGTTCAAACCATGTTGGTGAAATTCGCGGGTGCAGCCGGTGGCTTCATCGTTGGTGTGGGACTGTCATTAGTCGGCTATGTACCGAACGTAGAACAAACTGCGGACACTATTTTTGGCATCGAGTTCATGATGGTGGGCTTACCTGCAATCTTAATGGCGATTAGTGGCATTGTTTACAAACGCTATTATCACCTGCACGATGGGTTTTCTGAGAGTGCGGTTAAGCACATCGAACAGGTGGAGTCTCAAACGGTTAACGCGCAATAATTCAGCATCTCTCTAATTATTATGAATCACATGGTTTAATTCAGTTTATACAGAATGTATTGAATGGTGTGATTCATAAATAGAATCAGTCACTTCTCGTTTTACTCTTCCGATCTGAAGGTACTCTTCTGTCCCTTCGATGCTGACATTTCATTACAGCTCTTGACTATCTATCCATATAGACTATTCATATTATAAGTGTCATTAATTTATATAACTTATTAATAACTAAGATATTTACAGAAAAATGACTTGAAGCCATTTTGTGATGCGCTTCAAGTGAGTAAAGTCTATCGCCAAAACCTTCTATTTTGACTTTTTAGGGGAGCCCTTTTTAGCCAATGTTTTCAACTATTCTCAGTTTTGACCGAGCATCCACGAGTTCAACAGATGTGCAGCGTTCGCATCGCTTTGCATTCATGTGGTGTTTTTTCTATGCCGTTGCTTGGTCTTTGGTGTCTTATCATCTAGATCCAACCGTACCTTATGACGCAGTGGAAGCGTTGAACTGGGCCAGTAATGGTGAATGGGGAAGTCCAAACAACCCGTGGTTTGTAGGCTTTTTTGCTCGTATTTTACTTGTCTCAGATACTACAGAGTTTGCATCAGCATTTTGGTATGTAGGTCACTTCTCTGTTATTGCGTTGGGTATGCTGGGTTGCTACAGACTCACTTACAAACTTACAGACTCAACGGCCTTTGCATGGTTGGGTCTGCTGACTCTGAACTTATCGGGCGTGATCAATTTTGAAGCCATTCCATATAACGACAACTATTTGTTGTTCGGTTCTTGGTCATGGATTTTGCTGTTTTTTGTTAAAGCGGTTTATGAAAACGCGAAGTGGTGGTTACCGTTTGGTGTGTTAGCCGGTTGCTCTGCAATGGCTAAATACACGACCTTCGCACCGGTTGCGATGGTATTTATACTTAGCCTTACAGTGCCAAGCGTGCGTCGCTTTTGGAAAGAACCGTATTTCTATGCCGGTATTATTGCGTTTCTAGCTTTAGTAACACCAAACTTCTTTTGGATGTTTGCTAACAACTTCTCGTCGGTGAAGTGGGTGAGTGGTCAAGTATCGGCACAGTTGAGTCCTGGTAGTTGGTTAGCGCTGCTGTCGGTATTCTATCCGTTTATTTTGTTAGCCGCGCTACTTGGCAAACGGGCGCTGAAACTAACTAAAGATGTGCCTGAAAAAGTATGGTTAACAACGTTCGTTTTATTGGCTCCGCTGGTGCTTATCATGGCTTGGTTTACCTTCCATAAAGGTAATCGCCTTGTGGAATGGCTACACCCGTTCTTCATGCCTGCGCCGGCAGTATTGGTTGCTTATCTAGCAAAAGATGTTGTAGGTAAACTATCGAGACCATTTAAAGTGTTGTCAGTGATGGCATTGGTTATGATTGTTGGTTACGCCTCGGTGATGATCTTTAACGTTCGTAATGCGGGACAGAACTTTAGTGGGATTAAGACGTTAAGCAACGAAGCAGAACAGTTTTGGTACCAACACAACGACAAGCCGTTGACATTAGTTGGTGGAACAGAGCTTTCTCAATGGTTTACCTTCTATATTGCGCCTCATCCAAAAATGACGAATCAGTGGAGCAATGAGACGCTACCCAATGTTTACAATCGCCATATCTCAGCAGAAGCGATTTCGCAGCAGGGTGTGTTGTTGATGGGTAATATGGGGGCAGGATGTGAAAAAGGGGTATTTGCTCGCTTTACTAATGAATGGCCGCAGTTTGTACCAGATATTCAGCAAGAAGTGATTTATCAAGAGTCTCCGCAGGACAAACAGCAGGCAGTATGTTTGGGAATCGTGAGTCCGCGTTCTTAATCAATGCAGCGTTATAATCAAATAAGCCCTCTAGTATTGAGGGCTTACTTTTTTGAAGAGACGTTACAATAGAGCTTAAGCGATCTTGATACCTTCTAGGTGCTGCTGACATTGTGTTCTCGCTGTCCCAAAAAACGCTTGCAGATAGTGTTTATCCTTTTCTCCATTTCTCACCGCGGCAAAGAGTCTTCGCCAAAGCCCTTGTCCTAGTGGCTTACTGGTAATTAACCCTTGGCGAGAAAACTCACTCACTGCCCAGTTAGGTAAAGCTGCGACCCCTAAACCTGCCGATACCATTTGCACCAACATTAAGGTGTTGTCAGCTTGTTTCCATTTCTTTGGTTCTATCCCTGCTGGGGTTAAGAAATGTTTGACTACATCGAGACGTTGCTTTTGAACGGGATATGTCAATAAGGTCTGCTCAGATAGATCTTCGGGTTTAATCACAGACTTTTCTGCTAGTAGGTGAGAAATGGACGTGACTAAACGCATCTCAAAATCGAACAGGGGTTCATAATGAATTTCAGAGCGCGGCTGGATATCAGAGGTAATGACCAGATCTAGCTCTCCAGCAACCAATGCAGGAATAGGTTCAAAGCCGAAGCCAGAGGAAAAATCGAGTTCTACATGAGGCCACGCGAGTTGGTACTCTTTCAACGCAGGCATCAGCCATTGAAAGCAAGAGTGACAGTCTATTGCCATGTGCAAACGACCGTTGATGTCTTCTTTGAGACCTGCTAAATCACCTTCCGCTTGTGCTATGCGAGGAAGAATTTCGTTCGCTAGGTTGAGGAGTATCTCTCCTTCTGAGGTAAATCGAACTGGGCGTGTCTTACGAATAAACAACGGTGAGCCGATACGCGCTTCTAGGTCCTTCAGTTGATGAGAGAGGGCGGACTGAGTTAGGTGAAGCGATGTGGCGGTCGCAGTTAGTGATCCTGTGTCCCGTAGCGATGCCAATGTCTTTAAGTGCTTTAGCTCTATCATGAATATCCCTCATCCTGTTCCCTTGACTATTAACTTAACGCGATTTATAGGATGTGTAAACATCTAGACGTCCAAAATCTATTTCTATCTGTTGTTGAATTAATTTCATATTCAATGTGAATGATTTGAGATTGTTCATATTTGCTGGCTAGGAGATAGTTTAGCCATCCAGACTGCTTCAGATAAAGGACATCAACATGACAGTAACTCACATTCTTGGCTATCCACGTATCGGTGAAAAACGCGAACTTAAATTTGCTCTAGAGAAATACTGGAAAGGGGAGAGCGACCAAGCTGCTCTCAAGCAAACCGCAAATGACATCAAAGAGAATAACTGGGCGCTGCAACGCGATAATGAACTGTCATTCGTGACAGCAGGCGATTTTGCTTGGTATGACCATGTACTTGGTACCAGTTTACTGCTAGGCCATGTGCCAAAGCGACATGCGAACGGCTTTCCTGATCTTGATACTCTTTTTCGTGTCGGACGAGGCCAGTCACAAGCTCAGTGCGGCTGCAGTGGCCAAGCGGCGTCAGACATGACGAAGTGGTTTAACACCAACTATCACTATATTGTTCCTGAGTTTTCCTCGCAAGATAGTTTTCAGGTAAGTTGGACCCAATTATTTGATGAGATAAATGAAGCTCAGCAAGATAACCGCAATGTGAAACCTGTGCTTCTAGGCCCGTTGAGTTACCTTTATCTCGGTAAAGAAGTCGAAGACGGTTTTGATAGACTCACTCTTTTGCCGCGTCTTTTGACGGCATACCAAGCTATCTTAGCGAAACTAGAAAAGCAGGGTGTGGAGTGGGTGCAAATTGACGAGCCAATATTGTCTCTTGAGCTTCCAAAGCCATGGCTAAGCAGTTTTAAGCTGGCCTATCAGGTAATTCGAAGTGACGTGAAAGTGTTACTAACAACCTATTTTGACTCGGTTGTAGAATCGCTAGATGTGATTAAGCAGCTAAGTGTTGATGGGCTGCACATTGATGTAGCAGCGGCTCCTGAACAGCTAAATATAGTGGTTGATCAACTACCAGAAGACTGGGTGTTATCGGTCGGTACTATCAATGGTCGAAATGTATGGCGCGCAAATCTACACAGTAAGCTACAACAGTTGCAGCCAGTAAAAGAAAAGCTTGGTGATCGTTTGTGGATCGCCACCTCATGTTCTTTGCTACACAGCCCGGTTGATTTAGACCTGGAGACCAAACTTCCAGAAGGAACAAAAAACTGGTTCTCCTTTGCCAAACAGAAGGTTAGTGAAGTGCAATGGTTGGCTAAGGCATTAGATGGCGATGAAAATGCAAGACAGTATTGTGCTCAATACAGTCAACCCATTATAGAGCGTGAGCTATCGACTTGGGTGAATAAACCTGCGGTTCAAAAGCGTGTTGCCGCTCTGGGCCAAACCAACGGTGATCGCTGCGCACCTTATGATGAGCGAGCCCATCACCAGAAAGAAGTTTTGAAGCTTCCTTTATTGCCAACTACGACGATAGGTTCGTTCCCACAAACCTCTGAAGTTCGACAAACACGTGCGGCGTACAAACGTAATGACATTGATTTCTCTAGCTATCAAACCGCTATGCATGCGTTTATCAAAGATACGGTAGAGCGACAGGAAGCCACTGGATTAGATGTTTTGGTGCATGGTGAAGCTGAACGTAATGATATGGTGGAGTACTTTGCGGAGAATCTTTCAGGCTTTCAAACTACTCAATTTGGTTGGGTACAGAGCTATGGTTCGCGCTGTGTGAAACCTGCCATCGTGGTTGCTGATATTGAACGTGACAAACCAATGACAGTTGAGTGGTCAACTTACGCTCAGTCTCTAACCTCAAAACCGATGAAAGGTATGTTAACGGGTCCTGTGACTATCTTATGTTGGACGTTCCCTCGTGAGGATGTGACGCGAGAAACGATAGCGAATCAGCTTGCATTAGCGCTTCAAGATGAAGTTAATGATTTGCAGAACGCCGGAATTAATATCATTCAGATTGATGAACCTGCTATTCGCGAAGGCTTACCGCTAAAACAGCGTGACCATAAAGCGTATCTAGAGTGGGCGGTGAAGGCGTTCAAAGTGTCTGCGGCAAGTGCTAAACCAGAAACCCAAATACACACTCATATGTGTTACAGCGAGTTTAATGAAATCATTGAATCTGTTGCTGCGTTAGATGCAGATGTGATTACCATTGAAACTTCTCGTTCAAATATGGAACTGCTAAATGCGTTTGAAGAGTTTAACTATCCAAATGAGATTGGACCGGGGGTTTACGATATTCACTCTCCAAACATCCCGACCGTTGAATGGATTGAGCAATTGATTGAGAAAGCGGCTGAACGTATTCCTGTGGAAAGGTTATGGGTGAACCCAGACTGCGGTCTAAAAACACGTAACTGGGAAGAAACGGAAGCGTCATTAAACAACTTAGTGAAAGCTGCGAGTAACTTACGTAAAAAGCTAAGTTAATCGGTGAAAAAAGTAGAAAAGGCTTGCATCTGCAAGCCTTTTTTCGATGAGTCGAACTAGTTCGCAGGCGGCTTGTCGCAATAATCTTTTGTGACTAGCTGGTCTATCATAAGTTGACCGCGCGAATTACGAATTTTGATGCGATAGGCCAAACCCATATCCAGATTTGACTTCACTTCACGGTCTGTACAGTAATAGTTCATGCTATTACGTAATACCGTATCAAGCGGTTTCGCGCCTTTGGCATCGGTATTGTAGATCATCATAATTTCAACCGTGCCTTTGTTGGCGGAGGCCTTCATGATGGATAAAGGGCCCTGTTCAATCGGCAAACCAGAAGACAACACGCTAGCGCGGCTTTGAGCCAGCATTTCTATTTGACGCTGTTGGTCATCATTGGTGCTAGAACAGCCAGCTAACACGGTCACTGCCGTGATAGCCATCCAAAGAGATTTTTTCATCGTTCGCCTTTAGAATACTTTCTTAAATGGTTTAACGATAACGTTAGCATAAACACCAGCTTCAATGTACGGGTCAGCATCTGCCCATTGTTGCGCTGCCGCTAACGATTCGAACTCAGCAATAACGGTTGAGCCAGTAAACCCAGCATCTCCCGGATTATCACTGTCGATGGCTGGCATTGGGCCTGCGGTGAGCAATCGACCTTCATCTTGGAGTGTTTGAAGTCTTTCCAGATGTTGTGGGCGAACGCTGAGACGCTTTTCTAGTGAGTTCTCAACGTCTTGTGAAAAAATAACGTACCACATATTTGTTTCCTTCAAATAGTCATGTCCTCATAAGATGTCATTTTTTCACTGAAAAGTCATCGCTAGAACTGCTTTAATTTGGATTAATTGGACGAGGGCGTCCATTTGCATCAATGGCAACGTAATGGAAGGTTGCTTCACATACTTGGTAACGCTCTCCGACACCTTCTAAGCTTACTGGTTTAACCCATACTTCTAGGTTGATGGTCATTGAGGTATTACCAATTTTGGTGCATTCACCATAGCAGCAAACCACATCACCAACTTTTACGGGGTGTTTGAACGTGATACCTGACACTGAAACCGTCACGATACGGCCATGAGAGATCTCTTTAGCTAGGATACCGCCGGCTAAGTCCAATTGAGACATAATCCAACCACCAAATATATCGCCATTCGCATTGGTGTTTTCTGGCATAGCCAGAGTACGAATTATAGGCTGGCCTTTGGGTGTGTTCGATGTTGTATTGGTCATGGTTATAGTCTTCCTGAAACAAGACAGCGACCCGTAGGTCGCTGTTTTCAATTATCTGCGGAGTATACAAAACTTCCGCCTTGAATCAAGACGTATGATCTTGGTTCTCATTTTTGGCAGGTTTGCCTTCTTCATCTTTTGGGATGTGTTTGTAGATATACACACCAGTGAAAATGGTGAAGAGCAGGGTAGCGGCTAATAGGCCGAAGACTTTAAAGTTTACCCAAACGTCGAGTGGAAGGGAGTAAGCGACGTAAATGTTCAAACCCGCGCAGAAAGAAAAGAAGCCGACCCACGCATAGTTTACTTTGGCCCAAACCGCGTCAGGTAAGGTGATTTCTTTACCCAGCATACCTTTAATAGCACTTCGTCCCATTGCATGACTAACCGCTAGACCTATCGCAAAGATCACGTAAACAATAGTTACTTTCCATTTTATGAAGTTGTCATCATGTAAGAATATCGTCATGCCACCAAACACAGCGACCATTAAAAATGTAATGACCTGCATTTTTTCGACTTTCTTATATAGGAAATAGGTGACGACGATTTGAACTGCGGTTGCGACGATCAATGCGCCCGTTGCTACGTAGATATCTTGCATCTTATATAGAACGAAAAAGATAATCAGTGGAATAAAATCAAGTAGTTGCTTCATGTTTCTCGCAAACCTTTCAATGGTGATTCACGACAGTGTAACCAAAACTTTGCCAATACAAAACAATTTGAACAAATTGGTGGTGAAGATGCTTTGGACAAGGAGAGCTCTATGAGTGACGAAACGAACTCCTTTTGTTTGTAATCAGAGATAACCTAATAGAAAAATATAAATTAAAACAGTCTCATATAAAAAAGGGTCGCCACCATAGAGTGACAACCCTTGTAATCCGTTTATTAGCTTTACGTTAAGCTTGCTGTTTTTGTAACTCAGCCTCTTGTGCTTCTTCTTCAACCAGAGCATCAACGATGACCGCACAGGCTGCATCACCAGTGATGTTTAGTGCAGTACGAATCATGTCGAAGATACGGTCTAAAGCGAATAGCAGAGGTAGACCTTCGATAGGAATGCCAGCCGCCAGTAGTACCGCTACGACAAGGAATGAAGGGCCTGGAACACCAGCTTGACCAACCGCACCTAATGTCGATGTAACGATGATAGCAATGTATGCGCCCATTGAAAGGTCGATATTAAATAGTTGTGCAAAGAAGATAGCTACGAGGCCGTAGTAGATTGCGTTACCAGACATGTTGATGGTCGCACCAAGTGGCAGTACGAACGATGCTGTCGAGTTCTTAACACCTAACTCTTTTTCTACAGTGTCCATAGTTACAGGCAGTGTTGCCATTGAAGAGGCTGTAGATAGTGCAACTGCCTGAGGCTTTTTCATGGCACTAATGAACTTCTTCGCTGATGTCTTTGTAAACACTTGAATCATTAGTGGGTATACAACAAAGCCAAAGATAAGAATGGCAGCGATGTAGACGACGAACAGCTTGAATACCACCATTAGTGCACCAAAGCCGAAAGTGCCAACCGCTTCTGCCATTAGGCCGAATACGCCGATAGGAGCAATGATCATCACTTTATTGATCATCCACACCATAACATCAACGATTGCGTTTACGCCATTAAGAAGAGGGTTACGACGAGTTTCTTCTAGTTTAGAAAGGCCGATACCAAAGAATAGGCAGAACACCAAGATCTGTAGGATGTTTGCTTCATTCAAGGACTGAAAAACGTTGGTCGGGATCATACCTGTAATGGTTGCCCAAAAAGAAGGTAGGTCGCCCTTGGAAGCGTATTCAGCAGAGAACATGCCTTCGATGCCTGCTGTATCGATATTAATACCTGGTTGGAACACTTCACCCATAACAAGCGCTAACGCCACTGCTAGAGCTGATGTTAGACCAAAATAAGCCAGTGTGGTGACACCAACTTTACCTGCGTTACTGCTGTTGCCAAGACCTGCAGCACCAGAAATCAGAGCTACGGCAACCAAAGGAATGACTAACATCTTAATTAGATTAATAAAGATAGTACCCAGTGGGGCAAACATAGACGCAGATTCACCCATCATGGCACCGATTAGGGTACCTAAGATCATTGCAATCACGACTTGGACGCCAATATTGTTTAGCATCAACTTTTCTTTTAACACTTCCTTAACTCCTGTGCTAATAAATTATAAAATCCTAGCATAGTCTTCCAGATGAACGGCAAATGTTAGACTAATGTTCGTTGGAGTTTTTACACTTTATTAGCACTGTTAGCAATAGATAGAAATCAATTAGCGGTGATTTAGATAAGAATATTAGAAGAAATGCTGTTCTATTGACCAATAGCAAACGTTTGCTTTGAATTTGGTTAATAATTACTTACGGATTGAAAGATATTGATAATAGTTGTGACGGTAAAGATGTAAAAAAAAAGTTGCGCATTTGGCGCAACTTTTCTGTTATGAAAGGGCGAAATAAACTGTCTAAACTGACGTCTATTTTTGTGTTGCTGCTTTCATTGCATTAACAAATTCAGCAAGTTTGTTTAGCATTTTTTCTGGCTCTGCCAAGTTGTTCTCGATGATTTTAACGACCGCTGAACCAGAAATAGCCCCTGCAGCACCGGCAGCCAACGCCTCAGATACTTGCTTCGGTTCAGAAATACCAAAACCAAGTAATGATGGCGGAGCATCATGTTTGGTGAGTTTGTCTAGCTGAGTATTCATAGGCATATTCGCTTTAGTTTCAGTACCAGTTACTCCGGCTCTCGAAAGCAAGTAGGTATAGCCGCCGCCTAGTTTTGCCACTTGCTGAATGGTTTCTTCACTCGCTGTTGGTGGCGCAATAAAGATAGGGTGAATACCGTGCTTATGAGCCGCTTCCACAAACTCTTTGCTTTCGTTAGTTGGGACGTCAGCGATCAGTACTGAGTCGACGCCCACTTCCGCGCATTTCTTATAGAAAGTGTCAACGCCACCTGAATAGACGAGGTTTGCGTACATGAGCAATCCAATTGGAAGCTCTGGGTACTTTGAACGTATTTTTGCCAGTAGTTCAAAACAGATAGTCGGTGTGGTTTTTGAGTCCAAAGCACGAATGTTTGCGCCTTGAATAGTAGGGCCGTCCGCTTGAGGGTCTGAAAATGGCATGCCAAGCTCTAGCGCATCAGCGCCGGACTCAACTAAGGTTTCGATGATTTTCAGAGACAGCTCTGGGTTTGGATCTCCCATTGTCACGAAAGGAACGAAAGCGCCTTGATTCTTCTCGCCTAGGCGTTGAAACATTTCTTTGTAGCGATCTTGATTCAGGCTCATTACATAACTCCTTTTTCTTTTAAGATATCGTGAACAGTGAATATATCTTTGTCTCCGCGCCCTGATAGGTTAACAACGAGAAGCTGTTCCTTCTCTGGGTTTTCGCGTGCCATCTTTAACGCGTAAGCCAGTGCGTGTGAAGACTCAAGAGCTGGGATAATACCTTCTCCGCGTGCTAGTTCTTGGAATGATTCAAGTGCTTCGTCATCAGAAATAGACTCGTACTCTGCTCGACCAATACTATTGAGATAAGCGTGCTGTGGTCCAACGGATGGGAAGTCGAGACCTGCAGAGACGGAATAAGACTCTTCTATTTGGCCATGTGGGTCTTGCATAAGTGGCGCTTTCATACCGAAGAATATACCAGTAGTACCATGCTTCAATGGTGCGCCGTGTTGGTCTGTATCAATCCCTAGTCCTGCTGGTTCAACACCGATTAGGCGAACGCTCTCGTCTTCAATAAAGTCTGCAAACATGCCAATGGCATTTGAGCCACCGCCGACACAGGCAATAACAGCGTCAGGAAGAACCCCTTCACGTGCTAGGATTTGATTTTTGGTCTCTTCACCAATCATACGCTGGAATTCACGTACAATGGTTGGGAACGGGTGAGGGCCTGCCGCTGTCCCTAGCAAGTAGTGCGCATCTTCGTAGCTGGCTGACCAGTCACGTAGTGCTTCATTACAGGCATCTTTTAGTGTTGCTGAACCAGAATGCACAGGAATTACCTCAGCACCCATTAGACGCATGCGGAAAACGTTAGGACTTTGACGTTCTACGTCTTTTGCACCCATATATACTCGGCATTTTAGTCCAAGCAACGCACAAGCAAGTGCTGTTGCAACCCCATGCTGACCAGCACCTGTTTCGGCAATAATTTCGTTTTTACCCATACGTTTGGCAAGTAAAGCTTGGCCAAGTACTTGATTGGTTTTGTGAGCACCACCGTGAAGTAAATCTTCACGTTTAAGGTAAAGCTTCGTCTTGGTGCCTTTGGTTAGGTTGCGAGTTAGTGTTAGTGCCGTTGGACGTCCCGCGTATTCTTGTAGTAGGGACATAAACTCTGAACGAAATTCAGGGTCATCCTGAGCATCGATAAAGGCTTGCTCTAGCTGATCCAGTGCTGGGACAAGGATCTGTGGAACAAATTGTCCACCGTATTCGCCAAAATAGGCATCTAATTTAGACATGGTAAATTCCTTAAGTTGAAACTTGTTACTCGTACTAGAGCAAGTTTTAGTAATCTCGAATTAATGCGAAGGCTTGGTTGAGTTTTTCGGCATCTTTCTTACCCGGTGCGGACTCAACGCCCGAATTGAGATCTAAGCCGATGCATCCAAGCTGACTAGCTTGCTTAACATTCTCAGGAGACAGTCCTCCAGCTAGCATAATGTCAGTGGTGTTATTTAATAATTGCCAGTCAAAGCTTTTCCCGGTACCGCCTGATTGTTCACCTACCTTGGCATCCAATAAGTGGCGGTCAACATTGACGCTGGTTAGGTCTGGTAGCTCATCGGTGACGCCGTGTGCTTTCCACACTTTGATATCATCATTAAGAAGGGTTTTGAGCGTATCCACATAGGCTTGGTCTTCGTTACCGTGTAGCTGGACCGCAGACAGTTTCAGTTGATTCGCTGTATCTGCGACAAACTCCGGATTATGGTTTTGGAATACGCCAACAAACTCAAGTGGAGCGCCACTCATGACCATGCGAGCTGATTCTAAATCGACATAGCGCGGAGACTTCTCAACGAAAATCAGTCCGCCTTTGACTGCACCGGCTTGGTAAGCTTTTGCTGCATCGTCCGCTTGTGTTAGGCCACATACTTTGTTATCGCCTAAAAGCACTTTGCGAACGGCAAGTTCGAGGTCTTTTTCAGCCATCAATGAGCTGCCGATAAGGAATCCATTAGCATATGCAGCTAAATCACGCACTTGTTGATGGTTGTATATTCCGGACTCTGAAATGACGATAGTCCCTTCCGATAGTTTAGGTGCTAGTTTCTTGGTGCGATCTAAGTCAATTGATAGATCTCGTAAGTCGCGATTATTAATACCGACTACTTTTGCTCCTAAAGCATCAGCTCGCTTCAACTCTTGCTCGCTAATTATCTCCGTCAGTATGCCTAACCCCAGAGATTCAGCTACGGCTGCAAGTTCACGATATTTGTCATCATCGAGTACCGATAACATGAGTAGAATAGCGTCGGCGCCATAGTGACGTGCAAGATAAACCTGATAGACATCGATCATGAAATCCTTACAAATAACCGGCTGTTTCACCTGGCCGCGTACTTGTGGAAGAAAATCAAAGTTCCCTTGAAAATATTTCTCATCTGTTAAAACTGAGATGGCGCTTGCGTGATTGTTGTACACCGAAGCAATATAGTCCAAGTCGAAATCGTCGCGGATTAGTCCTTTTGAAGGGGACGCTTTTTTACATTCGAGAATGAAAGCCGCTTTCCCAGTAGAAAGTGCATC
The DNA here is from genome assembly GCF_001639065.2 of Vibrio barjaei. Lineage (GTDB taxonomy): Bacteria > Pseudomonadota > Gammaproteobacteria > Enterobacterales > Vibrionaceae > Vibrio > Vibrio barjaei. The sequence goes on from NZ_LQXO02000012.1 coordinate 145,312, forward strand.
GTAAAAACTGCGATCTGATGGCTCTAAGTCTGATTTGAAGCTTTCTAGTGGTTGAGACTTTTTACGAGCCGCAACCCAGATTTTTTTGTCTTCGACGATTTTTGCTAATACAGTTTCCATTTTCTTTTCCTATGTTGTCGTCGATGGTCTATCCGCGCTCAGCGAGTTGCTGGACGAGTTGATACGCTTTACCTGAATTCATGGCATCTATCGCTTGCTGAGCATTAGACTTAAGGTCGTCATACCCAAATAATTTCATCAATAACGCAACGTTGACAGCAACAGCGCCAAGTTGAGCGTCAGTACCTTTTCCGGTCAGCATATTGGTGATAATTGCGCGGTTTTCTTCTGGCTCACCACCTTTGATAGCCTCAAGTGGATGAGCATCTAAGCCGAAATCTTCTGGCGTTAACGTGTACTCGGTAATTTTTCCGTCTTTGATTTCGGCTACTAGCGTTTCGCCATGAATCGCTACTTCGTCTAGACCGCTACCGTGTACTACAGCTGCACGTTTCATCCCCATTTGTAGCATGGTTTCTGCAATAGGACGAACCAGTTTTGCGTCATAAACGCCCATCAACTCGATATTTGGTTTTGCTGGGTTAATCAGCGGGCCCAAAATATTGAAGATAGTGCGAGTTTTCATGGTTTGGCGAACGGGCATCGCATGACGAACACCACCGTGATATTGCGGTGCAAATAGGAAGGCAACACCAATATCATCAACGGCTTTACGTGTGTCCTCGGCAGACATCGCTAGGTTGATGCCAAAAGAGTCGAGCAGGTCAGAAGAGCCAGATTTGCTCGACACACCGCGGTTACCATGCTTCGCTACTTTTAAACCACAAGCCGCGGCAACAAATGCTGCCGTTGTGGAAATGTTGATAGTGTTAGCTCCGTCGCCACCAGTACCCACGATATCTGCGAAGTCATAGTCAGGACGGGGGAAGGGATTTGCATTGGCTAATAGTGCTTTGGCTGCGCCTGCGATCTCTTCTGGGGTTTCACCTTTGATTTTCAGAGCGGTCAACGCGGCAGACATCAAAATAGGGTCAAGTTCGCCTTTAATGATGGTGTCAAACAACTGCTGGCTCTCTTGTTGAGACAGGTCTTGTTGGTCGTAAAGTTTATTAATAATAGTTTCCATGATTACGATTCCTTGAATTTGTTTCAGTTGTTTGAATGATTAAAGCTGTTTCGTTGCCCACGCAATAGCGTTGCTTAGCAACGTTGCGCCATACGTCGTCATGATCGACTCTGGGTGATATTGAAAACCACAGACACGGTCTTGTTCATGCGCGACAGACATCACCAAACCATTGACTTGTGCAGTGATATCTAGGCTGTCAGGCACTGTCGTTGCGACCAGAGAGTGATAGCGCGCGATTGCCATTGGTGACGGCAGTCCTTGATAAATGCTGTGGTTATCGTGAGCCATCATGGATACTTTGCCGTGAATGATTTCTCCAGCACCAGCTACCACACCACCGTAAGCTTCTACAATCGCTTGGTGGCCTAGACAAATACCGATCATGGGTACTTTGCCACGCAGTGTTTTGATGAGTGCTGGCATGCAACCCGCATCTGCTGGCGCGCCTGGGCCAGGAGAAAGCACAACCACTGGATTGTCCAATTCAAGCACCGCGTTAGCTATGACGTCAGCAGCAATGTGATTACGATAGATCTTTACGTTGTGGCCTAAGCTGCGGAATTGGTCGACCAGGTTGTAAGTAAATGAGTCGAAGTTGTCGACAAATACAATGTTGGCTTTGCTAGAAATAGTATTAGTAGACATTGTAATTACCCCTTGTGCGCCGTTTTAATGGCAGAAATAACGGCTTGTGCTTTTCCTCGTGTTTCGTCTGCCTCAGATTGAGGGTCGGAATCAAATACAACACCTGCGCCGGCTTGAACCTGAGCAACTCCATCCTCTACATAGGCGGAGCGGATGACGATACACGTATCAAGGTCACCAGTACCATTCATGTAACCAACTGCTCCACCATAGCTACCACGTGTTTGCCCTTCAAATTGACGAATAAGCTGCATAGCACGAATCTTTGGTGCACCTGTAAGTGTTCCCATGTTCATACATGCTTGATAGCCATGAAGGGCATCGAGATCACCACGGAGCTGTCCAACAACACGGGACACTAAATGCATGACGTGGCTATAACGATCGGTTTGAAGTAGATCGGCGACATGTCTAGTGCCGGGCTCTGCGATTCGTGCAACATCGTTACGAGCTAAATCAACCAGCATCATGTGCTCAGCGTTCTCTTTCATGTCGCTACGCAGTTCCAGTTCAATGCGGCTGTCTAGATCTTTGTTGATGGAGCCATCGGCGTTTTTACCGCGACGTCGTGTGCCCGCAATAGGGTAGATTTCAATTTGATTGGAGTCAGAACCGTACTTGAGTGCGCTTTCGGGTGATGCTCCAAATAGGGTGAATAACTCGTCCTGCATGTAGAACATGTATGGACTTGGGTTGCTTTGCTTCAGCTCTTTGTATGCAGCTAGCGGAGAAGGGCATGGTAGAGTGAAACGGCGTGATGGAACGACTTGGAAAATGTCGCCACGAACGACGTACTCTTTTAAATCTCTTACTATCTGGCAGAAATCTTCATCAGAGATACTAACGGTCTCTTCGATACCTTCAACTTTTTTCGCCTCTGGAACAAGCTTTAGGTCATCGCATTGCTGACTGATTTGTAGAATTCTTCCTCGGATACGAGCTAATTCATCTTCATCATGGTTGAACAACGTTGTGTGCAGGTCGCACGATTCTTTTTGGTGGTCAACAACAAGTAAACTCTCTGCGACATAAAATACGAAGTCTGGGCATTGGTTTGATTGCTCAGCATCACCCAGAGGTTCGAAGTTAGCAACGATGTCATAAGCGAAAAGTCCGCCCATAAACAATGCATTTTTATCTTGGCCTGTCAGGTCGAAACTGTGTTGTACAAGGCGAAGTGCATCAAAAGAAGAGGCTTCACGGAGTCTAGAATCTTCATCAAGCGTATCATCAGGCATCTCAAACTGAACGACTAACTCACGTTCTTGTAGGGTAAATTCAATACCTTCAGCAAGATTCTGAGCAATGATATTGAGTAAGTTAACGCCGTTTGTGGTTAATGCTTCGTAGCGAACTTTGTGACCCTCACAAACAATTCTTACCGCTGAATCAACGATAAGCAGACTTTGGAGATCTTGTTTAGAGTCAATTTCAGCAGACTCAAGCAACAGGCTATCTGTTTTGTTTTCACATAGCGTATGAAATAGTCGTGTCGGATCTTGGGTATAAGGTACTTGCAATGACAGTACTTCCAAACGACCTTGCTTTTTGATGGTAATGGCTTTGTTCACAAAACCTCCTCTAAATTCTTTGAATCTGCTTTTGCAACAATCTTGATACATACTCGCATAATTAAAACGTTTGCCCAACGTTGAATAGGTTCAATTTGTTGCTTAATTAATCAGTTAAATCGAAAAACAAAAAAGCCCACTCGTTTGAGTGGGCTTTAATCAAATTAGGTTTTGATTATGCACGCAAAAAAGCCCACTCGGATTGTGTCCAAGTGCGCCACCAACCTTGTAGAGAATTAACCGTACGGTTTAAAGGTTTTTTGATTGTATGAATATCTAGTAACATACGTGCTTAACTCAAATAATGTATCTGCGTACTAGTTAACTAGTTCATGGTGCGAAAGTCAACCGAAATTGTGAAAAAATGAAGATAGATTTACATAGCCATACCACAGCCTCAGATGGCCGACTATCGGTTGCCGAACTTTTAGACAGAGCGATTGGTTTTGATGTCAAGGTGCTTGCCATTACTGACCATGATACTTTGGATGCGATCCCCGAAGCGCTTGAGCTTATTGAACAGCAATCACTACCGATTGAGTTGGTCAACGGCATTGAAATCTCAACCGTCTGGCAGAACAAAGACATTCATATTGTGGGGCTAGGCGTATCAATTGATTCTCCGGAATTATTAGCGCTTATCGAAGCTCAGCAAGCAAGACGTGTTGAACGCTCCGAACTCATTGCACATAGATTAGAGAAGGCCACTCGTGAAGGCGTTCTAGAAGAAGTAAAACTTATCGCGGGAGACGCGCCAATCACTCGTGCACACTTTGCAAAGTGGTTGGTGGACAACGGCTATGCTAAAACCATGCAGCAAGTGTTTAAGAAATATATGACGCGTAATAATACTGGTTATGTGCCTCCTAATTGGTGTTCAATGCAAGAAGCTGTTGCTGCGATTCATAGTGCAGGGGGAGTGGCGGTCCTCGCTCACCCTGGGCGCTACCAATTAACCGCAAAGTGGCTCAAACGACTAATCGCTGCATTTTGTGAGGCTAACGGTGACGCGATGGAAGTAGCACAGCCGCAACAAAGTCTTCAAGAAAGACGCAACCTGGCCGATTATGCGATACAATACAATCTATTAGCTTCACAAGGGTCGGATTTCCATTACCCGTCGCCTTGGATGGAGTTAGGTAGAAATTTATGGCTTCCATCTGGAGTTGAACCAGTATGGGACCAATTATCTTTAAAGACGGCAACCTCACTCGACAGCGCTACACTAGATAGTGGGGATGCTGCACAGCAGTAGTTAAAAGAGAGCGCTCTTGAAGTCGAACAACATGGAAGGTTGTACCGAGAGCATCCTAAAAGCTTGAAGGAATAACAATGAGTCAATTTTTTTATGTACACCCAGAGAATCCACAAACGCGCTTGATCAATCAGGCCGTTGCCATTATCCGCAATGGTGGGGTGATTATTTATCCAACTGATTCTGGCTACGCGCTTGGATGTCAGCTTGAAAATAAACAGGCGCTAGAGCGTATCTGTCAAATACGTCGTTTAGATGACAAACACAATTTTACATTGTTGTGTCGAGATTTATCAGAGTTATCTCTTTACGCTCGAGTAGACAACACAGCTTTCAGATTACTTAAAAATAATACACCGGGTCCGTTTACTTTTATTTTTAAAGGGACCAAAGAAGTGCCGCGTAGGCTAATGAATCCAAAACGTAAAACAATTGGTATTCGTGTTCCAGACAATCGCATCGCATTGGATTTGTTAGAAGCACTTGGTGAACCTTTAATGTCAACGTCGCTGATTCTTCCGGGAAATGACATTACAGAGTCTGATCCTGAAGATATTCGCGATAAGCTAGAGCATGCGGTTGATTGCATACTAAATGGTGGCTATTTAGGTGAACAGCCTACAACGGTTATTGACTTTAGTGATGACGAGGCGAAAGTCTTGCGAACAGGGGCTGGTGACCCAACGCCATTCCAATAAATAGGTCAATGTTTTCTTACTAATTAAGGGAAGAAACTTGGTGCGTCTAACAGAATTCTTTGCGATAATGTGCGACCGCGATTTTTAAGGTCGCATTATCTGGTTTCGACGTCTGTGAAGACGACATTATAGGTAGGTAAATGAGCGAAAAATTACAAAAGGTGCTTGCTCGCGCAGGCCATGGTTCACGACGTGAACTTGAAACCCTAATCAAATCTGGGCGCGTGAGTGTTAATGGTCAGGTAGCAAGACTAGGTGAACGTCTAGAAGACGAAAATGCGGTTATCCGTATTGATGGTCATACAGTTTCTGCCAAAGCACAAGAAGAAGTGGTTTGTCGAGTGCTGGCCTATTACAAGCCAGAAGGTGAGTTATGTACTCGTCACGACCCTGAAGGTCGCCGCACAGTATTTGATCGCCTACCTAAGATCCGCGGTTCGCGCTGGATTTCTGTTGGTCGTCTTGATGCCAACACATCAGGTCTACTTCTTTTCACTACCGATGGTGAGCTAGCAAACCGTCTAATGCACCCAAGTCGCCAAGTTGAACGTGAGTACTTGGTTCGTGTATTTGGTGAGATTAACGAGAAGAAAGTTCGCAATGTGGTCAACGGCGTAGAACTTGAAGACGGTATGGCTCGTTTCGAAGATGTAGTTTACGCCGGTGGTGAAGGTATGAACCATACTTTCTACGTAGTTATCAACGAAGGTCGTAACCGTGAAGTTCGCCGTCTTTGGGAATCACAAGAAACCACAGTTAGCCGCTTGAAACGTGTCCGTTATGGCGACATCTATCTTGATAAGAAGCTGCCACGTGGTGGATGGATGGAGCTGACACTGAAAGAAGTGAACTATCTTCGTGAGCTCGTTGAATTACGTCCCGAAAAAGAAACGTTGTTAGATCTTAGTCAGAACACGTCACGTCAACGTGAGCGTTCTCGTAGCCAGAAGATTCGTCGTGCGGTACGCCGTCATGAAGAGCGTGCTAATGCACCTAAAGGTCGCAGTAACCAGCAGCGTCGTAACAAAAAGTCTGCTGGTGAGCAAAGCGCTCGCTCCAAGACTCGACGCTAAGCGTTATAGTTACTAAAAAGCCAGCTTATCTAGCTGGCTTTTTTTCGTCTGAAGATCGAGCCACCTTCTAACTATGCCAAGTTTTTACCTATGCATTGGCGTTTTGCGGAAATGACTCTCCACCATACGCTGGGTCACAATATGTTGTGGATTGGTCATGATCTCATTAGTGTTTCCGTATTCCACTACATCACCTTCGTGCATTACCATGACCTTGTCGGTAATATGTTTGATGATGCCTAAGTGTTGTGACACGTAAACGAACGCAACCCCCATCTCTTCTTGAAGCTCTAAGAATAGGTTAATGATTTGCGAGCGCATTGCCATATCAAGGCCGTTCAACGCTTCATCTGCGACGATAATTGAAGGCTGAAGGATCAAAGCACGAGCGAGGCAAACACGCTGCTTTTGACCTGTTGCCAACATCTGAGGGTAGAAGTAAGCATGCTCTGGAAGTAAGCCTACTCGAACCAAGGTATCTTTTACTCGTCGCATACGCGCTTCTGGAGGCATATTGGTGTTTCGTTTTAGCGGGCCTTCCAAAATACGACCAATCTGAATTCTTGGATTCAAAGACGTGTTTGGGTCTTGAAAGATCATGCGAATCAGTTTGCAACGGGTGGAGTAATCTTTATGTTCAAGTAAATCACCGTTGACTCGAATTTCTCCCGCGGTTGGATCGACTACGCCCGCAAGCATACGAGCTAGCGTGGATTTACCAGAACCATTTTTGCCAATAAAGCCGATAGTTTGCCCGGCTTCTAGGTCAAAACTCACTGGTTTAACGGCGTGCTGAATTTTTTTCTTAAATAGCTTAGATCGAGTTACAAAGTCTTTTTTTAATCCGGAGACTTCTAACAACGCACTCATGCTTTTTTCTCCGTATTAAGAGGGAAGTGACAACTGTATTTATGATTCTTAACGCGTTTAGCGCTAGGAATTTCCACGCATTGTCTCTGCGCATAGGGGCAACGAGGGCCCAGGCGACAACCAATCGGTAAATGCTGTAATGGCGGAATAGAACCTGGTAAGGATTGGAGCTTCTCTTTGTGTGGAATCCAATCGCCAAAATCCGGCATTGCTTTGAGCAGTGCAACTGTATAGGGATGTTTGGGTTTAGCGAGCAGTTTTGCAGTATCTGCCGATTCGACAGACTGACCACAGTACATCACTGTAATTCGAGTCGCCCATTGAGTAATGGTGGTTAAGTCGTGGCCGATCAGAATGATAGTGGTGTTATTTAACTGATTCATACGACTCAACAGACGCAATATTTGCGATTGAGTAATTGGATCCAAGTCGTTGGTTGGTTCATCTGCAATCAGCAGTTTTGGCTTGGTTGCAATTGCCATGGCGATCATGATTTTCTGACATTCACCATCAGTCAGTTCGTAAGGGTAGCTGTTCATGATACGAGTATGGTCTTTAATACCCACCTTATGAAGTAACGCGATGGCTTGTTTTTTACGCCACTTAAATCGCTCCCACCATTTACCTTCAAAGGAACGAGAAGGGATCGATTCTATAAGCTGCTTGCCCACTTCGTCAGAGGGGTCAAGACAGGTTGAAGGCTCTTGGAAAATCATTGCCACATCGCGAGCAATAACACGTCTGCGTTCACGAGGAGTGAGTTGCAGTAGATCGATATTGCCTAAGCGCATTCTATCGGCGGTCACGCGCCAGTTGTCCTTACAAACGCCAACAATGGCCTTGGCAACAAGACTTTTTCCTGAACCGGATTCGCCAACCAAACCTCGAATTTCACCTTCATTGATGGTAAAGCTCATGCGATCCACCGCTTTGACGAGACCTTGTGGTGTCTCGATTTCGATGGTCAAGTGTCGAATATCTAAAACTGGCATTATTCGATCCCCGCGTTTAGTGCGCTGCGCACACCTTCACCAACAATATTCACCACAACAACGGTAAACAGAATAGCCAAACCAGGAAGGATAACAGTCCATGGTGCTAAATAGAGCAACTCAGCGGCATCACCTAACACTGCTCCCCATTCGCTGCTTGGCGCTTGTGCGCCCAGACCAAGGAAACCAAGTGCGGTAATGTCTAGTATGGCGATGGATAACGCAAAAGTCACTTCGGCTGCAATGACTGTTAATATATTAGGCAGTATAGAGTTCCATAGCAGATAGAAGTCGTTCGCGCCGTCTAATCGAGCAGCCATAATGTAGTCTTTTTCAACTTCGGTATGAACCGCAACATAGATTGAGCGAATGAACCTTGGAATGAGTGCTAAACATATTGCTAGCAGAATATTGAACTCACCAGGACCTAAGAACGCCACGAATATGATCGCTAGTAGTAACGATGGGATAGACATTACAGTGTCGAGAAGGTGGTTCAGCGTACTGGAAAGTAGGCCGCGCGTCATTCCTGCTAATATACCAATTAAGCAACCTACTGCTGCTGCAATGGCTGTAATGATAATTGCAGCGCCAAATGAGAGGCGTGAGCCATCGATAATGCGTGACAAAATATCGCGACCTAAATCGTCGGTCCCAAAGAAGAAATCGACGGTACCTTGAGGATCCCAAGATGGTGGAATTAACAAATAGGAGCTCTGCGCCATTGGGTCGTAAGGCGCGATAAATGGTGAGGCAAGAGTGATGATAATAACAAAAACCAAACACCAAAGACCAAACATTGAGAGGCTATTCGAACGATAACTGCGCCAAAATCGCTCTAGCTGAGTAGGAATACGCTCTTCTTGGTAGACGTTATCTGACAGCATACCATTCCTTCCTTACTAGAGGATTGACCATCGCACCCAACAGATCTGACAAAATGCTCGCTGCCAAGACGATAGAAGCCACAACCAAGACGCCAGCTTGAATTGATGCATAATCCTGATTGGAAAGCGCATCCAGCAGCCAACGTCCAATACCCGGCCAGTTAAAAATAGACTCAGTCATAATGGCAAGTGTGATCATACTTGAGAGCTGAACCCCAAGCTTAGGAATAATGGGTGGAATGGCATTACGTAGCACGTGCTCAATGACGATTTCATAGTTAGATAAACCTCTAATTCGAGCAGCTCGAATGTAGTTTTGTCCCATTACTTCGGTTACTGAAGTACGCATCATACGAATAACTTGCATCGTCGGTGAGAGGGCGAGCACTAAACAAGGCAAAATCATATGTTCAATAACGCTTTGTAACGCCTCTTTGCGATAAGGTGCGTCCGATAGCAGAGCATCAATGAGTGCAAATCCTGTGACATGATCAATTTCATAAAGTAGGTCATAGCGTCCGGCAACAGGGAACCATTGATAATTCAGCGAGAAGTACATAATCATCAATAACGCAATCCAGAATAAGGGTGCGGCATAACCTACCATGGAGGAGAACGAAATGATGTTATCCAACCATTTACCTTGTCTCATACCCGCGATGGTGCCAGCTGGAATACCCACAAACACCGATATCATAAACGCAGCAAAACACAGCTCAAGAGTTGCAGGAAGTACTGCTGAAAGCTCTTGGGTAATGGGCACGCCAGCTTTAGTCAGTCCAAAGTCTAGACGAGACAATTGAGCGACATAATCAAGCCAACCAGGGAAAAACGCTTGAGTAGTCCAGAAAGAATCAGGGTCAAGTCTCACTAAGCTATAGCCGACGAAAGTCAGGATCAATAACGTAATGACAAATAGATTTAGTCTGCGGACAGAATACCAAAACATCTACTTCAACCTCACAACTTGATCAAACGGTTGGGCATTGAATGGACTGGTTCTAAAACCTGTCAGACTATCGCTATGTGCTTGATATTTTTGACCGTGCGCAATAGGCAACACAGGAACTTCCTCATTCAAAATGTTTTGTGCTTGTCGATATAGATTGAGTCGATATCTTGGTTGACTCACCTCAAGTGCCAGATCTAACAGAAAGTCAAAGTCATCATTACACCACATAGATAGATTTAAACCTTCACGTTTTGACGTGCAAGATAACAAAGGACGTAAGTAGTTATCTGGGTCGCCCGTATTTCCCACCCAGCCTGTTAGCAGTAGATCAACGGACTCAATATTCGATAGCTCTTGGCGATCGACTCGATCATCGGTGAGTAGGTTAAGGGTAATTCCCACATCGGCTAAGTTAGCTTGGATAAGTTCTGCCGTTTTACGCGGACTCGGGTTGTAGACACGTGGCTCAAGAGGCACCGCCATGGTGAGCTCTAGACCTTTCTCATAGCCAGCCTCTTTTAGCAGCGCCATTGAATAATTCCGGTCATAGCGAATTTGAGTGGCATCTTTCTGGTGTGCCCAAGAACTTGGTGGAAGAAGACTATAAGCTTTCTCACCCGTGCCAAAATAAACTGCTTCGAGAATGTTGTCGCGGTTAATCGCGAGATTCAGGGCTTTGCGAACTCTAGGGTCACTAAGTGCTTGATGCTGAGTATTGATAGCCACAAAAGCCACGTTCATGGCTGGCTTGGCTTGCAGGACGATGGACTCTTCATTCAGTATCACAGGAATTTGGCTCGAAATAGGCGAGTTCAGGACATCGCACTCATTTCTTAATAGTTTAGCTAAGGCGCCAGCTCCGCGATGAGAGATATCAAATACGACTTGTTCCATATCTACTTTGCCACGCCAGTAGTTTTCGTGACGCTTTAGGCGAACTAAATCTGCGACTTGGTATTCGTCTAGGTAGAAAGGCCCAGTACCAACAGGGTAAATATCAATATCGAGTTTATGATCGGAAAATACGAGTTGATCAGCATATTCAGCAGAATAGATAGGTGCGTGTGCCGTCGAAATGTTGGAAAGGAACGAGTTGTCTGGCCTTGATAGAGTATACTTAACGGTATTGTCATCCAATGCTTCAACTTTCTCGACCAAATTTGCGAAGTCAATGCCTGCGAACCATGGATAGACACTGCCGCCTACGTCGTGGAAAGGGTTGTTAGGGTCGATAATACGCGTGAAGCTAAATACAACATCGTCCGCATTCATCGGACGTGTGGGAGTAAACCATTCAGTGGTTTGGAACTCTACACCTTTGCGCAGAGTGAACGTGTACTCGGTGCCTTCCTCATTAACTTGCCAGGATTTCGCTAAGTTTGGAACAGGTTGGTGAGTACCCGGGTTTAGCGTTAGTAGCGTATCGAATAACTGCGGCGCAATGGATTCGACAGTGATGCCACCGTCTACTAATTGCGGGTTAAAAGTACTAGGACGACCTTGGTCGCAATAGACGAATCCGTCTTGTCTAACTTTCGAGTGATCGACTTTTTCTTCGCAACCTGTCAATAGGATGAGACCGCAAAGTCCAAGCGATAAATTGATTAATGCCTTCATAAACACGCTACATTCATTTTAGCGAACGTAATATCTGTATTGAGATCAGGGTAATTTACCACTAAATCGTCAGCTAAACCAATAATCACAAGCACTTATCGTGCAATTGGTTAAAAAGTGTGGCGACTGTCTGAACCTGCTCAAACCAGTTTGTACTTTCGCACTAAACCTCTTAGCTGATCATAGCTCAAGCTTAGCAGCTTAGCAGCACCGCGTTGATTGTATTGAGCTTGCTTAAGTGCTTCATTAATCAACTTTATATTTTGTTCATCCTGCCATGTTTTAAAATCGAGTGGAAAGGTGAACGCCTCTTCAGCAGGAGGTTGCGAGGACAGAGGCTCTTGTTCCGAAGGCGTCTCACTATGTTCCGCTCTCATTGATGGGAGAGCACCGAATTGACCTTCAAATGGATTGAATATTAATGACTCAATGGGCTGTTCATTGGCTCCTTGCTGATACACAGCACGCTCCACTACATTTTTTAATTCACGAATGTTACCTGGCCAAGGGTAGTCAGCCATACTTTGCCAGGCTTGTTCGGTGAACCCAACAAAGAACGGTAGACCTAACTCTCGACACATTTTTATTGCAAAGAACTCGGCTAAGAGTGGAATATCCTCTGGACGATGGCGCAGAGGTGGTAGATGGATCACGTCAAATGCCAGTCTATCAAGAAGGTCAGGGCGAAACTTTCCTTGCTCGGCGAGTTTAGGTAAATCTTCGTTGGTGGCACAAACCAGGCGAACGTCAGCTTCCAACGCTTTTGCTCCACCTACGCGTTCATACTGTCCGTATTCAATCACTCTAAGGAGCTTCTCTTGCACAGATAAAGGGGTGGTAGCGAGCTCGTCTAAGAACAGTGTGCCATTTTCTGCCCGCTCGAATCGTCCTTGGTGACGACCTTTTGCACCGGTAAACGCACCAGATTCGTGCCCGAACAGCTCAGAGTCGATCAGCCCTTCACTCAAGGTTGAACAATTAAGAGAAACCAAAGGTTGATCCCAACGTTTAGACAAATAGTGTAAACGCTGAGCAATCAGTTCTTTACCTGTACCACGCTCGCCAATAACCAGCACTGGACGGTCAATGGGAGCGAGACGAGATACTTTATCGAGTACAGCTAGAAAAGCAGGAGATTCGCCAATTAAGTTTTGCGCCATAGTGAGTCCTCTAGGTTGGTAAAAATTACCAATAGTTGGCTAGAGTCATCATAGCATGTCAATCTGATTAAGCGAGTGCAATATCTATCTTATTGAATATTATGGATTTAAAAAATTGGCACGGTAATTGGATTACCTATAGCAACGATTCAGAGTTCATTGGCGAGCTCATCCAATTAGGAGAAGTAGTATGGGTATTTTTTCTCGTTTTGCAGATATTGTAAATTCAAACGTGAGCGCTTTACTTGATAAGGCAGAAGATCCAGAGAAAATGATTCGTCTGATCATTCAAGAAATGGAAGATACACTAGTTGAAGTTCGCACTAACTCAGCAAAAGCGATTGCCGACAAAAAAGAGTTAGCTCGTAAAGTGAAAGCGATTGAAGAGCAAATTATAGAGTGGCAGCAAAAAGCGACACTCGCGTTAACAAAACAACGTGAAGATTTAGCGCGAGCAGCACTGATTGAAAAGCAGAAGCTTGAAAATGTCGTAAAAGGGCTGCACGATGAGCAAACTTTGGTGGAAGAAACGATCGACAAGCTCACTAATGAAATTGCCAAATTAGAAGCCAAAATTACCGAGACACGTGCGAAGCAGCAGGCGCTGATCATTCGTTCGGAAGCAGCAAGTAATCGTCGTGATGTGCAGAAGCACTTGCATACTAGCCGCACTCATGAAGCGATGGCGAAGTTTGAGCAATACTCTCGTAAAATTGATGAATTGGAAGCGGAAGCGGACCTGTATTCGAAAACAGGTAACGCGAAATCTTTAGATCAAGAGTTTGCTGAGCTGCAAGCACAGGACGAAATTGATAAAGAGCTCGCTAAGCTTAAAGAGCAAATGAATAACGAAAAATAATGCGGATTAGGAGAAAAGTATGTCGTCATTTTTAATTGCGGGTCCATTAATTGTCTTTTTGATTTTTGTTGCACCGCTGTGGCTTTTTCTCCACTACCGCAGCAAGCGTAAATCAGAGAGTGGTCTGTCGCAGCAAGACTTCCAAAAGCTGCAATCGCTGTCTCAACGTGCAGAAAAAATGCAGCTACGTGTGGATAACCTAGAGAGAATTCTGGATGCGGAATCCCCAAACTGGAGGCAAACCTATGACTCATAGAGAGCTGTATAAAGATCCGGTCAATGGTAAGCTGACAGGAGTGTGCGCAGGTTTAGCCAATTATTTCGGTGTTGAGGTTTGGCTGATACGAATTCTTGTAATTTCAGCGGCGCTGTTAGGGGGGAGCTTTTTAGTCTTGTTGGCGTACGTGGCAATGAGTTTGATGCTAGAAAAGCAACCTGACAACTTTGTTGAAGCCATGAAAACCAAGAAAGAGCATTCATTGAAGAGTAAACCTTGGCAACAAGGGCAAAACGCGAAAGACTTGCTGAATACGCTAGAGCGTGATTTTGATTCGATGGAGCATAAAGTGAGAGATATGGAAGCGTATGTCACGTCAGAGGCATACAAAGTAAATCGAGAGTTCAGTAAGCTTTAATATCTTATAGCGTAATGAAAAAAGAGGTGCAGCGGCACCTCTTTTTGATATTTGCTGGAGAATAGATGAGAAGCACACGTTGTTAATGCGTGTCGCGCAGCTGTTCTGTTAACCAGTTTGACAACGCTTGAAATTTGGCCCGATGTTCCATTCCATTTGGGCAGACTAAATCATAGCCTTTACCTGATTCCACGCTGGCAAACGGAGCCACTAACTTTCCCTGCTTAATTAACGGTGCAATAAACTCTTTTCTTCCGAGAGCGACTCCCAAGGAGAGCTGGGCAGCATCAATGGCAATCCTATTATCGCTATAATAGTCACACTTATCCTGACAGTTGATGTCGAGCTGCATCTCATTCAGCCAGTGCTGCCAAGCAATACTGTCGCTGTTGTGAATAAAACGGATATGATTTAATCGAGCATCATCAAGGTGAAGTTGGTGTTTTTCAGCGTACTCTGGGCTGCAAACCGGTATACGCTGACCAGCAAAGAGTCGTCGGCTGAAGTGGTTAGGATAACGCCCTTCACTGTAAAAAATAGCAGCATCGTATGGTTCGAACTGAAAATCACTTTGATTCTGTTTGGTGTCCAGTTTGATGCTTAGATTCGGATATTGATGACGAAAATCCGGCAGTCTTGGCATTAACCACGATGATGCGAAATAGGGGGAGGTAGCGATGTACAGCTCACCCGTTAACTCACCTGTTTGGATGTCTGACAGTTCGGAAAATATAGATTCAAATGAGGTATTCAGAATACTGAAAATACGCTGTCCTTCTGGGGTAAGTGCGAGTTTCCTCGTTTTCCTAATGAACAAGTTAAAGTTAAGCAGCGTTTCAAGCTTTTTAATACGTTGGCTTACGCCTCCTTGAGTAAGAAATAATTCTTGTGCGGCGTGAGTGAAACTAAGATGTCGAGCCGCCACATTAAACGTATGCAAGAGTGATAACAATTGCTGTCGATTGTGGGTTAGATTCATGGATTACTCCGGCTAATGTATTGGTTCGATTTATTGGTTTGTTTAACGTTTTACTTGATTATAAATTACATCACATAATCTAAAGCTGGAAGGGTATTCGTTGTGCTATAGACTAAAACGAATAATCGGTATTGCTTCTAGTTATGAGCCAGCGTTTGTAAACGTCTTCTTGGAATAATAAAGTTGGGTGTTATGAGACTTATATTGAACGCAGATGATTTTGGGCTGACTGAATCGGTGAACTTAGCGATAGCAGATTGCTTTCATGCTGGAATGGTGAAGTCGACGACGATTATGATGAATCAGCCTGCTGTAGAGCATGCCGCTGAATTATATCGACGAGGGCTTATATCAGAGGTTGGCTTACACTTTACCGTTACCGCAGGTAGGCCGCTCTCCGATCCTGATCTTATCCCTAGCTTGGTGAATGATGACGGAGAATTCTTTGATAAGACGATACTGTTTAACAAATCAGATGTTTCAAGTGACGAGGTCGAAGTTGAGCTGAAGGCTCAGTACCGCGCTGCGTTAGATATGGGATTCAATATTAATCACATCGATAGTCATCATTTTGGAGGCGTCTATCGATCCCTAAAACAAGGTTTTACTCAAGCAGTGAACAAGATTGGACTTCCTGTGCGGAGAATCGATAGCATCATCCAAGGGCAAGAGCTGTTAGCTGTCCTTACACCGGATGTATTTGATATGGGGTTCTATGCTGAGGGAGCGACGATCGAACACTTAAAAGCGATGCTTCTTGCTTACCAAGAGCAAAAGCCGAGCGGTACGATAGAGCTCATGTGCCATCCAGCTCGAAAGGTTAGTGAGGAGCTTGCCGCACTCTCAAGTTACACCGACTCAAGGGTTGAAGAATGGCGAATTCTTACCAACTTAGAGATGTCATTGTGGTTGCAGCAACAAGGAATTGAGTGTGTCGGCTTTGATGCACTGAACGTATAAAATCATTTACGAAAATTCGATAGAGCAAGGTGAGGATATTCACCTTGATCATTAACCTGTGAAATGCAGGGAAGCTAGTATAAATCTATTATTAATTAATGAGTTGCTGGCAAGGCACGATTCTCTCGACTATGTTTTAAATTACATTAAGAACAAGGCAGTTGAGAATGAAGAGCAAGCTTTCCTTTTTGGCGATAGTCGCCAGTCTTATAAGTGGCTGTGGACAAGAGCCTCCGCCAATTCCTGAACCGGACTCTCGTCCAGCCAAACTGTTTAACGTCGCTGTCGGCAATAGTAAATTTGAGCGCACATTCCCTGCTACTTCAGAGGCGGGTGATAAAGCCGTTCTCGCTTTCCGTGTTCCCGGGCAATTAGAGCAAATAGTAGTGCGCGCAGGCCAACCTGTTTCTAAGGGACAATTACTTGCTCAGCTCAATCCCGACGAATATCAATTATTAGAGAAGCAAGCCAAGGCGAATTTCCAATTGGCGGATGTTCAATATCAAAGGGCTCTTAAGTTACGCAAGGATAAAGTCGTGTCCGAACAAGACTTTGACCAAGCAAAGGCAAACATGAATTCCGCTCAAGCTAATTGGTCTCAAGCTAAGGCCAATTTACGCTATACCAAACTGCTTGCCCCGTATGACGGTACTATTTCCATAATCCCTGCAGACAATTACGAGTACATTCAAGCCAAAGAAGGGGTTATGAATATCCAATCGAGTCAACTTATTAAGGTTATTTTTCAGCTGCCTGATCTATTGTTGAATCGATTCCAATCGAAAAATCAAGTAGATGCTTCCATGGTATTCGATGCCTATCCATCACGTGCATTCGAACTAACTTTTCAAGAAATTGATACTGAGGCTGACCCAAAGACGGGCAGTTACAAAGTGACCATGATCATGGAGAGACCGACGGATGTTGGAATCCTACCGGGAATGGCTGGTCAGGTAAGCGTAGTCACTCGCAGCACCGGCGCTACGGTAATCCCTCAATCGGCACTGTTTATGGAAGGGGATACTAAGTGCGTTTGGCGGGTTAGTGAACAAGGAATTGTCGAGAAAGTAGCAGTAGAGCTTAACGAGAAGCGACAGGTTATTAGTGGGCTAAACGATGGCGATCAAATAGTAGTTTCTGGGGTGCAAGGGATTGAACCAGGTATTAAGGTCCGTGAGTGGGTCAAGGAAAGAGGGCTTTGATATGCATAGTCGCTTAGTAAGTATTTTAGTTCTTGCTGCAATAATATCAGGTTGTAGCAAACCCGAAGTGGGAACGAGAGAGGAAGTTCCTAAAGTGAGAGTCACGGAGATTGGTAAAACCGAGCTGAAAAATAGTCTTTATTTTCCTGCTCTTGCTATGGCAGCGGACCGCTCTCACCTCAGCTTTAGAGTCGCCGGAGAAATCAGCTCTATCGATCTTAAAGAAGGTGACTTTGTGAAAAAAGGTGATGTGTTAGCAGCGCTTGAACCCACAGATTACCAATTGGCGGTAGACAATGCGCAAGCGCGGTTTGGGGTCATTGACAGCCAATTTCGCCGCTCAAGTCCTTTGGTTAAAAAGGGGCTATTAGCGCAATCACAATTCGATGAAATTGCAGCGCAAAGAGCCTATGCCAAAGCAGAACTTGAGCTTGCTAAGTTACGACTATCTTTTACAGAGCTCATTGCTCCGGTGGATGGCGTAATATCGCGAGTGTCAGCAGAACAATTTGAGAACGTTCAAATAGGTCAGCAAGTGGTCAATATCCATAGCGTCGATGAAGTAGAGGTTATTGTTCAACTCCCTGACAGCTTTTCACTAAACCAACCTACGAACCGCGATCTGGCTAGCATTGAAACTCTCGTGCGCGTGCCCTCTGGTAATGAATATACGGCACGGCTGAAAGAGTTTACGACCGAGCCCGACCCTTCGCTCGGTACTTTTACCGCTACCTTAGTGCTGCCCATGCCGAAAAACGAATACATTTTAGATGGTATGGCGGTTGATGTGACATCCAAAGCTAAAGATGTTGGTCTGAATCTGACCCGTGGAGTGAGTGTTCCCATAGAGGCTGTCTTTAATCAAGATGGCGATTCGCTCAATGACAATGAGAAGTTCGTTTGGCTGCTCAACGAAGATAGTACGGTAACTAAACAGAAAGTGACGACGGGTAAAGTCTCTCAAACCACAATTCAAATAGTTGATGGCTTGGAGCAAACGCAACAGATAGTGATTGCTGGTATTGCAAGGCTCAGAGATGGAATTAAAGTGGAAGTACTTTCGCAGGAGGCGAAGTGATGAACCAAGAAAAACAACAATCATTGCCTCAATCGGATGCCGAGATTACTGGCGTTGCCGCGTATTTTATTCGCAATAAAGTCATCAGTTGGATGGTGTCATTAATATTCCTGATAGGTGGCGTTTCTGCATTCTTTGGATTGGGTCGATTAGAAGACCCCGCATTTACGATAAAAGATGCAATGGTAGTGACCTCGTACCCTGGTGCGACGCCTCAACAAGTGGAAGAGGAAGTCACGTATCCGATAGAGAAAGCTATTCAGCAGCTCACTTATGTGGATGAAATCAACTCCATATCGAGCCGTGGTCTGTCACAGATAACCGTGACCATGAAGAACAACTATGGTCCTGATGACTTACCTCAAATATGGGACGAACTGCGTCGTAAAGTAAATGACGTGAAAGGTTCGTTGCCTCCAGGGGTGAATGAGCCATCGGTAATTGATGACTTTGGTGATGTATATGGCGTGTTGTTTGCCTTGACGGGAGAAGGATACAACTACAAAGAACTTCTAGATTATGTTGACTATCTTCGACGTGAATTAGAGCTGGTAGACGGAGTCAGTAAGGTCTCGGTAACGGGTGACCAACAAGAACAAGTATTTATTGAGATTTCGATAAAACGGATAAGCGCTCTTGGTATCGCACCAAGCACGATTTTCAATTTGCTTCAAACTCAGAATATTGTTTCCAATGCGGGGGCAACCCGAATTGGTGACGAATACATCCGTATTCAACCAACCGGGGAGTTTACTGATGTATCGGAGCTCGGTGATCTTATCCTTACGGAAGGTGGTGCTCAAGGTTTGATCTTCTTGAAAGATGTCGCAGAGATAAAGCGAGGTTTTATCGAAGTCCCATCGAACATCATTACTTATAATGGCGATACTGCACTCAACGTAGGAATCTCGTTTGCCAGCGGCGTCAATGTCGTCGAAGTCGGTGACCGGCTATATAGACGATTAGCGGAACTCAAATATCAACAGCCAGTTGGGGTCGAAATTAATGAAGTTTACAGTCAACCTAAGGAAGTGGGTAAATCAGTTCGTGGATTTGTGGTTAGCTTGGGACAAGCTGTCGCCATTGTAATCGTGGTTTTGCTGTTCTTTATGGGGCTTCGTTCGGGTTTATTGATTGGACTGATTTTACTGCTTACGGTGCTCGGGACTTTTATTTTCATGCAGTACATGGCTATCGATCTTCAAAGGATTTCTTTGGGTGCCTTAGTCATAGCGCTTGGGATGCTGGTGGATAATGCCATCGTGGTCGTGGAAGGAATATTAATAGGAACACAAAAAGGGAGGACTCGGCTTCAGGCCGCAACTGATATTGTGACGCAAACGAAATGGCCATTACTAGGGGCGACTGTGATTGCGGTTACGGCCTTTGCGCCCATTGGTTTGTCAGAAGACTCAACAGGCGAATATTGCGGCACATTATTCTCCGTACTATTAATTTCACTCATGCTAAGTTGGTTTACTGCCATATCTCTTACGCCTTTCTTCGCCGATCTGTTTTTCCGAGGTATGAAGGTGAAGGAAGGAGAAGAAGGCAATGATCCTTATAACGGATTTGTTTTTGTTGCTTACCGAAAGTTCCTTGAGTTTTGTATGCATCGAGCTTGGTCGACAGTGATCGTATTGATTCTGGCACTAGTAGCGGCCTTATATGGATTTACTCAAGTTAAACAGTCATTCTTTCCTGCCTCTACAACGCCAATGTTCCAAGTGGATGTTTGGCTACCAGAAGGAACCGACATTAGAGCAACCAATACCAAACTTAAAGCAATTGAAACTTGGATATCTGAGCAACCAGAAGCTGACCATATCACGACAACGGCGGGTAAAGGGTTACAGCGATTTATGCTGACTTATGCTCCGGAAAAGAGTTATGCCGCTTATGGAGAAGTTACAACTAGGGTCACTAGCTATGAGGCATTGCAGCCACTAATGGCTAGGTTCCGAGATTATCTAGACGCAACCTTCCCAGAGATCAACTACAAGCTTAAGCAAATTGAACTCGGCCCTGGCGGTGGTGCAAAGATTGAGGCTAGAATCATTGGCTCTGACCCGACGGTACTTAGGAGTATAGCGTCGCAAGTTATGGATATTTTGTATGCCGACCCAGGTGCTTATAACATTCGACACGATTGGCGTGAGCGCACTAAAGTTCTTGAACCAGTGTTTAACGAGAGTCAAGCTAGACGTTACGGCATTACAAAATCTGATGTGGATGATGTGCTAATGATGTCCTTCTCCGGTAAATCCGTTGGTTTGTACCGAGATGGAACAACCTTGATGCCCATTGTGGCAAGGCTACCAGACGAAGAGCGGGTGGATATTCGTAACATTGAAGGGATGATGATTTGGAGTCCCGCACTGAGTGAGTTTATTCCATTCCAACAGGTCACACAGGGATATGATACTCGCTGGGAAGACCCTATCATTGTCCGCAAGAATCGCAAACGGATGCTGACGGTGATGGCAGATCCAGATCTACTTGGCGAGGAAACTGCTGCTACACTCCAAAAGCGTATCCAGTCAAAAATTGAGGCGATAGACCTACCACCAGGTTACTCATTAGAGTGGGGGGGAGAATATGAGTCTTCTGGGGATGCGCAAGAGTCTCTGTTCCAAACAATGCCTATGGGCTATCTGTTCATGTTCTTAATTACTATCTTCTTGTTCAATGCCGTTAAGGAAGCACTTATTGTCTGGCTAACTGTGCCTCTGGCCGTCATTGGCGTTACCACCGGACTACTTGCCTTAAATACCCCATTTGGTTTTATGGCATTATTGGGTTTTCTAAGTCTGTCCGGGATGTTATTAAAAAACGGTATCGTTTTACTTGACCAGATTGAGATAGAAATCAAAACCGGAAAAGAGCCGTATTTAGCGGTCGTTGATGCGGCGTTAAGCCGAGTGAGACCGGTGTGTATGGCAGCGATCACTACTATCTTGGGGATGATTCCGCTGTTACCGGATATCTTTTTTAAGCCGATGGCGGTAACAATTATGTTTGGTTTAGGATTTGCGACCGTATTGACGTTAATTGTCGTTCCAGTGCTGTATCGTATCTTCCACAGAGTTAAACCAATCTAGATATTTGGGAGCAGCGTAATGCTCCCAAATATCTCTATCCATTAAGGAGAGATGAATTCGATGTGCAAACGATGCCCATGGCTTGATGAAACCAAGCAAGATTATGTGGAATACCACGATAAGGAGTGGGGTGTCCCCGTACTAGACGACCAAACTATGTTTGAGTACCTAGTGTTGGAATCCGCTCAGGCAGGATTGAGTTGGTATACCATCTTAAAACGTCGCGAAGGGTATCGAAACGCATTTGCTAACTTTGATGTAGAGAAAGTAGCCCGTTTTACCGAAGAAGATGAACGTCGTTTGCGGGAGGATAGTGGGATTATTCGCAATAAATTGAAAATCAGCTCTACTATCACCAACGCTCAGCATTTCATTGAGATACAAAAAGAATTTGGTAGTTTTTGCAATTATATCTGGTCGTTTGTCGACAATAAGGTATTAGTTACTAGTCCTAAGACACTAGAAGATTATCCAGCCACGTCTGAGGTCTCTGATCGGTTAAGTAAAGATCTAAAGAAGCGCGGCTTTAAGTTTGTTGGGTCGACCATCATCTACGCCCACCTTCAAGCGGCAGGGCTAATCAATGATCACAGTGTTTCTTGCTATCGACGCCAAGAGGTTATCGATAGCTATCAGCAGCTTGGTCTAGAATACCAGTTAATTTAGAGATTACTCTATAGTGTTGGAAACCTGTCCGATCCCTTCAATTGAAACCGTCACAGTATCACCCGACCTAAGTGCTCTTGTTCGACCTGGTGTACCAGCAAAAATCAAATCACCAGGTCGTAGCGTAATGTATTTACTGATATAGCTAACGATTGTTGGGACATTGTGAATCATATTTGCCAGCGTTTCTTGTTGCAGGATTTTGCCATTAAGACGCGTAACGATTTCTTGGTTACCGATATCGACATCAGTTGTAATGAAATTAGATACAGGACCAAAACCTGTTGCACCTTTCGCGCGCCACCACTGCAGATCTTGACCTTGCCAGCTGCGCTCCGTCAAATCGTTACCAGCTAAGTACCCAAACACACAACTCAATGCATTTTGTTTGCTTGTATCGTGACATATTTTGCCGATCACAATGACAAGCTCTCCCTCAAAATGAACATTATTCGCCCCATCAGGAAATGACAATGCACCGCTCAGCCTAACAGCGTCGACGGACTTGAAGAAAATCTCTGGCTTTGCAGCTCCAGAGTTGCCTGCATGACTCCGAAAGTTGAGGCCGACAGCGTAAATGCTACCGTGAGTAATAGGTGCCAGTAACGTTGCGTCGCGGGCTGTGATGACTTTGACGGTAGAAGGACTATCAAATGGCCTTGAAGACAAAAGCTCATAGTGATTTGGGTTTTGTTGTGATACCCGTATCCAGTGTTGTTTGTTTTGATACTCGACGAGTCCATATTGTGCCGCTAGTGATTGAAATGATAGAAAAGTCAGTAACAGTAAGGGTCTCATTGCCGCCGTCCTAGAATAGGTTCCTGAATACATCTATGAAAGTGTGCTCAACAGAGTATAGTGTTGAGTTATTAATTACGTGAAAATAGATGTCTGGTTCAATAGAACTTAGTAGGTAGTGGAAAGATATGGAAAAATTCGATTCGATTTACGTCAGAGCGGCAGATAGAAAAGGTGGTGAGCAAGGACTTGAGTCGATCGTCTCCAAACCACTGAGCCGAGATGAAGTGGCGGCTATTCCTGAAGATCGTTGGTTGTCTGCGTTTTCAATGAAAGTCTTCCAAAGTGGAATATCGTGGAAAGTGGTAAGAAACAAATGGCCAAACTTTGAGGAACATTTTTTCCAATTCAGAATCGACCCGCTACTGCTGTTGTCTGAAGAACAGTGGGAACAAAAAGCCCAAGACCCAAAAATCATTCGTCATATGACTAAAGTCATGTCGATACCAGCTAATGCCTCGATGATCCAAGCCGCTCGCTACGAGCACGAATCCTTTTCGAAAATGGTTGCCGATTGGCCGAAAGAATCTATCGTCGAACTCTGGGCACACCTTAAAAAACATGGTGCAAGACTCGGCGGAAATACTGGACCTTATGCGCTAAGACAATTGGGTGTAGACACCTTTATTTTATCAAATGATGTGGAAGGCTATTTACGTAATACCAATATTATTGACTCGGGTAGAGGCACAAAACGTGCGATGAATGCTGCAAACAAAGCATTTATGGAATGGCACCAAGAGTCGGGTAGGTCACTTTCAGAAATCAGCCAAATCATTGCTTATGGTTTTGGTGATAATAGGGTTTAGCTAGGTAAGGGAGACTTTCTCTTCCAATATTTTTGAGACACAAGTGCCCCCCTGTTGAACAGGGGGGAAGACTAAGTCGGGCAAACTCTGCAAGCAAATCTATTTATGATTCCAGAATCACTCGCGTATCTTCACTCAACGATTCTAACTCACTTGCCACATCTTTAATTTGCATTGCTGCGGGTATTTTAAGTGCCATTGTTGCTGTAAATAGGCTTGAACCAATACCACCGCCCCCTGCGATAAACACCCGTTGGCAGTCCATATCTAGAATACGTATATCTTGCCCATCTAAGAACTGGGTAATTTCGTTAACGATACCGGCTCGATCATTAGCATCTAATCGTAACTGGAACACCTTTTCTTGGTCATGACGATGCTCCGCGGTGTCGGTGATTTGAACTAATAATCCTTGCTGTTCACTGAAGGCGTTTTTGACTGCTTTAACATTGTCCGTAGGAAGTTCGACCTTTATGACGGCGGCCACATGGTCCTCGATAAAATTCACTTTACTCACCAGCCATTTACCGCCGTTTTCGTGGGTAACTGATGCAAGGTTTTTAATGGTGGTTGGGCTAGCTTGGCCAACAAAGTTGACAATGAAAGTACTGCTGCTCATACGATTCCCTCCACAGGTATAAAACCAACAACTATTTGAATAGTTAACTCCAGTTTAGATCTAAAACAGCTCGGTCGCATGATGAACGTCAAGTATTCACTCTAAAAACAACACAAGATTATTGAACTGTAATTAGGCGCACAATTTTCATGGTTTTTATTTGGTCAACAAAGAGTTAGCCATAATACATCCTTCTGTCGCAGATCTAATTTACAGTTCTCTGACATTTAATCACTAGACCGACCGGTTTGTTTTGTTTATTGTGTGATCACTTTATTAGGAGGACAACCATGCAAAACACGACTTTTGATGATTTGAAACTCATTCACAAGCGATTAAAAAAGCACTATCAAAGCGAACCAATGCCAAGCTATGAGGCTCGTGTTGCCGTGCTTACGTCGTTAAGAGTGTCGTTGCAACAATTCAGTGACGCGCTTTGTGATGCTCTGGATAAAGATTATGGAAAGAGAAGCCGACAGGACACATTAGTTGCCGACGTCTTGCCATGTATTGGCAATATTGACCACACCTTATCCCAGTTAGAGCAATGGATGAGTCCATGTCCGAGAGACGCGGGCCCATTACTTTCAAGCTCTACTGTAGAGGTGGTGTATCAACCTAAAGGAGTTGTCGGCATCGTTACTCCTTGGAACTTCCCTGTCATGCTTTCTATCGGTCCTTTGATATCTGCGATTGCCGCGGGTAACAGGGCGATGATCAAACTGAGTGAGTTCACCCCTGCCACCAATTCGGTCATTCGTGAAATGCTTGCATGCTGCTTTAGCGATACCGAGGTTGTCGTCATTGAAGGTGAGGCTGATATCGCTGCTCAGTTCACCTCTTTACCATTCGATCATTTGCTCTTTACTGGCTCAACAGAAGTTGGTCGTAAGGTCATGAAAGCTGCGTCAGAAAACCTAACGCCAGTCACCTTAGAACTTGGCGGCAAGTCTCCAGTTCTTGTCGCGGATGACGCTGATATTGAGATGGCTGTGGAACGCATTATTTATGGCAAGAGTTTGAATAATGGTCAGGTTTGCGTAGCTCCTGATTATGTATTGATTCCCGAAGGCAAGCAGCACGCTTTTGTTAAGTCGTATGTCGAGCATTATCAAAAACTGTTTCCACAAGGGGTAAACAGCGACTCGATGACTAGTCTGATTAATCAGCGTCAATTCCAACGTCTTCATGACTTACTCTCCAATGAAGTGGCAGCAGAGTCTCAGGTTACTGCTGGTCATAAAGAAGCGCTCGATGTGGAACGACAACTAATGGCGACACACTTAATTGTTAATCCATCTTTGCAATCACCGGTTATGACTCAAGAAATTTTTGGCCCTTTATTGCCAATCATCACCTATTCCAACATTGATGCTGCAATTAACTTTATTACCGAGAGACCGAGACCCCTAGCACTCTACCTGATGAGCGAAGATGACTCATTACAACGCAAAGTGGCCACTCAGGTGCACTCTGGTGGCATGTGCATCAATGACTGCGTTTTCCACCTAGCGGTCGATGATGCACCATTTGGAGGTATTGGTGAGTCTGGAAAAGGGGCTTACCACGGCAAAGAAGGCTTCCTAACTTTTTCTCACGCTAAGACGGTGATGACGACCGATGCACAACAACACAATATCAGCTTATTACTTGGCCCTGAAGATAACGAATTCAAACGTGCAGTGCTAAAAACACTGTGCGCATAACTGACTAATTGGAGATTCAACTATGAATAACTTTACTTTCAACCTTAGAACCGTCGTTCACTCTGGTGCATCTTCCATAGAGGCGATCCCAACCTTGTTTAAAGCGAAAGGTGCGCAACGAGTGTTGCTGGTCAGCGATAAAGGTCTCGAGTCATTGGGTTTTGTAGAGCGTTTGGCATCGCTGTTTTCGACGGAAGAGAACGTGAAGCTCGCGGGTATTTACACCGATATTGAAGCGGATGCGAGCTGTTTGGATATTAATCGCGCTCTGGAATTTGCAAAACAGGTGAATGCAGACAGTATTTTGGCGCTCGGCGGGGGGAGCGTAATCGATGCATCAAAAGGCATCAAATATGGTTTAGAACATCAGCTTGATGATATCCGTGATGCAATTCAAGGTGGTGGGCGTCTTGAAGTTGGTCCTGATGTAAAACCGTTTTCAATTCTTCATATAGGAGTACCGACAACGGCAGGGACAGGTGCAGAAGCATCACCTATCGCGGTTTTTTATAATGACAAGGAGCAGGTTAAAGCAAGTTTAGTCGTCTCTGGACTTGAGTGCGATATCGCTGTTTTAGACCCTGAGCTGACAGTGAATTTGCCAGCAGCGTTAACAGTATCGACAGGTATGGACGCATTAACTCATGCTATCGAAGCGTTGGCATCGCCTTTGAGTAATACCTTCACTGATGCTTATGCAACACAGGCGTGTCGCTTGATACTGAATAACCTACCGCAAGTACTTCAGTCTCCGCAAAATGTTGCGGCTCGTAGTGAGCTCCTGCAAGCAAGCACCATGGCTATTTCTGCTTTCTATTCGTCTCTAGGTGGCATACCGATCCACAACTGCGCGCACGCTTTTGGCGCGATAGCGCATATCCCACATGGTGATGCTAATAGTGTCTTATTACCAGTGGTGATTGATGCACTTCCTGAGTTTTACCTCCCAAGCATTAATAAATTAGCAGCGGTGTTTGGAATATCACCTAGCTTAACAGATGCCGAAAAACACCAAGAGGTTGTTCATTCATTACGTGCCTTCCAGACGTTAGTGAATGCGACGCAGAGCTTTACTAAATGGAACCTAGATGACAACAAAAAAGCGCAGATTGTCTCTGGGATAGAAAAAGACATCAGTTTCCAGTTCTACCCGATTGCTCAAGAAAAAATCACCGCAATACTCGAGACTACTTGTTAATTTCCCAACTTACTCATTGTGGCATAGGGATGTGCCTCACTTTTGAATACTAGGAGGCAATTATGTTTTTTACTCAACACGTCAACAAGATGTTATTGGTGACCGGTATTGGAACCGCGGCGGCTTTCGCTTATGCGTTTTTTCCGCAATGGGCGATTACTCACATTGGGCAATTACCTTATGTGGAGCAGGATTTTGTGTTCTATCAACACTGGGGTGTCATGGTAGGCATGATGGGGGTGATGATGGTGGGTGCTGCTTTCAAACCTCAGTGGAGGGAGAGCATCATGCTTTATTCTGCGGTGGAGAAAGGCTTTATGGTGATTCTTCTTCTGCTTAACTTCAACAGCCCCCACATTACCGGCTTTTTACTTGCAGGTGCTATGGATACATTCGTTGTGATTTGGACATTAGCATACTGGAAAGAGCAGAAAACCATACGCTTACAAGCCTCAAGCTTTCAGCACTAGCGTCAACCTATGAATAAACGCGTTCAACATTGGTCGCTTAGCTTTCTCTGTTTGCTTGTTATTGGGACGGCGTGCCTAGGGTACGTAACAGACACACCAGATACGTTATCTAGTGATGTTGGCACCACGTTTCAAAACGGCTACGTGGGTGACGCTGCAGCACAGTACGAGATTGGTATGTTTTATCTGCAGAGTGCCGAATCTGAGAGTGAATATCTTGAATCTACTCAAGAAAAAGCACGCAAATGGATATCACTAGCAGCGAACCAAGGGAATGCAGACGCTCAATTACAGCTTGGTCTTATGTACGCGACAGGGACTGGTGGCGAGCAAGATCATTCTCTAGCGGTTAGCTGGATAGGCAAAGCCGCTGAACAGAATCATCCTAGAGCACTGGATATGCTCCATTGGATGTCACAAAGTGCTCACTAAATAAGGGTGAACCATGAATAATTCAAAAACTATCTTATGCACGGCCATAGCAGCCTCTTGTGCACCTAATGCGTTTGCTGCGCAGGAAAAACCTAATATCTTACTCATCGTTGGTGATGATGTCGGATTTGCTGATACGCAACCTTATGGTTCTGAAGTGTCAACACCAAACCTGATGCAACTGGCTGAAGAGGGGGTGAAATTTACCAACTTCCACGCTTCACCAACGTCATCTGTCACTCGTTCTATGATGTTAACGGGTGCCAACAGTCATGAGGTTGGGTTGGGAACGTTCGACTATGCCGTCTATCCGCCTGCTATTGGTAAGCCAGGTTACGAAGGTTACCTCACTAAGGATGGCGTAACCGTAGCGACGCTACTTCGTGATAATGGTTACCACACTTACCTTTCTGGGAAATGGCACTTGGGTCATGACGATGGTTTCCTACCGGATGACCGTGGCTTTGAACAGAGCTACGGAATTTTGGCTGGCGGTTCTAATCATTTCAATAGAGATATGATGTTCCCAGCGAAGAATGAAGCGACAGCAAATGCGCTGCAAAAAGGTGAAATGCCAGGCGTTGAGGTCGAACCGACTTATCAAAATGGTCAACAAGTAAAAGACAAGTATCCGGGAGAGTATTCAGACCAAGGCTATACCGAAGAGTTGATCAGCATGATTGATAGCAATAAGGACTCTGGAAAACCCTTCTTTGCCTACTTACCATTCACAGCGATTCACTTACCACTACAAGCACCTAAAGCATCATTTGAAGATAAAATTGCTTATTACGTAGAGCACGGATGGGATTCAGTTCGAGAGGACCGCTTTAAACGAATGCAACAGATGGGCGTAATTCCAAAGAGTGCCACGATGTCCGATAGAAATTCACTGAGTCGACCATGGGATGATTTGTCAGATGAACAAAAGCAATGGTATGGCAAAAAAATGGCCATTGCTATGGGAATGATGGAGCTTCAAGACCAGCAGATAGGCCAGGTAACTGATTATTTGAAGAAAATAGGTGAGTACGACAATACGTATATTATCTATCTTGCAGACAACGGTCCGGAAGCGACGGATATTACTGGGAAAAATGTTAGTGATTTGATTCGTACATGGACCGATTATCACTTTGACAATAGTACCGAAAATCTGGGTAACGCAGATTCAAGTGTCTCTTTGGGCCCTGAATGGGCAAGTGCATCTACAGGTGGATTGTCTTGGTTCAAAGCGTACACAGCAGAAGGGGGAGTACGTGTTCCTTTGATCATCAAACCTGCCAAGGGGGTTCTCGGAGAGAAGGAGTCACTGGATGTCGGAACTCAAACGAATGAACTGGCTCAAGTGAAAGACCTTGCCGCTACAATATTGGATGTGGCCGATGTTGAACCAGCGGGTAGTGAATATAAAGGTAGAAAAGTGGCCCCAATGAGCGGTCAAAGCATTATGCCTTATCTAAATGGTGAGCAAGATACTGTTCATAGGCAAGACAATGCTATCGCGTTTGAGCTATTCGGCAGTGGCATCCTTCTTCAAGGGGACTTTAAGATCATTCGAATTTCGAAAGGGATGGGAGGAGACAGTGAGTGGCATATGTACAACACTAAGTTAGACCCAGCTGAAATGATAGATCTGAAGCACCAACGTCCTGAGCAGTTCCAACAAATGTTGTCTGCTTATAAAGAGTACGAAAAAACAATGGGTATCGTACCGGTGGATGAACAATGGAATCCATTTGAAAACGTGAAGTAAAAAATTTCGCCCTAACACAAACTGACCGATTTGTGTTAGGGCGAGTTCATACTTTAAAAATGTTGAACGGTATGGATACCTTCTTAAGAGGAACAATACCATGTCTCACTATCACCTTAATGTACCTCAGTTCCAAGGCCAGCCTCATGCAAAGTTTCAGGCGTTGGCGAAACCAATTGGTGCTGTGTGTAATATTAACTGCGACTATTGCTATTATCTGGACAAACAACAGCTACTAGAGTATCCGAAGAACCGTTCATACAAGATGAGCGATGAGTTGTTAGAGCGTTATATTCGCCAGTATATTCAAGGGCAGAACACACCAGAGATCGTCTTCTCTTGGCATGGTGGCGAGCCGACGATGTTAGGTCTTAGTTATTTTGAACGAATAGTGGAGCTCCAAACGAAATACGCCAAACCGAATGTGAAGATAGTAAATGATATTCAGACTAACGGGTTGTTAATCAATGACAAGTGGTGTCAGTTCTTGGCGAAACACGCGTTTAGCGTAGGTTTGAGTATTGATGGCCCAGAACAGCTTCACAATACTTATCGCAAGAACCGTTGTGGGCAGGGGACGTTTAGCAAGGTGATTGAAGCGGCGGAACGTCTAAAGCGTCATGGTATCCACTTTGCGACGCTGACTTGTGTCAACAACGTTAATGGAAATTACCCTTTAGAGGTGTATCGCTTCGTAAGAGATGAGATTCAACCATCACAAATTCAATTTATCCCAGTTGTTGACCGAGATGAAGAGATAAAATGGGCTCAGTGTTCTGAAGCTGCAATCATCCCTGTATCCGCTCAAACAACAAGTTGGAGTGTCGCTCCGACTCAATGGGGAGACTTCTTAACGACCATTTTTGATGAATGGATGAAGCAAGATTTTGGCAAAGTTCATATTCCTTACTTTGAAAACTTTTTCGGAATTTGGATGGGTAAACCGAGTTCGATGTGTACGTTAAGCGATATATGCGGCAAGGGCATTGCTGTCGAACCTAATGGCGATGTTTACGCCTGCGATCACTATGTTCATCCTGAACACAAAATTGGCAATATTGAGCAGACGCCATTGGCGGCAATCGCTTTATCCAAACAGCAAATGACCTTTGGTTTTGCTAAACAAAGAGCGTTACCCAAACAATGTTTGGAGTGCAAGGTGAGGTTTGCTTGTCATGGTGAGTGTCCAAAGAATCGAATCGTAAAAGATAAGTACGGTAACCCTGGGCTCAATTATCTATGCCAAGGTTGGCAACAAATATTTCATCATGTTGACCCAGTGATTACGCATATACTTGAGCTAAATGGAATGGCGAAAACAACATGCAGAGTTACTGGGTGAGAATATGGATAGTTATTTACTACTTGGCTTGGTCATGGCGCTGCTTAGTATTTGGAAAACCTATTCCGGTCCGGCATTAGCGGGTTTTGTTGGTTTTAGTTACCCAGAAATGTTGTTGTTTAATGTAGTTCCAGCATTGATGGCAGGTTATTTCGGATGGTTTATAGGACGATATTCCTTTTACCTTTATGCGAGAAAGAATTTTCAGCCTTACAGGCCAAAGTTGAGGCGATTCGTAACCGCATGGAAAAGGTATGGCAATAAGACTATGGCCACACTTGCTCCTGTTCTAGTTGGTATTCCACTCTACACCTTGGTCGCTAGGCGCCTCAGACAAAGTCACGTTACGACCTTCATTTTACTTTCACTGTCTATTTTGTGTTGGAGCGGTTTGAGTTATAGCCTAGTCAATGCACTAAATCTTAGTACACATCTCAATTTACAAGGCTTACTTAGCCAGATAGGGCTTTGAGCTAACTTACTCTATTCAATCTGAAAGTTTGCTTTATCGATACCAGCAACTAGTCTGTAAGAACAAACCGGAGAAGCAACATGACGCATACACAAAAGTTTTTGTTACTGGCGGTCCTTGGGTTAGTCCCTATTGCCCTGATGTATGGCTTGGTACCTAGTATTACCTTACCTTTCCTGTTTGATATTGATGCATCACCGACTAATGTGAGTCATATCTTTCGCGCCGTTATGGGGCTCTATCTTGCATTGGCGGTTTACTGGCTTATGGGGGCTTTCGGGACGCAGCAAATGGCGCGTTCTGCACTACAAAGTCTGATTGTGTTTATGTGGGGGCTGGGGTTAGGTCGTGCTTTCAGCATGGTCGTCGATGGGATACCAAATGGGCTGTTAGTCGTTTATCTCCTCCTCGAAATAGGATTTGGAGTTGTAGGGATTGTGCTTCTCAACAAAGATGATTTTAAAACCAAACGTGCCGCGTGAATATATTAGGAGGTAGGATGCACCGTATATTAATGAAATGGTTAGTGGTGAGTTTATTAGGCTTGAGTTCACTTGTGAATGCGAATGAAAAGCCACCAAATATTTTTGTTATTTTTACTGATGATATCGGTATCTCTAACCTAAGTGCTTACCATCGAGGGTTAATGAGTAGTGAGACGCCCAATATTGATAGTATTGCTGAAAAAGGAATGTTGCTGACGGACTATTATGCTCAGCCTTCTTGCACCGCAGGACGCTCTGCATTTATTACTGGACAGTTCCCTGTTCGTACCGGCATGCATACTGTTGGTCTTCCAGGGAGTCCAGTAGGACTGAATGCTGAAACACCGACATTGCCGGAAATACTGAAAACCTTAGGTTATACAACGGGCCAGTTTGGTAAGAATCATTTAGGTGACCGAGATGAAGTGCTACCGACAATGAATGGTTTCGATGAATATTGGGGTTGGTTATACCATCTTAATGCGATGGAATACACTGAAGATCCTGATTGGCCAAAAGACGAAGCGTTCCAGAAATTCGCACCACGAAATGTGATTCATTCCAAGTCAGATGGCAAGGGTGGACAAACCATCAAAGATGATGGGCCTTTGACCATCGAACGCATGCGTACTTTAGACGATGAGGTTAATAAACATGCCATCAACTTCATTGAAAATGCGGTGAAACAAGACAAGCCTTTCTTCACTTGGTATTGCCCTTCAAGAGGTCATGTTTGGACCCACTTGTCCCCAGAATACGAAGCTATGCTCGGACAAAACGGTTGGGGCTTGCAAGAAGTCGTGATGAAAGACCTTGATGATCATGTCGGTGAGATGCTTGCCAAATTAGAAGAGTTGGGTGTGGCGGACAACACTATTGTGATCTTTACGGCGGATAATGGTCCAGAAATCATGACATGGCCTGATGGCGGAATGACGCCATTCCATGGTGAAAAAGGCTCGACTTGGGAGGGTGGTGTGCGTGCGCCTCTTCTGGTGAGCTGGCCAGGTAAAATTCCAGCCGGACAAATACACAATGGGATGTTTGATGGTATGGACTGGTTACCTACGCTGGTTGAAGCCGCGGGTGGACCAAGTGATCTCAAACAACAAATGCTGACAGGGTATGAAGGCTTTAAAGCGCATTTGGATGGTTACAATCAAATATCGATGCTCACTGAACTAGCACCGTCAAATCGTAAAGAGATCATTTACTACGAACGTGACCGACTTCAAGCGGTTCGTGTTGGTGATTGGAAAGCTCATTTTGTGGTGCAAAACCATGGTTGGAGTGGACCGAAGGAAGAGCTTAATGCACCGCTGCTCTTCAACTTACGCCGCGATCCTTATGAGCGTGCTGCCGAGGAGTCTGGTATGTACATCAACTGGATGGGCAAGAAAATGTGGGCATTTGGCCCGGCTCAGGCAGCGGTACAACAACACTTAGAAACCTTTAAAGAGTGGCCTCCTGTCACTTTTGAGCCGGATGCGGTGGATGCGTCCGGAATAGGGCGCTAAATGGTTGTTAATTAACTTAGTTACTAAAGGGCTGCTTGCAGCCCTTATTTTATCAGTAACTTGGTTTCCGCCATGGCTTGCTCTAAATGCGTCCGGTCTTTTTGCATGGCGCAAAGTAGTGTCGCACCTAGCCACTTGGCATAAAGTGTTCGCGAGACCATGTAAGGATTTTCGATGGCTAGCAGACCTTGCTCGTTGCCAGACGTGAAGTAATCCGCCATGCGATTAATGACTTTCTCAGCACCGTTATCCAGTTCGACTTGCATACTTGATGATGTCCCAGATATTTCACCAGACAACTTCACAACTAAACATTTAATCCGAAAATCTTCTGTCACTTTTGATTTTGACCAGAACTCGAAGTAATGTATCGCTCGCTGTTCAAAAGCAATGGTGCTGTCCTCAAGATACTGACTGAGCGTGCTTAGATGGTCTTCGAAATAGTCCTCTAATAACTGACGGCCAAAATCTTCCTTTGACTTGAAGTGGTGATAGAAAGAACCTTTCGTCGCATTCGCTTGTTGAATGATTTTCATAATGCCAATGCCTGCGAATCCGTGTTCGCTAATAAGCTCAAACCCAGCGTCGAGAAGTGTTTGTTTTAAATCAGCCATAAGCCCGCCATTTGATGAAAATAGTAGTTATTGTAACTCCGAACAAACAGACCGTACAGTCTAGAAAGGGCAAATACATTTAGTCGGATGATTTGCCGTGAAATGGCTATTGCTATTTCAATAACTCATGTCATCCTTATGGAAAAACCTACAAGGAGAGATCATGCCTAAAATTGCAATGTTGAGTACTGGTGAAGAGGTATTGTATGGCGATATTGTTGATACCAATGCCGCGTGGCTCAGCCGTGTATTTTATGAGCATGGGTTTTCCATGTCGAAACGCTCTACAGTAGGTGATCAGCGAGCTGCGTTGCTGCAAGAAATGATCATGTTGAGTTTGAATCTGGATGTGGTGATCGTCAATGGTGGTTTGGGGCCTACGTCTGATGATCTCACTGCTGAAGTGGCTGCGGAAGCTGCGGATCAATCTTTAGTGTTGAACCAAGGTTGGTTGGAAACACTGAGAGCCTTTTATGCTCAACGTGGTAAATCCATGCCTGACAGCAACATAAAGCAAGCAATGCTGCCAAAAGGAGCGGTAGTGGTCGATAACCCTATTGGCACCGCATGTGGCTTTAAAATGATGATCAATGACTGTTTGTTTTACTTTACCCCTGGTGTGCCAAGTGAATTCAAAAAAATGACGCTTGAGCAGATTTTACCCGACTTAAAACGTGAATTCCCTAATCAGCAAGGCAGGGTATGTCGACGTTTATATACTTTTGGTCTGTCTGAATCCGGTATTGCAGATACGCTTTCAAGTCTTAATCTACCTTTAGAGTACGAGTTGGGTTATCGCTCTTATCTTCCTTTTATCGAAGTCAAACTATTTGGCCCGTCTGACGATTTGGAAATAGGATCAAGAGTGCTCTCTATGGTAGAGAAGCTCTTGCATAGTAATGTTGTCAGTGTCGATCAACCCATGCTGGACAGAATTGGTCATTTGGTTGAGTTACATAAACCAACGATTGCTATTTCTGAACATAGCACCAAGGGCTACCTAGCTTCTTGGCTTCAAGACAATGAACAGATTGAGCAATATTGCGGGGCAACTTGGGTACTTGGCTCTAAAACGGCATCGCCGCTCGATAGAGATAGCGAAAGGTTGGGGGCCACTTTAGCGTTGGCAGGAGCTACGAAAAGTAACTGCAGTTCAGATATTGCGTTGTCCACAGGAAAGCTTGAAGATGGAGAGTTTTCGGTAGCGCTTTCAACGCCTAAAGGTGAATGGGGACAGACGCTAAAATTGCAACGAAGTTATAACGCTCAGAGCATTAAAACGGTTATCAGCACGGTGGCGGGGGATATGCTTAGGCGTTACCTAGACAATAAGCCGATGTTCCCTGATTATGGTTTTCTTACTCGTACCGATGAGATATTCCTACCGGCGGATCAGTTAAAATGAGTTGGCTAGTGTAAATATTCAACACGGTGCCTATATTCTATTTTGTTATGTATATATGATAATTGGATCTAGCTCACAATAAGCTGATCTCTAACGGGAATTTCAAATTCTCATTTTTGAGAGTAGCCCTTTCTTTTTATTTGATTAAAATCAATGTTCACCCTGAAAATAGTGGTGTGTAGGAGGGGTAAATATGATCCAGCAAACAAGAATAAGAGTGTTTTATCAAATTGCTAATGAGCAGATTATGCTTGGCGAAGCACTCAGCAAAAAATGCGGTGATATAGCAGCTATGTGGTTGAAGGCTCCTATGGAAGAGATCCTGTCTGACGACGGTTTTAGAATCTCACTCTACGATGACGGTGGACGTCGCATTGCAGACAAACATGTTTCTATGGGTACAGCAGACTCCATATTGTCGACTGTCGACTGAGACCCAATTCAAGTTACTTTAGGCTGATCAATTTGATCAGCCTTTTCTTTTTCTGGCGTTTATTTGTACGATTTTGTGATCCATTTTGTGCTTTTGCTCTAATTTGGCCACAGTCGCCGATTCTTGTCTCATACTTTGCGAACCGACAAGAATAAGACCTGAATAAGGTTATGAGAAGAGTACGTATTAGAATGAACCCGCCTTCTGTTCAACAAATTAAATCGCTCATGGGTGTAGATGGTAAACCTAACTACGGCCATCTTTTGTCCATTCCTGAGGCGTTAGACGTTGCCAGCTTTCGCTACTATTCCACGATGGATAGGGAACGCAGTTCACTCGCTAAATATTTCCATTACAAGCAGTTTCAGTTTGTCAGTATCTTTACTCCTAAATACGTTTTAGGCATAGCGATCGCCGATATTCGCTACCTTGGAACCAGCTTTTGCTATCTCTATGACATTGAAAAAAAACAACTCATTGAAGAGAGTTGGATGCGTCCCGTGGGATTAGGGTATTCACTCACAGCGTCGCCGTGGAAAGGGAAAGCACAGTTCAATCAAGGGCAGATTTGCTTTGATATTGAAGAGGGAGAGTGGCGAGTTCGAGCTAAGTGTAAAGCGTTCGAATTGGACGTATTGCTTGATGCCGGAGATGCAGAAAGTACACCTCTAATGGTTTCATCTCCTACAGGCTACAACGGATGGACTTATACGCAAAAGCACAATGCATTGAATGTGAGGGGAGAGTTCAAGGTAGGTGGTCAAACGCAATTGGTGGAAAGTTGTTTAGGGGGGTATGACTTTTCAGCAGGTTTTATGAGGCGTGAAACAAGCTGGCGCTGGGCGAGTATTAGCGGCAAAGCTCAAGGTGTGACAATTGGTCTTAATCTCGCGGCTGGAGTTAACGAGACGGGGGTAACTGAAAATGTACTTTGGGTTAATGGTAAGCGTTGTCTATTAGCGGGCGTAATGTTTGATTTTGACCGACAAGTACCGGACTCTGACTGGCGTATTTATGATGATCAAGGGCGGGTTGATTTGACCTTTCAACCGCTTAATGCTCGTAAAGAGAAACTCAATTTTTGGGTACTTAAGAGTAATTTTCGCCAGTTCATTGGCCATTTTTCTGGCGTTGTAAAGGATGAAGAAGGTCGCGAGTATCAACTTTCGCAAGTAATGGGATTAACCGAAGACCACTTTGCAAAGTGGTAAATACTAACTAAAAGTCAATGGAATATGATGGAAAAACTCGTTCAAAACCCGGAGTGGTTGTTAATAGTATTAGCTCCTTTCTTTGTCATTATGATGGTGCTCGAGTATTGGCTTGGTCAACGGGGAAACCGGCTACCAAGCTCTGCCCAGTACTCTTTAAAGGAATTGACATGTAACTTCTCGTTGGCTGGGCTTCATCAACTTACCGATTTGGTTACGGGTCTGTTTATCGCCAAACTATACCTGCTAGTGTTTGGCTGGAGATTTTTTGATATCAAGATGTCGCTAGGCATGTTTTTGGTGTTAATGGTACTACAAGACTTTTTCTACTATTGGTTCCATCGAGCGAGTCATCGTATTCGCTGGATGTGGGCCGCTCACGTTGTCCATCATAGTTCCGAGAATATGAACTTCAGTACCGCATTTAGACAGAGTCTAATGTACCCGCTAGCGGGAATGTGGCTGTTTTGGATGCCGCTGGTCATTATAGGTTTCGACCCCAAATGGGTGGTGTTTGTAGTACTGCTGAATCTAGGTTTGCAGTTCTTTGTTCATACACAATGGATACGTCGCTTAGGACCCCTTGAATGGGTGATTAATACCCCATCGCATCATCGGGTTCATCATGGTGTCAACGCGCAATACATAGACAAAAACTACGCGGGAATTCTGATTATTTGGGATCGAATGTTTGGAACTTTTGAGCCTGAAGTAGAAGAAGTCCGTTATGGAATCAGTAAACCAGTCAATAGTTTCAATCCAATCACGGTCACTTTTGCCGAGTGGAAAGATATGTTAAATGACCTATCACGCAAAGACCTGACGTTACGGGCGAAAATCAAAATGATCTTATCTCCGCCAACGGATACGCATTAACCTAAGGTTAATCAAACTAAGACTGTGATAAGGGTTGAGTGTTGTGACGAGGAGTGAGTAAGGCGCGAGAGTCACTATAATAGTCGCAATATTATCAAGGTGCTGAAGGCGGTAAGCACTTTGATGGATAGTTTTTATAGATAGTTATAGCGATGTTCAATGGATACTGGCCTTAGTAGTGAAGGTACTGAGTATCAAGCCTGTAGCGAGAACTTTCCTATTAGTTCGTCATGGACATTGGTAATGGTGCCAGTATGAGTAGATTCACAGTAACTAAACGCCAAATTTAGGTCTTTGGTTTTTGCTCTGGTAAGGAAGTGTCTAAGCAAAATATCGCTGTTTAGTTGGTGCGGTTCAGAGACCCAAGTTACATTATCTTTGATTGATTTAAACGTTACTTTCATATTTCTCCTATTTGGACTTTTGTGTGTTTTTAGTGGATTCACGGTTTTGGTAAAACCAAAAGCGTTTTCTGCCGATAGATCGAGACATAATTTACCTAAATATAATGATGCTAATTGTAGATTTAATACCATCAGAGAGTGATGGGTGATTGAGCGTGTTGCTTGATAGAGAAATGTATAGCGAGAACGTTGAGAGGAGAGGTTATTGCTAGGTTTTTCTAAAATTCAAAGTTAAAAGACTCAATGAAAGCGGCTAATGACACCGCTTTCATTGATAAAATCTTATACAGCTACAACGTTTGCAGCTTGAAGACCTTTTTGGCCTTGCTCTACTTCAAAAGACACTTTTTGGCCTTCAGTTAGAGTCTT
Source organism: Vibrio barjaei (assembly GCF_001639065.2). GTDB lineage: Bacteria > Pseudomonadota > Gammaproteobacteria > Enterobacterales > Vibrionaceae > Vibrio > Vibrio barjaei. Next base: position 184,578 of record NZ_LQXO02000012.1, read on the forward strand.
AAAACCTTCAGATGCGATAGCACGGAAGTGAACGAATACGTCAGCACCGCCGTTTTCTTGAGCTAGGAAACCGAAACCTTTCTCTTCGTTAAACCATTTTACTGTGCCGTTTACTTTGTTAGACATGTTGTGTCCCTTATATAAATTTAAAATTGTCGCGAAGTTGCGATGCGCTGATGGGCTGGAATTATTTAATGTATCGATGAAGCTTAGGGAAACACTGAGGATGACAACAATAACGAAGAGATTCTGAGAGTTTTACTTTTACAACTGCATATTTCATTTAATAACTCTGAACAACAGAGCGGCGTCAGTATGGGGCTTATAAAACACCTTGTAAAGGGTTATTTTTAATGTTGCACGATTTAGTGAAGGGAATTGCACAGTCGCTGACTGCACCTGTTCAAACCCGCAGCAATAAAAAACGGCTCTGAAGAGCCGTTTTGGGAATGACTTGAGCTACGCTCGCTTCTTAACTTGATGCGCAATATTGTCGAGTTCGATATCAGTCTTAGCTCGACAAATACAAGGCAGAATTTCATTATCTTGTGTATATGCCATTGCAAACCCTACATATTCCACTTCTCCCGAAACCAGTGTACAGCGGCAAGCGCCACAGTGCCCGTCTCGACAGTTGTATTCAGGTTCTAACCCAGCTTGCTCCATAGTCTCTAGGACTGTGTTTGAAGGGTTAGACTCTATAGTGGTGATAGAGTTTATCTTAATGGTTGGCATTAAAGTTCGAAGCCCTCGAAGTCGTCTGCGTTTACTTCGTTATCGATTTGCCCGACAAGGTAAGAACTGATCTCAGCCTCTTGTGGTGCAACCTGTACGTTATCAGATGACAACCAAGCGTTAATCCAAGGAATTGGGTTCGATGTCGCTTCTGGGTAAGCTGCATCAAGACCAACTGCCTGCATACGAACGTTCGAGATATATTCAACGTATTGGCACAGGATATCTTTGTTAAGACCAATCATAGAGCCGTCTTTGAATAGGTATTCTGCCCACTCTTTCTCTTGCTCAGCCGCTTCTTTGAATAGGTCGAAACAGTCTTGCTTACATTCTTCTGCGATTTGCATGAATGAGAAATCGTCTTGACCATTACGCAGCAGGTTAATCATGTGTTGAGTACCCGTTAGGTGCAGCGCTTCGTCACGAGCAATAAGCTTGATGATCTTCGCGTTACCTTCCATCAACTCACGCTCTGCAAATGCGAACGAGCAAGCGAAACTTACGTAGAAACGAATCGCTTCTAGTGCGTTCACCGACATCAAGCATAGGTACAACTTCTTCTTCAGATCGTACAAGCTAACTTTAACTTCTTCGCCTTTGATGTTGTGTGTACCTTCACCGAAGCGGTGGTAGTCGTTTGTCGCTTGAATCAAGTCATCGTAGTAGTGCGCGATGTCTTTCGCACGCTTAAGGATGTGCTCGTTTTCAACGATATCATCAAAAACCACACCCGGATCGTTCACGATGTTACGAATGATGTGCGTGTATGAACGAGAGTGGATAGTCTCTGAGAATGACCATGTCTCGATCCATGTTTCTAGCTCTGGCAAAGAAACCAATGGAAGTAGTGCAACGTTAGGACTACGGCCTTGGATAGAATCAAGTAGAGTTTGATACTTCAGGTTACTGATGAAAATGTGTTTTTCATGCTCTGGCAATTTGTTGTAGTCAATGCGATCGCTTGATACATCGACTTCTTCTGGACGCCAGAAGAAGGAAAGCTGCTTCTCAATCAGCTTTTCAAAAATCTCAAATTTCTGTTGGTCATAACGCGCAACGTTCACTGGTTGACCTAGGAACATTGGTTCTTTTAATGCGTTATTCTTTGTTTGGGTAAAAGTACTGTAAGCCATTGTGCTGCAATCCTTTTTAAGCCCCTCCGTTTAAGGGAAGGGCGAGAAAATCTTAACTTGTTTACTGCGAGATATTAAATCTTACAGCCACCGCCTGCGCAATCGTCATCTTGCTCGACTACTACTACAGATTTGTCGCTTTGGTCGTCTTTCGCACCGTCGCGAGTGTTATGGTAGTAAAGTGTCTTCACGCCATATTTATACGCAGTAAGCAGGTCTTGAAGCAATTTCTTCATCGGCACTTTGCCGCTTTCGTAAACGCTTGGGTCATAGTTAGTGTTTGCTGAGATCGCTTGGTCAACGAATTTCTGCATGATACCGACTAGATGCAGGTAACCGTTATTGTTGCCGATGTTCCAAAGTAGTTCGTAGTTCTCTTTTAGATTAGCGAAGTCTGGAACAACCTGCTTCAGAATACCGTCTTTTGATGCTTTCACTGAAACGTAACCGCGAGGTGGTTCAATCCCGTTAGTCGCGTTAGAAATCTGAGAAGAAGTCTCAGATGGCATTAGCGCCGTCAGTGTTGAGTTACGTAGACCAAATTCCATGATTTCAGAACGTAGTGCATCCCAATCATAGTGCAGTGGCTCGTCACACACTAAATCGACATCATTCTTGTAAGTGTCGATAGGTAATAGGCCTTTCGCATAGTTCGTCTCATGGAACGATGGGCAACGACCTTGCTCTTTCGCCAGTTCAACAGACGCCTTTAGCAGGTGGTACTGAATCGCTTCAAACGTACGGTGAGTAAGGTTATTTGCAGAACCGTCAGAGTACTTAACACCATTTTTCGCAAGGTAGTAGGCGTAGTTAATGACACCGACACCCAGCGTACGACGATTCATCGTAGACTTATAAGCGGCTGGTAGTGGATAGTCTTGATAATCAAGTAGAGCATCAAGAGCACGAACCACTAGGTCCGATAGATCTTTTAGGTCATCGAGCTCGTTGATAGCACCAAGGTTAAATGCCGAAAGTGTACATAGAGCGATTTCACCTGAGTCGTCTTCTACGTTTGACAATGGCTTAGTTGGCAGTGCGATTTCTAAACATAGGTTAGATTGGCGAACTGGCGCAACTTTCGAATCGAATGGGCTGTGCGTATTACAATGGTCTACGTTTTGAATGTAGATACGACCTGTAGAAGCACGCTCTTGCATCAGTAGAGAGAATAGCTCTACCGCTTTAACGGTTTCTTTCTTAATTGATGGATCGTTTTCGTACTTAACGTATAGACGCTCAAACTCATCTTGATCTTCAAAGAACGCGTCATAGAGACCTGGTACGTCTGAAGGCGAGAATAGAGTGATGTTGCCACCTTGAACTAGGCGAGCATACATGAGTTTGTTCAGCTGAACGCCGTAATCCATGTGACGTACACGGTTTTCTTCTACACCACGGTTGTTCTTAAGAACAAGTAGTGATTGTACTTCGCCATGCCACATAGGGTAGAACACAGTTGCTGCGCCACCACGAACACCACCTTGCGAGCAGCATTTTACCGCTGTTTGGAAGTACTTGTAGAATGGGATACAACCGGTATGGAAGGCTTCGCCTCCACGGATTTCAGAACCCAGCGCGCGAATACGACCGGCATTGATGCCGATACCAGCACGTTGCGAAACGTAACGGACAATTGAGCTTGCCGTTGCGTTAATAGAGTCTAGGCTATCGCCACATTCAATCAGTACGCACGAGCTAAATTGGCGCGTAGGAGTACGAACACCGGACATAATGGGTGTTGGTAGAGAAATCTTGAATGTCGACGTTGCATCATAAAAGCGCTTGATATAGTCAAGGCGAGTCGCCTTTGGATACTTAGCGAATAGGCAAGCCGCTACTAGTATGTAGAGGAACTGTGCACTTTCGTAAATCTGACCAGAAACACGGTTTTGAACGAAGTACTTACCTTCAAGCTGTTTAACGGCAGCGTATGAGAAGTCGTGATCTCGAGTGTGGTCGATATAGCTATCCAACTCATCTAATTCAGACTTAGTGTAATCTTCCAATAGATGTGCGTCGTACTTGCCCATCTCTACCATTTTAGAAACATGGTCAAATAGCGCTGGAGGCTCATATTGGCCATACGCCTTTTTACGCAGGTGGAAGATAGCTAAGCGCGCAGCAAGATATTGATAGTCAGGCGCGTCTTCTGAAATCAAATCTGCAGCAGACTTGATGATAGTTTCGTGGATATCTGACGTAGTAATACCATCATAAAACTGGATGTGAGCCTTGAGTTCTACCTGAGATACAGAAACGTTGTTAAGCCCTTCTGCAGCCCATGCGATGACGCGATGGATTTTTTCGAGATCGATACTTTCTTTGCGGCCATTACGCTTAGTAACGGTAAGTTGTTGGTTCATTCTGAGGTGTTCCCTAACAAAACAATATGAAGCTTCACTTTTATGAAATTTTGTTGAGTCTTAGCGATAGCTTCGTGATCAATGTCACCCTATATGTTTCGGCTTCCAACACAAGATATAGGGGTCATCTTAACTACGAGTTACAAGATAGTGCTATAACGGGAGATTTTCAAGTTTGAGAAATTGAATGTCTTGTGGATAACTAGGGGAAAGAAAATTTTCAGTTAGTAGATACTTACCATTGAAGATAGACCCGACTTAGTAGTGAAATTTACGTGCTAGCAGATTGGTTTTCTTTTAAACAAAGACGAAAAAAAATTCCTTGATCTTTGCCAATTTTTGGTTGTTATTCTTTAGCTCAATAAAACTGCGATATCGGCACACAAAATCGGCGAAAGTGTCTTGTTTTTGTAAATGATTTGTGTGTGAAAATTAACGAAGCTGAGTGCCAATCAACCGAAGGAAATTGGCACTAGATATAGACGAACTTAAAGCGACTTTTCGGTGAACACGATGTAGTTCACGTCGACACGACTACCTAGTTTATAGGTATCGGTTAATGGATTATACAGAAGCCCCGTAATCCCTTTTTCAGTAAGATCAGTTTTATCGATCATCTTGATAAGTTCTGAAGGTTTGATGAATTTGTCATGTGAGTGTGTGCCATCTGGAACTATTTTAAGCAACTTCTCGGCACCAACGATGGCGAATAAGTAAGACTGCAAGTTGCGGTTAAGGGTGGAGAAGAACACTTGACCACCAGGCTTCACCAGTTTTGAACATGATGCAATTACTGATGCTGGATCTGGCACGTGTTCTAGCATTTCCATACATGTTACGACATCGTATTTGCCTGCGTTTTCAGCAGCGTGTTGTTCCACTGTACTTTGTACATAGGTCAGTTTGGTGCCTGTTTCTAATGCATGCAGTCTGGCGACTTCAAGCGGCTCCTTACCCATGTCTAGCCCTGTAACCTCAGCACCTTGTTTCGCCATGCTTTCTGCAAGGATACCGCCACCACAACCTACATCAAGAACGGTTTTACCAAACAAGCCATTGGCCTTTTCTAAGACGTAGTTGAGTCTGAGAGGGTTGATTTGATGCAGTGGTTTGAACTCACCTTCAAGATCCCACCAGCGACTTGCCATCTCTTCAAATTTCTTAATTTCGTTGAGGTCTACGTTTTGTTGCTTATCCATATATGCCAAGAGTTTTGTTCCAAGGTTGCGACGCAGTATACCGCAAATTGGTTTGGGAAATATCTTCTCGTAGGCAGAATCCTCAGAATTCTTTAGCTAGCACACTATTTATCTGATTGATTGACGGTTTTTTCGCCGATTTTCAGAGTCATAGATTGGAAATGTGCAAATTGTGGACGTTTGAATCGCAACCAAGGTCACAACATGATAAAAGCGAAGGGAAAGTGATGCCGAACACAGTATTAATGTGTTATATTTTGTCACCTTATACGTATCGAGTATACGATCAAAATATAGAGGGATATTGGCTCTATGAGCGATCTAGCTAAAGAGATCACGCCCGTAAACATTGAAGATGAGCTGAGAGGCTCTTATCTCGACTACGCGATGTCAGTTATCGTGGGTCGTGCTCTTCCAGATGTGCGTGATGGTCTAAAACCTGTTCACCGCCGCGTTTTGTTCGCGATGAATGTTCTAGGTAATGATTGGAATAAACCATATAAAAAGTCTGCCCGTGTGGTCGGCGATGTAATCGGTAAATATCACCCGCACGGTGATAGTGCTGTATACGACACCATCGTTCGTATGGCGCAACCTTTCTCACTTCGCTACATGTTGGTCGATGGTCAAGGTAACTTCGGCTCGATTGACGGCGACTCTGCGGCGGCAATGCGTTATACCGAAGTCCGCATGGCGAAAATCGCTCATGAGTTGCTAGCGGATCTAGACAAAGAGACGGTTGACTACGTTCCTAACTATGATGGAACGGAGCAAATTCCAGCCGTACTACCGACAAAAATTCCAAACCTTTTGGTTAATGGTGCGTCAGGTATCGCTGTAGGTATGGCGACAAACATTCCACCACATAACTTAAACGAAGTTATCGATGGCTGTTTGGCATACATTAAGAACGAAGACATTACTATTGATGAGCTCATGGATTACATCCCGGGCCCAGACTTCCCGACAGCGGCACTGATCAGTGGCCGTAAAGGCATCATCGATGCTTACAAGACGGGTCGTGGTAAGGTCTACATGCGTTCTAAAGCAGAGATCGAAGAAGACAAGAATGGTAGAGAAACCATCATTGTTACCGAGATCCCTTATCAAGTTAACAAAGCTCGCCTAATCGAAAAGATTGCAGAGCTTGTTAAAGATAAGAAAGTAGAAGGCATTAGTGCACTACGTGATGAGTCTGATAAAGACGGTATGCGCATTGTGATCGAATGTAAGCGTGACGCAGTAGGTGAAGTGGTTCTAAACAACCTGTACTCACAGACTCAGCTGCAAACGACATTCGGCATCAACATGGTTGCCCTAAACAATGGTCAGCCACAGCTGTTCAATCTTAAGGACATGCTGAAGTGCTTCGTTGATCACCGCCGTGAGGTTGTGACTCGTCGTACTATCTTCGAACTTCGTAAAGCAAGAGACCGTGCCCACATTCTAGAAGCGCTATCTCTAGCACTTGCGAACATCGATGAAGTTATTGAACTTATCAAGAACGCACCAACACCAGCTGAAGCAAAAGTAGGCCTGGTTTCTCGCGGTTGGGAACTAGGTAGCGTAGCTTCTATGCTAGAGCGTGCTGGTACTGATGCAGCTCGTCCAGATTGGCTAGAAGATCAATACGGTATTCGTGATGGTCTGTACTACCTAACGGAGCAACAAGCTCAAGCGATTCTTGAACTTCGCCTACACCGTTTAACGGGTCTAGAGCACGAGAAGATTCTTGATGAGTACAAAGCACTTCTAGAAGAAATTGCAGAACTGATGCACATTCTTGCAAGCACAGAGCGCTTGATGGAAGTGATCACCGAAGAACTTGAACTAGTTCAAGCAACATACGGTGATGAGCGTCGTAGTGAAATCACAGCGGCAGTTCACGACATTGATATGGAAGAGCTAATCGCTCGTGAAGACGTAGTAGTCACTTTGTCTCACGAAGGTTATGTGAAGTATCAAATCCTAAGCGACTACGAAGCACAGCGTCGTGGTGGTAAAGGTAAGAGTGCGACTAAGATGAAGGAAGAGGATTACATCGAGCGTCTGCTTGTTGCAAATACTCACGACAATATCTTGTGCTTCTCTACGCGCGGTAAGACTTACCGTCTGAAAGTGTATCAATTGCCACTCGCAAGTCGTACTGCTCGTGGTAAGCCTATCGTTAACATTCTTCCACTAGAAGAAGGTGAGCGTATTACGGCGATTCTTCCTGTAAGTGAATTTAGCTCAGAGAAATTTATCTTTATGGCGACTGGTGACGGTACTGTTAAGAAGACTTCTCTAGACCAATTCTCTAACGTTCGTGCAAACGGCCTAATTGCTGTAAACCTACGTGATGATGATTCGCTAATCGGCGTTGATATCACCGATGGTCAAAGTGATATCATGCTGTTCTCGAAGCAGGGTAAAGTAGTTCGATTCAGCGAAGATAAAGTACGTGCTATGGGTCGTACTGCGGCAGGTGTCCGTGGTATGAAACTGGCAGATGAAGACCAAGTGGTGTCGTTGATTGTTCCTTCTAACGAAGGTGACATTCTAACCGTGACACAAAATGGTTACGGTAAGCGTACTGAACTTGAAGAGTACCCAACGAAAGGTCGTGCAACACAGGGTGTTGTATCTATCAAAGTTTCTGAGCGAAACGGTCCAGTCGTTGGCGCGATTCAAGTTGAAGAAGGCGACGAAATGATGATGATCACTGACGCAGGGACGCTAGTTCGTACTCGTGTTGCTGAAGTGAGTCAAGTTGGTCGTAATACTCAAGGTGTTACGCTTATCCGCACCGCGTCTGACGAATCAGTCGTTGGTTTGCAGCGTATTGATGAAGTCGAAGAGTTAGAGCTGCCAGAGGGCGAAGAAGTTGAAGCAAATGCAGAGACTCAAGCGCCAGAATCTGGAGATTTAGCGACTGACGACTCAGCAGCTGACGATTCTGCTACTGAAGAGTAATCAACATTTGTAGTGAAAAACCTGTCTCAATGAGACAGGTTTTTTTTCGTCTTTAGAACGATCAGAGTTGCTGTTTGACTAAATCGATTGTTGTGTTGGGATTTTTATAATCAATGGGTAGCTCAACAATGATGTCATCATGGGCTAAAAATAAAGAAGGAAAGCTGTTACCGCCAATGCTACGAGCAAATTTTATCTCTTCCGAAAGCTGCTGATTGATCTCAGCTGAAAGAAAGTCATGTCTAAATGCTTCAATATCTAGTTCAACCTGTTTAGCTAAGTCGAAAAGAACTTCTGACTCACTGGGATTCTTTGCTTCAAGATAATACGCCTGCTGTATAGCACGATACATGTCTTGTTCGGACTGCTGCTTACGTGCAGCAAGCACCGCGCGGCAGGCTGGGTAAGTGGAGCGTTTAGGCGTATTTAAAGTCCAAAAATCATGATTAAACTCAGTGCCTAAATAACTTTCGATTTTGCGCCAATAAGAGGCGATTTGAGTTTGCATTTCTGATGGCATTGGAACGTCAGAATCAGGGGCTAAGCCTCCAAGTACGTATTGAATGTCTAGTTGGTCGTCTAGCTGTGTCTCAATCAAATTCCACGTGGGTGCATAGCCCCAGCACCAAGAGCACATCGGGTCATAAACATAATACAGTTTGGCTGGTTTACTCATAAGATCATCCTTGTCGCTCGCTAACCGACGAGTGCAATTGTTCACCATATCATGAAAAATTGACTTATAACCTACATCTGGTACAGAAATATACGAGGTTCATCAATATGCAGATGAGCTTCATTATTCGCCTGTAATGCTATTCTACTCGGGTGTTATTGAGTGCGTAATTCCAAACACGATAAAAGTAAAATACATAGCCGATCCCTAGTGTCAGTATTGAAATAACAAACCAAAGCAATACATGGCCTAAGTCGCTAAATAGGTCGATATCGCAGCCCATTCGTCGCTCTCGGCCGGATTCATCAATGACGTAAGTACGATTAATGATGAATTTGGAAAATGAATAAGGGAAGAAAAACAGCGCGATGCCAAATGTGACAATGCTGAGAATTAACCAAATGAGCAAGTGGCCCAGAATGTCAAAGATAGCGACATCTGCTCGTAATCTCATAAAAGTACCTTACTTTAAATTAAAAATGGCTTCCATAACTGAAAGCCATTTGAGGTTTATTGGGTGATAGCTTGTTCTTGTATTGTGGAATTATAGCGCTCAAAGCCCTGCTTGAGATCGTTAATCAGATCATCAATGCTTTCCAGCCCAATGTGAAGTCTAATTAGCGTCCCTTCAAAATTAGGGTTGGCTACCGTTCGTAATGAATTGAAGCTACTTGGTTCATTTGCCAACACTAAGCTTTCGAATCCACCCCAAGAATAACCCATACTAAAGTGCTTCATACCGTCCAAAAATGCCGTTGTTGCTTTGGTATTACTGGTCTTAAGGATAAAGCTAAATAGCCCGTTGCCGCCGGTGAAATCCCGGTGAAAAAATTCACTACCAGGACATGTATCTAGAGCAGGGTGACGCACATGGTCGACTTCGGCACGCGTTGCTAACCACTTCGCAACTTGCAAACTGTTCTCTGCATGTTGGCGCAGCCGCACATCAAGCGTCCGAATGCCGCGAAGTCCTAAGTAGGCATCATCTGGAGAAACACATTGTCCCATCAGATAGCTTTGTTCACGCAATTGATCCCAGTACTTTTCGTGAGTCACTGCCGTACCTAGCATAACGTCGGAGTGACCAACGATGTATTTAGTAGCTGCTTGAATAGAAACGTCGACCCCGTGCTCAAAAGGTGAGAAATTCACACCAGCTCCCCAAGTATTATCAAGCATGACGATAATATCGGTTTCGTGTGCGATCTTAGCCATCAAAGGAACGTCTTGAACTTCCATTGTGATTGAGCCAGGTGATTCCAAAAACAGAATCTTGGTATTGGGTTGAATCAGATCACGAATGCCTTCGCCAATCATCGGATCATAGTAGGTCGTTTCTACCCCCATTTTCTTCATGATTGAATCACAAAAATCGCGCGTTGGTTCGTAGCAAGTATCCACCATCAGGATATGATCACCAGTCTCAACAAACGACAAAATGGCGTTAGAAATAGCGGCGGTACCACATGGATAAAGCGCGCATCCGACACCACCTTCAATTTCAGTCATGGCATCTTGAAAGGCAAAGTGTGTGTTAGTGCCGCGGCGTCCGTAGAACAGTGTCTTGTTGGCTCGATTGATGGTGGCGTGCTTTTTTTCTGCCACAGTGTCAAAGACAACGGTAGAAGCTCGTTGGACGGGTGGGTTAACTACACCGTTTGTCCATTTCTTACTACGGCCAGCGGTTACAAATTTGGTGGTCTTGCTTTCTGACATTTAGATTCCCTGTCTTAGCCTTGAACTTTCGTGTAGGAAGGCGAGTTTTTAAAAGAGGATAGACGCAATAAAACACGAAGGCTAAAGAGTTTCAAGTCTTTAGCCTTCACAAAACGTTGTTGGGTAAGTGTGCAGTCTAAGGTCAGAGCAGTGGATTGAAGAGATAAAACAGTCTTTCAAAAAATCGATGATAAATACTTCTTTGCTTCCATACGCTGTAGTCGACTAACTCCGAGCGTTGTATATAGCTCGATTGCAACTGGTGCATCTCTTTGGTGAAGCTTGGGTCTTCTACTGCGAGAGTCACTTCAAAGTTAAGCCACAAGCTGCGCATGTCCATATTGACGGTACCAACTAAGCAAAAGAGCTCGTCGATAACAACGGACTTAGTATGCAGTAAACCGCCATCAAACTCGTAGATTTTGACACCAGCGGAAAGTAAGTCAGTGTAAAATGCGCGTGATGCCCATTTCACCATAATCGAGTCGTTATTCTTCGGGATAATGAGCTCAACGTTGACTCCTCGTTGTGCGGTCGTTTTGATCGTTTCCAACAAATCAGCACTAGGCACAAAATAAGGCGTGGTGATTCTTACCGACTCTTCTGCCTGATGCATAGCGAGTGTGAGGACTTGACCAATTAACTGATCTGGCATACCTGGACCAGACGGTACTACCTGAACTGGTTTAGAGTCTTTTGGGATTTCTATAGCGCATTCTGGTTGAGCTGGTAACTGTCGATCACCGGTTTCTACTTCCCAGTCCCAACAATGTATCGCAGAGAGCACATTGACTGTAGGACCTTCGATACGGACCATAATATCAATCCATTGGCCTACGCCGGAGTTTTGCTTAAAGTAAGCGGGATCGACCATGTTCATTGAGCCGGTGTAAGCGACTTCATCGTCTATTACGATGATTTTTCTGTGCTGACGGAGATCTAAACGACGCAGGAAAATACGCCAAGGAGACACTTCTAGCCCTTCGACCAGTTCAATTCCCGCATCACGCATCATCTGTGCCCAATGACTTTTCTTGAAGAACGTTGGGCTACCAGCAGAGTCAAGAAGCACTTTAACATCTACGCCGCGCTTGGCAGCTTGTATAAGCGCAGATGCAACCGAATCCGCTAATCCACCCGGATACCAAATGTAGAACACCATACGAATGCTCTCTTTGGCTTGCTCAATATCTTTGATCACTGACAACAGGATCTCTTGTGGCGTGGTTTGTAGCTGAAGTTGATTACCACATAGAGCTGGAATGCCCATTCTGTTATTACACAGATGGTCGATTTTCGAAATATGAGTGCCTAACCCATCGGTAACATGCGCGTTGCAGTCATTCAGTTGATAAAACCAGTCACCAAATGGATGGAACATTTCTCTAGCTCGATCTGCTCGCTTTCTACCTAGGTTAAGCTCACCAAACATGAAGTAACATAAGACCCCAACCACTGGGATGATGTATATCACCATTAACCAAGCGAGAGAAACGCTGACGGCGCGGCGTTTTAGTACAACGCGCAAGGTGACACCTGCCACTAGGACCCAATAAAGTCCAATGCCTGCGAGAGTAAGAAAGTGGTATACCTTGTCCATTATGCCTCGATAGAAAGACGCTTTCGCAAATAATAAGCTCAGAATCAAGTATTTGGAATAGTTAGTTGCCTGTCAAATACAACCTGTTACACAAGCCATGAAAATTAATGAAATAGGTAGTTTCTATACAATTCGGCGTTGTTTTGATGACGATGTTATTAATATCGAGGCACGGCATACCAAGTAGCCAGAGAGCGTGAGAGTGGTCTAGGTGTGGGGTTTACAGTTGATGAAATAAACCGCAAACTATCAGCAAAGCGAATGGAAAATAGTCAGTTAGAAGTTTGGCGCTTCCAATTCTAAAGATAAGCTGTTTTACTTGCTATATCGCTATTGGATATAAATTTTACATAATGTGTAAACTAAAAATTACACCCCTATATTTAACAGCGAGAGATCGTGAGCACAGGGATAGGCTGCCAATCAAAGGCAGCTTTTTTGTGCGCAAAAATCATTTCATGGACAGCCGCAAACTCGTCTAGTTAATAGACACACATGGTACATACTGATGGCAAGTTCCGATAGAGGCCAATTCTCTTCTCGCTTTGGCTTTATTATGGCTGCTGCTGGGTCAGCAGTGGGTTTAGGCAATGTCTGGGGGTTCCCGACACAAACAGCCAGTAATGGCGGAGCCGCATTCCTCCTTATCTATCTTTTGATGATGGCTCTACTTGCTTTCCCAATGCTTGTCGCTGAGCTTACAATTGGTCGATATGGGCAATCTAACCCGATCGGGTCGTTACGAAAAATCTGGACAAATAATCGTTTATTAGCGGTGTTATTTGGTACCACTGCTATGTTAACCGCATCAATGATCTTGAGCTTTTACGCCATCTTAGCTGGCTGGTTAATTGGCTTTGGTATCTCTCCAATTATGAAATTGATTGGTTTACAGCAGTTTTCTGAATGGTTAATTACCTTTGGAACAGGACGAAACGTCCTCTTGACCGTCATATTTATGTTAATGACAGTGTTTGTGGTACGCCGTGGTGTCGCAGATGGCATTGAAAAGTGGTCATCACGATTGATGCCAGTTTTGTTTGCGCTGTTTTTGGTTCTCATTATCTACATTTTCACTCAAGACGGTGCTATTGATGGGCTAAGAATGTACCTCGTTCCTGACTGGGAGCATGTGAATGGTGGACTGGTCGTTAACGCGATGGGACAAGCCTTTTTCTCGCTGTCGCTCGGCGTTGGCGCGATGATGGTTTATGGCTCTTACCTAAGTAAAGATGTCAATATTCCCAAAACAGCGGGTCAAGTCGCCATTATTGATACTGGTGTAGCGTTTTTTGCTGGTTTACTGATTCTTCCTGCAATGTTCGTTGCAAAAGCAAATGGTGTGCAGATCTTCAGTGAAACAGGCCAGCTGATCAGTTCAGGAAATCTTGTCTTTACGGTCTTACCAAGTTTGTTTGACTCAATGGGATTAGTGGGAGAGGTGGTTGGTGTCGCTTTCTTTGCTTTAATGGTGATTGCTGCCTTGACGTCATCTATCGCTATGCTGGAAGTGCCAGTATCGTGTCTGCAAGAAGAATTAAAGATAAAGCGAGAGAAGTCAGCCATTATTCTGGGCGTCGCTATTCTTGTGTTCAGCGTACTCATCGCTGCGAATTTCGATACGCTATTCGATTGGGTAGCAACGGCATCAACTATGTATATGCAGCCATTACTGGGTGTGGTTTGGGCAGTGGTTATTGGTTGGGTTTGGAGTCGGAATGCTCTGCTTAAAGAAATTCAACAAGGCAACCCAGAGATCGAGAAAACTTGGTTTTGGCGTATTTGGCCGATTTACGTCAAAGTGGTTTGTCCTATCGCCATCATAATGGTGTTTGCTTACCCATTCTTGTAAGCAATCTACACATTATCGCAAACTAGAAGCTGCTCATTGAGCAGCTTTTGTGTATTATCCCTGCCCATTATTCCTTAGCGATAAGGCATCGCATGTTCGATATTCATTATGAAAATGAGGATTTTGTTGTCATTAACAAATATCCGGGAGTGAGCGTTCATAAAGATGATGGCGACACAATGTTGGTGTCGGACGTAGCAATCGCCATTGGCGCATCGTCACTTCATCTGGTGCATCGGCTCGACAAAATGACATCGGGGTTACTGATATTAGCCAAGCGAGCAGAAGTCGCGGCACAGTTTTCACGTTTATTTGAGCAACGCGACATAAACAAGTATTACCTTGCCATAGGCAGCAAAAAGCCAAAGAAAAAGCAAGGAACGATAATTGGCGATATGGAGCGTTCAAGACGTTCGTCTTGGAAGTTGGTTAACTCAAAGAATAACCCAGCGGTGACACAGTTTTTTTCTGCCGCAGCAGAAAACGGTGAGCGGGTCTTTTTGTGCAAGCCGTTGTCAGGCAAAACACACCAGATTCGTGTTGCTTTGAAGTCGATCGGTTCTCCAATTAAAGGCGATGCGATCTATAACACGAGTGACAATTCTGATCGTGGCTATTTACATGCTTATGCGCTGCGCTTCGAGCTAAGTGGTGAGTTGTTTCAGTTTAGGTGTGACCCGCGAGAGGGTACTCTTGGGAAAAAATGGCAGTCAACAGAAGTTGCGGACGCTATCGATAAATGGTCACAACCATGGGAGTTAGCATGGCCGAAAAAATAGAGCAGAAAAACAGCGAAAACGAGTCGATGCAAGCTAGCCAGTTAGGCGTATTCTTTGATCAAGTCTCAATCGGGCTATCTCAATCCAATGCAGAGGTGAGACGTCTTTTTCACGGAAGAGGAAAGTGCTGGCCAGGTTTAGAGCAGTTGACTTGTGACTGGGCCGCTAATCAGTTGCTGGTGAATTTGTTCAAGCCTGTTGATGAGACGTTTATGGTCGCGCTCACGCAAGGGCTTGAGGATTTATCAAACAGCGAGCTTTGGCAACAAGTGCAAGGCAAGTCGATTGTCTTACAGCACCGCTATAGTGATGGTGCACCAACAGAAGTCTTATTAGGTGAGCTTGACAAAAGACCAGTTGTCTCAGAGCTAGGTTGTAAATATCAACTCGATATTGGTCGCAACCAAAACTTTGGACTTTTCCTTGATATGAGAAATGGCCGGGAGTGGGTCAAAGACCGTGCTGCTGGAAAGCGAGTCCTTAACCTTTTTGCCTACACATGTGGATTCTCCGTTGCCGCAATCGAAGGTGGGGCAGAACATGTGGTTAACGTCGATATGGCACGCGCGTCGCTAAATAAAGGACGCGATAATCACCGATTAAATGACCATGACACGTCTAAAGTAACCTTTATGGCGCACGATATCTTTAAGTCGTGGGGGAAAATCAAAAAGCACGGACCCTATGACATCATTATTATCGACCCACCTTCATTCCAAAAAGGAAGTTTTGCCCTGACTAAGGATTACAAAAAGATCCTACGACGTTTGCCTGAACTGTTGAATAAGCAAGGCGAGGTGATGGCGTGTGTGAACTCACCTAGCGTTACACCAAGCTTTCTGATTGACAGTATGAAAGAAGAAGCGCCAACACTTGCTTATATTGAGCGATTAGCTAATCCATCAGAGTTTGCTGATAAAGACGATGATGCCAGTTTGAAGGTATTACTCTTTCGCTAAACAAACTTCCTATAAAAAACGGCACATTGCGTGCCGTTTTTTATAGGAAGTAATTGGAATTAGTTCATCCAATCTTTCAATTCGAATGTTAGTGTGTGCTCAGCGCCTTTTAGCTCAAGACCGTTTTTAGTGACGGTAATATCGCTCCAATCTGACAACGTTTTAGACATAGTTTGTTCAATATCCATCGCTGTGCCTGCACACATCTTCATAGTCATGCCCATTTTTTCGATGCGGAATTGACCATCTTTAAGCTCACCTTGACCGAAGAAGTTGTTACAACCAGCATTGCCGTTTGCCGTCATCTTTTCACCGATCTCTAGGCGAGGTGTTTGGTTCTGTTCATCAACTTGAATAGGGTTGCCGTCAATTTGAACCAAGTTCCAATTGTGGTGTTGAAGATCTTGTGCGGTTACAGCTTTCATCGCTTCCTCTTTAGTGTCGTTCGCGGCACAAGCCGTCATTAATACTGGAAGTGCAACTGCGGCAAGTAACTTCTTAGAAAAAATCTTCATATAATTTGCTCCAACTGAATGAAATTGTTGACAAGCCTAACTAATAAAACACTGTTTTTTGTCAGGAGTAGGTTATGTTTAGTATAGTGGTTTTTTAATTGGATAAGTGTAAACCATTGCGTAACAGTGATATTGGATTCGCAAAAGCCACATAAGTCAGACTATTCTTACTATCCAAGTTTGTTTTCGCTCAAAGAGTGTAGTCCAAATATATGAATAAAGGATGTCGATGGAGCAACTAGAGTTTTTCACCGTACCGAGTCCATGCGTACGAATATGCACGGTTGATGAGAAAGGGTATTGTCAAGGATGCATGCGTAAGCGTGATGAGCGTTTTAATTGGTTGAGCTTCACCACCGCACAGCAACTTCATATCATTAAATTATGTCGTCAACGTTATCGCCGCAAGCTAATGCAAGGCAAAATAACGGTGACAAACGCAGTACTGGAAGAGGACGATAGCCCTCAGCAAGATTTATTTTAATAATCGCTTGCGCACATTATTATTTATATCTTCTCCATTGACTCACTCTCAACTGTAGTAGCTGTAGCATTAATTTAGTTCGTTTTCGCTATTTTAACCACACAGCGTATTTAAAATGAAAGTGTGATCTTAGTTCAAATTGGTGCTGGTATCCCAGATGGAATTCTGTTTATTATAGGTTAGTCAATAATCAATAATATTAATGGATTCATGCGGATACTTATATGTGACGATTCAAAGGTAGCAAGAAGAAGTCTAGCGAGTTTTATCGCAAGCTCTTTTGATGGTGAGATCATATTTTCGGAAAATGGCCGCCAAGCACTCGAAATAATGCAGTGCGACACCATTGATATCTTATTTCTTGATTTAACAATGCCAGAAATGGATGGCTTTGAAGTACTGATAGCGCTTCAAGAGTTCAGCTATCAAACCAAAGTGGTCGTAGTATCTGGCGACATCCAAGAAATTGCCCAACAACGCTGTTTCGCTCTCGGTGCATATGCATTCATAGAGAAGCCGTTAAAAGCAGAGTCGGCAATCCCTTTATTCCACGAGCTCCAGATCCCAGTTCATCATGCACATTCTTCAAAGCAGTCATTTAGCAAACAGCAGATGTTTGAACGTTTTCAAGAAACGTCGAATATCGCTTTGGGGGTGGGTGCTGCAACGATTTCAGAGCAGCTTAAAGAGTTCATTCTACTACCGGTTCCCAGAGTCGGCGAGCTGACGTTTAGTGAGCTCACCATGATGATACAAGACACCTTAAACCGTGAGAATAGCTGCGCGGCGGCACAGCGGTTTGTGGGTGGCGGTTTACATGGTGAGGCACTAGTTTGTATCGAGGGTGAATCGGTAGCACAAGTAGGACGACGTTTGGGGTATGACGATGGTGAGATTTCCCATGATGAAATAGTTGTCAATCTAGTGAATGTCCTAGTTTCTTCTTTCTTAGTCTCGTTATCGGAGCAGCTAGGGTTGGAGTTCTCGTTACGTGAACCGCTAAGAATAGAGGATTTCAGCCCTGAAAACTCAATGCTCAATGCTAACGAACAAGTATTTACGATTGAATATACCTATGATGCAGAAGCGTTAGACTTATTCTGCTCGGTATTGTTTATGTTTGATGTGGAATCTGTGGAGATTATCCACCGTCAAATGGAGCTATTACAATGACCACTATGACACTCGAGCTTTCCGACTTTCATTGGACGATGCAGCTGCTGGATACGCTAGATGCGGGTCTTATTGTGGTTGATCGTGAATACAATGTCTGTGCATGGAATAGTTTCATGCAAAACTATAGCGGTATCAATGCAGACAGCATTATGGGCAAGTGCTTGTTTGAAAGTTATCCCAATCTTCCTGAAAAGTGGCTAAGAGCGAAACTCGAATCGACTGGAACTCTCAAAACTCGGGGGTTTTCAAACTGGGAAGATCGCCCAATCATCTTTGAATTCAAAAACTTCTCACCTGTCTCACAAGGCTTGCTCAACATGTACCAGAACATGGTGATTACGCCACTTAAGTCTCCCCAAGGAGATGTCACGCATTTCGCCATCATGCTGCAAGATGTGTCGGACATTGCTAAGAGCAAAATGCACCTCAAGCGCTCCAATGAAAAGTTGACGGAGTTGGGTCGCACAGATGGTCTTACGGGACTGTTTAACCGGGCTTACTGGGAGTCACAGTTTATTGAGGAATTTAATTCGGTACAGACCACGGGACGTACGTCAACGCTGGTGATGTTCGATATCGATCACTTTAAACGTGTCAATGACAACTATGGCCATGCCACTGGCGATAACGTGATCAAAGAAACTGCTAAGCAGCTGTTAAAGGCCGCGAGAGGTAGTGATGTGTGTGGCCGCTACGGCGGCGAGGAATTTGCCGTTTTACTCACCGACACGACAGCAGATCAAGCGTCGTATTTTGCAGAAAGGTTGCGTAAACGAGTAGAGGATCTCTGTCTAGAGTTCGATGGGCAGTCACTCCAATACACCATTAGCTTAGGCATAACCGAGTGCAGCGCTGAAGATAATAATCATGTAGATTGGCTAAAGCGCGCGGATAAAGCCCTTTACCAGTCCAAGGAAGCTGGTCGCAACGCCACGTCCATCCTCTAGAACTGTTTATCTTTTAACTCAAAGCGCTGCTGTTCAATAGGCAGCGTTTTGGTTTTTGGCAGTTTAACTAGCACCCAACTCGCAAGCATGGCGACAACAAGACCGCTTAACGCCAAAAAGCTCATCACGCTGGCAACCCTATCTTGATCTAACAGAACCCCCACGATGTAAGTACCAATAGAGAACCCTACGGATACGGCGGCTGCCATAAACCCTTGCGCTGTTGCAGGTCGATAAGGGCTAATTTCGTCCGCTAGCGCGGCAATAGAAATGTCGTTCCACGCACCATTAATAATGGAGATTAATATCAGTGAGAGCGGTAAAAGCGCCATAATATTGTGGCCAAACATAAACCAGATACTGATGCCTACAATTAGGTTTACTGTCACAGTGATGAACCAAAGTGAGGGGGCTCCATGAGTTGCCATCCAGGTTCCCGCGGGAGTGAGTGCGACGAGGGTGACAAGTGCTGCGATAGCCATTCCGAGTGCGGAACTCGATATGTTGACGCCAAACCCTTTATCAATAATGACTGGTCCCATTTCCACCATATTTGAACCCACAAACATAGACATAAACACGCAAGCGACGAATCCAAACCAAACAACTTTAGAATGGTTTCGATCTGAATTCGTGTTTAATTCATGAGGTTCAGCGATAGAGACCAGGGTCTTCGGTGGATAAAATACTGTAACGACGAGCAACAACAGGTCGAAGGCAAAGAGCGCGCCCAACTGTATATTCACAGATAGCTGCAAATAGTCCAGACAAGCAACGGTCACGCCAGCCACAGCTACCCCAACCATTTGAATTTGGAAAAGGTGTTTCAGTGCGTTCGACTGGCTTTTGGGTGTAGTATTTAAGCGCAAAGCAAACGTTGGGTTGAGAATAAGCAGGAGGTTACTGCCAAGACCAATCAAACAGGCAATACCCCAGTAATGCCATTGCGTTGTAGAGACGAAAAGTAATAGCAGTAACGCGCTGGCATGACATATGAGAGCGAGTAGGTGCAGGGGTCTATGAAGCCTATATTTATCGGCGAGAGAACCAAGCAAAGGGGCTGTTAAACCACTTAATCCTAAAATTAACATCACTTGACCAACGAGTAACGCGCTGTTGGTCCGGGATAGGATGAGAGGGGCAACAATGATCGCAAGACCAACCCATTGAACAACGCCCATTGATGCTTGGCTTAGCTGCCATAAGTTGCTTTTTTTCATAGCAAAACCCGGTGATAAATAGGGCAGGAAGTATAAAAAAAAGCGAGCATCAGTGATGCTCGCTCAGTGTCAACTTAATTGACTATCACATTAGCTAATCGCTAATCTAGGGTTATTAACCATATTGTACCAACGACGTCTTTGTTCTTTTAACGTTAAGTCCAACTGTTCTATCTGTACTCGCAATAAGGCTTGCTCATACTTTTCTTTTACATTGGATTTTGCCGACTTGATAAGTTGAGTCTTTAAGTCATCACATTCATTCAGTTTGCTGATCAAATGTTGCAGTTCCTGTTCAATCACCGAATGAATTTGCTCTGCGTTGGGAAGTTGGAAGATTTTGCCCTTAGCCGTTTGCATGGTTTGCAGCAGACGTGCTTTTTCAATGCGATAAGGTGACACGCGTTTTAATCCCTTGGCTAGCCCAACGTAAGCGCAAGAGCGTATTAACCATTTAGTCGGATCAAACTGCCACCAACGAATACCATTTCGATAGTCATGCTCAAAGATATGGTGGAAGTTGTGGTACCCCTCACCGAACGTAACAAACGCTAAAATCCCGTTGTCCCGTGCCGTGTTTTTGTTGGTGTACGGCTGGGTTCCCCAAACATGAGCTAAGGAATTAATAAAAAATGTCGTGTGATGACTGAGTACCAATCGCAGTGCTCCTACAATCAGCACAAAACCGATAATATCGCCGTAAATGGCTCCTAGAGCAATTGGGATACCGAAATTGGTGAGTAGGGCAAGGGCGACATAGTGTTTGTGTTGCCACATCACCACTTTGTCTTTTTGAAGATCTCGGCAATTACGATAATCATCGTATCGAGCGGCTTGATACTCCCTAAGCATCCATCCGATATGTGAGTACCAAAAGCCTCGCTTCGCAGAGTAGGGGTCTTTGTCGTTATTGTCTACGTGTTTGTGATGAACACGATGGTCTGAAGACCAGTGCAATGCGCTATTTTGCAGAGCAAAGGCACCACCAATGGCGAATAGGTATTTCAGTGAATTATGCGCTTCGTACGCCTTGTGTGACCACAGCCTATGATAGCCCGCCGTAATGGACATACCACAAAATACAAAGGCAATGAGTAACCAAATCCAGTGTGCAAGGGTATAACCGTGTGTCACGCCGTACCATGTGGTGCCTACTGTGGCTAGGATAAAAGTGCCAAGAAAAATCGTGACGTTTAACCAAATTATCGGAGGCTTGTGAGCCGTGTTCATACAATAACTCCATTTAAGCTTACAACTGTTCGCCAGAATATCAGCGTACACGTGTAAGTCAAAGAATAAGTTGTTACAGTGTTTAACGGAAAATTGCACCAATACTAGCTATCGACGGGTGAAAGTGGTGCGATATGAAGCATATGATTTGGCTAACTCTTTTAAAAACAGGAGTTTAATTAATGGTATGCATATTGCTTAATCTTTGTGGTCTTAGTTGTATACAATCAAAAATACATAAGGAATCACATGGAACAGCAACATAGCAGTGACTTAATCTACGGACTGGATGAGAGACCCTCGGTAAAAGCCGCGAGTTACGCCGCACTTCAACATGTATTAGCGAGTTTTGTCGGCATCATTACCCCAACATTAATTATCGGAGGAGTGTTAGGACTTGGCGACCATATCCCATACCTTATTAGTATGGCGTTGATGGTCTCGGGAGTAGGTACTTTTATACAAGCGAAGCGAATTGGCCCAATTGGCGCAGGTATGATTTGCGTTCAAGGGACAAGCTTTGCTTTTTTAGGCTCTGTCTTGGGAGCTGGCTTTCTTGTCAAGGCTAACGGAGGAGGGCCGGATGAAATGCTCGCAACCATTTTTGGTGTGTGTTTCTTCGGTGCTTTTGTTGAAATTATCTTGTCGAGATTTATCGATAAACTAAAGGCTGTCATCACTCCTGTTGTTACGGGCATTGTGATTACGACGATTGGTATCTCGCTGATCAAAGTAGGTATTACTGACATCGCTGGTGGTTTCGGCGCCGAAGACTTTGGCTCTGCATCGAACTTAGCGTTAGGCGGCGTAGTCTTAGCAACCATAGTGATTTTAAACTTGAGCCGCAATACCATGGTGAGATTATCTTCGATTCTAGTTGGGTTATTGGTCGGGTGGTTAGTGGCGATGATGTTAGGCAAAGTCACCATGCCAGACTTTTCATCGCAACCATTCCTGAGTATTCCTATCCCTTTTAAGTATGGATTCGCGTTTGATTGGCAAGCTTTTCTACCGATTGCTTTTATCTACCTGATTACCGCGATTGAATCGACGGGTGATCTAACTGCCAACTGTCTGTTTTCAAAACAGAAGATTGAAGGTAAGCAGTACATAAAACGAGTAAAAGCGGGCGTATTAGCAGATGGTATTAATTCAATGATTGCAGCGGTGTTTAATACATTCCCGAACACCACCTTCAGCCAAAACAATGGGGTGATTCACCTGACTGGAATTGCCAGTCGTTACATCGGATACTTCATTGCTGGCATCTTATTCTTACTTGGTCTGTTTCCAATACTTGGAGCTATCTTGATGACGATACCAAAGCCAGTGTTAGGCGGGGCAACTTTGGTAATGTTTGGTACTGTAGCTGCAGCAGGCATCAAAATCATCGCAAGTGAAACACTAGATAGACGCCGAATTATGACTATAGCTATTTCACTAGGGCTAGGGTTGGGCGTTATGCTGGTGCCAGATTTGCTAAAAGAAGCCCCCAAACTGGTACAAACTATATTGGGGTCACCAGTGACAATGTCGGGCATCGCCGCGTTAGTGATTACAGGATTGCTGTCATTGGTGAAAGAGACGCCGCAAGAGACAGAGTTGAAATCTCAGTCATTACCTGAAGCGTGATATCTTTTTGCAACGAACGTAATCAGGCATTTAGTCGAGATAGAAAGGCCGTCGTTAAGAGACGGCCTTTTGGTTGTCGCGAACATAAGTTAAGCACTTTGACGAGCTTCGACCAGTTGCTGAGCCAACTCAGCAAATCCGTATCCACCATTACCGCTAGTCATATAACTGGGTTTCGCCCGTAGTTTTGACAGCAAAGGCGTTAGGTTATTTACGCCAAATGTAATGGGCAGCCAATCAAACATCGACTCGTCATTGAGTGAATCACCGATGTAAGACAGTGTTTCCAATGCAAACACGCTCTGGTTACCGCTTACTTTAAGGTACTGTTCGCTGCTGAATCGTTTACTGTGTTCACCGAGCCAAACATTGATGTGAATGGAACTCTGAGTGGCTTTCACTTCGTGTCCGTTAACGACTAGCGAGCGAATCTCATTGAGTAGTCGTGCACTAACATCGTCTGAGACAGGTTCACGGTCTTGTCCGAGGTTTATAGCAACGTCGCAAAATCTAAAACTCTGGTCATTAGCAAACTCGATGCCTGGGTAGTAGGTAAGTAATACTTCTAAACGCTGTAACAGGAGTTGCTGGTTATTTCTCATCTCGTCCATAGGTTGTAGTGAGTGGACGTGAAACCCTTCTTGGTTTTTCATCATCCAAAATGCACCATTTTCCCCAATGACACCATGAACTGGCCACAGTTTGGCGATTTGGTCACACCAACCAGCGCAAGCGCCAGTGACAGCGACGACTTTAATCCCACTCGACCTCAGTTTATTGAGTGCGAGTAATGTCTCGGGAGGTAATGCTCCCTCCCAAGTCAATGTGTCGTCCACATCGGTGAACAGCCACTCGATCTTTCTCGCTTGATGTGGCGATAACGCAGATAACGACTTAGGCATTAATGACCTCTTGCTGAAGAGTAGTGCGATCATTGAAATGAAGGCGCTTTGAGGTTTCATTGCTGAAAAGATGTAGATGCTGTCGATCGACATCAATACCAAGTTGATCGCCAATGGCTATTTTGGAGTGACCTTCGACACGGACAACCAGTTTTTGAGGCTCACTTCCGGATGTGATGCAATAGAGTAATAGATCAGCCCCCAGTGCTTCGATGAGTTCAACTTCTACATGAAACCAAGGATCAATGTCGTTTAGCGTCAAATGTTCAGGCCTTAGCCCCAGTTTTACTGAGCCAAGGTTAAGAGTTTTGGTATCCATTTTGAATAACGATGAACCCAGCTCTATACCTTCAACGGTTACCTTGGCGTCGAGAATGTTCATAGACGGTGAGCCAATAAAGGTTGCCACGAACAGAGATTCTGGGTAGTCGTAAATATCTAAAGGAGTGCCCACTTGCTCAATATTACCTTTGTTGAGTACCACCAACTTATCGGCTAGTGTCATGGCTTCGACTTGGTCGTGCGTAACGTATACCGATGTGGTGCCAAGGCGGCGCTGTAAGCGTTTTATCTCGAGTCGCATTTGAACTCGTAGCTTGGCGTCCAAGTTGGATAAGGGCTCGTCAAATAAAAAGACTTTAGGTTCACGCACAATGGCACGGCCCATTGCTACTCTCTGACGCTGACCTCCAGAAAGCTGCTTCGGTTTTCGATCCAGTAAACCATCGAGCTCGAGCATTTCCGCTGCTTGGCCGACAAGGCGCTGTATTTCCGCTTTTGGCGTTTTTCGATTGCGAAGTCCATAGGCCATATTGTCGTATACCGTCATATGCGGGTATAACGCATAGTTTTGGAACACCATGGCAATATCGCGTTCACCAGGTTCTAGTTCGTTCACGATGTTATCGTCGATACGCAGAGTTCCGGAACTGATTTCTTCCAGTCCAGCCAGCATACGTAGCAAGGTGGATTTGCCACAACCACTTGGACCAACAAGGACAACCATCTCACCGTCATCGATGTCGAGGTTGATATTAGGGATCGCTTGGTAACCATTTGGGTAGCATTTAGCGATATTAGAAAGAGTAAGCGTTGACATTTATTTCTCCGAATCTACCAAGCCTTTGACGAATACTTTTTGCATAGCAATAACCACGATGACTGGCGGTAACATGGCGATGATGGTGGTGGCCATGATCTTGTTCCACTCGATTACGCCATCGACGACGCCAAGCATTTGCTTAATACCCATCACGATCGTGTAGTACTGAGCATCAGTGGTAATAAGTAATGGCCAGAGGTATTGGTTCCAACCATAGATGAAAGTGATCACGAATAGTGCTGCAATATTGGTGCGTGAGAGAGGAAGCAGAATATCGAAAAAGAACTTAATCGGACCTGCGCCATCAATACGGGCCGCTTCGACTAGCTCATTCGGCACGGTCATAAAAAACTGCCTGAATAAGAATGTAGCCGTTGCACTCGCGATGAGAGGAATGGTTAATCCCGAAAACGAGTTAAGCATGTTCAAATTAGTGATGACTTCGAACGTCGGCATGATTCTCACTTCGACTGGTAACATTAACGTGAAAAAGATCATCCAAAACGCAATCATTCGTCCGGGAAAGCGGAAAAAGACCACAGCATAAGCAGACGTTATTGAAATAGTCAGCTTTCCTATGGTGATACACAGCGCCATGATAAGAGAGTTGGTCAGCATGTGTGTGATTGGAAGCGCGTTGTTGTTAAATGTACTTTCATTGCTCAGCAGGTCTGAGAACACACTAAATCCCAGATCGCCAAACCATAACGGTGTGCCTGTCGCGAACTCTGTGTTCTCATGTGTCGTCGCTACCAAAGCTATCCACACCGGTAAAGCAATAGAAACAATGCCTAATACAAGAATAATGTGACAAAACACATTGAAAAGAGGTCTTCTTTCTACCATTAGTACGCTACCTTTTTCTCAACATATTTGAATTGAATAACGGTCAGCATTGCGACCAAAACCATAAGAATGACCGATTGTGCTGCTGATGAACCAAGATCGAGTCCAATAAAGCCATCGTTATATACTTTATATACCAGCGTCGATGTACTGTTACTTGGACCACCTTGTGTCATTGCATGAATAATGGCGAAGGTGTCGAAGAACGCGTAGACAAAGTTAACCACGAGTAAGAAAAAACTGGTTGGGGAAATAAGTGGAAAGCTAATCGTTAGAAAGCGTTTCACCGGACCACTACCATCAATTGCAGCAGCTTCGTGCAACGATTTAGGAACCGATTGCAAGGCAGCTAAGAAGAAGAGGAAGTTATAACTGATCTGTTTCCAGGTTGAAGTTATTACTACCATCCACATGGCATGGCTTCCGTTTAATGTTGGATTCCAATTAACCCCAAACCAATTCAAGATATCGGTAACAACCCCGATGGTCGGGTCAAACAAAAATAGCCATAGAGATCCTGCAACAACGGGTGCGACCGCGTATGGCCAGATGAGAAATGTGCGATATACCGTGGCACCTCTAACGATATGCTCAGCAAAAGCAGAGAGAATGAGCGCACTGACTAATGCCAGCAGTGCAACGCTGATACTAAATTGGATCGTAGTGAAAAAGGAATCAAGGTAGTAGCTATCGTTGAGAAGCTTAGTAAAGTTCTCCAGACCAACAAACTCACGGCTGATGCCAAACGCATCCTCCAATTGAGAAGACTGAAATACAGCCTGACCTGCGGGCCAAATAAAGAAGACAAGGGTAATAATAAGCTGAGGTGCGATTAACGCATAGGGCAGCCATTTATTTTTAAAAACAACTTGTGATGACATACGGTGTACCAAAGAGCCGTCACTCTCGATCAGAGAATGACGGCGAAAAGACAAAGACTATTATTTTTGTGTGCGTTCAAAGCGGCGCAACTGCTCGTCACCACGACGAACGGCATTGTTAAGTGCAGACTTAGCGGATGCTTTGCCTGCCCACACGGCTTCTAACTCTTCATTAATGATGTCGCGGGTTTGTAGGAAGTTACCAAAGCGAATGCCTTTTGAGTTCGCTGTTGGTATTGTTGATGTCATTTGTAATACCGCAGTATCTGTTCCTGGATTCGCTTGGTAGAAGCCTTGTTGCTTAGTCAGTTCGTAGGCTTGTTTGGTGATAGGCAGGTAGCCAGTGAACTGGTGCCAATCTGCTTGAACCTCAG
This sequence comes from Vibrio barjaei, assembly GCF_001639065.2. Taxonomy (GTDB): domain Bacteria; phylum Pseudomonadota; class Gammaproteobacteria; order Enterobacterales; family Vibrionaceae; genus Vibrio; species Vibrio barjaei. The sequence goes on from NZ_LQXO02000012.1 coordinate 211,857, forward strand.
GGCTCGACAAATACGTGAAGAACTTAGCAACGCCTTTGTATTCCTCTGACGTATGACCTCTAAGTACCCAAAGTGATGCACCGCCAATGATGGTATTTTGCGGCTTTGTAATTAGGTCATCATCGTACGGAAGCTGCGCAACGCCCACGTCAATACCTTTCATGTTCTCCTTAATCCCCGCTAGGCCAGCAGAAGAGCCCATAGTCATCGCACACTCTTGTGTATAGAAAAGAGGCATGCCATCCGATTGACGGCCGCCATATTTGAAGATGCCTTCTTTTGACCAATCGCCCATTTGTTGGATGTGTTTTACGTAAGGCGCGTCATTGAACTTGAACTCAGTATCAAAACCACCAAAGCCATTATTCTCAGTCGCCACAGGAATGTTGTTACGAGCGCCGAAGTTCTCTATTTGAGTCCAAGATTGCCATGTGGTTGTGAAGCCACATTTCGCGCCTGACGCTAACAGCTTACGCGAGACCGCTTCCATTTCCTTCCAGGTTTTTGGTGCGTCCTTGATGCCCGCTTTTTTAAACATGTCTTTGTTGTAGTACATCACAGGTGTTGAACTGTTAAACGGCATAGACAGCATCTGTCCATCGTTCGTAGTGTAGTAGCCCGTTACTGCGGCAAGGTAGTTGTCTGCGTTAAATGGTTCTTTAGTATCAGCCATCAACTCATAAACAGGGTAGATTGCTTGCTTAGCACCCATCATGGTTGCGGTACCTACTTCGAATACCTGAACGATTGCTGGTTGTTCTTTTGCTCTGAAAGCAGCGATAGCACTGGTCATAGTTTCTGCATAGCTGCCTTTGTACACTGGCTTAATCTCGTATTCGGATTGGCTAGCGTTAAAGTCAGCGGCAATTTCATTGACCTTTTGACCTAAAGCGCCACCCATGGCGTGCCACCATTCAACCTCGGTTTTCGCGTGTGCTTGAGCACTGATAACTGCCATTGTTGCCGCAATTGCCGTGAGGTGCTTAATAGACATATCTTTTCCCTTATGATTTTAAGTATCTGTTCGACAAGACAAGAGCAAATGTTCGCTTGTGTTGTTTTATCTGCTCCATTTGTTCAAATGAAAGTTAAGCGACGAAAATGACGCTTAGGTGACAGTTAAATGAACTTATTTGAAAGGTTTTGTTTTCATCAAGGATGGTTTTAACTGCAATACGCTTGTCATAAAGGGCTGGGATGCTGCATGTGAAAATAAATGAACATATGAGGGAATCATGAAAACAACAGCGCATCGCGGTGTATCGAGTCTGGCACCAGAAAACACATTAGTAGCATTTCAACTTGCGGCTCTACAAGGCGTCGAGTGGATAGAAATTGATGTTCAATTGAGTGCCGACAAAGTACCTGTGGTTATTCATGACCAAACAGTAAACCGTTGTACTGACGGCAGTGGCAAGGTAGCTGATCTGTCGCTGAAAAAGCTGCAAGAGTTGGATGCCGGGTTATGGTTTGGAGAGCAATATAGGAATGAACGCATTCCCTCCTTGTCAGAGACATTATGTTTTGTACAGCAAAATAACATCAGCTTAAATATCGAGTTAAAGGTTTACTCAGGTGATGATATTGAATTGCTATGTCAACAGATAGCGACAGTCGTAGCGGAGGTTGGCGTTTCCCATGAGCAGTTGTTGTTTTCTAGCTTTAATACCCAAGCACTCATGGAAGTGAAAGCTAAGATGCCAAGTATTCGCCGTGGACAGTTGTGGCAATCAATCCCGGAGAATGCTCTGAGTGTGTTAAATGAACTAGAGGCGTTTAGTGTGCATTGTGATTATCGTTTTTTAACGGAAAAGCTCGCTAAGCACGTAAAAACTGCTGGATACCAGTTGTACTGTTACACCCCTAATTTCCCTGAATTGGTGGAAGCACACTGGAAATGGGGGGTTGATATGATGATTACTGACGAACCTCATTCTTACCTGAAGCAAGCTGAAACGGTTTTCTCGTAGTGGTAGCTAACACTCAGTTGTTAAAACCGAATAACACATATTGAAAGAGTAGAACCAAAACCAATGCACAATTTAAGTCTGCGGCAGCAAAACGTTATCGAACTTATTCAGCATCAGGAATATTGCACCATTGAAGAGCTTTCGGCTCATTTTAATGTCACGACACAAACCATTCGGCGTGATATCAACGAACTTTGTGCGTTAGGTCTGGCAAGACGTCATCATGGTGGCGTGAGTTTGCCCACAACATTAACGAACCGAAGTTTTGCCTCTCGAAGCGCAACGAACTTGAGTGAAAAGCAGATTATTGCGAAACAAGTGGTTGAGTTAATACCGGACGGCTGCACTTTGTTTCTTGGCATTGGCACCACCATAGCCGCCATCGCCGAAAAGTTAGGGAATCAGAAAGAGCTAAGAGTTGTGACCAATAACTTCCAAGCTGCTCATATATTGTCTCAGTACGATCATATAGAGACTTGGATACCAGGAGGTCGATTAAGAACCAATGATGGCGATGTTGTGGGTGACAGTATCGGTCATTTCTTTGGCCAATTCTCCGCGGATATAGGGATAGTGAGTTGTGCGTCGGTGAGTTTAGCATCCAGTGCCTCATTGAGCGCCGATATTTCGCCATTAGAGTTGAAGCAAGAAGAGTACGCTATGGAACATCAGCTTCGGGAAGCGTCTGTAAGCCAAGCAATTATTGCTGGCTCGCAGCAGAAATGGCTGGTGGCTAATAGCACTAAATGGCAACGAAAGGCCGGGGCCCGCGTCGCGCCACTTAGCTATTTTGACCGTATCTTCGGTTCGGCGTCAGGAGTAAGTTAAGCCACTTGACCTGATGTCAAAGGCTCAGGTGGAAATCGCTCATAGATAGCTCTAAATTTATCGATGTTATCCAACAACATTTGCACAATGATAGGGTCAAACAAGCTTCCTGCTTCTTGGCGAATATAGTTTTGCGTATCCTCCATTGTCCAAGCGTGTTTATAGCTACGCTTGCTCAATAACGCGTCAAATACGTCAGCGATAGTGATGATGCGAGCTTCGAGTGGAATGTCACTCCCCATAATTTTGCATGGATAACCATTGCCATCGAATCGTTCGTGGTGGCAGTAAATAATGTTCTTAAGAAATGCTACCTCCGCGCTGGAAGCGGTCATAACATCAATGTTGTTCAACACATCATCAATAATATCGACGCCATAATCGACATGTTTATCCATGACGGCTTTTTCTTCAGGGGTGTAGCGATGAGGACTAAACAAAATATGGTCTGGAATACGATATTTGCCGATATCGTGAAAAGGAGAATAGAGCTCTATCCATTGAATAAAGCGGTGATCGACAGGTAACTTAACTGCCAGCAATTCGGCCAACAGTTTGCTATAAAGGCTCATTCGCTGCAGGTGGTCCGCAGTTTCTGGGTCGCGTTTGTGACTAATACGAAGTGCCAATTGCAACGCCTGTAAAAACATTTGATGTTTGTACCTATCGTGACAAAGCAGGCTTGTGATTACCTCTTTAACAAACAATAAGTCCGCATGCAGCTCGCCGTCGCTAAAATAGTCGGCTTTAGTGGCATTAAAGAAAAGCAATGCCCCATGGCGCTCATCTATTTTTAATCCCATTGTGAAGCTGCTTCGGTGTCCTAGTTGTCTTAGCCGCTCATTTCTGGTGTTTGGGCTGAGCTCGTTGAGGTCTGCAACCACTCGAATTTCTTGATTATCTATGATTTTTGTCAGTGGTTGGCAATGTTCTGCATGGATTGAAATGACATCGAAGTAATCGCTGGTGTCTTGATGGTCAATAACATGGAAGTTTTCGAGATGGTTGTGACTAGTAACGGACACACACAATCTCGACAGAAAAGGATGCTTTTTTCTGAGGCTTTTGAAGAGCTCGTCTATGCCGTTTCGACAACTTAACGCGCGGTTGGTGCTGGCAATACAATCAATATAATCCATACGTTTCTTATCATTAGTTTTTATATGGTTATTGCAATAATAGCCACTACTAGGAGACTTCTTCAAGTGACGGATTTCACGATTGAAGGTGTAAAGGAGTGAATATGCACCTAGTGGCAACAATCTGTGATCGCGTTATCAAGTTGAATCTTTGAGCATGGAAAACGTTTGCTTTGCTTAATTTGACAAATTACTATCCAAACAAAAGTTTGTACAAGCGGACAAATGTTTATGACTGAGCGTGAGCAGCAGATTTTAGAGTTAATCAAACAAGACCCAATGATAGCCCAGCATACTCTTGCGGATATGTTGGATTTAAGTCGAAGTGCCGTTGCAGGCCACATAATGAACCTGACTAAAAAAGGCTTCATTGAGGGCAAAGGCTATGTCATTGCTCCAGAACGATTCAGCGCTGTCATAGGCGGTGCCAATATGGATCTTTGTGGCCGTTCAAGTTCTGATTTGGTGATGGGGGATTCTAACCCAGGTGTACTAACTTCAGGAGCTGGCGGCGTCGCACGTAACATTGCCGATAACTTATCTCGACTAGGCAGTAAGGTGCAGTTTATTGGTGCAATCGGTGATGATCTTTGGGGCGAGCAGCTGTTAGATTCTTGCCGAAATGCAGGCGTTGGCGTTGACCATTGTTTAACCGTTCCAGGTAAAGCGACCAGCACTTATTTGTCGATTCACGACCAGAGCGGTGAGCTTCAGCTTGCACTAAACGATATGGCGTTAATTGATGAACTCAATGTTGAGCAACTTTCTAAACGCGCAGCAGTATTTAATCGCTCATCTGCCATTGTGCTCGACGCAAACTTAAGTGAGTCGGCACTGGATTATTTATTCCACGCGCATGCGGATAAAGCTATTTTTGTTGATCCTGTGTCATCAGTTAAAGCAGGAAAAATAAAGCCTTATTTGGAATATGTGCATACCTTAAAACCAAACCTTTCTGAAGCCGAACTTTTGGCGGATTGTAAGATTGAGCATCCGGATCAATTGCCAGACGTTGCTAACAAACTGCACGCAATGGGTGTTAAGCGTTTGCTAATCAGCCTTGGTAAAGACGGCGCTTATTCGAGTGTGGAGGGTCAGGGTGAGTTTATTCCTGCTTCGAAAACACTAGTAAACAATGTCACCGGAGCGGGTGATGCGCTGATGGCGGGTCTTGCTCATGGTTATCTACAAAACTGGGATTGGCAGCAGAGCGTGGAGTTTGCACTTGGTGCAGCCCGATTAGCACTTCAATCCAGTTCAACAATTAATTCAATTATGTCTGAAAAGGCAGTCTCTCGTTTAATAGAGGAATCAACATGTTAGAGAAGTATCTAGATATTCAACCTGAAGTTGCGCAAGCATTGGCTGAAAACAAACCTGTCGTGGCACTAGAATCAACGATCATTTCTCACGGTATGCCTTATCCACGCAATGTAGAGACCGCGCTTTTAGTTGAAGAAACAATCCGTGAATCAGGCGCTATTCCAGCGACTATCGCTATCATAAAAGGTCGCCTAAAAGTTGGTCTAGATAAAGAACAGATCGAATATTTAGGTAAAGCCGGTACTAGCGTAACCAAAGTCAGCCGTCGTGACATTCCTTTTATGGTGGCAGGCGAAAAAGACGGTGCGACAACAGTAGCGGCGACAATGATTTTGGCAGAAATGGCAGGGATTCGCGTATTTGCCACGGGTGGCATCGGTGGTGTTCACCGTGGCGCTCAAGAAACATTTGATATCTCTGCTGACCTTCAAGAGCTTGCAAATACTGATGTTGCTGTAGTGTGCGCTGGCGCGAAGTCAATTCTAGACTTAGCGCTTACTCGCGAATATTTGGAAACGCAAGGTGTACCGGTTATTGGTTATCAAACCGATAGTCTGCCAGCTTTCTATACCCGTGAAAGTGAGCATGGTATCGACTACCGTCTAGACTCAGCAAAAGAGATCGCGATTGCGCTGAAAGCGAAGTGGGAGATGCAACTTGTTGGTGGTGCAGTGATTGCCAACCCAATCCCTGTTGAATACGCGATGCCAGTGGAAACTATCAACTCTGCGATCGAGCAAGCATTGGCAGAAGCGGATGAGCAAGGTATCGCTGGTAAAGAATCGACGCCGTTCTTGTTAGCTCGAGTTTGTGAACTAACAGGTGGGAACAGCCTTGACTCAAACATTCAGTTGGTTCTAAACAATGCTCGTCTTGGTGCTGCTATTGCTAAGTCGTATTGTGAAGCCTAAACGTTTCTAAGTTCGCCCTCTTAATTCAAGCCCCGTCCTAGTTAGGCTCATTTGCTAGGGTGGGGCTTTTTGATTTCTGCGTATCGCTGTTTCTCATTTTACAGATGTTAATATTGCAAATTTAGTTATTGGCATATGCTATTTATAGGAGTAGTTTAGTCACCATTGTTCAGATGGAGGAACTCTTATGATCGTTGCTATCCCTTTCAATAATGATTCTATATCGTCTCATTTCGCTAAAGCACCTCAAATCATGTTGGTTGATACTTCGAAAAATAGTCAGCATAGATTGACCTTACCTGACGCTTCTAATGGTGGCTGTGGGAACAAAAAACACTGGCTCAATATCATCAAACAATATGAAGTAGATACCGTCGTGGTTCGAAATATAGGCAAAAAAATGCTTAGTGCTTTGTTTAACTTGGGTGTCAATGTCAGGTCTGCACCTGTCAGAACACATATTGACGATATCGACTTTGATGCGCTGAATAAGGTGGAATCACTGGATTATGGCAGAGTGAATAAGCCAAAACACAATACCTGTTGTACTGGCCACGAACCGAAACGAAATAAACTCGCGCCTAGTACGGTCCATCATATTAGAATGAATCTCAAATCGATTGAGTGACGGGGTAACATCATGGAAGTACTGTTCGCTATTATTGCGTTTTTAGCGGCAATTGCGTTAATGGCTATTGGTGTGATGTTTAAGCGAAAAGCCATTCAAGGCAGTTGTGGTGGACTTGCGAGTGCTGGCATCGATGGTGAATGTGACTGCAAAGATAAATGCGCTACAACTCATAAAACCTTATATCAAATACAAGAACCTAAAAAGCACTAATCTTTAACAGGCTCTTATTCGATAATGAGTGCGTGACCGTTAATTAGGCAAGTCGCGACTTTCAAACGGGCAGACTTTACTATGTTGGCAAAAGTCTGCCTAGATACTTGCATCTCTTTCGCTGCATCAATCTGGTTCATACCATTGAGATCTGCCAGCCTTAATGCCTCTAGTTCATCGGGTAATAATGCCATCTTATCGAGCTCAGAAAGTGGTACTCCATTAGGTTTGAAACATTCAAAGGGAGCGCGGCCGCAGATACGACGCTGTTTTTTAGGCCTAGCCATTGTTTTACATCCTACTTAGTCTTTGCAGTGGCGATTTTAATACCACGGGCATCATATACAACATCATTAATCGCATCACATGATTTATCGCAACAAAAGCGGGTTCTAAACCCAATAATAGGGCTACTGCGGTCATCGCTTCAACGCTGCCAGGTACCCAAGCAAGCAATAACACTTCCCAATCTGTGTTGGTCAGATAACTAAAGATCAGAGCATAGACCACGGTTACGGTGACGCCTAACGCAGTAACAATAAATCCAGCTTTAGAATATTCAACGGCGTCTTTCAATGATGTAGGAGCCAAACGGGTGCCAATAAGCACGCCTAGAATTGCTGTTGCAAACATAATAAGTAGCTCAGGTACTACCAAATGAAGTGACGAAAATTGAGCGTTAAATATCGCAGCAACAATCAGACTGGTTAACAGGTACGGGGCAGGGATACCGATCTTCCCAACGATCTTACCAAACACAAAGCTCAGCACAGTAAGCAGAATAAGATAAGGAATTTGTGCTAATGAAACCGTTTGGCTGAGCTGAGACGCTCCTTCCCCGGTTGTTGCAACAATTCCCGCTAATACAACGAGCAGAAGTAAGCGGATTGAATGTGAAAAGATGATTTTGGGAGAAGGTTTTTCTTGTTCTTCACTGATGACCAGAATTGCTGCCATTGCTCCGGGAATAGCACCAAGTAAGGACTCAAAAGGCGTCCATTTTTCCCGCTTATAGAGCCAGAAAAAGTTGACGGTGGTTTGCGACAACATACATAGAATCAAACCCATGAATAAAGGCAATGAAAAGGAGCCAATAAGCTCACTCGTGTGCACTGTGATACCAATACTCAGACCAAGAATAATCTGAATCGTCGTGAGGATCGCACTGGGTAATCTTACGTCTGTTTTGGTTAAGCGTAGATACACTACAACAAACAGAGCCGCGGAAAATAGCTCACCGAGCGGTATTGGTAATACGCCGCCAAGAAGTGACCCGATAAGTCCTACCAAGATGGTTTTTAATACTTCCATGCACAACCGATCCGTTAAATGAATTAACACGATTGTACGCGAATTCGCGTTTTCAAGACATCTATTTGCAGAATTTGATGTAAGCCAGGTTTGCAATATATCCAAACTAAACAATACTTTATTGATATAAGTGACAATGGTCGAATTGAGATGAGTATCATAGATCAAGACACAGCACCGTTTACGGTTCTAGTGGTGGATGACACACCAGAAAACCTAGATGTACTCAATGGTATTCTTTCCGATGCGTATAAAGTTAAAGTCGCTATTAATGGGAGGATCGCTCTAAAGGTTGCGCAAAAAAAACCTAAGCCGGACATTATCTTGCTAGATGTCATGATGCCAGAAATGGACGGGTATCAAGTTTGTAAACTCCTTAAGGCTAACCCGCTTACAAGTGATATACCCGTGATATTTGTTACTGCAAAGGGGGAGGTGTCAGATGAGACCAAAGGGTTTGAGCTTGGGGCTATAGACTACATCATCAAACCTGTGAGTCCTCCTATCGTGAGGGCAAGAGTGGCAACGCATTTGTCGCTTCATCATCAGAAACGTCAGTTAGAGAAGATGGTTCGACAGCGAACACAGGTTATTAAAGACACACAACGAGAGATTATCAGTTGCCTTGGAAGAGCTGCAGAATTTAAAGACAATGAAACCGGAATGCATGTGGTTAGAATGAGCCACTACAGTCGAATGCTTGCTGACAAAATTGGTGCAGATTCCAAATGGGTAGAGTTGTTGTTTGAAGCTGCTCCTATGCATGATATCGGTAAGATTGGTATTGCAGACAGCGTGTTGTTAAAGCCTACTACTTTGAATGAACCCGAATGGGAAGAAATGCAGAGGCATGTGGAATATGGCGTTAAGATATTGGGGCATTATCGTTCCCCCTTACTTGATTTAGCCAAAGAGATTGCCCAGTGTCACCATGAAAAGTGGGACGGTAGTGGGTATCCAAATGGCCTTTCCGGCGAGAATATCCCATTAAGCGCCAGGATAGTTGCAATTGCAGATGTTTTTGATGCACTAACAAGCGAGCGACCCTATAAACAAGCATGGCAAACTGATAAGGCCTTTGACTATTTACGTCAAGAGTCAGGGTGTCATTTTGAACCCGATTTAGTTGATGCGTTTATCGGCTTGGAAGCCGAAATCGAAGAAATCAAACGAACATTTTCAGATTAACGAATGCTAATCGTCATTACAGGATGTAACCCCCAATCATGGACTCTGAAAGCATAAAACAATCCATTATCACTTCCAACAAGATAGCCATAGGCTTTCTGATCGTGCTTGTGCTGCTTTTAAGTGTCGGGCTAGCGGCGTGGTTCAGTCTGGATAAGCTATTTCGCTCTGTGGATCGTTATGAGGGGGCTGGGCAGTTACTTCTTACGCTAGACAGAGCTCGTTTACATGAGCTCTCTTTCACCCGTGACTTGTCAGAACGTGAATCGGAAGTGGCTCTGTCTCACATGACAGAAGCGCTCAACCTATCAGAAACGTTTCACCTAGAAAGACATGAAGACAGCTCCGGCACAAAAGAGTTAGTTGGGCAGATAACTGAATATCGAGTTGATTTCCAAAGGTATGTTGCATTGTCGTGGGAGTCGGTAGACAAGCGAGAAAAGATGGTCGCTGCCGCTCAGCGAGCGAGTTCAATAGCAGATGCCATTCATAGTTTGCAGATCAAATACATAGAGAAAGACAAACGTCTGGTAGATAGCCTTCGTCGAGCCATGAGTGATATTTCTCGTAACTCTACAGCCTCGTTCCAGCTTTCTGTCGCAGTGGAGTCTGCACGAAATCATGCTAAAGACTTTTTGGTGTCGGGAAACTTAAAGGAATATCACTTAAGCAAAGGGGAGCTGAAGAAAATCTCTCGCTATTTAGATTTCTTAGAGGAGCGCATTAAGGACGAGCGCAGTAAAGAACTCTTAACTGAATTGGAACAGCTAGAGCGTGCCTATTATGAAAAATTAACCGTATTTCGAAATGATAGTGCCAGAGAGGGACTTCAATTAGACGATCCCGCATTGGCCGACTTTAGTCGGGTTGCGTTTGATTTGGCGCAGTCTGCATTGGACTTACGCAATAACGAAACCTTAGTATTCGAGCGGGCCCAATCCAAAGTAGCGGCAATACAGAACTTGATGGCTAGGCGATTGGATTTGTCTAAGAGCGTGACTGAGCTAATTCAAGAGTTAGATCGGGCAAGGCAAACGGACCGAGACTTCTCGTTAGCATTATCTCCAGAAGCAAAGACAATTCATGCACAAAATGTGGTGATGCTGTTAGAAAAAGGGTTGCAAACTACTTCTATTCTGAAAGGGGCACTTATTGAATTTGATGAGAAGGTGCTGTTTGAAGAACTTAAACCTGCAATGCAGAATTATCTCGATCAGTTTCGTCAATTAAGAATGGTCTCTGCGCAAATTGACACGATTGCGCAACAGATGGTGGATTCAGCTATTGATATCGATAGTGCCATTTTAGATATTAGGAATCGCCGCTTTAGCGAAATGTCGGATGCACGTGGCTTAGCCAATATGACGACCTATGGCGGTATTTTGTTCGCGATGGCCATTTTGCTTCTCGCTTACCTGATCAGAAAGTCACAACGTGAGCTGCATATCGTTACGGAAGAGTTGGAAGAGAGCAATATTCAAACTCAGAATGCCAGCCAAGCTAAGTCTGACTTCCTTGCCAATATGAGTCATGAAATTCGAACCCCGATGAATGCCATTATCGGAATGAGTCATCTCGCTTTGGAAACCAATCTAAATAACAAACAGCGACATTATATAAGCAAGGTACACAACTCGGCTCAAGCGTTACTCGGTATCATTAATGATATTCTAGATTTTTCCAAAATTGAGGCAGGAAAGGTTGAGATTGAATCTATAAGCTTTTCGTTAGACGGCGTGTTAGAAGAAGTGATTAGCCTAATTGATGAGAGTGCAAAGCAGAAAAAGCTACCACTTGTTGTTGATGTAGATCCTGACGTGCCCGACCAGCTAATTGGTGATCCTCTTCGTATTAAACAGATTCTGACAAATCTCACTTCTAATGCTGTCAAGTTTACCGACTCAGGAGAGGTTTGCATCAAACTTTCTACTGTGATGATGCGAGACAAAGAATGTAAAATTATCTTCACAGTGAAGGATACAGGTATCGGGATGACTAGAGAGCAGATCGATACACTGTTTCAGTCGTTCTCTCAAGCGGATTCATCAACCACTCGCAAGTACGGCGGTACGGGGTTAGGGCTTTCTATAACAAAAAATCTCGTAGAGCTGATGGGAGGCCGTGTCAGTGTGGAAAGTCAATTGGGAGAAGGATCTAGGTTCAGTTTTTCTTTAATTTTAGGGGTGTCAGAAAGTAATACTACGGTCTTTTATCCAGCTCAATTGCAGAGCCAAAAGTTAGTTTTAGTGGATAGTTCTAAAGAGTCTGAGCGAGTTGTCATGAGTCAGTTGGAAAGGATTCACTGTAAGGTTGATAGTTACTCTGATCTGGATCAGTTGGAGCTAGCGTTGAGTCGAGGAAAAACGGATCCTAATGTCGTGCTTTACGGGTGGCGTAACGAAATATCTGATAATCTTGATTCGCTGCTCTCGATGAGAGAACGAACACCCCAAATACTGACGGCTAAGCTCATCATCCTTTGTTCTGATTCAAGACAGTATATTGTAGAAGCGTTAGAAGAGACTGATATCCAAGTTTCCAATGTTTTGGAAAAGCCGTTTACGGCATCTACGTTACATGATGCATTAATCGCTGCGGTTTTGAAGGAGCTACCTCGTCAAGGCCATTTTCGAAGTCATAGTGAAGAACTTGAGCAGGCGTTGGTCAGTTTGAAAGGAGCAAAAGTCTTACTAGTCGAAGACAATGCAATTAATCAGGAAGTCGCATTGGAACTACTACGCTCAAAAGGCCTAGAGGTTGATGTGGTTGAAAATGGGCAGGAGGCAGTGAATTCTTTGCAATCTACGAGCTATGATGGGGTTCTTATGGACTGTCAAATGCCGGTGATGGACGGATACGAAGCAACGCGGGTGATTAGGAGTGACCTTGGTTTAGTGGATATGCCTGTCATTGCTATGACAGCCAGCGTGATGGCCGATGACAAAGAAAAAGCGCGGGCTAGTGGGATGAATGACATTATTGGTAAGCCGATTATTCTCGAAGAGATGTTTCAAGTAATGGCAAATTGGATCCGACCGAGTGGGGCTTCCTCAAAAGCCAGAAACGACAATGAAAACATGTTTGACCCAGAAGCAGGATTGCGTCTACTGGGTGGAAATAGGGCGCTGCAGCAAAAACTCATTCAGCGGTTTATTGACCAATATGGAGGCGTGAAGATTAGCTCAGCGGAGGAAAAAGAGCCCTCATCAATATTGTTTGACGTCCATACTCTCAAAGGCGCGTCTGGAAATTTAGGATTGACCGCTCTTGCAGAGTGCTGTGAGCAAATAGAAACGCTCTTGAATCAAAATAGTGTTGTCGAGAAAGAGTTAACCGAATTAAATGAAAAATTGGTGTCAGCGGTCGAGGTTTTATCTCAATTTATATCTTCAGATGATGAATGTGAACTATCGCCAATTGTTATGCCTGCATTGGAGCCACAACTTCAACGTTTGAATGAATTGATTGAGCTTTCTGAAGACTTTGACATGCAACTTTCTGATCTTTTGGCGGACTCCGATTATTTATCTCAATTAGGGCTTCGGGAAGATGTGATAAATGACTTAAAAGTGGCATTAGGACGTTATGATTTCGAGAAGATAACTGCCATTCTGCTAGCTTACAAAGCGTCTATGAGTGCAAAGTAAGAGAGATGACTTATTGAATGGGTTACTCATCCTTTCTTGTTCTGGAATCTGCTATACTCGCCCTTTTTGAAGGTAAGTAAGGTAGTTCATGAACTTTAAAGCAGCAGTTTTCGATATGGATGGATTGCTTCTCGATACAGAAAATGTCTGTAAAGGCATTTTTGAAAAAGCATGCCAAACGCTCGGTGTGCCTTTCTTAGAACAGAGCTATTTATCTATTATTGGATGCAACTCGAAAACTATTCATAGCAAACTCGGTGAGGCGTATCAGGATATTATCGATTATAAGGTGATTAATGAAGAGTGGCGAAAAAGCTATGACTCGGTCGTGTTTCATCAGGCTATTCCGAAAAAATATGGTGTAATCGAACTACTGGATTTCTTGAAATCAAAAAATATCCCTCTTGCTGTTGCGACATCGACTCACCGAAATGTCGCTGAAGCTAAACTAAAACTGGCAGGCTTAGATAAATACTTCGAATGTTTAGCAACGGGTTGTGAGGTGACTAGAGGCAAGCCTGACCCAGAGATCTATCATTTGGCGGCGCAAAGACTTGGTGTTGAATCAGAAACGTGTTTAGCATTTGAAGATTCGAACAACGGTGTCAAAGCGGCTGTTGCGGCCTCTATGCATACTTACCAAATTCCCGACCTCGTATCGCCGTGTGAAGATGTGAAAGCTCTGAATGCGAAAACTAGAACTTCGTTATTTGAGGTATACCGAGAACTTTCAGATAGTTATACTATCGAGTAGATTTTAAAAGAACTCGAACTGGAGTGATGTTTTGAAGCAAACCCAACGCCACAGACAAATACTTGCCATGCTTTCAGAAAAGGGCTTTTTGAATACTGAAGAGTTCGTAGATGTATTTGGCGTCAGCCCACAAACCATTCGCCGAGACTTAAATGATTTGGCGAAGCAGGGGCTAGTCACTCGTCATCATGGGGGCGCATCGCTTCACTCTAGTACTGAAAATGAAGCGTACTCTTCACGTAAAGTGCGGTATCAAGACGAAAAAAATCGCATTGCCAACGAATTGGTAAAACGCATACCTAACTCATCCTCCTTATTTATTGATATCGGTACGACAACAGAAGCGGTAGCGACGGCACTACTTGAGCATAAAGATCTTAAGATCGTTACTAACAATATTAACGTTGCCAACATACTACGAGTCAAAGACGACTTCACGGTTATTGTCGCTGGTGGACAGATCCGTAACAAAGATGGCGGTATTATCGGAGAAGCGGCGAAAGAGTTCATCGAGCAGTTCCGACTTGATTACGGCATCATCGGTATTTCTGGTATACACGAAGATGGCAGTCTTCTCGATTTCGATTTTTCCGAAGTTCGTATTGCGCAAGCGATTATTGCTTGTTCAGGGCAAACGATACTTGCGGCAGATAGCACTAAAATTAATCGAGGTGCCATGGTTAATCTTGGCCATATTTCTCAAGTGGATGCGTTTTACACTGACGCGATGCCCCCACAAGAATTAGTAGATATTCTTGAGCATAATGAGGTTGATTTGCAGGTGTGTTAAACACACCTGTCATACATTTTCGGTACTTCTACTGGTACCTCTCAACGCTTAGTTCTGCTAGTTCTAGACGACCATCGGAAGCCAATAACTCAGTGAGAATATCCGCCGAACCACATGCCATCGTCCAGCCTAAGGTGCCGTGTCCTGTATTGGTGTAAAGGTTTTTGATCGGTGTTTTGCCAATAATCGGTGTGCCATCTGGTGTCATAGGTCTAAATCCACTCCAGTATTCTGCTTGAGTAAGGTCTGTGCCTTTGGGAAAAAGGTTGCGGACGACATGGTTGAGCGTGGAAAGTCTCTTGTCAGGAAGTGTTGCATCAAATCCTGCAAGCTCGGCTGTACCAGCGACGCGAATGCGCTCATCAAATCGAGTAACCGCAACCTTGTAGGTTTCATCCATAATGGTAGAGGTAGGTGCTTGCTGATCATCGATCACCGGAAGTGTTAATGAATAGCCTTTTACCGGATAAATCGGTAGGTCAACGCCAAGAGGCGCCAGCAAAGATTTGGAGTAGCTTCCTAGTGCGACGACGAATCGATCACCTGTTATTGTGCCTTGAGACGTGTTAACCCCCCTGATGCACTGCTTATCAACCTCTAGTTCATTGATATTGGTATCAAATAGGAACTTGACACCTGCTTGCTCCGCTAAAGTTTGCAATTGTTGGCAAAACAAATAGCAATCACCGGTCTCATCATCAGGCAGGTAAAGGCCGCCGACCAGTTTTCCGTTCATATTTTCTAGTCCAGGCTCCTGTTGTAAGCACTGCTGACGATCGAGTAGTTGAAACCGAGTGCCACTTTCTTTGAGCAGCTCGATATCTCTTTCTACCGCGCTCATTTGGTCATTATTTCGAAAGATTTGTAGTGTGCCTTGCCTGCGTCCTTGATATTGCAGTTGGTATTGTCTATTAAGCTGGGCTAAACAGTCTCTACTGCGATTAGCAATGGTCAACATGCGAGCTTTATTGGTTTTGTAATGACTAAGTTGGCAATTCAACAACATTTGGCTCGCCCAGTGAATCAGTTCAGGGCTTAAGCTAGGCTTTATTTTTAACGGTGCGTGCTGCTCAAAAAGCCATTTAAGTGCTTTTGTGGGAATCCCTGGAGCTGCCCATGGAGAGGAGTACCCGTAGGAAATCTGTCCCGCATTGGCGAAGCTTGTCTCTTCGGCAGCTCTGGATTGACGGTCGACGACTGTCACCTCAAAGCCAGCTTGAGACAGATACCAAGCACTGGTTAATCCAATAACTCCACTTCCTAATACGACGACTTTCACATTCAACTCTCACACTTTTTATTTTCAGCAACAATGAACGCTTTACATCTGATTAACAATCGATATAAATTGACAATAGATTTTAGTAAAACTAAAGGCTAGATATGAAATCTGCTGTACTTCATGGTGTTAATCTAATTTGTATCGTCGCGCGTCACACCAGTATTACCAGTGCGGCAAAAGAGCTGAATTTGACGATTGGCGCGGTGAGTCAGCAGCTACATCAGATTGAGCAACGCTTAGGTTTTACTGTATTTGAACGCCACGCTCGGGGAATTCGGCTTACCGAACGTGGTAACAAACTAGTAGAAGCGGCAGGTCATCATTTACTGGCCATTGAAGAAGCGGTGTTTCAACTAACACGAGTGTCTGAGCGTAAACAGATACGGCTCAAACTCACCCCGTCGTTTGCCTTTAAGTGGTTAGTCCCTCGTTTGGAAGACTTTTATCGCCGTTATCCCGATGTTCAGATACACACTTTCGCTGAAGGCGCACTCGTTGATAGTGACAGCCGCGATTTTGATATTGCGATAGATTATGGACCGATACCTTATAAACGCTCTGATGCAGAATTACTGTTAGAAGAATCACTGATTCCGGTAATGAGTTATGACTACTGGCAGCGTCACCCAGATTTGGCAACCAGCAATAAAGCGTGGGAACAAGTGACACTATTGCATGATCTTATGCCGTGGGAAGGTGCCCTCAAAGATTATGAATGGCTGTACTGGGCATCTCGGCAGAGTCTGGATTTTGACACTAACCAAGGGCATTTCTTCAATCGTACTGATATGGCGATGTCGGCTGCCGAGGCTGGAGTTGGTATTGCACTGGCTCGGACAGCCTTGCTAGGTGAAGAAGTCGCGCAAGGGAGGCTAGTAGCCCCATTTGAAAAGATGGCGGCGAATGCTGGATATTTTGTCATCACCCATACTGACAATCCTTATACGCGGCTGTTTAAGAGTTGGCTGCAAGAACAGTCACAGTAACCTGTGATAAAAGGCTCACCTCACCGTGCTGAGGCGAGCAAGAGGATTAAGCCTGTTGGCAATGATAAGTATGATTCCCCATGGTAATCAGGTTGCTAAGAATGCGCTCACCATCCGCACGCAGTCCATTGTGTTCGTATTCATTGGTAATCCAAGCTTTAGCATTAGGCATCAGAGCAAGGGTCTCGCGGCTGATATCCATTTCCACGAACATATCGTCGGCATAAACAGCGCAACTAACTGGAACTGAGTTATTGGCGAGTGTTTCGGCATCATACAGTTTGCCCCAATCTGATTTCTCTGCCAGTAGATCTGCGGCTTCTTTCAGGGGTTTTAGGCACTCGTATTGTTCAAACATCCAAGGGAAGACCATTTCTCCAGTAAAGTAGAATTCGCTTTCTTCGCCAGAGTAGTTGAACTCACTATGCTTTTGACGTACTCGATGCGCAGACCAATTAGAGCTAAAGCCTTGGCAATAAATGGATTCGTGCAGCAAGGCGTAGATAGGGTTAGTTTGAAAACTCTGTTGCATCAGCATTTCATTAAGGAACTCATAACGCATAATAGTCTCACCGTTGGCCTCAACCAGTGCGTTCTCTAGGTTGTAATAAGTCGGTAGGAAGGTATCACTCATACCAAAATTAATGCCAATCTGTTGAAATTGCTCTACTGTGAAGCGCTGACCATTCGGTAAGTAAACTTCATTGTTCATTAGGTGATTGGCAATGTTCTTACAAAGTGCTTGTGCATGAGGGAATTGACGAAAGAATGCCTGATTTTTCTCTCTGGTACGCTTAAATGTCGCATGATAAACGTCGTCTGGGTGACGCGCAATTGATGGTACACCGCCAGTGATAAATGAACGCGATAAGCTCTCTGGGAATAAAGAGAGGTAGGTTAATGAACAAAAACCACCAAAGCTTTGACCGAGAATTGCCCATTGCTTAACACCAAACTGTTTACGAATAGACTCTGCGTCACGAACAATATTGTCCGCTCTAAAATGGCTGAGGTAATCGGCTTGCTGCTGTGGTGTTTGAGTTGCCAAGGTTTGATGGCTGATTACGGTACTGTTTCCGGTGCCTCTTTGGTCTAGTAAAAGTACTTTGTAATCCTGTAAAGCACGTTTTAACCAACCATTATTGCCATTCGGACGGGGTGAAGGGAACCCAGGACCTCCCTGAAAGTAGACCAGCCACGGCTTGTCTGCAGTGTCATCGACAAGAGTTACTTCCCGTGCGAAGACATTGATATTGCCTTTATCTGGGTGCTGATAATCCAATGGAACGATAAAGTTGTGAGGGGTAAAACGTAAACCTGAGTCGATGAAAGAGGCGGTGTTGACTGTCATATTCGAACTTCCGTGATGAATAGGGAAACTGCTATTTCTGCAATGTCAGAAAATGAGGTATTCGCTGCGCGAAGAAACAGCAGTGAAGTAGCACCGACGTTAACGTTTTTGTAATGAAAACGCTAGTGAGAATCGAACAAATGCAAGGTATGAACCCACAGGTCTTAGTTTTCGGTACTTAAACATGGTGATCGTTTATTTTTCAATCTCAGGCCATCGCGAATATTTAATCCCATAAGCGTTAAGTTGATAAAGCCTGCGACAAACTCCATGCCTTGAATCCAATAAAAGGTGTGGTCAAATTGCCCCTTAGAGGCAAGGGTGTGAAGATAAATCGCACAAGGTAGCAGCACCAACATGCCATTAGCTGCAATAAATGGCATCCGTTTTTTCTTTGTTCCAAGTATTCCCTTACTTGCTTTTGGCGCGAGCTTTGAACCAGTTATGCCAGCGATTGCCATACAAGGGAGCAAAATCCATACGGAAAAGAAAATGACCGCTTTCACTTCAGTAACAGCTTGCTCACTTCCGAACAGCTCGACTAAAACGCTGCTGGTGAAGAATGACAGAATCAAAAGAAAAGCAATGATCGCTGCGGTTCGGTGAAGCAGAGAGATGGAAGTACGCATAATAAAACCCCATAGAGTTGAGCTGTTCGTTTTGAAGTTAGATTACACAACAATAGTTGCGTGTGCAACTATTGTTGTTGGTTTTATCTTGTGCGATTTATTGATTATAGCTTGGGTAGCTAATTACCTTGGATAGCAGATAATATTTTGAAACACTGCTCTCTTGGTTACGGCTTTATAACCGTGCGGCTGATCGCTGTAAAATCGTAAACTTTCACCCTGTGCGACGGCATGCCACTTATCTTCAAAAAAAACCTCGACATTGCCTTCCAAAACAATGATGTGCTCAATCACGCCTACGCTGTGAGGTGAAGACAGTTGGCAATGATGCTGAGCTAGCGTAATTTCAAACATTTCCATGTTGGTGTCGCTGGTATAGGGGAATAGGGTATTGACCAACATGTTTTCATCTTCTGGGAACGTCATTTCACTGTCCCGTAACACAGGGTCGTTTGCGAAGAACCCAGAAAAGGACGCCTCTAAACCACTAGATATCTTCCAGAGTGTCGAAATTGTAGGGCTTGATTCCTCCCTTTCTATCTGTCCCAGCATAGCTTTGGAGACGCCAGTAAGCTTAGCTGTTGCGTCTAAGCTCAATCCTTTGTGTTTTCTGATTTGCTTTAAGTGTGCCGCGATTTGCGATTTAAAAACGGTATCATTCATAGTGCTCTCTTATTGTGCGCTATAACGCACGGTGGTACTCTTAGATTTGTGCGTTATCACGCACAAGAATAACACTATTGATGAAATAAGGAACTAACATGAAAGGAATCTTTAGTTTGAGTCATGTCTCCGCGGGCTTTACTGCGGTATTAGTTGGCTATACCAGTTCTGTGGTCATCATCATTCAAGCGGCGACTCAATCCGGCGCAGACCCTGTTCAAATCGAGAGCTGGCTGTTGGTTCTAGGCATAATGATGGGGTTAACCTCAATAGGCCTTTCATGGTTTTACAAAATGCCTATCCTCACCGCGTGGTCGACACCTGGGGCAGCGATGTTAGTTGTGTCGGCAGGCGAGTATCAGTTAAGTGAGGCGATAGGTGCGTTTGTGGTTTCTGGTTTAATGATTACCGTGACAGGGCTGATTGGTCCCCTTAGTGAAACCTTAAAGCGAATTCCCTCATCACTAGGCACCGCTATGCTGGCAGCCATTCTGTTGCCTTTCTGTCTAAAAGGCTTTGAGCCACTTCAGACGTCGCCAATCCTGTTTATTGTCATGTTCCTCACGTATCTGTTGGCAAAGCATTTGGTTCCAAGGTATGCCATGCTGCTCCTTCTTTCGGTGGCATTAATTTGTGGCTGGTTCGTGACGCCGCATGACGCTGTCGAATTTCAATTAACGATGGCTAAGCCTGCTTGGATGCCAGTGACGTTTAATGTATCTGCATTACTCAATCTTGCGCTACC
This sequence comes from Vibrio barjaei, assembly GCF_001639065.2. Lineage (GTDB taxonomy): Bacteria > Pseudomonadota > Gammaproteobacteria > Enterobacterales > Vibrionaceae > Vibrio > Vibrio barjaei. The sequence goes on from NZ_LQXO02000012.1 coordinate 232,215, forward strand.
GCTTTATCTTATCACCATGATTTCTCAAAACTTGCCTGGTGTTGCGATGATGAAAAGTTATCACTATCAGACACCAGTGAAATCGTTGTTAATTACCACTGGTGTCGCAAATATGATTTTCGCTCCTTTCGGTGGTTTTAGCGCTAACTTGGCAGCGATTTCAGCGGCTATCTGCATGAACGACTCGGTGGATGCCGACAAGAATCAGCGCTACAAAGCAGTAATATGGGCCGGTTTGTTTTATCTCATTGCTGGGTTGTTCGCGACGTCTGTGGTTGCTCTTTTTATCGCGCTGCCAGCTGACATCACCAGTATGTTAGCCAGTTTTGCCTTGTTGGGAACGTTATTGATGTGTTTACACTCGGCATTTATGACGGAAGAGTACAGAGAGGCGGCATTATTGACCTTCTTGATTACCCTTTCGGGCGTTAGCTTCTTAGGCATTAGCTCAACCTTACTTGGCTTGGCAGTAGGGGGGATTTATAGCCGCTTTACGCGCCGCGCTTAATAATAAACCCGCACTCGTTTTTTTGAGTGCGGGTTTATTAGACTTATGAAAAACTATGCCTTAGTGTGATTTAGTTCGCTTGATCGCGTCTAACCAACCAGCGTACAACGCTTCTCTTTCATTTCGCTCTATTTGCGGACTAAAGGTACGCTCGATTTCTTTCTTGTCAGCAAGCTCTCCTTGGCTTTGCCAAAAACCAACCGCGAGACCGGCTAGCATTGCAGCACCTAAAGCGGTTGATTCTCTCACAACCGGACGAACGACTTTGCTGCCCATAATGTCGGATTGGAACTGCATCAGGAAATCGTTAGCAACGGCACCGCCGTCAACGCGGATTTGACTAAGCTTAATACCTGAATCCTCTTCCATCGCAAGTAAGACATCTCGACTTTGATAAGCGATGGACTCAAGAGCCGCGCGGATAATGTGGTTGCGGTTCGTGCCGCGTGTTAAACCTGTCAAAGTACCACGTGCGTGTGGGTCCCAATAAGGTGCACCTAGGCCAACAAACGCAGGGACGAGATATACGCCGTTGGAGTCATCGACTTTCTCTGCAAAGTATTGAGTATCTTGAGCATCTTGAATGAGTCCTAGCTCATCGCGCAGCCACTGAATCGTTGCACCACCCATGAACACACTACCTTCGAGCGCATAAGTGACCTCATTGCCAACTTTATATCCGATGGTAGTAAGCAAACCGTGTTTCGAAGCTATGGGCTTGTCGCCAGTGTTCATAAGTAAGAAACAGCCAGTGCCATAGGTGTTTTTGACCATGCCTTTCTTAAAGCACTGCTGACCAAATAGGGCGGCTTGTTGGTCTCCTGCGATACCACTGATAGGAATGTCTTCAGTCCCGCCACCAATATGGGCGTAACCATAGACTTCACTGCTCGATTTAACTTCAGGTAACATGGATTTTGGAATGTTGAAGATATCGAGTAGTTTCTCATCCCATTCAAGGGTATGGATATTGAACAGCATACTGCGTGATGCGTTACTTACGTCTGTTACGTGAGACTTACCGTGGGTCAGTTTCCAGATTAACCAAGTATCCACAGTGCCGAATAGTAATTCGCCTTTCTCTGCGCGTTCTCGTGCACCTTCAACATTGTCGAGAATCCATGCAATCTTAGAACCAGAAAAATAAGCATCAACCACTAAACCCGTCGTGTCACGAATGTAGTCTTCATGACCTTCGGCTTTTAACTTTTCACAAAAATCGGCGGTACGGCGGCACTGCCAGACTATGGCATTGTAGACAGGGTGACCCGTATCTTTTTCCCACACAATGGTGGTCTCACGTTGATTGGTGATACCAATCGCAGCGACTTCTTCGTTAGCAATGTCAGACTGAGCTAATACTTCAGTAAGGGAAGAGCGCTGTGTGGCCCAGATTTCCATCGGGTCATGTTCGACCCAACCGGGCTTAGGATAAATTTGAGTGAATTCGCGCTGAGCAGCACTGATCGTATTCGCGTCATGATCAAAAATAATAGCTCGGGAGCTAGTCGTTCCTTGATCTAGTGCGACGACGACTTTCTTCTTACTTTCCATATCTTTCTCGTTATTTCTTTATGCTTTTTCGCTGTCATCGCGAAATGTTCGTTTCCGCACACTGTAGTGTTCGAAATGTCAAATATACATGAAATTAATGTTAATGAACTTTCCGGCGTATTGCAAAGGTTGAGTTCTCATTCCTTGATTTATCTTGGCTTAATGAAACTTTCGTGAAAGGTGTAAAAAATACTCGATCTTTTCGTTTATGATGATTATATTGTATCTAAACGAACATAAACGCGCATTTGCGAATAAAGAGCTGGACGAGGAAACTATGAGTGTAACCAATAAAGTGTATGATTTAGTCGTAATAGGAGGCGGTATTAACGGCGTTGCAGTTGCAGCTGATGCAGCAGGACGTGGCTTGAAAGTCGCACTTTATGAAATGAACGATTTGGCTTCGGCTACGTCTTCGGCAAGTAGTAAACTTATTCATGGTGGATTACGTTATCTTGAGCATTATGAGTTTCGTTTAGTTTCGGAAGCTCTTGCAGAGCGTGAAGTATTGCTCAAAAATGCACCTCACCTTGTTTCTCCACTTCGTTTCCAGTTACCTCACCGACCTCATTTGCGTCCAGCATGGATGATAAGAACGGGATTGTTCCTATACGATAACTTGGGCAAGCGTGTTTCTTTACCTGGTAGTCATAGTGTGAAGTTCAAGGGCGAGCAAAGTCCGTTGTTACCAGAAATGAAAGTAGGTTTCGAGTATTCGGATTGTGCCGTTGATGATGCGCGTTTGGTTGTCACTAATGCCAAGTTAGCTGAAGAGAAAGGCGCGGATATTTTCACTCGCTCGAAATGTGTTAAAGCCGAACGCTCTGGTGAAGCATGGCGGGTGGATATCGAGAACACGCTGACAGGTGAAGTGAGCTCAATACAAACCAAAGCACTTGTAAATGCCGCCGGTCCTTGGGTTGACCGTTTCTTCGGCAGTCAATTGGCTATGCCATCACCACGAGGTATTCGTCTAGTTAAAGGAAGCCATATAGTGGTTCCTAAGATGTACGACGGCAATCATGCATTTATTCTGCAAAACGAAGACAAACGAATTGTGTTTGTGATTCCGTACATGGATAACTACTCGGTGGTAGGTACCACTGATGTTGAGTATCAAGGCGACCCAAGCAAAGTAAAAATTGACGACAACGAAATTGCTTACTTGTGCGATATCGTCAACCAACACTTTACGACTAAGATTTCACCTGAAGATGTGATTTCCGATTGGTCCGGTGTACGTCCTCTATGTGATGATGAGTCCGATGACCCGCAGGCAGTAACACGTGATTATACGATCGAGCTTGATGATCAGATGGACGATGCTCCGTTGCTATCTATTTTTGGGGGCAAGCTGACAACGTATCGCAAACTTGGTCAGGCAGCGGTGGATAAACTTGCTCCATTCTTCCCTCATATGGGGCAGGCTTGGACTCGTGAAGCAATTCTACCTGGCGGTAATTTCTCTAATCGTGATCATCTGGAGCAGCAGCTCGCGTCTCAGTACTCATGGTTAGACTGTGGCATTATCAAGCGATGGGTCAGAGCATACGGTACACGTATTAGTCAGTTCCTTGAAGATAAAACCAGGGTTGATGAGTTGGGGACGGATTTTGGACACGGTCTGTATCAAGTAGAGGTGGATTACTTAGTACAGCAAGAATGGGCTGTATCAGTAGACGATGTCCTTTGGAGGCGAAGCAAGCTTGGTTTAGAGTTTGAGGCGGAACAAGTCGAACAACTTAGCAATTATCTAGACGCATCACTTGCAAAAAAGAATGGTGTGAATCTTAAACGTGTTAGCTAGTCCTTTATAAGGTTCACCTTTGCTCGCTTTATACGAACAGCGCCCTTAAGTCAGGGCGCTGTTTTATTATGGGTTCAGTCGTTTGGCTTTTCGAATGGATACCATCGAACTTAGCCGATAAAAAACCAATGAAGCAAGTAACAATAAACAGCCGAATACTTTGTTAATGGGCATCGGCTCGGAATAAATAAGTACACTTAGAATTAACGTCCACACCGGTTCGAGCAGCATCAATAGTGCCGCGTTCGTCGGGTTAGCTAGCTTTTGACCCGTTGTTTGCATTAAGTACCGCAAGCTGGTTGCGAGTAAAACGCTCAGTGCAAACCACTTCCAAGTAATCAACGAAATATGTTCAGGCCAAGTTTCGACACTGAGTGAAAGAACAATACCTATACAGCCAGTTGAAAATAGCTGCAAGGTTGTCAGCAGCATAGGTGACAACTGTGCGGAATACTTGCTATTGAAGTTAAAGTGGAGCGCCAAACCAACAGCGGACGCTAAAAACCAAAGCTGACTAGGGTCGGTTTGCCAGCTTCCTTTCCAGGACAACAGAAACAAGCCTGCGGCCGCAATCGGAAGTGACAGCCAAAAAGCACGTATTGGTTTCGTTTTAAATAGTACCCAGGCGACTATCGGGACAAACAGCATCGATAGGCTCATGATGAATGCGCCTTCACCTAAGGTGTCACTGATAGAGATCGCATGAATCCAGCAAAAGATAGCGCTTCCTAAGAAACAACCCACACTCATTGCTCGAAGACAGTCTCCTAACGAGGCTGCTTTGAGTGCTCGCATACAGAATGGAAATAAAATTAACGATGCAAAGATAAACCGCAAACCAATAAAGCCGAAAGGCGGAAGGCCTTGAATGGCTTCTTTTGAAAACACCCATCCGGCCCCAGCAAGCAGTGTGGTAAATACCAGAATAAATTCAGCGCGATATTTGACGTGCATAAAAGTGGACTCTTTTTTTTGCTCATTCTGCGCTATTTTTGCCGGATAGACCATAGTAGAACCGAGCGGAATTATTGATATATCTGATAAATAGAATTACCGATTTGATGTTGATTGCCTTCACTTTTAGCGTGTGCAGTAATATTTGGGATTAGTTTGTAGATGCTACTATATTCATATCTAGAGTAAGTTATATCCGAAAAGGAGAAAGTGATGTCGTTCATTGCCTATAGTAATGATACTCACACTGTTATCGAAGTAGACGCGCCGCACTTTGATGCCAAAACTGTCCCCAGTTTTCGACAATGTATCGATGGCTTGGATGATTCATTGAATCGATGCATGTTATTAGATTTAACCAATGTGACATTTATGGACAGTAGTGCGTTAGGGGCGTTGATGGCGCTGCGCAAAACTCATCAATGTCACACCATTTGCCTCATCACTGAGAGTGTACCTGTTCTCCAATTGTTAAAAGTTACCAAAGTAGATCAGTTAGTTACCGTCTATCCCGACCTTGAACAAGCGATAACTGCGAACTAGTTACCACTTTGCTTGCATAACGTACAAAAATAAGTCAAATCGTAGCGCCAACATACTGTTTTTGTTGACGCGAAACCGCTTGTCATACACACTTACTGTCAACATTTCGTGACACTTTCTATAGGAAGACAAAGTGCGTTTAGAGGTTTTTTGCGAAGATAGATTGGGGCTCACGCGCGAGCTATTGGACATTCTTGCGTCCAATAGTATTGATTTGCGTGGCATTGAAATTGATATATCTGGGATTATCTACTTGAACTGTCCAGATATTGATTTCGAGACGTTTAGGGACTTAATGGCCGAAATTCGCCGAATTTCCGGGGTGAAAGACGTTCGAAAGATCCAGTTTATGCCAAGCGAACGACACAATACAGAACTCGTGTCACTGCTCACTAATCTGCCTTATCCGGTATTGTCAATTGACCTTAAGGGGGCGATTGATATGGCTAACCATGCAGCTTTGAAATTACTTGCGAAAAGTGAAGAAGAAGCCATTGGTCAGTTAATCTCTCATCTATTACCAAGCTTTAACTTCACTAAATGGATTGAAGGCGAGATCTCCCGACAGAAACAAGCCATTGTTATTGATGGTTTAGATTACACTATGGAAATTCTACCGGTTTACATTACTGGCGAATCGAATGAAACGTTACTAGCCAGTGCGGTTATGAGTATCCACCCAACTACGACTTCAAGTGCGCCCGAGGTACTTGCAGACAGTAATTCTCTTGGGTTTGAGCACTTTGTCGGCGTATCTAACCGCCACAAGGCTCTGATGAGTCAAGCGAAAAAGCTGGCTATGTTAGACCAGCCGCTACTGATTGAAGGCGAAACCGGTACTGGTAAAGAAATGCTAGCGAAAGCTTGCCATAACCGTTCAAACCGAGCTTCTAATCCCTTTTTAGTACTAAGCTGCGCATCTATGCCTGATGATGTTGCAGAAACGGAACTGTTTGGTCATGCTCCTGGGTCGTTTAATCATGAACATGGTCACAAAGGAATTTTCGAGCAAGCTAATGGCGGCACTGTACTATTGGATGAAATCGGTGAAATGAGCCCTCACTTGCAAATCAAACTGTTACGTTTCTTACAAGATGGTACTTTTAGACGCGTAGGGGAAGAGCACGAAGTACACGTTGATGTACGTATCATTGCATCGACTCGCTACAATCTAGCGGATCTTGCTGAGCAAGGAGCATTCCGAGAAGATCTTTATTACCGATTAAATGTGCTGACGCTTACTATTCCACCCTTACGCGAGAGAGCAAGTGATATCTCACCGTTATTAGATTTGTTTGTCGCAAAACATAGCAATAAGCTAGGCATAGCCAAGCCTGATATTGATGAGGAACTCGTGAAGTCACTCTGCAACTATCCGTGGCCAGGCAATATCCGTCAGCTAGACAATATGGTGTTGCGTGCGTTGACGCAGGTAACGGGGTCAACACTGGAGCTGGAAGACTTTAATTTGCCTAAGTTGGAAAGTGTGAACTCCGGCTCTGTTAATCTAAACATCGATGGTTCTCTCGATGACATCATGAAGGACTATGAGTCACGTGTACTTGAAAAACTCTATCAGTCCTTCCCGTCAAGTCGTAAGTTAGCCAAGCGTCTTAATGTGTCACATACCTCCATTGCCAATAAGTTGCGTGATTACAATATCAGGAAGAATTAATGGAAGATCTTAGCTCGGCGGTGCAGTTGCATCGTCGCGAAGGGAATGTGCTAGTGAGAACGGCTAAGCCCTCTGATGCTTACACAATTGCTCAGTATTTTCGAGAGAACAAAACCTTTCTCAAACCGTGGGAACCAAAACGAGATGCCGACTTTTATAAAGTCGACTCGTGGGCAGCCAAATTGGTGAAATTGGAAGAATTGCATCGTTTAGGGCTAGCGTATTACTGCTTAATTTTCGATGCGGAAACGAACCAGATGCAGGGGACGATCTCGTTTAGCAGTTTGATACGTTTTCCATTTCACTCATGCAATCTCGGTTACTCTTTGGCAGAAAATGCACAAGGGCATGGCTATATGCGCCGTGCGTTGAAGTTAGCGATACCGTATATGTTTGATGTGCAAAACATGCATCGTATTGCTGCATCATATATGCCTAGAAATGTTCGCAGTGAAGCGGTATTAAACGCGATGGGCTTCACTCGGGAAGGTTTTGCTAAAGACTATCTTTTAATCGATGATAAATGGGAAGATCACGTGTTAACGTCGTTGATTAACCCTAATTGGAAGCCATCCTAATGACTAGACTTGAACAGCAACTCAACTTATTGATGGAACTTGATAAGTTAAAAGCCGTTTTGCGCCGAACTCGAGTTCGATGTGCGGATGGTCGTTTCGAAAATAGTGCCGAGCACAGTTGGCACGTCGCAATGATGGCGTTGCTGTTGCAAGAGCATGCTAACGAACCTGTTGATATTGCAAAGGTCGTTAAAATGCTTTTGTTACACGACATGGTTGAAATCGATGCTGGCGATACTTTTGTTTACGACACCGCCGCATATGAAACGCAACAGCAAACTGAACTTGAAGCCGCCAAGCGTTTGTTTGGTATGTTGCCTGATGACCAAGGAGAGGCTTTATTTTCGGTTTGGCGCGAGTTTGAGGCAGCAGAATCGGCAGAGGCCAGATTTGCTAAGGCGTTGGATCGACTTATCCCGATGTTATTGAACTACCATAATGATGGTCAAAGCTGGATCGAAAACAATGTTAGCAAACAACAAGTGATGCAAGTGAACCAACGTATAGAAAAAGGTTCACAAGTGCTTTGGGATAAAGCAAAATTGCTGATAGAAGAAGCCACAGAAAATGGCTGGTTAAGAAATTAGGAGACTGAATGTCTTACACAACTTTGGATGAATACCAAAGAAAATGGATTTTTACTCATCAATCAATGCCTGTTCCTGAGCAAGATTGGCCACAGATTAAACCCATGACTCAAGCGCGTGCAGCGCAGTTTTGGAAAGAAAATATCAGCGCCCAAAGCCCAGATGCAGAACGTCTAAGCTCACAAGATTGGCCAATGAAAGATAGCAATTGGCAAGATGATGTTGATTGGATGGCTGCGTGGGAAGCAGATGAGAACGAGCTTCCTGAAGCCGTGAACCAGTTTATCGATTGGCAAGACGACGTCACAGTGTATTTCTGTTATGAGAAATACAACGTGATTGAAACTAAATGGTCGGTGTTTAAAAAGTATTGGAAGAACTTCCTGTTTTACGATGATGGCCCTATCTTACTTGGTCGCCGTCGCTCGGAAGCGCTTTGGTTTTCGACTCAGGGAACCGTGCGATTAGGCCATCGCAAGTAGAGTGACTAAAAAGCCAGACAATTCATCGTCTGGCTTTTTCATATCTGTTTTATTGACTTGACGTTACTTTACGCTTGCTTTCCATTTAGCCAACACCTCAATGTGCTCTGGTCCAATACCACAACAACCGCCAATGACATTCGCCCCGTGCTGCTGCCATTTCTTGGCGAACTGTAAATACTCTTGTGGGCAGACGTCTCGTAACTCTTGTACTGCATCATTTGCTTTATGCCCAGACTGAATTGGCGTAAAGCTATTGGCGAATGCCCCTAAGCAGATTGAAGAATGGTGACTTTCTAACACCTTTGCCGTTGCTGCTAAAGCTGCTTCAATAACTTCTGGAATAGAGCAGTTGAATAAGATGCCATCTGGGTTGTGTTTTAGCAGAGACTGCACCGCATCGACTACTGTTTCACCTGAGCGCAGCTTACCCAGCTGGCTAACATCATCTAACAAGGTGTACGCGTAATATTTAGGCTTTGTCGACTCAGCGAGTACCTGAGATACCACCTGTGCTTCTTCAATACTGGAGAGTGTTTCGACCAACCAAATATCGACATACGCATCCTGAGCCTGCATTAAGTCTTGCCAAACCTGTGCTCCTTGCTCTGCCATGAACAAGTCTGGACGGTAAGAGCCAAATGCCGGGGGCAGAGAGCCTGCAATAGTGACTGCACGGTTACTGTGTGATACCGCATTTTTCGCCAGCTTTGCTGCCAAACTCGCGAGCTCGGTTCCTCGCTCTTGATAGAGAAGATCACCCAAATGGAAAGGTACACAGGCATAGCTGTTGGTCGTGATGATATCTGCACCCGCATCAATAAACTGCTGATGAGCCTTTTCTACAAAATGCGGCGCTTCTATTAAGGCTTGTGCGCTCCAGTAGGGTTGAGAAAACGGTGCGCCCATGCGCTTGAGCTCTCTTCCCATACCGCCATCTAGAATGATGAGTGGATTCATTGTCTGGTTTCCTACAGCTAAACCGTTATGGTGTTATTTATATAAGTGTAATCACTGATGTGGGTAACAATAACAAATTGTTACCCAATTCACACTCCAAGAAACTTCATGATAAATATGCAAAAACTTTGATCCTACGCTAAGTAGCTCAATACATAGCGGCGTGATACTGCTCACAGTATAATATTTCTCAGGACGAGCAGTACCATGCAAAAGTATTTAAAGTATATCATTCCGATATCTATCCCATTAATCGTTTTGCTCTTGCCGTTATCGGCATTTCCTTTCGATGGATTGACTATTATCCAGCAGCGCGTTATCGCGATTTTCCTTCTTGCCGCCTTGTGTTGGGTGTTTGAGCCCATTCCGATCTACGCCACCTCCGTGGTGATTATCGTGCTTGAGCTTTTACTAGTATCGAATAAAGGGCTTTATCTGTTTAGGTTGAATGAGGGACAGCCTCACTTTGGTGAACTGCTTAGCTATAACGAAATCATGGCAACTTTTGCTAGTCCAATCATCATGCTTTTTCTAGGTGGCTTCTTTTTAGCAATGGCTGCAACAAAATACCGCCTCGACGTTAACTTAGCGCGAGTGTTACTCAAGCCATTTGGCAGTGACCCAAAATTCGTCATGTTGGGTTTGATGTTAATAACCGGCATCTTCTCCATGTTTATGTCGAATACCGCCACTACGGCGATGATGCTCTCCATCTTAACGCCGGTTATTGCCGTTTTTGGTCCCAAAGATCCGGGACGAATTGCGTTTGCGTTATGCATCCCTGTCGCGGCTAATATCGGAGGGATCGGTACGCCAATTGGTACGCCTCCCAATGCGATTGCTCTTAAATATCTCGTTGGTGATAACTACATCAGTTTTGGGGAGTGGATGGCGTTTGGTGTGCCGTTCGTAGTGGTCATGATGGCGTTAGCTTGGATGCTGATTAACTTCCTTTATAGTGCCGACCAAAAGAAAATTGAGCTGTCAATCAAAGGTAAGTTTCTTAAAACACCGAAAGCCATCATGGTCTACATTACGTTCACATTGACTATCGTACTTTGGCTGATGGGATCCAGCCATGGTATGAACTCGTATACCGTCGCATTGATTCCAGTCGCTATCTTCTCACTGACAGGCATTATCAACAAAGAAGATCTCAAGAAGATATCTTGGGATGTGTTGTGGCTGGTGTCCGGTGGTATCGCTCTTGGACTAGCTTTAGACAAAACGGGCCTTGCAAGGCTAGTTGTACATAGCATTCCATTTGATGCTTTTTCTCCATATGCTGTGCTGTTTGGGGCTGCTTTCTTGTGTTTGGTGATGGCAAACTTTATGTCTCACACCGCAACCGCTAACTTATTGATGCCAATTATGGCGGCGTTGGGCACGTCTATGGCGTCGCTGACACCGTTGGGTGGCGAAATTACGCTGATACTCGTCGTTACGTTTGCTGCGTCATTGGGCATGTCGCTGCCAATCAGTACGCCACCTAACGCACTGGCACACGCAACGGGACATGTGCAAAGCAACCAAATGGCGAAAGTGGGCGTGATTCTAGGTGTGGTTGGTGTATTGCTTAGTTTCGTATTGGTTTGGCTATTACATGCCGTGGGGCATATTGGGTAGGGTTTATGGAGCAATTAGTACGACATTATTTCTCGCAAAGTGATCGGCAGGTAACCTTGTCTGCTGATGAGGTCGTGCTGCGTCAAAACGGTCAAAATGACCGCCTTTATCTTGTATTGCGAGGTGAGCTAGAAGGTTACTTTGAAAGTGATGAAGACGGCAAGCTTACCAAACTTTTCACAGCGTCGGCTGGTGCGTTTATTGGAGTCCATAGTTTCTTTTCAGGGACTTGGACTGCGTCGTCAACAGTCATAGCAAAAACCGAAGTCACATTAGCGTGGATTGATAGGCATACGCCTGCCGTTTCGCCGGAAACGTTAGGGCCACTCAACGCGCAGTTTATGCCAGTAATGGTCAATGAACTGTCGCGACGTCAGCGCCGTGCGACTCAAGAAGCATTAGCAAAAGAGAAAGCCCTACAGCGTCTACACACAGCAGAGCAAATGACGACGCTTGGACAACTCGCTGCTGGCATTGCGCATGAACTCAACAACGCTATCGGTGTGGTAAGCAGTAAAACAGAACGGTTACAGCAAGATTTGATTCAACTTCTAGAAGAGGTGCATCCAGAAGCAAGCCAGTTCTTTGATATAGGGCTAATGCAAGGGCAAAGCGCGTCATCGAGTGAAGTAAGACAGCTTGCCAAGCAAATACAGTCACGGTATCGGTTGGAACGAAATCTCGCGAAACGTCTAGCTAGAGCCACTGCGAGCCATACGATTCCTGATTCTTGGTTAGCAGACCCTGAACAAGCATTAAAATATTGGGGAATGGGGCGCGATCTTCATGATTTACGAGTCGCAGCTAAACATACGGTGGGTATCGTCAAATCAGTGAAGCAATTGGGACGTACTGACGGAGAGCCTGACGAATTACTAGATATCAATGACACCATCAATAAAGCCCTTGCTCTATTGCAAAGTGATTTACGACGCGTCTCTGTTCGACTGCGCCCTGCAACGCTGCCTTTAATCAAAGGGGCATCCACTGAGTATGTACAGATATGGAGTAATATCGTCAAGAATGCTTGCGATGCGATGTTGCAAACGGAATCACCTCAAATTGATATTCAAACAAAGTTATCGAATCAAAGAATTTTGGTCACCATTGCTAACAATGGGCCAGAAATTGATGAACCTACCCGCCGAAAAATATTCCAGCCCAATTTCACGACTAAGAAGGGTGGTCTATCGTTTGGCTTGGGATTAGGGTTATCCATCGTTAAACGAATCGTTAGTGAAAATGGTGGCACGATTGTCGTGAAAAGCGATAAGGAGAGCACCATTTTCCGAGTCAAATTACCTGTAGGAGAAGCATATGGAGAAGCTTAACGTCATTTGTGTCGATGATCAGCGTGAAGTATTGAGCGCGGTTATTCAAGATTTGGAGCCTTTAGCTAGTTGGCTAAACATTGAAGACTGTGAATCTGGAGAAGAGGTTCTCGACTTAATGGAAGATCTTGACGCCGAAGGGGAGTGCGTTGCAGTTATCGTCTCTGATCATGTCATGCCGGGGATGACCGGTGTTGAATTGCTAACAGACGTCTCCAGAGATAGTCGATTCAAAGAAACTAAAAAAGTGTTGCTAACGGGACAGGCAACGCATTCCGATACTATTACGGCGATAAATACGGCAGGCGTTAGTCACTATTTTGAGAAGCCTTGGAATGCTGAAGAGCTTATTGCGTGTGTACGTTCTCTTGTGACCAGCTATATTTTCGATAAAGGCTTTGACTACCAACCCTATCATGAAGAGCTAGACCAGACGATTGTGTTTGAAAGGCTGCGCTAGTTCCTTAATTGATATAATACTTTTTTACTTAGGAGGATATATGAAGAAACTACTGTCCTTGTCGGTACTTTGTGTCGCATTGACTAGTGTCGGCGTGATGGCATCTGAACGTGCCGAACAAGGTTGGCAAATGATAGAACAAGGCGCAATGGTTGTGGACGTGCGCACTCCTGATGAGTTTGCTGACGGTCATTTGGAGAATGCAGTGAACTATCCGTTATCTGATATAGATAAATACTTTGCTAGTGTCGATAAGTCTACACCGATCGTTGTGTATTGCCGAAGTGGCAACCGTTCAGGTAAAGCAATGGACTATTTGACCTCTGCTGGTTTTAGTAACGTTCATAACGCGGGTGGGTTGGAAGAAATGCGCGAACAAAAAAGCGCACAATAACAACCGACAACCTACTATCATTCGTATTGTCACCCAAGCAGGCCTTTTCTCGATGTGTAAACATCAAAAAAGGGGTGACTATACCGAATGTGAGTCATCAGATGAGTCGTTCAAGCTAATTTACTTCCTCCGCACATCAATCAAATAGTTTCATAAATGACAGAGGTTGCTTTGAATTTTATTGAATAATAAATATGATATAGAAAAGAATATTTGCAATTTGTTGCTTGCTTTTAATCTCATTTGATATATCGTCTGTAAAAGCATTAGTGACTATTCGGTATTTTCGAGTTTTTATTGGTGAACCATTTTTACTATGGGGAGACTAATATTATATCAATAGCATTTTTTAATGAGTTGCTTTTTGAGTTTGCGTTTTTAAGTTACTGATATATAAAGGTTGTTTTTTATTTTTTGCAATAATTCCCTTCAATTCCCTCTGACACCGTTCGTTACAAACTGTCATCTATTCCAGATGTTTTTAATAAATATATTAGAAAACTAGCTTTCTTAAACACTCGGAAACTAGAATTACTACTAATCAACGACTCTTTACAATTGTATTCTGGAACTAAAATACTCGCCAAGGATAGAATTTATATCGTTTAGGATGTAAAGATTGATTAATAAATCAGCTCAATGGTTGTTCTGGTATTAAATTAGCTACTTACTTCTTCATGTTGGCTATTAGAAAACTCTTCATCTAAAACAAGCACTACTTCGGGTATATGGAACTAATCGAATAAGGTTGCTGCAAAGGTAAGTGACCGTTTTGCTATTTCTGCAATTTGGTATTTAGCATGAATTCACTTGGATATAGTAGATAAAGGTGAGTATTAACTTGAACATCGAAAAGGCTGCATTGACGTCCAATAAACTCGGCAAACAAGGTGAGCATGTAAGCTTGCATAGCTCACAGCTATTCGCGTTGTTTGCTGTGTTTCCACTGTCGATATTTCTTTCAATCTTATACCTGTATAGCCCTGAAGGCGTGGTGTGGACTGCGTCGTGGGTTCCAAGCTTAGGTTTAGATCTCAGTTTTAGGCTCGACGGCTTATCATTTCTATTTGCCTGTTTGATTAGTGGTATAGGTACTTTAGTGCAAATATACGCGTTGGCTTATTTGCGTGAATATCCGAACCGTCTCAAATTTCACTTTTACTTAACGGCATTTATGTTAGCGATGCTGGGCGTAGTGCTCAGTAATAACGTGTTGTTACTATTTGTTTTTTGGGAACTAACAACCATTACGTCTTATTTGCTGATTGGCTTTAACCACGAGAACCCAACTTCTAGAAAGAATGCGTTGCAGTCTTTACTTATTACTGGCGCGGGTGGTTTAGCGATGTTAGCGGGTCTGATTCTCTTAGGGAACATGGCCGAAAGCTATCAATTGACGACTATTTTACAGCAGGCGTCGGTCATTCATGACCATGCACTGTTTGTTCCATCATTGGTGCTCATTATATTGGGCGCATTTACCAAGTCAGCGCAGTTCCCGTTTCATTTTTGGTTACCTAATGCGATGGCGGCACCAACGCCAGTGAGTGCTTATCTACACTCGGCAACAATGGTGAAAGCCGGTATCTTTTTATTGGCTCTGCTTTCGCCCATTTACGCTCACAGTGATGTTTGGTTTTATACCCTAACAACAGTGGGTGGTTTCACTGCGCTTTGGTGTGCTGTTCTAGCTTTAAAACAGACGGACCTAAAACTAATGCTGGCCTACAGTACAACAGTTGTTCTCGGCAAGCTGACGTTTTTGTTAGGTATTGGTACCGATTTGGCGCTTAAGTCTGCGTTAATGTTGATCGTTGCTCACTCTATGTATAAAGCGGGCTTGTTCATGGTGATTGGCAACATCGATAAGGCGACAGGGACTCGTGAGGTCGGGGTGCTTCGAGGATTACGTCCGGTATTACAAATCAGCTTTGTGGCTGCATTTATAGCGGCGCTATCTACATCGGGCGTTCCGCCGCTACCAGGCTTTTTGAGTAAAGAGTACATGTACAAAGCTGGCTTGGAAGTGAGCTCGTTAGCGGTACTGCTAATGCTGGTGGTCAATGCACTGACCGTTACGTTGGTACTTGCTCTTCTGATAAAGCCCTTCTCACGAAAATACCAGGGTGAACCAACACCAGCCAAACCCATTGAGGTAAATAAGGGGCTGTGGCTTCCTCCAATTACGCTTGCGTTAGTGAGTGTACTCGCGACGGTACTGGGGCTTGGCTGGCTTAACGAACAAGTGATTTTACCCGGGGTGACCTCGATTGCTCCGATATCTGAACCAGAGCCACTTAAGTTATGGCATGGCATTAATCTACCTCTGGTGTTAAGTGCGGTGACGCTCTTACTTGGTGTCTCAGTGTATAAAATTTACCCTTGGCTACTCGCTCAGTGGACACGGCTATCTATCACTCTGCCTAATGCGAACAAGGTGTTTGATGGTTTGCTAAAAGGAATGATGGCATTTGCGTCTTGGCAAACTAATCTGATGCAGCAGAAGCGTATGAGTTTTTATGGGTTGATTTCATTTTCAGCGTTGGCAGTACTGCTGGTATCTCAAGTTCATGTTTCTTCGAACGTTATGCTTAATCAGCTTGCCGACGTTAAGTTCTACGAGTTTGCAGTAGCACTACTGCTTATTGTCTCCACGGTTGTCGTCATTGTATCTAAGACGAAACTTCTCGCGGTTGCGGCGCTAGGAATGATCGGCTTCATGACAACTTTGGTGTTTATGATCTACAGCGCGCCTGATGTGGCTAAGACGCAACTTCTAGTAGAAACGCTAATGGTGGTGTTTTTGGTCTTGCTGATGCGTCATGTGCCTAAGCTGGCCACGGTTCGTCAACATTCAATGAAAAGAAAAACGCTCCACGCGGTAGTTGCCGGTGTGATTGGTTTTGCCATCACTATGCTGCTTATCAATATTACTTCACAGCCGATGGATACCAGTGTGGCAGAGTTCTTTTCTAACAACAGTGTTCCAGGCGGTCACGGGCGCAATATTGTGAACGTCATTCTGGTGGACTTCCGTGCGTTCGATACCTTTGGTGAAGTGGTTGTGGTGGTGATGGCTGGGCTATGTGCGGTCAGTTTGCTGAAGCCGGGTAGTATGACCTATAAGAACATTCAGTCACTGATCTTTGGTACGGCTTCGCACATCGTTGCTGCTTTGATGTTGGTGTTCTCACTCTATCTCCTGATGCGAGGACACAACTCGCCAGGTGGTGGTTTTATCGGGGCGCTAATCGCCGTGATTGGTTTATCACTACTGATGTTTGCAGAGTCTCCTAAATATGTACGTGAGCGATTGCACTTTGCGCCATTCAGCATTGCCATGTTTGGCGTATTGCTGAGCTTTATCGCAGGCGTTATCAGCTTGTTTTTCAACTTACCTTTCTTGACCGGGTTGTGGTGGAAAGATGTACTTCCGCTCGGTACACCATTGATCTTTGATATTGGTATTTATCTGGGTGTTATTGGTGGTGTGATGGGAATGGTATTGCACGTCAGTGAGGAGCTTAACTAATGGAAATTTTATGGAGTGTGGTCGTAGGGGTGTTTGTTGCCGCTGGGATCTATCTGATGCTCGAGCGCCATTTGTTACGCGTTCTATTTGGCTTAATTATGCTGAGTAGTGCTGTCAATATGGCGATCTTTACAGCGGGTAGGCTGACAGTGGGTGAGCCACCATTGATTGATGTTAATGCAGTTGTGCCACCTTTAGGTGCTGCAAACCCATTACCTCAAGCATTGATTTTAACGGCGATTGTTATTGGGTTTGGTTTATTGGTCTTTACGCTTGTGCTGTTTTATCGAGCCTATCAAGAGTCCTTAACGGCGGATATTGATCAAATGACGTATTCAGAGGAGGAGCAGTAATGTCACTGTGGTTAACGTTACCTGTTGTTCTCTCAGTTCTTACCTCGGCTTTAGTTTTCTTTAGTCGCAATCATGTGAGATTCGTTGAGTGGATTAGCGGTGTCAGCGCGCTACTCACTCTCCTTGCTAGCGTAATGCTGTTTGCTGATGTCACTACTTTGGGCCCTCAAGCGGTCGCGTTTGGTCAGTGGGCAGCGCCATTCGGTATCGTATTTGTCGCAGATATGCTGAGTGCGGGCATGGTAGTCATGACTGCTTTCATTGGGGTAATCATCGTATTTTATGCCATGGCAGATTTACGACCTAAGCCATCGTATAGCTTGTTCCATTCGTTAATTCATATTCTGTTGGCAGGCGTTTATGGAGCGTTTTTAACGGGTGATATATTCAACCTATATGTCTGGTTCGAAGTGATGCTGATTGCGTCGTTTGGATTAATGGTACTGGATGCCACGCGTGAACAGGTAGATGGAGCCGTTAAGTACGTAATGTTGAATTTGATCTCAACGTTAATGTTCTTGCTGGCGATTGGTTTGCTTTATGGGGCAACGGGCACTTTGAATCTTGCTGACTTACATGGGAAAGTCGCGTCCATTCACCCGCAAACTCAGTCAACGGTGGCGGTGCTATTCTTGTTTGCGTTCGCCATTAAGTCGGCATTATTTCCACTGTTTGCCTGGTTACCAGCGTCATACCATACGTTACCAAGTGGTGTTGTTGCTCTGTTTGCTGCACTACTGACTAAAGTTGGCATCTATGCGCTTATGCGGATGTTCACCCTTGTGTTTCCTTTGTCGGACAGTGGTTGGCAACCATTAATGTTATGGATTGCTGGGTTAACTATGTTGGCTGGCGTTTTAGGTGCGGCGAGTCAGTTCAACGTCAAGAAGATCTTGTCGTTCCACAGTATTAGCCAGCTAGGTTATATGGCAATGGGTCTAGCCATCGCGACACCGTTAGCGCTTGCTGGAACGATTTTCTACATCGTCCACCATATTATCGTAAAGTCGAATCTGTTTTTGATTGGTGGGGTATTAGAACGCAAGTATGGCACGAGTGAATTACGCCACTTAGGCGGGGTATACAAATCGACACCATTGTTGGCGTTTCTGTTCCTTATCCCAGCGTTTTCACTTGCAGGCTTTCCTCCTCTGTCAGGTTTCTGGGGTAAGTTTCTGGTTATTCGAGACAGTCTACACGTTGAGTATTACTGGTTAGCGGGTACAGCTCTATTTGTGGGGCTACTGACGTTGTTTTCGATGACCAAAATTTGGAGCGAAGCGTTTTGGAAGCCGCAACCAGAAAGTAAGCCGGCGAAAAAACTGTGTAAGAAAACTAAGGTGCTGTATTACGCACCGATCATCAGCCTGACATCAATGGCGTTGTTGTTTGGATTCATTGCAGAACCTTTTTTCCAGCTAGCCATGGGAGCAGCAGAACAGTTACTTGACCCAAGTGCCTACATCAATGCGGTTTTAGGAGGTGGAGCATGAACTACTTTTTCCTCAATGTTTTCCTAGCAGGTGCTTGGATGCTGATCAACGGCGAATACAGTGGTCTAAATTTCGTGGTTGGGTTTACGGTTGGCTTCTTTGCTTTGAGACTGAGTCAGCCATTTGGGATGAAATCCACTTATTTCACACGCTTCAGTGCGGTGATTAAACTGTTTCTGTGCTTCTGCTATGAGATGGTGGTTTCCGCAGCTCAAGTGGTTTGGGATGTGGTGACGCCAACACACCTAAGTGACCCGGATATTGTTTATGTACCTCTGGATGTGACGACAGATTTAGAAATCACGCTATTAGCCAATATGGTGTCATTAACGCCAGGCAGTCTAAGTTTGGATGTCACAGAAGATAAAAAGCACTTGGTCGTTCACGCTATGTTCGCACCTAAACATGAAGAAGTTATTCAAACGATTAAACAAGGGATGGAAAAGCGTATTTTGGAGGTGACTCGTGGATAGTTGGTTGCAGTTGACGATTACCATTTCTTACGCTGGATTATTATTTAGCTTAGTGATGGTTTTTATCAGGTTAATATTAGGCCCAACGTTGGCCGATAGGGTGGTTGCACTCGATTTGATAGCATTCATTACCGTTGGCTTTATTGCAGTACATACTTTAGATAGTGGACAGAAATCATTATTAGACGTTGCGATAACGCTAGGTCTGGTAGCATTTTTGGGCACGATTGCTTTTTCAAGCTTTATTGCGAAGAGAACATTAGAGGAGGAAGAGTAATGGAAATCATAACGGGAATTTTGCTCTGTGTCGGAACCTTTTTTGTCATCGTTGCTAGTATCGGTGTGGTAAGAATGCCGGATCTTTATACCCGAATGCATGCTTCAACCAAAGCCAATACTATGGGGTTAACTGCATTGCTGGCTGCAGTAGCTGTAGGGATTCCGGATATCACGGTAACCTCACGTGTTCTGGGCACCATGTTATTTATTCTGCTGACGGCACCGGTTGCGACGCACTTGTTGGGAAAAAGTATGCACGCTAGTGGTTATAAGATGTGGCGAAGAGAAAAATGACCAGCAACGATTATCTTTAATTGGATTTATTACTCCATGGAAAGGAAAGTATGTCGACATATTTCGTTTTGTAATTCAACGTTATATTTGATTGTTAATTGTATTTATGTGGTATGGCTTTAACTATCAAGATAAATCTATATTTGATGTTATTTTCATATTTACCTGAATTAGAGTGGAAGGTAATATAGTTTATAGAGTCAACGCTCCTCTTTTTGATAGCTCATTAAATTATAAGTTCCACTTTAAGTGTTCTGAAGTTTAGTCGTTCGTTAAAAATCGAAGGAGAATAATATATGCGTAAAAAAGAAATGATATTGCTTGTTATTACTAGTACTCTATTTCTAGTGAGTTTAGTAATAGGGAAGTAAGCTTAATTGTTCATCTTATAATGTAGAACGATATATTCCACGAGCAAGTACTGTGAATAATCGTGCTTCATAAATAAGTGTTAATGAGTTTGAGTATGTGGCGCGAACACAATAGCGTCGTGCCACTACCAGCTTGGTTATTGGTGTGCAATCTTCACTTCTAGCTGCTGAATTACTGATTCCACAAGCTCCTGAGCAGGTAAACTCTTCCATTGTTCCGTTAACCCCACCTCTGATAATGACTGCCGTTTGCTGACCAACACTCCCCGTAATAGATAGCTAAGAATGCGGCAAGCGCACTGATAGCAATCTTTGCTGTCCGGATAATGTTTGTTAAACCAAGTGAGACACTCGTGCATTGCTTGCAACAAAAGAGATGGTTCAATGTTTGGGAATATGCGATTAAACGACTCACCGACTAAGGTTATCGCCCAATTGCCGGCCATTGCAATGTCGAGTAGGAACCAATGCCTAGGATCATTATTATGGTCAAACGAAACGTAGTCATACTCTAAGGTGCGACCCGTATTGAAATTAATAGAGTAGTGCAGCGATTGTGCGGTGTGCAGTTGGGCTTTGTGATAAACCACGAATTCCAATTTGGTTGCAGGACAGGGTAGGCGAGAGTGCGATAGCGCCTCTATGATGGCCTGTTTTTGAGCGTCGCAGAGCGGTTGGTCTAGCACCATTTGGACGTCTAAATCACTTTCACCCACAACATAACTCCCCTGACTTGCTGAGCCAAGTAAATAGATACCAACAAGATTATTACTTGCGACTAACTGAAGCACGTCGCACAAGCGATTTATATATTCTTGTTCAGCGGAGGGTAAGGCAAGAAGTCGTGAGTGCATGATGATAGTGTGGATCCGTGTCGATGATTATCAATGCTACCACAAGCGATTAGTTCGAATCAGTGAAACGTCTGGCAACCTCAACAAGTTATAAGTATGGCTCAATTATTTTTGTTCTAAGTGCATCCTGCTGAAGGCTATTTCTGTAATTAGCTAAATTATTGCCGTTACATCATCGAGCAAAACTGTGATAATGGCGACCCACAGTGATCATTGCCTTATTGGCAATAGAACACTTTGGTTAAGCTATTTGTCATATTCATTAAGTAGGATTTTACATCTATGCGCGCCTTTGTACTACGAGCTCGTTCCGCCCCTACAGAAAGCCAGCAACTTCTCGCTTCCGTTGGTCAGGAGGCACACACCGAAATTTTAGCTCACACGTTGATGAACACGATCTTTGTCGCGCAGTCTCATCGTGAAGATGTGGTGGTTTACCTCGTCTTGGAAAGTACTAAAGATTACTCTCGCACTATACGCTTTAGCTCAAACGACATCAGTAATGTTGGTGGCTTTCATGAGAAAGTGCTACTCGATAAAGTTGCCAGAGCATTAGACGTATCCCAAGGTATGGGGAAAGAGCAAGAGCGTGAGGTTGAAGCGGGTATTACTGTACGAACCATTAGTTTCGAAAAGCTGGTTCAAGAACTGGCTGAAGATTACCAGCTCTACATGATGGATAAGAAAGGTACCTTCATTCGAGAACAACAGTTTGTCGGTAATTCCTGTTTTCTTCTTACCGACCATATTCCAATGCCGAAGAAGAGCTTTAATAGTTTAAAGCGGCTAGGCACAGAGAAAATCAGCCTTGGTCCTAAAATGTTGTTTGCTTCCCAATGCGTAACTCTGATTCATAATGAACTGGACTTAAATGAGTAACATTGAAGGGCGATAGGAAATCACAATTCGATAATGTATTGAACGCTATGGCTTTTAGGCATAGCGTTTTTTTAACTTTTCCGTTTTTGCAGATTATTTTTAGATAATGCAATGCATAATTCTTTCAGTTCAGGTTAACCATCTCACTGATGCCTAACGTCAAAGAAGACACCTTTAATTACTGAGAACAAATTATGAAAATGCCTATCAAAAGCCTCTTGTGCTTAGCTATTTTATCTACTCCTGTTTTCGCAGCGCAGCATCCTGATCCTTTACCTTCTTGGAACGGTGGCGCTACTAAATCTGCTATTGTTGAATTTGTTGAAACCGTCACCACAAAAGGCTCTGAAAATTACGTTCCAATTGAAGAGCGTATTGCGGTATTTGATAACGATGGTACGTTATGGGCCGAGAAGCCGATGTATTTTCAATTGTTCTTTACCTTAGACCGTATTAAAGAGCTTGCTCCGAAGCACCCTGAGTGGAAAACTGAAGAGCCGTTTGCATCTGTTCTGAACGGCGATATAAAAGCAGCCCTGTCTCATGGTGAGGAAGGATTGCTGAAAATGGTCATGGCAACGCATTCCGGTATGAACTCTGTGGAATTTGAGGAAATGGTGCAAGCTTGGGTGAGGAGCGCTAAACACCCAATCACTAAAAAGCCTCTGACAGAGATGATTTATCAACCGATGTTAGAAGTGATCGACTTTCTTCGTGATAATGATTTTAAAACCTACATAGTTTCTGGTGGAGGTGCAGATTTTATGCGTCCCTGGACAGAGGAGGTGTATGGTATCTCTCCAGAGTACGTTATTGGCAGCGAAATAGAGACAGAGTTCGCTTACACTAGTGATGGTATTGAGATCCAACGGTTGCCAAACGTCGCTCATATTAATGACAAAGCAGGTAAGGTCATTGGTATTCACAAGAGACTAGGTCGCCAACCTATTGCGGCTTTTGGTAATTCTGACGGTGATTTGCAGATGATACAATGGACGACCCAACAAGAAGGTGTCACGTTCGGCCTTTATGTGCATCATACTGATGAAGGGCGAGAGTGGAAGTATGATCGTAATTCTTCGGTTGGCCGCC
Source organism: Vibrio barjaei (assembly GCF_001639065.2). Taxonomy (GTDB): domain Bacteria; phylum Pseudomonadota; class Gammaproteobacteria; order Enterobacterales; family Vibrionaceae; genus Vibrio; species Vibrio barjaei. The sequence goes on from NZ_LQXO02000012.1 coordinate 255,294, forward strand.
TAGATAAGGGACTAGACGAAGCCAAGAAAGAAGGCTGGACTATCGCAGATATGAAGAATGACTGGAAAGTGATTTACCCAAATTGATAGCGTAGTAGTTTGGAACCCGCAGTGCTTTTGAGGTCCCCAGAAAGCATTGCGGTGGTTGCTAGCCTTTTAAAGGTATAAGTGAAGGTAAGAGGACTGAATGGCAGTCACTAATAGTAAACAAATACTCACTTTCGAGCAGCTATCTAATGAGATAACTGCGATAGCAAACTGCAAGGTTCTGTTTGATTTTCCCACTGAACCAAACCATGTTACCAAGCGTCAGTATGGATTTTTACAAATTAATCGTCCGACAATTCGTTATACAGCATTCACAACTCCACATGCACTGACACTTTACTCCGCTCTATTCAAGCCTGAATGTGCTTTGCAAACTCGATTACATTCACCAGAAATTACCCTGATGATCACCACGATGGAAAGTCAGTCTGTGTGTTTTAATGGTAGTTGGATTAACACTGACCAAGTTGCCATTATCTCTAGTCGTTCTGAAGTTCCCTTTGCGTTATTTATTCCCCAGAACACCACTATTATCTTAAGTGAAATAGCTGAGCCCTCTAGAAAATTGAAGAGTTTTAGTGATTCCCTTGTCCCAGTTGTTGTTTCGAAAAGGAACTTAGACAAATTTAAGGCGGTGGGAAAGTTTGTCTTTGAACAACCGACTGAGAAACAAGGGCATGGTGGGACGAAAGCCGTCCTTGATTTAATTGCCGTTCTTTTGGATGAACTCCCTCCACTGCGCCCCCAATCGTTGCATGGACCAAGTCGCAGGCCTAGAAAGCATCTGATGACAAAAATAGTAAATCTTATGGAAAAGAAAACGACGCGAGCGATGTCGCTAAAGCAGATAGCTAATGAATTAGAAATTAGCACAAAAAGCATCAACCTTTTTTTCAAAGAGTACTTATTCATTGCACCCAAAAGATTCTACTTGCTCGTTAACCTGTTTAAATTTCGAGATATTTTGATTCAAGGTAAGTGCTCTTCAGTGCTAGAAGCCACTGTGTTATCTGGGATTGATGGATGGAGCCGATATTCTGAGCGATACCAAAAGCTGTTTGGTGAAAAGCCTTATGATACGTTTATGAGATCAAAATAACGACGTAATTTGGCACAGGTCTCAAAGGTAGTGAACTTTGGTATTTTCATGTCTAAAATCTTTCTTGAGCATGACCGAAAGACATCTAGGTCGTGGAACAATCGGCCATTGATATCGAATGTTGGCTTTTGTCCCATTCGATTGTTTTTATGAGCTTTATTGCTACAGCGTCAACAGTTCAAGAATAGATAAACACGATATGAATAAATTTCAGTTTCCAATTAGTCTCAAGAAGATCAATTTCATCTTTGCTGCATTAATGTTCTCTTTTCTAGCTGGTTGCTCTTCAACCACTTCAATTGATAGTTCCAAAACTCGAAGTTATGCCAAATCCCATGAACTCGTAGGTCAAGCGTCTTGGTATGGGAATAAATACCACGGACGACGCACTGCGAGTGGTGAGCGCTATAACATGAGGGCTTATACCGCGGCTCATAAAACGTTACCGTTTGGAACGATCGTGAGAGTGACAAATACCGCTAATGGTAAAACAGTGGACGTCAAAATCAACGATAGAGGCCCGTTTGTAAAAGGTCGAATTATTGACTTATCTCGCAAGTCATTTGAACAAATTGGCGAAATCAGTAAAGGGATAGCACCGGTAAAAATTGAGATTATCGATGATAGTAATACTTTTAGGTATAAGCACTAATCCACTGCTCGAATGACGCGTTGGTGATACAATTCAGCAGTAAAAAAAAGACCCGAGTTGAGAGACAATATGACTGAGTTCGAGAAAATGCTTGCTGGCGAAGAGTTCGATGGCGGCGCCGAAAGCATTAACCAAATCCGCGAAAATGCCTCCCTTCTATTGCAGGCGATAAATAAAAATACTGATGACACTCTACGTGGTGAGCTGTTTCAACAGTTAATGGGGAATATTGCAGATTCCAGTATTGTACGTTCTCCATTCTATTGTGAGTTTGGTAAGACGATTTCGATTGGCGAAAAGACCTTTATTAATATGAATGTCACTATGCTAGATGGTGCCAAAATCATGATTGGTAACAACGTGTTGATAGGGCCCAATACGCAGTTCTACTGCGCTAGCCACGACTTAAACTATCTCAAGCGTCGCAACTGGGAAACGATCTGTGGACCGATTACGGTGGAAGACGACGTATGGATTGGAGGTAATGTGGTGATCAATCAAGGTGTCACTATTGGAGCGCGTTCTGTGATTGCCGCTAATTCCGTTGTGAATAGTGACGTGCCGCCCGACTCGTTATATGGTGGAACACCCGCTAGGTTGATTAAGAATCTCAATGAGAGTGATAACACTCACAAAGCCCAATAGCCACACAACTCAGTAAATTCTTCCGAAAGGATGGCGATAAGCATTTTTTAGTATGAGAAAAGAGCAAGAGTATCTAATCTCTTTCTCTGCATTTCAGCTTAATAATCGTGATCCTTTCGGCGAACACTCATATTTCCCCCTTGTTTCTGTGACATTAATCGTTATTTCACATTACTCTGCAATTTAATTAGCTTCCGTTAAATTCAATGAAACGAAAGTGTTTCATGAATTATTTTGTCGACAAATGTCGCAAACGTGCGCCCATATGTCGGCTAAATTAACGCTTCTTCATTTTATTCTTAATAAAACTGTAATGTGTCCTCTTTAATCTTGCGTTCAACAACGGAGGAGAGGCGATGAATATCAAAGATGTAGCAGAACTTGCAGGTGTGTCACCTGCAACTATCTCTCGTTATCTAAATCAGCCTCAATCTGTAGCGCATGCTACGAGCAAGAGAATTGAGAAGGTCATTACTCTCACTGGATACAGTGTTGAGCGACGACATGACCAAATTGAATTCAATAAAAATCCAACTCTCGGAGTGGTGATTCCAAGTTTAATTAACCCTGTGTTTTCAGAGGTAGTTACCGGCATCCAACAAAGAGCGAGGCACTTTGGGTATTCGGTTGTGGTTGTTGACACTCAATATGACAGTGGCCAAGAGCAGCAAGCGGTTATCGACCTTATAAGGCAGCGTGTCGAAGGTGTCATTTTGACGATTGCAGACACCTCTGAAAATGAAGCATTAAAGCTTCTTAGAGACTTTAAGTTTCCTTACTGCCTATTACACAACCGTTCAGATGAGCAAGAACCTTGCGTTTTTGTTGATAACTATCAAGCCGGTATTGATGTGGCGCAGCGAGTCGTGGAATTAGGACACCGAAGAGTAGGCATGTTAACGGGGCGATTTGTCTCATCTGATCGTGCTGAGCAGCGCTATAAAGGGTTTAAAAAAGGTCTTAATGACAATGGATTGGAATTAACTGAGCTATTAGAAGTAGACCAAAACAAGCTTGATCCATTTGGTGACCAAGAGATGAGTGTTATCCAGAGAGAACAAGCGCCCACCGTGTGGTTTTGTAGCAATGATTTGCTGGCATTGAAGGCGATAAATGCCGTGAAAGCCAACGGTCTACATGTACCTTCGGACATCTCAATTATCGGTTTTGACGGCATGAGTTTAGCTCAGCTTATCACCCCAACTCTCGCAACGGTTGCGGTACCACATCTAACAATGGGGCAAGTCGCTGTAGATATTTTATTTAACGCCAAAGCAGGGGCGAGCGTCTCGACTCAACTTGCTCTGGATTATCAATTGCAAATGAATGGCTCACTTGACGTGGTGCCGCACTTACAAAACAACGAATAGTCACATATTGGAGAATATAATGACTTTTACACTAGGCTCTAAAACAAAAAAACTAGCGGGAATGCTATTTGGTTTGGCTTGCGCTTCATTTCAAGCGCAGGCATCTAGCGCAATTTGCTACAACTGCCCTCCAGAGTGGGCGAACTGGGGAGGGCAATTACAGCTCATAAATAAAGAACTTGGAATTCGAGTTCCAATGGACAACAAAAATTCCGGTCAGTCTCTGTCTCAGTTAGTTGCGGAGAAAAACAATCCAGTAGCAGACGTTGTTTATTATGGTGTGTCATTTGGCATCAACGCGACTAACCAAGGGGTAGTAGAACCATACAAACCGAAGAATTGGGACCAAATTCCAGAGGGAATGAAAGATCCAAACGGTAATTGGTTCGCAATTCATTCGGGAACCATTGGCTTCTTCGTTAACGTTGATGCTTTAGATGGAGCGCCGGTCCCACAGAGTTGGGAAGATCTTCTTAAGCCAGAATATCGTGGCATGGTCGGTTATCTTGACCCAACCAGTGCGTTTGTGGGCTACGCAAGTGCGGTAGCGGTAAATGAGGCAATGGGTGGCGATATCAATGACTTCACGCCTGCTATTGAGTACTTCCGCAAACTTGCGAAAAATCGCCCGATTGTCCCAAAACAAACCTCGTATGCACGTGTGATTTCGGGTGAGATTCCAATCTTATTGGATTATGACTTTAATGCGTATCGCGCCAAATATAACGACTTCTCTAATGTAGAATTTGTCATTCCGAAGGAAGGGTCTATTGCTGTTCCTTATGTAATGAGCATGGTGAAGGACTCGCCACACCCTGACAACGCGAAAAAAATCTTGGATTTTGTGTTATCCGAAAAAGGCCAACAAGTTTGGGCAAAGGCATATCTACGACCAGTTATTGATGGGGTGATGGATGAGGATGCGAAGAGTAAGTTCCTACCTGACTCTGAATATCAGCGCGTTGGTTCTGTTAACTTTGCAAAGATGTCTGAAAACCAAGCCGCATTCGCTGATCTGTATCTAAGAGAAGTCAACTAAACCTCACCGGACCATGGTTGGCGGACAAGATTTCCGCCATTGTTTTTATGAAAAAGAATCATCTATCTATTTTGCTTATTCTGCCTGCTGTAATAGTAAGCTGCGCATTTTTCTTGTTACCAGTGGTGCAACTGTTGCAGGTCTCGTTAGTTGATGGCGGTGCTCAGAGCTACATACAAATTCTAACCCGACCTTTGTACTTGAAGAGTCTTTTTTCAACCGTAACGCTTTCTGTCCTAGTCACAGTTGTGAGTTTAGCGGTGGCTACGATCAGTGGGCTGTTTTTGACGCGTTATGAGTTTAAGGGGAAGCAGCTGTTGGTTGCTATGTTGAGCTTTCCGCTTGCATTTCCCGGGGTGGTGATTGGTTTCTTCGTCATTATGCTTGCAGGACGTCAAGGTTTGTTTGCCCAAGCAGGGCTATTGCTTACTGGGGAACGCTGGATGTTTGCTTACTCAATCGCGGGATTGTTTTTGGGTTACTTATACTTCTCAATACCTCGAGTGGTACTCACGGTTATGGGTGCCGCAGAAAAACTCGATCAAAACCTACTTGAAGCAGGGCGTTCATTAGGCGCAAATCGTTGGCAAATTTTCAAAGATGTAACGCTACCTGCGTTAAAGCCAGGATTGATTTCTTCGGGTTCTATCTGTTTCGCAACCTCAATGGGTGCGTTTGGCACGGCGTTTACTCTGGCAACCAACATTAACGTGTTACCGATGACGATTTACACGGAATTTACGCTCAATGCTAACTTCGCTATGGCGGCTGCTTTGAGCTTAATCCTTGGTCTAGTGACTTGGTTGTGTTTGATGTTGGCGAAGCGCCAGGGTAACTCTTCTATGGCTATGGGAGGCTAATCAATGAAGAAAGATAAGTACTTTTATATCCAGCTTGGGTTCACTTTATTGGTCTGTGCGTTTCTGATTGTTCCTGTTTTTATGTCGATTGTTGCGGGACTAACGAACAACTATTTTGTTGGTGTGAAAAGTGGATTGACCCTTCGTTGGGTTGAGCAGGTATGGTCACTCTATTCAGATACGATTTGGCTAACACTACAAATCGCCATCGCGACCACCATTATTAATGTGCTGGTGGGCGTACCTTGTGCTTATGTGCTGGCGAAAAGCAAAAGCCGTTGGGCATCGTTGTTTGATGAGATCTTAACCTTGCCGATTGCCATTCCTGGTATGGCAATTTCGCTTGGTTTAATACTCGCTTACGGTGACTTTAGTGATTTCCGTTCTAACTGGACGTTTATCTTAGTGGGTCACGTTATCTTCACTTTACCGTTTATGGTTAAGTCAGTGTTGGCGGTACTGCAAAGTATTAATTTCAATGTGTTGGAAGAGGGCGCGGCGAGCTTGGGAGCAAGCTTTTGGCAGCGTTTCTTTGATGTCATTGTCCCTAACTGCAAGGCAGGTATTGTCGCTGGTATGTTGATGACCCTCACTCTCTCTATTGGCGAGTTTAACCTAACTTGGATGCTTCACACGCCATTAACCAAAACCTTGCCTGTTGGTTTGGCTGACTCGTACGCCTCCATGCGTTTAGAGATTAGCTCTGCTTATACCTTAATTTTCCTTTGTCTCATTTTACCGTTGCTGGTTCTGGCTCAGATGCTGAACAGAAAACCGGTTACAAGCAATTAAGATTGAACTCAATGTTAGAACAAACAATGACTGGCGTAGAAATCACGCTGAAAGATATTACTAAGACTTTCCCAGATGGAACCTTGGCACTAAAACCGACTGACTTAAAAATAGAAGCGGGAGAGATTTTAGTATTACTGGGGCCTTCTGGTTGTGGGAAAACGACAACCTTGCGTCTTATCGCTGGATTGGAGTTTGCTGATGAAAATGGTGGACAAATAACTTTTGGTGATCAAGAGGTTACCTCGCTCCCTATTGAGCAAAGAAAAGTCGGGATGGTGTTCCAATCATATGCGCTGTTTCCCAATATGAACGTTAGCGAAAATATCACTTATGGCCTGAAAGTTCGTGGTGTGGATCCTTCGGTACGAGCTCAAAAGCTTAAGCAGATGCTGACTATGTTCGACCTAGAAAAGTATGCCAAAAGAGGCGTCCATCAATTATCTGGTGGCCAACGTCAACGTGTGGCGTTAGCTCGCGCCATCATCACCGAACCAGATGTATTACTGCTTGATGAGCCGCTTTCAGCTTTGGATGCGTTGCTAAAACAACGTTTGAGAAGTGACATTCGCTCGTTGTTAAAAGAGTTAGGCATCACTGCAGTATATGTGACTCATGACCAAGAAGAAGCTATGGCGATGGGCGACAGAATTGCCGTTCTCGACCATGGCGAAATTGCCCAGATTGGTTCAGCAAAGGATATCTATCTGCAGCCAAGTAACAGCTTTGTCGCCGACTTTATAGGGCAAATGAATCGATTTGAAGGAACGGTAGAAGCAGGGAAGTTGCTGTTAGACACCGGTAAGTACCTTAAACTACCAGAGCATATAGACACGACTATAGCCGCTAAAAATGACCCATTGAGCGTCATGCTAAGACCAGAAGATATTACCTTGAAGGACATCAGCGATGATTGTGATGCCTTAACTGGTGTTGTAGTGAGTACGGTATTTTTAGGGGACAGAACCCGTGTCACTTTGTCCGGAGTGCAAAAGCAGTCACAACTCATGGTCGACTGTTTTGAGCGCACTGAATATCAAGCAGGCCAAGTGGTGACCGTGTCCTTTGAACCTAGTCGTTTAATTCCTTTGAAGAAGTAAAGTTATGTTAATTGCTCAACTTACCGATTTGCATATCAAACAAGGTGGCAAGCAAGCGTATCGCAAGGTAGATACGTTGCGATGCTTACAAAATGCCGTGCAACATATTAACCACCTTAACCCCAGACCAGATTATGTCGTTATTACCGGTGATCTTGGTGACTTTGGCACAGAGCAAGAATACCAAGTCATTAGGCAAGAACTAAAAAAACTGCAAATACCACTTCGGGTCGTTCCGGGTAACCACGATCATCGTGATAATTTGCGAGTAGGACTGCAACAGTTAGTCGATTTCGACCACTCTGAGTTTTGCAACTTTGTTGTTGAACAGGGTGAACAAGTTTTGTTGGGTTTAGACTCGTCTGTCATTGGTAAATCTTATGGCTTTTTATCTTCACAGACACTTGAGTGGTTGCAAAGTCAGCTAGCCCGTTTATCCAATAAGTCTGTGCTTATTTTTCTGCATCATCCGCCAATGCATGTGGGATTAGGGCATATGGATGTCCAAAACCTGACAAATGCAGACAGCTTGTATGAAGTGCTAAGTCAGTTTGATAACGTGTGTGGACTGTGCGCTGGCCACTTACACCGTCCTATCACCGCGACCTGGCGTTCAATTCCGGTTTGGGTGGGACCATCACACAGCCATTCGGTGACGCTTGACCTCGATCCTAACGCACCATCGTCTTTTTCATTAGAGCCAAGAGCCATTCAACTGCTCAGGTTTGAGAATGATTCGGTGGTTTCCCATATTAGCTACATTGAAGACAGTGATGGTCCCCATCCATTTTTCGATGAACAGGGTAAATTGATCGATTAGCGATTGAGCCAACCCAGAAAGGGTCCATGCTAGGTATTGACCCTTATAAACTTGTTACGCGAGTATGTTGTGCTTTCTTAATTACTCGTACTTTGACGCGTACGTTTCTTCGTATGTGTGCGAGTACAACTCTAATAGTTCAACAACTTTAGTGTCATTCAAGAGGGTTTATAGGCTGAGAGCTTCAGGGTAAAACTCAACCGTTACATATCGAGAGGTATTTGCGTCGTCGTTAGGCTCAATCCATGTATATGGGTAATCGTTTGTGGTTTAAGTAGTTTCCACTCTTTGCTTTTTTCGAGAGGTTCGGACGCAACGCTGACGTTTTCTCCTTCTGCTTTAATAAAAACAGTCGGTGGCTCTTGGTCACTACTGTATCGTACGACCCAAAACTGTTCGCCGTCGGAGAGGCAAATAGAGGCTTTAAATGGCAAGGCTACCTCTCTTTCTGATTTAGCGTTTTCGATATCTTTGATGGTTTCAATAATGGCGTTGTTTACGTTGCTCGACAGGCCATTTTTCATCATCAATAAGAAGATAAGCTCGCTGTCGGTCGTTCCTTTTCGATAGTGATAAAGTGATTCAGGCAGCAGACGTTCTAGTTGGAAGCGCAGCTTTTCAAATTCGTCGATTTGTCCGTTATGCATGAACATCCAATTGTCGACTACGAAAGGATGGCAGTTAGAGCGTGATACGCTCGTTCCTGTTGAAGAGCGAACGTGTGCCATAAATCGATGGGAGCGAATGTGATGCGTCAGGGAACGAAGATTATCGTCACTCCAGGCAGGCATGACTTCGTGGAATTGACCGGGGATATCACGTTGGGTGTACCAACCTAACCCAAAACCATCAGCGTTTATTCGCGTGGCACCTTTTCTTGCTTCTAAACTCTGGTTAATCAGTGAGTGTTCAGGTACATAAATTAGTTCATCTAGATAAGTTGCGGTTCCCTGATAAGCTAGCCAACGACACATTCATCGCTCCCTCTGTGTAGTGTTTGAAATGGGTACTGTTCCTAAATTAACCACTTTTGTGGCGTTCAACAAGCACCCATACCAACTGTTACAAAGGAGACGGTTACTCGATTTCAACCGGCGGTCTAAACGTCATCTCATGCATGACTACATCACTAGGCAGTTCAAGTAATAGAGAGATGGTGGATGCAACGCTTGCTGGATGCATGTACTCAGGGCGGTCTGCTTCTCTAAAGTTGGTGTCTGCACCGCCAGGGAACAAAGAAGTCACTTTTATTCCATGAGGCTGAGCTTCTTTCATCAAGATTGCACTAAATCCCGCAAAGCCCTGTTTCATTGCCGTGTAGACACTCATGGTTTCGTTAGAGCGTTTAGCAACTGTGCTTACCACATTGATAATTTGTCCTGACTTAGCCGGTTTCATGACCTTTAAGGCTTCTCTACATAACAACGCAGGTGCTCGAAGGTTGACGGCATACTGTTGGTCAAACTCTTCTAAGGTGAACTCTTCAATAGCGCATTTGCGCGAGTTCATACCCGCGTTATTAATTAGAACGTCCAGCCTACCTAGCTTATCGAGCGTCTTTTGGAATAGTTCGACAGTCTGGTTGGGATCGGTTAAGTCGGCAGCGATGGTATGACAGTTCGCTTCTTGCTCTAACTGTGCCAGTTTTTCGGGATTACGGCCCGTTGCTACTACTTGGTGGCCTTTATGGCTAAGTTCTTTTGCTAGTTCATAGCCGATACCACTTGTTGCACCAGTTACCAAGATTGTTTTCATCGCCAAAGCTCCAAATTGATAAGAAGTTGAGTAGGTTGGATAGTGGCACAAGCTTACCGTGGACACGAGTAAATTACCGTACCAATTAATGAAAACAGGGCCCACGTTTGTGCTTTGTTACAAAACAAATGCAAAGGGAGAGGCAACTGGTCAATAAAAACTGATAGGCAGATAAAAATCCAGTTCAAAAACTTCGTCAGACGCCAAAAAATGATTGCGATGATAATGTACGTAAGCTGGTGTTGCACTGGCTTTGAAGCCAGACTGCGGTAACCATTTCTCTTGAATTCTACTTATTTGCGGAAGCAACTCACCGTAAACACCTTGAAGACGGAACACGGCGTGTAAACCACCCGGAATGGTCATTTGGTTTACGGTACCTCGAAGTTTGATCGGAGCATCAATTTCTAGGCATGCGACATAGCGACACTTATCTAGTTCAACCCAAGCGGGGTTCGAATGATGTAACCCAAACTGTACCGAAAAGTCTCGTTTTTCAGCGCTTGCCCATGCTTTGAGCATTTGCCATGGCTTACCTATAGAGCGGTTGTAGCCAATGTGACGGATATATGCGACGCGTCGTGGCGGCGCATCGATAATCTTAGGTGCGGGAATAGGACGATCCACAGCTCGGGCATAACCCGCAGCAACATCGGGGTCCGCTAAATAAGGCTTGTGTGACACTTGAGGATCGTGTTTTCGCCACTGACCGGGTGAGAGTCTGAACACGTCTTTGAACGCACGCGAAAAGGATGATATTGAGCTAAAACCACTCTTGTTCGCTATCTGCTGAATGCTAGATTTGGTGTCGAACATTAATTGATTTGCTGCGTATTCCATTCTTGTGCGGCGGATATATTGATGCAGTGACTCACCAACGACTTCTTTAAATACTCGATGGAAATGCTGTTCGGAATAAGCCCCAATAGCAGCGAGCTCTTTTCCTGAAAGCTCTTTGCTTATATCACTGTGGATATAGAACAGGACGTCGTTGATTCGAGTTAGATGACGGGCATTCACAATCAAAATCGCATAAATGGACATATTTATAAGCATAAATGGACAACATGAAGCTTGCAATAGCGTGTAAGCTGATTTTTCTTTATGGCGAGGTAGTTTAAATCTCTCTATTCACGTCATTAATTGTGCTTAATCTAAAATAATGCCCGGCTATTGGTTGTATTAGTAAGGAAATATATGGAAATCGCTCGCTCTCTTCAAAATGTCCCTTCATCTTATATTCGTGAAATTCTGAGTGCAGCCAGCGATCCAAGCGTCATTTCCTTGGCTGGAGGATTGCCAGATCCGGATACATTTCCCATTGAGTTAATGCGCTCTACGTTCGAAGGGTTATGCGATAAGCCAGAGGTGTTCCAGTACGGAACCACAGCAGGGTATGCGCCGTTACTCGATTTCCTATCGGACTATTACCAACTACTAAGCAATCACAGTGCGGTTGTTTGTACAGGCTCTCAGCAAGGTCTTGATTTGGTGGCGAGAGCGTACATTAATCCGGGCGATACGGTCGTAATGGAAGCACCAAGTTATCTGGGGGCTATGCAAGTGTTCGGATTAGTCGGGGCGAATATCGTGACGGTGTCACAAGTGGCTTCCGGTCCTAACCTAGAACAACTTGAGGCGTGCTTTAAAATCAACGCGCCAAAAATGTTTTATGCAGTACCAGATTTCCACAATCCGACTGGTGTTTGTTGGACACTGGAAACGCGTCAAAAAGTCGCGGAGCTTTGCATTCAATACAATGTGGCATTTATTGAAGATGCCCCGTACCGCGAACTCCGATTTACCGGTGAGGCGTTGCCAATGGTCTCGACCTTTTGTCCCGACCACTCCATTGTATTCCGTTCGTTCTCTAAAATTGCTTCTCCAGGCCTTCGTATCGGTGTGGTCACTGGCAAGAAGAGCTATATTGAGCCGATTATTAAGATCAAACAAGGTGCCGATTTACACTCCAGTATTCCGATGCAAGCCGCGCTACTGGGCTTGCTAAAACATGATGACTTTGACGCCCACTTGGAGTCAGTAAAAGAGATTTATAAGGCGCGTTATCAAACTCTATTTGAAGCATTAGAAGCTAAGTTACCTGAGAGTTGTACGTTGAACTCTGTCGATGGCGGTATGTTTATTTGGGTTGGGATTCCTTCGTGCGATACGTTTGAACTAGCTAAGGTGCTGTTGTCAAAAGGTGTTGCCGTGGTTCCTAGCCCAGTATTTTATCCAGAGGCAAACGGGCAGCCTTCGGCACTTCGCTTGAACTTCACTAACTCAACGCCAGAAGAGCTTGTAAAAGCAGTGGATGTGCTCGCTAATGTCCTAAGCGAACACCAGTAACGTTCCGCAGCCCTTAAACAACGCAGCCGATAAAGTTTAGTGACTTTATCGGCTGTTTTTTATCCGTTGTTCATTGTATTAGCTATTTTCGGCTTTCGTCTTACTTTCAGATGTTGCCTCAGCGTCGTCTTCTGATAACTCGGTCTGCTCTTCGTAATTAATCCAGAATAAGAACAACTCATACCAAATGGCGAGAATAATAGCGCCAAGGAATAGACCAATAATTCCTGCGAACAACATCCCACCAATGGCACCGATTAAGATAATTGGCATCGGCACATCAACGCCACGTCCCATCAACATAGGCTTGAGAATGTTATCGGAGAGTCCACCTGCCAATGCCCAAATGGTAAATAGTGTTGTGCTGGTTCCATCACCTGTGGAATAAACGTAGAAAATCACCGGTGCAACGATAAGTAGAGCGGGTAACTGTGCGATACAAAGTATCAATGTTGCTAGCGTAAGCAAACCGGCGGCTGGAACTTTAAACACAAACATCGCAGCACCGATGATTGCCGCTTGAATAAACGCCACACCGACAACACCTAGTAACACACTGCGAATGGTTGCTGCCATTAAATTGGCCCACTGTTCAGCTTTTTTCCCAACCGCTCTTACTGCGACGGTTTCTAACGCTCCTGAAATTTTCTCTGCATGTGCCATAAATCCACCGGCAATTGCGAGGGAAATGATGAACATAATCAAGCTTGTCAATGCACCGCCTAATATGGATGCAACCGTGCCTAGAAAGCCTTTAATCTCAGGTAAAAACTGCTGTATGGCTTTTTCCATGTTAGTGGCGAACAGGTTCCAAATGCTATACAGCTTGTCACCAACGACAGGGATGTCAGCGACCTTAGAGGTGGGGCCCGGGATTTTTATCTCACCACTTTGTATTACTTCAGTGGTATGAGCCACGCCCTCGTAAATTGAACCAGAAACCATGACAAAAGGGATCACCAACAAAGAAATACCGATTAAGGAGACCAGAGTAGCGGCTAATCCGCGTTTGCCACCTAGTGAGTGCTCTAACTTTTTAGTCAATGGCAACAAGGCGACGGCTATGATTGAGCCCCAGAGCACGGGAATGATAAAAGGTTTGATGATATCGTAGGTGAAGATCAACAAGATCACCAGTAAGCCAATACGAATGGCCGATTCCACCATATTATTGACAAAGAGCTTGCTTTGACGCTGTTCAGTTTGTCTATCCATTGTTGTTTTCCCTGTTTTCAATATTTGCACTTACCAAACTTGATACGACTATTGCCATGTAGAACACTCCGACAATGGCCTCTAAATACACGACGACTTGGGCCAACGGCGTGATTGGACTGATGTCGCCATAACCTAACGTTGTTAACGTAACGAAGCTGAAATACGCTGCGTTAGAGAAATTCTCTCCCCACGTAATGGCTTCGAGCCCCGTAAAGGCTTGTGGGGAATATTCGATAATAATTAAGTAAACGATAGCCCACATTAAGCCGAGTAGTAAAAATAATGCTACTGAACCAATGACTTTGTTGGTGTTGACCTTGCCGTGGAAGAGCACTTGTTTAGCAGTTGATTTAAAAGTGCCAAAGAAGAATGAAAAGGTGAGAGCAAGCATAACAAAGTCCATTTCACTGCGCTCGAAAACGACTTTTGCCAACGTCGCTAAGATCCATAGGCATACCAGCGTTATCAAAAATCGTGACCATCCTTTATCGAATCGTAGACTGGCCAGGCAAACAACGAAAGTGACGATGATAAACAGTTGAAGAACATGATCTATTACACCTTGTCCAACGATTTCGGCCAATGCTGAGCTGATAAGTAACGCGATTAACGCCACCGTAAGATAGAAGAAATTATTGTCTTCATTGATCTTTTTTAACCGATTCCCCATCTCCATTATCGTTTCTCCCTAGTCTTCATTTTGTTCCATCACCATAATCGACGCTGATAATCCAAATCGCAGATGCACTCCTTCAGGGAGTTCATGTAACGACACACGAACAGGGATTCTCTGGGCGAGGCGAATCCATTGGAAGACAGGATTGACGTTGGGCAACAGGTTATAACCAACCGTACCGTCTTTGGGAGCAATACCCCAGCCGATAGAATCGACTGTGGCATTAATAGGTTCATCTGGATGCGACATCAAAGTCACTTTAGCTTGGCTACCAGGGTGTATTCGCGGTAGTTGGTTCTCTCTAAAGAAGCCAAATACCCAGAAACTGTTTTCATCAATCAGGGCGACAAGAGGTTGGTTAGCGACACCCTGAGTTCCTTCTCGAATATCAAGGTTGGAGACATAGCCATCCACCGAAGCTACAACGCGCGTATAGCTAAGATTGAGGCGAGCGGATTTTAATTGTTCCTCTGAAGCTTTGATTTGAAGCTGTGACTCCTGATAGGCAATTTCGCGACGAATGAGGTCCTTATGAGAGACTGCTCCTTTGTCTTTTTTACGAATGTCGAGTAAACGGTCGTACTCGATTTTCTTTCCCTTTGAGCTGATGATGGCGCGTTGCAAAGCCACTTCGGCTTGAGAGAGGGCAACTTGATAGGTTTCCGGGTCGATTTCAAATAACAGGTCGCCTCGTTTGACTTGTTGATTGTCAATAATAGCCACGTTGACAATAGGACCTGAGACTCTTGGGGCAACCTTGATGATATTCGCTCTAACTTGCCCATCGCGTGTCCAAGGGTTGTTGAAGTAGTCTTGGTACTTCTGATACCCAAACCACCCAGCGCCACCAAGGATAATCAGGTTTAGGATGATAATGATAGATTTTTTCATAGTGACGAGCTCCTAAAACCTTAAATAGAAATGGTCGATAGCAATGACATACAACACGAGGATTGCTAAGAATGTGAGCGAAGGAAAGGCGATGAATCTCGATAGCTTCACCTTGTTTAGAATCACGACGGTTATCCAAGTCGCAATGAGTGCGAGAATCAGGACTAACACCAAAGGAGAAAAGTAAATATCTCCCCATGACATTTCATGTGGCATCTATTTATCCTCCTTGTCCGCTGCTGGTGGTTTGGCACCTGTGCGCAGCGTTAATGAAGGTAGAGCAACATTCTCTTGCTGTAATTGGTCACTCCAATCGGTGCGCTTATTCATCTGTTCAACATGCTCTGGTGACACAAACGCTTTTCCTGAGTTAATTTGCCAACCGCCGCCTAAAGACTTATACAAGGCGACAACTTGGTTAGCGACGTTTCCTTTAATTTGCGCGTAACTGTCTTCGCTTCGAGTCATTTTTTCCACGGAGTTCAATAAACGCTCAAATGAGATTTGTCCGTTTTCATACTGAGTGAGTGAGATATTAAACGCGCGAACTGATGCGTTTACGGACTCCAGGCGCAGGGATTTTTGCTCTCGATACAAATCGTAGGCTTCCATTGCATTCGTTACCTCTTGAACCGCTTGCAGTACTTTTTTGTTGTAATTGGTTAGGGTTTCTTGGAATTTCGAGTCTTCAAAACGGATATTGTTCTTCACTCGTCCATATTGAAAAATGTTCCAGCTCATTGCGGGTCCGGCCACTAAAGTCAGCGAATCGTTGAAGCTGAAACTACTGCCTGAAGGTACAGAGCTGTTAATGCCTATGGATCCAAAAAGGGAGAAGCTCGGGTACAACGCCGTTTCAGCAACACCGATTTGTGCGCTTTGGGCATGAGCTTGAAGCTCTGCGACTTGTAAGTCTG
Source organism: Vibrio barjaei (assembly GCF_001639065.2). Lineage (GTDB taxonomy): Bacteria > Pseudomonadota > Gammaproteobacteria > Enterobacterales > Vibrionaceae > Vibrio > Vibrio barjaei. Next base: position 271,524 of record NZ_LQXO02000012.1, read on the forward strand.
GTCTGCGCATCACCAAACTAGCGTCAACAAGATTGGCTAATACTGGGGTTTCTGGAACGATAGAGCCATCTCCCTTTTCTGAAATAGCGCTTTTTGAGCCAGATGCCTTAAAACGCTGCTCAAATTGAACCAGTTTTTGCTCCATATCTGACTTAAGAATTGGTTCTATTTCTTCAGGCAGCGTGCCCAGTAGCACCGCCAACGCATTCTTGGCTTGCAACATTGCCACCGTCAGTCCCGGTAGGGCTGCTTTGGTGGTGAAGAGTTGATTGCGCGCCTGTTGAACGTCGAGTTCGGTGACATTGCCGGACTCAAACTGCACTCGCGTAATGTTAACTACCCGCTCTTGAATTTCGATATTGCGCTGCGAAAGTAGTATGCGTTCTTGGAACGTTCGGTAATTGATATAGTTTCTTGCAACTTCAGAGGTGATGGTCACTAAAATATCGTTGTAGGAAGCGATGGAGGCGTAATAACCAGCTTGGGCTGATTCAATTCCTCGCGCATATTTTCCCCAAACATCCATCTCCCAACCCGCATCAAAGCTCAAGGCCGCATTGTTGAATGAACTTTCGTTGGCGTAAGCTTTGGCTAGGTTGCCAGATATGGATTGCAGCTGAGGGTATTGCAATCCATCGGCGATACCCAGCACTGAACGCGCTTGCAAGATTCTAAAACCAGCTGCTTCCACATCTAAATTCTGTTGAGAGGCAATATCAACCAGTTTGTTCAAAGTAGGGTCGTTAAACTGTTCCCACCATTTTACGGTTGAGTCCATGCTAGCTTGTGTGTCCGAATCGTTCCACGATGACGGAAGTTGGGTTTCTTGACTCGGTGTAAAATCTGGACCAAGCGTAGTACACGCCGTCATAGACAACGTGGCTAAGGCAATAAAGCAGGGCTTTGTGAGATGAGAAATCATTACTACCTTTCCTAAAATCGATGCATTTTGAGGTTATCGAGGTCGACATTCTGAGCCGCTTCTTCCGCTTTAATCAGAGACTCAAAAACACTTCGTTTTAAGCTGAGGAAGATATAGAACTCTGCAATGTCTTTTTGAGCGTACTGTTTAGGGTCTAACTGCTGAAAAAACACATCGAGAATGGCCTCTGTTTTAGCGTATTCGCATTGCACGTCTTCAAGCGTTTGTACACGCTCTCTTTGATCACGGTTATGAGTACGTATTAACGTTAGCAAGCTTTCGTCTGTGTACTCGTTTCTAAGCTTAGTAATCAATGGGTTATTTTTCAGATGAGTTTGCGCGATGACGAGTGTATTTAGATGATCTGTTAGATTACGACACTGCTTTGTGTAGGTAGTCAGTGATAAGTGGTCGTTCTTGTCAAAGTAGTTGAGATCTATCTTATTTGCCCACAGTGTGAGTTTTTTAGCTGCAACATTGGCCGTTTTTAGATGTAATTGAATTGCTAAGTTAGTCAGGGGTGAGTGGTTTAGCGTTTGAAGCTTAACGACTAAATGATAAACATGAGTAAAAAGTCTTTGTCTTACCAATAGGAATAGGCGTTCGGCTTTACTTGAGAAAGGGAAGTAATGGGCGAACACAAGCATTAGTACCACGAGATAGAACAACATCATGATGGTAAGGAGAATGCCAAAATGGTAATTCATGACGTTGTCGATACCGAGAATAAAAAGGCCGATCATAAAGAAGATAGTAATGGGGCCTTTAAACAGATAAAAGCCAATAAAGGTATACGCAAAAAGGAAAAGGGCGAGTTCGATGCCAAGTTCCAGTGTGGGAAGAACAAAAACGTAAGCGGGAACGGCAAAGATAAACCCGAACGTAAATAGAAAGCCCAGTAATTTAGGATGCACGGGTAAGAAAGAGAGTAAAGAAACAAAAATGGTGGAGAAAATTACGAAGCTATACCCACCCGGAGGATTGAAAAAGATCCAGATAAAAGCGGCTACCCAGTAGGTAACAAAGACTTTAATCGATGTCTTAAAGTTTTCTGCATCCCACCATAGGAAAGCTCCAGCACTTTTCCGTGGCTTTTCGTCAAATGACACTGACTTGGTAATGGAATCGATACAACTAACGGTTTCGGTCAACCGCGAAATACTGGTATGAAGGCGGTTGAGCACATACCCCAAGGTAATGGCAGAACTCTTAGATAGATGAGGATGGTTACTGAGAGAGTCTAGGTCTAAGGTGACTTTGCGCTCTTGCCAACGATACTCTAACCCCTCGTCTGATGCTCGGAGGTAGTGTTCACACTGTTCGAATAATTGCTGAATATCGGCGACAAACTCGTCGTAATTGGTGATAAATTTCTGAGACTCACCTTGCAGAAAGTTGGAACTAGAAGTTGCTATCAGCAGATTGGTTATCTGTTTGGTGTAGTGAAGCGTGAGTTGCCACTCCAGGAGGTAAGCGGACACATCGCTGCATTCTTTACTCTCGGTAGAAAAGCGAGTTTCTAAGGCGGTTTGACTCGCGTACAACTTCTCAATTAAGTCATTTAGAGTGGGGGGCTGATTATCGTCTGAAGATGGTTCAGATGCTTGTTCCGAATCTGTTACATGAGATATTGTATTGATTGGTGGCGAGAGGCGTTCGAGGATCTGTTTTTGGAGCGATACGACGTCGTGGGTCATACGGCGAAGATTTTGTTCTGTTTTGCTTGGGAACAGGTATGTGCCTACCAAGGTGTAAATAATGACACCAAACACGGTCATGTGCGCACGGTCTACGCCATATAAAAATGCACCTTCTGCATCTCCCCCGTTTGACATCATTAAGGTCATGACACCTGTTAACATGAATAACGTCGGATCTTTTATATAGGCATTTTTAAAATAGAAGATAAAGGATGCTACAACAGAAACACATAGCATATATAACAGACGATCTTGGGCGAACATACCGACTAGTAACAACCCAATAACGGCACCAACTATGGTTCCAAGTACTCTTAAGGTTCCTTTCTCTAATGATTCACGTTGGCTTCCTGTTGATGCGATGAGCATAACAGTGGTAGCCGCAGTAGAAGCCTGAGGCCAACCTAATGCAAATGGAATGAGGTAAGCGAGGGTAAGACTGAGTGCTACCTTTGTCGCAAATTTGGCCTTGTCGTTCATAATCCCTTACGTTGAAGATACCAACTCATAAGAAACTATAGACATTAAATGAAGTTTTGCGTGGTAATTTTGAAGATAACTATCGAAAATTAAAGAAAAAAGCGCTGCCGAGCAGCGCTTTAAAGTTTGCTAAGTTGTGTTAACCAAATAGGTAGCTGTAGAGGTAGCCTGCGCTAATTGCCATGCCTAAGATAACGACTAAGAAAGCGGCAATCATTTGGTTCTTGAAGATAGATTTCAACAAGATAACCTCTGTTAAGCTGGCGCCAGCACTGCCGATGATGAGTGCCATCACAGAACCTAATGCCATACCTTTTTGAACCAAAGCTGCACTTAGCGGAATAACCGCTTCTGCACGAATGTATAGTGGAATACCGATAACAGCTGCAATTGGAATCGCATACCACACGCCTTCACCAGCATATTGTGCGATAAGGTCAGTTGGGATAAACCCGTAGATGAATGAGCCTAACAAGATACCAATCATTAGATATGGGAATACTTGTTTGAAGTCGCTCCAAGTCGATTTCCAAATACGTAACCAACGGCTATCTTCTTTCGTCTCTGCTGAAGTGCTACCACAGCACGCACTACCGTCGCTCTTGATGTCGGTAATGGTTGGTTCCTCGCTAGAGCTGCAGCTTGTATTCGCAGCCACAGGTGCACTGCATGACGACTCTTTCGCCTGCGTTACAACTGGCTTTGCAGAAGTGCCACAGCCGCTAGATGTGCCGCAAGAAGAAGTTTCAACTTTTGCGGATTCAGCATCGCCACATGATGTGCCACATGAACTCGCTGCTGAGTTTGCTTGATACGCTTCAGGTTTTACGTAACGCTCAAAGCCCAGTTTCTCTAAAACGTAGCCCGCAGTTACTGAAACAAGCATGGCAATAGAGAAGTAGAACACGGCGACTTTAATTCCAAATGTCACTACAAACAAACCAATGATTACAGGGTTTAGCAGTGGGCTAGCAAACAAGAAAACCATCATCGGGCCAAATCCGGCTCTTGCTCTCAGTAATCCTTTTAGGAAAGGAATGGTTGAGCATGAGCAAAACGGTGTAATTGAGCCAAGTAGGGCAGCAACAAAGTAACCTTTTCCGTTTTTCGAGCTCAAAATAGATTGGATTTTTTCAGGTGTTAGGAATTCTTGTAGTACTCCAACAATGTAGCTTATTGCCAAGAAAAGAATGATAAGTTCGGTAGCAAGAAAGGCAAACATGTTTGCGGTTTCTTTGGCCATTTCTAAAAATTCAGCGTTCATATTAGTCAGTCCTAATGATTCGATATGTTTGGAATTATAGAACTATTTAAGTTGAGATCAATAAATATTTCGATAAATGTCGAAATAAATTTTAACGCACTGAAATTAATAATAAAAAAAGCGGCCAAAAAGGCCGCTTCGTTAGAATGACTTGAGCTATTGTTATGCGTTAGCTTGCTTGAGTTCAGGTTGTTTCTTCTTGAGCAGACGACTAGTAATGGTACCTGCCGTCATTGCGCCAGAGACATTCAGTGCGGTACGCGCCATATCGATTAAAGGTTCAATGGAGATAAGTAACGCAGCGATAGTGACGGGCAACCCCATAGCTGGTAGTACGATTAGAGCCGCAAATGTTGCGCCACCACCGACACCCGCGATACCAAAAGAGCTAATAGTAATAATGGCAACCAACGACAGGATGAAGTTAAAGTCCATTGGGTCAATACCGACGGTTGGTGCAACCATCACGGCTAACATTGCAGGATAGATACCGGCACAGCCGTTTTGGCCAATTGTCGCCCCAAATGATGCTGATAAGTTAGCAATAGCTGGTGGTACGTTAAGTTTGGTAACCTGTGCTTCTACGTTCAATGGAATGGTCGCAGCAGAGCTTCGAGATGAGAAAGCAAAAGTTAGTACTGGCCAAATCTTCTGGAAATATTCTTTTGGACTTACACCAACAAGTGAGACCAAGAAACCGTGAACCAAGAACATTAAGAAAATGGCTAAGTAAGACGCAACGATAAAACCAAGTAGATTTAAGATGTCACCTGCACTTGAAGTCGCGACAACTTTCGCCATCAGAGCCGCAATGCCATAAGGCGTTAACGCCATAATCATTTTTACCAGACGCATAACAACAGATTGCGTTGCATCGACAAAAGTGCGAATCGGTGATTCAAGCTCTTCTTTTTCGGCCATCACTTTTCGTGCAGCGATACCGGTAAGGACCCCAAAAATAACGACGGCGATAATAGAAGTAGAGCGGGCACCGGTTAGGTCAGCAAATGGATTGGTTGGAATAAAGCTAACCAGCATTTGTGGAATTGTGAGATCGCTTACACGATCGACGCGACTTTCTAGTATCGCGATACGAGCCGTTTCACGTGCACCTTCAGTGAGGCCTTCAGCACTTAAACCAAATGCTTGAGTGACTGCAATACCGATAAGCGCGGATACGGCAGTCGTAGCAAGAAGCACTGAAATCGTCAGGCCACTAATTTTGCCTAAAGAGCCACCTTTTTCCAGTTTTACCACAGCGGCAATCATAGAGACCAAGACTAAAGGCATGATGATCATTTTTAGAAGACCGACATAGCCCCTGCCTACAACGTTAACCCATTCAAGGGTTTCGGAAATAGCTGCGTGACCTTCACCTAGTAGCAATTGCAATCCGAGTCCGAAAGCACTACCTAAAACCAAACCGAACAAAACAAGACGTGAAAGGGTGTGTTTCTTTTGTTGCTGTCCATACAAAAAATAGAGTATGCCTAAAAATATCGCTAGCGCTGCGACAACCGCAATTGACATTGAAATATCCTTTTATCCATCTGACGTATAAACCTTATTTAGCATAAGGTAATTAGAAGTGTAGATGGCTAAAGTACCGATCTGTTGTAATCGTTAACAATAAATTAATGTCATTAGTTAGAGCAATTCGTTATATGTCGTTTAATATATATTCGAGCTAGTTTTGATAACTAGAAAGCATATCCAACATATTTGCAGAATTATATGCGACGCAATTCGCATCATGATGTTCAATTACGCTATAGAGCATCACTTGAGCAACAGACTCTGCGGGGATAGGAGTGTATGATCTAAGCGGGCCGAGCATGAGTGGCGATATAAGGTTGAATATCTTTTGAACAGCTACTTCATCTGATCGGACCTGTTTTTCTCTACCTGCGAGTGGTCCAGGTCGAACAAAGACAACTTGGTCGAATCCCATACCTTCGATACGACGTTCAACTCGCCCTTTACACTTGAGGTAATGGGAAAGAGATCGTGGAGAAGCTCCTAAGCTTGAAACGACGGCAATACGTGTTACGCCAATCATTTTCATGGTTTGAGCAACATCACAGACAAGGTCGTAATCTACTTTTTCCAACGCCGCTTTGCTGCCAGCTTGCTTAAGGGTAGTCCCGAGGCAGATAAACCCAAGAGTGGGGGTAGGCGAGGAATCCTCCCAGTTTGTAACTCTTAGCGCCCCATCCATTAATTGAATCGTTTTTGAAGTTTGTATATCCAGAGGCGAGCGACATAATGCGTAAATGGTTTCAATATGATCGGTTTGCTCTAACAGTGTGAGCAGTTTACTTCCCACTAATCCTGATGCGCCGGCAATGATGGCATTGTAACTTGATGACATAAAGAAAAGTCCCACTAACCTGATGGTAAGTGGGACTATAGTAAATGTTGAGCTAACGTGCTGTGATAGAAGCGAAATTAATCAATTTCTGCTCGAGTTAGATTTTGTCGTTTAAGTTTATCTCGAAGCGTTTCCATAGCACTTTTTTGGATCTGACGTACTCTCTCTCGAGTGACGCCGACAATTTCTCCCACTTCTTCTAACGTCTTGGGATCATCGTTAAGCAGTCCGAAGCGATGATGTAGGATAACTCGCTGTTTCTCTGGCAAGCTATCCACCAAATCAATGAGAGCTTTGTTTAGATTCTGGGTCACGATATCTTGTTCTGGAAGCTCAAATACATCGTCATCATCGATTGTTTGCAAATGATCTTTCTTATCGCCTTCTTCATCCCAGCCATTATCTAACGACAAGGACTGCTCAGAGAGCTTGAGTAGTTTGCTTACTTCTTCAGGTGCGCGGCCTGTACGTTCAGCTATTTCTGAGGACGTAGGCTCATGGTTACCTTCTTTACGGAGTTCATGGGCTGCTTTGCTACATTCACGTATTTGCTTTGTTACGTGAACGGGAACACGAATAGTTCGGCCTTGGTTCATAATCGCTCGGTCGATCGCTTGCTGAATCCACCAAACAGCATACGTTGAAAAGCGATAGCCTAACTCAGGGTCAAACTTATCAACGGCTTGAATGAGTCCTATGTTTCCCTCATTGATTAGATCATAGAAATCAAGACCTCTGTTTGAATAGCGTTTCGCTGTTCTAATCACCAACCTAAGATTAGAGTTGATTAAGTGCTGTCGCGCTAATGTATCTCCAGATCGCGCTTTTCTTGCAATGTGTCTTTCGTCTTCGGCGCTCAGAAGATCGTGTCCTGCGACTTCTTTGAAATATGTCGCACCAATATTTAGGGATTCATCTTTGCCTGACGTTGTATGGCTGTTCTTTTCCTTGACTGCTCTCATATTCATCCCTTCCCAACTGCTTGTAATAAATGTGTCTTTCTTTTTCTGATTATATTGTTCAGCTATGAAATTGGTTTCTCTGTCATAAATTACTATATTTTAAAATCGGAATACAATGTTCATTTAATAAAATGGATACATGGTGGCAACATTTATTCCTCGTTCCATTTGTTGCTGGTGTTTATTTGAGAATAAACATCATTTGTATCAAGGTGCCCTGAATGTATATGTCATTGCGTTGCTGATTTAACCTCATGATTAATATGATAAAAATTGTCAGATAATTTTGTCGTGTAGCGCGAATTTACTCAACATTTCTAATGTACACTTAAATGAAAGCGCTTGTGTTTACAGTTGTTTAAATTCCACTCACAGCGTTGTGAAATTTTATATTGTTGATTGTTTTGTAGATTAAAGTGCGATCTTATGGGCAGCTTTTGGTGTAATAAGTGGCCTTGTAGGGTTAGTTTAGTATCATGCATCGTATTACAAGTGGTCGTTCAATTGTGTGATATTTAACCCATTTTATATTCTTGTAAGCTATATATTTACCCGCATGTTACAAAGTACTACCATTTGCAATGCGTTTTATAAAAATAGAGCGATAGTTTAGAAATATGACAAATGTATCAATTTAAGTGATTAAGGTTGTTGGATTGAATAAGTACATTAGACTTTAGTATAAATAGACAGGTAAAGACCGCCAGAGTCGGGATAATAATATGAATCAAGAATTAAAACAGAAGATAGAAGAGCTTCTTGTGCTTGCGAGGATGCAAGGAGTCTCTATCGTTGGGTTAGCCGACATACCTAACTCAGACAAATGTCACGTATTTAAAACGATTGAGCATGATTGCAAGCAAGGTACCCGCAATTTAGACGATATTATGATGCGCCAAATGTGTGATGGAAAACCGAGTAATTGTTCTACTTGTCATAAAACCACCCCAACGATTTCAGACGATGGCCTTGCACAGCTGTTTTCTGAACTTCAGCAACCTAGTGACACTTAGCACGTCTACTTTCCCTCTTAAAGTGATGGACACTAAAAAGCCCTCTACAGCATTGTAGGGGGCTTTACTATTTTACTGGCAGTTAAGTGATTTGGTCACGTCAGCGATAAAGGGACATTAGAACGTTTCTTGTTACAGTTTTGCGGTCCTTTTTTTGACGGAGCTCTTTGATTGGTAAGCATAATTGCCTCCTCACTTTTTGTTATGTTGTTATTCTCAACACCTAGTCCGATTTAACTCAATTCCTTCTTTTCAATTTACGGTTGTTGATACGATCTTGGCAATACAAGGGTGTCCTTCAGATTATGCTTCCAAGATTTAGGTGAGATCTAAAGTTGGTTTGTGATCTCGTAATAAGTACACTAGGTGAACTCTAAGTATAGCTCATAGGCTCTAATGCAAATTTTTAAGGTTTTGCAGGGAGTTAGAGTAAGTGGAATCATAAAGAAAGGACATCATGCTAGCGAATACATTTGATCAATCTATTCAAAACCGAATAGACCAAAAGACCAAGCCACTAGGTGCATTAGGAAAGCTTGAGGACATCGCTTTTCAGTTGGCAAAGATTCGAAGCCTCTCATTAGGTCATTTAGCAACCAGTATCGATGTATCAAATCCGCATGTCATCGTATTTGCAGGGGACCATGGTGTAGCCGAGCGAGGAGTGAGCATTGCACCAAGTGCGGTAACTCAGCAAATGGTGATGAATTTTCTTGCCGGTGGTGCAGCAATTAACTGTTTCTGCCGTGCTAACGCGATAGCTTTCAACGTTGTAGACTGTGGAATGCTTGAGCCAGTTCCAGATAGTTCAGGCACTTTAGTTTTGAGTCGTTTAGGGTGCGGAACGGATGATTTCTCCTTACATCCTGCAATGACGCTTGAACAATCTACACAAGGTATCGAAGCGGGACGGAATATCGTCGCGTCAAAGATTAAAAGTGGCGCGAATATACTCATGTTTGGCGAAATGGGTATTGGCAATACTAGCTCAGCATCAGCGCTGCTTTGTGCAATCACCGAACTACCAGTAGCACAGAGCGTAGGGCTTGGGACTGGAATTAATGCCGAGCAGCTGGCATTAAAGCTGGCGTTGGTTCAACAAGGTGTCGATAGAGTGCAGAGCAAATCAGTTATGGAGATCTTGTCCGAACTGGGCGGTTTCGAAATTGTTCATATGGTGGGTGGTTTTCTAGAAGCAGCAAAACGACGCGTTCCAGTGTTGGTGGATGGCTTTATCGTTTCCGTCGCAGCGCTTATAGCCGCTAAATTAGAACCGAGCGTAGAAGATGTTTTACTGTTCTCTCATACCTCTCAAGAGGCAGCGCATCGTTATGTGTTGGAACAATTTAATGCGAAGCCACTTTTAGACTTGTCGCTAAGATTGGGTGAAGGGACTGGAGCGGCGCTTGCGTATCCACTTATTAAATGTGCGGCTGAGTTTTATAACTCAATGGCAAGCTTCGAGAGTGCTGGAGTGACGGTGTGAGTAACATAACCTCTGGCAGGTGGTGGTGTTATCAATGGCAACTGTTTTGTCTCGCTTTGAGTTTTTTTTCACGTTTGCCGATACCTAAGAACACGCCATATTCTGCTGAACGGATGAATCGATCTGGTCGTTATTTTGCGGTAGTGGGCTTTGTTATTGGGGCATTGTGTGCGCTCGTTTTTACTGTTGCGAGTGCTGTGCTTCCAGTGTCTGTCGCTGTCGTTATAACAATGGTGTTTAGTTTGCTATTAACGGGGGCATTTCATGAGGATGGCCTCGCAGATATGGCAGATGGCATTGGCGGTGGAATGACGGTCGAAAAACGGCTGCTTATCATGAAAGACAGCCGACTTGGAACATACGGTGTCAGCACGCTCGTGATGGTGTTACTGTTAAAGTTCGTCACTCTTGTAGAGCTTGCTAACCACAGCCAATTCATTGCCGCTATTATTCTGGCGTATGTTTTTAGTCGTGCCGTCGCCGCGTCGTTGATATCGACGATGCCGTATGTGTCTGATCCAGAGGGTAGCAAAAGCAAACCGTTAGCCAATCAACAAACACAAAAAGAGCTTATTTTTCTAGCCGTGTGTGCACTGCTTCCTGCGGTTTATTGGGGTATGCAAATCACTATTACTTTAGTGATTTGGGCATTCTTGTTTCGAATAGGGTTTAAACGTTGGCTCATGGCGAGATTAGGTGGATTCACAGGTGACTGCCTTGGCGCTGCGCAACAAATCGTTGAGCTGTCGGTTTACCTTATCTTGCTCGCATACACTGTGCCATAGGAGTAGTCTGTGCCAGTAGAATTGATATTAGGTGGAGCTCGCTCAGGCAAATCAAGCTTTGCAGAAAATAGAGTGTCGGAGTTAATTGACGCTAATGAGGGACTTACTAAGCATTATGTAGCAACCTCTGAGCCGATTGATAACGAGATGCGTGCTCGTATTGAGCATCACCGTAGCCAACGTGGACTTGGCTGGCAAGAGTGGGAGTGCCCATTGGCGCTGGCGAAGCAATTATCGATCTTCTCATCGTCGGATGTCGTACTTATTGACTGCCTCACGTTGTGGCTGAACAACCAAATTTTCCACTTGGGTGACGATTGTGATGACCTGGGTTTAATGAAGGAAATTGAAACCTTAGTTAGGGCCTTAGCACATTGTGATGCGCATGTAATTGTGGTGTCGAACGAGGTCGGCTTAGGGGTTGTGCCTATGGGCGAAGTGTCTCGCCTTTTTGTGGATAATGGCGGGCGTATGAACCAACAAATCGCAAAGATCGCAGAGAAAGTCGTGTTTGTCGCCGCTGGTTTACCGTTGGTTTTGAAGTAACTGTGGAGCGGAGTAACAAGGGAAAGTAATGCAGAACATTCTATTGATGCGTCACGGCAAAGTATCGGCGCCTCCAGCTTTATACGGTGTAACCGATGTTGAAGTTGCTAAGAATACCAACCTGGACATTGTCTCAGCTTTGGCCGCCACACAAATTGATATTCAAAACATCTACTCTTCTCCTTTAAAGCGCTGTGCCATGCTAGCGAAAATGGTAAGTCAAACGATGAATATCGATGTAGTGCATGTCGATGAATTGGCTGAAATGAACTTTGGCGCCTTTGATGGTGTCCCATTTGATAAGATGAGCAGACAAGATTGGTTGAGCGTCGAGCCGTTTTGGAGTGACCCGGTGAACTATCCTCTTCCACAAGCCGAGTCACTAAGTCAATTTAGAGCTCGTGTTCTTCACGGTTGGCACAGCCTTCTAGCATTACTTAGTCAGCCCAATAAAACAACATTGGTAGTTGCTCATGGGGGTGTAATTCGATTGATTTTAGCGGAAGTTCTTGGTTTAGATTGGACCAATCCAAAGCTCTACTCAACGCTTGATATTGGCAATGCCTCTATCACCCATTTACAGTTTAATTCCGAGTTCCCTGCGCATGTAAAAGTGAAAACGGTCGGGGCCTCTCTACATTCTTTTAAGCTATAACAGTGAGTTACGGCAGCTGTGCCTCGTCGAAGGCAGTCAGCATCCGTTAACTCGGTATCGTGAAATCAACGGTGTTTAGGTTTCGCGAAACGCTAATACAGGGAAATATCGCAATGAACAAAGTCGTTTGGGATCTATCAATAGCTTATCAAAACCTAGATGATCCAAAAGTAGAGCAAGACATTGCTTTGATTCAACGTTCTATTGAATTGTTGAATAGCCATAGTGGTGAACGTCAAAATGTATCAGCGATGCAAAATGCGATTCAAACTATGGAGGCGGCTGGCACTTTGTTGGCTACCGTGAATACCTTGGCAAATTGCTATGCCTCTACAGATGCGCAAAATACACAAGCCAAACAGTTAATTGGACGTATTGCTCAGCTCAATTCAGAGCTAGAGCAGGCGTTTACGCCGTATGAAAATACCCTAGCGTTGGCGGAAGTATCATTCATAGAACAAGTTCTAAATCATGATAATCCTTCGGTCTCCGGGCAAGGTTTCCAAATTGAGTTATTGCAGCGCAAAGCCGAGACTCAACTGAGTATTGAGGAAGAGCAACTGCTTTCAGCGATGCAAGTGGACGGACGCGATGCATGGGGCAGGTTATACGATAATATTACTGGCTCACTGACCATTGATATCAAAACCGACTCCGGCTCTGAAACCGTAGGATTTTCAACAGCGGCGAGTCTCTTGTATGGTGGTGAATTTGCTAAGCAGCAAGCTGCTTGGGAAGGCATTCAATCAGCCATGAAAGCCAATGAAACGTCGTTTGCTGCCATCGTAAATGCCTTAGCTGGTTGGCGACACAATGAAGGTAAAAAGCGCTCAAAAGCGAAGCAAGAACATTTCTTAGACTCTAGCTTGCGCGAGAATCGTATTCAACGAGAAACACTGGATGCGATGATGTCTGCTGCTAATGAGAGTAAAGCAATAGGCCAGAAAGCGGGGAAATTAATGGCTCGCGTTCATGGGCTTGATGCGATGACACCTTGGAACCACCTTGCTGCGATGCCACCATTAAACAGTGGAGAAGCGCAAGTCTATTCTTTTGAAGAAGGTATCGCTGTTATTAAAGCCGCATTTGAACAGGTCGATCCATCCATGGCGGAGTTTGTTCAAACCATGGTTGATAATGGTTGGATTGATGCGGAGCCGTCAAACAACCGCCGTTTAGGCGCGTATTGTACCAAGCTTGCCGCGACACGCACGCCATTGGTCTTTATGACTTGGGGTGGTAGCCGCTCAGATTCGCTAACGTTAGCCCACGAGCTAGGGCATGCTTTTCACAACTGGGTGATGCGTGACTTGCCTCTGTGTCGTACTCACTACCCGATGACTTTGGCAGAAACGGCCTCCATTTTTGCTGAAAACATCGTTCGAGATTACTTATTAGCTCAAGCTCAAACCACAGAAGAGAAACTAGAAATGCTGTGGGAGGAGTTATCTTCTGCCTACGCTCTGACGATTAATATTCCAGTGCGCTATGAGTTTGAAAAAGCCTTCTATGAAGCCCGAGAAACAAGTGAGTTGGACGCTAAGCAACTGTGCGAACTTATGTCGAGTACATGGCGTGATTGGTATGGTGATTCTATGTCAGGAACCGACCCTTATTTCTGGGCGAGCAAGCTGCATTTCAGCATCTCCGAACTGAGTTTCTACAACTATCCATATTTATTTGGTTATCTGTTTAGCCAGGGTGTTTATGCACAGCGTACAACCAAAGGAGAGGCATTCTTTCCTGACTATGTTTCCTTGTTACGAGATACAGGGTCTTATTTAGCTGAAGAGGTGGTGTTGAAGCACATGGGTAAAGACCTCACTCAAGCCTCATTTTGGAATGAAGGAATGGCTAAGTTGGCGTTGAAAGTGGATGAATTTGAATCTTTGCTGGATAGCCTAGAAAGTTAAGAAAGCCTGAAACGTCTGTGGTGATAGGGTAGTTATGTCACCACATGCGTAGTGCTCAACATTGATTTTTCGGTAAAATAGGTGTTTTGCCTTAAAGTTACGAGACTTACTTCGATAAACGCGATCATATCCGTATAAATTTATTGAATGTTTCATTACCATACCGCTGTTAGATAGGGAGCAGCGCATGACGAAATCGCTTTTTCGCCAGTCATTTCTGAAAGATACATTGGAAACCGAAACTGAGTTCACTGCAAAATCGCTGAACACTCCAGATGGAGTGAAAATGGAACTGAGTTATCGTGGGGTATTAGAAGTTACCCCAAAACATCTAGATAAAGACAGTAAACACATCATAATTTCATGTGGCATCCATGGTGACGAAACAGCACCGATGGAACTGGTCAGTAAAATGGTGGAAGACATAGAATCGGGCTTTTTGAAGCTGAATGCTCGTTGTCTGTTTATCATTGCTCATCCAGAGGCTACCAACCGACATACGCGTTTTATTGATGAGAATCTAAATCGATTATTCGGTAGTAAAGAACACGCGGTAAACCGTGAGGTGGCAATTGCTAAACACTTGAGATTATTAGTCGATAAGTTTTATCAAGGAACAGAAGAGGCAAGTCGCTGGCACTTGGATCTTCACTGTGCGATTCGTGAATCAAAACACTACTCTTTTGTCGTTAGCCCTCGCTCACGACATGCGGTAAGAAGCAAGGCTCTGTTTGATTACGTCGCGAGCGCTCATATGGATGCGGTGCTGTTATCCAATGCGCCGTCGAGCACGTTTAGTTGGTTCTCCGCCGAAAATTATGGCGCACAAGCATTAACAATGGAGCTTGGTCGTGTAGCGCGAATTGGCGAAAACGAACTGGAAAAATTGCTTGCGTTTGATATTGCCACTCGAGATCTGTTATCTGAAGAAACACCAGAGCATTTAGCGAAGCAGCCAGTCATTTATCGTGTGTCACGCACTGTAGTTCGTCACCATGATGATTTTGGCTTCTTGTTTGATGATGATGTTGAGAACTTTACAGAGTTTAAACATGGTGAAGTCTTTGGTCATGACGGAGATAAACCTTTAATGGCTAAGAACGATCATGAAGCGATTGTTTTTCCTAATCGGAAAGTAGTAATTGGCCAACGCGCTGCCTTGATGGTGGTAAAAGTGGCAACTCGCTATGAGGATGACCAGCTGGTCTACGATTGATCGAAAAACAGTGGCGTTCTGCATCGCCGCTGTTATGCTTCTCAAATGGAATTCAATCAGTTACTGAATCAAAACCAAAGACGCTGGCGCAAATTAATTATTGCGATGACTGGCGTCTTAGTTATTTTTGCGTTACTCCACCTATCGGTTGGAGAGCTTTTTATTAATCCTTTCTCACCTCAGACCGCACTTGAGTCTCGTCTTCTCTACGATTTGCGTTTGCCACGACTGCTTGCTGCCGCTGCGATTGGAGCCGCGCTCGCGCTCTCAGGTGCATCATTGCAAGTGTTGTTAGGTAATGTACTCGCCGAACCTGGTGTTCTTGGTATTTCAGGCGGTGCCAGTCTAGGGATGGTGATTATTTTGTTTGCTTTTCCCGCGGCTGCGACGCCACTAGGCTTTATGTTATCTGGGGTGGTAGGGGCACTTGGCTTCACCTTGATATTGGTGAGTATGGCCAAAACCATGAGATTGACAACAACTCGACTGTTATTAGTTGGTGTCGCACTTGGAATTCTATCTAGCGCGGTGGTGACTTGGGCGTTCTACTTCAGTGACGAGCTTAGTATTCGCCAGTTAATGTACTGGTTGATGGGAAGCGTCGGCGGGGTAAGTTGGTATCAGCATGTTCTCACGGTATTAATGATTCCAATAGGTATCTGGCTATGCCTTCAAGGTAAGGTTTTGGATAAGTTGATGGTAGGAGAAGTGCACGCTAAGCAATTGGGTGTAGATGTAAATCGCGTCCGTTGGCAACTTATCCTTTGCGTATCGCTGTTGGTTGGTGGTTCGGTTGCTTTAGGTGGTGTGATTAGCTTCGTTGGATTAGTTGTCCCGCATCTACTTCGCTTGGCTTTCGGCACTGAAAACCGCTATCTGTTGCCATTGTCTGCGGTAACGGGAGCAACATTGTTGGTGATCTCTGACATACTTGCGCGACTAGTACTGGATTCTGCGGAGCTACCAGTTGGAGTGATGACCACGACAATAGGAGCGCCAATCTTTATTTGGATGCTGGTGAAGAGTCATGATTCAAGTTCATAACCTAACTATTGGCACTAGGTTACTGCCATTGACAATAGACATCCCAACGGGACAACTAACGCATGTGATTGGTCCGAACGGGAGTGGCAAAAGCACTTTACTAGCAGCTTTAGCTGGTGTGATTGACTATCAAGGTGACATTGTTATCGAAGGTACGGCGCTGTCGACCTTATCTCTTCCAGATATCGCATTAACGCGAGCGTATCTCAGTCAATCAGCTCGCCCAGCGTTCAATATGCCCGTTTATCAGTTTCTTTCATTATCTATTCCTGCAAATTGTAGAGATGACAGCGAAGAGGTAAATCACGCCATTCTATCTATTGTTGAACTGCTTAATCTGGATACCATGTTGAGTCGTACAGTTCATCATTTATCTGGTGGGGAGTGGCAGCGAGTGCGGTTAGCGGCTTGCTGTCTGCAAGTGTGGAAACCTATTAACCCATTAGCCAAATATCTAATTCTGGACGAACCAGCGGCCCCACTTGATATTGGGCAGGAAAAATACCTTCATAGACTCATAGATCTTGTAACTGGACAGGGTACAACTGTCGTTGTGGCGAATCACGATCTTAACGTGACTTTGAGAAGGGCGGACAATGTTGTGCTATTAAGCAATGGTGTACTCGAAGCGGTAGGGAGTAGCCAGCGTGTTCTGACGGTTGAGAACATCAACTCGGTATACAGGACTAATGTGCAAAAGCTCGAACATAACGGTAAAGCTTATCTCATTTTTGAATGATTAATGATGCCGTTAATACAATGACCAGCGCCATTTTAGCAAATACCCTCATCACCGTAATAGGTTAGCTTTGTGCAGCTAACCTATGCCTAGCTTAATGATTGAACTTAAGGGTTAACATTAGTGGTAGAGAGTAACGATAAGCGCAACAATGGATAAAATGGATGGAATAGCGATCCCCAAAACCATCACTTTCAGTTTCATCCAGTACAATCTTGATTCATATCTCCGAGTTTGCTCCAGTAAGTATAAAAGGCGATCTAACTTCATATCTTCATCACCAAAATAGGCAGCGAGTTCTTCGTCATAACGTAAGCTCATTATAAATTCTCCCATTGATGATTAGTGACCAAATGTCATTGTTAAAAAGTTAGGGTTATCATATTTACCGTATTTTTTCACCAGAGCTTCGGTTTGAGGGTTCATCCCAATGACCTCAACTTGATTACCAAGTTTAGAAAAACGTAAAACCACTCTATCTAAGGCATCTACCGCGGTAATATCCCAAAAGTGAGCATCTGATAAGTCGATTGTGACCACAGGATGGTCATTGTCATAACTAAACATATCAAGAAAGTCGTAGGCTGATGCAAAGAAAATCTGCCCATGAACCTTATGGGTAATATGCTCTCCATCAACAATCACTTCGTCGACTACATCCATGATGGAGATACTGGCATTGGCGTAAAAGACGGACGCCAAAAGTACGCCAACTAGCACGCCAATGGCGAGATTATGTGTCATAACCACGGATACCACTGTTGCCAGCATGATGACATTGGATTGAAGTGGGTGATGTTTTATCTCGACCAGAGATTTCCAAGAGAAGGTGGAAATGGAAACCATAATCATCACAGCGACAAGCGCAGCCATTGGGATTTGTTTCAAGAAGTCGCCGAGAAAGACCACCATTACTAGCAATGCAACGCCGGCAAATAAGGTGGAAAGTCGAGTTCTTCCTCCTGATTTCATGTTAACCATAGACTGACCAATCATGGCACAACCAGCCATGCCGCCGAGTAACCCCGAAATTATGTTGGCAATACCTTGACCCTTGCACTCTCTGTTCTTATCACTGGTTGAATCGGTGTAATCGTCAATGATGGTGGCTGTCATTAGTGACTCCAACACGCCAACCACTGCCAAGGCAAGTGAATACGGGAAGATGATTTGCAGCGTTTCTAAGTTAAATGGAATGTCAGGTAGCAAGAACACTGGCAAAGTATTAGGCAGTTCACCCATATCACCAACGGTTCTGACGTCAAAACCTAGGTAGGTACTGATTAGGGTAATTGTGACAATACACACCAAAGGAGAGGGTAACGCCTTGCCAATTTTGGGGATCAAAGGAAGCAAATAGATGATGCCTAGTCCTGCTAGTGTCAGTGCGTACACGTGCCATGTCACATCGGTCAACTCAGGCAACTGTGCCATGAAGATCAAAATGGCCAGCGCATTGATAAACCCCGTAATGATCGACTTTGCGATAAATCGCATCAGGTTGCCCAGTTTAAGCCAACCAATCACATACTGCATCACTCCAGTTAACAGGGTAGCTGCTAAAAGGTAATCCAAACCGTGGTTTTTAACCAAAGAGGTCATCAATAAAGCCATGGCTCCTGTTGCCGCTGAGACCATGCCCGGTCTTGCGCCGGTAAAAGCGATGACGACACAGATACTAAACGAGGCATACAAGCCTACTTTAGGATCCAATCCTGCAATAATCGAAAAGGCAATGGCCTCTGGAATCAATGCTAGGGCAACAACAATGCCTGCTAAGAGATCGTTGCTGATGTTACTAAACCACTCTTCTTTACTAAAAACTGCCATATAAATGAGTTCTGTCCTAATTATTAAATTGTAAAAAGCCAATTTCGTTTTGCGCGAGCGCAAGTACGAGTTTGTCGTTTAGAACCTAAGTTCTTCTTGTTTCGGCTGTCGCCGAGCGTTCATTTTTGGGATTTTGTAGTCACAACCAGATATCTGGGACGATACCTAGTCGCAGTGAGTAATCGTGTAATTACTTACATGCCGTGACCAATGCTGTGTTGACTTCAAAAAGGCAAAGATGCCTCAATCTGTCTGCGTATAGCTGTGACGCTTGGGAGAGCGCCGACAAGAGTTATTCGATAGCGCTAAGGCATTAAACTTGCGTTAGTTTTTATAAACTTGCATTAGTTTTTGCCTTGGTATCGAATGGCTGGCATTGTACGCTCATCTCGTTATGTGCATAGATGCTCAATCATAACTTCCAGTTTTGATAGGTAGAAATAAAACGAATGGGTGAATGACTCTAAGAGAAAAAAATGGCTATCGCAAGGATAGCCATTTAAAGAGAGTTATTCGGTTTACACCAAAGGAGTTAGATCTGCAGGGCGGTAATAGACGGATTTAAGTACTTTGCCTTTACGAATTGTTTTTGCTTCAGAAACGAAATCTTCAGCACATTTTGCGATGATGTATTCGCCTTTTTGAACGGCCATTAGGGCAATGCCTTGCTTCGCGTAGTGCGCTTCAGTCTCCGCATACTCTTGCTCATTGCGGCACACTTTGCTCATGTTACTAGAGTGGATTTCATCCCAGCACTTAATGAAGTCGATGTCGCGGTTGGCTGCTACATGCAGTAGAAGCTCAATAAGGTAACTGATAGCTACGTTGTCTTCTACCTTGCTGTCGCCAAGGTGCACTAAGCGGCCCATTAAGACATAAACAGAATCGATGATCGCGTCCGCTTGTTCTACTTTGCTGTCAGCTTCCGCCAACTCAGTCATTTCTTCGATAGCAAGAGAGCTATGCAAAGTATCCGCTGCATCATCTAGAGAATTTGCATCATTTACTGGTAGGTCAAATGTAGTACGGAACTCAGTGATATCACGATAAAGGTGATCGAAAATCTCTTGGGTAAGTTTGGTTAATTTCATCGATTTCTGTCTTTTGGTATAGGTTTTACGATCCTATCAAACCATCTGAACGTTCGCTACTTTAAGAACTATATTCTTAATGTAAGTTTAAAATTCGTAGATTATGATGAAACGAGAAAATAGCATCTGGATGATATTGAAATTCAGAGTTATAGACGATACTCTTTCAATAAATTCAGTTGGTTAAGTACTTAAAATAACCGCTGTCTGCACGGATTTTGCACGATTTGTATGTTTAGTAAGGGTAGAGATCGCGCACCAGTTTCAGAAAGTACACGTACTTTTTGGAAAACGTCGTTTCGGAATTAGGGTCCCGAGTCGTCGTACCTAAAGGCCACCTTTCGAGGTGGCCTTTTAACATCTTGTACTCAATAACGCAGCCGAATGGCCATTATCTAAGTGTAGGTTCATGTTGAGAATGTCACCTGCCAGTAGGCAGTTCAGCATAAAAGTCATCGAAGTTGCCCCATAGCTCTAATAACTGATACACATCTCTTTGGGTAATAAACTTACTATTCACATGTTCTTTGTCATCTAAAAGCACGAGGTAGTGAGGCATGACTTGGTTTGCTGTTGGGATGGCATTCCATTGGGCGAGAATGCTCTCGGAGCAAGCGTTAGAAAAGGTGGCAAGTTCGATGCCTGTTTCTCCAACAGTATTGTAGATAGTTAGAGATAAACTCATATTAAAATGCTGAATGAATTGAGCCTTAAGGATGGATGTAGTGTATCAGTGGGCGTGGATACTACAAAGCAAAGACTTGTCAGAATTGTATGACGTTTATAAGTGGAAAAGTTCGCCCACTAAACAAAGAGCATAGTGGGCAGGCAAATCACTTCGTTGACTCTACTTGAGCCGTAGTTTGGGCTGGGTTGTCATGCCCCATTTGATCCATGATGTCGTAGGTCACAAAATACGTGACAAGCAGAATCAAAGGGATAAATTTAATCCAAGGTTTCATGGTGGTAGTCTCATCAAATCAATTAAGGTGAAACTACCACTGAGTTAACGGTTTCGATACGACTAAAATCGCAATGTAAGGTTGACTTGAGCAGAGCTTGAATTTGATCAGTGACCAAATAGATATGGGAACAATTGCTTTCTTTCCGATTCATTTAGAGCACTGACGCGGTCAATATTATTATCTGGGATCGCTTCCGGATTCGGGTAATGCTTTAGCACTCGCTCCATACTTTCTTCTCGAATAAGGTGGAAGATAGGGTAGGGAGAACGATTGGTCAGATTTTCAGGGTCTTCTGGTTCTGCGCCACCAAAACAGTAATCTGGATGGAATGTGGCGACTTGGTAGATGCCTTCCCAATCATTTTGTTTGATAAGTGCTTCGACCCAATCAATAAAGAAGTTATAGTCCATGAAGTCTTCAAGCATATTCGGAACTACAACCAATGTGGTCTCGAGATCACTTGCTTCGGTTTGTTCCAATAACATCAGTTCGCCCAGAATATCTTCTAATAGACCTTCTTCATTATCGGCCAGACTAACAAAGGTTTTGATTTGCTTGTTTCTTTCAGGTTTGGCTGCAAAAGGGCAAAGGTTTAAACCAATAACCACATCTTTTAGCCACTGTTGAACTCGTTGCTCGATCTTTACTACTTCTTCACGTAAGGGTCTAATTTCTTTCATATATCTTCGTAATCAACGCATTGTTGCTATTCAGTTGCTTAAGCTGAGGCACCAAAAAACCATCAGCTGAAGGGAGATGATGCTCAAATCCATTGGATCAAAGCGTCGGTTAGCCACATGCTAATGCAGTTGAGGCTGATTTGAAACTATTTTGGATCACTGTCAATCATAGTCAAAGCATCAAGAAAGCTCTAAGTTCTTCAATGAATGTTTTGACTTTTCGAGGCGTATTAACTCGTTCTCGATAGAGTGCAAACACTGCCCGCTTTTGTAATTGGTAGTGGCTGAGTACTTCGATGAGTTTGCCATCACTGATTTCTTCTCTAGCCAACTCTCTTGGGAGCATAGCGACACCAAAGTGGTTGAGTAGTGCCGCCTTAATGGCTTGAACACTATTGACCGAGATGGAAGGCGAAACCTCAATATCGTATTCTTCTATGCCCTTGCGAAAACGCCATAGAGAATAGTTTTTCAGATTTGGGTCTTCAACTACCCGATGAGATAACAAGTCTATCGGATGCAGAAGCGGCTCATGATTTTGCAAATATTGTGGTGACGCACAGACAATGCATTGGTTTTCAGTGAGTTTTGTAGCAATAAGGTCTAGGTCTTGTCTGACCAAGTTACCCGAGCGGATGGCGACGTCATAGCCTTGCGAAGAGATGTCGTTTACTCCGTCATCAAGCTGCAGGCTAACTTGAACCTCTGGATACCTAGCACAAAATTCGCAGATGAATGGCATTAACATGATCTCGGTAAGACCATTCGGTGCGAGAACGTTCAACGTACCTGACATTGCATCACTATCGTGCCTAATGCTGTCGTTCAGCGTATCCAACTTAGTCACTAAAATGTTTGACTCAAGGTAGTAGTGTTTACCTGCATCGGTTAAAGACAGTGTTTTAGTTGAACGATTCATTAATCGCGTGCCTAGATGATTTTCTAGATCACGAATGTTCCTGCTAACCAATGACTTGGATACACCTAATTGTTTTGAAGCACCGGTGAAGCTGCCCTCTTCAACAGTACTGATATACGAACGTATGAGTGTCAGTAGATTCATGGTTATTCTCATTGTTTACTAATTGTTGACATCCTATCCACCTTTTACAGTCTATTCAAATCTACTATTACTAATAAAATGACAATAAAAACAAAGGTAAAATAAAGGAGAATAGAGATGGCAAGTAAACAAATTCAAACGATTAAAGACTATTTTGAATTTTGTGTTGATGGAAAAGCAACAGAGCGTGTAGGCGAGTATTTTGCGCTGGATGCCCTGATCTATAGACCAGACTGTGGAACAATATTACGGGGGCTTGAGGAGTTTGAAGCTAAGCTCAAATCTTGCGTTACTGAACGGTATGAAAGTGTGAAAACAACATTTCAACGAGTTGTCGAGGCAGAAGATCAAGTGGTCGTGGCGTTAACACATAAAGCCGAAAATTCGAATACTTGGATGGGTTTTGATGTGTCGGGGAAAGACGTGACATGGACTAGCCTTACCTATTTCCGTTTCAATGATGAAGGTAAAATAATCGAAGAGATTGTTGAACGAAACGAACTTAGTATGGCTAAGCAATTGGGCTTACATCTAGATGTCACCAAAAGAGCGTAAATAACACTTACAGCATCGAATTCGAAATGTATCTTTGAATCAACAAAGTATAAAGCCATCTTTTATAAGATGGCTTTTATCGTTAATCGGATTTTCTTTCTACCTCCGCAGGACAAGACTTCGACAGTGGGACTTCAACGACGTAGTCACGACCGTTGTCATCGTAATGGCAAATGCGATGATCACCATTTTTAAACTCATAGTCGTACTTGACTGTATAAGCGAAGGCTAGCGGAGCAGCTAGTGATAGAGCTAGAAATAGCAGTTTTTTCATAGGTACTTCCTCCTTGTTTGTCTTTGTTTGATTGACACTTGTAATCGCTTAAAAACAAAAAATATCCTTAAATGAGTAATTCCATGAGACTGAGAAACGCAGGGGCTACCAGTAGAAGAAAGCAGACCCACATCATCGCAATGGCCAGACGCTCAATACCGTCAGTAGTGCAGACCTTTAGTAGGGTCTTTGTGACCGGGTGGCCTAAAAACTTCACTATGCGTGCCATATCAACAAGCATTGAGCAAGTAATACGTTGTCGTCGCGACAGCGCAGGCAGAAAATAAAAGTAGGATGAGAGCGAGCGTTTCCTTATCCATCTTGTTGTGCCGCTACTGGCTAAAAAGTAGCGCTTTTGAGAAAAAACGAGTAAAGCCGCACTGATCACAACAGAGATGAACATATTCAATGTTGCCCATAGTCACCGTATAGATGGTATCTGGTAGAGCAGAAATATTTGAATAGCGACTGTTGATTCTTGGTGTTCGCCAATATTCAGAGCCACATTGAGAGCATACAGACTCGACCTTTTTTTCCTTCAAACGGTCATATAGTTCATTTATTGTTAGTGTGTTCATAGCTAATACCTAGATGTTCTTGTTACAGAAAAATAAGATGGTTGTTCTTGCATTAGCCAACTGTTAACTAAACATAACGAGAAAAAAGAGAATACTTGAATATTGTTATTGGTCATGTTTGGTTTCTTTATTCTTAATTTTCATAGATCTTTTGCACACCTAACATCTTTCAAGGTTCTTATAGTCGGTTCCATTACGGGAACTTGCCTTTTACGAAAGACCTTGCGATGTTTAATTATTTCAGTGATAGGTTGGTGTTGAGAGATATTCCCGGTATAGATGACTTTAATGTCATGACACAAGAACCAACCACCAACAAAGTCACCGCTTAACCTTGTCAACAGCTTATGCGACGAGGCTTTCTTACTCCGCCCCACATGCCCTCCAAATGACATCAAATCACCGTTAGATACGACACACCAATACACTTTGCTCACTTTTCGGTTTATGAATAGCGTCCCGTCGGGGAATAGAGGTGAGGCATTCTCGCCCAATAAGCTCTCTATATCAGGATTGGTAAGAATTTGGAAAGGTTTGCGTTGTGCTGTAGCGCGTCCCATTGTTTACCTCTCATAAAATCTTCGTTTTATGTTAATTTTGATTATATAGGCTGACATGGTTTGTTGATTAATTAACTATTTTTACTGTTATTGTGATTATATTATTAAACGATTTTTAACTTATTTAGCTAATGGTTTTAATAGCCCTTGTTGTACATAACCTTCAATTGATCGATCTTGTGATTTCATATTTTAAAAAGAACCCTCTAACAATTTTTCATGGAAGTTTGTTAGAGGGCTAATACACGGATTCGTGTAGAATGTTAGCATTAATATTAACGGTGTAGTTCGTTAATAACTCTGTGAGTTGTTGGATAGCCACAAAGTAAATAAACCTTAAACAATTAGTTAAGGTTTGTAACGAGAAAAGTTATTAACGTTATTTGTTACTTACATTAATATTGATTACCGTTGGTTAGTATGTGCCCAACGGTAAAGGAAAGTTTAGGAGAGGATTTAACGAGAGTCTGCGACAAGTGCCGTAGTTTGCTCTGCTCGATCTAGCTTGGCAAGTTTCCAACATAATGCAAACAGAGCAAGGTATAAGACTAATCCACCTTCAACCACAGAAGTCCATTTACCGTGTTGCCAACAGTACAGTAAGAAGAAACCACCAATACTTCCACCTACGTAATAATGCACAAGATAAAGTGCGGTAGCCGTTGCTTTGGCAGTAGTCGCTTTCTGACTAACCCATGCGTACGCCAATGTGTGAGTAAAAAACGCACCGCCACTGATGAGAAGTAGCCCGACCAACATGGCAGGGATGCTCTCTATTATAGCGACTAGCATACCGAGTAAGCTGAGTGTAGTGCCTAGTGCCATTCCAAGAGTTGGCGAGAAATGAGCGCGCCATTTGCCAGTCCATTTGGAAGAAACCGTCCCTGCTAAGTAGCAAAGGAAGATCAAAGCAGATAACGTGACCGGTAGATTGTGCGGATCCGCCACCAATCTAAATCCCATAACAGAGTATAGATTGACAAAGAGTGCAAAGTTAATACCGCCGATAATCATTGCAACCCAAACTATCGGTGTTGAAACGTGAGTTAACAGGGCTCGGTTATGATGAAAGAAAAGGCCACGCGTAGGTTTGAAATGTTGCTGCTTCGGCAATAGCAAGGCGACGATGATGACGCAAACTAATGTAAAGCTGGAGATAATCAGCACCGCCGTATGCCAATCAAAGTAGCCTGTGAGTATACCGCCGGCCACACGCCCGGCAATACCACCTAGTGAGTTGGCCGCGATATAGCCGCCGATCGCTCGAGTAAAGGCTTCACTGGATAACTCCTCAACCATATAAGCGACGGCTACTGAGGCAAATGCTGCTAAGGATACTCCCATACAAGCTCGCAGAAACACGAGTGTCGATAAGTTATCGGTTAACAACATCAAATAACCGATAACAGGAATCGCAAATAAACCTGCGAGCATAACGAACCGTCGGCCTAAGCTCTCCGAAGTAATAGCCCAAGGAACTAAACATACCGACAGCCCTAGCGTAGAAGCAGCGAACACCCAGTTTATCTCAGTTTCTGAGACTGAAAAGTGTATAGCAAGCTGCGGTAGGATTGGTTGGAAGATATATAGATTACAAAACACCAAAAAGGAGCCGAGGGCTAATGCCCAAGTTATCTGTTGGTATTGTTTCGTATGCAGCTCTATCACAACCTGATTCTCTATAACTAAACGATGCTTATGTGACCAAGTTAGCACTCAAATATGGATTAATGAAATATATTAAAGCTATAGTTTCGATATATTTTATTAATATGGATATTAAACAACTTAAGCACTTTCTTGCCGTCGCAGAACACCAAAACTTTACCCGAGCAGCCCAAGCGGTCGCCATTGCTCAGCCTGCACTGAGTATTTCTATCAAGAAGTTTGAACAACAGTTAGGTGTGCAGCTTTTTTCTCGTGTCGATAAACAAGTGATGCTGACACAGGAAGGCCGAGTGCTATTGCCTCATGCTCAGAAAGTTCTGCGCCAAATTGATGATGCCAGCCTAGCCATTGATGAGATGAAAGGGTTATTAAAGGGCGAAGTCCGTTTGGGGACACCAAGTATGATGGGGTCATATTTTTTTCCAGAAATAGTCATGGCATTTAAGAGTGCTTATCCTAATCTCAAAATGACGGTTATCGAGGCAGGAACACAAGACATCAGAAAGATGTTACTTCATGGGGATATAGACCTCGGTGTTATTCGCAATACGGACGTGCCCGATGATTTAGAAGTCGACCAAATCTTTCGCTCTGAAATGGTAGCGGTAGTCAGTCAAAACCACCCATTTGCAAATAAGCAATCATTAGATTTTGACGATTTTTTCGATGAAGAATTGGTGATGTTTAAACCCGGATATTTCCACCGCGACTTTATTGATGAGGAGTGTGAACGCCGTAATATTGAAGCGAAGTTTTCGTTTGAAACTAATCTTCTCCCAATGATTCTATCTATAGTGAAGCGTGAGTTTGCCATTACGGCATTACTGGAATTGGTTACAGGACATGAACCGCAACTTAAGGGCATATCGTTTTCGCCGCCAGTGTTCGTCGACCTTGCTCTAGCGTGGCGTAAAGATGGGTATTTATCGCGTGCTGATAGGACTTTTATAGATTTTGTTAAGAAGCATCTCTGATGCAAGTGCTAGACGCAGGCAGCCGAGTGAGTACTTGCCCGATAGACGTTGCGGAATAAACGGAATGGCTTATGTCTTGTTGTCTATTGGTTACCATACCAATCAAAGCCATATTCGCACCTATTTGGACATAAAGAGGTGTGCCAGAAAACACCTGAGTCATATCACTGCATTGACTTATGGTCATGTTGCTCAGAGTAGACGAGTCAACAAAACAGGTTTCGATAGAAAGTGCTGCACGAGCTTGATCATAAACCAATAATTGAATGGGTTCGTTTTTCCATTGAATGGAAGAGGTGTCGACAAGCGAGGCGATATCCTGGTGGCAGCCTAATTGAGAATCCACTTCCAGAATGGCCCAGTCATCTTGCGCTGTTATCTTTTCGACGTTCTGGTGGTCGGTCTTTATAGAAGTCGCGTGTGCAAAGTCATAACGTTCATCTTGGCCAAATAAAGCGGTTAGCCGAATATCTCTGAGTGGGTAGAAGCTACGAGAGGTATAATCGTAGATACAATGAGCCGGCGTGATTAACGTCTGGTTGGCAATTTGAGTGGCGAAACAAGTGTGTATCGGCGAAGGCTGACTGCCAATATGAACTAAATACAGCCGTTGATTAATGATCCTCGCTTCATCCAAGACTTCCAAACTGTCTGCATGACTGCAAGCGTTAGCCAAACCAATTAAAACAGCCCACCACTTATTCATATTATACTGCCTCCCGACATTGATAGAGGCAGTATAGGAAATGATGGATTAATTGCTTTTGTACATACGTTCGAAATTCTTCGGATTCCAACCAACCATATATTGGTCACCAATCTTCAATACAGGAAGAGAACGAGCTCCGATCGCATCTAACTCTTTGCGGCCACGCTGCATCTTTGCATTGGTCAGGCGGTATTTATAACCCTTGTTGTCCAAATAACGCTGAGCATCTTTACAGTGAGGGCATTTGTCTGAGACATACAGTACTAATCGTTTCACAAGGATTCTCTTTCGGCAAAAATAGGCGCATATAGTACGTTTCTGACTCGGTTTGTAAAGTGCTAGCTTAAGAAACAGCAATGCTCGGTAGGTACTACCGAGCATTGCGTTGATTGTGATTTAAAAACTACGGCCGTGGAACTATCGGTTAGCGAGTCGTCTCACACGATGCTGCTTTACGGCCATGATCATCTGTGGGATCAATGAGGTAATGATCATACCTATCATCAGTATGTATTGAGTATGCGTGAACGACTCACCCAGTAGCATTAGGCCACAAACAATACCGGCGATTGGGTTAGCGATACCACCGAAAGTGAAATCTACTACTGTCATTCGTTGTAGAAGCCAAACGTACATGCCGTAACTGAGTGCAGTATTGAGACCAACGACCCAACTTAAACCAAACAGGTTTCGACCATCAAAGTTCTCGATGACCGAGACATACGTTTCCGGTGCAATTGCTGAGTGAAAGCCTGAAGCAATCGCCAAGATTGCGCCGCCTAAGATTAGCTGCCAAGTTAATATTGTCCACCAGTGAATTCTAGTGCCCAATGACTTAGTGATGCTACTACCTGCGACAATACACATAATCGCCGCAAGCATTGCGCCTAAACCTACTGGGTTAAGGCTGATCGAACCTGGCGAGAACAAGAAAAATGCCAGTGATACCAGTGCCAAGCCACTTAATGCTTGTGACCAGCTAGGACGGTGTTTTTTTACCAGCCACTGATATAACATTGCAAAGACAGGCACCGAAACCATACCTACACCAGAAATGGCAGAGGGCAAGGTTTGCGCCATCACAAATATCAAACCAAAGAAGGTGGCGATATTGATAAGACCAAGCGTTAGTAATACTTGCCATTCACCCTTTTTTGGTAAAGTTGGCTTAACCAGCAGTAGTAATAAACCCGCTGGTAGTGCTCGCAGTGCCCCTAACAAAATAGGTGGCCAATCTGGTAGCGTGAATTTGGTTACGGCATAAGTTGTCCCCCAGAAAAAGGCGGGGATCATTGCCAAAAGTATGTTCATTTAATTTATCTTTACGTTAAGATATTTGCGCACACTCTAACGACAAATTGGCTGCCTGTAAAGTATCTTTATGTTAAACTAATTTTTCTTGATGATTAACCAGTGGATGAATAAGACATGGATGCGATTGATCGCGTAGTAGAGCAGTGGGCAAAACAGAAGCCTGAGCTCGACACAGAACCTATGGCCATGATGGGGCGGCTAATGCGCATTGCCAAATATATGGAAACCAAAGTGGCGGATTTACATAAAAAATACGACTTAAAACTTGGTGAATTTGATGTATTGGCAACCTTGCGACGTAGCGGTAAGCCTTATCGTTTAACGCCGTCAGAGCTAATTAACACGATGATGCTTACGTCAGGAGCGATGACCAATAGATTGGATAAGTTGGAGTCCAAAGGATTAATTTCGAGAGAGCACAGCAAAGCGGACCGTCGAAGCGTTACGGTGCAATTGACTCAAGATGGCTTAGTGCTGATTGATAAAATGATCGAAGAACACGTCGAAGTGCAAGATGGATTGGTGAAATCTCTTTCGGCTTCTCAGAAAAAACAGGCAAATCAGTTGTTTAAAACTTGGTTAAGCCAATATGAATAAGCATTAAGGCCCTAATTCGTTAGGGCCTTATACGTTAAGCGGCTACCTCATCGCTGTATAAGTTGGCACAGTTAATCCCTTGAATAGCGCAACGCTCATCAATATCAGAGAGGTCGCCACTCACGCCAATAGCCCCAATCACGTTTTTCTCTTCGTCTCGAATAAGTAGTCCGCCCGGAACGGGAACCATGTTACCGTGGGCAAGTACGTTAACCGCGGAGATAAATGCAGGACGAGAATCAGCGTCTTGTGCTAGTTTTCGGGAGGAACAACCTAACGCCAATGCGCCCCATGCTTTGGCAATTGCAATATCAGGTCGCATCATGCTGGACCCATCTTGTCGCTGCAAAGAAATCAGTTTTCCTCCATTATCAAGAACAGCAACAGTCAAAGGCGCACAGTCGTCAGACAGTCCAGCTTCAAATGTGCCATCAATAATGGTCAGTGCTTGTTGTAGAGTTAAACTTCCCATGTTATCTCCTCGTCTCATAGCTTGCGCTATTCGTACCTGCTGTCTTAAATATTTATTCGAATCAAGTCAGCAGGATTTATGCGTACTTTGCCAACAGTTTGGTTAAAGTAACGAATAGCTTGGAAGGGTCAGGAAGTTAGCGAACTGTTTTGCTGTAGAAAGCTCATAAAAAAGGTCAGCTGTTTCATCAAAGCGTCCTGCGGCATAACGTGCATCGCCAACTTCCTGTTTAATCGTTTTTAGCTCTTGGTAGAGCCAAGTGTGAAAGAGTGATGATGTAAAGACTTGGCCATCATCCAGAGTGACACCGTGGTGGATCCACTGCCAGATGTTGGCACGAGAGATCTCTGCCGTCGCGGCATCCTCCATCAGTCCATAAATTGGTACGCAACCGTGCCCCTGTATCCATGCTTCAATGTAGTAGAGAGCGATACGAATATTTTTGCGTACACCCGCTTCATCGCGAGTACCTTCGCAAGGTTTCAATAGCGTCTCGGCAGCAATGTCTTCCGACGGACTGACATAATCAAGTTGGTTGGTTTTCCCCTGAAGTTGCTCGTCAAACACCGACATCGCAAGGTCAACCAGTGCAGGGTGCGCTACCCACGTACCGTCGTGACCGTTATTTGACTCGCGTTTTTTATCTTCAATGACTTTCGCCGTTACACGTTCCATTTCCGCAGGATCTTTGGCCGGAATGAAGGCAGACATCCCGCCCATCGCAAGTGCACCACGTGCATGACAGGTTTTAACCAGTAGTTGGCTGTAGGCGTTTAGGAACTCTTGGTCCATACCGATGCCGTGTCGGTCTGGCAAAATTCGGTCTTTGTGGTTCTTTAGCGTCTTAATGTAGCTGAATATATAGTCCCATCGGCCACAATTCATGGCTACAATGTGGTCCTTCATTGCATACAATATCTCTTCCATTTGGAATACAGCAGGCAGCGTTTCGATAAGTACTGTCGCTCGAATTGTTCCTGTTGGTACCCCGAAGTAGCGTTCAGTAAAGGCAAAGACGTCATCCCACCATTTCGCTTCTTCCATGCTTTCCAACTTTGGAATGTAGTAATAAACACCTAAGCCTTTATCTGCTCGAGACTGATAGTTGTGGAAGAAATACAACGCAAAATCCATCAAGCACCCGCCAATCGGCTGGCCCTGATATTGAATAGATTTTTCTGGTAAATGAAGTCCGCGAGGTCGGGCAATTAATAGTGCTGGGTCGCTATTTAATGAGTATTGCTTGTCTTTGGTATCGTCGTAATAACTGATGGTTCCAAGGTTGGCGTCACGTAAGTTGATTTGTCCTTCTACCATGTTTTGCCAGGTCGGGGAGGAAGCATCCTCAAAGCAACACATAAACACTTTTGCACCGGAATTCAGTGCATTAATGACCATCTTTCTATCAACAGGACCGGTAATTTCAACACGACGATCTAATAGCGGAGCTGGTGGCGGGCTAACCTTCCAACTCTTGTCATCTCTGATTGATTTAGTGTCCTTACGAAAATCTGGTAGCTCGCCCGCATCAAAGGCGGCTTGTTTGGTTTCACGGTCTTGTAGCAGTTGAGTGCGTTGACTACCAAAGTGCGCTACTAACGTCTCTAGGAAGGTTAGGGCGTCGGAATTTAGGATCGCTTGATAAGCTGTGGACTGGGTATCTCCAATTACCTTAAGACAATCTGCTTGTGCTGCGTCCATAACTTCATTAAGTGCCATTGTTCGTCTCCTTTAAACAATACTTTCTTATTTTGTATACAAAACTGTATCCGTGTATTTACTTATATTGGAAAACAAACAAATGATCAAAGGGTATTTAACATTAATTTATCATCGAATTTCCCTGAAAATATTTTTACGTAAAGATATTTTATATAAAGCATTATCTGTTAGGAACTACGGCGTAAGTGGTCACTTAGTGCTTTAACTCTATGTTGCAAAAATGTTGATTTTGGGGTTGCGATTCTCTGGATATGGTTCATAGTACACAATATGGATTTGAATTGTATACAATCTGAGAGGGATATTAGAATGGCGAAAATGAAGGCAATTGAAGCAGCTGTAGCCGTACTAAAGAAAGAGGGAGTAGACATTGCGTTTGGTGTTCCGGGCGCAGCAATCAACCCCATGTATGCGGCGATGAAGCACCTAGGTGGTATTGACCATGTGTTAGCCCGCCACGTTGAAGGCGCATCACACATGGCAGAAGGCTACACACGAACTAACCAAGGTAATATTGGTGTTTGTATTGGTACATCGGGACCCGCTGGAACGGATATGATCACGGGACTCTATTCTGCATCGGCGGACTCGATTCCGATTCTATGTATTACTGGGCAAGCCCCTCGAGCAAGACTGCATAAAGAAGATTTTCAGGCGGTAGATATAGAATCTATTGCCAAACCAGTAACGAAGTGGGCGACCACAGTACTAGAGCCCGCTCAAGTGCCACGCGCATTTCAAAAAGCATTTCATTTAATGCGTTCAGGTAGGCCTGGCCCGGTTCTTATCGATTTGCCACTAGACGTACAGCTAGCTGAAATCGAATTTGATATCGATACCTACGAGCCACTTGCGGCATACAAACCAACCGCAACTCGCGAGCAGGCAGAAAAAGCATTCGATATGCTGTGTGCTGCCGAAAAACCGGTCATTGTTTCAGGTGGCGGTGTTATCAACGCAGGCGCATCAGAATTGCTACAACAGTTTGCGGAACTGACTGGCGTGCCGGTGATTCCAACGTTGATGGGTTGGGGTACTATTCCTGATGATCACGAGTTGATGGCAGGTATGGTGGGTCTTCAGACGGCACACCGCTATGGTAACGAAACGCTTTTGAACTCTGATTTTGTATTCGGTATTGGTAACCGCTTTGCTAACCGTCACACAGGTTCATTGGATGTGTATACCGAAGGCCGCAAGTTTGTCCACGTAGACATTGAGCCGACTCAAATTGGACGCGTATTCTGCCCGGATCTTGGTATTGTGTCGGATGCCAAGTCTGCATTGGAACTGTTAGTCGATGTTGCTCGCGAACGTTCATCAAAAGGCACTCTACCTAATCGTGCGTCTTGGGTTGGTGAATGCCAGCAGCGCAAATCCAGTATGTTGCGTAAAACCCACTTCACGGAAACGCCAATTAAACCAATGCGTGTTTATGAAGAGATGAACAAAGCATTCGGTCGTGAGACTTGTTACGTCAGCACGATTGGTCTATCGCAAATCGCAGCGGCTCAGTTCCTTCATGTATACAAGCCACGCCACTGGATTAACTGTGGGCAAGCGGGTCCTCTAGGGTGGACTGCTCCCGCTGCGCTGGGTGTGAAAGCTGCGGATCCAAACCGTGATGTTGTCGCAATATCAGGTGACTATGACTTCCAATTTATGATTGAAGAGTTAGCTGTGGGTGCGCAGTTTAATCTTCCATATATCCACGTAGTCGTTAACAACTCGTATCTTGGCCTAATTCGTCAGGCACAACGTCAGTTTGACATCGATTATTGCGTGCAGCTTGCGTTCGACAATCAGAACTCTCCAGAACTTGAAGGGTATGGTGTTGACCACGTGAAAGTGGTGGAAGGGTTAGGTTGTAAAGCGATACGTGTAACGCAGCCAGAAGACATCCAAGGTGCGTTCGTTCAGGCAAGAGAGCTGATGGCGAAACACAAGGTCCCTGTTGTGGTTGAAATTATTCTAGAACGTGTCACTAACATCTCAATGGGTGTCGAAATCAACGCTATTAATGAATTTGAACCACTAGCTGAAAATGCAACGGATGCGCCAACTGCATTGTCGTCGCTAGATTCGTCAAACTCACCGTCTTAAGGAGAAGATTATGCCAAAATTCGCAGCCAACCTATCGATGCTGTTTAATGAGGTCGACTTTCTGAGTCGATTTGAAAAAGCGGCTAACGCAGGGTTTCACGGAGTAGAGTATCTGTTTCCTTACGATTTCTCAGCAGAAACCATTAAGTCGGTGTTGGATGACAATAATCTAGAGCAGGTTTTGTTTAACCTTCCGGCAGGTGACTGGAATGCGGGAGACCGCGGCATTGCGGTCGACCCAAGCCGCATCGAAGAATTCCAGCAAGGGGTGAGCAAAGCGATAAGCTACGCCCAGACTCTGGGCTGTAAGCAAATCAACTGCTTGGCAGGCATTGTTCCGGCAAGTTTGACTGAGCAAGACGCGCGAACAACGTTCGTAATCAACCTTCGTTATGCTGCTCAGCAATTGGAAGCGGCAGGCATCAAGTTGGTGATTGAAGCGATTAACACGCGTGATATTCCAGGCTTCTTCTTGAATTCCACAGAACAAGCGAAATCCATCATTGAAGAAGTTGGTAGTGCGAATTTATCTGTGCAATACGACATCTATCACATGCAAATTATGGAAGGCGACTTAATTCCGACTATCACTAACAACTTATCGCAAATTTCTCACATTCAATTGGCTGACAATCCGGGGCGTCATGAGCCAGGTACCGGGGAAATCAATTATGACTTTGTATTGAGAGAACTTGACGCAATGGGCTACCAAGGTTGGGTGGGCTGTGAATACAAACCGAAAACGACCACTGAAGAAGGTCTTTCTTGGTTAAACGCTTTTCAATAATTCGATACGTTAAGGAGAACACATCATGAAAATTGCATTCATCGGTACCGGAATTATGGGCCAGCCAATGGCTAAAAACCTGCAAACTGCGGGTTACGAATTGGTGTTGTCTGATCACTTCAATGCTCCACCGGCTGAGCTGGTAACTCGTGGAGCGACAGTATGTCACTCGCCGAAAGAAGCGACTGAGCTCGCTGATGTTATCATTCTAATGGTGCCTAATACGCCACAAGTTGAAGACGTTCTGTTCGGAGCGAGCGGAGTAGAAGAGGGGTTAGCGGCTAGCTCGTCTCAAAAGTTAGTGATTGATATGAGTTCAATTTCACCAATCGCGACGAAGTCATTTGCTAAACGCATCAAAGAAAGTGGTGCACAGTATCTAGATGCTCCGGTGTCTGGTGGTGAAGTGGGTGCTGTTAATGCAACACTGAGCATTATGGTAGGCGGCGACCAAGAAGCATTTGATCAAGCTCGCCCACTGTTTGAGAAGCTGGGCAAAAACATCACGCTTGTTGGTGATAGTGGCGCAGGCCAAACATGTAAAGTCGCTAACCAAATCATTGTTGCGCTTAATATTGAGGCAGTGTCGGAAGCCCTCGTTTTTGCATCGAAAGCCGGTGCGGATCCAGCGCGTGTAAGGCAAGCACTATTGGGAGGCTTTGCGAGTTCCAAGATTTTAGAAGTGCATGGCGAGCGTATGGTAGAAGGCACATTTGACCCTGGCTTTAAGATTGCACTTCACCAAAAAGATCTAAACCTTGCGCTGACTGGTGCTCAAGAACTTGAGGTCGCGTTACCCAACACTGAAAACGCGCAAGCACTGTTTGGTGAGTGTGCCGACTTAGGTGGTGAAAACTGGGACCACTCAGCACTGATTAAAGCAATAGAGGCTCGCTCTAATCATTCAATCCGTAACGATTAATGATTACTTAGGGCCATGATTTCCGCATAAATCGCGTAGTTTTGTCTCCTTTTATACGCGTTCCCGAAATCGTGCAGGCAGTTATTGGAGTTAAAGGGCTTCTAACTTCAACATTAACAGGCGCTGTTTGTATCGGTTTTGGGATTTTTTACCTCTCAGTATTCCCCATAAGTTTTGGACTTATTCTTTGTTTTCATTAAGATTAACTAAGTAGCACATGAGAGCAGGGAACAGTATGTCGCGAATCAGACGCAAGAACCAAGACCTTATTATCGAGGTTGCCAGTGAACAGTTTGCTATGCATGGTTACGCTGCCACCAAGATGGCCGATATAGCGAAGGCGGCTGACATTCCCAAGCCTAACGTCTTTTACTACTTTAGCTCCAAAGATAAACTCTACTATGCCGTGCTCGAAACCGTCACTCAGCCATTGCTTGCTGCGTCATTGCCTATCGAGCAGTTAGATGATCCCGTTGAGGCGCTAACTCAATACATTCGTACCAAACTGACGATTTCCCGTGATTACCCCCATGCTTCTCGTGTATTCGCTAGTGAGGTAATGTCTGGGGCAAAGGTGTTGCCAGAATCCATTCGAGATAAGCTGTTTGAACAGTCGCAGATGATCATTTCCAAGTTTGCCACATGGTCGAAACAAGGCTTTATGGATGAAGTACCACCACATCATCTTATGTTTGCGATTTGGTCCGCGACTCAGACCTACGCTGACTTTAATTGGCAGATTTGCAGTGTATTGGATAAACCCGAATTAGACGACGCAGATTATGAACAAGCGGCGACGTTTCTCACCAAGTTAGTTATACAAGGCTGTGGTGTTAAGAGTCGGGTATAGGTCCACCTTTGCAAGGTAGAGGTGACACACAGCTGCTCCATCAATGTTGAGCGGAATAGAAGCAGCTGTGTCTGATAGATACGTTAAAGGTCTTTATTTCGAGAGGTTTGCTGGCGAATATAGTCACCAAATTCGTATTTACGTTCCTGACTACCAATTTGATACAACTCTGTTTCTGTTCGCTGTTGTGCATAGTTAGAGGCTTTCATTGAGCCATTGAGAATTTTCAACATCTGAGCAGAGACACGCTTCATAAATCGATCAACACGCCTTCCATACACCCTTAGTATGCCTAGAAAGCTGCAAAAGCTCATTGCGAGCGCGACCGACCAATGGATTTCAATCATGAGATTTCCTTGAGTATTATAACGACTTTGACTACAACAAAGGTTATTAACCAGTGCACAAATATTTATATAGTTATTATGGGTTGTGAATATAGTTATATAAGTTCGTTATATCAATGTGCCAGAAATCTATTGATACAAACAGTCACACAGCTAGAAACTAATTAACGGAACTTTTAATATTGAAACTAATATACTCCATAGTTTCTTTGTGGTTACTGGGTTGGATTTATTTTCAGTGTGACTTTAGCGTGGGTAAGTCACGAATGAATGTTACTTGAAGGTTGATTTAAAGTGAAATTAAATATATCGCATATAAATCAGTGCTTTATGTAATATATTGGTCATTATGTGTTAATTGGTTAAATTATATTTCAAAATGACCGATGAGTTGATTAATTATCGCTAATTTACTAGGTGTAATAAAAGTCTGATAATATGTTTGCGATTGAAACAAAACATTTCTTTTGAGAGTGTCGCCTGTCAAATATGTAATTTAACAGGCGAGGTTTAATTGGTGGTGATATTTATATGTGGCTAAGTGAATATTAAAATTGCTTCAATATTGCTGAGTCGTAGTCGCTGACATTAATTGTCACACCGTACTTTTGTATCCACTCGTCAAGGTTTTCCTGTGCAGTGTTTAAGCTACTTATGGTGATAGTGTTGTCATCAAGCTGCCAAAGTTGGCGCGACCCTTCGTAGCTGAACTGCAGGGCTAACATCGCATCAGCGTTGCCTTGTTCGGCGGCGGCTAGCAGCTTGCGATTTTTGCGATAGATGAGATTCAGTGCTTGTTTCAGTTCCCAAACATAAACGACCTCTTTCATCTTGGGCTGGGCTTTGAGCTTTACAAGAACAATAACAAGCCCAATAGCGCTAATCATGACGCCTAGAAGGTTCCAGTGAAAGTGAGAACCGGAAGAAGAAGGAAAGAGGTAAATCAGGGTTTGTGAAATCGCTAAACTTGAAATTGCTAAGGTCGCGATGCAAGCGATTATGACGATATTTAAACGAGATCGGTATAACTGCTTATCGATAGTTTGTAATTTCATCTTCAATCCATTTTTGTGCATTGTTTAGGTTATGTGATTGCTAGAATCCAAGAGCGATTATACAGATTTGCACAAGCCCATAAATCGCCTAGCCTAAGCCGGTATAGCTTATCTAGTAATAGAGCGTTGTCTATGGATTTCGAAATTTAGCCGACTGACAGATAAATCTCAACAATCAATGATTTATATGTGAACTTAGCGCTAAGAAAAGGGCCTAACGCATAGCGAGAGGCCCTGTGATGCTACTATGAAATTTAATCAAATTACATACTTAATGCCGCTTGTCTTAAGCGAAGTGCGGCGGCTTTATGTCGCTCAATGAGCTGTGGCATATCCACGCCCATAACGGCACCATCGTGAACTCGCCATTGACCAGCCACCATCACACGGTCTGCCTGTTGAGCTCCGCACAATAGTAGAGCTGCGAGTGGATCGTGGCTGCCAGAGAAACGAATGTCATCGAGCTTAAACATGGCAATGTCTGCTTGCTTGCCGACGGAGAGTTCGCCTATATCTGTGCGACCCATGGCGCGCGCTGATCCTGACGTTGCCCAGCGAAGCGCGTCAAAGTGCGTCACGTTGTTTGAGCCGTAGCGAAGGCGTTGCAAATACATCGCCATACGAACCTCAGCTATTAGGTTTGAACCGTCGTTGGAGGCTGAACCGTCTACCCCCAAGCCTACTTTCACGCCAGCTTTCTCAAGCTCGTTATTTTTACAGATACCAGAAGCTAACATCATATTAGAAGTAGGGCAGTGACTTATTCCTACCTCTGCTTTACCAAGTCTGCGAATCTCTTCACTGTTAAAATGGATACCGTGAGCTAACCAAGTGCGCTCATTAAGCCAACCTACGTCTTCTAGGTAATCTACCGGACGCATACCAAACTTCTCTAGACAGAAATCTTCTTCATCCAACGTTTCACAGAGATGCGTATGCGTCATCACCGATTCATTTTTGGCGATTCGTGCCGTTTCTTTCATTAAATCAGTGGTCACAGAAAATGGCGAACAAGGCGCGAGCGCAATTTGTGTCATCGCGCCATCTTCACGTTGATGATAGCTATTGATCAAGCGTAAGCTGTCGTCGACGATGGTTTGTTCCGTTTGTATTGTGTGACGCGGTGGTAATCCGCCATCATCTTCCCCTAAACTCATCGAACCGCGAGTAAATATGGCCCTTATTCCAAGCTTTTGCGCGGCTTCAACTTGTAAATCTATCGCATGTTCAAGGCCAGTAGGGATTAAATAGTGATGATCCGAGGCTGTTGTACAGCCAGAGAGCAATAGCTCGACAAGTGCCAATTCTGTAGCGACACTCATCATCTCTTCGTCAAGATTTGCCCATACTGGATACAAGCTTTTTAGCCAATGAAACAGCTCTTTGTTGAGCGCATCGGGGTAAGCTCTAGTTAGCGTTTGATAAAAGTGATGGTGGGCATTCACAAGCCCTGGAGTGACGACATGTTGTGATGCGTCAATAACCGCCGTAATGGTTGTGGTGGGTTCTTGGTTGCTTGCTACTAGCTCGATAATTCGACTGCCTTGTATGACGATACCGCCGCCAGCGTCTTCTGTAGTGCCAGTGTAAATAGCAAGTGGATTCTTAATCCATACGGTTTCCATTC
Organism: Vibrio barjaei; assembly: GCF_001639065.2. GTDB lineage: Bacteria > Pseudomonadota > Gammaproteobacteria > Enterobacterales > Vibrionaceae > Vibrio > Vibrio barjaei. Next base: position 311,363 of record NZ_LQXO02000012.1, read on the forward strand.
ATAGTAATCCTTAGCCATCTCAGCCTTTTCAGGGAAGAGGGTCTTTTATAAGTTTTTAGTTGATGTAAGGTGCTCTATGTCATTGATTAAGCCATGTCCTAGAGCACGACAGTTATAGCCACTGTGTTGTTAGCTGATTTTAATTATTACCTTTTGTAGACAGCTCTGTCTGTGATATTTCTTGGTTTTCTTCTTGTTGCTGAAGTTCATGAATCTCTTGCTTAACCATAGCACGGCTTTCTTCGTGTGCTTCTTGCTCTTCGCGCTTGCTTGATTTTGGCAAGAACTGATGCAAAAGTACGGTGACGATCGTACCGGTTGTAATTCCTGAGTGAAGGAAGTTTGAAAGTTCATGAGGGAAATGTTGAAGTAAGCGTGGCTCAAACGTGACTGCCAATCCTGATGCTAAACCAACGCAGATGACAAGAGCATTACGTTTAGTGTCAGCCGCTTTAATAAGCATGCGAATGCCCGCGTAAGCTATCATGCCAAACATGACAAAACCCACACCGCCTAACACTGGCTTTGGAATCGTTACCGCAATCGCCGCCAATTTCGGGAACAAACCGCCCAAGATGAGCAGTCCACCCGTTGCTGCAACAACGTAACGGCTTGCAACACCTGTAATGCCAACAATGCCTACGTTTTGACTGAATGATGCCAACGGCATAGCCGTTAAGCATGAAGCAAGTGTGCTGCCCAGACCATCACCAAGCAATCCACGCTTAAGGTCTTTACCATCAATTTTGGTGTGACAGTTGTTTGCCAGTGCCATAAAGTCACCAGTCGCTTCGGCGATGACAACTATATAAACCAAACTCATACTTACAATGGCGCTGGCTGAGAACGTAAGACCATATTTAAACGGCTCTGGACCACCTACCCACTCAGCGGTGCTTATTTGGTTGAGATCGACCATTCCCATGGACAGCGCTACGATGTAACCACCGGCAAGGCCGATAACAATAGCAGACGCTGCAACCGCACCTTTACAATAAACCGATACCGCAATCACAATGCCAAGTGACACAGCGGCAAGAAACAGCTTAGGTAAGGTGGCAAATTCACTGCTGACTGCGGGGGCGTCTCCGACCCAGTTCATGGCAACAGGGAGTATAGTAAGTCCGATTAAGGTGACGACGACACCACTTACAACGGTTGGGAAGAGCTTGCGCACTTTGTCCATATAGAAGCTAGCTAATATAACGACAAACGAACCCACCAAGGCAGCTCCCATAATGCCGGATACGCCAGAATCTTTACCTATGGAGATGGCAACACCAAGAAAGGCAAAGCTTGAGCCCATAACAACCGGTAGCTTAATTCCGATAGGGCCGAAACCGACACATTGTGCGATGGTGACGATACCAGATGCTAGTAAGGCGGCGTTAATGAGGGAAACAATTTCGTCGTTGGGTAGGCCAATGGACGCGCCAACAATTAATGGTACAGCGACGATACCACCGATAGAGGCCAGCATATGTTGGACGGCCAGTAAAAAGGTCATGCCGTGAGGCGGTTTTTGGTTCAGGGTGTACAGAAGTTTCATACTTATTCCTTTAGAGAGCGATGAATCGACTCTTCCTTGGTGGTGACATGGTGACTTCTACAAACTGCGTAGTGATAGTTATCCTGCTCGTCCGTTGTGCTGACCTAAACGGCAGGTTTAAAAAGAAGCAGTAACCGTTAAGGCACGATTACCGCTTGATTTGGGGTTATCCAATGAACACTAGTTTGGCAACGAAAATGGCGCTTAGTAGGTACATTGAAATAGAGACATCTTTGGTTTTACCCGTTGCTACTTTAAGAACGGTGTAAGTGATAAAACCAAGGGCGATACCATTAGCAATAGAGAAAGTAAGTGGCATCATTAGCGCTGTAATGGCTGCTGGAGCACCATTGGTAAAGTCTTTCCAATCAACATGCTGCATACTGCTCATCATGACGAACGCGACATAAATAAGAGCGCCAGCTGTAGCATAAGAAGGAATCATACCGGCTAATGGAGAAAGGAAAATTGCTGCTAGGAAAAGAGCGGCAACGACAATCGCGGATAGACCGGTTCTAGCACCTGCAGCTACACCCGCGGCACTTTCTACATAACTGGTCACTGGTGGACAACCCACGCATGCACCGGCAACACTAGAAATACTATCGGCTTTAAGTGCCTTGCTTAGTCCTTCAATTTTGCCTGTTTCTTTGTTGATTAGGTGAGCTCGCTCAGCGACACCCATCAGCGTACCTGCTGTGTCAAACATGTTCACAAAAAGGAAAGCAAGAATCACACTGACCATAGACACGTTAAGCGCACCTGAAATGTCCATCGCCATAAAGGTTGGAGCAATACTTGGTGGTGCAGAGAAGAAGCCATTGTATTGAACAAGACCCAACATCATGCCAACAATAGTGACGCTAAGAATACCAATTAATACCGCACCGAACACGCGACGCTCACTGAGCACTGCGATGATCAAGAAGGCAATAGCAGCTAACAGAGCATCTGGTTTAGTGAAGTCACCTAGAGAGACCAATGTTGCTGGGTTTTCAACAACAATACCTGCGGTTTTCAAGCCGATAAGACCCAAGAAGAGACCGACACCTGCTGTCATCGAGTAACGTAAACTCTCAGGAATACTCTCAATGATCCACTGTCGTATCTTATAGAAGCTCATACCGACAAAGAGAATACCGGAGATAAATACCGCTCCGAGTGCCACTTCCCAGCTATATCCCATTTCACTGACGACAGTGAAAGAGAAGAAAGCGTTAAGCCCCATACCGGGCGCGAGTCCAACGGGCCAGTTCGCAAACAGCCCCATGAGTAAACAGCCAATGGCTGCACCAATACAGGTGGCGACGAAGACCGCTCCCTGATCCATTCCAGAGGCCGCCATAATGCTTGGGTTGACGAAAATAATGTACGCCATAGTAGCAAAGGTCGTTACACCTCCGACGAGCTCATTTTTAACGCTCGAACCGTGTTGCTTTATCTTGAAAAAGCGTTCTAGTACGCCATTCCCAGCCGATTCGTTGAGCACTTCTGCTTTGCTTTCATTCATTTGAGTAAGTCCTTTACACAATACCCTTAATGTAGAAACTGGGTATAAAGTTTGTTGCTTTTCCTTAAATTGAAAACAGCAGTACCCATGACACCTTGCTGCAGAGTCACTCCAGCGCTAGTGCCTTTCTCTAAAGAGAGCAGGTTCATTCCAATTTACTTATTGCTCTTTCGCAAAAGAGCGAGCTCTTAGAAGTGCAAGGCTGCCTGTTGTTGTCTTGCACTTGCTAGGAGAAGGTTGCTACAGCGATCAACTGCCTCTGTAGGTTGAAAAACTGTATGGGGAGGCGAGCAGAGGTACATGATAATGCGCATCCTCGTCATTCAATCCAAAGCGAATCACGATATCGTCAAGGAATGGAACTTGATCTAGCTCGACTCCTTTACGCTCAAAGTAAGGAGCGACGTGGAAAATGAGTTGGTATTTTCCAGCGACAAAGTCATCGCCTTCAAGAATAGGAGAGTCAGTTCGGCCATCGAAGTTTGTCATTACGCTTTTAATAAACTGACTTTCTTCACCTTCAATACGGAAAAGATCCACTTGGATCTCTGACCCAGGTACACCATTTGCGGTGTCTAGTACATGCGTTGTTAGTCGTCCCATAATTGCTTCGTGCTTACACACGCTCCTTTAATGTCATCTTGTAATTCTGTATACAAAAATCAGCTCTGTTTAATTCTATTGATATTAATATGTACACAATTTACACCATTAGTAAAGGTTTATGTTATGAAAATGTTGCATCAAAACAGTGCTAAATGTGGTTGGAACGTGCACTAAAATAGTGATGGTTAAAAATTATTCAATTATAACTTATTGAAAATTAGCGTTATGTTTCCAAAATGTAATTTGATAAACAAAATCTTTACATTGAGATAAATTATTGTATACAATTAAGTAAACCAAAGAGTGAAAGCGCACTCCAAAGAGAGTGCAGAAAAGAACCAAGAAGGAGTCTGTGGATGAATAAGGATTATTCGCGCAATCTCATCGGCTACGGAGCGAATCCCCCTCACCCTAAGTGGCCAAATAACGCACGAATCGCGGTTTCCTTTGTATTGAATTATGAAGAAGGTGGTGAGCGTTGCTTACTGCACGGTGATGATGAATCGGAATCGTTCCTGTCGGAAATTCCGGGTGCTATGCCAATAAAAGGTGAGCGCCACATCAGTATGGAGTCTATTTACGAATACGGAAGCCGCGCCGGTGTATGGCGTGTGCTTAGGTTATTCAAGCAATACGATATTCCATTAACTATTTTCGCGGTCGCGATGGCGGTGGAGCGCTATCCAGAAGTCGCCATGGCAATGAAAGAAGCGGGCCATGAGATATGCAGTCACGGCTATCGTTGGATCGACTATCAATATACTGATGAATCGCAAGAGCGTGATCATATGGTCAAGGCGATAGAAATTATTAAGCAGGTGACGGGTGAACGTCCGCTTGGTTGGTATACCGGAAGAACCGGTCCTAATACACGACGCATTGTGGCAGAAGAAGGTGGGTTTCTTTACGACTCTGATGCCTATGACGATGATCTTCCTTATTGGCACACTGAAGCAGGTAGACCTCAGCTAGTTATCCCGTACACGCTTGATGTAAATGACATGAGATTTGCTACCGCTCAAGGGTTCAACTCCGGCGAGCAGTTCTTCCAGTACCTAAAAGATACCTTCGATACCCTGTATGAAGAAGGTGAAACTGCACCCAAAATGATGTCTGTCGGCTTACATTGCCGATTAATTGGACGTCCGGGACGTATCGCCTCGCTAAAACGCTTTTTAGATTACGTAAGTCAACATGAAGATGTGTGGCTATGTCGCCGCATCGATATTGCCAAACACTGGCATGAACACCACCCATATCAACCCGATGAACAGCAAGGAGCTCAATAATGACACAATTCAAATCATGCACACCGACAACTATGGTACGTGATGAGTTTGTCTCAAGCTTTGCTGATATTTATGAGCACAGTCCTTGGGTGGCTGAGTCCGTTTTTGATGCTGGACTGGATGCAGATGACAACCATATAGAAAGCTTACATTTAAAAATGTCGATGACGCTACTTAATGCGTCTTCGCAAAAACAACTCGATTTGATCAACGCCCACCCAGATTTAGCGGGTAGAGCTGCGGTCAATGGAGAACTTACCGCGGCATCTACAGCTGAGCAGGCTGGTGCTGGTATTGACCAGTGTTCCGAAGAGGAATTTGCCAAGTTTACTACTTACAACAACAGCTACAAAAATCGCTTCAACTTTCCCTTTATCATGGCGGTTAAAGGGGCCAATCGTTACCAAATTCTTGAATCGTTCGAGATGCGATTAGGCAATGATAGTGAAACTGAGTTTGCTACTGCGCTTAACGAAATCAACAAGATAGCGTTATTTCGCTTGAGAGATATGTAAGTCAAAGGAAAGGCGACTATCTCTTTTATTAACCTAAGCTCGAAAGCCTAAGCTGGAAAATCTAAGCAATGAGCGCATCGGCAGAGGCCGATAATGGCGACGAGCAAGCAGGTACTCATTTTATTATTAATTGGATTAATTGAACTGGATGACAGGAAATGTCTTTGAATATTGAACAATACATCAACCTTGCAGATGACAAACTAGGCGCAGAAGCGCTATACGCTACCGATGACTTCTTTGCTGACAAGAGTCGTTTACTTCGTCGTGAAGCACCTGAGTGGAAAGACGACCTTTATGACGACAATGGCAAATGGATGGATGGTTGGGAAAGCCGCCGTAAACGTGGCGAAGGTTATGACTTCTGTGTGGTTAAGCTCGGTTTAGCAGGAACGATTGCAGGCCTTGATATCGATACCTCATTTTTCACAGGTAACTTCCCTCCGTCAGCGTCTGTTGACGCGATTTATAGCCCAGATGCTGATCCAACTCATGCGGAAGGCTGGGAAGAAATTCTACCGTCACAAAGTCTAGAAGGTGACAAGCACCATCTAAACGAAATTGACAGCGACAAAGTATATACCCATGTTCGTCTTAACATCTATCCAGATGGTGGTGTAGCGCGTCTTCGTGTCTACGGTAGCCCAAGTGTAGATTGGAATGCTATCGACGAGTTGCAACAAGTCGACTTGGCGGCCGTAGAAAATGGTGGTCGTGCGTTGGCTTGTAGTGATGAGCACTATGGTAATAAGTCAAATATCCTTGGCCCTGGTCGTGGTGAAAACATGGGTGATGGTTGGGAGACCGCTCGACGCAGAACGCCGGGTAATGACTGGGTGATTGTGGCACTTGGACATGCGGGTAATGTTGGCCGTGTTGTTGTTGATACAGCGCACTTCAAAGGTAACTACCCAGATAGTTGCTCAATTCAAGCCGCTTACGTGAAAGGTGGAACAGATGATCAAGTTGCCACTCAGAGTCTGTTTTGGAAGGAGCTACTTCCTTCTCAAAAACTGAACGCACACGATATTCATGAGTTTGTTGCTGAGGTTAACGAGATTGGTCCAGTTACCCATGTAAGACTAAACATCTTCCCTGATGGTGGTATTAGTCGCTTACGCCTATTCGGCACAAAAGCAGACTAAACTTAATAGAGGGAATTTTTATGAGTAATGGTATTCGTCATCTAACTATTGAGCCACTCACTAAAGCCGCATTTGAGCAGTTTGGTGATGTGATTGAAGTTGAAAATAGTGACTATTTTATGATCAATAATGGATCAACTCGTCGCTACCATAAGCTAGCAGAAGCCGATGTTGAAGAGCTGGGGGGGCGTGCGATCATGAGTATCTTCCAAGCGACCCCGCTTCAGTATCCGCTCGTTATTTCAATGTTAGAGCGACACCCACTGGGTTCACAGGCGTTTATACCATTGCTTGGTCAACCGTATCTTATCGTTGTCGCACCAAAAGGCGACAATCCTTCTTTGACTGATTGCCGAGCTTTCTATAGCAACGGTCGTCAAGGGGTCAACTATCACAAAGGCGTTTGGCACCATCCTGTTCTGGCTCTGACCGACCAAGATAAATTTCTGATCGTCGATAGAGCTGGAGAAGGACACAACTGTGATGAAGTGTTCTTTGAAGAAAACCTTGTACAGTTGGACTTGAAGGATTTACCGCAAGGCATCGATAAGACGAAACAAGATAAGGACAAGCAGCAAGCGACTGTCTAAGCTGCTTTTGAGGAGTGTGTTATGGATCCGCACATGACAGAATGGCTCAACTTGATGATTCGTTGGGCCCATATGATTGTAGGTATCGCATGGATTGGAGCGTCTTTCTACTTCGTTTGGCTTGAGAACAATCTCAACCGTACTAACCCTAGAGACGGCCTATCTGGCGATTTATGGGCGATTCACGGCGGTGGTATTTACCATCTTGAGAAATACAAACTGGCACCACCAAAAATGCCAGAAAACCTTCACTGGTTTAAGTGGGAAGCTTACTTTACTTGGATTACTGGTGTCCTGCTATTGGGCGTAGTGTATTACCTCAATGCTGAAATCTACCTCGTAGCGCCAGGTTCAGGTATTGATTCAAACTCTGCAATTATGATCGGTGTAGCTTCGCTTATATCGGGTTGGGTTATTTACAACTTGTTGTGTAACTCGCCCTTGGGCAAGACACCTGTGTTATTAGGTATTGTGTTATTCCTCGGGTTGGTAGGTGCAGCCTACGGATTGTCACAGGTGTTTAGTGGACGTGGAGCATACATCCATGTAGGGGCAATTATCGGTACCATCATGGTGGGTAATGTGTTCTTCGTGATTATGCCAGCACAGCGTGCATTGGTGAACGCGATTGAAAACAATCAAGAACCGGATCCTACGCTGCCAGCAAAGGGTCTGTTGCGTTCACGACATAATAACTACCTAACGTTGCCAGTGTTGTTCATCATGATAAGTAACCATTTCCCTAGCACATATGGTTCTGCATACAACTGGGCAATTTTAGCGGCGCTATCGGTATTTAGTATTTTGGTTCGCCACTACTTTAATACGCGTCATGGTAGTCAGAGGTTCGCTTGGACTATTCCGGCGGCTGCACTGGGTATGGTAACGCTTGCCTTTGTGACATCTCCTTACGCTAATAAACCAGCTGCTCCTGTGGCAAAAGCACCTGTGGTTGAAGTTGGTGATCATCATGCAGATGTGCAAGCGGCTACCGACATTACGGCTCAAGCAGATGATGGCACAATAGCCTTTGCACAAATTAATGATGTCATTCAAGAGCGCTGTTCGGTATGTCACTCTGCAACACCAACGCATGCTGCATTCCAAACGGCTCCAGCTGGCGTGATTCTGGATACGCCTGAAGAGATCAAAGTGAATGTACCACGCATTGTTGCTCAAACCGTGACCACGAAGGTGATGCCATTGGGTAACTTAACTCAGATGACAGATGAAGAACGAGTGTTAATTGGAGAATGGGTAGAGCAAGGCGCTCAAATCCAGTAACTAAGACAGCCACTGTTACTATTCATAAACTGACTAGCGCATGCTAGTCAGTTTTTTTGTCTAATTAAAAGCAGAACTCAGACGCAGATGCACAGACGCCATAATCTGTAGCAGGTTGTTGTGTCAGCTCGAGATCTTCTACGTGAAACTCACCTTCTACGATTTTAACTTTGATATCAGATCGACTGTAAAACTCAAACGTACAGCCAGTAATGACTTCATGGTACATCCCCGAGACATCAAAAACGTCTTTTTTAACACTTACTCTTTTCAACTTATGAAGCTTATGGCCGTCGTTGAAATATTGAGTACTAAACTGGTTATTCTTCATTGAAGTATGAATATGGAAAACCTCTTTAAAAGAATCAACGGTAAATATAATCATAGTTTTTATTGTAGTTTTGAACGGAGCGGGAAGGTTATAGGAATCAGTTGGTTACGACAGTCGAGGTTTTGTCAGGGTTTTGTCAGGAAATACAATGAATTATAGGTTAATTACTCTATTTGCGACATCGGTTTGAATTGGTTTACTAAGAGAATATGAAGCTGGTTTATTCATTTCAGTTTTCTGCGCTCAAGCTGCAGCGAATGTGGGAAGGGCAAAAGGTGAATTGGTGCTTCTTATCGCTTCCACAAAATATGCATCACCTTTTGGTAAAAGGAGAGTGTTCAGTCCAAACACTGTCATTGCTGTGAAGGCAGGAATCTACCGGCAGCGCCCACTGAGTCATATGCTCGACTACAGCTAGTTTTCTCTGGCTTACCTTTACGCCTCTCGACGTTACTTGCCAGCAAGCGGCCAAGTCCAAATACAACCCTTCCTGCGAAGGCACGAATCTACCTACAAGCGTCTCCTGAATCATATGATCTACCTCTGCTAGCTGTCTGATGAGGTTAACTTGTTTTTGCCCCTTTCGATGTTAATGACCGAAAAGTACTCAAATCCCCATGCGGTCATTCCTGCGAAGGTAGGAATCTACTGACAGCTTCCACTAAACTCTATGATCCACTCCACAAACTGTGTGACGTGGCTGGCTTATTTTTGCCCCCAAGCTTCTTAGAGGAATTATTCATAAACGTCCTGTTTTATTAGTTTTACCTTACCAAAAGTTATCCAAATTTCTATTCGTCATTGTTTCTATTGAATACGATCATTAGTTATGCACACTGTTAACTACCTTGTGGGAATCTAAATTCTAAGCACAACCTACAAATATCTGATTAGTAAGAAGAAGTTGATTGTGCTACTGGGTAAAAGGTGGCAGTCTAGGTGCATGTGAAACGTATTTTAGCTACATGAAAGCGTTGGGCGTAAGTCAGAGTGTCAAATTAACTATATGGTATGTTCAGATTGTTTTAATGATGAAGGATTGCGGCTAAGCGCATTCCAGATGGGAATTGATGATGATTTAGCATGTGATAAGTGTGGATCTGCATCAGGTAGAAAACTTGATAAATCTCAATTGCTTTCATTAGCTCATCGCTTCTTCGTATGGGGAACTTTACATAAGTGCGAGTATGGTGCAGCTCCACAAGTGCAGTTTAATCAACATCAGAAGACTAGTATTAATGTCTCAGAGTGGTTAAAGCATGATGTTAAGTTATTTGAAAGCTACTTGGGAATAGGCTTTTTTCACTATGGGCCTAGATTTTGGATGATTGGAGAAGTTGAACCCCTCAAAGAGCTTCAAAGTAATGAAACCAGAAACAATGTGATTGATAGGATTCTCACGGAATATCCCGCTATCGAAATCAGTGAAGACGTCAGTTTTTATAGAATTAGAAATAATCCACAGCGCCCCCATGAAAGCTATGAATATGACAGCCCGCCAATCCAGTACTCGGGTGTTGGTAGATTAGATTCTGACGATTTATCGATAATGTATGGTTCACCTGACCTTCAGGTTTGTTTGCACGAATGTAGAGTGTCTGCCGAAGATGAGATCTATGTGGCGACCTTACAGCCAAAACAAAAGCTAAAGTTATTGAATTTAACTGAGATATTAGAGGAAGACTGTACTGAATTTGAGAGCCTTGATATGGCTGTTCACATGTTATTTCTAGCTGGCAAACACTCATATGGTATATCTCGTGATATCAGTAAAGCAGCAGTGGATGCTGGTTACGATGGTATAGTATTTCCGTCTTACTTCAGTTTATTACGGACCGGTGGAATGCCATTTGAAACAACATACGGTTTATCACACAGGCGCATTCCTCAGCTACAAGGATATGAAGCTGGTAAAATCATTCAAAATATAGCGTTGTTTGGGTATCCAATTAATGAGAACAAGGTCGTCGTAAAGTGCATCAATAAACTAATTCTTCAGCGCGTTGAATATTCATTACACTTTGGACCAGTTGAGCAATAGTAAACGCCTACTAAAGCGTTTCTGACTGCTTCGCAAGCACGTGGCATTTTTAGTTTATAGCCGATATTCAAATAGTATTTTTGTTTACGACTGACGATTTATCACATACAAACGAATGGTAGTGCATACCTGTAAGTATACATTCACGGAGTAACCAATGAGCCTTCCACGAAGAACTAGGACCCATATATTAGAAACTCTCTCAGTCAGGAAGTTTGAATCTCTTTTACCTGAAGAGTGGATCTACAGAATCCCTTCCCATGACTATGGGATTGATGGAGAAGTGGAGATTATTGATTCGCAAGGCTACACCACTGGGAAGAAGTTCCTAGTGCAAATAAAAGCTACAGACGAAAAAGATATAACTAAGGCTCTGAACCTACGAATGAAGAACAAATCCTTGAACTACTTCAATCAGCTCAAAGTGCCTATTCTTATAGTTCGATACTTAGACGACTCGAAATCTATCTATACTAGGTGGCATTATTCTCTAAACCCTAATGATGATACAAAAGCAGAACAAAGCTTTTGTATGTGCTTTCAAGAAAAGGATAAGTGGACAGAGAAAAGCGCAGAAAAAATATTGAACGATATTGACGCTTACTATCACCTAAAACAGCAAATACTAAGAAATCCTATTGATGTTGCTATAAGTATTGATAGCAGTTCATCACTATCAAACTACACCGCACAATTCGCCTCTAAACTCATAGACAGTGCAAAGTACTCGCAAAGCCCTTTTGTATTCTCGCTTATATCTAGTACCGATGAACAGTCAACTAGCTTTATTGAGATATTTGATAAAGAAATTTATGTGAACCTTGGTGGGGTAGGTAGTTTTCGATCCAAATTCAATCCGCCTAACTGTCCGAGTGACCTTGATACATTCCTTGCAGATATTTATGTTGCTCTAGCTTTCATCCTACAAAACCTTAACCATATTAGAGAGGCTGAAGAACTCTATGATAGCTATTTAAAAAACTCCAATTACAAAGACGAAGAGTTTGCATTTTTCTCATATATAGCGACAAAAGTTCAATCGAAACGTATTCCTGACGCACTCGAGTACATCGTGGAAACGGAAAAAAGAATCACTGTCGACAACGAAGAAGGCATTAACTTTACTCAAATTGCTCTGACACTAGTTACCAGCCAAGTGCCTAAAGAACAAGTCGAATCTGTCGTCACGGCTTATCTTGATTTGATCGAGAATGCCGATGAGCCTCTTATTCGAGCTACCTATTATTACAACATTGGAAATTGCTTAGCTCGCGAGAATAGAAACCGCCAAGCGATTAGATATTACATTAAAGCCGCCAAAGCGAACCCAGACTATAAGCTTCGTACATATTGGAAAAAGGAACTTGCTGGCTTATTTTTCATGATAGGCAAATATGCTTCGTCTAGTGAGCTATACTCGCAAGCTATTCAAAGCGAAGACACCCCAGAAAACCACGTTTTGTATGCTGACAGTCTCATGCTAACTGGTAAATACAAACAGGCATTAGAAGAGCTTGAAGAGTATTATCCTAAGTTAGAAACCAGAAACTCCGAATGGTGCTTAAAGGTCGCTTGTTTAGAGTACATTATTGATAAATTAGGGATCCAAGAACAGTCAAGACAGGGAGAAGCTGGAAGAGAGTTCCTTGAAAGAGCAAGTGAAGAAGAGATTCAACGTTACCTTAAAGATAACAATGCCCTATGTCCTGATAGTCAGTATTTCATAGCTACAAAACTCGCTCAAAATGAACAGTTCGAAGAGGCTTGTCTCTGTTTTCTTCTTTCGGCTTTTGCTGACGAACACTATAAACCGTCTTGGCTAGGTGCTCTGGGGAGCGCATTTAGTGCACAAGATCTGGGCTTATTCATGCATGTTATTGAGGTTGCTAGCCGTAAATTTGGAAGCCAAATAGTTAGCGAATTTGTTAGTGCGTTCCCTTCTAGTAACGCAATGTTGAATGAATTAGCTTTAGGGCTAATTCAACATTGTGAAGAGTACATAAAAACGTTTGAAGAAAAAAAATTTGAAGTGAGATTTGGTGATAGTAAGTCCACTAAATCAATTTTGGTTGATAACGAGACTTTTCAGGGTACTAGTTGATTGAGTCAACAGTCCAAAGCGCGTCTGTCTGCCAAATATTGATGTGGATTTCAATTCACCTTATTTAGTTAGCGCTTGAGCCAAAATCTCGAACAAGACTAAGGTGTCATCTTGAATTTGGCATGCCAAAGCTAATTCGATATATACGAAATCAAGCAAAAGATCTAACTCACTTTTGTCCATTTCCGTGCCATTCCAGTAATCACTGGGCAGCATACTTTTCGACTTTCAGTGTGCGCGTTAATTAGATTCCGCATTAAGTGCGGAATGACGAATAATTGTGCATTCGTGTCATTAGTGCCGTAGGTGATTTGTACTACTCTGAGGATTTTTGCCTATTTAGAGCTTTTTGTTTACCCCCACAAAAAGAACAGAGTGTATATTTGTGAATTAGCGCTTGGCTAAAATGGGCATGCTATTGAAATTCATCATATTATTAGCGATGCCCATTCGCCGATTTCAACTTACCGAATAGAGTTTAGCCCATCTGAGTAATAAAGGTTTGCTCATCATCCACAAAAGCCACAAAGCCGCCGTGATAGATAAACACCCGACCACGCCCTTCAACTAGGCAGGCAAGCTGTGGGTTCAAATCTTCTTCGTTATTCTGGCGTTGAAAGGTGCCGGTATCGGTGATTACGCCGTCGAGTGAAGGCAAGTATCCATAAGTACGCTTGGCTTGGTCAATCAAGCTCAGTTCGCTGGCGTTAGAGAAGCAAGAGGGGATCGTTCCGGCATCTTCGATAAACATGGTTTTTAGTTCTTCAAAGGCTGTAATCACCAGCCAGTCGATGCCGTTAACGTGATGGATAAACATAGTGTATCTCGGTAATTCTGATGCGCAGATATTATCACTAATCAGGGAGGGTGTAGCAGAGATTTAATAACTAAATCTGATAATTCGCTTTAATGCCAATATCGAAGTGAAGCGGCATTTGCCATTTCTTAAATGATAAGAAACCCATAATTCCGCCGACAGCGGTATAGAGTGCAACTAAAACGGGAAGTTTGTTCAGGGCAGTGCAAAGCACTGCGATAACGAGAAGGACTGGAATCAACTTCAGTCCTGGTACTCTGAAGCAGAATGATTCTTTGAGTGCGATACCGGAAAACACTACAAAGCAAAAGCCAAGTGATACCCAAGTCGGGAAGCCTGTGACCACGAGTAGAAGTGCTAACCAGCCACTCCACATTACCACTGTTCTGACCGTTTTGTCGTAGACGTGGATGTTGGCGGCTGATAAAACCGTGGATGTAAGCAGCATCCAGAATATCCATTGATCAAATGGAGATGTCACACTTGCGAGCGTGATACCTTCGTAGCTTAATGCGGCTGCCAGCAAACAGCCGATGGAAAATAGTGATATACCCAACCGATACAGGCAGACACTGAGCTTATCCAGTACATCTAAGTCTTCTTTAAATTCAGGATTGGCCATGACTATTTCACGCTTTTTATCTGGTTATTGATAAAACAGAGCTGTTCATAAAGCGCCTGAGTTTTTGGCATCGCGACTCCTTGAGCTTTTGCTAAATCAATCGCGTTTTTATACATATATTGAATCTCAAGTTCTCGATGGTTGCGCCTGTCGAGTAACATGCTAGTGAGGTAAGGCTTCATCTTAGCGGTGTTTGATAGCATGGTATCAATCAAGGAGTCTGAAATGTCAGTGTCTGTGGTTTTGGCGGCATGTTGAACTTCAATCATGATTTCTTTTGAGAGATTAACCAGCTCCTCGCAGCTCATCATTTCAGCAGTATCAGCGTTGAGTACGGTTGACAGTCCATTAAAAGGGATATTCCACAATAACTTTTTCCACCTTGCGTCTATGATACGTTGATCGACATCGACTTCTACACCGCTTTGAGTCAGGTGATTGGCAAAGTCTTCGAGTGTTTCAATGCCCGCATCGCCATAAGTACCGATAGTGATACGGCCGTAATCAATATGGTCAATATGTCCAGGCGCTAGTTTATTTGAGCAAATAAAGCACAATCCGCCTCCGACAAAAGGAAGGTTAAATTGCTCAGCTACCTCTCGCTCCGCACCAATGCCATTTTGAAGCAACATAACAAGTGTGTTGGGTTTTAATAAAGGGCGAAGCAGTGCTTCGAGAAGGTGGTTTTGGGTGGTTTTTAGAGCGACAAGAACGACATCGGCTTTGGGCATGTCACACGTTGCATTATAAGCATTTAAGCTTTCAACTGAAATTGAGTAATCACCATAATGGGAGTCGACTTTTAAGCCGTTTTTGATGACATGTTGATAATCGCTGTTGAAGAGAAAGTGCACATCATTGCCGCCGTGGTGGAGTCTTGCTCCGTAATAACCACCGATGGCGCCTGTGCCAATAACTGCGAATACCTTTTTGCTCATGTCATATCCCTAAATCAATGTTGTTATCGTACTAATGTACATGAATTTTATTATGAATGAAGTGCTACGCTTGTAAGAGTGTGTTTTGACGGGAGACTGATGTGAACGTAACAAGTGTCGTACTGGTGATACTCAGCGTTGTTGTTGGGGTTGGTTTAGTGTCTCAAGCTGGCGTCAACGCGCAATTGAAAATTGGTATGAGTTCATCGTTACAAGCGGCGTTTGTTTCGTTTGTGGTTGGAACAGCTGTGCTAGGCATGCTGGTCGTGATTGAAGGCAAACCTTGGTTTCCTCAAGGTTCTATATCATCGCTACCTTGGTGGGCATGGATAGGTGGGCTTTTAGGGGCTTTTAATATCGCTATGTCGATCTATTTAGCACCGCAACTTGGTGCGTTGGCGTTGGCGATTTCTATCGTCTGTGGTCAGGTTATCGCGTCGATTTTCTATGATCAGTATGGGTTATTGGGATATCCGACAATTGAAATGACGCCACAACGAATTGGCGGAGCGTTATTGATTATATTGGGTGTGATGTTGGTAACCTATCAGCCAAACAAAAGCGGCTGAATGACAGCCGCTTTTGAAAATGGGATGAGTATTGTTGGCTATTAACCCGCGATGACAACGCGTTTAACGTCAACTATTGCATCTTCCAACGTGTCTTTGTCCACACTACCAGTAATTGTTACACGGTCATTTGGTGTAACGTCCACACCGCGCCAATCTTCACGATCGATTTCAATCACAATGGTGTTCGCGCCGTCTGTAAATTGGTACTTCTCGTCACCCAAAGAGTGCGTGATGTTACCTGTGATTTGAACCGGAGCGTCATCATTGGCACTTAGCGCTTGAGCGACTGTTGTTTGTGCGCCTTTGATAGGGCCGTTAAAACCACCTTGCTCAGGCATAGATTTCGCAGCTGCAAAACCAGAAGTAAGGATAAGTGCTGTAGTGATGATTACTTTTTTCATAAAAACCTCAAAGTAGGCGTTGTGTTCATTTGATGGTGCTACTATGCCTGAGTCAATCTTAACGAGAATTGAAGTTAATATTCAGAATTCGTTCATCTAGAAAAAAACTGAAAAAAGATTGTATCAATATTCTATGAATGCGTTTGGGAAAAAAAAAGAACCCTACTTTTAAGAGCAGGGTTCTTTTAGGGGAATAGGTGGCTAGTAGTTATTCTTAGACAAGTTCATTGTGTTTAGCTTGCGATATTGACGCTGTCTACGTCGATCGTTGCGTCTTGCACCATGTCTTTATCGATACTGCCAGTTATTATCACGCGGTCGTTCGGAGTTACGTTAACACCACGCCAATCTTCGTTGTCGATTTCAATAACGATGGTGTTGCTACCATCGGTGAATTGATACTTTTCATCGCCCAAAGAGTGTGTGATGTTACCTGTGATTTGCACCATGGTATCGTCTTTCGCATTAAGTGCCTGGGTCACAGTTGTTTGAGCACCGTCATTAGGCCCGTTGAAACCACCAGTTGCAGGCATAGATTTCGCAGCTGCAAAACCAGAAGTAAGAATAAGTGCTGTAGTGATGATTACTTTTTTCATAAAAACCTCAAAGTAGGCGTTGTGTTCATTTGATGGTGCTACTATGCCTGAGTCAATCTTAACGAGATTTGAAGTTAATATTCAGAATTCGTTCATCTAACAAAAAAATGTGCTTTTTTTTAAATTATTTCTCGAAATTGTTTATCTAGATAAAACAAAAGGCCCATTAAGGGCCTTCGATTTATTGCTATGTTTTGTTAACTGACTAAGCGCTTATCACGCTCGCCTTGAACGTCATAAGCTTTGTCGCCAAAGATATACGTCTCGCAGACCGTTCTATCGTCACCAAGGCTCATCAATACAAATAGTTTCTCTTCTAGAGTAGTGGCTTGCTTCATTCTAAAGCGCATCAATTGAGTTGCGTGAAGATCTAACACGACGAAATCAGCTTCTTTGCCAACGGCCAAGTTACCAATCTTGTCCTCTAAATGAAGAGACTTGGCGCCGCCCAGTGTTGCTAAGTAGAGCGATTTCAACGGATGCAGCTTTTCTTGTTGGAGCTGCATGATTTTGTACGCTTCACTCATTGTTTGTAGAATCGAAAAGCTGGTTCCCGCACCCACATCGGTGCCCATACCAACACGCACGCCATGCTCCTCAAGCTTATTCAACTTAAATAGGCCTGAACCAAGGAACAAGTTGGAGGTAGGGCAGAAAGCGATAGCAGATTCGGTATCCGCCAACCTTTGACATTCGCAATCAGACAAGTGAATACCATGAGCGAACACCGAACGCTTGTGTAGCAGTCCGTAATGGTCGTAGACATCAAGATAGCTTTCACGTTCTGGAAAGAGGTCAAGTACCCACTCAATCTCTTTTTTGTTTTCCGATAAATGCGTATGCATGTAAACGTCTGGGTATTCTTCAAGCAGCTTACCTACGGTTGCAAGTTGCTCTGGCGTGCTTGTTGGCGCAAACCTAGGAGTGACGGCATAGAGTAAACGGCCGCGATTATGCCATTTTTCGATTAGCTCTTTAGACGCTTGGTATCCGGATTCTGGCGTGTCGGTTAGATAGTCTGGTGCATTGCGGTCCATGAGCACTTTACCTGCTATCATACGAAGCTTACGTTTCTCTGCCTCTTCAAAGAAAACATCGACCGATTCTTTGTGTACGGTACCGAATACCAAGGCTGTAGTGGTTCCGTTACTCGCCAGTTCATCCAAAAACAGTTTCGCGACTTTGTGTGCGTAAACCGGGTTTTTGAATCGTCTTTCTTCTGGGAAGGTATAGTTTTCCAACCAATCCAATAGCTGTTCGCCGTAAGAGGCAATCATGCCTGTTTGTGGATAGTGGATATGAGTATCAATGAAACCTGACGTAATTAGCTTGTTTTTATAGGTGGTGACTTTTAGTGGCTTTGGGTGTCTTGCTAGTACGTCTGTAGCTGAGCCAATATCGATGATATGACCGTGTTCAACGACAATCATGCCGTCTTCAAAAAACTCATACGAGTTCTCTAACCCGACGTCTTTCGGGTCAGCAATGCTATGTAAAATACTGGCTCTGTAGGCCTTACGCTGTGATGTCATGGTACTTCCTTTTAGCCAACTCCTCACAAATTGGCCGTCAAATTCTGAGTCCTTTAAGTAAGCATTTAACTTACTTCATGCAGTGCCTGCGACGGATCCGGACGTTTTTGCTCTACTGGATTTCCTTGATAGAGTGAGATCAGTTCCCCTGCGACAGATACAGCGATTTCTGCAGGGTGTTTGCCGGTAATTGCGCCTATACCGATAGGGCAGGTCATGGTGTTGATCTGCTCTTGTGTATAGCCGCGCTGAGATAACCTAAAGTCGAACTTCTTACGTTTGGTCAATGAACCGATCATTCCAAAGTACGCACTGTCATTACGATCAATGATGGCTTTTGACAGGTCGAAGTCGAGTTGATGATTATGAGTCATGACCAAATAGTAGCTATTCGGTGGCATGTGTTTTACTTCACCAACAGGGTCATCTGACACCAATTTCTTCACGCCATCTGGGAGCACTTCTGGGAACTCTGCCTCTCGTTCATCTATCCAGGTCACTCTAAATGGTAATGTCGACACTATGTGCAGTAGTGCTTTTGCGACATGACCAGCGCCGAATAACACTAAGTGTTTCTGCGCTGTTCCAATAGGTTCGAAGCTTAACGTCGCCATTCCGCCACAGCATTGACCGAGGCGCGCTCCAAGATTAAAGCGCTCTACTTTTAATGCGCTCTCTCCTGAAATAAGCATCTCTCGTGCCATTTTTGATGCTACATGTTCGAGATGACCACCACCGATGGTGGCGATAATCTTGTCTCGTGTTACCAGCATCTTCGTGCCCGCGTCACGCGGCACAGAGCCTCGGTCTTCCAAAACGGTCACCATGACACAAGGCTCGTGGTTTTCTTCAAGCTTCGCGAGTTCATGAATCCAATTGTCCTTAAACATAGTGACCTCTCTTATTAGTTTGCTTCCGTTGTGGTAGTGGTTGTATTTTTCTGCCCTTGTGTGACGGCTTGTACCGCCATTAATACACGCTCAGGTGTCGCAGGTGTGTCGAGTTTTGGAATTGCACCGTCCACGGCGACATATGAGATCGCATCTTTGAGCGCACTCCACACTGACATACCCAGCATGAATGGTGGTTCACCAACGGCTTTTGAATTGAACACCGTATCCTCTGGGTTGCTACGGTTCTCCAGAAGGTGGGTTCTAAAGTCGATAGGCATATCCGCAATCGCTGGAATCTTGTAGCTTGCAGGTCCGTTAGTCATTAGGCGGCCCTGTTCATTCCAAACCAGCTCTTCGGTTGTTAGCCAACCTACACCTTGTACAAAACCGCCTTCAACCTGACCAATATCGATCGCAGGGTTTAGTGATGCACCAACATCGTGCAAAATATCGACGCGCAGGATTTTGTACTCACCTGTCAGCGTATCAATGATTACTTCTGAGCACGATGCTCCGTAAGCGAAGTAGTAGAATGGGCGACCGCGCGCTTTCTCATGGTCATAATAGATTTTTGGCGTGCGGTAAAAGCCGGTGCTCGACAATGAAATTTGGTTCATCCATGCCAGCTGAGCAAAGTCCGCAAACGTCATAATTTCTTCACGAATCTGTACCATACCATTCTTAAAAATCACTTCCTCTGGCGTGACTTTAAAGTGTGACGATGCAAATTCTATGAGGCGCTGTTTGATGGTTATTGCAGCGTTTTGCGCGGCTTTACCGTTGAGGTCGGCGCCCGATGAGGCCGCAGTGGGCGAGGTGTTCGGCACCTTGTCGGTGTTAGTTGCAGTGATTTGGATACGGTCAACATCTACTTGAAACTCCTCTGCTACGATTTGAGCCACTTTGATATTCAAGCCTTGGCCCATTTCAGTACCACCGTGATTCAAATGAATACTGCCATCGGTGTATATGTGAATCAGTGCTCCAGCTTGGTTTAGGAAAGTCGCGGTAAACGAGATCCCGAATTTCACTGGAGTAATGGATAAGCCTTTTTTCAAAATCGGGCTGTTGCGGTTGAACTCGGCAATTTCTTTACGTCGCGCATGGTAATCACTGCTTTGTTCGAGTTGCTCAGTAATTTCCGGCAAGAAGTTATCTTCTACGGTTTGATAGTAGTGGGTAACATCACGACCTTCTTCACCGTAGTAGTTGGCTTTGCGCACTTCGAGCGGATCTTTTTTCAAGTAACGAGCAATCTCGTCCATGATGTGTTCGATAGTCATCATGCCTTGTGGACCACCAAACCCGCGGTATGCAGTATTAGATGCCGTGTTGGTTTTACAACGATGGCCTGTTACGGTCGCATCGCCTAAATAGTAGGCATTGTCTGAGTGGAACATAGCACGGTCGACAATAGAGCTAGATAGGTCGGGAGAGTAACCACAGTTTCCGGCTACAATGATCTCAGCTCCCTCAATCACACCATCATCGTTAAAACCGATCTTGTATTGGTTGTAGAACGGGTGACGTTTACCCGTCATGGTCATATCTTCATTACGCAGCAAGCGCATTTTGGTTGGACGACCTGTTAGGTGTGCAATAACCGCTGCCATACAGGCAGGTCCAGCCGCTTGAGTCTCTTTACCACCAAAGCCGCCACCCATGCGGCGCATGTCGATAACTACTTTGTGCATGGCAACACCGAGCACTTCCGAGACAAGTTTCTGAACCTCAGTCGGGTTTTGTGTTGAGGTATAGACAATCATGCCACCATCTTCGGTTGGCATAACACTACTGACTTGGGTTTCTAGATAGAAGTGCTCTTGCCCGCCGATCTCAAGCTCACCTTCAATGATGTGTTTGGCCTTTGCTAGTGCTTTTTGAGAGTCACCACGCTTTTGCTGGTGGCTTTCAGTCACAAAGTGCTCTTTGGCAAGGGCTTCTTTAACATCAAGGATAGCAGGCAGTGCTTCATACTCGACGATGGCGGCATGAGCGGCTTTACGGGCCGTTTCTAGGTCGTTTGCTGCTACAGCGATAACAGGCTGGCCGTAATACTCAACAACACCATCGGCTAACAGAGGGTCACCAGGTAGAATCGCGCCAATATCTAATTGACCGGGCACATCTTTGGACGTAATCGCGATGGCAACGCCATCAAATTCATAACAAGGCGATACGTCCAATTTGGTGATTTTCGCGTGCGCTTGTGTGCTCAAAAGAGCATACACATGCAGCTGATTTGGAAACTCAAGACGGTCGTCAATGTAGACCGCTTCACCAGTTACCTGTTTAGGTGCACTGTCATGCTTAACGCTTTTACCCACGCCAGTTTTCAAATCTTGTTTGACAATGGCAACCATCTCTTCGTGAGTCAGTTGCTGATGATTCACGTTAGACATAAGACGTTACCCTCGTTTCGATCAGATTACTGGTGTTATTGGTTTCAATGTAATAGCGCTTAAGCATATTGGCAGCTGAAATAGTGCGGTACTCTTGACTGGCGCGGAAATCGGAAAGCGGCTCGAAATCGTTTTTCACTGCTTCCATTGCGGTGGCTACGGTCTCTTCATTCCATGCTTGACCGATTAGCGCTTGTTCGCAAAGTGTGGCGCGCTTAGGTGTTGCTGCCATACCGCCGAAAGCGACTCGTGCGTCTGTCACGACGTTATCTTCCACAGTAATGGCGAAAGCGCCGCATACTGCTGAAATGTCATCATCTAAACGTTTTGACAATTTATACGCTCGGAAGCTGTCGTTACTTGGCTTGGGAATGATGATCTTTTCGATGAACTCACTCTCTTGCTGCGCCGTCACTTTGTAGCTAATGAAATATTCTTCCACTGGAATCACACGTGTTTCATCACCACAACGAAGCTGAATACTAGCATCAAGCGCGATCAGTAGCGGCGGGGTGTCACCGATAGGGGAAGCATTGGCAATGTTGCCGCCAATCGTGCCTTGGTTACGCACTTGCAGTGAGGCGAAGCGATGTAGAAGTTCTCCGAAATCAGGGTAGTGCTTAGTCAGCAGTTGATACGCATCGGAAATAGGCAGATTGGCACCAATTTCTAACGTTTGATCCGTCTCTTGGCACACTTTCATCTCTTCAACCAGATTGACACTGATTAACGTTTCAATTTCACGATGGAATTGAGTTACTTCAAGCGCTAAATCGGTACCGCCAGCGACCAATTTGGCTTGGGGATGTGCTTTGTAAAGCTTGGCCAATTCGTCAGTAGTTTTTGGCGAAAAAGCAGTGAGGTGACCAAGGCGTAAGCTTGCATCTTCATCTTGAATACTTTCAAGCTTCTGTATAGTTGCGCGTTCTAATTCAGAGAATTGGTCAACAATATGTTCTTCTGAGCAAAGTGATAAAGCAGAGTTGACGATAGGACGATAACCGGTACAGCGGCATAGATTACCCGCAAGGGACTCCATAACGTCTGGCTTGCTTGCGTTAGGTTTGTTTTTAGTCAATGCAAACATCGACATGATAAAACCAGGTGTACAATAGCCGCATTGTGAGCCGTGAAACTCAACGATGGCCTCTTGTACTGGGTGGAGTGATTGACCTTTTTCTTGTAGGTCTTCCACCGTAATGAGCTGTTTTCCGTGCAGAGCAGAAATAAACGTTAGACACGAGTTGACGCTGCGGTACTTTAGCTGCCCATCGACGAGCTCACCTAGTACGACAGTGCATGCCCCACAGTCACCAGAACCACAACCTTCCTTTGTTCCAGTTTTCTTTACATGAGTGCGTAGATAGTTCAGCACAGTCATGTTGGGGGAGACATTTACTTCCTGCTTGATTTCTTGATTGAGTAGAAAAGTAATCAAGAGACCTCCTTGTTCCGTGATAGTTCGTTTTTATAATTTTCTGACCTTTGGGTCAATAATTGGATAATTTGACCAAGAGGTCAACTAAAATTTTACAAAATAGCAACAAAACTAAGGCTGTTAATCGATCGTAGAATGAAGTGGTTTTCTTATCTGTCTGATATTATTAAATAAAGTAAGAGTTTAGGTGTCGATTCTGTGTTACAAAAAATCAGTCATGATTATTTCGTTGTTTAAAACGATAAGCTGCGGAAATTTCGAGGAGACAGGCAGGATCAAAAAAGCCAACCGTATTTGGTTGGCTTATAAAGTGGTATTCAACTTAGCTCGCTTTGTTCTTAAGCACGTCTGAGAACACCACATGAAGATCGTTGGAGGCGTTGTTTCCATCGAGATTCAATTTAGAACGAATGTGTTCTAAGTGTTCTTTCATAAGCTCAAGAGCTACTTCTTCATCGCCGTTCTCAATGGCATCAAGCAACATGGTATGTTCATCTTGAGAACAGTTGGAGTGGTTGCCCGTTTCGTACATGGCAATAAGCAGTGACGACTGCGAGACAATACTGCGTTGGAAGGCTAGCAAAGGTGCGTTATCTGCCATTTCGGCGAGCTTGATATGAAACTCACCAGATAAACGCAGGCCACTGCCGTAATCGTCTTTGGCAAAGGCGGCGTTTTCCTCTTCGACCAATTTACGGCACTCAGCAATTTGCGCCTTGGTTGCGCTTACAACCGCGAGTTCAGTAATGGCAAGCTCAAGCACTTCTCTAGCTTTGAAAATCTGTTGTGCTTCTTCAACCGAAGGGGCGGAAACAATAGCGCCACGATTCGGTCGAATATCGACGACTTTTTCAAGCGATAATCGAAGTAGTGCACGACGAATAATGGTGCGACTCACACCAAAAATTTCCGCTAAAGCTTCTTCATTCAGTTTAGTTGCGGGAGGAAGGCGTTGTTCTAATATGGCATCAAAAATATGACAATAAACGACGTCATCTTGCGTTTGACCAGCAACTTTGGTCTTTACGCTTTTACTTACAGAGTTTTTCAGGCTTCCCATCTGATTACAGCACTCTCATGATTTATGTCCCTAATAAAACAATAATACTTCAGTTTGTATACAAGTGGCTATACAAAGATGGAATTGTGACGAACTAGGCAATATTGGCGCGTATTCAGTGTTTGGGGTTGCATGTATCAATTTATGAATCAACGACATGTTTGGTTACATTCTGCCATATTGCTCGTTAGAGGGTTTGGTGATTTACTTGCGATCCCTAAGTAACAGAGGTATTAACCCTAAATGGACGACCCCTATAGTCGACTTTACAATTCTATTGGTTCCACTTTCCTGGAGCCGCAATCATGTTAGAACTTTTCCTTCAGCCTGAAGCATGGGCTATTTTTGCCACACTATTTGCCTTAGAGATCGTACTCGGTGTTGATAACGTCGTGTTTATCTCCGTACTTTGTGAGCGCCTTCCACTACATCAACGCAAACTGGCCCGAAACCTAGGTATTGGCTTGGCCGTTATGGCGCGTATCGTGTTAGTTTTTTCGATCACTTGGGTCATGTCATTGACGCAACCTTTATTCGAAATCGCTAAATTCGCCTTCACCGGACGAGACGTCATTATGATCTTGGGTGGTGCGTTTTTGTTAGCCAAGAGTCTAAAAGAGCTATGGAGTTGGCTGACTCACGATGAAAGTACGCATTCGACACGAGTAAGTGCAGGCTTGGCAGTGGTGTTATTACAGATTGTCGCGGTGGATGCGGTCTTCTCTATGGACTCTGTCATTACGGCGGTTGGTTTAACAAGTGAAGTGCCAATCATGGTTGCTGCGATATTAGCGTCGGCGGTGGTCATGGTGTTGACGGCAGAGAAAATTAATAACCTTGTCACCCAGTACCCGGGCTTCAAAACTCTAGCGTTATTGTTCTTGGTGTTGTTAGGTGGCTTGTTGATGGCGGAAGGCTTCGCAATTCATATCAACAAAGGTTACGTATACTTTGCGATGGCGTTTGGTTTGATATTGGAACTTTGCCACATTCAATTAAAACGCACTCAAGCCAAGAGGTTGTCTGGGCAAGGTGGTCAAAATCCACTGGCTATCAGGAAAATTCGTCCGTTTAGAGTGGGAACAATAGCCTAGTTGGGGCCTTTTATTTAAAGGCTGGTTGCAGTGCACTAAGGCAATTCGAACCATTAAAAAGGAGAGCTAATGCTCTCCTTTTTTGTATTTGTCTATGAGTTAAATTCCAAAGTCGTAGCCTTGATAGATATCAGATAGTGTTTTGGGTTTCTTGCTACGTTTACTTGGAGTGGGGTGATATTCGTGTTTAATCGCATCAGCGTGTGCTTGCGCAGACTTCATGAATTCAGGATCAGACATCGCTTGCTTGCGAAGCTCATTGATGCGTTCTAGTTTTTCTTGCAACATAACTACACCTCATGAATTGCTGTATGTACAACCAGTATAGTTCTTTGCTGTATGAATATCCAGTACTTTGTGTCGAGGGTAAAAATAACGCCTAGGTGAGTGATTAAACTCAACTAGGCGTCTGGCTAATGTTCAGGCTTCTAAGACCAGAATTAGCAAGGGATAGGCATTGGTTTTAATGCAGGGGAAATGCGAAGTTCAGCTTCTGTTGCTTGCTGTACGTCTTCAATTGAAAATTCCGGAGCTAATTCAGTGAGCAGCATCCCTTGTTCCGTCAACTCTATGACGCCCATTTCCGTGACAATCAAATCCACTTGATTCACAGCCGTGAGTGGCAAAGTACAGTCGCGTAATAGTTTAGCTTTACCTTTGACGGTGTGCTCCATCGCAACGATCACCTTCTTCGCTCCAACCACCAGATCCATTGCCCCACCCATGCCGGGCACCATCTTTCCTGGAATAATCCAGTTAGCGAGATTACCTTTTTCATCCACTTGCAATGCGCCCAACACGGTGGAATCGACATGACCGCCGCGAATAATGGAGAACGAATCCGCACTATTGAAGTAACAACTCCCTTGGATAGCGGTAATTGGTTGTGCGCCTGCGTTAACCAAATCAGCATCTATTTCATGCTCTTCAGCTAAATTATCAATACCAAGCAGTCCATTCTCTGCTTGAAGAAGGATTTCGACATCTTTATCGACTTCGTTAGCCACTAGAGTAGGGAGACCAATGCCTAGATTGACGATATCTCCGTCACGCATTTCTTGAGCGACACGCCAGGCGATGCGACGGCGAATAGTATTTTTGTCTAGTTGAGTGCTCATTACGCGTCCTCCGTTAAGATATAGTCCACATATAGGCTAGGGGTGTGCACGGCTTCAGGCTGAATGTCGCCTATGTCTACTAGAGACTCCGCTTCAACAATGACTGTGTCAGCAGCGGTTGCCATCAAGGGGTTAAAGTTTTGCGTGGTTTTGCTGTAAAACACATTACCACGGCGGTCGACTATGGAGCCGCGAATAAGAGCGATGTCTGCCCTCAATGGGGTTTCTAGCAAGTAGTCTTTTCCTTGAACATTAATCACTTGTTTGCCTTCGGCGACAATAGTTCCTAAGCCAGTAGGCGTCAAAACACCACCGAGTCCGGCTCCTCCGCTGCGAATACGTTCGGCAAGAGTGCCTTGAGGGACGAGTTCGACATCCAAGATTCCCTCATTCATTTGTGCCCCTGTTTCTGGGTTAAGACCGATGTGTGATGCATAAAGTTTTTTGACCCGCTTTTCAGCAATCAATCGACTCGTGCCTCTACCGGGTGATGCTGTATCGGTAGTAATAAGGGTGATGTCTTTGATGTCGAATTCGATAAGTAGATCGATAAGTTTCTCTGGCGCACCGGTTGCCATAAAACCACCTACCATAATGGTCATACCATCATGAAGAATGTCTTTGAGTTGTTGAGGTGATGCTGCTTTTTTCATGGTCGTTTCCTCTTTAACAACGTTTGATAATGACGGCTGTGCCCATGCCGCCGCCAATGCACAATGAAGCCAAACCCAAATCGCTCTGAGTTCGATGCAATTGATAGACAAGAGTGGTAAGAATTCGGTTGCCTGATGCTCCGATAGGGTGGCCGAGTGCGATCGCTCCACCACTTAAATTGGTTCGCTCCAATAGCCATGGCACATCAATATTGTGTTGTTCCGCTAATGAATGAGCAACGCCAAGCGCTTGGGCCGCGAAGGCTTCGTTAAGCTCGAACACATCAATATCAGTTATCGACAAATTGGCTTTATTAAGTGCATTGGCAATCGCGGGAACTGGACCAAGTCCCATAACCTCGGGCGCTATGGCCCCTTGTCCGTATTCAATAAGCTCCGCAAGTGGTGTTAAACCATGACGTTGTACTGCGGATTCAGAGGCCAATAGAATGGCTGAACCACCGTCATTGATGCCAGATGCATTACCTGCGGTAACCGTGCCTTCGGCAGTGAATGCGGGTCTGAGTTTTTGCAATGCTTCGTAGGTGCAATCTGGTTTTGGGTATTCGTCACTTTTTACTTCAGTTTGACGGCGGCGGTTTACAATAGTGAGTGGAGCAACTTCGTTGGTGAAATCACCACTTTCTAAGGCGTGGACCGCTTTCTTTTGACTTGCGAGTGCAAAAGCATCTTGCTCTTCACGTGTTAGCTCAAATTTCTTGGCGATGTTTTCTGCCGTGATACCCATATGGTATTGGTGGAACGCGTCAGTAAGTCCATCCTTAATGATGCTGTCTTCAAGGTTTTGATGGCCCATTTTATATCCGCGACGGATTTGACCGTTGGCGATAAAGGGAGCGTTTGACATACTTTCCATTCCACAAGCCATGACGATGTCGGCATCGCCTGCTCGAATGTGGCTCGCGCCATCCATTACGACTTTCATTCCACTGCCACAGATCATGTTAAGGGTGTAGGCAGGAACGGAATCTGGGATCCCGGCTTTAATGGCCGCTTGGCGGGCAGGGCCCATACCAGCTCCACCGGTTAACACATTGCCTACGATCACTTCGTCAATCAGGTCTGGCGTAATATCAGCCTGCTCGATTGTTGCTTGAATAGCGTGTGCACCAAGCTCAACTGCGGATAATGAGCTAAGTGAACCGTTGAAGCTCCCTATAGGGGTTCGTTTTGCTGCGACAATAAAAATTCGTTCCATCTCTGTCTCCCAATACCTTAAATGTTGCGGCTGTTTTAGCGCTTTGTTTCAGTCTAAAAGGGAGTAGCGACTATGTGTTATAGACAAGAATTCAAAGCGGCTTTGCATAAATGCAAATACCAAATTGGTGGTTGATCACGTCTTTTCATTATTAACACTTTTATCTTGGTATCAGGATAATTGGAGAAAACGTTATGCATAATCGAATAGCTTGCGCCCCTTGCTGCTGGGGTATCGAAGAGCCAGACAATGGGCTAAACCCAAGTTGGGGTAAAGTACTAATGGAGGCAAGTGACTGCGGATATCGTGGTATTGAACTGGGGCCAGACGGCTACTTTCCAGAGGAGGCGATGCTGACCAAAAGTGCGTGCCGAACGCGAGGACTAGAAATATGTGCTGGTAAGCTGCAGCAACCTTTTAGTGACGGCGAACAAATGCCAGCAATTCTTAACCAAACTGAGAAAACGTGTGTTCGTTTAAAAGCGCTAGGAGTGGGTACGCTGCTGCTTATGGAAGGAAATCACCCTGAGCGCTTTGGCAGCCTCGGTCAAAGTGCGACAGCGCCTCGATTAACCTCAGAACAGAAACATCACCTCATCAACAATATGAGGCAAATCATTAGCCTAGCTCAGGATCATGGATTGCGTTGTTTACTGCATCCCGGTGTTGGTGGGTATATAGGGTTTAAAGATGAGATAGAGTTTGTATTGCATCAAATTTCCGATTCCGAACTTGGATTATGTCTCGATATTGGTCATACGTTTTTGGATGGAATGGACCCTTTGAGCCTCATCAGACGGTATGCGGATAGAATCGAGCATGTTCATTTGAAAGATGTATCTATCGACAAGTTACGTGTAGCAATTAGAGACAAACAGCCGTGGTTTGATGCCTATTCTGATGGACTTGTTACTCCACTTGGAGACGGTGATATCAAACTTAATCAAGTCATTGCGAGTTTAAAATCAATTGACTATCAAGGATGGTTAGTTGTGGAACACGAGCACAATGTCAAACAATCGCAACAGGTAAAAGTTGACCTTCAACGCAGCCGCAACTACCTCGCCTCGTTAGGAGTCTAACCATGCCGATAGTCAGCGATCCTTGGTTTTACATAATGGCGATACCTGCTGTGTTGATTTATGGAATAGGTAAAGGTGGGCTAGGAGGGGCATTGGGGATCATCGCGGTGCCGTTAATGGCACTGATCATCTCTCCTACTCAGGCAGCAGCAATTTTACTGCCCATTCTTATTGTAATGGACGCGTTCGCCGTCCGTCACCATTACAAGAACGCTGATTATCGGATCTTAAAGCAAATGCTTCCTGGGTCGATTTTAGGTGTGGTGCTTGCGGGGTTATTCTTAAGTGTGACACCTGAAACTGGCCTAAAACTCACCATAGGTTTACTGTCTTTGGCTTTTTGTTTTCAGCACTGGTTTGGCGGTAGACAGTCGTCATCGACACCGGGAAAATTTAGCGCGTGGTTTTGGAGTGCATTGGGCGGGTTTTCCAGTACGGCTATCCATGCGGGCGGTGGTCCAGCGAGTATTTACTTGCTGCCACTGCGCTTAGAGAAAGTCACGCTTATCGCAACCATGGCGGTTCTGTTTGCCATTATCAATGTGGTAAAAGTAGTCCCGTATGTGGCGCTGGGGGAGTTTGATGAAACCAATTTATTCACTGCATTGTTACTTATTCCGTTTGCTCCCGTGGGAGTGAAACTTGGCGTAATGCTACTACATAAAGTTAGTCAGGAGCGAATTTATCAGCTTTGCTACGCGTTCTTATTTCTATCTGGTGCGAAGCTATGTTTCGACGCGATACAAAGCTTCGCATTGGTATAAATCAGCTATGCTGTTCTTCTTTGCTGGTAAGCAAAAAATCCTTAAATTTTGTCGCCGTAGGAGAGGCGGTCTGCGGCGAATGATAATACAGATTTAAACTCCAAATACTGGTTTGATAATCGGGCAGTAGTGCGATTAGCTTACCATTATCAATGTAACTTCTCGCGACAAACTCTGGCAGGTAAGCGATACCAATTCCATTCAAAGCCCCTCTTAGCAACAAATCACTGTCATTAACCTCAACGGTTTTCGGTACCTTTAAAATGATGTTCTCCGCTTGCTGACGAAAGATCCAATCGTTACTTCCAGTGAGCGTGGTGGCGATCAAACAAGGGTGTTGAGCCAAGTCACTAGGGTGAGAAGGCAGGTTGTGCGATTCAAGATATTGTGGAGAGGCGACGACAATAAATGGACATTGCATCAATTCTCGCTTCACCAGCAGTAAATCTTTTTCACGATAACCTTGGAAGCTGGCATTGGCGCTGATCATTAAGTCAGAGGTACTTGCATGATCTAACGCCCAAGGCGTGACGTTGATATTAAATGTCACGTCTGGGTGAGCCTTGGAGTATTGGGCAATCATATCCATCAAATAGTGATTGGCATAGACAGGCGTGCAGACGATGTCGATATGGCCTTTTTCTTGTGACTGGTAATCTTCTAGCTTTCTGCTGATTCGTTCTGCGCTATCGACTAGGGGAGAGAATTCTTCGAATAGAGTTTGACCAGCCTGAGTGGCTTCCAAAAGTCGATTTGAACGACGACACAAAGTGGTTCCAAAATGGTTTTCAAGCTCCTGTAACCAGCGGCTGCCAGCCGAAACGGAAATATTGAATCGTCGTGCCGCAGAAGAAATGGAACCAGAGCGAATCACGTAAACAAAAAACGCCATTTTATCGAGCATAAACGCCTCATTGTATTGGCCAGGTTAAAAACAAAAAAAAGGAACAGGCCTTAAGTTAGCCTGTTCCCGTTTTGTTGTGGAGTCTTATTGATTAAGCACGTGCTTCAGATGTGGACTGTGGCACTTTTTTGCCCAATTTTTTCGCCATGGCTTCTTCCATTTTTTCCAGACTGACGCCTTTGGTTTCAGGTACATACTTAACAACAACGTACATACAGATGATTGAAAGAATCGCAAATAACCAGAACGCAAATGCACCATTAAAGTTCTCTTTTAGATAGGCATTTTCGTTGAGCATAGGGAAGGATTGAGTGACGATAAAGCCAGTAAACCATTGAGCACCAACGGCGATCGCCATCGCTCTAGAGCGGATGCTGTTCGGGAAAATCTCAGAAATCATGGTCCAACATGCGCAGCCCCATGAAGTGGCATAGGAGACAACGTATAGACATAGCGCGAACAAGGCGGCATAACCTTCCGTTTGTTGATACAACACATAGCCAACAACAAACATACCAAGTGCACAGCCGAAGGTACCGTATTTCATTAGCGGTAGACGTCCGACTTTGTCGATAAGATACATGCCAAGCGCATTACCTAGAATGAATACCACGCCAACAAACGTCGTTTGGAATAGAGCGTTTTCTGTAGAGCCCGTAATCGGTTTCAGGATCTCAGGGGTGTAATACATGATGACGTTGATACCCGTTAACTGTTGCGCCGCAGCAACAAAGGTACCGATGACAAGAATAGCGAATAAGAGAGGAGAGCGTAAACTCACTTTGTTCTTAGCGGTGCCTAAACTGTCTTTAAGAGAGTCTTGGATTTCCAGAATAAGTTGTTCTGCATGTTTTGGGTTAGAGATTTTAGACAGTGTGGTTTTCGCTTCATCGATTCTCCCTTTGAGTACCAACCAACGAGGGGACTCTGGAATAATAAACAGTAACACTGCAAACAGTGCCGCCGGAATCACTTCGGAGCCCAGCATCCAACGCCAGCCTAGATCCACTAACCAAGCTTCTGACATACCTTTAGCGATAAGATAATTGACGTAGAAAACACCTGTTTGACCAATAACGGCAGACTGTTGGAACATACTGACGGCGCGCCCTCGAAAGTCTTTAGGAGCGACTTCAGACATATACATTGGTGAAACAACACATGCCAGACCGACGGCAACACCACCGACAATTCTTAAGATGACATAGAAGCTAAATGTGGCGGCTAAAGCTGAACCAATGGCCGAAATCATAAAGAGCACGGCTGCGATGAATAGGGTGTTGCGACGGCCATACTTAAGAGCAGCCCAACCGGCACTGACTGCGCCGATAATACTGCCTAGTACGACACTGGATACGGCCCAGCCAGTTTGTGCTGGGGTTAAACCAAAGTGTTCTCTAATAGGGCCAATGGCGCCTGAAATTACCGCGGTATCATATCCTAATAGTATCCCGCCTAGTGCTGCAATACAGCAGATTCGAACAATATAGGCAATATTGTGTTTTCGTGCTTCTGCCTTGGATGTTGCTTCCATTTTATTTTCCTTATTGAGATTCCCCAAAGCTGTCCCTTTACCATCGAACCAGTTCCAGTTGGGTAACGCCCAATACTTCGGTTTGTAGGGTACGAGTATTGGCATTCTATAAGTCCAGCAGATGTTATAGTTGTGTAATTTGAAAATTATTTTTCATTTTGCTGGTGTTTTAATCATATTGACTCTTTTCTGTTTCGACTACCGCTAAACTGTCATTTTGTCCAGAAATGTTATCTTCATCAAACTATGAAAAATCTTTTTCAAATCTTAAAAATGTTATAAGTGTATGAAAAATATATGTTTAATAAAAGTGAGATCTAGATCAAAAACAGTGGTAAGCCGCGTGCTATATAGGTTTTTTCCAATTTCATCTTGTTTTGAAAATCTCACTGTATGATATGAAAAATATTTTTCATTGATGCTTTTTTTGGCTAAAGTAGTCCTCAGTGAAACAACAGGAGATGTTCAAAGTTTGCTAATGCGATGAATCAATCAATATGAGCGCTTTGAATCACTTGGAAAATCTTTAAAACATTGTCGGAGAATAAAAATGAGCAACGTGCAATATGGAATTAGCCCACTGACTTGGACCAACGATGATATGCCAGAGCTTGGTGGCGAGATCCCTTTGGAAACGTGTTTAAGTGAAATGGCTGAAGCTGGATTCACAGGCACAGAGCTAGGCACCAAGTATCCACGTGAACCAGAAGTATTAGTACCACTACTTAAAGAACACGGCCTTGTACTTGCGTCAGGTTGGTATAGCGGCAACCTAATGACGATGACTGCTGATGAAGAGATTGCAGCGATGCAAGACCACATCAAACTTCTTAAGGCAGCAGGCTGTAAAGCAATGGTATACGGTGAAGTGAGCAACACTGTCCATGGCAACATCAACACACCACTTTCACAGCGCGTCATCTTATCAATGGATGAGTGGAAAATGTACTGCGAGAAGTTGACCAAAGTCGCTGACTATTTGCTAAACGAACACGATATTAAGCTCTCTTTCCACCATCATGTTGGCACTATCTGTGAAACAGAAGATGACATCAACCTTATGATGGAATTCACAGGTGAGTCTGTATTCCTAACATTGGACACTGGCCACATCACATATGGTGGCGGTAACCCAGTGACTATGATTGAGCGTTGGGGTCATCGCATCGGTCACATGCATTTCAAAGACCTTCGTCTTGATGTAATGAAAGCGGCTCGCGAAGCGGATAAATCCTTCTTAAATGCTGTTCTTGACGGTGTATTCACTGTCCCTGGTACGGGCGATGTGGACTATGACGACGTGTTTGCTGCGCTTAAAGCTCGTAACTATCAAGGTTGGTTACTGGTTGAAGCTGAACAAGACCCAGCAAAAGCTCACCCACTAACTTACGCAAAAACTGCTTACGAGAACATCACAGGTTATGCGAAGAAATATGGCTTGTAATTGAGCTCTGGATGATGGGGAGCCATGCTCCCCATCACAAAGCTACGGGGTTAGGGATGCAAAACGTAGCTTACTCATGGAATGGACAAAGTTGAGACTACCGAGGAATAGAATGAAAACTGTACGCCTAACTGTCGCAGAAGCGCTTGCACAATACTTAGCTGCTCAAATGATCGAAATAGATGGAAAAAAAGAGCAACTTTTCGGCACCGCTTTTGCCATATTTGGTCACGGTAACGTGACGTGCTTTGGACAGCAACTTAAAAACATTGAAGACAAAATTCCGACTTGGCGTGGTCAAAATGAACAGTCGATGGCGACGGCGGCGATTGCTTATGCAAAAGCAAACCAGCGCAGACGTATTGGTATCGCGACCAGTTCAATTGGTCCAGGTGCAACCAATATGGTGACCGCAGCGGGTATTGCTCACACTAACCGACTTCCTGTGCTATTGATTTCAGGTGACGCGTACGTAAGCCGTTTACCTGACCCAGTACTACAGCAACCGGAGAACTTCTACGACCCATCTATTACTTGTAACGATGCATTCAAACCACTGACTCGTTACTGGGATCGTATTATCTCGCCTTCACAGCTGATGCACTCATTGCCTCAAGCGATTGACACCATGCTTGATCCAGAGACCTGTGGACCTGCATTTATCGGCCTTCCTCAAGATATTCAAGGCGTTGCTTACGATTTCCCGGAAGTGTTTTTCGAAGAAAAAGTTCACCGTATTCGTCGACCAGAGCCAGAAATTGCTGACCTTGAGGACGCAAAAGCAGTACTGATGAAAGCGGAAAAACCACTGATTGTATCAGGTGGTGGAGTGCATTACTCACTTGCAACTGATGAGCTCGCGGCATTCGCAAAACAGCACAATATTCCGGTTGTAGAGACCATCGCGGGTCGTGCCACGATGTTGCAAGACAACCCGCTCAATGCAGGGCCTATTGGTGTGACAGGCTCTGATTCGGCCAACTATATGGCGGCGCATGCGGATGTTGTCGTCGCAATTGGCACTCGCTTGCAGGACTTTACCACAGGTTCTTGGAGTGTATTTAAGAACCCAAACATGAAGCTTATCACTATTAACGTTGGTCGATTTGACGCGATAAAACACCGCGCGTTGCCAGTGAAATGTGATGCCAAACGTGGCTTGGTTGAGTTATCGAAGTTACTTGGTGATTGGCAGGGTGATAATGCTTGGGCTCAAACTGCGAAAGAGCAGGCCGATGAGTGGAAGGCGGTCGTTCATCGTCGTACCAACCCTCAAGAGGGTGACCTGTTACCTGGACTGTCTTCATATGCAGAAGTGATTGGTAAGCTGAACAAATCCATGCAGCCGGGTGATACGGTGCTGACAGCTGCAGGCGGTCTACCTGCTGAATTAGCAATGAACTGGCAAAACTACCAAATCGGCAAGTTTGATATCGAGTTTGGCTTCTCATGCATGGGCTATGAAATTGCCGGCGGTTGGGGCGCTAAAGTGGCGAATCCAGACAACGATGTGGTTGTGCTTGTCGGTGACGGCTCATACCTGATTCAAAACTCAGACATATACTCATCCGTCCTTACGGGTCACAAGATGATTGTCGTAGTGTGCGATAACGGTGGCTTTGCTGTTATCAACAAACTTCAGAACAACACGGGTAACGACTCCTTTAACAATCTACTTGAAGACTGTCGTCGTCCTGATGGTGAAGTGGCTCGTGTCGACTTCGCTAAACACGCTGAAGCGCAAGGTGCGATCAGTGAGAAGCTGACGTCGGTAGATGAGTTCGATGCAGCATTCCAACGCGCTAAAGAAGCTGACCGTACTTACGTTATCGTGGTTGATATTGACCCAGTATCGCCAGCAGCATGGTCTAAGTGCGATTGCTGGTGGGAAGTCGGTCTACCAGAGGTAACACGCAACGAGCACGTCGCAGAGAAAGTGGTGAGTTGGGAAGAAGGCCGCACTACACAGCGCCGCGGTGTCTAGTTCAGATTTCTATATAATTTTCTAACACTTAATCTCGGCTCCTAGACACTAGGAGCCACACAAGGAGTCAAGCATGTTTAATGAAGAGCGTCATTTTGAGCAGCCAATTCGTTGGGCAATGGTAGGTGGTGGTCGTGGTAGCCAAATTGGTTACTCTCACCGCAATGCAGCGCAGCGTGATGGATTGTTTAAGCTGGTAGCGGGTGCGTTTGACCTAGATGCTGATCGTTGTCGCGATTTTGGCGTCAATCTTGGCCTAGACCCAGAGCGTTGTTACTCAAGTTATAAAGAGTTGTTTGCTCAAGAAGCACAGCGTGAAGATGGCATTCAAGCTGTCTCTATTGCAACGCCAAACTCTACTCACTATGAAATCTGTAAAGCAGCACTAGAAGCCAAACTTCATGTGGTGTGCGAAAAGCCAATCACCTTCACGACAGAAGAAGCGGAAGAGCTAAAAACTATCGCGGCACAAAACAATCGTGTTATCGGTGTGATGTATGGCTATACAGGTTTCCCTATGGTCCAACAGGCGCGTGAAATGGTGCAACGTGGTGACCTTGGTGAGATTCGTGTCATCAATATGCAGTTCGCTCACGGCTTCCATAATGAAGAATACGAAAAGAATGACCCAGGTTTGAAATGGCGTGTAAGCCCTGAAGTATCAGGTCCAACTTATGTGCTAGGTGACATTGGTACTCATGCGTTTTATCTCAACGAGGTAATGACCGGACTAGAAGTTGATAGCTTGGCATGTATGCGCCAAAGCTTTATCGAATCTCGTGCGCCACTCGAAGATAACGCTCACGTAATGATCAAGTTTAAAGGTGGCGCAGTTGGCACGCTTTGGGCATCGGCTGTGAACTCTGGTTCGATGCATCAACAGAAGATCCGCATTGTTGGTTCTAAAGCATCGATCGAATGGTGGGATGAGTATCCAAACCAACTTCGTTACGAAGTACAAGGTGAAGCACCTCGCGTACTAGAGCGTGGCATGGGGTACTTGTATCAAGATGCAGAGGGTGTTGCCTCTAACCGTGTTGGTGGTGGTCATGCTGAAGGTTACTTTGAGTCTTGGGCTAACCTATATCACCGTTTCGCTATGGCATTTGATGCTGCTGACCGTGATGACCAAGAAGCTCTAGCGGGTATTTGGTTCCCTGGTATTGATGCGGGCATCGAAGGGGTACGTTTGTGTGAGAAGTGCGTTGAGTCTGCTGACCAAGGCGCGGCTTGGGTTAGCTACAAATAATAGGAACGACGATGACGAAAATTGCATTTCAACATGACAGACCGTTGGATGCCATCGTTTTAGGACGCGCGGGTGTGGATCTATACGCCCGCGAATCAAAAACCGATATGGCGGATTTATCGGGCTTCAACAAGTTTGTTGGTGGTTCAGCAGCTAATATTGCGGTCGCTGTGAGCAAACTAGGTGGCAAAGTGGGCTTCATTGGTTGTGTCGCTGATGACGCGTTTGGTGGCTATGTAAAAGGTTACATGTCAGGACAGGGGATCAACCTAGATGGCATGATGACAGACAACTCTGGCTCTCGCACTTCGGTCGCTTTCACTGAGATGAAACCAAGTGACTGTACGGTCCTTATCTATCGCAATAATGCTTCTGATCTGACGATAAAGCCAGAGCAAATCGACCCTGAATATATCGCAAGCTCAAAGGTTTTGGTGGTGACAGGTACAGCACTATCTGAGAGTCCAAGTCGTGAAGCTACGCTGATTGCAATGCAACATGCGCGTCGCAGCAACACTTTAGTTGTCTTGGATGTGGACTACCGTCCTTATTCATGGCGCACCGATACTGATGCTTCTATCTACTATGGTATCGCGTCGAGCCTGTCCGATATCGTGATCGGTAATCGTGAAGAATTCGACATGATGGAAACGGTGATTGCACCGGGCAATAAGGACGACGATGCTACGGCAGAACGCTTTATGCGCGACAACACCCAGATTGTGGTGATAAAGGCTGGTGAGTTTGGTTCGAAAGTGTATTGCCGTGATGGCTCTAAGTTCCAACAAGGCATCTTCCGAGTTGAAGTGAATAAGCCATTTGGCTCTGGTGACTCCTTTGCAGGTGGCTTGATTTGGACCTTAGTGAATGGTGGCACACTGCAAGAAGGCGTGAGAAATGGATCTGCTGCGGCTGCGATTAATGTCAGTGGTGATAGCTGTACCGAAGCTATGCCAACGAAAGAGCAGCTTTTTGATTTTATTGAGACAAGAAACCAAGGTGTTTAGTGGCATCGATTGATGTGATTGAAGACAGTATTTAGTCTCCCGGGCCGGTATTTCGACCTCAGATACTCGCGAAAATACACTCCATCGTGGCCCGGTTTTTTTATTAATGAACAAGTTTAGGGATTTGAAACTGCGCTCAAAGAAAAGAGCAGTGAGGAGAAAGAATATGGGTAAACACATACCACCCTACGATAATAAAAATGAACCCATTGTAGGTATTAATGATGAAGTCACACCTTTGTGTTATTTCAACCAAGTTTGTTTGACTCAAGGCGGCACATTCAACCATGAGGTTGAAGGGTATGAGTCTGTCATCGTGTTGGCTGGTGGCACTTGTAGCGTTTCAGTGACTAATGGGCAAGACACCCAAGTGTTCGACAACATTGGTAAACGTGCGTCAGTATGGGACGGCAATCCAGAAGCGGTTTATGTTCCACTTGGCTACACAGCGCAAATAGAGTGTGTCAGCGAGAATGCCGACATCATGATTGCTGGCGGTAAGTTTGAAGCGTCACTCGAACCGTTCTGCGTTCGTGAAGAGAATGTCGATATCGTTCAATACGGTTCAGACGACACCAAAACGCACCGCAAAATCAAGCATGTTCTTGGCCAATCAAATGCGGACAAACGCGGTCGTTTACTAGTCAGTGAATTGTTTACGGTCGGCGCAGGTGGTTGGTCAGGTTTCCCTCCACATAAGCATGATGAAGACCGTGTAAAAGAAGATGGCAGCCGCGAAACGTTATACGAAGAAGTGTACCAGTTCCGTTTTAACCCTGATTTCGGTTTTGGTGCCCAGTTCTTGTATGAACATGAAGATGACCATGGCCCGGTTTATCACGTTAAAACAGGCTCAGTAATTGCTATCGACAAAGGTTACCACCCAAGTGTGGCAGCGCCGGGCTATGAGATGTATTACTTCACCATTATTGTTGGGAAGACTGACAAATCTCTGATTCAACATTTTGACCCTCACCATGAATATCAAGTGAATACCATTCCAGGTATCAAAGATATGATTGCGAAGTTCAAATAGGAGACAAAGCATGTTAGTGAATCTTAATGATCTATTACCTGATGCGGCGGCTTCTGATTATTCAGTACCTTGCTTTAATATTTTCGGTTTCGAAGACGCAAGAGCAGTGGTAGAAGCGGCGGAAGAAGTTGGTAAGCCTGTCATTCTGGCTTGTAATAAAGACGTAGTTGATTTTTATGGTGTGGAAACCGCTGCGGCGATGTTCCTCAACCTCGCTCACAAGAGCAGCGTACCGGTCTGCCTACATTTGGACCATACTTATGAAGAAGACATTGTCTATCGTGCGCTTAAAGCGGGTTTCAGCTCGGTTATGTTTGATGGTTCTCAACTTACTTTGGATGAAAACATCGCTCGCACAAAAAAAGTGGTCGAAGTGGCTCACGCACTGGGTGCGTCTGTAGAAGGTGAAATTGGCTCAGTACCCTACGAAGAGGGACGTGACCATATCAAATCTATCTATACTGAGCCCGAGGATGCTGCTAGATTTGCCCAAGAAAGTGGCGTTGACTGTGTAGCAATTTCTGTGGGTAATATTCATCGTTTGACCGAGCCAACTTGTACTATCGACTTTGGGCGTTTAGATCGTATTGCCAATGAGGTAACGGTACCTTTAGTCATTCACGGAACGAGCGGTATTCGCGATGAAGACATGCTTAAATTGAAACAGAGTCGCGTATCAAAATTCAATATCGGTACCTGCTTGCGTCAAGCTCTTGGTCACAACTTGCGCGGTTATATGAATGATGAACCGCAGAAATTTGATCGAATCTACTTTATGCAGAAAGCAATGCCGTATGTTAAGCAAGAAGCGATTCGCAACTTTGAGTTATTATCATAAAATAGAGTCCCCAACCTAATTTGGGAAGGGGACCGGTTGACTATTTATTGCGTTCGAATAGGAGTGCGTTATCACTATGGATGTAGAAGTAAAAGTACCCGCTGATTTAGATTCGTTACGCGAACTTATCGTGAAACGCTATGACGGCCTGAGCAGTAGGCTGCAGCAGGTAGCCGACTTTGTCATGGAACAGCCAATGCTGGTCGCCGTAGAAACCATGGCAACCATCGCCCAACAAGCTAATGTACCGCTGTCGACACTAAGTCGATTCTCCAATGCGATGGGCTTCGATGGCTTTACGTCTATGCAGATACTGTTTAGAGATCAGTATTTGAATCGCCCAAGAGACTACAAAGAGCGTGTTCGTAAAGCTCGTGAGATGGAAGATGTACCACACGATTCACCACAAGCCATCTTTCAAGATTTTGGTGATGCCAATATTGAGGCGCTTGAACAACTTCAAGTTATGGTGTCGCCACAGAAATTGGAACGTGCCGTAGCCATGCTTGAAGGGGCTGAAACCATCTACATTCAAGGGATGCGCCGAGCTTACCCAGTGGCGTTCTACCTCTGGTACGCGTTAATGAAATCGGATAACAACGTTGTGCTCTTAGATGATCACGGTGGCATGTTGTCACCCATGACGCGTCGTATGAACGAAAACGATGTGCTGTTCACGGTGACATTCAACCCTTACGCGCAAGAGACCAGTGACCTAATTGACGAAGCATACAAAAAGAACGTGCCTATTATCGCCATTACCGACAATCAGATGACACCTCAAGGCAGTAAGATGGAAGTGTGTTTTGAAGTACAAGAGGGCGAGGTGATGGGGTTCCGTTCGTTGAGTAGTTCAATGTATCTCGCTCAGACATTAGCGGTTAGCTTGATGTGCCGCGAAGTGAATTAACCACAATTAATGAACATCCAGACTATTAAAGAGTAAGCCTTGTAAAGCTGATGCAACAAGGCTTAGCTTCTTGTTGCCAAAATTCAAGGAGATCCACTATGCGTTATGCTTTACATGGAATGTGTTCACTCCACAGCAATATTATTTCAGACATTCGTTTAGCTCATGATACTGGGTATCAAGGGTTAGAAATCCACACCGAAAAGCTCTGGCGCTACATTAAAGCCGGCTTATCCGCAGAGCAATTTAAACAGCGTTTAGATCATTTCAACATAGAGCCTACAGCCATCGATATTATTGGCGCCATCGAAGTGACGGATAAAGCGTCGAAAGCTCAATTGTTCCAAGATGCAGAAGTGTTGTGTCAGTTCGCTCAGCAAATAGGTGCACCTACCATTCAACTTAATGCCTTTGAAGCATTGAACGGACTCACTTTAGAGCAAAATATTGAGCTCACAGCTCAAAATGTGCGTTCGATTGCGGATATAGGTAAAGATTACGGTATTCGCTTTCAATATGAAGGCGCAGCATGGACCCCTATTGCTTCGCTCAATGATTACTATCGTTTGTTAGATGCTGTAGGGCGCGACAACTTTGGTTTTGTTCTCGACACCTGGCATTTTTGGGCATGCCGAGGCGCAAGTCTCGAACAAATCGCCAGCATTGATCCCTCGCTTATCTACAACGTCCATATTTCAGATGGTACTCGCCCTGAAGAAGGAGTCGTTTGGCCGGACGAAAGAGAGTTACGTGGTCACTTTATTGGGCAAGGTGATATTCCTTTGTCTGAGTGGGTTGATGCCATCCAGTCTACGGGTTACCAAGGCTTCTATTCGGGCGAATATCTAAATGATCAAATGTGGGAGCAAGATTATTACGATGTCGCTACCAAGATGCTTAAAGGTATGAAAGCTCTGTTCTAAGCAAATGATATGTCCACTTAACGGTTAAATATTCTCCGTATTAAGTGGACTTTGTTGTCTATGTCACGAAATAAATATTCCATATAAATATAATTGAATTAAACATTTCATAAGGCCTCATTGGCAATGGAGCGCTCCCAATGTCTTATCTACTTTCTAAGTATTCTAAATCATCTCCTGATTCCCGTGTTCAATCGATTACGCCAGAGCGTGCAAATTGGCAATACGTTGGCTTTTCAGTTTATGAGATCGAAAAAGGGGAGGTGTTAATGCTTGCTCAAACGGCTACCGAGAAGTGTTTAGTCTTGGTGTCGGGAAGAGCAACTGTGACAGTTAATAATCAGGTATTTAGTAATATTGGTGAACGTATGTCGCCATTCGAAAAAGATGAAAATCAACAGCGTATTAAGCCACATTCAGTGTATGTCGCGCCCCAACAGAGTGTTCACGTACTGGCCGAAACGGATTTGGAACTGGCGGTTTGCGAAGCGCCAAGTGAAGGCAGTTTTCCGACTCGTCATATCGCCCCTCAAGATGTTGATGCTGAAAACCGAGGTAAGCGACAGAACCAAAGGTACGTACACAATATTCTCCCAGATAACAAACTCGCGGACAGCCTGCTCGTTGTCGAGGTCTTTACTGAAGAGGGCTGTACGAGTTCTTATCCTAGCCATAAACACGACCAAGATATCGACGGCCAAGAAACCTATTTAGAAGAAACTTATTATCATCGCTTAGACCCGACTCAAGGCTTTTGTATGCAGCGCGTGTACACCGATGATAGGGAATTAGATGAGTGCATGGCGGTGTATGACAAAGACGTGGTCATGGTGCCAAAAGGTTACCACCCTGTAGCTACCATGGCAGGCTATGACAGCTATTACCTGAATGTAATGGCCGGACCTAAGCGCAAATGGCTGTTCAGTTGGGAGGGGCCTCATGCATGGATTAATTCTGAGGACTACATGTAATCGCGATGAGTGTCATATGGCTACCTACTGAAACCATGCCGCTCATGAGCAACTTATTCTGGTTTGACTCACCATCGAGTTGGACTAACGACAAGCAAAGGAAGGAGTGCAGAATGTATAATATCGCGCTGTTTGGAGCTGGGCGCATTGGGCAAGTTCATGCTGTGAACATTGCCAATCACCCTGAAACTAACTTGTATTCGGTGATTGACCCTTATGATGTCAATGCCAATCTTTTATGCGACCAATATGGTGCTAAACGTCAATCTATTGAAGAAGCAATGGCTGACACAAGTGTTGATGCGGTATGTATTTGCTCCGCTACCGATACTCACGCTGATTTGATTGAACTGGGCGCGAAAGCAGGTAAAACGATCTTCTGCGAAAAGCCGATCGACCTCGACTCAAGCCGAGTTCGTGATTGCTTGGGTGTTGTTGAACAATATAAGGTGCCTTTACTTGTCGGTTTTAATCGCCGTTTTGACCCTCACTTTGCAAACCTGAAACAACGCGTGGTAGAAGGTGAAGTGGGTGAGCCTGCGACACTGACGATTACCTCTCGCGACCCAGAACCGCCACCTGCGGAATACAGTAAAGTATCTGGTGGCATGTTCCGTGATATGACAATCCACGATCTTGATATGGCGAGATTCATTTTGGGTGAAGATCCAGTCTCAGTGACTGCTCATGGCAGTTGTAAAATAGACCCTGAGATCGGAAAGGCAGGTGACATTGATACTGGAGTGATTGTATTGAACTTTGCGTCTGGTGCAATCGCTACGATTCAGAATAGTCGTAAGTCTGGTTACGGCTACGATCAGCGTATTGAACTGCACGGCGAAAAAGGCATGCTTCAAGCGGAAAACGTCCGTGAGAACCTGATA
The DNA here is from genome assembly GCF_001639065.2 of Vibrio barjaei. Taxonomy (GTDB): domain Bacteria; phylum Pseudomonadota; class Gammaproteobacteria; order Enterobacterales; family Vibrionaceae; genus Vibrio; species Vibrio barjaei. The sequence goes on from NZ_LQXO02000012.1 coordinate 355,209, forward strand.
AATATGACCTCTGAGCAAGGAGTAGAATGCGCGAAACCACTACATTTCTTCTTAGAGAGATATAAAGAGGCGTATATTGCTGAGTGGCAACACTTCGTAGACATTCTTAATGGTGGTAAGCCTAATTGTTCCGGTATCGATGGCGAGTTTGCACTGCGTTTAGCAGACGCCGCAATTGAGTCAATGAATAGCAAGCGAACGGTCTTTATCTAGTTCTTGACGATGTCATAAAAACAGCGCCCAATTTAGGGCGCTGTTTTTATTCGTGTTCGTTATTAATCGCCATGGCAACGGCAATACTCTGAACCAAACATAGCGAAGCGGATTGAGAGCGAAAGGCGTCCACTTTGGCTTCTTTGATGACGAAACTGACATCGCTAAAAGCGGCGAGGGGGCTGACCTGACTATCGGTTATCACTATCTGCTTCGCACCTGCTTTGGAAGCCACTTCACTTAGGGCGACGGTTTCATTGGCATAAGGACTAAAGCTGATGGCAACAATGGCATCGTTTGGACCAATCATGCTCAGTTGTTCTTCGTACATTCCCCCGAGGCCATCAATCAGAAATGCACGTTTGTTTAAATGACGTAGTGCATAAGTGAAGTAGGAAGCCACGCTAAAAGAGCGGCGTAAGCCAATTAGATAGATGTTTTCACAGCTCTGTAGAATATCGATAGCACTATTAAGATCGTGCTCTGAGGTTTGGTTTGCCAGGAAATTCATGGCTTGTGAGTTAGCGTTGGCAAACTCTTGAAGTATCTGTTTTGGGCTTTCAGGTGCTAATGGTTCTGTGTGTAGCTGCTTGTGGATTCTTGCTCGATCGGTATAGCTTGAGGTTTCTTCAACGATTTTGTTACGAAATAACTGTTTCATCTCATTAAAGCCACTAAAACCAAATGCGCTGGCAAACCGAATTAAGGTAGAAGGTGGAACTTCGGCTTTCTGTGCAATGATAGCAACAGTTTCAAGTGCGATATCATTTGGGTTATCAAGCACATATTTTGCTACTTGTTGAAGTCGTTTACTTAAGCCGGAATATTCTAAACGTATTTGTTCTTGTAGTTCACTTAATGTAGCAGCCGCTATCATAGAGTTCTCCGAAAGCCAAAATCAAAGGATAGATGTACAAAATACCTCATTTTATAAGGGTTTGAAATATTTGTTTCATTGAGGATGTGCTAAGGAAGAAAAACGCGCCTTGTAAAAAGACGCGATGAGCCAAACCGAGAGCGACTATACCGAGGCATCCAAGGTATCCTAGATAAGAGCCGCCTCGTACCCTACTCAAAGTTATTCTGTAGTTGCACTATTTACTCTTCTTATGGCGCTTCATATCAAACATAACGGCAAAGATAATGACTAAGCCTTTTACCACTTGCTGCCAGTAGGCCGAAACGTTGAGAAGGTCGAGACCATTTTGTAGTACACCCATAATCATGGTACCGATAATGGTTCCTTGTATCGTACCAATGCCCCCAGCGTGCGATACGCCGCCGACAGTCGCAGCTGCGATTGCATCTAGCTCGTACATGATCCCCAAACCCGGTTGACCGGAGTTGATTCGAGCTGCCAAAATCAGTGCAGATATACCCGCCAACAAACCCGCATAGGTATAAACCAAGATCTTATAGCGCTTCACGTTAATGCCAGAGACGTACGCTGCGGTTTCGTTCCCACCGATGGCATAAGCGTATTTACCAAATCGGGTGTAGTTCAGTAGTACGTATGACACGAAAGCCATCACTGCAAAAATGATGACGGGGACAGGAATACCTACGATGCTGCCTTGGCCAATCCATTGATAAGAATCGATAAGGCTACTAACAGGGCGGCCATCTGAGTAAAGCAGGGCAGCGCCACGGGCAACGATCATCATACCTAGAGTTGCAATGAATGGAGGAATACCAGTGTAAGCAATGAGTGCTCCATTGATATAACCGCATAATGCGCCGACAGCTAATGCTGCTAGGATCGGAACGATGATGGGTAGCTCGGGCATTGCTGGGTACATACGCATTGACCAGTCGATGGTTTGCGCCATACTAGCTGAGACCACTGCCGCTACCGCAAGCACTGAACCAGAAGATAAGTCAATGCCTCGGGTAATAATGATGATTGTAACGCCAAGAGCAAGAAGACCAATACTTGCCATTTGAGTCATTACATTCAATAAGTTAGCGACTGATAAGAAAACGGGTGAGAGGATGGACATCACTACGCACATAAAGACGAAGACGACGTATATCGCGTACTTGGATATCAATCGTTTGAAATTGGTTTGAGCTTGACCTTCTGGTGAGGTCGCTTTAATCAGTTTAGCAATCATAACTGCATTCCTTGAGTTACTACTCTGGCCTCAAGTCCTAATTTGAAAGACTCGCGGTGTTTTTAAATATTGGGGTTGTCTCAATCTTTAATTGAGTGCCATCGACATGATTTTTTGTTGCGTTGCATCAGGGCCGTCGATAAGACCTTTGAGTTTGCCTTCATGCATAACTAAGATGCGGTCGCTCATTCCCATGACTTCTGGAAGTTCTGATGAGATCATGACCAAGCTTTTACCCATGCCAGTTAGCAGACGCATTAGCTTGTAGATTTCTGACTTCGCTCCAACGTCGATTCCTCTGGTGGGTTCGTCTAGGAATAAGATGTCAGGTTTGGTCAGCATCCAGCGGGCCAACAAGACTTTTTGTTGATTACCGCCGCTCAGGTTGTCGATCATTTCGTACATTCCCGGCGTTTTTACTTTTAGCTTTTCACAGTGGGTTTGGCTGTCTTGCTTCATCTTTCTCACATCGAGCACATTGACGACTTTATTTCGGTAGGCGTCCAAATTAGCAATGGAGGTATTGGCGAAAATATCGAGCATCAGATAAAGCCCTGAATGTCGTCGATCTTCGGTTAGGAATGCCATTTTGTGTCGGATAGCATCTTGCGGTGTGTTAATTTCGACGTAATCACCATTGATTCGAATGGTGCCTGCATCTTTTTGTCTAACGCCGAAAAGCGTTTCAATTAACTCAGTTCTACCTGCGCCTACTAGACCCGCGATACCAAGGATTTCTCCTTCGTGTAATTTGAAGTTGATATCGCTAAATGCGCCTTCAACGGTGAGGTTTTCCACCTCTAAGCGAGTTTTACCAGGTTTGGCAGTAGGGGGAGGGAATACTTCTCCTAAATCTCGGCCTACCATCATCTGTACCAATTCGTCATTGTTGGTAAGCTTCGCTTCGCGCTCTCCGACAAAACAGCCGTCACGAAAGACAGTAATATCGTCACAGATCCTGAATATCTCATCCATCTTGTGACTGATGTAAACAATGGCACAACCACGAGACTTCAGCATTTCAATGATTTCGAAGAGATGGTCAACTTCTTTATCCGTGAGTGCAGAAGTTGGTTCATCCATAATGATGATCTCTGATTGATAGGAGATAGCTTTCGCAATCTCTACCATTTGCATAGTTGCAACGGTCAATTCACTCATTGGAGTTTTGGGGTCGAGTTTTAAGTCCAATTTACTTAATAACTCTGTGGTGTCGCTGTACATCTTGGCGTGGTCTACAAGGCGTAGTGGCCCTTTTAGCGGTTCTCTACCTAGCCAGATATTTTCCGCGATGCTTCGATGCAGGATAGGAGATAGCTCTTGGTGTATCATTGAAATACCCGCTTCTAACGCTTCTTTGGCGCCTTGAAACTCAACATTTTCTCCTTTGTAGCGAATGGTACCGCTGTCTCTTTGATAGATACCAAACATCACTTTCATTAAGGTTGATTTACCCGCGCCGTTTTCACCCATCAATGCCATAACTCGGCCTTGTTTCAAAGTGAGCTGCACATTATCGAGCGCTTTTACACCAGGAAAGGTTTTGGTGATTCCACGCATTTCTAGTAGGACTTGGCTCATACTATTACTACTCCGAAAAAAGCTCCGTATTCTAATGAGGGGGAGAACACGGAGCGTGGGTGGTTAACCTTTTTGCTTCGCTTCGAATGCTGCTAAATTACTTTGAGTCACAAGCTCAGCCGGAATCCAGGTGACCTGTTGATGTTGTTTGCCTTTAACAGCATCTACCGCAGCATCGATAGCACCTCGCGCTTGACCGCCGCCATCTTGGAAGACTGTAGCGCTTAGCGCTCCATCTTTTACCGCAACCAAACCATCAGGTGTTGCGTCGACTCCAACAACTAAGGTGTCATCAAGCTTGCCAGCTGCGCGCAATGCTTGAATTGCTCCTAGAGCCATGTCGTCATTGTTTGCGACGATGACATCAAGCTTGTCTCCTGAATTGAGCCAGTTTTCCATAACCGTCATGCCTTGTGAGCGCTGCCATAGACCAGTTTGTTTTCTAACAACGTGGAAGTTTGGGTTTTTAGACAAGTAATCTTCGACACCTTTAGTGCGCATGATTGCGGCTTCTTGAGTCAGCATGCCCATAAGAATGGCAACATTACCGCCGTCCACTGAGTCTGTGATGTATTGAGCTTGTGTTTCGCCAAATTTTAGTTCTTCAGAACCAACGTAGAACACACTATCGGGTAGATAGTCAGGACGACGGTTCAGGTAAACAAGTTGAATGCCTGCCTTGATAATTCGATCAGTAATAGGTTGTGTGGCGTCGGTGTTAACTGGAACCAAAATAATGGCGTCCATTTGCTGAACGATGAAGTTCTCTACTTGCCCTAACTGTTTGGCTGCGTCTTCTTTGGCGTCCACAAATGTGAGTTCGACTTTGCCATCAAACTGCTTAGCGTATTTATCCATGGCATCTTTCATATAAACCATGAAGGTGTCATCGAAGTTTGGTATCGCTACTCCGATGCGTGTTACATCGTCTTTTTTCTCTTCCTGACCACAAGCGGTAAGAACAATCAGTCCAAGAACTAATAGCGTTCCTTTAAGCAGTGCCTTGGTGTTTGATGCGAGTATTAACATTCTGTCCAGCAACATAGTAATCCCTTGTTTCTTAGTTGGCATAAATGCCTCCTTGGTATCCATCACACTTATCTATCGACAAATATGAACATTTCATTTCGTTATTAGATGAAATCTGTAGAGCATTTATTCAGTATTCACTCTGACTTTTTACTAACGGTGGTAGCAAACTTAATTGAAAAATATTTTCTACTTTCCGTTGGTTTTTAACTATAAGGTGATGTTCAAAATATCACCACTGTTAATGTGTCGTAATTGTTAAAAGTGTTATCTCGATCTCACTTGATTTTCTTGCTTATTGGTGAGTTTCTTTTTAAGTGTATGTTTTTAAATGAAATAAATAAACTGTAACGTGTGTTTTTTAAACGTTATAAATGGATCGAGGTATGGTGGGGTGATTTGATAAATGATCTCCGTTAAATGAAAAATAATTTTCGATTTTGATCGTTTTTGAGGTTTACTGATTAGATTGGACACAAAAACTGGCGGCCGATCACGGTTTTTATCGATAATTCCAATTTATAATGAAATGAAATAAATATTTCATTAATCTTGGAGGAGATGAGGTAATGAGGCAGAAGGACAAGAAGTTTGATGTGATTTGCATGGGCAGGGTGGCTGTCGATTTTTATGGTCAGCAAATTGGTTCACGGCTAGAAGACATGAGCAGCTTTTCGAAATACCTAGGTGGCTCATCTGGTAATGTCGCGTATGGCACAGCGAGACAAGGGTTAAAGTCGTCAATGCTGGCTCGTGTGGGCGATGAACATATGGGCCGATTCCTTTGTGAAGAGCTTGAAAGACTTGGTGTAGACACCAGTTTCTTAATTACTGATAAAGAACGTCTGACAGCCTTAGTCATATTGGGTATCAAAGATGAAGATACTTTCCCGCTGATCTTCTACCGTGACAACTGTGCCGATATGGCCATTACGTCTGACGATATAGATGAAGACTATATTGCGTCAGCACGCTGCCTCGCTATCACGGGCACGCATTTGTCGAATCCTAAGACCCGAGATGCCGTGCTTACTGCACTTCGCTATGCCAGAAAGCATGGCGTTAGAACGGCGTTGGATATCGACTATCGCCCGGTGCTTTGGGGACTAACTTCACTGGGTGATGGTGAGACTCGCTTTATTGAATCAGGAGCGGTCACTGAGCAATTACAAGAGGTGCTCGGCCTGTTCGATTTGATCGTCGGGACAGAAGAGGAGTTCCATATTGCAGGTGGTTCAACCGAGACGTTACAAGCACTTAATGGGGTGCGCAAAGTCACTGATGCGACATTGGTTTGCAAGCGAGGTGCTTTAGGTTGTTCGGTCTACGATTCGCAAATTCCAGACCACCTTGATGGAGCAATTAATGCAACCGGTGTACGAGTTGATGTACTTAATGTACTCGGCGCAGGCGATGCCTTTATGTCTGGATTATTGCGAGGCTACCTAAATGATGAAAGCTGGCAGCAAGCGTGTGATTATGCGAATGCTTGTGGGGCACTAGTTGTTTCTCGTCACGGTTGTGCTCCGGCGATGCCTTCGAAAGAGGAGTTGGACGATTACTTAGCTCGTGCAGAGCAAGTTCCAAGGCCAGACTTAGATTCAAGATTGAACCACTTACATCGTGTGACTACTCGAGATAAACAGTGGGACGATCTTTGCATTCTTGCCTTTGACCATCGAATTCAATTGGAGCAAATGGCTCAAGATGTCGGTGCGTCAGTGAATCAGTTGCCCAAGCTCAAGAAGCTGATACTAGAAGCGTATTCAGAAACAGTGCGTGAGCAGGGGTTACAAGGCGGAGCCGGTTTGTTATGTGATAGTACTTATGGACAAGCTGCACTCAATGAAGCTACAGGTAAAGGTTGGTGGATTGGAAGACCAATCGAGCTGCCAGGCTCTCGTCCTTTGGAACTTGAACATGGCAATATTGGCTCGCAACTTGTGTCTTGGCCTAAAGAACACATTGTGAAGTGCTTAGTCTTCTATCATCCCGACGATGCTTTTGAACTCAAAAAGCAACAAGAGCGCCTACTAAGTGATGTTTATCTTGCATGCTGCCAATCAGGGCATGAATTACTGATTGAAGTCATTCTGCCAAGCTCGATGCCTCAAGGCGATAACTATTATATCGAAACGATACAGCGACTCTATCAGTTAGGAATCAAACCGGATTGGTGGAAGTTGCCCCCTCTATTACCCGAAGGCTGGAGAGCGGTGGAAGATCTAGTGTCAAGCAATGACAGCCATTGCTATGGCGTTGTGTTGCTTGGATTAGATGCCTCGAAAGAAGCGCTGGCTGAAGGGTTTAAACACGCTCAAGCCAGTAAGCTTGTTAAAGGGTTTGCCGTAGGGCGGACTATCTTTGGTGAGCCTTCGAAAGCGTGGCTTGCTAACCAATTAGATGACGACACATTCAAAGCGAATATAAAGGCGAACTATCTAACGCTTGTTTCAGCGTGGAAAAATCGAATGTAACTACATGTACTCAGGCCGAGTACATCGCAGTGATGCTCGATGCCTGAATATTTATTAGAATTGTGGAGATACTATGGAAACCATTCAGAACTATATCGCAGGGGCGATTGTTAACAGTGAAAGTGAGCGCTTTGGTGCGGTCTATAACCCTGCAACCGGAGAACAAACAAAACAAGTGGTATTGAGTTACTCTTATGAAGCTGAGCAAGCGGTTGAAGCGGCGAGTACAGCCTTTAAAGCTTGGTCTAAGACGTCACTGCTCAAACGTGCGCGAGTGATGTTTCAATTTAAGGCGTTACTTGAAGCGAATATGGATCGGATAGCACGCACCATTTCAAATGAGCATGGCAAGGTATACTCCGATGCGATAGGGGAGGTGACTCGTGGGTTAGAAGTGGTGGAGTTTGCCTGTGGTATCCCTCACCTACAGAAAGGTGAGCACTCAGCGAATGTCGGCACTGGCGTTGACAGTCACTCTTTAATGCAACCTCTAGGTGTTTGTGTTGGCATCACTCCGTTTAATTTTCCTGCCATGGTTCCAATGTGGATGTTTCCAGTTGCCATAGCGACGGGTAATACCTTTGTGTTGAAGCCGTCTGAGAAAGATCCGTCAACGGCTTTGATTCTTGCTGAACTATTAAAGCAGGCGGGGTTGCCTGATGGTGTCTTTAATGTGGTTAATGGTGACAAAGAAGTTGTAGATGCTCTGCTTACGTCACCTAAGGTTGAAGCGGTGAGTTTTGTCGGTTCTACGCCAATCGCTGAATACATTTATGCCACAGCCTCTGCTCATGGGAAACGCTGCCAAGCCCTTGGCGGGGCGAAGAACCACTGCATCTTGATGCCAGATGCTGATATGGATATGGCAACCAACGCCATTATGGGAGCGGCATATGGTGCTGCCGGTGAGCGTTGCATGGCATTGTCCGTCGCAGTGGTAGTCGGCGATGAGACCGCAAACCGTCTGATTGAAAAGCTCACACAGCAAATTTCACAAATGAAAGTAGGCCCAGGTATTGTGGAGGGTACTGAAAACGATATGGGGCCAGTAATATCTGCGCTTCACAAACAAACTATCTGCGACTATATCACCAGTGGCGAAGAACAAGGTGCCGAAATTGTTGTTGATGGCCGCGACTATAACGTGACGGGACATGAAACAGGGTACTTTGTTGGCCCAACTCTGATTGATAACGTCACGCCAGAAATGACAGTGTATAAGGAAGAGATTTTTGGACCGGTGTTAGCCGTTGTTCGTGTTAGTGACTATGAAACGGCTTTATCACTAATCAATCAACATGAATATGGTAACGGGACCGCTATTTTCACTCGTGATGGGGAAACCGCACGTCAGTTTAGTGAGGATGTTCAAGCTGGCATGGTAGGTGTGAACGTGCCAATTCCTGTTCCAATGGCATTTCATAGCTTTGGAGGGTGGAAGCGTTCTATCTTTGGGCCTTTGAACGTACATGGAAATGATGGCGTACGTTTCTATACTAAGATGAAAACCGTGACTAGTCGTTGGCCTGCGAGTGTTCGATTAGAACAGCATACAAGCTCTTTCTCAATGCCGACGATGGAATAACCTATACTCAATTTTATCAAGTAGCCTAAAGAGGAGCTTTGCTCCTCTTTTTTGGTTCAGCTGCGGTAAATAGTGTTGAAAATGCGATAGATGGTGCCAAGTTTCGTGAAAATTACCGTTAAAAGTCGACACTTTTATGTTCTCAAATGTGATTTGCATCAAATAACAATCAATCGATGCTTGTTTGATATTTGTACGATTTAACAATTTTTATGCATCTAGTTGTATTGCGAGATTGATGATTAATAGTGAAGGAATTGTTGTCAAAATGATTGCTGAACAACATGAAATACGTATTACAACTCACTGATAATATAGCGTTTTTACTTAGTTCTAGTGAATGGCTATACGCAATCGACATACTTAAAACACGTAGGCTAATCGATTTTTGGCAAAGATGAATTTCTATTTATTCATTTCGATTGCGTAAAAATTGTTAAAATTTGTGACAATAAAGAGATGTATGTATAGTCTCTGGCCACTGACCAAATGTGTCCAAATGTTTCAATGGATGCAAGTTAAGGAGACTAACAATAATGATCACGAATGACGCAGTCATCATGGGCTTACTTGCTGCCATTCTTGGTGGAGTATTTATCACCGAGAGCAGCAAAAATCCTTTTTGGAGAAAGTTCTACTCTTTTGTCCCAGGTCTGTTGCTGTGCTATTTCCTCCCATCATTGTTTAACACATCGGGCATTATCGACGGTTCTGCCTCTAAGCTCTATTTTGTAGCCAGCCGATACTTACTGCCAGGCGCTTTGGTTCTACTGATCGTTTCTGCGGACTTGAAGAAGATCTTCGGTCTAGGTTCGAAAGCGTTAATCATGTTCTTAACAGGCACACTGGGCATCATTATTGGTGGACCAGCAGCAATTGTCATTTTAGATTTTATCAACCCAGACCTCGTATCTGGCGATGTATGGCGTGGTCTAACTACGGTAGCAGGTTCATGGATCGGTGGCGGCGCCAACCAAGCCGCAATGAAAGAAGTGTTTGGTGTTGGCGACCAGCTATTCTCTGCGATGATTACGGTTGACGTTATCTGTGCCAACATTTGGATGGCCATTTTGCTTATCATGGCCGGTCGTCAAAAGAAAATGGATGCATGGCTTAAAGCGGATACCTCTTCTATCGATGAACTAAAAGAAACCGTTGCGAAGTACGAAGAGGAAAACTCTCGTCCAATCACAACGACAGATATGATGAAAGTCGTGGCGATCGCCTTTGGTTTAACGGGTCTTGCACATTTCGGTTCTGATTTGATTGCACCATGGATTGCAACCAATGCGCCAGAGTTAGAGAAATACAGTCTGACTTCAGGTTTCTTCTGGCTCATCGTTCTTGTTACGACATTTGCACTTATCGCTTCAATGTTCAAACCAGCACGTACATTAGAGCATGCAGGTGCCTCTAAAATCGGTTCAGCGTTTATCTATATTCTAGTGGCGACTATCGGTATGCAAATGGACGTTACTGCGATTCTAGATAATCCGGGCTACTTCTTTATCGGTATCACATGGCTGACGATTCACGCATTGCTGATGATCTTTGTGGCTAAGCTGATTCGTGCTCCGCTATTCTTCATGGCGGTAGGTAGCCAAGCCAACGTTGGTGGTGCAGCATCAGCGCCTGTTGTCGCCGCCGCCTTCCACCCATCATTAGCACCAGTAGGTATTTTGATGGCAGTACTTGGCTATGCGCTAGGGACGTACGGAGCTTACATCTGCGGCATCATCATGCAAGCTGCTGTTGGTGTTGTAGGGTAAGCAACAAACAGTATCCCGTTCAAGGCAGTGCGTATAAGCACTGCCTTTTTAATTTTGGGTTGTCTCAAAAATCCAAAGCACTGTTTTGTTGTATTTGCAGAGAAAACGGCTCATTTCACACAGTAAATACAATTATTTATTACCGATCAGCATAACCCTCTTGCCTTAGCATCTGTTTTACGACAATGTGATGAATAGTTATTCAATATTCACAAGCAGGGAGGCTTATGAAACCTCAACTCAAACCGCAAAACCCTAACTTCTCTTCTGGACCATGTAGCAAGCGTCCGGGGTATGACCTCACTCAACTGGATGCTTCCACATTAGGTCGTAGTCACCGTTCATCTCTAGGTAAAGCAGTACTGGCTGAATCGATAGAAAAAACCAAAGCGATACTGGGTATCCCTGAAGACTATCGTGTTGGCATCGTTCCGGCATCCGATACTGGAGCGATGGAGATGGTGATGTGGTCGATGTTAGGTGCGCGTCCAATCGATGTTTTCCATTGGGAGTCGTTCGGTTCGGGGTGGCTTGCGGACATCACCAAACAACTGAAACTTGAACAAGTAAATAGCTATTTAGCCGATTATGGGTCGCTACCAGATCTAACGCAGGCAAATCCGCAACACGACACCATCTTTACGTGGAATGGCACGACCTCTGGAGTCAAAGTCCCTAATGGTGATTGGATTAGCGATGACAGAGAAGGGGTGACTATTTGTGATGCCACCTCCGCTGTGTTTGCGATGCCGATGCCTTGGGAAAAACTGGATGTGGTCACTTTCAGTTGGCAGAAGGTGTTAGGTGGAGAAGGAGCGCATGGTGTCATTGTTTTGAGTCCGAAAGCGGTTGAGCGATTAGAGTCTTATACACCGCCGTGGCCATTGCCGAAGATTTTCCGCATGACTAAAGGTGGAAAACTCATAGAAGGTATTTTCAAGGGGGCGACGATTAATACGCCCTCTATGTTGTGCGTAGTGGACTATGTTGACGCATTAGATTGGGTAGCAGATATTGGCGGTGTAGGTGCGGCGATTGATAAATCGGAATCCAACCTTGCTGTGTTAACAAACTTCGTTGAATCACGACATTGGATACACTTCCTAGCGAAAGAACCAACACAGCGTTCTAACACCAGTGTATGTCTCACACTTGATGCATCGGAGCAGCAAGTTAAAGCGATGATTAAATTGTTAGATGATGAAGGTGTCGCATTTGATATCGGCGCTTATCGGGACGCGCCAGCGGGACTCAGGATTTGGGCAGGAGCCACCGTTGAGTCTAGTGACTTGGAAGCGTTACTGCCATGGTTAGATTGGGCTTACGCTGAAGTAACACAATAATTACAAAGCACCTGCTGGTCAGGTGCTTTGTTGTCTCTGGCACAACAGAAAAAAGCCAGCTTTGGGACAATAACAGTACGCTGATGAGTAGAAATGGAATTTCAACTTAAGGTGAAGCAACAATGAAGAAAATAAAGACCTACAACGCTATTTCGAATCAAGGATTGGACAAGTTTTCACGCGACAAATATGAAGTCTGTAGTGAGTTTAGTGAGCCTGATGCAATTTTACTGCGCAGTCATAAACTCCATGATGAGCCTATTGCTTCAAGTGTTAAAGCTATTGCACGATGCGGAGCGGGGGTAAACAACATCCCGATCAAATCTTGCACGGAAAATGGAATCGTCGTGTTTAATACGCCGGGTGCTAATGCCAATGCAGTGAAAGAGTTGGTATTAACCGGGCTTTTGTTATCGGCAAGAGATATTGTGGGTGGTATTCGTTACTCCCACACCCTCTCCGATATGACTGATGCTATGGCGATGGACAAGCTATTAGAGAAGGAAAAGAAGCGTTTTTCTGGCTCTGAAATCAAAGGCAAAACACTTGGTGTAATTGGTTTAGGCGCAATTGGTGCCTCTGTCGCTAATACCGCTATTGATCTTGGTATGAACGTGATTGGTTACGATTCAGCGCTGAGTGTTGAAGCGGCTTGGCGGTTATCAAGTCGTATTAAGCGAGCGGAGAATTTAGTGTCGTTGATTGCGAAATGTGATTTCGTGACCGTTCACGTCCCTGCACTGCCTTCAACTATAGGATTGATTAACCACGATTTATTGTCTTCAGCCAAACCGGGCATGGTGTTGCTGAATTTTGCTCGTAAAGAAATTGTCGATACAGACGCAGTAATAACCGCGCTCGAGAATCACCAAATTGATCAGTATGTGACTGACTTTCCAACGCCGTCTCTTATTGGTCGTGATGGCGTGATCCTCATGCCTCATATAGGCGCTTCGACGGCCGAAGCAGAGGAAAATTGCGCCATCATGGGGGCAGAACAACTCATTGATTTCTTAGAAAATGGCAATATTACTAATTCAGTTAACTTTCCTACGATTCGTTTAGAAAGGGCAGAGGGCTACCGAATTACGTTTGCTAACGACAATGTCCCTAGGGTCTTGGGTAGCGTATTGTCTCTGTTGGCTGATTTGAATATTAACGTGCTCGATATGCTGAATAAAAGCCGAGAGGAGGTCGCGTATACCATTCTTGATATTGAGCAAGAACCTAATGATGAACTCCTTTCGGCGATCAGCAACGTGGAGCATGTGTTTAATGTAAGAACACTCTAGGTGACAACATTGGCGAACTTGCAGGCTATTTGGCGGAATTTGACTGCTCTAATGCATAAGGGTAGATAGCATGATTACCAAGAGCTTTATACCATAGTGCAGTGAGCACCAGAGAGTTGGTATTGATGTTATAGGCGGTGTTGGTACCACCATTTTTATAGCGACCAGTTGGGATACTTCGAGAGCTTAGACTGGTTTTAACAACCGTATTGTAGAGTTGCTGTGAGAAATCGTCGGCATATAAAACACTTAGTCCGAATCCTATCTTTGAACTGAACGTTTGTGGGTTCTCGATCGGTTTCCCCCCAGGGCTCACGCTCAGCCAAGGTTTGCCGTAATAGTAAATATTGTTGTAGGCAAACCAAGGACTTTTACTCATCGCGTCTTCAGAAAATACTTGGGGTTGGCCTAACTGTTTGGAGCGTTTTTTATGTAGTTGGTAAAGTTGTTCAAGTTGATTCCACCATACGTTCTTTGACCCTATTTCTATGGCTGTTAGTACATAGGGGTCAGTGGTGAAATAGGGGACATTTCGATTATCAACATATACAGACATACCATCGACCGACACTTTTTCTACGTGCTGTTTGGTAAAGCTCTGCGCTAAGTTATAACCGAATAACTTAAACCCTTGTGCGGCATATTGCAGATAGCCTAAGCGTCCTTCCTGTCGGTAGTGTTCTTTGTTTTTATATAGTTTGGTGCCATAAAGGGTACCTTTGTGAACTGCTGATGCGAGTTTCCAGTTTTTTTCTATGACGGCGACTTTACTAGCCAGTTCGGGCAGCATTTGTTCGGTGATGCGTAGCCAAATAAGTAATCGACCTATATCAAGCGCCGACCAACCATTGCCATTACTTTTGGTGTCGCTGTAACTGCCTGATGGTTTTCCATGTTTGGTACTGTATTCCCTATTCGGGAGGGTATTTTTATACAAAGCTAGAGTAGCGAGCGTATCTAAAGTAAGACTAAGTTTATCTCTTACTTCTTCTCTGGAAATGAGTTGAAGTTCATAACTTGCTAGCGTTGCTGAAATTCCACTCGCAATGTCCCACATGGTCGCGTGATGATAGCCTTGTACGGAATCCCAGAACCCAGTTTCAGGATGATAATTTAAATCAAAGTAGTACATGGATTTTTTTGCAAGTAGCCAATCGTTGCGCGTTAAACGAGACAAATCTAGTTCGACAGTTTGACTTGAGTTAGTAAGGGACAACGATGGTCTGCTAAGCTCAACGTTTGAAGGGGCATCAACTATCGTTTCGACAATAATTGGGGGAGCGAGCGCCCTTCTTTGGTATTCGATAGTGGAAGGTGCCTCAGAGGTATCACCCTGAGATACGCCTCTTCCGCCATAAAAACTGGGTGCTTCTATTTCATCGGACGCAGAAGTGGGCACGGGAATGAAAGCAATGTAGAGAGCTAGCTTTGCCATCAACTTTTGCACTTATATTGCTCCCTTATCTAGATTCCGTACTTAACTAAATGATAAGACATGAATAATGTTTTTCTAATCTAGTTTTTACGATACTTATCAGAAGGTTTTAAATTAGAAGTGGTCTGTATAATAATTGAACGTTTTTCTGTTCTTTTTCGATAATTCTGTTACTATATTTTGCGTCAAAGGACTCTTCAAAAGTCAACGGATAGGCGAGCTGAAATTTAAGGTGCTCCTATGCGAAAATTCATCGACTTACTCTCTCAATCTAACGTTTCTCTCGTTCGTCAATCAGCCAGTGTCTTGGCTACTTTTCTTAAATCTGAACAACTTGACTATCAACTCAATGCAGTTCAGAAACAGAGACTTGCTCAGTATTTAGAAACTACAACGCTCGTTAGCGAAAACTTTGGTTCACCACTTAACGCACATAGCATAGTCGCGTTTTCTTTCGGTGACAGCGAAGATGTCAATAAACGACTTGCCAATGTAGCCACTGACTTGGTTCGTGAAAATGGATTTCTTGATGCGCATATACAACAAGAAGTAGCAGAGCACACTACGGCTTTGCCCAATGCACACGTAATTGCTGATGACAATTACCAAACCACGACTGACGTAGCAAGAAAAGCGTTAGATAAATCCGTGGGCCGTAACGTTATAGTGGTTGCGCAAGCATGGCACGCCAAACGATGTATAGAGACGTGTCAGGAAGTAGGCTTGAACGTGGTTGGATTAAGAACGGTAGACCGCTTTCCACAAAATGACCCACAACCATGGGTGAGAAATCCGATTAATTGGGTGCTAAAAGAAAGCCAGCGAGAGTTTGTTACTGGACAAGAAGTCAGTCGCCTCTTACAACTTGCTTAAGTCATTATGCCTACCCTAAACTTTTGTTTACAAACAAGGTATATTGATCAAATAAACTCGACACGAATAGCTCGAATCCTAGACTGTTAGAGAAATAACAGTCACAACAATCGTTAAATCGGAGTGGTGTCGATGGATTCTGAGATGGTTTTTTGGCTTAGCTTTTATGGTGTTTTCTTTGTTGCAAGCAGTGCTATTGGCGCGTTAAAAGGTCGTTTAATAGCGGGGCTACTCTTAGGGTATGTTCTGGGGCCAGTAGGGTTGGTGATAATTTTACTGAGCAAGGATAAAAGAATGCTAGTTTGTCCTCATTGTAGCCAAAAAACGCACCGCCATTCATACTATTGTCAGCATTGTGAACGAAAAGTTTATGGCTGTTTGCAATCGTAAAGTTTATTTCTCTTTTCTCTATAATTTCCCTTCTCTTTATACTTATAAGATTGAAATCGGGCCTTATAAGACAAAAAAGCCCCTCAAATAGAAGGGCAAGCAGTCAGAGCCTCACAAGGAAATGTGCTTTATAAGAAATAGGATCTTTTTTAGCACATTTCTACAAAATTTCTAAAAGGCGAAGGAGTAAGCAAGAGTAATGGAGCCATCAAGGAAACGGCCTGTTCCTTCTGCGGCATTACTTGGGTTCCAACGGTTACCAGAGTAGTTGTTGTATTGCAAAGTAATCGTTCCTGGTCGCCAATCAAAATAGCCGAACCCATAGGTATAATCTGGATTCCACGGCTGCTGTTGCGATTTGTCAAAGTAGTAGAAGGCGGTGGCGTTAACGTACCAGTTACCAAAAATGGCGTATTTACATCCAAGGGATGCAGTTCTTTGATGTGCCTTATAACTGGAGGAGGCTAGATCGAAGTAGGAAGGCGTCCAATTGTAGTCGACTTGACATCCAATGCTCCCGTCGTCGGAAACTCGAGTCCATTCTAGTAGCTTTCCGGTAATTGGAAACTTCCATCCAAGCGATACTGTACCCTCATCAAAATTGGTTCTTGAGCCGCCTGGTTCAGGAGAAAAACGATTCCCACCGTAATTGGAATACAAAAGACTAAAAGTGTAAGGACGCCAATCGCTATAACCAAAAACATAGGTAAAGTCTGGGTTCCACGTTTGTTGCTGATCTTTATCGAAATAGTAATAAAGAGTGCCAGAGGCAAACCAGTTGCCAATTAATACATATTTCAACGATAAATTTGCTGTGTAATTGACATTGGAAGGGCCATTTGTTGCGCCAGAAGGCAAGTTGGCATCTTGGGTTTGAATTAATGGCAAGTTAAGTGAAAAGTTACCACTTAGTCCTGATAACCCTTCTCGGTCTTTTAGTTCACCAAATGGCAGTTCGAAGGAGCTTTCTACGCCTCGCCAAATTAAGTCTAATTCACTGTCTTCATCTTTATTATTGATGGAGTTGTCACTATTGGTCAGGTTTGGGGAAATAGGCGCAGGCGCATGCTCGCGTGTATTTGATAGATATTCATCACCAAAACACAACGAGGAAAATGTGATGGTTGATAAGCCAATAATGACGTATTTCTTCATTTATTATTGCGTCCTTGCAAGCCGTAGTCCTATCTTCAGATATACAACCTTGCTCTAAGGTAAAGAAAAGCAAAATAATTTTTTGTTTTTTCGTTCTCAGTTTCTATTCTAGTAAATAATGCTTCATAAGTGAGACGGAATCTCGTAAATGACACAAAAAGAGTTCAAAGACGCAGCAGAATCTAAAGAAGTTTTATTGGTGGAAGACAATAAAACCACGCAGATTCTAATGAGCTCACTTCTTAAGAAGAAGGGGTATAGTGTCACTGTAGCCAGTCATGGTTATGAAGCCTTAGAAATATTGCAGAAAAGCGAACATATTCAATTCGTATTGAGTGATTGGGTTATGCCTAAAATGGATGGTGTTCAATTGTGCCAAGCTCTAAAATCGACAGATTACAATCGCTATATATTCTTCGTTTTATTATCTGCTAAAGATGATAATGACTCGATTGTCAGCGGGATTAATGCAGGTGCTGATGATTTTGTTGCCAAAAATACGGCTATAGACGAACTAGATGCGCGTATTCGAGCTGGCTTTAGAAATTTAAACCTTCATAACGAATTACTCAAAAAGAATCAGGCACTTGATAATGCGTATGCCACCATCCGACAAGACTTAGACGCGGCAGGCGATTTTATTCGTCAATTACTACCAACGAAAGTTGAATTCAACAACGTGTTGATGAATTACACATCAATTCCGAGTGCGCAGATTGGCGGTGATATTTTGGGTTATTTCGAACTCGACGAGCAGCATATTGGTTTCTATTTATTAGACGTGTCGGGACATGGGGTATCTTCTGCATTGTTGTCCTTCTCCGTTCAGCAAACGCTGTCTATCGCAAGTGGTCCAAACTCAGTGGTTTATAAGCAATCGTCCTCAGGAAAAGTAATTCGCCGAACTGATGAGGTAGTGGCGAAACTAAATAACATATATAGCCAAGATGATTCAAACCCCCTTTATTTTACTATGGTATACGCCGTATTGAACCAGGCAACTGGGCAGCTCGATTATTGCATTGCTGGTCATCCGCCAATTGTGTGGTATCAGCATGAAACGCAGTCTACGGAATTTCTTGGAGAGGATAACTTTGTTGTCGGTATGTTTGATTTTGCAGACTACAAGCAAAAGTCGGTGACGCTTGGTCCTAGCGATGAGGTTTGGATTTATACCGATGGCATCACTGAAGCTAGATTTGAAGGTGAGTTTTACACCGAAGAAAGGTTAAAAGAAAGGATACAACACCATGCTGCTACAGACTTTGAAAACAAACCGAATGCCATTGTGTCAGAGGTGAGAGAGTGGCAAAAGAGTGACGTTTTTGACGATGATATCAGTATGTTAGTTTGTAAATGGGTACCAAACCAATAGGAAAATTACTATGAATTATGAAGTGTCGAACAACGACCTGTTTACGGTTGTAGAAGTACAAGAATCGCGTTTTGACGCTAAGTTGGCTCCAACGTTTAGACAATCTATGGAAGATATTCAGGGCGATATTAAACCTAATTTGTTGCTTGATCTATCGAATGTAAATTTCATGGATAGTAGTGGCCTAGGAGCTGTAATGGCGGTTTATAAGCTCCTTCGAGATAGGCAAATTGCTATTGTTGGCGCTAAACAACCTGTTAGAGATCTATTGAAGTTGACCCGAATGGATAGGCTAGTAAAAACCTATGACACGGTTGAGGATGCAATGACGGCATCGGTTTAAGTGGTAATTCTTAGGCTAGGGGATAGGCAATGAAAGGCATGATATTGGCGGCAGGTAAGGGGACTCGAGTTAGACCCATCACTCAGCAGATACCTAAACCTATGATTCCGATATTGGGCAAACCTGTAATGGAATCAATGATTGAGTTATTCGCTCAACACAATATTACTAAGATTGTCATTAATACGAGTCACTTGGCTGAGGTAATAGAAGACTATTTCGGCGATGGCCACCATTTTGATGTACAGCTTTCTTACTCTTGTGAGGGAGAGCTTAAAGACGGCAAGTTTGAAAGCAAAGCCCTAGGTTCGGCTGGGGGGATGAAACGTATTCAAGAGTTTTCAGGATTCTTTGATGAGACGTTTGTCGTGGTGTGTGGTGATGCGTGGATTGACCTTGATTTGAAAGAGGCGGTTCGCAAGCATAAAAAATGCGGAGGTATTGCGACCATTATAACCAAACGAGTGCTTGAAGAAGAAGTCGAAAAATATGGTGTTGTGGTAACGGCCGATAAAGGTTTGGTGCAAAGTTTTCAGGAAAAGCCCGCTCGCGAAGATGCGCTGTCTAATCTTGCCAATACAGGTATTTACATCTTTGAACCCGCTATTTTCGACTATATTCCTAGCGACCAAGAGTTTGATATTGGTAGTGAGTTATTCCCTAAACTCGTAGAGAAACATGTGCCTTTTTACGCTGTTGAAATGAACTTTCAGTGGTTGGATGTCGGTAACATCAAGGATATTTGGGGTGTTACCAAGGATGTATTGAGTGGCAAAGTTCCTGGTTATAGAGTGCCGGGCACGCAAGTGAAAGCGGGTATCTGGCTTGGGATTAACACTCAAGTCAATCTTGAAAAATGCAATATTGTTCCGCCAGTTGTTATTGGTAGTGGATGCCAAATTAAGGAGGGTGCGACCATCACTGGCCCCGCTTTGATTGGCGCAAACTGTCAAGTGGACGCCAATGCGACAATAAAACATTCTCTGGTGTTTGATTACACGCAAATTCATAACAATGCTGTTGTCGAGGAACAGACTATCTTTGGTGATTATGGCATAGGACATGACGGTGAGGTTGAGGATAAAACTCAGTGGACTAACCTGCGCCCACATCCTGCTTTGAATCGTTTAGCCGATGTGATTAATAAAATGTGATGGGAGAAAGCATGGTTGATAGCAATGTATTTACTCGCACTTATGAAAGCTCACTTATTACGTCAAGAAGCGTTGCCAATGACCTGAAGGCATTTTGGTCTCAACAAGCGGTTAAAAACAGTGTTATTGATGAATTAGAGCTGTGCGTGGTTGAGCTGGTAAATAACGCTTTTGAGCATGCTTATAAAAAGCGTGACGGTGAAGTTATAGAAATTGTATGCACTTTGACAGATTCAACGATCACCGTCGATATCACCAATTTCGGGGAAGGAATGTCTCAAGATGATTTTGCGTCTGCGCTTGAGGCCGATTTTATTGAGCCGGATGCGGACGATCCTAATACGTGGGTAACGTCAGGCAGAGGCTTTATTATTCTTGCGGCCTTAGTTGATAAAGTCGAACTAACTCTCGATGACAACCGCAATACTTTCCATTTAATTAAGTCATATGACTCGCTGGCATAGGTGGCTGGGATGTGGCGTTGGATTGCAAAACTAAGTATCGGAATACTATTAGTAGGCTGCACGTCTAACGAGTTAGCACACACTGATGCCACCCAGTTTTTGAATGGCTATTGGGATTTTAAAAAGCTTAGTTCCGAAAATGCAGAGCAAACGAGTATCGCAGTTCCATCAAATTGGTACAGTTCAGGCGTAGAGTATTCAGGTAGCGCCTTGTACCAGACCAACTTCGATGTCAGCAATTATGACTCATCAAAGCGTTACTGGCTCAAGTTTGATGCTGTCGATTATCAAGCACGAGTTGCACTCAACAATATTCCTTTCACACCTCATAGCGGATATTTCGCCCCCTTTGATTACGAAGTCACTAATGTTATCAAATCCAACGAAAATCAACTCTCTGTGGTGGTAACGAGCGAAAATGACCAGAAAGTAGAAGATTGGTCTCTCAACAAGAAAGAGATTAAGGGTGTTTTAAATCATCATGACACTCGGCCTGGAGGAGCGTGGTCTGATAGAGGGCAAGAGGCTAACTCTGGAGGGATATGGGGAAGCGTAACTCTTGAGAGAACAGGTCCGGTAGCGATAAGAGCACTTAAATTTGTTCCTGAGATAAGTCGTGATGGAAAGACGACAGGGCAACTTAAACTGACTTTAAATAGCAGCATTACCGCTGACGCAACCATTGTTATCACACTGCAACGTCATGACACAGATCGACCTGAAGCGACGATTGAGCGCTACGAATTTACTCGCTCGGTAAACATAGGGAAATCGGACATCCTTTGGACAATTCCTAGTATGAAGAGGGATCTGTGGTGGCCATATGATTGGGGAAAGCCAACATTATACGACCTCAGCGTTGAAGTATTCGAAGGTGAAAGAGTTTTGTCTCATCAACGCTCTGAAAAAATAGGCTTTCGACGTTTTGAATATTCAGAGGACAACCAACATTTCTACGTAAATTTCCAACCTTATTTTATTCGTGGGACTAATTATATTGGGAGTCAGTGGCTAGGCGAAATGGGGGGGGAAGAGTATGAACGTGACTTGATGCTGATGCGAGAAGCCAACATCAATAGTGTTCGAGTGCACGCTCATGTTGCAGGTAAGCGTTTTTATGATAAAGCAGATGAGCTCGGTCTAATTGTTTGGCAAGACTTCCCATTGCAATGGGGCTATGAGGATTCAATTGGTTTGGTCGCAGAAGCGGAATCTCAGGCTAGAGATATGACCGATATGTTATACAACCATCCTTCTATCGCATTTTGGAGCGCTCACAATGAACCGCCGTGGGATGCAACGTGGATGAAATATAAGTACCAAAGTTATCAATCTGACCATAATTTGGAACTTACTAAAGCCGTTTATGAGGCTTTAAAAGCAACGGGTGACCATCGTATTGCAAGAGAAGCGTCTTATACCCATGAGCATCCATGGTTTGGGTGGTATTCAGGTCATTACAAGGACTACCATAAAATTGTAGGTCCGCCCATCATCAGTGAGTTTGGTGCACAGTCTTTCCCTGAGGCCGACGTTGTGGAAACAATATTGGAAGGCGATTCTAACTGGCCACTCAATAAAGCGCAGCTTGACAAGCTCTCTTATCATAATTATCAACACCATGAAACGCTCAATATTGCAGGAGTAGAAATAGGGGACTCTCTTAATAACTATATTGTTAATACCCAGCAATACCAAAGACAAGTGAATAAATACGCTGCTGAGCAACTTAGATTGAAAAAAAATAAAGGCATCGCTGCAATCTATCAATTTATGTTTGTCGATAGTTGGCAAGCCGTAACATGGGCAATTCTTGATGCAGAACGAAACCCTAAACCCGCCTATTTTGCAATTAAAGAGTCATTTCAGCCTATTTTAGCGATTGCTAGTGTAAATGATGACAAGTCGTCTAAGATTATAAATATCAGTGTAATCAATGACTCAAGAAGCGAATTTTCAAAAGCAACCGTGTCGATCGAATGTTTCGATAATAACAATGAACTCAATTTGTGTTGGGAACAAAGCGACGTAATCATCGCTTCAAATTCGATTTCTGACATTGCTTCAGTTCCGCTAAATATGGTGGGTTCAGAGTTTGTGATTGATATTAAGTCAAGGGATGGAGAAGTGATATCCAGTAATCACTATTCCAAAGGAGATTACTAATGTGCAGAGAGTTAAATGATAGGTGGTTTTAAATCGACACATTAGAGTTAATAAGTAGGAAATTTCATTTTCTATAGGGAAGCTAGGCAAATGGACAACTATTTTCAAAAGTATGAACATCGAGTGCCGCCGGAACCTGTACCTCACAGTATACCGAGAGAGTTGCTGTATCAATATTTAGCGACGTGTAATTTAACGTTAGGTGTTTGGTACCTGTGGTGGCGTTGGACTTACGCTCTGAACATGGATGCATTGTGGTTTTCACTTCCATTGGCTTTTGCAGAATCTTGTGCATTTATCGGCTCTATACTGTTTACGTTTAACTTATGGAAAACTAAAGATGAACCTAAGAAAGAGCCACCATCAAATATCAATCAATGTGTTAAAGACTCGGCTGAGGACAGACCATTAGCGGTTGATGTGTTTTTCCCAAGCTATGACGAAGAGCCTGACCTCGTCAGGCTGAGTATTGAAGACGCCCAACGAATTACTTATCCCCATGACATCGAAATGAAAATTTTCATTCTTGATGATGGTAAGCGGGAGTCGATGAAGGCACTTGCAGAGGAGATGAATGTTGGATACATCACTCGCGAGGGAAATGTGGGGTTCAAAGCCGGTAACCTGAGAAATGCCATGGAACAGACTTATGGTGATTTCGTGGTTATCTGTGATGCTGACACTAGGCCACTACCTACGATTCTAGAGAATACGCTAGGTTATTTCCGAGACCCAAATGTGGCTTGGGTCCAGACACCACAATGGTTCTTTGATTTACCAGAAGGAGTTCGTCTTCCGGTCTGGCTGGAGCGTAAATTTGGTAAAGCTGCCGCCGCTCTTGGCAAAGGAGTCGAAAAGTTTTACGGGCCAGTGACCTTTGGCCAGGATCCTTTTGTCAATGATCCGCAAATGTTCTATGACGTTATTCAACGTCGTCGCAACTGGGTAAACGCGTCATTTTGTTGTGGTGCAGGCTCGATTCATAGACGCGAGGCGGTAATGGAAGCAGCGCTAAGAGCATACGCTGAACAGATCACCAAAGAGCAGCAAGATGTTGAAAAACAGATACGAAAACTAACTAAGGAAAAAGAGGTTGATCAGTCGATTTCAGACAACCTTAGAAATGAGATTTTATTTGATACGGAATTTACACCATACAAATTCCACGTATCAGAGGATTTGTACACTTCGATTGTTCTTCATTCAGATACAGAACGAAACTGGCGTTCGGTAATGCATCCGAGAGTAGAAAGTAAAATGCTGTCACCGCAAGATTTGCAAACTTGGACCGTTCAGCGTTTTAAGTACTCTGGTGGTTCCATCGATATCTTTATGAACGACAACCCGATTTTTAGGAAGGGCTTGAGCTTTAAACAAAAACTGATGTATGGCGCGAGTTTCTGGTCTAACTTATCGGCAGTCTGGAACATCATTTTCCTCGCTTGTCCAATTATCTATTTTCTTACCTCAATCGCACCCGTTAGTGCTTATGATGTGACCTTTTATTTACATTTCTTGCCGTACATCTTAACTGCGGAAATCGCGATGATGGTGGGCACTTGGGGTGTGGCTGGCTACAAAGGTAAGACGAATTTCTTGTCATTTTTCCCAGTTAATTTGCGTGCGCTGTGGACAGTGCTACGCGGACGCAAAATCAGCTTCCCAACCACACCAAAAGAAAGACAAACAGGTAATTTTGCCAAACTTGTATTGCCTCAAATGGTGGTGTTTGGCTTAAGTCTCTTCGCTATTTTTTATGCTTGGGTCGGTTACTACACGGGCTCTTGGGGTGAATATTCCGGTGGCGGTCTAGTGTTCAACACATTCTGGATTCTCAATAACATGTTAGCTATGTGGGGAATGATAGCTGCCGCTTTTTGGGAGCCTCCAAAAGAAGAAGAAAACAAAGAAGAAGTCACCAGCACAGAGGATTTAAAGTATGAAGTTTAAAGACGCATTATTGGCTGCAAGGCACCACGTTGTTTTCATTCTTGGTCTGTGTACTGCGTTGGTCATCGCTTTCAATATAGAGACGCGAGACTACGGAAAGGTGTTAGGCAATATCACTTTTGAAGCTCATGAAGAAATCCCACTAAAGGAAAATCGAGTGTTATCTCATGAGGAGTTTACTTGGGCGAATACAGCATGGCGTTACTTTGAAAACAACTACCAAGATAATACTGGTTTGGTGAATTCCGTTGATGGTTATCCGTCGACGACCATGTGGGATACTGCCTCGTATTTAATGGGGCTAATTGCCGCGGAAAAGATCAATGTGATCACCGATGAAGTGTTTGAAATGCGAATGCAGAAAGCGTTGCGTTCACTTGCTAGACTTCCACTGGTTGAGGGTAAGTTACCGAACAAAGCTTACAACACACAAACGCTTGCTATGGTGGATTATCAAAACAACCCAAGTCCAGAGGGAATTGGGTGGTCTGCTATTGATATTGGCAGGATATTAGTGCCACTCAATATCTTGATTTGGCAATATCCCAACTTCAACGCCGATGTAAACAACATTCTGAATCATTGGAAGATTGGCGAAATGCTCATCGATGGATATCTATATGGTTCTAGACCGAGTGAGCAAGGCGGTTTTGAGTTAGTGCAAGAAGGGCGTATTGGTTATGAAGAATATGCGTCTAAATCTCTGTTCCTGATGGGGCGAGATGTATTTAACTCTATGAAATACATTGATTATCTAGACTTGATTGATATTTACGGTATTGAAATCCCAACCGATAAACGCGATCCAGCCAAGTTCCATGCTCATAACTATGTGGTTAGCGAGTCTTACATTCTTGATGGGCTAGAGTTTGGTTCTGACAGCGTCTCGAAAATCTTCGCGCACCGTGTGTTTAGTGCTCAAGAGCGCAGGTATGATGATACTGGTGTGGTTACTGCAGTAAGTGAAGATAACGTCGATGAGCCACCTTATTTCGTTTACAACACGGTTTTTTCTGACGGTAAAGAATGGAACGCAATTTCAGATGATGGTAAAGACCAGTCACACCTAAAAACCCTATCTACCAAGGCTGCGTTTGGTTGGTACGCCTTGTATGAGAATGAATACACGGATTTGTTAATTAGTGAGGTATCGCCCTTGTTCTCAGAAACCAAAGGGTGGTACTCGGGTCGTTATGAAGTTGATGGGCGACCTAACAGAGCAATTACCGCGAACACCAATGGCATTGTTTTAGAGTCGCTGGCCTACATAGAAAACGGACCATTATTAAGCGTAGGCGCAAAATAAGGACAAGGTTGTATTAGGGAGAATAACATGCGCTATTTGACAACGTTATGTGTTGCGCTTGCAGTGGCTGGCTGTGGTAATAAATATAATCAGTTTTCCGACGATATTGTCGAACGTAAAAGTCATTGGAGCATTCCGCAGGCTCGACAAGGAGAGCTTACCGAAAAAGAAATGGATATGGCTCGTATTGCTTGGAAGTACTTCGAGAATAATTATCAAGAGCCAACAGGTCTGGTGAATGCGGTAAATAACTACCCATCGGTCACGTGGTGGGATGCGGCGTCCTACCTAGCAGGGATGGTGAGTGCGTACGAGTTAGGAATTATTGAGAAAGAGGAAATGGACCGTCGATTGATTGCCTTTATTGGGACGTTAAATCGATTGGACCTATTCCGTGGCGAGTTACCTAACAAGGCTTATAACACGCAAACTGCTGCCAAAGTGGACTACGGTAACCAACCAGGGGAAATCGGCTATTCTGCCCTCGATTTAGGTCGATTGCTCATCTGGTTATATATCGTCAAACATCGTTATCCAGAGTATGCGACCGGTATCGACCAAGCGATTCTGAGATGGAATTTCTGTAACGTCGTTGATGAGAACGGCACTATGTTTGGTGCGTTGCTTGAGAAAGACAAGCCTGTTCAGTATCTGCAAGAGGGCAGATTGGGTTATGAAGAGTATGCTGCCAAAGGGTTCCAACTCTGGGGGTTTGATACCAGTCAAGCCTCTGACCCAGAGCCTTATGCCACCATCAATTTGTATGGTTATGACGTCCCTTACGATACCCGAGACCCTAGAAAGCTCAAAGCTCATAGTTACGTCGTAACGGAGAGCTATGTTTTAGATGGCATTGAGCTAGGGTGGGACTTGACCGACGATAGGACAGGGCATAACTACAACTATACCAATGAATGGATGGCTGAGTTCGCCTTGCAAATTTATCGTGTACAAGAGGAGCGATATAAGCAAACCGGTATTATCACTGCGCGTACTGAGCACCAACTAGCAGGGCCCCCATACTTTGTTTATGACACCATTTATACCGACGGCTTTGCTTGGAATACTATTTCTGAAAATGGCGAATATCTACCACAGTTCTCAGCTGTAGCAGTAAAAGGTGCGATGGGGATGTGGGTATTATGGGATACAGAGTATACCGATCTGCTGTTTGAGCATATTTCTCACCTTTACGATAGAGAGAAAGGGTTTTACGAGGGTATTTTCGAGAATGGTACCGGTCGTATCAATACCTTCACTTCGAACAATAATGGTATCACCCTAGAAATTCTGCTCTATAAACAACAAGGAAAATTACTCAAGTATCATGAAGAAATAGCACCGAGTTTGTGGGAAAAAGCACTGGAATCACCTTTTGGTTATGAGGGGCAGTGTTTGCCACGCGAGAACTATAAAAAGAAGAAAAATAAGTCTTAGGGGCGCATAGAATGCAAAGGCTGGTTGTTTTGCTTTTAGCTCTGCCTCTACTTTATGCCTGTGGAACCATTGTTCAAGGTGTAAGTTCTGGTGTTGAAGCAATCAATACGTCTCAGACATTTCGTCAGGGACGTTACGGTAAGCTAACTGAACAAGAGTTGGCCTGGGCAAGTACCGCCTGGAAATATATTGAGAACAACACCCAGCTTCAAACTGGATTAGTTAATGGCATCGACAACTACCCATCGACCAATATGTCAGGCATTGCCGATTATCTATTCGCCTTGTTAGCAGCGAAAGAGTTCGAGTTCATCTCAACCAAACAATACGATGAACGACTCACCTTGGTACTGACTTTTCTCAATGACATGAACTTGAGTATCGGACAAGTTCCGCACAAGGTTTATCACACCCAGACGGGACAGAAAGTGGATTACGGTTTGCAACCAGGTGATATTGGGTGGTCCTCGTTAGATACTGGGCGTTTACTTATTGCACTCGCCATCGTTAAACAATTCTCTCCGGAATTTACCGAGTACATTGATAAAGCGGTATTGCGCTGGAACTTCTGTGAACTTATCAATGAAGATGGTGAGTTGTTCGGCGGTGCGATATATGGCGGCAATGTGACTCGATACAAAGAAGGGCGTTTAGGTGTCGAAGAATATACCTCTTATGGCTATTTAGATTGGCAAGTTGTGCCTTATAAAGCGATGCGAATTGATCCTTATGATGTCGCGACTATTTATGGCATCGATCTGCTTTTTGATGGCAGAGACCCCAGAGACTTTGACGTCCTAAGGCCCGTCTATAGCACCCCTTATTTGTGGATGGGGCTAGAGTTTAATTGGGACCAGATTTCAGATTCCAGCTCCAACGATGCGAATCATTCTGACCTGGTAATGTCGGCGATGGCAGACTCTCTCTATTTAGTGCAAGAGGCGCGTTGGGATGTAGATAGAATCTATACCGCGCGAGGTGACCACGTAGTAGCGGGTGACCCTTATTTTGTTTATGACGCAGTCTATGCATTGGGTACCCCATGGATTACGTTAGCCGAAGATGGAAGCTCCCATGACTTGCTTGCTTTGGTATCGACTCGTGTGGCTTTTCAAATGTGGGCGCTTTGGAAGACCGACTATACCGACCGCTTGATGGTACTCGTGCGCGAACTCTATGACCCGCAACGTGGTTGGTATGAAGGTCGTTATGAAAGAAACAGCAAGTACGAAAAGAGCATCACGCTTAAGACCAATGCAGGGGTTCTAGAAGCCTTGCTGTACAAGCAGAATGGAAAACTCTATCAACCATCGGGAACACGAGAATACCGAGACGTACAGTTTGACTCACGTTTCTATCATCCTGGTAAGTGTTTAGTGGAGACGTTTGATGACTACAATTAGATTTCTGCTGTTGGTATTACTGCTTTCCTTTACCATCTCTACCAGCGCGCGGGTTCAAGAAGTCGAATTAAGGATGTTTAGTCAGCCGACTTTATTGGCTGGTAACGGTAGATTCAAACAAGCAGCGGAACAATATCATAGACTGAGTCTGCAAATACTGGCCTCGGAAGCAAAATTGGGCACTGAAAAGATGTGGCAATACGCGGGTCTTGCTGAGGCGTTAGCCACGGTGTGTGCCAACTTAGACAATGACCCGAAAGCGTATGAGTATTGGGCAAATAGTGTACGTTATTTACTGACAGGAGGGACGGAATGGTCTCAAATGCAGCAGTATCTTCATCAGAAAAACGAACAAGCGAATACTCTACTGCTAACCCAAATGCAGACTTTTGATGTTGCTGGAGGCTATGACCAATCGTGGGAGAATGACACAGCAGTCTTGCAAGTTTGGCAGGAAAAACTAAGTCTATTCACGTTCTCTGGACCCAAGATTGGTTTGAAGCCTACTCGAACGCAAACAAGCTTACCATCGAGTACACCTCCACCACCAGTGGCTACGCAGACTATTCCAGGGCAAAAAAAACTGAAAGGCATTGAATCGAATTTTTCACAATCTCAAGGTTTCGTGCCGACGTCGGCATCACAACCAAAAGAAACGCCTGAACGCATTAACAATGCTGCGCCAAAACCAACACCAGCGAATACACCTGTAACTAATCGTCACTTGATTCAAACTTCACCAGCGCCAGTTGAAAACGAGGCTACGATAATCGCGACGCCAATTGATGATTTCGATTACGAAGCCGCAGAACGAGATGAAATCAATGCCTTGGCTAACGAAGCTGATTTAGGCGACTTAGGCAATACGACGAATACGGAGCGACAAGTGCCCCGCGCGAATATCGGTGCAGAGAGCAGCTCCGGCGTTGAAGCCGTGCAAAGAAGGAGTTTTGCTCCAGTGCCTGTTGAACCACCCAATCAGTAAATCATGCTGTTCGATGTGGCTTGTTTGAGCGCGCTTAGACTACGCCGACGATGACTTGAGAACAATTATTTGAACTCAGTTACATAAATCCTAGTCTGCTTTTGTTTCCAACAACTAGGACAGGGATCATGGCTAGCAATAGAGACCTTCAGCAGGCAGCGGCACTTCTTCGAGATTCAAACGCGAATTTCGATCTTACTAACAATCACCAACAAAAGGATTTGTTGTTCTTAGCTGAGCAATTGGACTCATTAAGTAGTTTATCTGTTGGCGATTTAAAACAGTTAGCAATAGAAGAGCAAGCGCCTTTGGAGTATCGGCTAGCGGTTAAACTCGTCGCGTCAAAGCGCTATGTTCGAAAGATCACTACACCACTACGTATTGGCGTTGTCTTCGCGATGTGGGGTGAACATAACCGCTTAAATCCCAAAACAGAACAGAACCCCAACGGTGAAGATTCACTGAGGATGAAAGTGGAACAGCTGTCTTGGATAAGTGCGGACAGTTGTATTGATTGGCATTTATATCCAGTGGACGATGGATGCCCTCATGATAGTGCTGATATTGCGAAAGGCATCGTAAAGACCACAGAGCAGCCCAATAAGGTCACGGTGCTTAAACTGTCGGAACATTTGGATACAGATGATGGACCGTTAGCTAATCTACATAGTGTTGACGACTCTCGTAAAGGTGGAGCGATTGTGCTTGGCTGCCAAAAAGCCATAGATGAGGGTGCAGATGTCGTTGTGTATACCGATGCTGATAACTCAGTTCATTTAGGACAAATAGGATTGCTGCTAGAGCCTTACTTAGAACAGGCCAAACAAGTCGTTTTGGGTAATCGCAAGCACCCTGAATCGATTTTGGTCAAACAAGAAGAGCGTTGGGGTATCGGTATTAAGACCCTACGCCATATGCAGCGCATGATAGGGGATCAAATATTCTCTCAAGGTATCAAAGATACTCAGGCGGCATTTAAGCTTTATTCGCGTGATGCGTTGCAAGTTATCCTTCGTAATCCAACAGTGTATGATTTTTCATTTGATACCGATTGGATCTTGGCCGCGATGGAATACAACAAGCCGATTACGACCGTGCCATTTGCCTTTATTGATTCAGCAGCCGAGTCTGCCTCGGTTGTGCAAGGGCCAATGACAACGTGGTATACTCTATTAGAGGGGTTGGTTAAAGCGGCAAGGGCACGTCACGCGTCGTACAGTCGTGATATGGCGAACGTTTTTGATGAGGAGATTCATTCCCACAAAGATCTAGAACTGCTAATTGATATTCTGCCAAAACAGCTTGCCGAAGCCGATGACAAATCGTTGGGTGATCCTGCCATTATGTCGCCTAGCGAGGTTAGAGCTTGGATACAGCAAGCGAGATATGCTAAGGCGAGTTCGTGACTCACGGAGTGATGATGTTAAAAAGGAGGTATGATTGCCTCCTTTTTGCTTTTCTTATTCGACGACTTTCACGCCGGATATTCGAGTGCCATTAGCAAGCATAATGATGGCGGTGGAATCATCATGATTTTGGTCGAGTTGGTTTTCAACTTCGATGACTTCGCTGCCTAGTGATAAGTGTCCTTCACAATATACGGTAGAATGCCCATCTTGATTGAGTTTGACGTAATATTCTGAATGGTCCATAAGAAGTCCCTTTTTCCAACATACCTAATATATAGATTAGAAGCTATTGATGTGAAATCAAAGATTCACATAACGAGAATGAGGCTCCAACAGCAGGAATTTACGAGGTATGCCACGCAGTGGGAGAGAGGCGAGTTATCGTTGTTTTATTAAACATGTCACATTTCTGATTGTTATTTCTTGAGCTTTGTTTACAATGTTCGTTCGCTTTGGCTGGTGCATCCGTATTTGCATCAAAATAAGCAGATAACACAATGAAATCGCGGCAGTTTTCGCTTCACTGAAAATTGCTAACCAACAAAACATGTCTTGCTTGGTGTGCAAGACCACTGTAAATAGGATACTACATGCCTGTAATTACTCTTCCTGACGGTAGCCAACGTCAATTTGATAACCCTGTTTCTACAATGGATGTCGCTCTTTCAATCGGTCCTGGTCTTGCGAAAGCAACCATCGCTGGTCGTGTAGATGGCGAACGCGTAGATGCTTGTGATTTAATTGAAAACGATGCGAGCCTAGAAATCATCACGGCGAAAGACGAAGAC
Organism: Vibrio barjaei; assembly: GCF_001639065.2. Taxonomy (GTDB): domain Bacteria; phylum Pseudomonadota; class Gammaproteobacteria; order Enterobacterales; family Vibrionaceae; genus Vibrio; species Vibrio barjaei. The sequence goes on from NZ_LQXO02000012.1 coordinate 387,245, forward strand.
GGTCTTGAAATTGTTCGCCACTCTTGTGCTCACTTACTTGGTCACGCTATTAAACAACTATACCCAGATGTGAAAATGGCAATCGGTCCTACGATCGACAATGGCTTTTACTACGATATCGATTTAGAACAGTCTCTTACAATGGAAGACGTTGAAAAAATCGAAAAACGTATGAAAGAGCTAGCAAAAACCAAGTATCAAGTTATCAAGAAAAAGGTTAGCTGGCAGGAAGCTCGTGACACATTTGAAAGTCGCGGCGAACCATACAAGATGGAAATCCTAGACGAGAACGTTTCTAAAGACGACCGTCCAGGGCTGTACCATCATGAAGAATACATTGATATGTGCCGTGGTCCTCATGTTCCTAACATGGGCTTCTGCCAACACTTCAAACTACTGAACGTGGCGGGCGCATATTGGCGTGGTAACAGTGACAACAAGATGCTTCAACGTATCTACGGTACTGCATTCCACGATAAAAAAGCGCTTAAAGCGCACTTGACGCGTCTAGAAGAAGCGGCAAAACGTGACCACCGTAAAATTGGTAAGCAGCTGGATCTATTCCACATGCAGCAAGAAGCGCCGGGCATGGTGTTCTGGCACCACAACGGCTGGTCTGTATTCCGTGACCTAGAAGTATTCATTCGTGAGAAACTGACTGAATACGGTTACCAAGAAGTAAAAGGTCCTCTAATGATGGACCGCGTTCTTTGGGAACGTTCTGGTCACTGGGACAAGTACGCAGACGCAATGTTCACAACTTCATCGGAAAACCGTGAATACGCGATTAAACCTATGAACTGCCCAGGTCACGTTCAAATCTTTAACCAAGGTCTGAAATCTTACCGTGATTTACCGCTACGTATGGCTGAGTTTGGCTCATGTCACCGTAACGAGCCATCTGGCGCACTACATGGTATTATGCGTGTCCGTGGCTTCACACAGGATGATGCACACATCTTCTGTACTGAAAGCCAGATCCAAGACGAAGTAACCTCTTGCATCAAGATGGTTTACGATACATACAACACGTTTGGTTTTGATAACATCGTGGTGAAACTGTCGACTCGTCCTGAGAAGCGTGTAGGTAGTGATGAAATCTGGGATCGCTCTGAAGAAGCATTAAAACAATCTCTTGAAGCAATGGAAATTCCATTCGAGATTCAAGAAGGTGAGGGTGCGTTCTACGGTCCTAAGATCGAATTTACTTTATATGATTGCCTAGATCGCGCATGGCAATGTGGTACAGTTCAGCTAGACTTCAATCTACCGGGTCGTCTAGGTGCTACATATGTGGATGAAAACAACGAACGTCAAGTTCCTGTTATGATTCACCGTGCAATCCTAGGTTCTCTTGAGCGTTTCATCGGTATTCTTATCGAAGAATACGCTGGCTTCTTCCCAACGTGGTTGTCGCCAGAACAAGCTGTTATCATGAATATCACTGACAAACAGTCTGATTATGTTCAAGAAGTAACACAAAAACTGCAAAAAAGTGGAATTAGAGCCAAAGCGGACTTGAGAAATGAGAAGATTGGCTTTAAAATCCGCGAACATACTTTGAAGCGTATCCCGTACATGCTTGTTTGTGGCGACCAAGAAATGGAAGCCGGAGAAATTGCAGTACGTACACGTAAGGGTAAGGACCTAGGCAAGTTTAAAGTGGATGACTTTATCTCATACATCCAAGCCGAGGTTTCTAGCCGTAAGCTCAATCTGGAGGAATAAGCTATTAAAGGCGGAAGACGTGGCCAACAACCGGCCAAACAAAACCAGCACCGTTTAAACGGTGAAATTCGCGGCGTTCGTGAAGTTCGTCTAACAGGCGCTGACGGTGAACCCGTTGGTATCGTTTCAATTAATGAAGCGCTTGAAGCAGCTGTTGAAGCTGGTATGGATCTCGTAGAGATCAGCCCTAACGCCGAGCCGCCAGTCTGTCGTGTGATGGACTACGGCAAGTTCCTCTTCGAGAAGAGCAAAGCTGCGAAAGAGCAGAAGAAGAAGCAAAAGCAGATTCAGATTAAGGAAGTAAAATTCCGTCCTGGAACTGATATTGGAGACTATCAGGTAAAACTACGCAACCTGACGCGTTTCCTAGAAGACGGCAACAAAGTGAAGGTAACAATTCGCTTCCGTGGCCGTGAAATGGCTCACCAAGACATTGGTGTCGACGTTCTAAATCGTCTGAAAGAAGATACTGTAGATTTAGCTGTAGTAGAATCTTTCCCGACTAGAATCGAAGGTCGCCAAATGATCATGGTATTGGCCCCTAAGAAGAAGTAATTAACGGCTTTACAAGTAAGAAAACCCTGCCGTTCCAGTTTTAAACGGAAAGCGGTAGGGTTTTGTTCGCCCTAATTACTATTGTTTAATCAACTCAACAATGCGGAGTTATTCATCATGCCTAAGATGAAAACCAACAAAGGTGCTGCTAAGCGTTTTAAGAAAACTGCTGGTGGTATTAAGTACAAGCACGCTACAAAACGTCACATTCTGACTAAGCGTACTACTAAGAACAAGCGTCAGCTTCGTCCAAATGCAATCCTTCCTAAGTGTGAAGTGGCTGCAGTTGTTCGTATGATGCCATACGCTTAATTCTTTTTAGTTTATCAATCGTTTAGTTTAGGAGAGACATAATGCCTCGCGTAAAACGTGGTGTACAAGCTCGTGCACGTCATAAGAAAGTTCTAAAACAAGCTAAAGGTTACTACGGTGCACGTTCACGTGTTTACCGCGTAGCTTTCCAAGCAGTTACTAAAGCTGGTCAATACGCTTACCGTGACCGTCGCAACAAGAAACGTCAATTCCGTCAACTGTGGATTGCACGTATCAACGCTGCATCTCGTCAAAATGGTCTATCTTACAGCCGTTTCATTAACGGTCTTAAGAAAGCATCTATCGAGATCGACCGTAAGATCCTTGCTGACATCGCGGTATTCGACAAAGCTGCATTCGCAGTTCTAGTTGAAAAAGCGAAAGCTGCTCTTTAATTAGCAGTTAGGTCTATGTAAAAGGGGAGCGAAAGCTCTCCTTTTTTGTATCTAAAGAATATTAGATAACGGACTCTTCACGCCACTCGCTCCTCGGTTAATGACATGGGTGTAGATCTGAGTCGTCTTAATGTCTGTATGCCCTAATTGCTCCTGCACTGTTCTAATATCTGCGCCACTTTCCAATAAGTGCGTCGCAAATGAATGTCGCAACGTGTGACAGCTAACCTGTTTTTCTACTCCCGCCTTTTTCACCGCAGATTTCAGAGCTTTTTGCACACTCGACTCATTAATATGGTGTCGACGAATTAAATTAGAAGTAGGGTCGATAGACAGCCGAGCAGAAGGGAACAGAAACTGCCAGTTGAGCTCCTTGTTAGAGTTTGGATATTTGGTCGCCAATGCATTGGGGAGCCACACGCCGGAATAGTCACTCTGCTTAACATCTTGCCTCCAAATGCTCTCAACGTGTTGCTGCTGTCGCCGTATCGCCGGGAATAGCTCTCTCGCTAACGTCACTACTCGATTCTTATTTCCTTTAGCTCGCCATATTCTCAACGCACCATAATCAAAGTCGATATCTTGATACCTGAGCCGAAGGCACTCCATAAGACGCAGTCCAGAGCCATACATGAGTTGGGCTGGTAATAAAAAGCTCGGGGGCATATTTTCAAGCACTTTGCTCACTTCCTTTACCGTCAGGACCGTGGGTAGCTTTTTGCTCTTATTAGATTTCTTAAAGCGCATATTGACGTCTATGGGGTCATGAAGGATATGTTTATATAAAAACACCAACGCGTTGAGTGCTTGATTCTGGGTACGCATGGCTAAGTTACGGCTAGTGATCAAATAGGAAAGAAAATCTTCCACCTCCGCAGTACCCATCTCCTTTGGATGCTTTTTGTCGTGATAAACAATGTACTGAAATATCCACGAGAGGTAGGCGTCTATTGTCCTTTCCGAATAGTGCCTCGCGCGCATAAAGTCACGAATGTAGTTCAAAAACGGGGATTTCATTACTTGCTCCGGTACTGTGTTTGTGTACAGTTCATGAGTCTAAGTAAGATTTGAGGACTTATACGGAAAATTTCCGCTTTTTGTGATGTGCAACAAAGCTAATAATACTTAATCTACTGATTTTCATACACTAATGATCTAACATGGTCAGATTCTATGTTTTTAGAAGGCGGTAGCGTGTACGGAAGTGCGGAAATAATCCGTCTATAAAGCGTTAACTACTAGGAGTATCAATTGGATTGTGTCGCAATATTTCAGATCGTTAAAGATATTGCCGTTGCGAGTGCGGCAGTGACAACTTCTGCGATTGCAATTATGGGATTAAAAAGTTGGAAGAGGGAGTTAAAAGGTAAAACAGAGTTTGAAGTCGCAAGGGCCCTGATATTAAGCACTTATAAATTGCGTGACGAATTGAAATATGCTCGTTCTCCTTGGGTTTCTGGTCATGAGTTTCCAGATGACTATCCGCAGAATCCTTCGATTAGAACTCCGCAAATTGAGGCTGAAGCTTATGCGTTTGTTTATGGTAATCGGTGGAAGCCAGTTTCAGTAGCCTTACAGGAGTTTGAAGCTCAAGCCTTAGAAGGCGAAGCGCTGTGGGGCGTGTCTAATAAAACCAAAACACAAGAATTGCGCCAATGCGTAAGAAACCTCCAAGTTTCTATCGAAGCATTCATAAATGACAAAGCTACGGGTGGTGAAAATTTTCGTGCCGATAGAGTGTTTGGGCAATCTGTTAAGGCCGATGTCTGGGGTACGGAAAACGACAATGTGCTGACTGATAAAATTAATGCTTCCATTGCCGCAATAGAAAAAGAAATTCGACCACACTTACAGCGCAGTTAACAAATTGCTTAAGAGTGACGGCTAACCTTTAGCATTTTTCGTTCGGTTTAGTTATGTGATTACGTGGCTTTGCTTGAGGCCAGTGGTTTAGCCACACCTTAGCAAGGCGTTATACAAATTAAGGGTAATATGAAAGCAATAGTAGCATTTGATGATACAGGCTCAGATCATTTAACAGCATCTCGTACATTAGAGCGTAATCGAAAAACGTATGTCGCAGTGGTAATGAGAACAAAGCATGCACGTAGACTAAGTGATCATTTTAAACGAATGCAGACTCGTATTAAAAAAGAATTTGGCTCATTTGAGTTGCACTTTGTTGATATAGTCAATGGAAACGGTGATTGGAAAGAAGTCGATTTTGAGTCACGTATCAAGTTATTTGAAGATATCTGTTCTACTTTTCCTAATATTGAGGTCCCATGCTTTGTTCAAACATGGAGTCCAAATCATTACGAAAAAAATAAAATGGTTCCTGAAAACCTTCCTGACTTTGAGGTATTCGATAAAACAAATTATGAGCATTTTGCGTTTTATGTATCACTTCTAAAGTCAGTTAAGTATGTTTGTTCAGAAAAATGGGTGCCGGCAAAATTTATATGTGATGAAGGGATGAGAAAGGCTGGCTCAAAAATTGAAATGAAGTTATTGCAGAATATTACTAAATCTTCTGCTATTCATTTTGAAAGCTCATCTGAAAATGTATATTTGCAAATCGCCGATTTAGCGGCCTATATCTATAATAGACACCAAAATTTTGCAGTAAAAGAGAACAAAGGTCCGATTGATAAGCGCATAATTATAGCAGCTCAAAACCTAGGCTTTAAGTATTCTGATACTGAAGTTGTGACTGGTCAACCCGATGATATTGATGTGGAATTATATGATTTTGTAACCACAATGAAGCACTCATCCGTGCATGGTTAGAATTTGTATAACAAACGGTTCAAGTGGATTCGTAACGCTCGGCACTTTTGGCGTCAACTTTGGCTTATGTGATTACGGTTTAAAAATTTAGTTCGGTGGTGCGTCACTCACCACTTAACCGAGCGTTATGTATTTTGGAGAAAGTATGTACAAAAATGAGCCAGTGAGACTAATAAAAGACTTATTTGATGGTCAGAAAATCCTACTACCAGAAGAGGCTGGAATTTATGTGTTTTGGTGGCTTGGTGATAAAGATCATTTGATGAATTCAAATAGAACTCAAGTATTAAAAGGGCCCGGTGAAAAGCCTGTAGCAATAACTTTTGAAGATTGGTGGCCTGATTATCTAGAGCACCCTTGTTTATATGTCGGAAAATCGACCAACATAAAGAAGAGGTTCTCACTTCATCTCAAGCGAGGAAGCAAAGGCCGTTTACATGCAATTCCAAGTTCTAACGAAAAGCAAAGGGCTGTCACGACGTCTTGTCAACTAAGGTATGGTATTGAGCATATTTTTCCTGAACATGAAGAACCTTTGGATCTGATTTCCTCAAATGTTGGCTTTTCGTATATGACTAAATTTTCGGGAGAAAACCCGACTATTGAGCGCTTTTTTACAGAAGACTTGTTAATTGGACAATATCGGCCTTGGTTCAATATTGACTCTGAGCGTTAAAAAATACATAACAAACTGTTCAAGAGTGATTCGCAACGCGTGGCATTTTTACTATGCGTTGCGTTTAGTGTTTAAGGTGGTCTGCGGTAGCTTCGGTATTGCGTTGCTCACATATATGGTCTCCCCCTGTTTTGCAAGTCAGTAGCATGATTAAAAGTGCAGGT
>NZ_LQXO02000013.1 GCF_001639065.2 Vibrio barjaei
TCACCATTACGGGTACTAACGACCAGCCAACATTTAATGCCAACAGTAAGCTTGTTGGTGCTGTGACTGAAGCGGGCCACGATGACGATGGCAATGTTATATCAGGTACACCAACGGCTACCGGTACCTTGATTGCGGATGATGTAGACGCTGATGCACAGTTGAAGTTTGCTGTGGACAATGGCGACAGTCCTTACGGCAAACTTGTGGTGCAAGAAGGCGGTCAATGGACCTTTACGCTAGATAACACCACGACTGAAACGCAAGCACTCAAAGAAGGTGAAACTAAAGACGTTAGCTTTACGGTCAAAGTGACCGATGAGTTTGGTGCGGTGAGCACCGAAACGGTGACCATCACTATAACGGGTACCAATGATCAACCAACCTTTACTTCAAGCACTACTCTCGCGGCTACCGTTACTGAAGCTGGGCATACGGACTCTGGTGCTACGGTACCTGGAACGGATGTCGCAACTGGGACGCTAGTTGGTACTGATGTTGACGCAGATAGCACGCTGACATATTACATCGAGAATGGTAATAGCGATTATGGAAACATGGTTGTGTTGCCGGATGGTCGATGGACCTTTACGCTGAACAATGATTCAGAGCAAACTCAAGCACTGAAAGAGGGGCAGACAAAAGACGTCAACTTTACAGTGACGGTTCGCGATGAGCACGGTGCTATTAATACTGAAGTGGTGACCATTTCTATCAAAGGTACCAATGACAAACCAACCTTTGTTGACTCGAGCGAGCTATCGGGCAATGTTGTTGAATCAGGGCATTTGGACAATGGAACCGCTGTTCCAGGAACTCCATCGGCATCTGGTCAGCTGCATGCAGAAGATATTGATGCAGATGCTAAGTTAACCTTCTCTGTTGAAAATGGAGCAACGGGTTATGGCAATTTAGTGGTTCAACCAAATGGCCAATGGACATTTGCACTAGACAATAACTCTTCGCTAACTCAGGCGCTAAGAGAAAATGAAACCAAAGAGTTGTCGTTTACCGTAAAAGTAACAGATGAATTTGGCGCGACTGATACTGAAGTCGTCAAAATTACCATCACAGGTACTAATGATAAGCCAACGATAACCCAATCAAGTGATCTGTCTGGCGATGTAAAAGAAGCAGGACATCAAGATGATGGCACGCCAGTTACTGGTACTGCAGAGGTTGAAGGCACGCTGATTGGTGCTGACGTAGATGCGGGCTCAAGCCTCACTTTCTCAATCGATGATGGCAGCAGTGACTATGGCACATTGGTTGTCGACGATGATGGTGACTGGAAGTTTACTCTAGATAATACGTCTTCTCAGGTGCAATCTTTGAAAGAAGGTCAGAGCCACGATGTTACTTTCACTGTGAAAGTACGGGATGAATTAGGCGCGATTAACACTGAAACCGTCACCATTACAGTTAAGGGCACGAATGACCAACCGACATTTACTAGTTCTAGTGTTCTTAATGGGGCTGTCACAGAGGCCGGACACTTAGATGACGGAACGGTTGTTGCGGGTGTCGCCGTTGCCGCTGGAACATTGACTGCGACAGATGTTGATGCGGATGCTCAGCTTAAGTTCTCCGTGGATAATGGAAGCAATGATTATGGCGAATTGGTGGTTCAGGAAAATGGCCAATGGAAGTTCACATTAGACAACAACTCCGTACATACACAAGCACTGAGAGAAAATGAAACTAAAGAGCTTTCATTTACGGTTAAGGTCACTGATGAGTTTGGCGCAGTAAATACTGAAGTCGTCAAAATCAATATTACAGGGACCAATGATCAACCACAGATCACGAGCGCTAGCAATCTGACCGGCACTGTAATTGAGGCCGGAAATAATGATGACGGTACGATTGTTTCCGGAGTCACTCAAGCGACAGGTACGCTGGTTGGCTCTGATGCAGATGCCGGCAGTAATCTAACGTACTACGTTAATGATGGTAGTAGTGACTTTGGCAACTTAGTTGTTTTACCAGATGGTCAATGGACCTTTACATTAGATAATAACTCTCCCGAAACTCAGGCGCTCAAAGAGGGACAAACTCAGGATATTCACTTTACCGTTACGGTAAGAGATGAGTTGGGTGCGCTAAATACTGAAGTCATTACTATTTCGGTAAAAGGTACTAACGATCAACCTACGTTTACCAATGCAAGTGACTTAAGTGGTTCGGTGGTCGAGGCCGGAAATTTAGATGACGGAACTTTTGTCGCTGGTACACGAATTGCCACTGGTACATTGCACGGTACTGATATCGATGCAGATGCACAGTTGACTTTCTCTGTCGACAACGGTTCGACACCATATGGTAACCTGGTAGTTCAGCCAAACGGTGAGTGGCGATTTACTCTAAATAATCGCTCAAGTGCAACTCAAGCTTTAAGAGAAGGTGAAACTAAAGAGCTCTCTTTCAATGTTAAAGTGACCGACGAGTTCGGAGCAGTGAGTACAGAAGTTGTAACCATCGATATTACGGGCACTAATGATGCACCAAATATCAAGATCACTGGCAACCAAAACCTAGTAGAAGATGGAGTCGAATCTCGTTCTGGAAACTTGAGAGACCAAGATCCTGATGCTAACGACGACCATACTTGGGAAATTACTGATAGTAACGGTGGTGTTGGTGAATACGGCACTCTGACTATTTTTGAGAATGCCAATGGTGTCACCAAATGGCGATACGATCTAGAAGCATCCACCGCTCAAAGTGGTAAAGTGCAAGCATTGGCTCATGGTGAAGTAGTCACGGAAACATTTACCATCAAAGTGACCGATGAGTTCGGTGCGGTTAATGAAAAAACCATCACGCTAAATATCACGGGGACCAACGATCAGCCAGTCATTAATGGAGACTTTGTAGGTAGTGTTACCGAAGATGATTTCCCTAACAATGACCCCTCTCAGCCAATCAAATTTGTCGGCCAGCTTGATCCAGGAGATGTCGATACAAATGACACACATTCATGGTCTTTGAATACCGGGAAAGGACAGTTTGGTACCATTTCTATCGATCCAGTGACTGGTGAATGGACTTACACCCTCAATAATAGCAACCCATCTGTGCAAGCATTAAGACCGGGAGATACACCGCTAACGGAAACCTTTACCGTCACGGTTAAAGACAGCTCAGGTCAATCCAATGGTTCTGATACTCAAACCATTACTATCAATATTTCTGGAACGAATGATGCGCCAGAACTTGCGGGAACCACAACTGGTAGCGTTATCGAAGATACTCCAGGACGTGAAGTGGCGACGGGTAACCTTGCCGTATCTGACATTGATTCTACTGATTCTCATTCTTGGCAGGTTCAGGGTGAGAATCCAGTCAATGGAAAAGCGACGGGCACCTACGGTCAGCTGTCGGTTGATGATAATGGTAAGTGGACCTATGAGCTAGACAGTGACTCACTGGCTACTCGCTCAATACCACCAGGTATGACGGTAACAGATACTTTCCAAGTTGTTGTAACGGACGCTGGCGGTTTAACAGACACGATTACTGTTACGGTATCCGTTGCGGGCACCAACAGTGAACCAGAAATTGTTGTTAAACCTGAATATACCGTTATAGAAGATGGAGCCGCCTTGAGTGGAACGATCATTGCGGGTATTCCGACCCAAGATCAACTAGATAACAATGTTATCGGTGGTGGTGATCCAGATCAGGGTGAAATCGTCTCTTGGAGTGTATTGCAAAGTGGTCAGTACGGTACTTTCAGTATTGATGAAGCAACAGGTACATGGACTTATGTGCTGAACAATAACCATCCAGTTGTGGACTCGCTTGATAAGGGAGACATATTACCAGGTGGTGACACGGTTCAGGTACGGGTTAGAGATAAGTATGGTGTTGAGTCGATTCAAGAAATCAAGATTGTCATCGAAGGTGAAAATGACGCACCGAACATCACTGGCGCTCAAAATAAGGTTATTTTTGAAGATGCTATAGAAGCGGGTCAATATACAACATCGGGTCAATTAAGTTCTGGTGATGTTGATGCGGACGATGTTCATCAGTGGGAAATCAGTGATTCGAACAACGGTCGTGGTGAGTATGGCACGCTTACAATGGACTCGAATGGCAAGTGGACGTTTACCTATGACCAACAAAGCAAGCTTTCTGAAATCCGAGCATTGAAACCTGGGCAGATTGTCACCGATGAATTTGAAGTGAAAGTAACGGATAGTCAAGGCGCTACTTCTGTTGAAACCGTTACGATTCAAATTGAAGGCCAGAATGACGCACCAGTTGTCACAGGAGACGTGTCCGCTACTTATGTAGAGGACAATGGAACAGATGATACCAGCGATGATTCTACACCAATTGAGGGACAATTAGTTCTCACTGATTATGATAATGATGATAAAGCCGAAGTGGTTATCTCTTCAGGACAAAGTCACAACGTCTATAACGGTTTAAGTGGTGAGCTCTCAATCGATAAAGATGGTAAATGGTCATTTGTACCGAAAAATGATGTTTTACAATCGCTTGCCGAGGGTGAAACCGAGACTGAAGTCTTTACCATTTTGGTGACAGATAGAAATGGTGCAACAGTTACCCAAGATATTACGATTACGATTGAAGGCCGGAATGATGTACCAGTTATTTCAGGTGAATCAACAGGTACCGTAGTGGAAGATGGCACGGCAGCGCAGTTTGGTGTCGATCTTACGCGAACTGATGGCCAATTGTCTGCCGTTGATGTAGACAACAACAGTTCTATTGTAAGTTGGTCAATAGAGAGTAGTGGTGCATCGGGTAGCGCTCCTTCGGGTCTTGGCACTTATGGGACCTTGACTCTTGGCAATGACGGTAAATGGACTTACGTTCTTGATAATTCATTACCAGCGACGCAAGCATTGATTGCGGGTGAAACGGTACAAGAAAAATTCTATGTTGTTGCGACGGATAACGACGGCGGGGTTTCAAACCGTCAAGAAATTGTAATTGATGTTATAGGTCAACAAGATCCAGGTGATGGTTCTGGTAGCGGCGGTATCATTCCTGTTGACGTCTCCGAACTAGAAGTCACGGAAGATCAACAATTGGTTGATAGAGACTCTTTCATTTTCCCTATTCCACCAGGTGCGAATTTTATACCCGTAAACGGTGGTGTTTATGGACAGCTTGTTAGAACGGCAACTGGCGGTTGGAAATATGAATTGGACAACGATTCTGTGCTTGTTCAAGGCCTTGATGAAGGTGAGACAGCAACTGAGTCATGGCGAATTGTTGTTGGTCCGTTCTACATAGACGTCAATGTCACGATTAATGGTTCTGCGGATAAACCAGAAATTACTTACAACACGGACATTACAAAACCCCAAGATGATACGGTGTTGCTCGGAGAAGCACATGAAGATGTGACAGATTCTATATCGGGTGTACTGGGTGTAGATGATGCTGATCTAGGTGATTCACATGTATGGGCAGTAGAAGATATACAGGGTGAATATGGTACGTTAACTATCGACCCTGATACTGGTAAATGGACGTACGTACTAGATCCATCAAAAGAGCTTCCTGCCGAAAAAGAGGTGTTTGATACATTCTACGTAACCGTGACTGATACTGAAGCTGGTGAGGGAGCGAGTACTAAATCGGATCGCCGAGAAGTCCAAGTGAAGGTAATAGGGTCAGCCGAAAACTTCGAAAACCCTAACCCGAATGATGAAAAATATATCGTCAAGACTATCACTGCCAATGAAGACAATAGCGATAGTAATGAAACAGGTACAGGTCCTTCTGAGATTGTCATTAGCTCGGATAACGCAGGTGGGCCTTTGGTACTAGATCCGAACATTGAGCTTGGAAGTCAGATTACCTGGACTTTAGTTGATGGCAATGGAACGTACGGCAGTATTGTCGTTAATGATGATGGTTCTTGGGTCTTTACTTTAGATAACGACAGTCGAGCTGTGCAATCACTCCAAGAGGGAGAAACCAAGCACGATGTTTTTGAGGTTTACGCTGTAGACCAATACGGAAAAACTATTGTTGATGACAATGGTTTGCCACAAACACTCGAGATAGTTATTGATGTGAATGGTCAAAATGATGCGCCAACGCTCAAGGCTAATGTTGAAGAAACCATAGTTGCCGATGATGTTGATCAAACAATATCCGGAAAACTCGCAGTGACTGATATTGATACTCAAGATCAAGGGCATCATACATGGGTTGCAACTCCTAACAACGTTGATAATGCCTATGGTACGTTGGTGTTTAATGCTGATGGCACATGGTCTTATAAAGTGGATCCAAATAACCCAGACATTATTGCGTTGGGGGCTAATGAAACTATTGAGCAAACTTGGACAGTCGTCGTTACTGACCCGAAAGGTGCAACAGCTACACAAACTCTAACCATTAACATTCAAGGTGAAAACCAAGCACCTACGATGACGACTGTTGATGGAGCTGTGACTGAAGATGTCATCGATAGCGGTGGAACGACAGTATCAGTAACTAAGGCTATTGTATTAGATGATCTTGATACTAACGATACTGTTACGTTAGACCCTACTAATTTGGATGGTACTTATGGTCACTTTACCGTTGACCCATCTACAAATACTTGGAAATACGTTCTATTCAACGACAAGCCTCACGTTCAATCATTAGGTGAAGGCGTCACGGTAACGGAAGAGTTCACAATACGCGCAACCGATCAATTCGGTGCTGAAGTGACTCAAAAAGTAGAAGTGACGGTCGTCGGCTCTAACGATCAACCAACCGTATCAGGCTCGGCTTCCGGCTCAGTAAGTGATGCTTTGGGTAGCACCGCGGCAGGTAAAGTCACGGTCTCCGATGTTGACGTTGGTGATACTCATACCTTCTCTGTAAAACAAGACTCAAATCTTGGTACGTTCACTGTCGATAACAACGGTAACTGGAAGTTCGTGGTTGACGAGAACAATCCAGAGATTAATGCGTTAGCTAAAGGGCAGACTAAAACTATTCAAGTGAGTGTTGTCGCAACAGACAGTTCTGGCGTAACGACAACAGAAGAGTCCAACGAGCATGTCATTAATATCACTATTGTCGGTACCAACGATGCACCGCAAATTGTGGATATTGGCGAACAAATGGCGACGGAAAACACCACGACGCAGCTTACTGGTAACTTTGACTCTGGTGATGTTGATACTGTTAATGTGGCGGATAGTCATCACTGGCAAGTAGTCTCTGGTGATCCAAGAGGCGAGCTGACAGTCGATCCGGTGACTGGTGCTTGGACCTTCAATCTGACTGGTGATTTTGAATATTTATCAGAAGGTGAAACGCTGTCTAGCCCGTTGAGCTATCAAGTGAAAGTCACGGATGAACACGGTGCCTCAGATACTATTACTGTCAATTTCCAAGTGACAGGTACCAACGATGCTCCAACCATTGTCGCTGCAAATACTGTTGCCACAGGAACCGTACATGAAGATCCGGCAGGAGTAGAATCTGGCACGGCTAATGGTGTGGTGACGATAGCTGACGTTGATCATAACGACACTCACAGCTATAGCTTGAGTAACTCCGGTATGGTGACGGAAATCCAAGGTACGTACGGTACGCTTAAGCTAATTGCAGGAGATACACCGGAAAGTGTCAAGTGGGAGTATGTATTAGACCAAGATAAAGCCAACAGTCTTAACGATGGTCCAGTCACTGAAAACTTTGACCTATTTATTGAGAGCTTGGTTGGTGGTGTAGCTCAAGGCGATGCAATCAAGCAGACAATTGAAGTCACGGTCGAAGGCCGTAACGACGCAGCGATAGTTGCGCCAGAGTCTCAAACTCATGCCGAAACCGATGCACCGCTGCAGATGTCAGGCAATCTCAACTCGACGGATGTCGATAACCCTGACGATACATTTACGGTTCAAAACAATAAGCAAGGCACATACGGTACGTTTAGCATCGATGCCAACGGCGAATGGACGTTTGTGGCTAACCAAGCATTCAATTCTTTGAATGTTGGTCAAAGTGTTGAAGAAACCTTTGCTGTTACTACTATCGATGGAACGCCAACGAGTGTGACGGTGAAGATCGAGGGTACCAATGATGCCGCTACGGTAAGTGTTGGCTCTGTGGAGCGAGATGAAACGGATGCTCCATTGACAATTACAGATACCTTAACGTCTAGTGATGTTGATAACGCGGATAATACCTTTACGCCTAGCAGCAAAGTAGGGACGTACGGTACGTTCAGTATTGATGCCAATGGTGTTTGGACATTTGTTGCCAAAGAGTCATTTGACCATTTAAACGTCGGTCAAAGCGTCTCAGAAACGTTTGATGTCACCTCTGTTGATGGCACGCCATCGACTGTTACGGTGAAAATCAACGGTACCAACGATGCTGCAGACATTAGTGCTGCTACTGAGAACCTTACAGAAAGTAACAGCATACTAACGGCTAACGGGACGCTGACGGCAGATGACCCTGATAATCCAAATAACGTATTTGTTGCTCAAAATGGGACAGTGGGCAACTTAGGTACGTTTACCCTGACGGCAGCGGGCGTGTGGACATTCACCGCCAAGAGTAATTTCGATAACCTAGCAGAAGGTCAGAAAGCAGAAGAGAGCTTTACGGTGACTTCTATTGATGGCACGACCTCTGAGGTGAAGATAGTCATCACGGGTACTAATGATGCTGCCACAGTGAGCAGTGCAGATGTGACCTTGCAGGAAACAGACGCGGTGCTGAGTACAAGTGGCACATTAACCTCTTCAGATATCGATAACCCTGATAATAAGTTCCAGGAACAGACCAATGTCGCTGGTAACCATGGTACGTTCTCTATCGATGCTGATGGAAACTGGACGTATATTGCAGACGAGTCATTCAATAGTTTAAATGTGGGCCAATCGGTCGATGATACCTTTAACGTGAAATCTGTGGATGGCACCGTATCGACAGTCAAAGTAACCATCCAAGGCACCAATGATGCACCAAGCATCACTGGTGATTTTGCCAAAGGTGTTCAAGAAGGCGTGACTGATTCTGTGTCCGGTACAGTGAACATCACTGATGTGGATAGTGCCTCGGTGACTCGCTCGTTGCGTAACGGGACATTGAGTGGTGATACATTTACTGCGACAGGCCAGTATGGGACGCTTACATTCAACGTGACGACTGGCGTGTGGGCGTACGTATTACTTACTGGCAGCAGTAATGCACTCACCGGAGACCAAACTGCTACCGAGACGTTCTATATTGAAGCCACAGATGGTGCTCCTGGTGGTGATAGCGTACAGCCAATCACTATCACAGTGACGGGGAATAAAGGTCAGATTGGCGATAGTTCGATTGACGACATTCTTACCGCTACCTCAGGTGATGAATGGCTATTTGGTAATTCTATTCCTACTGGCGGCGGTATTAGTGGGGACACCGATTCGCAAGATACTTTCCGTTGGGAAACGGCGAGCCTCGCTGGAACGGATACGATCAAAGACTTTGATGTACGTGACTTTGCAGCCACTGACCCAACCGTGAAACATGATGTGGTTGACCTAACTGCAGTCGACTTTAAAGCGGACCAGCAATTAACAGATCAGTTGAGTGTGTCAGAGCAGTCTGGTGATACAGTTATTGCTATCAGTGATAGTGGGGCAGTGTTACAGTCTATTGTATTGGAAGGTGTGACACTGACATCGCTTCTAGGTGTGTCTCAACAGGAAGTGGACAGTATGACGCCAACTGAGGTGCTACTGGCACTACATCAATCTGAGCAGCTCACGCTACCCGACCAAATTCACATTGGTACAGGAGCATCTGAGACGTTAATTGGTACTGATGAGAGTGACATTATCTACGGCGGTGGCGGTAATGATATTCTTACCGGTGGAGATGGCTTTGATTTATTCTTGTTTACTGAGGAAGGTGCTGGCACCACCACCAACCCTGCAGAGCAAACCGTAACGGATTTCCATATTGGCGATGATAAGTTGGATATCTCTGACTTGTTGCCAGATCACGACAATTTAGGTGATTTGCTAGGAAACATTACCATCACGGTTAATGATGATCCGAACGACAACACTGATCCTGCGACAACAGTTATCAGTGTCACCAACAATGGTGAGCAAACGGATATTACTCTTGAGGGTATTGGGTGGAATGACTTGGGTATTGCCGATAGTAATGTAATGACTGATCAAGGAAATCATCAGTCAGAGTTACTGAATCAGCTAGACCACTTGAGCATCATTAAGGTAGACCCGTAGAGACGGGTCGTTATAGAACGAAAAAGGGCTGCGCGATGCGCAGCCCTTTGTTTTTTGGATGAGTACAATGTTAGCTCAATTTGTTCTGCTCTGCTTTACAAACCGCCGCAGTGAACACTACGTCTGTTGAGCTGTTCAGGGCTGTTTCTGCTGAATCTTGAATCACGCCGATAATAAAGCCAACAGCAACCACTTGCATCGCCACATCGTTCGAAATACCGAATAGACCACATGCTAGAGGGATGAGCAGTAGAGAACCACCTGCCACGCCTGACGCGCCACATGCTGATACAGCAGCAACAATACTAAGTAGCAATGCTGTCAGGATATCAATTTCAATGCCCATAGTATGAACTGCTGCTAGTGTTAGCACAGTAATTGTAATCGCAGCACCAGCCATGTTAATGGTTGCGCCTAGTGGAATAGAGACTGAATAGGTATCTTCATCTAGGTCCAATTTTTCACAGAGTGTCATGTTGACTGGAATGTTTGCCGCACTTGAACGAGTGAAGAAAGCCGTTACGCCACTTTCACGAAGGCATTGGAATACAAGTGGATATGGATTCTCTTTGGTTTTTACATAAACGATGATTGGGTTCACAACAAGCGCGATGATCGCCATTGCAGTAAGTAGAACGAATAGCAGTTGCGCGTAACCAGCAAGTGCCGAAAAGCCCGTTGTTGCAAATGTATTAGCTACAAGACCAAAGATACCAAATGGCGCCAGACGGATAATAAAGCGCACGATCTGTGAAACACCATGACTCAGGTCTTCGAACACTGCTTTTGTCGTATCAGATGCGTGGTGTAGTGCTAAACCTAGACCAATAGCCCAAGCCAGAATACCAATATAGTTCGCGTTCATTAACGCACTGACCGGGTTATCTACAAGTTTAAACAACAGCGTGTGAAGAACTTCTGCAATACCTTGAGGTGGTGTTGCACCTTCCGCACCAGCAACGAGCGTAAGCTCCGTTGGGAAAAGGAAGCTTAGTAATACCGCAGTCAAAGACGCGGAGAAAGTACCAATTAGATATAACACCACGATTGGGCGCATGTGAGTGGTTTGGTTTTTCTTTTGATTAGCAATAGAAGCTGCAACAAGAATGAAGACTAAAATTGGGGCAACAGCTTTCAATGCTCCAACAAACAGGCTACCAAGCATTCCGAAGCTTTGAGCAGTTGAAGGAGAAGCGAGTGCGAGGATAACACCAAAAACGATACCCGCTAGGATCTGGAGAACCAGGTTGCCATTGGCATAGCGAGCTAACAAGCTAGAACTTTGCATTTTTTATCCCTGTATAAGTGGTACCGGACCTAATGTCGTTTGACGACTCCTATTCGTTTAGATAAGAGTTTTCAACGAAGATTGGTCGGCTTTATTTTGTAAAAAAGTGTGTTTGCGCGTTTTATATTATCCATGCAAATTAATGTGTCTACATATAATTTATTTTTAGATAAAATTTGTGGTATTTGTTGCAATTTATAGTTTATTGTTTTGCTAAATGTTATTGATTTGATGTTTTTGTACAACGCAATGTTCAAAAAATCAGCGTGGTAATGAAAGTTCTAGAGGGACTGTTGTGTGTCTCATCTGTCCAGTTCTAAGGCCGATCCATTCGAAATGATAATGATTGGAATGTTATTTATCGGCTATTGGATTGTTTTATATGAATTTTTATCAATATTCTTTATTGACCCTCCCCTTAGGGTAAAGGTTAGTTTGGTCTGTAGGCTAACGACAGAAGGGGAACATCATGGGATGTTGTAATAAAGCGCCAGCAGGTGGCGGAGCAAGTATGGGCACTGCACTTAAATATATTGCGATCATTGGGGTGGTTGTATTCGCTCTTGCTTACTTTTTTGGGTGACTACTATGCGTAGATTAATCTTAGTTGCTTCAATGCTGGCGAGTTTTGGTGTGTTTGCGAGTCAAGGTTCAGAGTTTTCCAAACTGACACCTCATGAAGCGCTAGACGAGGCGAATGCTATGTTTCGTACTGGTGAAGCTTCAATTCAAGTGAAACCAACAAAGATTGTTGGGCAGTTTAAAGATGGCAGCCTTGGGGCTGTGCCATTTGAGAAGGAGTTCCTAGTCTCAATTGCACCTTATCTAAACAAAATGCACCCGTGTGATATGCACTTACCGACGGGGTGTACAGGTGAGCTGCAAAACGAGAAAATGGGTGTCACCGTTTATGATAAGGATAGTCATCGGCAGCTCTTATTCAAAATGGCTAAAACCAATCCTAACGGATTCATTGACTTATGGTTACCTAGGGACCGAGAACACCTTGAGATTATAGTGAACTATAAAGGCAAGAAGGCAACCAAAGTGATAGGAACAAGTATTATGGATAATACGTGTATTACTGATATGAAATTAGAAAGCGCATAGTAAAGCGCTATTAAAAAAAGACCGCGTATAAGCGGTCTTTTGATTCATATTTACAACGTTAAATGAGGAGTGCTAATAGCCTTTTTTACGATGTCGACTCTCGCTTTGAACAGAACGATAAAACTTGCCAAGCTGTTTATCGTTACTTCTTTTCTCCGCTAATGAAGCGCTGTTTCTAGCTTGTTCTCGCATGAGTTTAAAGTAGTTGTCTACGCGCCTTGCGTCGATATCTCTATTCTCAAGTGCTTTACGCACCGCGCAGCCGGGTTCATTGGTGTGTTGGCAATCACTAAATCGACACTGCTCGACCAAAAGTTCAACGTCACTAAACGTTTCTGCTAATCCCTCTTCACTCGCGGTTAGCTGAATTTCCCTCATTCCTGGGGTATCTAGTAACAAGCCACCTTCTGGCATCTTGTGCATCGAGCGAGACGTCGTAGTATGACGACCTTTGCTATCATCCTCACGAATTGACCCAGTTGCCTGTGTTTGGCCGTCCATCAGGGTGTTAACCAAGGTGGATTTACCTACACCAGATGAACCCATGAAGGCGACGGTTTGCCCTTTGCCACACCAAGAGCGCAATCCTTGTAACGTATCGCTATCCAGTGCGTTCACTGTTTCAATGATCAAGAATGGGTCAAGAGCTTGTACTTGTTGTCGCTTGTCATCTACATCGTTACAGAGATCTGCTTTGGTTAGCACGATAACCGCTTCGGATCTCGCTTCATTCACCAGAGTGAGGTAACGCTCTATCCGACTTAGATTGAAGTCGTAATTGAGCGAACAAACAATAAAAACCGTGTCTACGTTGGCGGCAATGAATTGCTCATCTACTTTTGAACCAGGCGCTTTGCGACTGAACAAAGAGCGGCGATCAAGAAGGCGAAGCAATCGATGTTGTTCATCGAGTAAAATCCAGTCACCAACCGTCATCTGAGGATAATGAATGTGATGTTCTAGATGGAACTCTTGTTGTTCCGTGCAGACAACATATCCGCTGCGATGATGCGCAATGACGCGCCCTGGGACGATACCGCCGTATTCTTCTAATGTCAGTTGCTGTTGAAAAAATGTTTTCCAACCAAGTTCGTTAATTGAGATTGGATGGGTAAAAATAGAACTCATTGTTAGTACCTAAAAAAATACACAAAATATGCAATTTTAAATAGGGTCAGGTACTTACCGATGTAAGTGTGTGCGGGTGCACTAAGACCCCGGTAAAGGAACACCGGGTAAAGTATGGTCGATTTCTAAACGAAATGAGAGTGTTGTTTGTTACTTAGTTCGCTTTATTAAACCAACTTTACCAAGTGGGTACGCATTACAATCATCAAATTCCTCCAGATAGTGTTTGGTTAGGTGTCATCGTAAGCGATGATAGCACTAACATCAGAAAAGGCTAGTAGTTGATAATGCAGTGGGTATGGTTGGAGTAAAATTGTGACTTCAATTAGAAAGGTGTCAAACCATCATTAAGTAGAAATCACGGCTACCTAATGATGGTTCTCAACCCGTTTCAGTACGGGAGAGAGTGTAACTTTGTCTTAGAGCAAAGGCATCAAATGGTGGTAAGTCATTTATAATTTAAATAACAAAAAAATAAAATGAAACATATCAGATGACTATAGCTAATATATAGGAGGTGCACATCCATGTGCCGATTGGATTAAAGTGTGCTGCCTTTGTGGTTTTGGACAAAGTTGCGTGCTTTTTTTAGTTGTTCACTTTCACCATCGAATACGACTAAGTACTTGTCAGTTTTGATGGCGGTTTCATATTTGACAATGGTGTCTTTTGGAATACCAATACTGGCTAATGCTCCACCGATGGCTGTTACTCCACCTGTTATTGCAGCGCCTTCAACAGCACCTGCAACAGCAGCCACAATGGGGCCAGCGGCAACAACCGCCCCGATACCCGGTAACCAAAATAAGCCAGAGCCCACAAGTGCGCCCCAAATCCCGCCCCAGAAGGCACCTGTTTTCCCCCAGTTTTTGACGCGGTCGCCTGTGTTGTAGAAACCGGTAGCGTGCTCTTCCGTTTCATAGCCCTTCCCAATGATAGATATGCACTCTATAGGAAATCCCTGGTCGACTAAGGTGGTTACAATATGTTTTGCATCCAGATGTGTGTGTGCAATTGCGACAACGTTAGAATTATTCATCATTGATACCTATAGTAATTTTTCGATTTGTTCCGATTTAGCATCAGCGAGCTGCTTTGCGACAACTTTGTGTACTCGTGCAGCAGGAGCTTTGTGGCATTGGTCGACGATTTCATCAATTTCAATAGCATCTAATTGAGTGATATCGAACACTTGCACTTCATTATTGGATTTATGATTCCATGCAACTAGGTAACCTAACGTTACAGGCATCAGGTCGTAGTCTAATTCGAGGAACTCTGAACACGTCATAGTAGACTCAAAACTAGCTGTAGCAATTGGCTGTGAAAGTGTCATTTCACCAGTGTTTTCTGGCTGAGCGTTTGCGGCATAAGCCAAAATCGTAACCAGAGAAAACAAGCCTACGACTCCCTCAAAAACGAGTTTTTTTATACGTTTACTCAAAATTACTCCTGGCTATAAAATCGCAATCCGGTGGCTAGTTTCCGCCATTCGTCTTTGATAAGTTTTATCATGGTGACAAACGGGACACTCATCGAATGCCTTGGGGCTGATGTGTGTGTGACCACACTTTTCACAAATCCATTCAGTTGGTATTAGGCTCTCGAATTCAAAACCTGACTCAAGTCGATAGAGTAAATTAGATAAACGCTCATCATGCGTTTTCTCAATCGCCCCTATATTAAGAAAGTGATCCGCGACTACTGAATCACTGTGCGAGTTGCAGAGTTCAGACAACTCAGGATAAAACGCGACAGATTCAAAACTTTCGCCATCGATGCTGTCTTTTAACGCAGCGGCAATATCGGTTAAGCGAGCTCCTAACGTGCGTTGTTCTATATGTTTGAAATGAAGTTTGGCGTGTACCAGTTCATTGGCGGCAATATGTGCAAGCTGATCAGCGATATGGTGATAGCCTGACTTTCGCGCGAGCTTCGAGTATAAGTTATACTTCGTAAACGCCACTGCCTCGCCTTCAAAGGCTTTCTTAAGATAGATAGAGACGCTATCCATCTCTTTCACTTGCATTGACTGCTGGCAACACGTCAATTGACCACCGCCAACACATGTCACTTCGACTTCATTGCCACACAGGTTGCAATGATATGTTTGGTATTTTTCTATCATTGGCAGACCGTTACATTGGTTCGTTGTGGTGATGGTTCTGATGTTTAGCAGACAGCTTAGTCTTGTGTTTTTCTAATGAGTGTAAAACTGCTTGGGTCGCTTCTTGCAGAGCAATTGCGAATGTCGCGTTAGACTTTTTGGTGAAGAACTGTTCATGATCGAGATGTACAGTAAGCTCAACTTCGAACAGACGATAACTCTCATGATAGATAATATGGCATTTTTCTTGATCGATAGAATGAAAGTGCCCTTGAATATGAGCAAACTTCTCTTCGATAAGTGTTTTCATAGATGGAGTGATATCAACGTGCATAGATGTGATTTGCATTTATATTTCCCATTAAAATAGATACGTGAGTATTAGTGTTTTTAGGTGAGGCAAAATATTAAAACAAACCGCTTACCTCTAAATCATTAGTAGGTAAACACTGTATAAATTAAAAATATTCATTTTAAAACAGTTGGTTATGTGGTCTTGTTGATGGGAGTTTAGCTTTTGTTTTGGTTTTTTAGGTTTTATTAAAAAAACAGTTCTTTCCAGTGGAAATACTATCGGGATATTATCGCTATCTTATTTATTAGATTCTTCCTCGTATTAACTTAAAGAATGTTTGGATTAAAAATTCACCAATCAATAGATTGAAAATTCTTGAGGTAATATGAAATACAAAAATATACTTTTAGCGATAGACTTCGAGCATAGTGACGCTGAGCTCATCAAAAATGCCACTGACCTAGCATTTAGCTTAGGAGCGACAATCAGTCTGGTTTACGTTCACCCAAATGTGGAATACAACCCATATTCTTTAGCATACTGGGGAGATATTTATAGAGAGTTTGTTGCTGAACTTGAGCAAAAACACGATACAAAGGAGCTGGAATTTATTGTGAGTGCCTACCCGATCTCGAAGGAAAATATCTACATAAAAAACGGTGATGTTAGCCGGGAGATGCATGCTGTAATCGAAATTGTGGACGCTGATCTGATTATACTGGGCAAGCATCATAGTGTGGTCAACATGGAAGGAACGTTAGAAAGAAGCATGCGAAGCGTAGCAGGTTTAGATGTGTTGCTCGTTTCTTAGGTTTAATTTGCCGCATGTTTTAACTCATTGATAAAAATGCGGTGAGCCACTGATCAACGCCTGTTCTTGCTTCTGTCGACTTCAGCCATATGGAAAAGCAGCATGTCATCTGTCTTATGCTTATGGAGACATCATTCGGCGTTGGTTTGGTTGAGTTCTCAAAATGGCAGTCATTTGTGGAAAAACATTAACTATCATGAAGTTAAATGTATTGAGAAAATTATTAGAACAATTGCTCTAAATACAATGTAAAGAGGTAAAGATATGTCGAGCGAAGTGGGCGTTGATGAACATATAATCTTAGGTGATTACTGCACGTGTACTAAAAGAATGAACAGTGAGCCCACTGAAGTATTGAATGAATGTGATGGTAATGCAATTGCTGTATTGTCCAAGAATACGTTAGTCTACTACGCAGTCCCGATTGGACTGTTTGAAAAGATGTTAGCGGCATATGATGCGAGTTTATTCAACTTAATTGGCAGCTAAGTCGATCATCGGCCTCGCAGGATGCGAGGCTATCGGAAACATCAATCCAATAATGCCGACTCTTCCTATCCATAAACCACCCAGCTCATTTACATCCATCTTTCTTGCATAATCCAACCCAACGTTAGTAAGTAATTTTTGCTGAACGCCTCGCCTTGCCGCTACTCAAAAATCGTAGAATTTTCTGAAGTTTAGAACGAAAAAACTGTTTAGCGGCTAACTTGTTTTCATATTTTTCGATTTTGTAATATAGCGACAGAAAAGCGTCTTCAATAGCATTATCGAGTAGCAAATCAGTGCGAAGGACATAGAAAGATTGTGTTTCTAAGTGCACCTTTAACGACACCTCATAATCGCCAAAACCATTATGAAAGACGACCTCACAACGACTAAAGAGTAGGTCTAAATTACGGTCTACTAAGTGTTGATATTTATCTGCAATAAGTGATGTCGTTTTGGTGGGAGCTGCACGTTTTTACTTGTTATTTTCATTGTTAATCCGAAGTTTTGTTCATGTTCCTTGTAGAAAACATGCCCATACCAGTCAATGGATGGGCGTAATTGATGAAGGAACTGCTTTAGTTGACCTTCTTTAGTCCAGCATTGATGTCTACGATATCTTGCTCGCTCAAAGTTCCTATCGCTTGTTTGAGCTGCACTTGCGATAAAATGTATTGGTAGCGTGCGTCAGACAGGTTTTTATTTGCTTGATAGACGTTCTGAGTGCTCTCTAGAACATCGACGATAGTGCGGGTGCCAACATTAAAGCCTTCTTGAGTGGCGGTAAGGGCTGATTCCGCGGAGATAACTGACTGTTTATAGGCTTGGATAGAACCGATGGAAGAACGAATATTATTATTAATGGCTCGAACATCTTTCTGTACTTCTCTGAACGTCGATTCCAAATCTTGGCTCGCAGAAACAAATTGATATTCAGCCTGCTTGACTTCAGATGTGATGCGTCCACCAGAGTACACTGGTAAATCGATCGAAATTCCTAGGTTAAATAGGTTTTCATCGTCATCCATTTGTGCACCCGTCACTGGGTCATTAGGTTCGTTATAGTTTTTTGTATAGCTATAGTTCGATGTCAGTGAAATAGTCGGTAGATGGCCAGATTGAGCGAGAGAGATCTGTTCCTTGGCAACATCTTTTTGAATGCGATTTGCCAAAAGATCTAAGTTCTCATTTGTCGCCTGTGCGACGAGCTGATCAGCGTTTTTACTTGGTAACGAAGTAGAGAATCGAGCAGTATCTAACACAGCCAAATTACTCGCTTGTTGTCCTGTAATGGCTCGCAACTCTTCATATTCGTTCTCGACATTGTTTTTGGCTTGGATTTCCTGAGCTAGAACACTGTCATATTGCGCTCGTGCATCTTGTACATCGGTGATTGGAGCAATACCAACATCAAAACGCTGTTCGGTTTGCATTAGTTGCTTTGCCACGGCCTGTTTCTCGGCTTGAATAAACCGCAGGTCATCTTCGGCACGCAATACATTAAAATACGCCTCGGCGACGTTATAGATGACTTGTTGCTGTGTAGACGCATAGCGTGCATCGGCTTCACGGGCACTTTTCTCCGAGATAGTGAGGGCTATCCAGCTGCTGCGATCATAAATGGATTGGGACAATCCTAAGCTCAGATCCGTGGTGCTTCCGTCGGTTGTGTGACGATCGCTATCTTGATACGCGTAGCCTGCTGTTAGGTCGATCTGAGGTAGTAGTGCACTTCGAGTAGAGTTAATAGCTTCAAAGGCAGAGTCTCTTTCTGCAGAAGCTTTAAGTAACTGAGGATCGTTTTGCTTAGCTAAGTCGTAGATTTCAGTCAAAGTATCCGCTTTTACCGAGCTAGCTATGGCTAATAAAATAAGCGGTGTAATTTTAAATGTGTTTTTCATTCTAATGCCGTAAAGGTAGTTAATATTGTTGTAATGACAGTGTTAGGCTGCGTTAGCCATCGGTATGTGACCCATTAGGTTCTTTAGCTTTGCTAACGTGGCGACTTCAATTTGACGAATTCGCTCAGCGGATAGTTGGTGCTTGTCTGCTAACTCTGAGAGTGTGGCTTTTTCGTTGGTTAGCCATCGATGAAAAATAATATCTTTGCTGCGCTCATCTAACTTTTGTATTGCAATCTTTAGCTCAGAAGATAGGTGGTTACTCCAATTTTCTTCTTCATGATTGTCTGCGAAATCGTCGCGATGCTCGCGAAAATAATTGTCTTCAGTATATGGGCAGTGAAATTCTTCATCATAATTATGACTTTCTAACTGTTTATCTTTATTAGATAGTCGTCCATCCATTACAAATACATCCCTCACTCGTACTTTTAGATTCTTCGCAATATCTTTCGCTTGTTCTTCACTTACCCAGCCAGAATCATTTTTGTGCTTTCTCAAGTTAAAAAATAATTTTCTCTGTTCTTTCGTTGTTGCAACTTTTACCATGCTCCAATTCTTGATTATGTATTCGTTAATTTCTGACTTTATCCAGTGAATAGCGAAAGAAACCAATCGAATTCCTCGAGTAGGGTTGAACTTCTTTATTGCTTTTATTAGTCCAACATTGCCGGCTTGAATAATGTCTAAAGTAGACATACCGTAGCCAACGAAATTTTTGGCAATGTAAGCAACATATCTTAAATGAGGCAGTATCAGCTCATTTAACGATTGTGAGCAATTTTCTGTAACTACTTTATTAGCTAGTGTTCTTTCTTTTTCTTCACTAAGTAATGGATACTTGCTAATAGAGCCTAAATAGTGCGAGAGACTATCTTTAGACTCTGCATTGGTGAAATATGATGAAGCTGACATTTCTTCTCCGATGTATTTGTTGAATTAGAATTTTCGAGAAGTTTATGTCATGAGTTACCACTTGTAATCATGGATAAATTAGACTCTGCTACATTTTATTTTTTACATATAAAACAATGGATTACTATGTGTTTTTATTGGGATTTTATCGCCTCTTTATGAGGTTTTATCTAGCTGATTTATGATTTTTATGAGGTTTAAAAAGCTATTATTTAACCTTTATTTTACGTTGATTTTTGTAGCGGAATTTTCAGTTAGAGTAGTTGTAAATCAACCAACAAGCTGGAATTAACATGAAAAGTCTAAAGCTAACTCTCCTTATCGGTTTAATTATTTCTCCTCAAGTATTTGCCGATAATCTAATCATCGATACAAAAGGTATTGACCAAGAGAAATACAGTGCAGATATGTATCAATGTCAACAATTAAGTGACCAAGTACAACAGCAAAATGTTGAAGGTACAGGACGCACTACGATTAAACATATGGGACGTGCTGCTGCCTTAGGTGCTGGTGCAGCCGCAATTGGTGGTGGTTCTGGTTCAGAAGGCGCAGGAATTGGCGCAGGAATTGGTTTAGTAACAGGTGTATTAGGCAGTTCTGCTGAAAAACAACAAGCTGAAGCGAATTACCAAAGTGAGAAAGATACCGTTATGCGCAATTGTATGAAAGAGCGTGGTTACACAATTCTTAACTAATCTCAGTTTTCAATATATTTGTGAGTACTAAATAACATACATGATCACGATATATTAACCATTATAAGAGTAATCAGAATGAAAAAGGCAGTATTGTCGACACTTCTTCTCGCCATTATTTCTTCACCGAGTTATGCGGATAGCACAATGCCAAATAATGAAGATATTTGGTTGCAATCGAGAGAGGATATTAAGCAGGCACGAAGAGAAGCGAGAAATGCAACACGAACTGGTGATGTTGTAGCAACTAAAGAGCTAACAGAACAGAAAAAGCTCGATAGGAAATGGCAACATGCGCTTCCATTTTACGCTCAGAATGCAATTGACCTGGGCTTTGATTTACCGTTGCCTTTTTCATTGTCGATTATTCCTACTTATACTGAGCAGAATATTGGCTTTAATAATCTAAATGTTAATGTAGGCAATGTGTCATTAGGTGATGTGGTTGATTTAAACCAAATCGACTTTGGCAATCCTGATGTCAAAACTGCGACATTGCAACTAAGAGCAGCCGCTTGGTTATTTCCATTCATGCAAGTAGGTGCCCATGTAGGGCGTTTTGATGGTAATACGGGCCTTAATGTAACAATACCTGGCTCGGTGTTCCCTGGTACGTTATCTGACAAGTTAGCGAATTCTAAAGTGACGTGTAACCGCTTCAATGACTACTGTGGTGACAAGTTATCGAATGCATTGAACAACCTACCCTCTCTATCTTTTTCTCCAGAATTTAAGGGTTGGAACTATGGAATATCGACGAACTTTGTTGCTGGTTTTGGAGAATACTTTGGTGTGTTACCAATCAGTTATACATGGTCTCAAACTGATGATGGTCGTACATCGAGTCAAACCATTGCTGTGAGCCCTCGTGTAGGACGGTCTTATCACATTGAAAACTGGGGTCTATTTAGTCCATACATTGGTGTTTCGTATATGAATAACACCGGTACAACAAGTGAAACAGATGCGTTAGATATCCAAGGCTTGAGTTACAGCATTGATCAGTACAATACGAATGATTGGTCAGGCATTGTTGGCTTTAACTGGAACTTAGCGAGAAGCTATGGTGTCTCCGCTGAGGCTAATATTGGTGAAGGTCGAAAAAGCGTAATGGCTATGTTGACCTATCGATGGTAGTGATTGTTCCAAATCCTCCGTAAATAGAAGGGCAGTGTGGTATTAACCACGCTGCCCTTTTTGACTTATACTGCGTCATTCTCGCTTAAGCTTGTTTCTACCTTTTTCTTGATATCGGAAAGGTCGCTATTGAAGAACAACACTTCAGATAGATTTAGAACTTGAATAGTTGAGGACTCTAGGACAGCGTGGTAATAGAACTCTTCAGCCGCGTCTCTATTGCCTGTTAGTTCTGAGGCTTTCGCATTTAAAATATAGAAAAACACAGTGCGCCGTTCATGAGGAATGGTTTGTAATATGGTCTTCGCTTGCAATGGTTCATCGTTGGTCAACGCCATCATAGCACTAGCTTCAAGAACTCTTGGCGTAGTTTGATTGGCGCTAGCAAACTGTTCAAACTTCAGCAAAGTCTCTGTGTTTAACTGCTCTAGATATTGTGCCATGTTGTGTGGCGGATCAAGGTACATTCTGGATACGTTAAAAATATAGCCGGTAGCGACAACGTAAGGGTTGTCTGGCGAAAGTTTTTTGGCCTCTTCAATGAGCTCAATGGCTCTGGTATGAGTATAGTCATGATAAGACGCGCCAATAGACGTCAAAGCTGACTCAATTGATGCAGCTTCGTTAGGAAGTTCATCGACCAAATCCGCGATTAGTGACTTTTCAATTTCGATATTAAATGAATCCAACAAATCGTCTAACGACTTTTTCAAAGACGGCTTCAGCATGTCTTCTGTAACTCGATATTTGCGATCAAGATGTTTATGGCCAGATATGCGATTCACGTATTCAATTTCAATGTAGTCTTGGTTATCGCGTTTGGATGCTGCAAATTTAAGTTCATTTGCCGCTACTTTAGATGCTGGACCGTCATAGATGACACGATAATCCTTATAGGTTTTAAGCAGTTCCAAAAGCTTTTTGGTAAACCCTACTTTCAGATCATCGCGTAGGACTCCATCTTCAAGAATGACGTGAATATAACGAGGTTCAAGAGATAGGTAACTTGGTGTGGCAATGGGCTCGATGACTTTTGCAGCGGCTCGATCATTTTGCTTTACGTGCAGATAGCTTGCACCCACACCTATGCCGATAACGAGTAATGCCGCGGTTGCAATCCAGCGCTTCCTAAAACCAGTTTTCTTTGTTGCAGTTTGCATGGCGGGGCGTTGACGTACTGGCTCAGCCGCTGAGGCTTCGACTTCCGTGCTTGCTCCTGCTTCAGGGAGAACAATATCGGTTGTTTCAGGTGCCGACTCGTCTCGCAAAACATCAATTTTTTCAGAGACAGAATCAGTGGTTTCGATGACAGGTTGAGGTGTTTCTATGACTTTTTCAACAGTCGCATCGAGCTTATATCCACGTTTTGGAACCGTGACAATGTAGCCATATGGGTGGTTGCCGTGCTGTTTGAGTATCTTCCTTAGCTCAAAAATAGCTTGAGTGATAACTTGGTCTGTTAGGATTGACCCGTTCCACACTTCGTTAATAAGTTCGTCTCTTGAGAACACGGTGTCGGGATTTTCACATAAGAAGTGAAAAAGCTTGGATAGCCTGTTATCAATGACGATATCTTCTCCATGTAAAACGAATTTGTCTTCGTATGGATAAAACACCCAATCATCTATTTTAAATTGTACTTTTTGATTTTTCATAGACCATTCATAACTTACTGTATCTAATAAAGAAGTATTGGATAGTATTGGTGAAAATACAAAAAAAACCTCGATACATTTTTGTAACGAGGCTTTCAGCGCTAAGAATTGACTATCGATTGTTCAAATAAGTTTGATAGTAGCTTTCTAAAACGGCATTGATTGCTGTTGAAATTGTCGCATAAGCCGACTGTGGCAAGTTAGCGAGAGAGACACGTAGTGACCATTCTGGAGCATCAAAACCACCACCAGGCATGACCACAATACTACTTTCTTCGGCTAGGCGAACTAGGAAGTCTAGCGGTTCATAGCCTTCTTGCATCCAGGCAAAGAAATCACTGCTGTACGCAGATGTTGCTAGGTCTTGGATATTAATCTCAACGTAATAGAAAGCGCCATTACTGTTGTCTTCAGCGATGGTTGGCTCAGTCAGCGATTTTTCCATGAGTGTGTGATAGCGAGCACGTACTATGCGTTTCGCGTTATCTTGGTACTCTTTACCACCTTCTAGAAGAGCAAGCAGAGAAAACAGTGCCATTTGGATTTGTTGTGGAGTAGACAGTCCAGCAGTGTGGTTTAGAGCAACTGCACGGCTATCAGCAACAAGTCGGTCGATGAACTTGATATTTGCAGGATCAAGACTGATACCACTATAGCGTTGAGTCAGTTCTTGACGTGTAGATTCTGGTAGATCCTGAATCATCTTATCAAGATTGTTGTCTTCATTTAGGGCAATAACGCCCAAACGCCAACCAGTTGCACCGAAGTATTTCGAGTATGAGTACACCAGAATAGTATTTTTGGGTGCTAACATTGCCAATGAGGTGAAGTTATCGGTGAACGTACCGTACACATCATCAGTCAGCACGATCAGCTCTGGGCGCTCATTGGCGATATCTGCAATTTTCTGCAGTGTTTCATCGCTCAGTTTAACTGAAGCTGGGTTACTTGGGTTAACGAGGAAGAAGGCTTTGATTTTAGGGTCACGAAGCTTTTCTAGTTCGCTATCTGGGATTTGCCATTGTGTCTCTTCTGACGCCATTATCTCTACTTTGTTTAAGCTGTAGTCTTCAAGCTCTGGCATTTCTAGATAAGGTGTAAACACTGGTGCACCAATGGCAATGTTATCTCCTTTATTTAGAAGACGGTTGGTTTTCAATGTGTTGAAGATATATACCATCGCAGCAGTGCCGCCTTCGACAGCAAACAAATCAAAGTGAGAGTCTGGTAAACCAGCTTTGCTGCCCATCTCTTGTTCAATGTATTTACGAGAAATGAACTCGCAGTTTTTAAGCATGCGATCAGGTACAGGGTAGTTATCGCCCAGAATGCCTTCTACCCATTCATAGATGAGCTCATCCGCATCAAGTTTGTGTTCAGTTGTTAAGAAGCTAAATGCATTTAGAAGAAAACGAACGCCTTCATTCTGTTCATGGTCTTCACAGAATGACAGAAAGCGCGTTGAGATATTGTCTTTTTCACTCATGCCGCCAAAACCAGGGTATTGAGAGTAGGTTGCTTTAGATTCTTGTAGAGCAAACATACCTAACTGGAAAAATGCGTCTCTTGGCACTGTCGCTACCCAGTTTGGGTTGCCTCGACCAGCATTTATCATAGCGTGATCTTTGTTTTCAGCAGCAAGCTTCATCAGTGTATCTTTTACTTCAAATGGGCTAAGCGTTTCTAGCTGTTTTTCGTCATTACGATTCATTTTCGATTCCAAATATTATTTTATAAGCGCAGTTATTACGCTAGGGATATATTAATTCTCTTACTTAGAACTTGTTTTATGATGAGTTCTAGAAGAAGTTTTGTGGCTGTGCTTTTTATCATGGTGATGTTTGTCATGATGACCATCTGAGTGGTGATTAACTAAATGTTTATGGCCTTCGTTTTTACCACCATGTTTTTGGTGAGGATGAGTTTTAACTTTATCTTCAAATTCCAAGTGGTCTTTATTGTGTTTGTGCTCTACATCACCATAGATTCTTTTCATCTTCTCTGAGGTGGTGTGTTTTGTATGTTGCATTTTTTCTGACATAGTCTTACTCCTAATTAAGTACCCGGATACTTTAATCTTTCCCCTTTGATAAAACATGAAATTACCATCATTGTTTTATATTTTATTCGTTCTCTGTTTATTGTAAGGTGTTGATTTTTAATGTTTATATTTTGTTTATTGAACATTATGCATTGATTATCCAAGAGTTATTAAATTCTCTTTCTATCACGGTAGATTAAATGTGTTCTCAACGTTAAACATTATTAAGTGAAGGTTATGTCTAAGAAAGCAATATCAATAGTCCTAGCTGTAGTAGTATTAATACTGCTATTTGTTTTCGGATTTAATAGTTTTAAAAATCATATGATCGCTAAAAAAATTAGCGAGTATAAAGCACCTGCTGTTTCTGTAACTGCTATTACATCTAAAAAAGATAGCTGGGAACAAAACATCCAAGCAGTAGGTCAAATTACATCTAAACAATCTACAGAAGTTACCAGTCAAATTTCCGGTCAGGTTAAAGCAATCAACTTTAATTCCGGTCAAACGGTAAATAAGGGTGATGTTATCGTTCAACTTGATGACTCATTACTACAAGCAAAATACCGTAGCCAACTTGCAAAGCAGAAATTGGCAAAGATCGAACTTCAACGTCAGGTGAAACTTCTTAAAACCAAAAGCACAGCAAAAAACTCGGTAGATAAAGCGCAAGCTCAATATGACGCAGAGTCGGCAGACCTTGCTTACATTAAGTCGCAAATTGACTTTATGAGCATCAAAGCCCCGTTTGCTGGCAAATTAGGTATTCGCACCATCGATCTTGGTGATTACATCAATCCAGGTGCACTTATTGTTGAGTTAGAAAGTATTAACGACAACTTCATCGATATCTCAGTTTCAGAAGACTTTCAGCCACAGCTTGCATTAGGACAAAAGGTGACTTTTACCAATGATGCCTATGGAGACAAAACATTCTCTGCGATTGTTTCTGCTATCCAGCCATCATCAGATGAGCAGTCACACAACATCAGTGTGCGTGCAGAAGTAGAAGGCGATGGAAACCAACTTGTGAGTGGCATGTACATCAACGCAAAAATAACGTTAGGCAGTGAAGTTGCGATTGTTCCCGTACCAAAAGTTGCTATCTCTTACTCTCTTTATGGCGACAGCGTCTTTGTCGTGAAAAATGAAAATGGTCAACAAGTTGTCGAGCAGAAGTTAGTCGAAATTGGCCCTCGCAAAGATGACTTAGTCGGTATTGTGTCAGGCTTAGAGCGAGGCGAAATCGTTGTGACTTCCAACCAACAACAACTTAAGAAAGGAACCGTGGTTAAGATCAATAACTCAACTCCGTTTCCTAAAACATTTAAGTAATAAATAGGCAAAATTATGAATTTTACCGACATATTTATAAAGAGACCTGTTCTAGCAACAGTGTTGAGCTTGGTGTTATTGGTGCTGGGGCTCAAAGCTTTTTCGGAGCTTCAGGTTCGTCAATACCCAGAAATTGAAACGGGTGTGATTACGGTTACGACGACCTATCCAGGCGCAAGTTCGACCAGTGTCCAGGGTTATGTTACCCAACCTCTGCAGGCGCAAATCGCGCAAGCTGAGGGAATTGACTACATGACATCAGAAAGTAGCTTAGGTAAGTCTTTAATTACGGTGAATCTGAAACTGGATTATCCAACGGATAAAGCACTAACCGAAATCTTGTCGCTGGTTCAACAAGTGAAATATCGCTTACCAGCAGGTACGCAGGATCCGAGCATCTTGAAATCGACATCACAGTCGCCAATCCTTTATGTTTCGTTTTCAAGTGACCGCCTGGCAACACAACAGATTTCTGACTATGTGAGTCGCGTGGTTAAGCCAACATTCTCAACTGTAGATGGCGTATCAAAGATCGACCTACTAGGACAGAGTGACTTTGCAATGCGTATTTGGTTGAACCCAACCAAAATGGCGGCATTTGGTCTAACGGCTGCCGATGTACAGGCTGCAATTCAGGGCAGTAACTCTGTGAGTGCTGCGGGTAAATTGAAAGCGGACTATATCGAGATTGATATTAATGCACACACCGATGCATCATCCGTTGATGAATTTAAAAACATGGTGCTTAAAGCTGCGAATGGTCAATTAATTCACCTAGAAGACGTAGCAACGGTAGAGCTTGGTGCGAACACTTACGACTCGCGCGTACTGTTTAACGGTACAAGCTCGATCACAACAGCAATCAGCAATACCTCGACATCAAACCCGCTAACGGTTGTTAAAGGGCTGTACGACGTTCTTCCAGCGATTAAAGACAGCTTGCCGCTAGGTATGAAAGCGGAAGTGGTTTATGACTCAACGAAATTTATCGATAGCTCGATTGAAGAAGTAACCAAGACTCTTGTAGAGGCTGCGGTGATCGTAATTATCGTCATCTTAGCGTTCTTGGGCTCAATGCGTGCCATGGTCATTCCTTTGGTTACTATTCCATTGTCACTCATCGGTTCGTTGTTCTTGATGATGTCTATGGGCTTTAGTATCAACCTGTTGACGCTACTGGCAATGGTATTGGCTATCTCCCTAGTTGTTGACGATGCCATCGTTGTTGTAGAAAACACCTTCCGTCACCTTGAGGAAGGGGCAACACCAGTACAAGCGGCGATTGAAAGTGCACGAGAGATCGCTGGTCCTGTCATCGCTATGACGATTACGTTGGCTGCCGTATATGCTCCGATCGGCTTTATGGGTGGTCTAACGGGGAAACTGTTTACAGAGTTTGCGTTTACTCTTGCTGGTTCTGTATTGATCTCTGGATTTATCGCACTAACTCTCACACCAATGATGACTTCTAAAATGCTCAACAAGCAGATTCTAGAAGGCGCAATGGTTAAGAAAATTGATAATGTTATTTCTGGTGTTACACATCATTATGAAAACATCCTAACGACCGTACTCAACAACCGTCTGTTGGTGTGGCCATTAGTTCTGACTTTCCTTGTGTCGTTGGTGTTCATGTTTACTCACACTGCGAGTGAATTGGCTCCGCAAGAAGACCAAGGTGTTGTAATCATGATGGGTCAAGGCCCATCGCAAGCTAATACCGACTACCTTGGCAATTTCACTCAAGCGTTGGATAAAACGATCAGCAGTTATCCTGAAACTGAAATGTCGATGATGGTAAATGGTTACCAAAAAGACAATAAGTTCTTCGGATTAGGTGTACTTAAAGATTGGGATTCTCGTGAAGCGTCAGTGAAAGACATCATGACAAGATTCCAGAACGACATAGTCAATTTCCCAGGATTGCAGGTGTTTACTATTTCACCTCCAGATCTACCTGGTACATCGCAAGGTCTGCCGTTCCAAATGGTATTGAAAACGCCGACGGGAAGCTATGAGGAGCTCTACCAGTACGCAGAAAAAATGAAAGAGTATGCGGTCAATAGTGGCAAGTTTATCTATGTTCAGAATGACTTAGAGTTCAATAAGCCTCAGGTAGAAATTACCATTAATCGTGACAAAGCAGCATTGATGAATGTGAACGCGCAAGAAATTGGTAATGTGTTAACTCGCTACGTGAGTGAAGGCTTTATTAACTATTTCGCATTAGATGAGCGCAGCTATCAGGTAATCACTCAAGTAGAACGCTCTGACCGTAGTTCTTGGAATGATATCGACCAATATTACGTGCGCTCAAATAACGGCACTATGGTTCCGCTATCAGCGCTTATTGATATCAAGCAAAGTGTGCAGCCATCAGCCGTGGATCAGTTCCAGCAATTGAACAGCGCGACTATCGAAGCGAAGATGATGCCAGGCGTTAGTATTGGTGAAGCTTATGAAGTGATGCAGGAAGGTGCAAAACAAATTCTTCCAACGTCGTACGCAACAGACTCATCTGGTCAATTACGTCAGTACGTCCAAGAAGGAGCTTCCTTGGTTTCAACCTTTGCTCTTGCGCTTATTATCATTTATTTGGTGCTAGCGGCTCAGTTTGAAAGTTTCAAAGATCCATTGATCGTATTGACCAGTGTTCCGTTGTCGATATTCGGAGCCATGATTCCTTTGTACTTGGGTATCGATACGCTCAATATCTACACTGAGGTTGGCCTTGTAACGCTTATCGGTCTGATCAGTAAGCACGGTATTTTGATCGTGGAGTTTGCGAACCAAATCCAGCCGGAATTCGCAGGCGATAAGATTGCCGCAGTGAAGAAAGCAGCAGCGGAACGTTTACGTCCAGTATTGATGACAACAGCAGCAATGGTAATTGGTGTCGTACCACTACTGACAGCAGCTGGTGCTGGCGCGCAAAGCCGCTTCTCTATCGGTCTAGTAATTACTGTGGGCATGACAGTAGGTACTCTGTTTACCTTATTTGTCGTCCCTACGGTTTATACATTCCTGGCTGATGACCACTCAGGTGAATCTACTGAGGATACCAACACTAAGCTTGTAGAAGAGCAACAATAGTGAAGAAAACCAATCAAAAAGCACCAAGGATGGTGCTTTCTTTTTTTGCAGCCTCTTGCTTTTTATTTGTGATGCCGTTGAGTCAGAGCTACGCCAATACAGGGCGAGGTGAACAAAGTTCAATAGTCTCTCTGTCTAAACCAGTATTTGTTGAAAATACTCGGAAAGCAGAAGCTCAATTGGCTGAGTTTGATAGAAAAATCGATGCCAATCAACAGCTTCAGAAGGAGTGTGTTAACAACTGTGCTGTGCTTGAGAGGGAAGAAGCAAGGCTGAAAAAAGAAAAAAAGGCATTTATAGAAACCAATCGATTACCACTGGTTTCAATATTAGGAGGCCCTGGCTATATGCCGGAAACAGGGCTTATGCTCGCGTTAGGAGGGCTCTATTCTTTTAGCACCGACCGCGACAGTGACAACTTACAACGTTCTAGTGTCAGTCTCGTGGCAATTGGTAACGAGATGGAGTCTGGTATCGGCTTTGGTTTACGTTCGAAACAGAATTTGTTTTTCCAGAATAACGATATTCGTTATGTAGGTAGTCTGAGCTTTGGCAATCAAAGCCAGTTCTACTGGGGAACAGGCTATGACAAGGGAAAGGTAGTCGATGCAAGTGATGATATGTCGTTGGACTACAAGTTTGTTAACTACGATGCCAATCTGACCTTTAGAACAAATCAACATTGGTACGTAGGTCCTGTTCTTCGCGTTCGCTACTACGATCCTAGCAATGATGATTTACCCACGAGTGCCTTAAACGATGACAACTTCCAAACTTATCGTGATAAGCCATTTTCAATCGGTGCAGGTTTTACAGTGCAATACGATACTCGCGATGTAACGGTTAATGCCTGGCAAGGGAGTTTCCTTGGAATTGAGTTTGTCGATTACAACTCATTCATTGGCAGTGACAACGACTACTCAAAAGCGTCTGTGGATTATCGATACTACTACGCCCTGTCAAAAGGCAAGGTGTTAGCGTTATTCAATAAGCTCCAATGGAGTCAAGGTGATGTTCCATTTTACGACATGCCGACCTTGGGCGGGCAAGACTCTATGCGAGGCATCTATCAAGGTCGCTATCGCGACAACATTGCCATCGAAAACACATTGGAATATCGATGGACCCTGAGAGACGGTCAAGACCACTTGACTAAGCACGGTGTGACATTTTGGGCTGGAGTAGGTTCCGTCGATAGTTCATTGGATGAGCTGTACTCGAACTTTCTCTATAGCTACGGCGTCGGCTATCGGTATGAAATTCAACCGCGAATGAACGTTCGCGTGGATTTGGGGATAGGAAGTAATAACGACAAAGGTTTTTATCTCACCTTTACCGAGGCGTTCTAATACGCCTCAAATATACATTACACAATCAATTAGAGAAAACAAATGAAGACTAAATTATTATTAATCAGTACGTTAACGTCTATTTTTATGATGGGCTGTACTAGCACTCAAGAATTTCTAAATGAAAACCAATCTATGGCAACGGAAGCGGCAATGAATCGTGCGAAGTTTGAACTAAGCTGCCAAACTGTGCAAACAACAGTACTAAACAAAAAAACGATCGATCTTTATCGTTATGAAGTACCTCAGTATCAAGTTGGAGTGTCCGGCTGTGGTAAAAAAGTGGTGTATTTAGTCAACTGTAATCCCGACAGCGGATGTATGGTGTATGACAACAAGAACGCTCCAATATCAGAAAGCAAATCTCAATAACCTCAATTTAGGCATGCAAATATAGGTACGTTTGTATGCCTCTTTCTGGCACCTCACTAATAAGTTCCTATTTTCTCAAAGTGTTCCATCACTTCTTCAAGCTAATAACCCTTCGAGCTAACACACTCCAAGACAATACTCTTTGACACAATTGATATCGCTTTTTCACCACTATAACCGAGTTGGGCCTTTGCTTGTTGACTGGTTGGCAATGGATGAATTGAACGATGAACTACTGACGAAGCTTTTCATTCGTGGAGGATAGAAAGCGGAAATGAGGAAACAGGTAGGAAAGATAAAAAAATCCCCGATATTGAATCAATATCGGGGACAAAAATTAGTATAGCGTTACTTTCGCTGTGTATTCAGTACGTTCTGATTGGTTTACAGGGTGTTGATAGTAGTCAACAGTGAAGTAAATCGGTTTATCTTGGTTGATACGCTCCGCGATTTTCTTCTCTAGATCTTGAACAGAATCAAAGTCGTAAACGTGGAAAGAATAACCCGGCTTAAGGTCCATTTCTTTAGCTTCTTCTTGAGTGATGTAAGTTTGGCGATAGATAGAATCTAAGTAAGTATCAAACTGTGTAGTAACACTATCGTCAGTCACTAAAACATAGTCGAATTCGTTAGCGCGAATTGTGTCAGTTTGAAGTGAGCTCATTGCTGCATCAACGCTTAGTTGGTTCTGCTCTTGAGAGCCGTCACTGGCAACAATTGATGGATTAAAGTCATCTGCCATTACCGATGCAGAAGCTAGAACACAAAGAGGAAGTACATATTTCAACATTTTAAATACCTTATTAATTGACGCCTAAATGGCGTTGGTTGAGCTTATATATGCCTGATGATTTAATCAGGCCAGATTTCGATGTTAATTTTAACTGCTACATAAAATGATGAAATAATAAGGCTCTAATTGTATGGTAAATAATAAATATTCTTAGTTCTGTATTTTTGTTTTAGATTTATCTATTCAAAGGTGGTTTTATATCTAAACTTGCGGTTTTTAATTGTTTTCGGGTTAGGGTTATTACTATGAATGGTTTTTAGGTTTTTAGGTTTTTGTTTATTAAGGATTTTATTTTTATTTTATACGCCATCATTGGTTTTATTCAGGTTTTTTATATCAATAAATAATAGAGAATTTAACATTAATAGAAGTATGCTGATTAGTTTATTCACTTTTTAATTTTGCTAATCATAATTGTTAGCGAAATTCACTTGAACATATTTATTGTTCTTAAAGCAAGATTGACTAATAAGGTCTGGAGAAAGAAATGAAAGCTAAAATACTACTACTATCTATTATTACGGTTCTATCTGGGTGTGCAGGTTCACTACCAGATAAAGAAGAAATGGTGACGTTAAATGATGGACGTACATACGAAGAACAAAAATATAACTCCCATGAAGATGGATATGTTTGGCACTCGAGCGACCTTAAAAAAGACGAATATCAGAATATTATCGTTCACGATGTTAATGTACACGTTAGTAAAACGATAGACCGTTTGCTAACAGACCAAACAGTAGAGAACTTTAAGCAAGAACTTAAAGGCACTTTGTCTGAAAGAGCTCGAAACTGTTCCCAACAGATGCGGCGAGCCAACACCAAGCTATTGTTGACGTCAACATCATTAAAGTTGAAGACATCGGTGAAGATGTAAAAGCACGAGAAATTATCCCAATTGGTGCAATCGTTGCCTTAGCAAAAGAGGCGGCTGGTACTCGTGATCGTTCAGTAAGATTACTTGTGGATGTTGATATTAAAGATAAAGATGACGGCCACTTACTTGCTCGTCGTATTTTTGTCGTAAACAACAATGGCGTACTTGAGAATGATAAGTCGAAGATCACACAAAAAATCTTAGATGCGAACGTGAATCGAATTACTGAGCAAAGCGTCGACTTCATTCTTCACGCTATGTACATGTAAGGGTTGAGTTATGAAGTTATCTGTTCGACATTCTCAAATCCTAGCGCTACTTGTGGCCTTCGGGCCTATGCATGCTTTGGCGCAAGAAAACGATGCCAGTTTCGACACACGCTTTGATAATTGTTTGTTGCGTGAGATTCACATGGATGTTGAACATGATAACCTCGATGAGATCAAGGCACAGTGCTTGAATGAAGTGCAAGCGTCGACAGAACATGTCTCTCCAACTCGACACTCATTAGAAAAAGAGACGGAGAATAACCCGTTTGTCATTACTCCCTATAGGCAAAACTACATTTTGCCTATTACCGAAATGAGCCAGGTAAATACGGCGCCTTACACATCAGACATTTTTGAAGGAAAGTCTGATGAACTTAAAGATGAGGAAATCAAGTTCCAGATCAGTTTTAAAATGCCTCTTGTCGAAGATGGTATTTTTAACGAAGAAGATCAGATTTACTTTGGTTTTACGTTAAAGTCATTTTGGCAGGCATATTCTTCGGAGATATCAGCACCTTTCCGTGAAACTAACTATCGACCAGAGATTTTCTATGAATCTCCTTTGCCAATAGATAGTTCGGAAGGTGTGTGGTTTACACGAGTTGGTTTTGAACATGAATCTAATGGACGAACTCAAGAGTTGAGTCGCAGTTGGAATCGAATTTATGGTGGTATTGGATATGCTGAAGATGACCTCATGGTTTATTTGGAGCCTTGGTACCGCATCCCTGACAGTGATGATGATAACCCCGATATAGAAGACTACATGGGACACTTTGAACTAACCGCTGCTTATAAATACCAAGCAGTAGAGTTCAGTGGAGTAGCTCGTTATAACTTCCGTACCGGTTATGGTGGCTTTGAGGCAGGTATGAGCTTCCCTCTTATAGGGAGAGTTCGTGGTTATGTTCAATATTACCAAGGGTATGGTGAAAGTTTGATCGATTACAATTACAACAACAAGCGTATTGGCGTCGGGGTTCTACTAACAGATATTCTCTAAGCGATACGTCAGGATTTTTCGGGGTCCGCTTTGTGCGTCATTTTCGTGCCGTGTAAGGCGGATTTTTTTGAATTATCCTAAATAGTATCCAATACTTCTTTATAAGTTACAGTTACTTAATACTAACCTATGAAGAACCAGAAGATACAATTTACTATTGATGATTGGGTTTTTATTCCAAGTGAAGACAAATTTATCTTGGATGACGAAGAGTTTATTATCGATCATCGACTATCTAGATTGTTCCATTTTCTGTGTGATAATCCCTATACCGTCTTTTCTAGAGATGAATTAATAAATGAAGTCTGGAATGGCTCGATCTTAACTGATCAAGTCATTACTCAGGCGATATTTGAGTTAAGAAAAATTCTCAAACAGCACGGTAGTCATCCATTTGGGTATATTGTTACTGTTCCTAAAAGAGGTTACAAGTTAGATGCGGATGTTGAAAGAAAAGTCGAAACCCCCGCACCAGTCGATGGCGGGAGGGTAGGTGCCGGAGCACCAAGTAAGTCAGAGAATCCCCTATACAAAGATAAGACAATATCATCACAAGCAGGTAAAACGAGTGATACTGATAATGCTCGTTCATTAAGACCTATGCGACTTAGTGGGACACAAAAGCCCACCTATTTAAAGCACTGGGCCATAGCGTCTGTTCTGTTGCTTTGCCTAGTTCCAGGAATAATATATCTGGTATTCATCAATGGTGTGGAAAAAGAGGCGCATCCAGCTTCAACGATAGCACCTAGTTATTTGTCTTTTGAACCTCGATATATTTATGTAAAAGCTAACGAGGAGTTCCTAAGCGACCACCTTAAAGTGGGGATGGCTCGTAAGTTGTTGGATTATTTAAAGATCTATCGAGATTATAGGATCATCTATGATGGGCCTGCTGCAAAAGTCGCGGCCAACGAGTTGCGTTTTTCGTCGATTGAACGAGGTGGTCATCAATATCTAGAAATTGAGTACTTTA
Organism: Vibrio barjaei; assembly: GCF_001639065.2. GTDB lineage: Bacteria > Pseudomonadota > Gammaproteobacteria > Enterobacterales > Vibrionaceae > Vibrio > Vibrio barjaei. The sequence goes on from NZ_LQXO02000013.1 coordinate 35,890, forward strand.
ATCGAGTATCGGGTGATAAACACCTAGATCGACGGTACAAGATTTCACAAGGGCATGTGAAAGCCGCAATAAAAAAATCGCTGACTGACCTACTTGAGTCTTTCAATATCTCGGTCGGAAAATCTCAGGTCGCCAGTCTGGTGGATGAGTTGCCTGATGATGAGAATGCAGTTTCTTCTATATTGGAGTCATTAGGTGCAGCTTTTCAGGTGAATCATGAGGAAAAAGCATTACAACTGATAGAGTTAGCGGCCCAACAAGCACCCGAAAATCAATACACCATCGCAACGGCTTATATGTTTATTCTATCGAAGATGTATATCAAACCTGATGGCAATAACATCAATCAAATAGAACAGCTTAATCAGAAAATGCAGCAGTCCATCAACCAGTTTTCTCAGGATCAGCAGCTTACACCTAGGTTATTGGAAGCGATGTCTATGATGGAGATGAGTAAAGATGAGCCATACAAAGCGAAGCAGTATCTTACAGCCATCCCTTACGACAGGCGTAGTATCATGTTTTACATAATTAGTGCCAAGGTAGCGGAATCAACAGGGAATACATCTGCGGCGGAAGAGTTTTACTATCATGCGATCTTGGAAGCATCGACGGTACAGGTATTAAACTTGTCCGAAACGCTATTCTTTTATAGTGATCTATCTGATATTAGAGACAAGATTACCAATAATGTTACTGGTACTACTGAAACGTGGTAGCCAAACTGGCTGACACGTTTCAGTACAGGATAGTTGCGCAATTAGTGTTTAATCCAACCTTGTGCTTCTTGATTGTTAGTAAAGTACTTCACCTCTGAACTGGTTGCGAATGACGCCAATGTAGCCGCTATTTCAAGCCATTTTTGATCGCCAAATAATGCGATTTTGTTTATGTCGTTACGGTGCTTAATACTCAGCTTAATATCTTCCACAAATGCTTCATATTCCCAACCAGAGAAAGCAGTAGCATCAACAAGAAGGTTAATCTTCTTGTCCTCATTTTCCTTAATACTAGTTTCAATCAAATTGGCTACTTGAGTAACCACTTCCTTTGTTAATTTTCCAGTTGGCTTCAGCTTTAACATCAAAGAATCATGGTTTGCTTCTACATTGATGGTTACATTTGCTGGTTTCTGATTACACATTATGACTTTCTCTATAATAGTTAGTTTGATTTGCGTAAGTAACTTATCTAAATATGAAACATATAAAGGTGTTGCGTTGATAACCTACTTACAGAGCGAGGAAGATATTACTTTTTGGGAAATTGCTATACATAATATGACAATAAAGAAACGATAACTGTTTGTGAATTTTAATTAATCACCAGTAATTTTTATTGCAAAGTCAAGTTTGAAAATATACAAAACACTATCATAAGTCATTGTTTTTAATGTGTTATATTTACTTTATCTCAAGATTATGAACTCATTATTATATTGATTTATCACATCAATAGTATTCGCGCCGATTTAAGTCTACATAAAAACTACTATATATCGGAGAAATGATGTCTCATTCAAATGCTGCTATTTCGTTCAACAATAGCCAAAACCTTTCTTACTATATGCAATATGTCAATTCGCACTCAATATTAAAAGAGTGTGAAGAGCGACAATTAGCTAACGACCTATACTACAACAATAATGAAGATGTAATATCAAAATTAGTATTGCCTCATCTGCGATACGTTGTTTACATCGCCAAGGGGTTCGCCGGGTATGGTCTACCGTTAGTCGATATGATTCAGTCTGGTAATATCGGTTTGCTTAAGGCAGTTAAGAAATTTAACCCAGAACTGGGCTTCAGGTTGGTATCCTTTGCTGTTCATTGGATAAAATCAGAAATTACCGACTTTATTATAAAAAACTGGAGCATTGTAAAAATCGCCACAACGAAGTCACAGCGAAAACTATTTTTTAATCTGAAAAAATACAAGCAATCTCAAGAGTGGATGAGTGAGAGTGAGGCTGAAAATTTAGCCAGTAAGTTGAAAGTCAGCAAGAAAGATGTGCTGTCTATGGATGGGCGACTATCTGCAAGAGATTCCTATATTGACCCGAAAATAGGTGAAGATGAAGACCAAGTCATATCGACTGGTGAAGTGTTTGCCGAGCCACAACTCGATGTGGCGATTGAATATGAAACTCAAGATTGGGATAGGCACATTAACGATGAATTGAATGCAGGTTTGGCTAAATTAGATGCTCGAAGCCGAGATATTATCGTAAGTCGTTGGCTGTTATCAGAAAAAGTAACATTGAACGAACTTGCTGAGAGGCATAGGGTTTCAGCAGAGAGAGTCAGGCAAATTGAATTGATGACACTTGAGAGGCTTAAAGATTTGTTGACGCACATTCAGCCATAGAGTCCACAATAACCGACCGCGATTACCAGCGGTCGGTTTTTTTATGATTAGATGTTCACAGCGGGTATAAAAAAACCAAAGCGAACTGGCTTTGGTTTTCTCTGGTAGTGTTGAGTGATTAGAAGTGGAATTCAACTAAAAGGTTTACGCTATCTTTGACAATCGCAGTGTCATACTTAGTGTACTCCAAAGCAACTCGAGCTGGGCCTAAAGAAACGCCTGCACCAATACCACCGAATACGTCTGTAGATGTATTGATGCTGTTAGAGAATCTACCCATACCAAGACGACCATACACATCGAAAATTGCAATTGGTAACGTGACCTTACCACTTGCTAGCCATGCATTTGAGTAGATAGACGAGTTGTCAATTGGGGAGTTCGTATCAACAAAATCCGCGTATGCTAATTCGGCAGAGAAGAGTTTTGCAAAATTGTAGCCGCCGTAAATAGTGTAGCCATTATTAGAACCAGATACGTTAATGTCATCGTAACTAGAGTATAAGTAACCAGCACCAATATAAGGTTCTGCAGAAGAAACCGATGCTAGTGGTAATAATAGCAAAGGCAAAGTACGTAGAAATGTCTTGTTCATTATTAAGTTCTCTATTTGTTAATGTTTAAATTTAGCGACTAGAATTAGAAGCTATAAGTAACGCCTAATGCAGCGCCAATATCCAAATCTAAGCCATGATTCATATTTAATTCGGGATGGATCTGTGCATAAAGTTTCCAATCTTTTGCAAAGTTTAAATTCATGCCAATAGGAATACGAACGCCAAAATCATTATTCCAGTCGTAGTACGCACCGCCAGCCACATACCAACTCAAAGGAGCTTCTGCAGCTAGGTTTCCCTTTAAAAATGAATAATCTAGAGCTAATCCATCATCGCCTGCGATGAACTTTATTTGCTGATTAAAGTCAACGACTACGCTTAGACCTTGGTCAAATGCCATACCGATCCCCACTTTTTTTCCAGTATTGGCATAGCTCATCATTGGTGTAAGAAGAAGTAATGTTAATGCTGTCTTTTTCACTTTTAATACCTAAATCAATTATCGACAATTCATAGGTAGGGTCACCCAATATTGGAATTCAAGAAAAATAAGAAATATTTTCATATTTTATTTTCATTATCTTTAAGGACGGTTGGATATGGTTTTTAAATCAGAGAGTTATAGAAAGAAAAAACCGCTATTTTTGTTAGTGGTTTTATTGAGGAATAACTCGCATAAAAAAGCCCCTTACAAAAGTAAGGGGCTTAATTGATTATCGAGGGTGGTAATTGTTCATGACTGCTACCTATTAGTAGAATAACACCATAAACATACCCATTAAGGTCAATAGGGTATTGGATACCGCATAAGGTACAGTGTAACCAAGCATAGGGATGTTGCTTTTCGCTTTCTCACCTACCATAGCGACTGAAGCAGTACTCGTACGTGCGCCACCACAAACACCTAGGTTTATAGCTGGGTGGAATTTAAAGATATACTTACCAATAAGTGGAGCTAATAGCATTGGAATAGCCGTTGCTGCCGCACCGATTAAGAACAGTTCTGGACCTACGTTTTCAAGACCAGCCACAAAGCCAGGACCTGCAGAAATACCTACGATAGCAATAAAGACGTTAAGACCGACGGAGTTCATAAACCACTGTGTTGGCTCTGGGAGTCGAGCAAATGTTGGGTGAATTGAGCGTAACCAACCTAATACCAAACCACCGATTAGAACACCACCAGATACAGAAAGAGTAACGGGTGCGCCATCGATATTAACAGCTAGTGCGCCTAGTAAACCGAATACTACGATAAAGAGACCAACCCAAACCATATCCGTTTCAGTTGTCGTTCTATCGACATGGCCTACTTCTTTTTCCAGACGAGATGTATGCGTTTTAGTACCAGTAATACTTAGTACGTCACCACGATGAATTTCAGTTTGTGCTAGTAGGGGTACTTCTTGACTTGCTGCACCACGACTGATTTTGTTTAGGAACACGCCACGAGTGTAATCTTCATCTGCTAGTGAGACCAATGTGCGGTTTGCGAACTTTTTGTTGGTAACAACTAGGTCTACGGTTTCTAATGGCAGGTTATCAAGCTCCTCGTCCGCTACTTCGGTTAAGTACTGTTGAGCGTGCACGAGTGCGTCGGTATGACCTGTTAATGCAATAATGTCTTTTGCCGCTAGCGCCATAGTTGGCTCGACATCCACTACTTCACCATTGCGTTTCAACTTCTCAATGAATAGCCGTTCTGCGTGGTGTTGAGATTCGAATTCAGCCACTGTCATACCGTTGATATCGTCAGAGATCTCATAAGTACGAGATTCAGAGCGATGCCAAACACGTGAAATACCATCTTCTGGTGTACCAGCAGACATCTCTTTTTCGTAGTCTTTACAAGCTTCTTCAAGGTTTACGCCGATGAGAGTAGGGCCAACATAAGCTAGGATCATACCAGTACCAATAGTACCGAACAGATAACAGATAGCGTAAGCCACCGGAATTTGGTCAAGTAGCTCCTTAGTATTACTCACACCTGATGAGTTGATTGCGTCGGTTGCGAGGCCGATAGAAGCTGAGATGGTTTGTGCTCCAGCCCACAGACCAGCAGCAAGGCCAACATCATAGCCGGCAATCTTTGCGCCAGCATAAGTGACTGCGAAACATAAAACGGAAATGACGACTGCGAATATCGCTTGTGGCGCACCGTTTTTGGCAACACCTCGAACAAATTGTGGACCAACACCATAACCTACAGCGAATAGGAACATCGTGAAGAACATTGACTTAACTTGTGAAGAGATCGAGATATCAAGCTGACCGATGATAACACCCGCGATTAGCGTGCCTGTTACCGCCCCCAAGCTGAAGTGACCGAATTTGATCGCCCCTAACCAGTAACCCAAGCCAAGAGTTATAAATATGGCGAGTGCTTGGTGTTCACGGAACACTTTTACCACCCACATAGGCTCTGCTTTTGCTGGAGCTTTGATGCTTGTAGTTGAATGTTGAACAGCAGCATGGTCTGTAGTTTGTTCTTGAGCTTGAACATTATTGAACATGTCAAAGCCAGATACGCCGCTATTTGTATCTGTAGTGATATTTCCTGCCAGCATAAATACTGCCAACATACTTAGAAAAATATGCTTAATATATTTAGAAGGAGATAGCCTCATTAGAGTTGCCATTTTAACCTCTGATTACTTAGATTCCTAAATGCAAACCAAAGAACTCCAGAGCCCGGAACAAGAACCAGACTGCTTTGGTACGCAATAATTATTGTGATTAGAGTGCGAGGGACTAGGGCTACTAGCCCCTCTTTGCTTGAGATGATTAACCGTGGTTAAACGTGCTTGAGCTTTCTTCGTCAACAGAGTTAACGATTGGGAATTTCTCAAATTTCTCGATTGTGCGTTTTAGATCTTGAACGAGTAGATCAACCATGTCGTGACTCACACCGTGACGAACTAGGATGCGCATAATGACCAAATCTTCGCGGTTTGAAGGCATGGAATATGCGGCAATTTGCCAACCACGAGCGCGGATAGCGTCACTTAGGTCAAACAAGTTAAAGCCTGCATCTACGTCCGCTTTTAAGCTAAAGCTCATAGCTGGAATACCACCGCGGCCATCGTAAATGATGTCGAATAAGCCCATTTTGCTTACTTCATCAGCTAGGTATTGAGCTGAGTTGTAGCAAGCGTCGTGGATACGCTTATAACCTTCTTTACCCAAACGTAAGAAGTTGTAGTACTGAGCAACGATCTGACCGCCAGGGCGAGAGAAGTTCAGTGCGAATGTTGGCATGTCACCACCAAGGTAGTTAACACGGAAGATCAGATCTTCAGGAAGATCGCTTGCTTCGCGGAAGACAACCCAGCCCACACCAAGAGGTGCAAGACCATATTTGTGGCCAGATGCGTTGATTGACTTAACACGAGGAATACGGAAATCCCACTCTAGTTCAGGGTCGCAGAACGGTGCGATGAATGCGCCACTTGCGCCATCAACGTGCATTGGTACATCAAGGCCAGTTTCTTCTTGCAGTTTGTCTAGTGCATCAGCAATCGCTTTTACAGGTTCATACTGACAAGTGAACGTTACGCCAAGAGTAGGAACAACACCGATAGTGTTTTCGTCAACACGGGCTAGAACTTCTTCTGGAGTCATTAGTAGACGGTCGCCTTCCATAGGAATTTCGCGTAGTTCGATATCCCAGTACTTAGCGAATTTGTGCCAGCATACTTGTACTGGACCGCAAATTAGGTTTGGTTTGTCAGTTGGCTTACCTTCCTTGCGACGCTTCTCGCGCCAGCGCCATTTCATTGCCATACCGCCAAGCATGGCCGCTTCACTTGAACCTGTTGTTGAACAGCCCATCGTGTTTTCAGGATCTGGAGAGTTCCAAAGATCAGCAAGCATATGAACGCAACGGTTCTCGATTTCTGCTGTTTGTGGGTACTCATCTTTGTCGATCATGTTTTTGTCGATGCACTCGTCCATGATTTTGTGGATGTTACCGTCTACCCAAGTTTGGCAAAAAGTTGCTAGGTTTTGACGAGAGTTACCATCAAGAATAAGCTCATCAGATACTAGCTGGTATGCAGCATCAGGATTTGATTCGTCATTAGGGAAAGTATATTTATCGATGGTTTTGTCTAATAGTTTGTTTGCAAAAACATCATCGATAGCTGCATTATTCTTTTCTTCAAAAGGCATTATATAGCTCCAGATTTATTTAATTGGATAGAACAGTAATATCACTGCGTTTGGTTTTTGAAAAAGCTGTCTCGCTTAAGTCGAATTGAATTATTACCAATTAAATGAATAAAACCATCAATAGAAAATAAAAAGACAATAATCATCGTGTTATAAATAAATTGTTGCACAAAATATCCTTTTTATTTGTCTCTTACTAGAGCCGCTGTGTGAAGTCCAATCATTGATTTACGGCTAATACTAGTTAATTTTGATACGGTCCGCATGGTCTGAAATGGTTGGTTTTTTGGGCTTAATCTTATGAAAATCAATGGTTTGAGATTTATATGTAGATTGTTTTTATGTGAATTTTATTGGCTGTGGATTAATTTATCTTCAGTGGATATTAAAATGAACACCAAGTTGATTAATGAAAGTGCTTATAGATTTAATCTTAGCTATTACCGCTGCTTTCATTGTTTATCTATATCAGAAAGTAAAATTATTTAGGTTAATTCTAAAAACTATAATGGTGTAAAAATGAATGATCATATTATATTTGACTACTTCTACATACCCGGTTTTATGGTGTTGGTAGCAGCGGCAATTGCAATACTAATTGTAGTCAAATACACACTAGGTGGACTATTGAGAAAAGGAAAGATCATGAATCCTTCATTAACAGAACTTTGTTTAGTAATTATTGTTACTGGACAATTACTACTAATAAAGGTGAGCTAAATGAAGTTATTTCGTGTTCTATTACCGACTGCATTAGTGATCGCTGCGGGGGCGACTTGTTATACGTCTTGGGTCGCCTACACCCAATCTCTTTGGACTCGCGATGCTAAAGTTCACGTTGAAATTGCAGAAGTAGCGCCAAAAGTTTCGGGAGAGATAGTTACCGTAGCTGTACATGACAACCAGTTTGTTAATGCTGGTGATTTACTCTTTGCTATTGATGATGCGGATTACAAAAACAGTGTTTCCCAAGCTAAGTATGCAATGTTGAAGGCGGAGGCCGAGCTAGAGCAATCGAAGAACTCTTACCGTCGTGATTCAAGATTGTTGAGTAAAAAACTAGTCTCTGAAGAGCAAGTGATCTCGGAGAAGCTCGCCGTAGCAGCTAATAAAGCCGCTTTAGAGCAAGCAAAAAGTAGCTTGGCTAAAGCAGAATTAGATTTAGGTCGTACTAAAGTGGTCGCACCGCAAGATGGTTATGTAACGAATCTTAACCAACGCCAAGGGAACTACATCAATAAAGGTGAAACCTTTGTTGCATTAGTCGAGAGTGACACCTATTACATTTTGGCCTATTTCACCGAGACAAAAGTAAAAGGCTTGGTTGAAGGGGCGAAAGCTAACATTCGTCCATTTTCATCCGATAAAACATTTGTCGGCAAAATTGAAGGTATTGGTCGTGCGATTATTGATCAGAGTGCCGATAATTCCGGACTAATATCAAACGTTAACCCAACAGTGCCTTGGGTCCGTCTCGCGCAACGCGTACCGGTGCGTATTAGCATCCCTAAAGAAGTCCTTGAAAGTGAGAGACTGATTGCTGGCACAACGGTTTCAGTGGATATTCAGTGATGTTAGCGACGATTGCTCGACAATGGACAAATCCAGAATCGGTGGCATTTGCTTTGCGGTTTTGCCTGGCTGTATTGATGACATGGGGTTTATCGCTGTTAATGGATTCTTCGGCCACGAGTACTTCTATGGCAACAGCCGCGATTATTCAAATCACTGGCAGTCGCGGAGCGAGTATCAAAAAAGCGGCGGCACGTCTTATCGGGACATTTACTGGCGGTGCATATGTGCTTTTTGTGGCCAGCGCTACGCTTATTGACTCTTGGTTGTTTAACTCATTCATTATATTTGGAGTGGTAACAAGTTTAGGTATCGCATCATATTTTCATGGACGTGTGTCATACATGTTTGCCGTGATGGGTATTACCTTGTCTCTAGTGGGTTTCCCATTGGCTGCGAACCCTGACATGACCAATTTATTTGATCACGTACAGCTTCGTTGTGTTGGTATCTCATTTGGTATTTTAATGGCAATGGTCGCGGCTATGATCATTCCTTATAAAGATGACCAGCATGAGTTGTTTTCTGTCAAAAGTTATACAGAGAACTTCCTAAGCAATCTGTTTGTTACTGATGAAGATAATGCTACCAAACTGACACGTGCGTTTTTGGTATTTGTGAGCAAAAAGTGGCAGTTGGTTGATGATGAGATATATGGAAGCCGAAGTGCTAAGGAAGAAAAACTCAACAGTCGTACTGCTTTTTATGACTCTATCAATATTGGTATCAAAGCCATCGAGTTAAAAAAGCTTGGTGAGGCCATAGCCATTCCTAATGAGGCGTGGGAGGAGTTGTGTAAAGCTAATTTTCGCGTTGATATCAATGAATCATGGATTGAAAGGTGGGGAATTGAAGATATTGACCTGGTCGAGGTGTTTAATGAGCAGGTCGCTTTATTTGCCACACAACTGGATTTATACAAGAGCGAAAACAGTGTATTTGACTACACCAATAAAGATTATGCCAACGATATAGGACGCTTTACCGATGGTTACGTAGTGCTCAACAATATGGTGAGAGCAACCATCACGCTGTTCACGCTTTCATTTATGTGGATTGAGCTGCAATGGGATAGTGGTATGTCGGCAATGATCATGGCTGGAATGATCATCTCGGTGTACGCTGCAAATCCAGGTTCAGAGCAGGCACAAAGTCCAAATATATATGCACAATTCTTAGCTGGTGGTTTTGCGTTTATTCTGACATTTGGGGCCATGCCAATTGGCTCGCCTTGGATAGTTGCAGTAGTCGGCTTTACTGGCGTGTATTTGGCGGCTTATTGGTTTTGGCAGAGCAAGTCACTACTGAAAGTGGTGTGTATGGTTTCGTTGTTTTCATGGACGAGCCTTGTTCCGTTAACCAGTGCCCCAAGTTACGATTTTGAGAACTTTCTTAATTCTATCGTCGGTAATATCACTGCATTGCTGATTTTGTGGGGGGCGTTCTATTTAATCCCTGCACGTACGACAGCCACAGTGATCAAGAAAGAACTGAATCGATTTGTTAATAAATTCAAAGTGACCGATATAGAAAAGAGAAAGTCTTTGAATGTAAGTAACTGGATCCTAGCATCCTACGCTTACTTAATTAGCATTTCAGATTTAGTGAGTATTAATAGACTGTTATATCTAAAAGCGCTACAGAGTGTCATTAACCATGAAGAGCTTGAACCTGAAGAGCGAGAAATTCTTCTTTCCTCAATTGATAAAAAATTCTTCGACCTGGGAAGTAATCAAATATTCTCAAACTTGATGGACTATAAGGCGACAACAGCTGCAAAACACAATTACCGTTGGTTCGTTCTGTGCGATAGATATAATGCTTTGAAAGCTCAAGGTCATTAGCAAAAATATAAATTAACTATCATTTTAATTTCTCAGTTAATTTTCTGAGAACTATATATATCAGAGGTTATGATGAAAAATATTCTCATAGGCCTAGTGATATGGACATTATTAGGTACCAATTATGCAATGGCAGAAGATATTAAATCATCGCCATTAAAAGTAGATGCTCAAGCTCCAGTACAGTCATTAGGGCTAGCAACACAACTTCGTAGCGGTTTTACTAATGATAAAACCGAACTGTTTGCAACGTACAATTTCGGCAGCGTCTGGATCACCAGTGATGATATCCAAATGGATTACTACCAAAATAGAATAACGACGGGAGTGCAATGGTCACCCGCAGATAAGATACAGCTTGAGCTACGCTATCAGTTTGCTTGGGCCCATAACAACCATTTAGATAGTTTGGTCAAGTCATTCCATAATGCTGCTGGACTGAAGCTTGATGGGCGTGACGAAGTAGAAGACGATAGCTTCAACGTCGATAGTGATACCTATGGTGTTCATAACAACAACTTTGAAGGCGATACGCTGGAAAGCGCCGTGTCGCTGTATCTTCAGTATTCACTTTATGAATCTGAACATCAGGCATTGGCAATCGGTGGGTCGCTATATTACAACAATAAAAGTGATTACGAATTCTCATCAGGTGGCTTTGAACAAAACTTACAATTGAATTGGTCATACGCAAAAAGTGGACACTCTATTTATTCGACGTTAGGAGTAGTTCATCATGCCGATAAAAATATTGATGATGATCTGTATTTCAAAGAATTCACTTGGGAAGGTGCAATTGGTTATGGTTATCGATTCCTTTCTAACCATGAAATTATTGCAGAATATCATTTATATCAAGGTGCGTTAAACCAGACGGCTTTTTCAGAAAACGTCAATGAAGCGACCCTAGGTTATCGTTATTATTGGGATAATACCATATTAGAAATATCGGGCACCGAGAACTTGTTTAATATGGATAACTCTACAGATATCGCCTTCACCTTAGGGGTGAGACATTATTTTTAAACTCAGTTAAACAAGGCTTAATTGACGTTTAAAGAACCTTCACTGTTAAGTGAGAACAAAGCATGAGAAATTAATCTCATCGCACAACATGACCACAAGAGAACTTATTATGTTTAAATATCTACTACCTGTTTTAGTCGTTTTTTCATCTGGCGTCTACGCAGAATCACTTCAGCACATGTCTGATGTGAACCATAACAAACAAGAAATGGCGACAGCAATGAAAGGCATCCAAGAAGTTAAGCTTTCTGATGATGTATATATTGTAAGTAATACTCAGAATGGCTTTACCATTACTGACAGTGTGGATGAACTTTCTGCAAAGTATCGTGATACCTACATTACGGCAGATCAAGCGAAAGCCAACAACTTAGAAAAAGTAAAAACATTCACTGTATACAGCGAAGCAAACTTTGAGAACCTAATTAAAAAAGTAGAGAGTCAAGTATCTAAAGATGCTCCTGATTTCTTTTCTGTAGACCTATATCAGAACAGCATCGGTGACATTGAAATCACAGATTACGTTGCTCGCGTTGTCGAATATAAATAATTTTTAGAAGAGGTTAGCCATGTCAATGCAACACACAAAATCAGCGACACATGAAAAAATGATGCGCGAGTACGGAAACGAAGTCGAGCACAAACACAACAAAGATCATTTAGCTTTCCAAGATAAAGAAAGCAATGAGCATCGTCATCTTCATGGTGGCCACAATGTGCATAAACCCACGCACCACCATCATAAAACGGCGCACCATAACACTCATAAGCGTAACCACACTAAAGCTTCTGAGGAATAACAAAAAAACCGCTCGATAAGAGCGGTTTTTTTTAAGTGATAAAATACTAAGGAGATTGGCGAATCAATGGGATTTCATTAACCCAAACGTTTTCGCTGGTCGCTTTTTCGTAACCATAGTCGTATAAAGATTTAAGAAATTCAGGGTCGAAAAACTTACCGTCCTGAGGCTTTTGAGTGTAATCCTCATCGACAAAAGTTAAGAACAACTTTGCGCCTATTTTTTTGGAGATGTACATTTCCCTAAACACATCACCTCTAGTTTGGGCGAGTATTAAATTATCTACACTGCGAGCTGCCAAACTGACAGTATCGTCCTCGATGAACTTGAACTCAGTTCTTAATCGTCCGTTACGGATGATGTAAATATGCGGAGGTTTTGCATATCCGAGTGCCTTGGTCACCTTGGTGAAATCAAAGCCCACTGGGTCGAAGAATAGTTGACTGGATAAGCCACCATCCACATGCATCTCTTCTAAAGACTGACCGTTGTACTTAACAGGAATGAACTGTGGGGGAAAGACTCCAGGTATGGATGAACTAGCAGCAAGAACCTGATGAATAATGTCTTTTTTATTGGGTAGATCACTGGTAGCGATACGTCCTATGTTCCAGATCATCTGTCTGCCAGAGTCAAAGTGAGTAGTACCAATCAACATACGTTTGCCCGATTGGTGCGCTTTTGCAATTTCCTCTATAAATTCATCATCAAAGGTTTTCTGAACCATTTTGTAGAAGTTGTCTCCCTCAGAGAATGCGTCTCCAAACAGAATCTTAAAAATACTGGTTCCACCTAACATCATGTCATCGTTCAGGCCTAACATGACCGTTTTGAGTTCGTCGTACTTGTCACCGCCAACGAAAACAAATGGAGCAATTAAGGCGCCAGCACTAACTCCCGTAATCAGAGAAAACTCAGGTAGTTCCCCTTTATCTTTCAAGCCATTAATCACGCCAGCACCATAGGCACCTCTAGGACCACCACCGGAAAGTACGAGAACATTGAAACGATCACCAATCACTTTTGGCGCATCTGGTGCGTTCTTCAAAAGGTCGAGGTTACCTTTATCGTCGTAATTCTCCTTTAGTACTTTAAGGTTTTTGGGTATTTGGTCTCCCCAAATGCGATATGGTTCATTAATAAGGCTGACGGCTTCATCTCTGGGGCCGATTTTCGCCTGTAAATAGTTTGATTCATTAACACGAATGGTACTGTCGTGGGGACTGCTGCTACACCCAACGACAAGCGCTGTTAACACCAATATAATTGGTAGACGTATTGGCAACTCCGTTTGCTTATTACTATTCTAATTTGTTAGGGGACATTCTTTAGATTAGTACCAATATTCAGTTATTTACAAAAAATATTAGCTTGCTATTCACTGAATAGTGCTGATGACGATTTAGACAATCATATTGGGGTAGCCATGCGATCAATCAATGAATCTAACAACTTCATTTTCTTCACTCTTTCTCTCATTCTTATTCTGATTATAGGTGCTCTTTCGCGTGAGCTCCCCGGCGATGATCTTGACTTTTTGTTGAAGCCTGTAGTGTTAAACAGTTTTGTTATTTGTTTGATTAGTATGAAGTTTTCAAAAGGTTGGTATATATACTTGGTTAGCGTCAGTATCATGATGCTTATTGCGATCCTAACTCACACCTTCTTTGATAGCGGACACGCAAATGTTGCGATGTTAGTACTGATGTTGGCGTTTTTCTATGGTGTTTTTCAGTCGACTGCTCATCAGATTTTGCTTTCTTCCGAGATTGACAACAATAAGTTAGTGGGTTCCATTGCCTTGTTCTTAGTGATGGGGCTTGGTTGGGCAGCGATTTATTTGTTGCTGATTAATTTTAACCCAACAGCAATCAATGGGATTGAGCACTCAGATAAATGGGGAAGTAACTTCTCAGTAGTGACTTACTTTAGCTTTGTCACATTAACCACACTGGGTTATGGCGACTATAGCCCTAACAGTCCACTTGCAGAGGTCGCGGTATACTTACAGGCGATTACGGGTGTGTTCTATATGGCTGTAGTGGTGTCTAGTTTAGTGAGCGCAAAGAAGGGGCATTAATTTATCAGAATGAAGGCCAACCCTCTCGTGGCGTTGGCCTTTTAGTTATTAGTGATGGGCGTGTTTCTTCATGCCTGACATGACTTTCTTAACTGGCACGGTTAATACTTGAACTTCACCATTAGCAAAGGTCAGCTCAACATTAATGGTCTCACCTTCCTTCATTGGTTTCTCAACGTCTAGCAGCATTATATGCAAGCTGCCTGGCTTAAGGATGGTCTGACCGTTTGCAGGTACAGTAATACTCTTCACTTGACGCATCTTCATGACGTCGCCGTCCATAATAACATCGTGCAGTTCCACGACAGATGAAGCTTGTGACGCCGCTTCTACAATAATGCGATCTTTATCGCCAGTATTCTCGATGGTAGCAAACACGGCGCTGGTGGTGGCGTTTGGTGGCGTTGCACGTGCATATGCGTTGTTGACGTCAATAGCTGCGTGAGCCATAGATAGCGGTGCTAGAGCAAGTAGAGGAAGTATCAATTTGTTGAGCTTCATGGTTTAGTCCATTGTTGTCGTTAGTTTATCCCTGAGCATTGATGCGTTTGATGGCTTCAACGATAGGAGCAGGAGTTAAAGTATGCGGTACTTTTTCAATAAGCGTACCGTCTGGGCTTAGAAAATAGAAATATGAGCTATGGTCGAGGGTATAGCCTAGTTTGGAATCTTCCAGCTCTGTTTTGCGAAAGATGACCCCATATTTGTGAGCGAGTGGTTTAGTGACCTCTAAAGGTGCTGACAACCCTTCAATCATCGGATGGAAATACTGCGCATATTCAGCAGAGGCTTCTGCCGCATCCCGCTCCGGGTCAAGGGAAACAAACATGGGTCTGAGTGTTTGTTTGGTTTCATCGTCGATTTGATTCAACGCTCCAGCGAGCATGGCGAGCGAGGTAGGGCATACATCGGGACAACGAGTAAAGCCAAAGTACACAATGCGAGTTCTAGGATCAGCTTGATCAAAGATGGCGACAGGTTTGCCACCTTCTCCAAAAAGTACGGACTCAGACACTTGCGCCAACTGATCCAATTCAGCTTGATGCAGTAATGACTCATTATGCTTGTCCACCAGTAATTTAGCACCAAAACCTAAAGCAAATGCCCCAACTAGTGCGCCAATCCAGAGTTTTTTCATCGTGCCGTCATCCTTACCGCTGCCTTAATATCGCTATCACCGTTGGAGACGGTGCCATACCATGTCATTGAATCTTCAGCACAGACGGGCAAGATGATTTCGCCTTGGTACACATCAGGCTTGATCATTTCTAGCTGAAACTTTACCACTCCCATGTTCATCTCTTTTCCTTGTAATGAGATGTTCAAATTAGGCGCTTCAGACTCTGGCCAAAATACTTCGACCGTAATAGGTGTTAGAGGTGTGACACGCGGTGCGTCGACTTTCATTTTGACTCCCTGCTGTTCGCACACTTGTTGTGAAAGCATGCAGTAATCCGTGAGATCAACATCAGCAGAAGGTTCGTGTTTTAGCAGGTTAGGAATAAAAAAACCTGCGCCTAAAGCGAGAGCGACAAATAGGACTTTTACTTTATTGTTCAAATTGTTAATGCCCCAAATCTAAATGTAATCGCATCCTAACATATTTTAGAAATTCGGCTGTGCGATGCAGCAAACTTTTACTAGAGGCTACCTTACAGTAGGACTACTGGTTGTAGAGAGCACTAAACTGATTGTAACGCTCTCGATTCAATCCCTTGTCGCTGTATCCTGTTCGTGATTGAGAACGGTAATGTAAAAGACCACTATTCGTGTCGAAATACAGTTCGACGTCGTCGTTGTACTTCATCGTCGGTGTGGTGAAAACAACATGCAGGTAGTTGCCGTCGTCTTCTTCGATCTTATTACCGCCCATAGTGCTTAGCACCGAGACTACTTTTTGTTTGGCTGAGCCTAGGTCTTTGAAGCTCAGTGCATCCACTGATTTTTCAGGGTCATCAGTTTGTGATGAGACTGCATTAGGTGTGGAAGGCATAGGGGCGAATTTGCCATTGTGTATACCGAGGTAAGAGGGCGCATTACTGTTTTTGTAAAACATGTATCCAACGAGTACAACCAGTAGCGTGATAATGATTTTAGCGATCATGAATGTTCCTTATATTTGACTCAATCTTAGTAAAGCTTTGCCTTAGTATAATCCACCAATGGATATTACGTTGGATGTAGCTTTTACGGTTAATCCTTTGAAATAACGTGAAGTTCGGTATACCCCGTTGATTTGTCTATCTCACGTTCGAACACCAGCTCTGGATAATGATGCACAATGAGTTCTGCTGTAGTATCAACGATGCTTTCCTCTAAGAGATGCCCTCCCAATACATTGCCTTTGCTGTCAGCGACAGAAATGTGTACATGTTGATGCTCAGGCGTTAGTGTTCCCATCAAAGAGACAATTTCAAACGGCTCAGAGCGTTTAAGAGTGTGCTCTGCTCCTGCTAAACGCATAGATATTTGTGACAGGCAACCGACGCATGAGGCAATGGAACCCGCTTGGATCTGGTGTTCAGCAACCAGCTTATGCAATGCTTGTTTCAAATCAGCTCCGCGAGTGAGGCGCACTGCAATAGGCGATATCGACATTGTTCAATCCATGAGTGGTAAAACGCTAATGTTACAGGGATTGATCTCTATAGTTAATGTTATGTGCACATAAATAATAAATATTAGAGTAAAACCCCCAAATTAGGTCTATGTTTATAGGTCAATCAGTAATATGAGTAACCCTATGTACCCTTTTTTCCGGTTGGCAAAAACCATTATTCAATCAAAAAAGCAGCCAACACTTTCCTACACACAACAAGATGAAATCCAATTTCGCTGCCATCCATGGGATATTGACCTGTTTCTTGAGCTCAACAATGGCCGCATACTAACCTTGTATGATCTTGGACGTACGGCGTTATCTGTAAAATGTGGCTTGATGTCGACGTTAAAGAAAAAATGTTGGGGGCTAGTCGTTGCAGGCAGTTCAGTACGTTATCGAAAGCGCATTCATATGTTCGATAAAATCACAATGAAGACCCAGTGTGTTGCTACGGATGACAAATGGTTTTACCTAGAGCAATCCATGTGGGTGAAAGGAGAGCCCTGCTCATCGGTTTTGATTCGAGCAGGCGTCACATCAAAGCAAGGCATTGTTGCACCGCTTGATGTAGTGGATGCCGCTGGCGTGAGTCCAGCAGACAACGAGACGCCGCAATGGGTACAGGAGTGGGTGGACTCTGAGCAACATCGCCCTTGGCCGCCATCTAATCTGGCCTAATTTATTGAATGGCAATTAAAAGACCAGCCTCAAGAGCTGGTCTTTTTCATTAACTAGCATCCGGTTGCCTTTCTGGCTCTGCGGCAACAAAAGCAGGATGTTCACGAAGTTTAGAGCAAATTGACGTAATGGTTGGAAACGGGCTCATGTCTACACCAAACCGCTCTGCGTTGTAGAACTGAGGGACGAGACAAACATCCACTAAGCTGATGCTATCACCGACGCAATACTCTCCATGCACATCGACGAGCTTTTTCTCTAGTGCATGAAAACCAAGTTCAATCCAATATTGCATCCATTCGGTTTTACTGGCCTCACTAAAATCAAAGTCTCGACTGAGCTTTTGGATAACGCGCAGATTATTGATGGGATGCAAATCGATAGCGATATCTTGAGCCAATGCAGTAACGAGATAACGTTCGCGACCTGAAATGGGCGTTAATCGCGGTTGAGGAAAGCGCTCGTCTAGGTAATCTATGATGGTGAGAGACTGATTAAGCACCAGTTTTTCCCCATCAAAATCATTATCGACCAGAGTTGGGACTAACTCATTGGCATTGAGCTCTGCATACATGGTTTGATGTTGCTCTCCGCCATCTTTAAGCAGGTGAATAGGCATAGATAGGTAAGGTAACTGCTTCAAGTTTAAAGCAATTCTTACCCGATAAGAGGCGGACGAACGCCAATATTCATACAGAACAAATTGAGTCATGGTTAATCCTTGTATGCTTCTACCACCTGCTCAATGGAACCGAAGATGGAGTGGTCATTCTTATCGAACATTTCCAACTTAATGGTGTCACCAAAATGCATAAACGACGTGCTTGGTTTACCATCTCTTATGGTCTCAATCATTCGTCGCTCTGCGATGCATGAATAGCCGACGCCGCCTTCTTCGATAGAGGTACCATATTCCGTCCCTTGTTTATTCGATACTGTGCCAGAGCCAACGATAGTGCCAGCTGACAAAGGACGAGTCTTAGCTGCATGGGCGACCAATTGGGCAAAGTCGAATGTCATGTCGATCCCTGCATTAGGATGTCCAAAAGGTTCACGGTTGTAGACAGAAACAAGCGGTAAATGCACTTTGTTATCTTGCCACGCCTCTGCTAATTCATCAGGTGTGACCGCAACGGGCGAGAACGCCGATGACGGTTTCGATTGAAAGAAACCAAACCCTTTGGCGAGCTCTTGTGGGATAAGGCCGCGAAGCGAAACATCGTTGACCAGCATCAGCAATTGAATAGCGTCAGAGGCTTGTGCGGTCGAGCAACCCATTGGTACATCGCCGGTCACAACTGCGACTTCGCCTTCAAAGTCTATGCCCCATTGTTCGCTTGCCATGACGATGGGAGCTCTTGGGGCGAGAAATGTGTCCGAACCGCCTTGGTACATTAACGGGTCGGTCCAAAAGCTGTCTGGTATTTCCGCGCCTCGTGCTTTACGAACCAGTTCGACATGATTGACATAGGCTGAACCATCCGCCCATTGATAGGCTCTCGGCAATGGTGATTCACATTGGTTTTGGTCGAATGGTATAGCTTGGAGCAATATCCCCTGATTGAGTCCCAAGTACACTTCTTCTAGTAAAGGCTTGGTTTGTTGCCAGTTGTCGAGTGCGAATTGCAGTGTGTGTGCGATGTCAGGAACCGCAATACATTGTGATAAGTCACGGCTCACAACCACGAGCTGACCATCACGGGAGGCGTCTTTTAATGTGGCTAACTTCATATTATTTTCCTGTTTTCCAGCTATATACGTACTGGTTATTTTCAACGTTTGCCGCTTCGAGGCTATGATGCAGCGCGTTGCGGGTATCGATCATCACTGCCACTTCATCAGTAAAGGTTTTCTTGGCCTCTCTTCCTGCCTGAAAGGCTTTAGGGTGTGGCCCGTGAGTAAAGCCTGCTGGGTGGAACGTCATCATCCCAGCTTCAATATTGTCACGGCTAAAGAAATCTCCCGCGTGATAGAACAGCACTTCGTCGTAGTCATCGTTGTTGTGATAAAACGGTACTTTCAGCGCGCCGGGATCGCTTTCAATCGGCCTAGGGACAAAAGTGCAGACCACAAAGCCGTTTCCAACAAAGGTGGTGTGCGCTGACGGAGGAAGGTGATAACGGTGCGACATCAAGGGTCTGATATCTCGCCAGTTGAGTTTAAGTACCGACAGATCACCGTGCCAACCAATCGCATCCAGAGGGTTGAACGGGTAGGTGATGACGTTAACTTTTCCACCACGTTTTAGCTGTACTAGAGTTTGATTTTCGCTGTATTGAGCTTTGAACTTGTCATTAATTGCTGGTGGCTCAAGGACGGCCGGATCGAACACCGCGTGTTGACCTACGATGCCTTTGTCAGGCAAAGCATAAGCTGAACCTGTGTTTTCGATCATCAGCAAGAACATGGGACTGTGGGGTTCTAAGCGCCAATTGGTGGAGCGGGGAATCATGACGTAATCCCCGTCAGACACCTGTAAATGACCATAGTCGCAATATAAGTCGGCACTGCCTTGATGGATGAACAACAGATCATCCCCGTCAGCATTGCGAACTAGGTGGGGCATGTTCTCTCGCAGCCGCCAGACTCGAATTTTACATTCGTTATTTTCCAGTACGGTGGGTATCGACCATGGCGATGTCTGCTGCGCACCCTCTATATTGTTGAGGTTAAAAGCACGCGGTTTGAGCTCGCCTTCCCATTCTGTCCAGCCAGTAGGAGCATGTTGGTGATGGAAGTGGGTTGCGGGACCAAAGAACCCCTCGCGACCCGCCTCCCGCTCGTAGATGGCTTCTTCAGGTAAATCGGCGTGCGCCTGTTTGGAGTAGGTTCCCTCTCTATGAGGGAACGTTGGCCATTTACGCATCATTTAGTACCCCGCGACGAATTTGGTCTTCTTCAATGGACTCAAACAGCGCTTTAAAGTTGCCCTCGCCGAATCCTTCATTGCCTTTACGCTGAATGATTTCAAAGAACACTGGACCAATAACGGTTTGCGTAAAAATTTGCAGCAAGATGCCATCTTTCATTGGAGCGCCATCGATGAGGATTCTCAAGTCTTGGAGGCGAGCAACATCTTCACTATGGCCTACCACACGATCGTTAACCTTTTCGTAATAGGTATCGGGTGTGGGCATAAAGTCCATCCCACGGTCGCGAAGCGTTTGCACTGTTTGGTAGATATCATCGGTTGTCAGAGCGATGTGCTGAATCCCTTCACCGTTGTACTCACGAATGAACTCTTCAATTTGTGATTTATCGTCAGAGGACTCGTTAATTGGAATTCGGATTTTTCCGCAAGGCGCGGTCATAGCTCGGCTGACAAGACCCGTCAGTTTGCCTTCAATGTCGAAGTAACGAATTTCTCTGAAGTTACCAATACGCTCGTAAAATCCTGACCACACATCCATGTGTCCTTGCTTAACATTATGGGTCAGGTGGTCGAGTTCATATAACCCCACGTCTTGTTCAGCCAATCGCTTGTCGGCATCGGGATAGAATTTGAAATCAACATCGTAAATACTGCTGCTGCCATAACGATCGACAAAATACAGTAAGCTTTCGCCGATACCATAGATGGCGGGAATACTGAGTTCCATTGGACCAATTTCGGTCACGTATTGTTGACCACCATTTTCCAAAGCGTGAGCCATGGCTTTACCTGCATCTTCTACACGAAAGGCCATTCCACACACAGAAGGACCATGCACTCTAGCGAATCCCTCTGCTTGGCTGTGAGGTTGTGCATTGACGATAAAGTTAACGTCACCTTGGCGGTATAGCCAAGCTTCCTTGGAACGATGCTTAGCAATTTCTGCAAACCCCAAGGAGTCAAATAGACGTTTGAGGTCGTTGATGCCGTTGTCGTCTGCTGCGGTGTATTCCACAAACTCAAATCCGTCGGTACCGAGAGGGTTAAAATTGATGCTCATGTAGGTTTCCTTTTGATAGTCATTGCGCTCCTTTTATGGCGAGGAGCTTTCTATTGGTAAAGCGTGATTCCTATATAAAATTTGGCCAATTAGCGAAGAAAAAGAAACTGACTCAAAGATTTAGCAAAGAAGGGCAGTGATAGTGAGTTTTGTAACATTTTTGCTACATAGTGGATTTTATGGGCGTAGCGAACACTAAGCGCAAAATTAACTAATTGAAAACTAAGAGAGGATTCTGTTGCCTGTGAGAGGGCTCACGATGTGCTACAGGGTGTAAATTTTGGCTAAAAGCAGTACAGCAAGCTTTACGAGGAGTGGTTGTTTGTATCGATATAAAAAAAACGGAGCTAAATAGCTCCGTTTGAAATCCGGTGATTATCGATTAAGCCAGTTTAAGTGTTTCACTGCTCAATCGATTCATGTAGCTGTTTACCGCAAAGGCTAATCCAGCAACCGCAATAGCCCATAACCAGATTGGCAATACGCCAGTAGATAGCGCATAACCAATACAGGTTGCAACAAATACACCGATGAAACCTGGGATCAAGAAGCTATGGTTCAGGATGTACTTGCCGATTTTCGTCGTTCCAGAGCGGTCAAACGTGATGGCTGCCAAGTCTGAAGGATAGAATGGGAAGAAGTAGTAAGCGTAACAAGCTGGTAGGACACCGATTAGCACTTCTGCAGGAATACCCAAAGCAAAACCAAGCGGTAACATAATGGTTAGAACGGCAGCTTGACTCTTAAGGAATACCGAAGAGGCGTACATGGCGATAGCAAATGTCCAAGGGTGAGTTTGAACGACATCTTCAACCAAGCTAATGATGTATGGTTTGTTGTGAGCAATGATGGTGTCACTCATCCAAGCAATACCAAAGATGATAATGACAGCGCTCATACCAGCAATAAACACATTGGTATTGACGATTTTTTTCGGGTCAACATTTGTGGTTAGCAAGATAATGGCACCGACCGACAGCATCAAAAATTGCAGTGCAGTGGACGTACTCACACCATCAGGCAGCAGTCCTAAATCTTTGCCAAACATGGCAACGCAGATAACCGTTAGAATACCGAGCAAGAAGACTGTTAGTCCACGTTTTGCTTTTTGATCTTCTTGTTGTCCAGCAGCTCCTGTACTTGCTTCACTAGTATCAATTAATTGCGCTTTAAATTGTGGATCTTTACAACGTTCTAAAAACTCTGGATCGTCGTTAAGATCTTTACCGCGTTTAAGGCTCCACGTTGCCGCGACGAGAACACCAGTAAGAGTCGCCGGAATAGTAACGAGCAATACCTGACCTAGTGTAATGTCCAAATTGTTAGTAGCGGCTGTCGCCATAACTACAGCCGCTGCTGCAGCAATTGGGCTTGCAGTAATACCCATTTGCGACGCAATGGTAGAGATGGCCATTGGGCGCTCGGGGCGAATTCCACGCTTGATACTGACATCATAGATAACAGGAAGCAGTGGGTAAACCGAGTGACCGGTTCCGACTAGAACTGTTAGAGAGTAAGTACATAGAGGGCCGAGAAAAACCACCTTTGAAGGGTGCTTTCTCAATAAGATTTCAGCGTACTTTACTAGCAGTTTGAGGCCGCCTGTGGCTTCCAATGTAGCGGAAGCAGCAACGACAGCAAGAATGATAAGCATAACACCGATGGGCGGTTGTCCCGGTGCGATACCAAAGAAGAAGCTTAAAATGGAGACGCCCAGTCCGCCTAGCAAACCAAAAGCGATACCCCCGTACCGAATACCTACAAATATTACTGCCAAAAGTAGCAGCATATGAACATAAAACATAACAACTCCTTTTTTATAACGACAGAGTTATAATGCGCATCAATGACAGACCGAATACTGATCTAGGTAGGAAAAAGTTTGCATAATCCTACGAGAATGTAAATTTCAAAAGCGGGTCACATTGTTGCGGGATTGTTGGTATATGTTATTGAAATAAAAGTGTAAATAAAAAAACGGAGCTCGATTGAGCTCCGTTTTTCACAAGGATGAGAGTTAGGCAACGATATCTTGTTCGTTGTCCTCGTCGGCACCTATAAAACCACCAGTTTTATAATTGGTTTATTCTATCTGTTAAATATCAATTGATTATGAAGGTGTTAATTTAAAAGTGGCGACAAAAAGGCGACAGCTTTCAAGCCTATAGCCATTTTTAGGGCTAATGATCGCGCTCCATAAAACCAAACACCCTGCGATGTTCATCGATCTTAAGACCTTAGAAGCATAGCTACTCGTAGTCTAAAAACCTTACGTCTGTCTATTTCGGGTCACATTTTATACCCGTATCAGCTATTTAGGTGGGTTGCATATGGTGTAATATGCGTACATCGTAAAACCAGAGTATTTGTTGTGCGGAAATTTGATTCTTTTTCACTTCTCGTTGCTATCGTTAGTTCACTGTTCTTTTTTATTTTGGGTGTGGGCTTAACGGCTTTTACCGCAGTTGAAAGTGTTATTGGTGATGTCGCCACTTGGGTTGCTGCTGTAGGCACTGTTGGCTCTTTAATATATCTCGCTAGAGATAATGTAGCCCGTAAATCTGAGTACAAGTCAGAAGTGGCTCTGAACAGCTACAGGTCTGCCATTGATGCTCTTAACGTTAAGTTACAAGACTCAAGTGTACAAACAGATGCAAAATGGCTCTTCATAAGTAGTGCATACTACGAACTTGCTTCGTACCTTCAGGACATTACTGTAGATTCCCATATTGAAATAGCGAAAATCTCATACTCTAGCCTTATTCCCAACTTGGTTCTTTATTACCATCATTTGGAGGTACATGACTTTATTGATATGCCAAAAGACACAGTTCAGCGATATCCCTTGCCTTTAAACAATAGAAGCATTTCAGTGTCTGCTGAAATATTAATTACATCTTGGCTTCGGTATGTGGCTGGCAATAATAGATTTTTTAAAGATGTTGGATTTCAATCTTACGAACATTCCGCAGTTTTGGAGAAGAAATATGCACTATTATTGTTAGCAATGCTTGATGTCAAAGATGGCTTCCCGCGTAGAGTTGAACAACTATCTGAATTCTTTAATCAACTTAATCGAGAGCTTATCGTTACGCAATTTACTTTTTCGAGAATGGCTTTAGACGAGTATTCTGCATTAGTTTCTCATGTTTTACTCTGTGATACGTTGAACGCAAAGGCATATTACTATAGCGCCACCAAATCAGCACCTCGCCCATACTTAAGGGTTTATGGCCCAGAAAATGCTTGGGTAATCATCGGCAATACCGTCATTCGTTATCCAACTCCGTGTCTTGAACCAAAGGCTTATAAGTCTGTACTACATAGCGGTAGTAAGATACCCGCAAATTTAGGTGGGTTTAAGATTTTCTATTAGTTTCCACCACCTCTTCTTTGTCAATAATGTAATCAGAACTATAGTCTCGCTTGTATCATGTAAGTGGTTCTTGAACAGTTAGATTATTTGCTGGTATAAATGGATTGTGTCATATACAGAATGACACTTAGGAGGTGCCTTCTGGTAGAATTGCTAAGTGTTCGCATCCTACAAGGGTATGGTTCATACTCATGCGCTGTTGTGTGACAAGCTGAGATGGATTCGGTGGTAGCTAATGTGGTGTCGGTTTTTTGAGAGGCAAATTGTCCTAGATAGAACGCAGGCCCTTAGCGCGCTGCAAAGCTTAACTGAAGATGTTCTAGAGTAAGTGTACTTACCGATTCTACCTGTTGGATGGGAAAAGTTGGTGACGCAACTGTAAGTTATTTGTAGGCTAGGACATTGCTCCAATGTAACGACTGTATTCAAAAATGGCTGCTATGATGCAGCCATTTTTTTAGTAACTCCATCCCAAACTCCCCACATCCAGACTTAGCTCGGTGTCTTTCTCGCTCTTTGCTTTGTCTACCGTGACTGGCTTATCGGACTTGATGCGCAGTTCGACTTCGGATTTGCTTTTCATTGTCTGTGGGGCCAGTGGTTGGTATGGGTGGTACTGGCTTTGCGTGGTTAGGTTTCCGGTTGTGTAGCCGCCGTAACCTTGGCGTTCGTTGCGCTTATGGGTTTCGGCGGTGGTGATGCCTAGCTTGGTGTTCTTGTCTTTAATCTTATTTAGCTTTTCCGCTAAGTTATCGATTTGTTCTCCTGCTTCATCCGTTTGTAGCTTCCAGCTTTTGGGAATTAATGAATCAGGAAGCATATTAATGATCTTTTTCACCTTTGACCAAACGGTTTGAATCATCTCACCAAATGCGGCGACTACCTTGTCTAATCCGTAGAATTTATCTACTAGATAGGTGACCGCCACAACCGCCGCCATGACTGCTGCGACAATTAAACCAATAGGGTTACCTAAGATTACTGCGTTTAGTGCTATTAAGGCTGCTTTGACCAAAGCCACTACTGCAACAATCTCACGGAAGTGCTGAGACACAAAAATAATTCCCTTACCCAGAAAAATGAGTCCGTTGTAGAGACCTTTT
The DNA here is from genome assembly GCF_001639065.2 of Vibrio barjaei. GTDB lineage: Bacteria > Pseudomonadota > Gammaproteobacteria > Enterobacterales > Vibrionaceae > Vibrio > Vibrio barjaei. The sequence goes on from NZ_LQXO02000013.1 coordinate 61,997, forward strand.
ACCACTTGAGTGACTTTGGAGATGGTTTCATCTCGCCATTTGGCATTCTTGAATTTATTCGTGAATTCGCCAAAGGCTTGAGTTGCTTTTTCCATGATAGGGGCGAGGGCAGCATACTTGATTGACTTGATGCTTTCTTGAATACGTTGTAAAGCATCATTGTAGGCTTCTGCTTTTGCTGCATCTTCCGCGTTAGCACCACCTCCTAGATCTGCTAGCTCTTTACGGGCTTTGGTCAACCCATCAGTTCCTTCTCGGAGCAAGAGCAACATTTTTCGTCCATCTTGACCAAAAGCCGCATCAGCAAAAGCCATTTGCTCTTGAGCTGTTTCTAACTTGGAGAATGACTGCAATAGCTGCTCATAGGCTTGCTGAGTATCTTTCGCGCCTTTTAAGTCAGCGAAAGCGCTGTTACCGCTCTTTTTAAGGTACGAGCCAAGAATACCACTTCCTGTCTGCTGTAGTACGCCCAGACGCTTAGTAAAGCGTGTTAAGGCCGATGACATAGTGTCTTCGTCAACACCTGCATGCGAGGCTTGTTTACGCATAGCTTGCAGTTCACTAATGGAAATCTTCAGAGTGGCAGATTTTTTCGCAAGAGCGTCCATTTCTGCTGCTGCACTGTTCAATTCAGTTACTAAGCCAGCAATACTCAAACCACCTAGCAAAGCAGCTCCTTTTCCTGCTACTGCTCCACCGACTTTAGGTAGCTTTATTTTTCCATTGAGCTTTTGCATCGGTTTCATGATGCCTTGTAGTTTCGAGTACTTCTTTTGTAGTGAGGTGATCTCTCTGCCATGTTCTTTGTAACTCTTATTCAAGCGTTCATATTCGCTATCGAGCTTGTACACAGAAACACCAGACTTTTTGAGGCTCTTACGTAAGCCCATTAATCCAGTTTGATATTGTTTTTGCTCAGTGTTGAGTTTGCTCAACTTTTCTTGCTGCTTGGCTATTCTTGCCGTAAGGGCGGCACTCGGTGCCTGAAGTTGTTTTGCTTTCTTTTGCAGTTTATCTAGCTGCTCTTGTTCTGCTTTCAGAGCGAGTATATTTTTCTGCTTGGCCTTCTTAATGTCGTTAAAGCGATCAATCATAGCCATAGCACTAGAGTCGTCAGCTTGAGCTTTTTGCACCTTTTTGATTTGTTTTGCATAGCGGTCTGATTCGCTGCTCATACCTTTTAGGATAGGCTTGGTCTTATCTTTCATGCCCATCACGATAGAGAGATTCATCTTCATAGATATCCTTCCCAAAATAAAAAAGAGAGCTTATTCGCTCTCTTCTTGTTCAGTTCTTTGTCGTGCTTTTTCGCGGAACAACAATAGATCTTCGTAGCTGAGTTTGTCTATTTCGCTAGGTTGCCAGTGGAACACTGCACCAAGATCTGCGTAATAGTCTTCTACGTGCTCTATTAGTGTTCCACATCCACGAAAAAAGAGGCGATTGTTGTCAGAATTGGTGCCCAGTTCTCAACAGGCATATTAATAGCGTCGCGCTCAGTGAGATTAGATATCCGAGGTAGTAGTACTTGGCCTGCTTCAAAACGCATATCACACACATCAACAAGACTAAGGCCACGAAGGTTGCCTGAGTTTGGTTTTTGGATATCGAGCGTTTTGATTTCATTTCCATCTATTACAATCGGTACAACCAACTCTACAGGCTCAATAATTGATTGGTTCTTAATTGGGGCTGTCATAGCCTAGCTCCTCTTTTAAATCATTCAGCTTGGTCTTGCGACCGCCTTTACGTGGGTCAAGCTTCATTACTTGTTCAAATAGATCATGAGCTTCTTTTTTCTCGCCAGCGTCAAAGTGCCAATCACCGACTAGGCGGAACATTTTCACTTTTAGTGGCGCATTAGTTGTGAGCTGTCCAGAGCGAAGGTCTCTGACGGCATTGATTAAATACTCTCGCTTAAACTCTTTTTTCTTCTGAACAGCTTTGTGTGAGTATGTGAAAACAAGATCACAAAACGCGGTATGTCCGTTGGTTCGCCATGTCATAGGAGGCTCTAAACCACCTTCGATAGCTAAGCGGAAATCATCATAGACTTCTTCAAATCGACCTAAATCGACTTGCCACAAGTAGAACCACCACATTACTTCAAGGTTGTGGTAGTTGCCTTTATGGGTTTCAAGCAGCTTCTCTACCAGTGGGCGGTATTTTTTCACCAGCTCTTCTTTGTAAGGGTCTTTCTCTTTAGAGCCTGACAAGCTTTTTAAGAAGCCTAAGTCATTCTTCAAAGCCGTTTGAGTTTCTTCCCAGGGCTTATCAACAAAAGCCGGGCGAGTAGAAGTGCTCGCCTCTGGTCGCTGAGTTTGCTTTGGTTGTTGCTGCGTTGCCTGTAAATGGTGCTTTCTCTTCATGAGGATAGATAGCATGAGGTTACTCCTTACTGTGGTATCAGCTCAGTGCCGTTAAGTAAGATTTCAAGCTGACCGTCTTTCACATTCAGAGTAAGAGGATCAACCGTCCATGCATCTTTCAAGGTGTAGGTCTTGCCACTGTTGGTTTCCAAGGTGACATTCTCACCTACGAAGTTTGCGATCGCTTCCTCATCTGTAGTTTTAGCGTGAACGATGGTTGCCTTGATAAATGGAGCATCAGAGTACTCTTCGGTAAAACCTAATGGACCATCATCACCCATGACGGCTTCACGCTTTAGGTTACCAAAGCCAATTTCAGCACCTTCCTTTAATGGCAGGCGACCTAACGAACCAGCGTTAAGGACTGCACGGCTAGTAATTTTCGTTGACATAAGTTACTTCCTAAATTGAACCTTACCTGCGGTAATGATTAAACCATTCACGAACTGAGGAGAATCTTGGTAGTTCGCACGTTGTTTGTTGGTATCGTCTAGTTCAACGATGAGCGACTTTTTGTAGCCGTCAAAGTCCTGAACAATACCGTTGTATTCCAGCTCTCGATACAAGGCGAGCAGCTCGGTTTTGAGCATGCTTGGTGTCACGATGGCCTGACCGGGAGCAAATTTAGTTCCATCTTTCGCCAGCTTGTGTCGTGCGTATTTGCTGAGAATGCGTGAGCGTTGCTTCTGACGGAAATACATCGCTGTGGCAGGTGTCATCACGTCGAGATAGCTGTTATCTGCAATACCAGCGGCGTTTTCTGTGTAAGCAGTAATAGGACGCTCAACCATCACTTCTTTTGCTGAGCTAATGGTGAAGGTACTAATACCTTCGTATAGCAACATATTGCGCTCTGCAAACGTCCATTCACTTGCAGCCTTTGAGTAAACGCCACTAAGCTTCAACGTTTGCAAAGGTCGGCAAGGGTCGGTAGCAAGCGAAGGCGCAGTTTGACCAACCCAAGCACCAATTGCAGCCGCATCACTGAGTTCATTGTTTGCTGAATCACAGAATTGATTGATAGGCATGAAGCTAATCAACGAGCAATTACTCACAGGGGCGAAGGTGATTAGTTCTGCGTGTGTGCCTTTTTTGGGAATGTAAGCTAAACCGGGGATCTGGTGCATCGCGTCATAACGCTCTTCAAGCAACTCACCTAACTCTCGAATGGTGGTTTCATCATTGAGTGAGCACATGATGTGGTTATATTGAACATCCCCCAAAGCGGCTAGAGCACTAGTGATATCACCAGCGTCAACACTGACTGCGAAGATAGGCATAATTTCATCTTGTTTGCGGAAGTACTCCACCATCTCCACAATTTCAGAGGTTGCGCCATCTTTGCCGAAGTTCTCTGCGGCAATGGTTTCGTCCATACACAAAGTCACGGTATTTGGCCCAACTTTGGCACCTTCAATCGCATTACCAATGGCTAAGATGATCTGTTGTTCTTCTGCACTGTTCGCTAGGCTATTATCGATCTCAATAAAACAACCTGGTACGCGAATATTGCTAGGAATTTCGTTGAAGCTAATACTCATTATTTAGCATCCTTCTTGGTGGTTGTTTGTTTTGTCGAAGTGTCAAGAACCGTGCAGTCACCATCGTTGACGCGACGTAGCCAATAGGTGTTACGAGGTTTGCTTTCACCTGAAGTTTTTAAGGGCTCAAGCGTTTTAGGGTCTTTTACAGTGACGCCTTCTTTGGGCTTGATTGTGAATGTTAGTACTTTGGTTTTTTCCATTACGCTGCATCCTCTAGTGCAAAGTATTCCGCTGCCATTGCTAGTAGCTCTCGCTCTAGAGCTGGCGTCCAACCAATGAAGGTTCGCTTTGGCATCGTGTAATTTCGTTTAGTCAGTGTGCCGCCTTTCCAGCGACCAACCTTGCTATCAAAAAAGCCGTTTACTCGAGTAGTAAATGACACCTGTGACCCTTCGTTGTGCTCGCGTCCAATATCGCCAGCCACTCCTTTAATCCCGACTTCAAAATTGTCTTCAGTCACAATGGTTCGCATTGAGCGACCAAACCCTAACAGCATGTTTTTGTTGTTGGCGGTATGGGCGCCTTCCAAACCTTCCCTAATTTTGACTTTCTTCCTTCGCGTTCGACTTTGGTATGGGTTGTTATCAATATCTCGCTGAGCTCTTATCTGGGCTCGAAAGAATTGCCGTGTGCGATTCGCCATTCGTCTGTTCAGGTCGAATTTTTTAGATGCAGTGAGCACTAAGCCCTCAACAACTTGAGTTAACTGTTCGGGCGTTTTTAGTGTGAGTTCTGACATGGCAAGTCATTCTCGTGACCAACAAAGTGAACCAGTTCACCTAACTCATCTTCATCAACTGCGGCTTCAAACTGGTTATCACATCGGTATAGATCACCGGCTTGTTTCCAATCGCCTTGTTCATCTTTGATCAGGTTGTATTCTTCTCGAATATCGAGCTTTAGCTTTATGTCGTAATGTCCTTTGTCTAGACGTTCGACAGCAAATGTCGGCATGGTTAAACCTTTCTCGCTTCGGTGTTGGTCATACTTGTTTAGCCAACTGACAATGTGCATAAACAAATTGTCTGGGTTGAGAGAGGCATTTTGTACAAAGATAATGGCGGTATACTCGACTTCAAACCCGTCAATTTCATCGCCTTGAGTGCAAAAAATAGCGCCGTCTTCAGCCCATGAATCAAAGCTTTTTGCATCAACAATATGCGTCTTGAACAGGTCGGTTAGATTTTGCAACGCTTTCATCACACCCTCTCAAAGCGGTAGGTTTCTTCGCCATGAATGAGCATGTCTACCGCTTGGCGGTACTGGACTTCACATTCTTCTTTCTTGTCTTTTAGGGCCTCTTGCCTTTCTGCCGCGTCTTTGGTGGCATCTCCGCTCATTTGTGTGCTGATTAGCTGTGCGGCGGTAAGCGCAAACACGGCTTGCTTGTAGAGCGTCTCGCCTGACTCTTCATCCTCAAACCGTGCTTGCGACAAATCGGCTAAGTTAGCAAAAGGTTCTAAGGTGTCTTTTAGCTCTGAATGAACTTTCACACGCGATACTTTTGCGTGGTGCAGAATGCCTGCCTCTGTCTCATTGCTTTGGAAATGGAACAGAGACTGAAACTCTGAAATTTTTAGCGCTGGATATTTGCCAAAAGCAGGTAGCTCAGAGTTGTATATCTCGTTTTTGTTTCCGACATAATCAGCCATGACTCAACCTTATTCATTGGGTAGGGGATGCAGGCAGCACTCGCGATTATCATTGAGTACATAAGTACACATGAAGCGGCGAGAGAGCCTGCATTTGTGGGGTGTTAGTTAATTAGTGCCAAGCGCCTTTGATCCACAGTTTCACATTCTTGAATTCCATTGCAGCGGCCTTACCTTTTTCTTCAAGAACGTAAGCCATGTTCATAGACTCAAAGTTCTCAATCTGGTCTTTCTCATCGTTCTTTTTACCTGTAGAACGGCGCACAGAACCTTCTTGAATGTAGATAGACAAGTTATCGTAGCTAGTGACCATGATGCCTGTAGAAGGGAATCCCGGTACTTTTACCGCAGGTAGGCCACCATAAGTGCCGATAACTTGCATTTCTTGAATTTTGCCTTTCTCGCTAGGCGTATTGCCGTGCGCTTCGTAGAACTTAGCCTTATCGTAAGCAAGCAAATCAGAGCCGATAATTGCGACTAGGTTGCCATCGTTCTCACACGCATCGTGTAGAAGATTCTTGGTTTCAAGTACGGCTAGGTCTAAGTTGATAAAATCGCCTTTCTCTTTACCAGCAGAACCGTCACCACCTTCACCGATACGAATCACATTTGAACCATCAACCACTTCAGAAATCAGACGCTCTGAGTTGTGGTCGCGCATTGCTTGATACCAGCCTTTGTTTACATCTTCACCGTTAGGGTTGGCGTTTGCATCGGTATTGGCGGCTACTGTTTCGCCATACCAACCGATAGTAATTTTGTTGGCATCGATCTGCTCTCGGGTTGCTTTACTTAGCAGTGTGTTGAAGTTTTTATGATGCGCCCATGCGTCAAGCTTTGCGTAGCGAACCGCAGTGTCGAAGTTGGTTTGTTCACACATGTAAGGCATTGCCCCCATGCTTGAGTGATCTTTAGGTGTACGCTTACCTTCGCCAGAAGTGTCGGTGCGGCTGGCGATCATGCCTGTAACACCAAGGCCGATTGATTCACCTTTCTGATTTTTCACTGAGATGACGTTGATTTTCTTCAAGAACCAGTTGCTTTCGCGAATGGCTGCGATGATTTTTTGTGTACCACTTGGGCTTACATTAAACTTCTCTGTTGCGTCATCAGTGTCGTTTTGTGCTGCTACCGCTTTTACGTAAGCGCTAAGTTTTTCTTTGGTATGTTTTTGCATTGTGTTACCTAATTCAATTCGTTGTTGGTTTGGATAGAATCAGTGCTTACAAGTACGCGTCTTCTTCGCCGCCTGAACCTGCTGGGTTGCGTTCATCTTCATCAGTCAGCTTGCTTAACTTCTCAAGTTGACTGGACAGTTTCTCGACTTGACCAGAAAGCTCGGTTACTTGGCCTTTTAGTTCAGTAACTTCTTTGTTTTCTTCTTGGTCAGCTTTACCTTCTTCAGGTGTTTCTGTTTGCTTGCTTTGGGCGGATAGCTGGGTCACCAATTGACCTAGTTGGCTATTAAGCCCTTTGTTCTGCTCAATGCTTTGCTCAAGCAGCTCTTCGGTTTTTTTGCTCATTTCGTCGGGTTCCTGTTTTTGTGAGAGCTGCTCAGAATAGCCTTCGCCTTTGAGCCAGCTTTTGAATTGTTTGAATAGACCTTGCTCTGATTGTTCGGGGTTTTGCCCAGAAAGAGTGGAAAGATTGACTGTCTGCCCCGTTGAGACGTAGGTCTTATCCGCAGATTTATTAGATAACTGAATCTGTGTTGTACCCAGTGACGCGGGGTTGTCAGTAAGTGCGAGGCCCGTTAGATAGGCTTTTCCGGTTTCACCAAAATCTTCTTGGTATTCAACTGAGGTGTGGAGTAATTGGCCGTTCTCGACAGTGCGAAGTAACATTGAATTGGGTTTGATTACTGCCCATAGCTCATCGTTGCGCTTTTCAGCTGACAGCACTGAGCCGTACTTCCAACTCCATTGAAAGTGTTCTTCATTAATTAAGGCGTTGTACTTCTTCGGATCATAAGTGTCAGCGATATCGTCAATAACCTGTTGAGGTACATTACGTCCGTCTACCGTTGGCCCCGCCTTTAAAATGCAAATTGGCTCAGACTTGAACATCATTTCTCTCCTAAATTCGATGATTCCAATCTAACCAATGCCTTTGTCTTTTTGTATTTGTGCTGTTTCTAAATGGTGAATATAGAAAGCGCACAAGCTGAGTAATTTAGGGGGCTATAGCACTATGCCAACATGGATACGAATGTTATTAGCGATGCGCTATACACCACAGACCAAACGAGAGCGTTGGAATTGTTTTTGCGTCAACGAAAGCCGCCTGAAATTGCGGAGCAAGTTGGTGTGGCTACTCGCACGGTTCAGAAATGGATAACTCAGTTTGATTGGAAAAAGCTGAGGGACGATGCACCCGTTGAATTAATGCTAAGGCAGCGTATTGCCTACTTGATGTGGGTTGACCATAAACTCGAATGCCAAGAGCGCGAGCTGAAGATGCTGCTAGAGCAGCACTATAAAAACCAGAAATCAGAAGAGCGCTCTCGACCAGCTAGTTCTAGTGGTGGTGAGAATAAGCGAGGACGTAAATCAAATAAGGTTAAAAATGATATTTCTGGCATCACCAAAGAGATGCTGGATGAATACCGTGAAAAGACCTTTTTTGCCTACCAGAAAGAAATTCATGAGCACAAGCAAAATGATGAGATCAACGAGATTCGCTTTTATCTTAAATCTCGCCAGATTGGTTTGTCGTTCTATTTTGCATGGGAAGCGTTTGAAGATGCAGTGCTTAGCGGCGATAACCAGGTGTTTATTTCTGCGTCCAAGAAGCAGGCTTACATCTTTAAAAACTACATTCGCAAGTTTGCCTTAGAGCTTGCTGGCATTGATTTAAAAGGTAAAGACGACATTGAATTAAGCAATGGCGCTAACCTTATTTTCTGTTCAACTAATGTTTCATCTTCTCAGGGCTTTAACGGTCACATGTATTGGGATGAGGTTTTCTGGATACCTCGCTTTGGGGCACTTGATGACTATGCAGGTGGTATGTCGATTCAGGCTCAGTACCGTACAACCTACATATCAACCCCTTCTACTATGGCGCATGAGGCTTACCCAAAATGGTCTGGTAAGAAAGAAGACAACATTGACCTAAGCCATAAAGCACTGAAAGACGGTGCGCTTGGCCCCGACTACATCTTCCGTCAAATGATCACGGTTGATGATGCCATTGCCAAAGGTGGTGACAAGCTCTTCAACATGGAGAAGCTTAAGCGTAAGTATCCGGTTAAAGAGGTATTCGACAACCTGCTTCGCTGTAAATTCTTGGATGATAGCGCCTCGTTCTTTGCGCTCAAGGCGTTGTTGGCTTGCAAGACAGATACTGACTTGTGGCAGGACGTAGACCACGATAAAGCGAGACCAGTTGGTAATGCAGAGGTTTTGGTTGGTTATGATCCAAGAGGTGGCGGCACTGGTGAAGGTTCGGATGATGCAGGTTTAGTGGTTGCACTGAAGCCCAAAATCAAAGGTGGCGTATTTCGGGCTGTTGAGAAACTTCGCTTGAAAGGTTCGAGTTATGAACAACAAGCTGAAACCATTCGAAGCATTACCGAAAAGTACAACGTGGTTTATTTAGCGATGGACACTGGCGGCGTGGGCTCGGCGGTAGCGGAGTTGGTACGTAAGTTTTACCCGGCTCTGGTTGAGTTGAACTATTCACCAGAGATGAAGCGCATGATGGCATATAAAGCGCGAGAGATTATCAACAATGGGCGCTTCTTGTTTGATGAGGATTGGGATGACCTAGTGCATTCCTTCTTGATGATTCGCCAGCAAACCACCGATAAAAGCGGACAAGTCACCTTTGTTTCCAATCGTAGCAAGATAGGTTCGCATGCTGATTTAGCATGGGCCTCAATGCACGTTCTAGCCTGGGAACCAATAGATGTTAATGCAGATAACGATACAAGCGTAACGTTCTTCTAAGAACTGGAGAGAACAAGTGATTGAGATTGAATTTTCTAAACCCGTAAGTGTGATGAATAGCGATATTCTGAGCTATTTAGAAGTGGCGTTAATTGATGGCTTATATGAGCCGCCAATACCGCTTGATACTTTGGCTAAGGCCTTACGCGTGAACCCCATGCATGCCAGCGCAATAGAATTCAAACGTAATACGTTGATTTTGGCTATTGCGTTGAGTGGGTTGTTATCTCGCCAAGATGCAAAGCGCTTTATTCAAGACTACTTAACGTTTGGTAATGGCTACCTGCAAGTTATACGCAGCTTCCGTGGGCTAGGTGAGCCTGTTAAGTTGAAGCACTTGCCCGCGCTTTATATGCGTAGGCGTGAAGACTTAGGCTGGACATACAAACCACGCGCTTACGATGATGAAGGGCGCATTGACTATAAGTACGGGCAAGTATTTCATTTGGGTGACTATGATATTGCTCAAGAGCTTTATGGCTTACCAAGTCATGTTAGTGGTCTCACCTCTATCTGGCTAAATGAAGATGCCACTTTGTTTCGTCGTCAGTATTTCCGTAATGGTAATCACGCTGGTTATTTGTTGTATATGAATGAGCCAACAATGACCAAAAAGCAGGAAGACGAGATCAAGAAACAGCTTCAGGCACAAGAAGGCATGGCATTCAAGAACCTGTTTGTTAATGCGAAGGGTAAAGATACCAAATCACCTGAATTAAAAGCGATAGGGCAGGTTGAAGCGAAAGATGCGTTTAAAGATGTGAAAAATCAGACCATGACGGATGTATTGGCTCTTCATCGTGTCCCTATCGAGTTAATGAGTGTTCGCCGCGAGAGTATTACGTCACTCGATCTCAGTAAGGTTGATTGGTTGTTTCACAAAAATGAGCTACTACCGCTGATTGATATGATGCAGGAGCTGGATGATTTTGTTGGGCAGGAGGTGATTATGGCTAAGGAGTATAAGAAGTTAGATGATGTGTAGAAACTAGGATAACTTTCTGTGTTTCAAGTAACAAAAGTCAAATTGAATCATGTCGTTATAAATTAAGCTATCTTATCATACGTATTTTATTGCATACGAGGCATTTATGATTAACAGACAATTCTTCAGCCACCTAAAGCTGTTGAGAGACACATACGAGGAACCACCACAATATAACCTTTTCAGTGTCCTTAGATCGGAGTCTGATGAAGTTAGGCTTCATTCTCGTTTTTTAGTCGATGTTCTTAGTCCGAGTGGCTGCCACAATCAAGGTGAGCTATTTCTCACTAGTTTTCTTAAGCGTCAGGGGTTAGAGGTTTCAGGAAACATTGAAGTTCTTTGCGAGTATAAGAGCATTGATATTTTGATACGCTCTGAAAACACAGCTGTCATCATAGAAAATAAAATCTATGCTGGTGATCAGGATAAGCAACTTCAGCGTTACTACCAAACCATGCATGACGAAGGATACAAAGATATCCATCTTTTTTATCTTACGTTAGATGGCAAAGAACCTAGTCCAGAGAGTATTGGTACTTTGGACAAGAAAATTACCAATATAAGCTATCGCTCAGATATACATGACTGGATCGATCGTTGTACTGAACTCTCTGCTCGTAATGCCCCTTTGCGTGAAGCTTTCATTCAATACCTAGACTTAATAAACCATTTAACTAATCGGGTTGAGAATATGGAACACATCGAAAGATTAAAGAAACTGTTGTTGGAAGGTGACAACTTAGAGTCTGTCTCCGAATTAAATCAAGCGTATGAAGAAATCGTTGTCGATGCCCAGTTGTCAATGTGGGAGATGCTTGGTAAGAAAATGACTGAACAATTGGGTGAGCTATCAAGCGACTCAATAGCTCACGAACATGATCCAAGGGAAACAGTCAGAAAATATGTTCAAGCTAGACGTAATTCTAAATGGATCATTCAAGAGTTTGAATTACGTGATTACCCTTCGTTCTATTTATATGTAGAACAAGACCACCATTTGTATTTTGGTCTGTATCAAAACAAGGATTCAAAACAAGCAAAGCAAACCAAGCTCCCCGAATTAGAACATGACTATGAGGTGGAAAATGGCACCACGTTGTTTAAGTATCCAAAGAAAAAAATAAACTTTCGAAACCTTAGCACAAATGACGTGAAGTCTCTTCTAAATCCAGAGTTTTTAAATGATTTTACCCAAGAGATAGTTGATGAGCTTGTTGCTTTGCATCAATCGATAATGGATGCGTTGTAACCTTCAGGGGTTGTCAGGGAGCTAATCATTGGCGAGCAACTTTCAGAACTCGCCCCCCCATAAACTGCTCTAGTTCTATTTTTACTTGGTGCATTTCATTCATGGGGACTGATATTTCAAACTGTGTGCTTGCAGGTCGAGTATGATGTTATACATCTCTAAATCAGGACGAGCGTTCGTCGTGAGAGTATTATCTCCCTCGACCTGACTGTTCCACAAGAACGACCTGCTTTCGCTGAACGATGCACTGCAGGAGTTGAATGATGTCACAAATCAGAAAGTAATTATTGATGATGACTATAAAACCATTTTAAATAATCTAATTACTGATATATAGGCAATGCATTCGTAAAACAAATGAAAAGGTTCTAGGTATTATGAAATGGTTGAAACACAAAGTCTGGATCCTGTTTGCATTGCTTTCAGCAATGTTTTTTATAAGCTTAGTTTTCTATTTATCTGGCTTACATATCAAAGATATTTCGGAGAAAAACAGTGAAATAGCAAAAAATAATATTGAGAGTCAGAAGAAAAAAGTTACTGAATATGTATCGAAAGTAGAGAACCATGTAGAAAAACAAACCGTAGTACAAGAAACTGAAGCAGAAAACTTGTTTACAGGTATAGGTATGACAAACCTGCATCAAGGAATCCAAGTTAAAATAGAAGGTATTGAGGTCGATACTAAATTTTTTAATTATGAAAATCATTACAACATCGAGAAAAAATATTCTGGCCTGACGAGCTTTCAACCCAACCATGTAGCATTCGACCCAGATTATCCTAATCGAGGCTATCCAAATCTATACATAACAGTTTTAGAGCCTAAACCGTTCAGCGATAAAAGTTTCCTTGAGAGAATGACTGATGGTAGTTTTTTGTACAGTGGCGCCAATTTTACTGGTAAACAAAACTCGAAGATTGACGCTTTCTATTGGAAAACAGATAACCATACATTGTTAATTGAGGAACATGCATTACAATTCGCTCTGGATGTATACACCCACTTCGATGAAAAAAACTATAGAAAAGGATACAAAAAGAAGTATGAAAAAGATGTTTTCGGAGAAGATATTAAAAACAATTATGAGTGGGACAATATAAGATACCCACACATAAAAATAGCCCTTTCATTTAATCCCCAAAGCCCAGAACTAGCTGCAGAGAAAAACGTATCTTCTCCAAAGTTCGCCGTAGCAGCCGTTGAGCTGATTAGAAGTCAAGACTACGCTTATGATAAAAAGTCTAAAGGAGAGATGGGGTCAGCCAAGCATTTTACCGCAGGGTTTACATTGCCTCTGTATCCAGAATTCGAATTACTTCCCCTAAGCTCTAATCGGGACAATCTACAGGAAGGCAGCAGCAAAAAAGATCTTAGACAAGATATTAAGCGTTTGAAAGGAAGTTCGTCGGATGAAGTTGTAAACAGCAAGTTCTTTAATAAGACGCAATACAGCCTTATTAATATCGCCAATATTGGCACCTTATCTAAAGGCAACTTTTTTCTTGGGGAAAAGCGCACCTCTGAAGCTTATAGGTTTGTTTTTGCGATTCATCTTTTTGCTTACGGAGACTGGGTAACACAATATACTCCGTTAGCATCTGAATGGGGTGGTATAGAAGAAAAGGCTCAGTTAAAGATCAAGGATTCTTTGATAGACAGAGCTTTATCTGGGTTAGTGGACACATTTATACCCACATTTGGGATTGGTTCTTGGGGGCAGTACTTGTTCATAGGTATCTGCGTATTTCTAGCTATTCCTTTTGTCCCTGTACTCTTACAAGTTGTTTTATCTATAGCTAGTTTTTTTAGACTTCTCTTTAGATAAATACAGGTATTTAACGGGGCTATGATTACTTTTCTAGACTTGAAAGGCAGAACTTTTGTTCTGTCTTTCTTCTAATGGCGATTCCTTTACATGAGTTCTGTTCAAGTCGGCAATCTTTACCATTCACAAACACCCATCTTAGATACTCGTTACAGGCGCCAACGCGGTCGCCCTGATTGAACTTCTTAAGCAGGGTGGAGCGCGCAAAATTGCCAGCGCCCAGGTTGTAGACGAAGCTGACCATCATGTCGTATTCGCCTTGGCTGGGTGTTTGGCTGATATGTTTGTTCACCACTCGCTGTGCAGTGGCGATGTCTGTGACGAAATACTCTGCGACTTGTTGGTCGGTTAGTCTGGTCTTTTGAGTGACGCCTTGGGTATGGCCTAAACCGACCGTCCAGACATTCGCGCTGCATTGGTAGGATTTAAGGCGACAACCTTCTTCGTTGGCGATATGGCGCAATCCGTTTTCACTGACGCTTAACTCTGAGTCGATAGTAAAGACAATGGCAAGAATTGAAGTGACAGAGCACACCACCGCCTGTATTGCTTTGGTTTTTAGGCTCATATTGCTTCGTCCTGTTGTGAGTTCAGCTTGTCTAGTTTGGCTTGGTTGAGTTTGGTGGCAACGGCATAGTGGCGAATAGCCATGACGCCCGAAACGATACCTACAAAGATTGCGATAAGCTGCGCTATATCGTTCACACCAAAGCTGATTAGGGTTGCACTAACAGACGTTAGAGTTTTCTTTAATCCAGTAATGTCTAGCAAAGAAACAACTAACGCTTTTACCTCTGTTTGGTTCATTGATTTTTCTCTCGTAACTAGTGATTAGCTCCCCACAAAACCAGTGTATCGAGCTGAGGTTTAAAGGGTACTTATGGCATTTCTAGTGCGGAGATATAGAAGTTTGGAGGCAGAAAGAACACACCCAGCGTCTAGGCTGGGTGAGGTGGTTAGCTAGCTATACCAGAGAGAGTAGGGCGTTCGCCGAATGGAAAGTCCTGTGCTTCAGGGTAGTCGCTTAATGTTTTACGGTCTTGGAGCAGTTGCAGAAACTGTTCACTGTTCTTAATTGGAGAAGTTCGTAGGTCAGTAGGGTACTGTTGATCTTTTTCGTATTGGTCAATGCGGTTGAGTACTTTTGAAAGTTCGCTTCCTCTCCATGCTTTTTCTTCATCAACTTTGAAAGGTCGATGACGATCAATGTCATATTGCCAACCTGCTTCATCGCTCACCCATGAATCGTAGGGCTCATAAGCTAAGAGTGTGTGAGTTACGGGCAGCTCTCCGAGTTCTTCAACTAGATAGTCAATGAGTGCTCTGTTGTCGCGGTCTTTGGCATACGCCATTTTTTCTCGATGATCGATAAGCTGTAACCACTGGCCATCAACTAGTTTAATCGCGTAGCCTGTATCTGGTTTTGGTGGTTCTTCCCAAGAATGCTTTTCTGGTAACTCAAAGTTATAGTCAGAAACAATGAACTCATTACCCCACTCATCATAGAAAGGTCGCCCAATGTGGATTCTATAGACGTTCCAGCCTGTTTCTTTTGAGTGAAGAACAGTATGAGTTTCTTTGTCATATTCTGGAGGCTCTTCGCGAATTGCCCATTTTGGATAATCACCATCAGGTTCACCAATGATAAAGCGTTGACCGGACTCATTCCAAAAAGGCTTCCATGTCATATCTTCTATTTCATCTGACCATTTTTCTGTCTTTTGGTCATAACGAGCAATCATGCCCTCTTGAGATGGCTTATACAGATTTAAAGTGCAGTTTGGACTTAATGCCGTGCCTTTCGCCACGTGCTCTGATTCGTTGCGAATCCACCAACCATCTTGCGTAAATCTGGATACTTGTACAATTTGGGTCTTGTCAAAAAACACTGCTTTCATAGTGCTTACTGGTTTGTCAAAGTCTACATTGTTTGAGTAGTTGTTAATCATAATTAGGCCATCCTCACGATAAAGTTACATTTACGGTGGTTGATAGTGTTTTTTAAAGCACCAAATAGCGCAATTGTTAGAGTGTGAGAGTGAGTGCCTATATATGTTGAGTGATTATGCGTGTCTGCTTTTGTTCTCGGTTCGCCTGTCTTCGAATTGGCATTCCAATCCGCATATTTTAAGGGGGAACCAGAGTCTGATGATCCGGCATCAACGCCGTGAGAGTGAGTGTTTGACGTTGTGGTTTTGGTTCCCAGATCTGTTGTATCCACTCTTGAATTAGGGTGTCCATGATTTTTAACTTGTCCTTCTTCATATACACCTACAGTCTCATTGCTTTCTTTACCGACTAGCCCCAATCCTTCCATGGTGGGAATGATGCCGCTTGGATATACTAGTGCTAATTTGGGATTAGCTTGCTGATCAAATGCTTGGTTAAGCATAAAAGCATATTTATCTGACCCCGGAAGAGTATCCGAAAACCACGGAATAGGAGCACCTACGGGATAAATTCGGTCAGACAGTGAAAGCCACATTTTCTCAACCAATGGCTCCCACAAGTTGTTTACCAGTTTGTCTATGATGTGGGGAACACCTAAGGCATAGACCAGTTTTTTAACGGTCAAAAAAGAGTTGTCACTAGTTCCTTCTTCAACTTGCTTATTGGTCGCAATTTTTGCAATACCTGCTCGGTCTTCTGTTGCGCTATAAGGATTGAGCATTTCCACCGTAATATTTTCAATCGTTGAAGCGGCTAGGTTTAATTCACATGCTTCAGTCACAGCTGAATCTTGTTGTTTATAAGTAATGACATCACCATCTCTACTATCGACAGCGAATAGAGTGCCATCATCTAACCAGTATCCTAACTCTTTACCTTCAAAGGCCTCGCTTCCATCCCATGTAGTTTCAAAATGAAGTTGACCAAGTGCTGTTACTTCACCACGAGTGATTGCTTTGCGTTGAACTTCGTTACGTAAGCTCGTCTGGTCTTTGTTAGGTATATAGCCTTCAGTGCCTATACTGATTTCTGAAATTTTGTAACTGATACCAAGTTCGCCAGCTCTAATTGAAGCCGCGATACCCGCATCGGTAATCAATAAACTCATTGTGTGACCTCGTATTTATGCAGGTTTCTAATGTGTCGATAATTCGCCATCTGGTGATGAACTCTGAATTTTGAGTAATAAATCCAAGCAATTTCGGTATGCGGTAATCTGTATTTCTCAAATGCTTGCCAAGCTTGAGCGCTGTGATGACGAGATTCGTCATACAATGAGCCATACATAAGGTTTGGCTCTTGCACATCATCAAATACCCGCCCACTTTGTTGGCCTGCTGTGTTGTTTAAAAGAGTCTGATAGTCTGAAATCCTCCAGCCAAACCCTTGTTCCTCAAAATCTGTTAATAGTGATAATTCAATATCGTCATGGGTTTTCTTAAAGTCTTTCGCTATACCGTTAATGGTATTGGTCAGCTCTGCATTCTCGGTGTCTTGCCAGTATTCACCTTGAGGAAGTAACCCACGGTAAGCATCAGCAAAATCCCCTTCGTTGTACTCAATAATTAAGTCGGAGGTGTCCATGTGACGGCTCCTAATACATGAATCTGGTTATTGTCGATAGCCACTTCGCCCACAGGTGCTTTGACAATAAAGTTATTGGTCACCGCTGAAATCACTAACACAATTTCAGTGTTGGTGATGGAGTCTGGTTTTTTGGTATCAGGGTTTATCTTGCCCATTTTCCCTTTGACAAAGTTTTCAAGGGCCGTGACAACATCATCACGAGTTGTTTGGTCTTCAATGCCTTGAATCTCTATAGCGAGTGGGGCTTTTTCTGGGAGATGAGCAAACGGATGACAACCAGCGAGTCGGTTAGATTCAAAGGTCTCTTGAACAAGGTTTACCACTTCACCGCTTAGCGTTGGGTCGTTCTCACGTGCACCAATATAGACCTCTACCATGCCGCGCTCTGGCGTGTTATCGAGCGCCCAAGCAAAATCGACATCAGAGTGAGCCGATACTGCCCACACTTCATAATCTTCTGATTTGCCGATAAGTTCATTCTTCTCGAATGCCACAATTACTCGCGTTCGCCAATGCTCTAACTCTTCGATATCTGCACCACCTTCAATACCAAGAGATAAGATATTATTAGGGTCGATACCGCTTAGTCCTTCAGTGAGGGTGAGTTTAGCGCCGTTTGGTAAATTACTGGCTGTCCCTGATTCAAGTGCAATGACGTCTACAGGCACATTGCTGTACTGCTCTTTAGTAGTTTCATACTCTTTGTCACCGTAGATTAGGCGAGTACCCTTTGCGATCACTACTGTTCCACCTAGCTCAGTAAACTGTACTGTGCCCTTTGCAAAGGTAGGTAAGAGGCGTGCCGTATTGTGGCGATTAGCATGCAGGTATAGCCACACTTCAGAGCAGGTTTCAGGGTGCAGTTGTCTGAAAAGCAAATCTTGATAGCCATATTGCCCATAGCTGACTCCAGCAATGGCAGAGGCTATCGCTTTGGTGGCTGGGTTACTTTGCCCTGTTTCTGCCGTCAGGTTGGCTTCAGCACGAGCGATTAAGCTCTCAAGGCTCACTTGTGTACTCATTTATCTACCTTCGATAGTGGAACATCAAATGTGGAGCCGTCCGTTAGGGTTATCATGACATTACGGCCCATTTGGTTTGGTTTCTCTCTCCAAACATTGACTTCAATGGTTTTGGCGTGACCTTGTTGAATTAACCAGGCGAGAGCTTCTTCATAAAAGCGCTTGGCAAGCCTTAAGGTTTCGTCAGTTAATTTGGCTCGTTTGAGTGTCCAGTCACGAGAGCCGACAATCTCTATCAGTTCACCGCTCCAAGTACCGCCGCGCTCATGGTTGTCCATTCTGGCGCGGTCATTTTTGGTTGACTCTGCGTAGTTGTAGACGCTTTGCAGTACCGCATGAGTCATACCGTCTTTGGAATCCACAGACTCTATCAGTGCGTTCAATTTAAAATGGCTCATGCTTTGTTTGGTCCTTCTGTAGTCTTGGTCGTGTTGTCGTCTTCATAATCATGGTCGTGCGTTTCGACTTTGACGCCGCCGAACGTACCAGACTGACCACCGACAGAGCCTTCAACTTCTGCATTCTTCGCCACGCTCAGGTTGCCGCCTATTTCTACATCTTTAGAAAACGTGGTTTTGTCAGCGATAACGTTCACTAATGGCGCTTTGATAGAGACTTCATTCGCTGCTACTACATCGACCTTACCTTTGGTCGCATAAACCTTAATGCCTTCTTCGGTTTGATGGATTAAATTTCCCTTGTCATCGAGCATGGCGACCTCACCGGGCTTTAAGTCGATTTGGTAGCGCTCATCTTCAACATTGACGGTAATCCCACGCGCAGTGACACCGCCGATAAACAGATTGTAAGCCTTGGCTTCTGGTAGTGGTCGGCTCATAAAGCCGTAGTTGTGGACGCGCTTAATTCGGTCATTGGTGCGGCCTGTTGCCGTTCTGATTTGCAACATGCCCGTGGTTGCACCTGTCACCGTGCCTGTTCCGATCAAGTTCTTGATACGAGCCATTAATCGCTGTTGTTGCTGACGCTGAGCACTAGACATGACTTTGCTCCTTAAACGGTCTGACCAACTCAACGGAAGTGCTCGCGGAGCTTTCGGACACCGATAGGCCAAGAGACTTGATCACCAGCATTTCGCTAAAACTCTGCTCTTTGTCGATCACTCGAATCACTCGGTTTAATCCATCAATCGCAAGCTGAGGAAAGAGATCTGCGACAGACGTTGAAGCGGTCAGGCTTTCCGCTATGGCTATGTTGCGTTCATACTTGGCGCGAGATAAACACGCTGCACTGCTTTGCAGTTGGTCACAAGTGATCACCATAGTGCGCGAGCTATCAATGCTAGGGTTAGTGACTTGAGCGCTGGCATCATCCCACTGACCCTGCACATCAATGGTATGAAACTGCCTATTGAAGGCGCGTTTTATCTTTAAGCTGTCTATGTTGTTGCCTGTTTCAAGGCCAACATTGTTAATCGTTGCATGCGCTGTGTTCTCAATAGTCAGTACACCATTTCGCTCGATAAGCATGTAGCCTTGTTCACGGATGAGCTGAGCAACATTTTCAACCGGAGACTCGGCGTTAATCTGAAACTCTTCAATCTTCGGCATGCCTTTAACGAGGCTCTTTACCCCTAAACCAAATGGCTTTGCCAGTTTTCTAAGCAGTTCTTCAACATTGAGGTTGTAAAGCGCATCCATAGTGATGCGCGAGTCAATCATGTTGGCGCTCTTGGAACGTCCTACTATTGGCATAGTTAAAGCGCTTGCACCTGTCTCGTTTTCTGCCTCATCTATCTGACCGATTAAGATGGATTGGTCATTGAGGAAGAACTCTACCGACAACGGGCGCTCAATGTTCATTGGTTCAATCGAGCAGCTAAATGTGTGGGCCAATTGCTCTGTTGAGTAGTTCAAGTTAGCTTGGTAGAAAGTATGCTGTTTTCCGTCAATGTACATCGTGAGTTGATTCATCGTGCATCCCTCACCGCTATATCACCACGGATAAACAAAGGGTGCTGAAGTGCATTCATTTTGGTAATAACGTTCTCATTGGTGTACTCGTCATGGGCAATGGTTAACGCTGACTTAAAGTGAGGTGACTGCACAGTTCTGTGCGCTTTGGTTCCCTCGGCTACTTTGTCGTACTGAGTCTGCACGTTGCTTTTTAGTGAGGTGAGGGCGTCATAGAGCTCGATGCTTTCTTGCGTAGAGACTTGAGTGGTTTCCTTGATGCGTTCATCAACGTTGCCAATTAGCGTTGAGAGATCACTTTGAATAATCTCTGGTTGCTTTTGGGCTAGGGTGACCTCAAAGCTGTCATTGGCTTCTAGGTCAGTCACGTCTTTACTCATCTTCACCGCGCCCGTCACTATTTGTACATTGTGGTGTTTTGTTGGGCTATCGGTTTTTACTTCGCCAAGCATTAAAGCTTGAGCACTGCGTGAGTTATCTACGGCTTCACTCTCAGAAGCTGGCTCTGATTGAACTCCTTCAGATACCGTATCGACAGCGCTTGAAAACAGATCAGCAAACTGGACAGGGTTAGTGCTCAAACTGCTCACGGCAGAGAAGGCTTCATTTATTGCTAGGTTAATATCTTGCAGCGAATCATCGGCTAGGTTCAGGCGGTTAGTAATATCAACCAACACATTGAGCGCATTGGTTGCGTTGTTTTGAGCTTCGTTGATTTGAGACACATCCAGCCCTTTAACCTCTTCAACAAATGATTGTTTAGACAGGCTTTCTACTATGTCAGCTTGTGCCTTGGTGCGTACTGTTGTCGGTGCAGTGATGGAAGGCGAAGTACCAGAGCGCACAAACTTAAGACTTAATGTTACTAGACCTTTCTTCGTGCTGAAGCTTAGCGAATGGTCTTTAAAGACTAGCTGTAGTTCACCTAACCAAGGGTGCTCAAGCTCTCCTTGTGGGTTCGTTTCAAGGTCATCGATGAGTGCATTCGTATCTGCAAGTGAGCTCGCACCCACGAACACAACTTCAAAGGTGAAGGCTCGGGCTTTCGTGCCCATGACTTTTATGTGTGGTAAGTCAGCGTATGGGATTTCACTCACTTGCAGACGCTTACCACCATCAAAGGAGGTAGACAGGATATTGAGCTTAAGCCCATTCCATCTAGCGTGCTCGTGTTGTCGTTCCCACATGAGAAAACCCACCAATAGAAGAAAAATAGGAAATAGGCAGCGATTGGAAGTTTTGGAACTGGTTAGGGCGCTCAGCGCTCGTTCGGACTCACCCCTCCCTCCACACCAAAATTCCACACTGCAATTTTGCGATCCTAAAAGTGATCGTGTTTCGGTAGGATTAGTAAAGCACAGCCCCCGAAAAATCTATATCGAGGGCTGTTTTAGATGGGGAATTTAGAGATCGTTAGAGATCGTTTATGTTCGTTATAGACAGCTCGTTACCAAGCAATACTTAGTTAGACATGTCTCTAATAACTTCTAAACTTGTGACACTTCTTGAACTTTCTGTTGGCGTAATGTGAAGTGCAGTTTTGTCACCGTTGGGGCTAGCTTCGATATACATGTCTATAAATGTGCGCTTTAGCGCTAAAAAACTAAAGTCCGAATTGAAGAAGTTGGGGATAACGTTTTCATGTGTAAAGCTAAGTTCATCAAGATCACTGTCGCATTTGTTTGATGTTGCCTCTCTATATTCTTCTGATGGGACATCGAAGTCTAATGTGGCGACATCTTTGCCTAACACTACTTCCTCACCTTCGAGCAGACTCGATATAAAGTCAATTGCTTCATATTGCTTTGGCGTTACCTCTATCTCTCCGAAAATTGGCGTGCTCAAAGAGTATTTCTTAGTGATTTTTCTATAACACTCAATTACATGAAGTAGGCTAGCTATGTTTGAGAAAAGCTTTAGTTGGTTTTCATTGATGCATTGGCTTGAGTAGAATACGTCTGTTGTATACCCTTCTTCAAATTCAATGGCGACACTTAAAACACCTCCGTCATGTAGAACGTCTTTTGCCCAGAGTAGTTTATTGAAAAATGGCAGTTTCTGGATGTCTTTTCCGTACCAAACTGTACTATCAAAGTTGTAGTTGAATGTCATTGAAGACGTATTTATGTTGTAGAACGCCGTAATTTCTAAAAGTCGATTGAACGCTAATGCTGTAAATTTCAGGCCGTCTTTTAAAGTGATATATTTCCCTTTAAAAGTCCCCAAATACACCTGTTGTGACTTGGAGACAGCATAAAGATCAACTTTAACCCTAGTGGACGCGGGCTCGATTGATAACTGAGAACCTTCGCTTAGGTTATTCCCAATTGTTTCAAATAATTTGGAACCAGTGAAGTTGAAAGAGGTAGAATCCAATGTTACGGGTTCCCCAGTGCTTCTCATCTTATCAAGCTGCTTTTGAAAGTTCTGTCCTTCATGAAATGGCATTGATAAACCAAAGCTAGCATCATTAGTTTTAGCAGAAATCTCACGGAGTTCTTTGCCGTCAACGATACTAGTCTGTACAGAAAAGCGTGGGTCTAGGGCGTTGAGTTGATCGTCAATGAATTTGATTGCTTTAGATGCGTTAAGCAAGCGGCTATTTCCACTAATGAATTCAAGGGTGTTTCTCATTACTCTTGAGTCTATATCTTCTTTTGGAATTAATTCCTTTCCAATATTGTCCCTTATAAAAGCATGGGCAGACTCTTTCCAACTTATTAGTGTTTTGACAGGATAACGGTGTTCATCTCTGTCTATCAATGTTGCACACTTGGTACATAGCCAAATACCATTATCGTAACTCTTTCTAGATTCCTCTGATTGCTCGTTATCATAACGAGGTCCTCCTGGAGATGCAGCACAGATATGTGCTGCTATGCCAATGTTTAATAGGGATTTACTATCGGCCTTTGTAGATATAGTTAGTTCTCTACAATCTGGATTTGAGCAGAAACCGTTGACATGTTCACGTAAGGAGCGTTTCACGCTCTCAGGGAAATCGTGCCTTTTGTGTGAGGATCTCATATAAAAAATCGAATATAGCGGGAAACCGATAAGTAATGTAACTACTAATCTGATAGAAAAACAAGAGCATAAAATATTAATGGTTACTTAGGTTCAACTTTCGAAAAAACTCATCTGGTTCACATCGCCCTTGCATAGTTCGGGCTGCAATTTCGGATCAGGCGGTTGGCCTACTGTATCAATAATCCCCTCAACAGACGTTAGTGTGTGAAAGCGAACCCCGCAGTTAAAGTTCATACATTGCCAATAGGCTTTTCGTGTTTCGTTCGTCATCTCTTGAGAGGTAACGATTCGGGTTTTGCAACCGCACTTGGGGCATGGCATTAGCACTGACTTACTCCTTAATCTCTTACACTCTCATACTTACCTTGCTTGCGAGGTATAGGTAACGAGTCGGTTTCAATTGCTTGAACTAGGCCACTTGAGGAAGTGTCTCGGTTTATGAACTCCTCCCACTCTGGATCGGAGCGGTTTAGTTCCTGTTCCAAGAAGAAGTTATCTATGATTTTTTGGCTTTTGAGTGGAATTCTACAGTTATTGCCACTGGACCAAGGGCGGTCGCTCCCGCTCCCTTCAGAAGCCTCCGACAAGTCGGAGGCTTTCTTAATTAACTTCCACTCTGTCTCACGGGTAAACACCACTAAACCAGAGCCCTTAAGCCCGTCTGTAGCCTTGATAATCTCACCGTATTTGTTTTCACGTTCTCTCTTGAGCAACTTGATTGGACGCATAGAAGCACTTAAGCGGTGACCGCCCATATAATCCATGTAAACAGAAAAGAAACCGTTATCTGCTGCTCTTCTTGCTTTCTCGAACAAACAAAACTCTTGCTCTTCATCAATGCGGCGAAGTTCGCGCCAAATAGTTACAGGTGGAGTACGCTGAAATTGAAACTGACGAAAACAGAAAGTCCGTGACCAAGCTGTCACGTTCTTTACAGTGTCTTGTAGTTTCGCTCTTTTGTTGTCGGTATCAGTCAAGCCTTCAAGGGCGTGACCGTCTACGTTTTTGGAAATGTATTTCGCTAGATAAGCAACAGCACCGCCAGAATCCTTATCAATAAATTTCGCATCAAAGCGAGCTTTCATTGCTTTGGTTTTAGGCGTACCGTCTTCAAAAAATAGGTCTTGCTTCTCACGAAATTGATAAGCTTGTAGACCACCAATAAAAGCTTTGACTTGTTCTAGTGGCATAAAAAACACCCCATGCCAGTGCGGTGTTCCATCTTGGTGAGGCTCAACAACTCTCATTCCGTAGTAAGTTAGGTTACGGTAGTCTGCCCAAGCTCGAAACAATTCCCATCCTTTGCTTAACCATGCGTGAGCGTCTTTAGGTGCACTGCTGTCAAAGTTTGAGTTCTCAATCCAATATTTTCCGTGCTTCTTCAAGCGATGAAAGCGACTAGGAGCGGTCAAAGTAATGAATACAGCAATGTGATTATTACTTTCTGCATACTCTTGACATCCCGCAATACGAGTCATCAACTCATGACGGCGGTTAGCAGGGTTACTTTGTGAAGAATCAACAACAGTTTGTAGATCTACGGTATCGCCGTTTTCTGACTCGATAGCCATAAGTTCTATCCACTCACGCTGTCTATCTTGTCGAATTGTGAGCCACTCACATGCAGAGATCGAAGCATAAGGTGAGGTATGTGGAGAAACCATTCCTGCCGCACGTCGGGCATTTTCAAACGCAGCAACGACAATTCGACCAATGGCTCTGCGCCAGAAGCTTTCATCCATTAGGCGTACCATCATAGAGTAAGCTTGGTTGTTATCTTCTACATGAGCGAACTGAGGTAGCCACAGAGAAGCTCCAACAAACTCATTAATGAACTTGATGGTCTCTAAAGGGGTTAATCCTTTCTCAGCAGCAAGACGAATACGGTTGCCGCATCGACCTGCCAACTCAATGGCTAACTTAGCTCGCTTAATTTCACTATCTACCTTCCACCAAGGTTCAGGAACGACACTAAATGCCGCAGCTACCGCACTGCTGCGCTTTTCGATAAAGTTGATAGCACGCTTAAAACCGTATTTCCTAAGCCGAGCTGCAGACGCTTTATCAATATAGTTACGAATATCGAATGGCAACTTGAGCTTGTTAGCAGTGCTCGAAGCAAACTCGAAAACACGTTCACGTGGTGATGGTTCATCTTTGTAGACGAACTGACGCGACTCGTGATCAAAGTGCGAAACCTTACTGTAAGTATCCTTGTTCTGTAGATACGTCATCAGCTCCCGATGCAAGTTGCTTGGGAGCCGATTAAGTGGATTATTAAGATTGACGCTATGCTGTTTCATTTACTTTTTTGCCACGGTTCTGTCAGGGAGTTGATTGGCAGAAACTCTAAGCTTTTCGCGCCAGCCTCTTTTAGGTTCAAGAACCTCTTTTGGTTCGGGCTGTGCTCTGCGTTTTAGTCCGTGTTTCTTCCGTAACTTTTCCAATAAATACAGCCCCCTCTGGCATTGGTTGTCATCTAGTGGTTCTTTTGCCATTCCTGCCATATCAGGACAGGGTAAAAAGCTTGGGTGTTCGGTTGCGACCTCTCCAGTGTAAGGAGAAATAGCAGGTGTGTAGCTAACATCATCAGTAAACATATAACCTCCAGCGTACTTATGTTTCTCACACAGCTTCTAGCTCATGTGCATCTAAAACCAAATAACCGCCAGCGCCTTCACCTTGGCTCAAAACACCACGCAGCAAGTGATTGCACTCCAGTTGAGCGCAAGCTTGCTTGACTGCATCGTCAAGGTTCTCAAAATCACCCAATTCAGTGACTTCAGGCTCAAACGTTTTAGCGTGGCGCTTCATAGCGCCATCACCGAATAAACGAAGGGCGAAATATTTCATTAACCAGCCTCCAAAGTTGGGTAACCATGAATAGGCTCACAGTCGCGCCACCAAATCTGCATAGTGGTCTTTTGGCTAGTGTCACGAACACTGGCGGAAACAAAGAAAAGAGCACGAATAGCGCCTAGGGCTTGATGATGAGTTGCAGCATCGGTTGACTGATTAAAAACGACAACCCAATAAACCCACCAAGCAGTAATGAAGTCAGAAAGGCATAAACCCTGCTCAGTACCATTTACGTTTACAAGCATTGCGCGTGTTGAATCCAGCTCAAGCATGTCGCCTTGACTAGATTTAACAGCATTGAAGATGCGCACAAACTGCTCAATCTTGCGAGTAGTAAAACCTTCATTACGTAGGCCGTGTTCAAGCTCATGGCGAAAGACAGTAATTACATTGCTCATGCCTAACCCCCGATAACTTCTAAGCAGTACTGCTCGAATTGGTATAACGCTTCATCATCCCAACGACCCAAGTCGCGTAGCCCTAACATTTCTAGGTATAGGTGGCGATTACTCATATCGAGCTGCGACCAGTGGTGCAGTTGAGTTTTTGCTTTTTCACTTTGACCAGAGCGATACCAACTAACGAACGAATGCGAGAAGAACACGCGAGCACGATCGCCTTGCATCGCTTCTCGAATGTCTGAGAGCACTTCGGCTTGAGGTCGGTGTGTTTCGACTAACGTTTGTTTCTTGGCAATAGCGTCAAGTTGGATAAGAATCTTGTATTGCTTCTCTTCACTACTTGCATTAAAACGATCAGTGATTTGCTCAAAAGAGCTAGTCAGTATTTGCTCTAGATAGTTTGAATTGTTTCCCATAACTACACCCCTGTAGATAGTTAAGAAAGACCCGGTAAAGGCGCACCGCTAGCGATGAAATCGACACCCATAGCAAAGAATGGTTGGGCGCTGCCAGTGCGGCTTTCTAGGTTATTGATAAGTAGCATTAGGTTGCTAATGCTTGCCTGTGCTGTTTCGATAATTGAGCTTTTTGTGGTGCGAGGGAGCGTTCTGTTGCCAGCGTTATCAAGTGCCAGTTGTGAAAGCTCTCCTGCGAGAATTGAGTTGTTTAGAGCTCGTTTAATGAAGCTTTCAGCCTCGATACTTCGTGGAATATGAGCGGTAACTAGATCAAGCTTGCGCAGCACAACTTCTAAAATCACGTAATCGTTCGTGGTTTTAGAAATTGCCATCATCTCTGGTAAGGAAAGAACATGTGGTTGCTCGGTATTTAGCTTATTGCGTAGCATGTTTGCCCGTAATCCGCATGCGTTGGCTATCTCTGTTAGCTCATTGCGGTGACGTTGGCGAAACAAGCTGCATGCCTCGTTGTACTCATGTTGTACATCCGCCAAAAAGACGTACATTGTTTGGTTTGCTTCCATATCAGATACTCTCTACAACGCGTAAGGATTGAGTTAGCCGAGCTGTTCCATAGCTTCACGAGCAGCCATTTCCGTCATCGCCACCATATTGATCAGCGTTTTTTCTCTAGGTTTGGCCTTGGGTTTGATGATGATGCGACCTTCATCAATAAACTGCTTTACAGTGCCTTCTGCCAAGCCGGTTAAAGTGCAGTAGTGCGCTACCGTGACATATGGGCAAGTGATGGTGGTCATTAGTGGTTGGTTCATAGTGTCCACCTCTAAGCCAATGTAGGCGGAGTGAAATCTGCTTTTAACTTACCGTCAGTAAGTCGTTCTATTTCAAATGCTCGGCGTGGTGGTACCTTTTCACCCCACCTAGAAATCGACTGCCTTGTAATACCCAAGCTTTTTGCCAGCGCGACAGCTGTACCGAAGTGTTCTATAGCGTCTCTAGTCTCCACATTGAGTCCCCTTTAGTTGTCTTTGGTTGACTTAATAATAGGCTTTGTCAACTTAATTAGTCAATAGTTGTGTCACTTAAAGTTGACCTTTACTATGAGATAGTAAGCTTTGGTTGACTGATTTAATTGAAGATATTTCGCATGAAAAGCCAACGAATATTAGAGCGACGGAAAGAGTTAGGCCTTACACAGCTTGATGTTGCAAAGGGTGCAAGGGTATCCAAGCAAGCTGTTTCTAAGTGGGAAAAAGGAGACGCTTTTCCAAAAGGTGAGAGTCTATTTTTGTTGGCTAAAGTCTTAAAATGTGACGCAAAGTGGATTTTGAGTGGACATGGTTCACCGGAGGCTATCTCTAATGTGCCTGATAATGTCACTGAGATTTCAAACGTAAAGTCGGTTAGAAACTTATCTCAAATCGAAAAGATGTGTGCTGTCCCTGTCTATAACGTCTACGCGTCCTGCGGTTTTGGCACACTGAACGATGCTGAGTTTCAACTTCGTACTGAGTTCCTCCCTTGTGAATGGTTAAAGCGTTTTGGTTTAACAGAAGAAACGGCCAGAATCATTATCTGCCACGGTGATTCAATGGAAAACACTTTGAGCGACAGCGATGAGGTTCTTGTAGATATTCGAGAGTTAGAGCACCCAGTGAAGCATGGGGTGTATGTCGTTCGTATCGGTAAACATGTTTACATCAAACGTCTGAAGTACGACATCATGGCCGAAGGCTATGAAGTCATATCAGACAACAAAGAAGAATATGAACCATTTATTGTGAATGAGGACAAGCTCCAAGAGTTTGCGGTGATTGGCAAGGTTGTTACTACCGTCATGAAGGCGGTGATATAGAAAGCGAAGGCATCCTACGGGGTGCCTTTTTTATTGATGGTTTTAATTATAGTTATGGGCTGATAGTTAATGAAATATATGAATACTAGCTGTTATCACCTGTTCATTGAGAAAGGTGAGTACAAAAAATTTGTTGGCGATGATAACTCAAGTGCGAATTTCCAAGAATTCACGAAGTTAGCAGTAAATCACACACAAAGTAATAATAATACCCAAGAGTTCATTTTCAATGAAGGTTCATTGGTTGAACAGGAGTTCCTTAAGTACTTAGATCACCCCCCTCATTGGCAGGTAATGTGCGAGGAGTTTTCAGCCACACTTTTAGATTCTCAGCAAGCTTCGCAGAAGCGCATTGAGCACCTAGATAAAAAGGTTACACCTGGTAGCTTACTACTTATCCACTGTAAACCTCCTGAAGCAAACGTCGATATTCTTGTTCTAGTCAAAATGGAGCAAGAGGAGTTCGCCAACGTTGTAGACTTTGAACATCAATATGGTCTACCTACTGAGAAAAAAGCCCTGAACACGGCACTGATTCGCTTTGAGGCAGGTAAGCCAGCAAGTATGCTTGTTTCACGAGCAAACGCATTTTGGATAAAATTTCTGGATGTATATCCAGTAAGAGCTGATAATGTAAATACTGCCAATGCATTTAGCGCGATTGATGGTGCACTTAAGAAAGTCAAGCGAGATGGTTTTAAATCAGATTATACCGCTTTGCGAAATCATCTCATTACTTACCTAAGAAACAATCAAGGAAAAACAGTGGTTTATGGTGAACTTATAGATACTGTTTTTGGTCAACACAAGGCACTAGATAAGCGCTTTTTAGCAAGAAATTTCGCTGATGATCTAAGACAGCTACCTGCTAAGAAGAAAGGAAAAAATGCTTTTGACCCGCACTTCCAGATTGATATGACTGATGTGAAGGCAAAGAGAAAAACGGTCATCAGCTTGACGGATAAGATTGATTTGAATTTAAAAGATGGTATCGACAACTTGGATGAAACTATCCTTCCTTTTGAACAACATGGCCGCAAAGGTGTAATCATCTACTCTGATGAAGGCTATGAACATTTCAAGGTTGATCAAGACATTGAGGACAAAGAATAAAAATGTTGGATGACGTGAGAAGTATTTGGGCGACACAAGTTCAAGAGTGGGAGACTATGAAGGAGTCTTTTACTCACTTCTCTGCATTTTGTAAATTAGCTAACTTGGTAGAGGGTGATGTTGATTCGTTGGCTAATTTTCTCCAGAAGTACCGAGAGCATCAGAACCGATTTACGTTAAAAGTCTTCTATGATTTCGATGAATCTATAGAGTTTTCGAATACAACATCAGAAGATATTCTTCAACAACGTTTCACTGACCTCCGAAATGAGATTGAAGGGCTAGATGGTGAAGAGGAGCTTTCAGTTTCTCTATCTATTTATAAGTCGACAGCTGAACCGAAACCTGGGGTATTAGTTGACCAAGTTTATTCCGTCGAGTCACTGTCGTCGTATTTAGAAGGGAAGTCTTTAGTTCAAGTTCATAGCGAGATCGTGGCTCGTTATGGTGAGACAGATACCCGAGGAGTGGCTTTTTTAGGGGACTTTGAGTATTTGTCTCATACAGAGTTTTTCTACTTTGTTCCTAAGAATCAATTCTCAGTTGATTCATTTGACCCCAAATTTAATAAAACTAGTTCAGATGAAGCAAAGCGCATTCGCGGAACTTTAGCTCATTTTTCAAATGCATCTGAGTGGCCATTTTCCCCGGGGCATTTTAAGTTTCTAGGGAATAAACCTAGGGGTTTTAAGGTCCTTTCTGACATTTATAATGGTTTGCTAAATGCATATTTAATAAGTTTTTTAGCTAATTTAACCTCAATTAATAATGAATCTATTGAGTATCAACTCAAGGGGCTGAAAGATATTTCTGCATGTCTTGACTTTGACGCTTTAGTTAATAGTGATTCAAGTTATCTTTGGGTGCTGTTTAAGTGGGTATATGCTGGAAACTCAGTGGATAAACTTGGCGTCACACGTAACGTTATTCCTTTGCATGTAGAAGATTTGCTAAGTGTAGATGAGTCTGTTTTAGCATCAGCATACTCAAGCTTCATTCTTTCGCAGAAAGATGATGTGAAGAGCTACATTGACGCTACCAGCAAGCTAGCTGATCAAATTCAAGCAACAACTCAGAAAGCCGGTGACGTTGCGGAAAAAGTTGCAAACTCGATTAAAACTGGCGTTTTTGGCTTAGCAACATTCGCGATTTCAACAATCTTATTTAGAATTTTTTCAAAAGGTGGAGACATTCATAGCTATTCTGATCTGTTTGCCTTCATTGGGTCTCCATTGTTTGTTTCGATGATAGTTTTTGCATTGATTATTTTTTCTGCTTTATTTGGTTTGGCTCTGTTTGAATCGTTTCAAGATCAGGCTAGGTTCAAAGAGATGTATGATCAGTCTAAGAAGACTTATGAAAATGTACTAACGACAGAAGATATGAAGAACATTCTTAGCGATGATGAGTACTTTAAGAAAAATGACGTATTTATATCAGGTAGACGAACTTTTTACATTTGGATTTGGATCAGTGTTCTATTTGTTATCTCAACCACACTTATAATTGCCAGCTGTTATGCCATGAATATCAGTGGATAAGTCATAAGGAGTTAATGGTTCCTTTTTTATATCACTCGCAACACGTCATACTAAAATCATACTCCCTGTTTAAAAAGCTCTTTTATGCTGTAATCAATCTAGTTTGCAGGAGATGAGAGTGTTATTACATTCAGTGCTAAAGGAGCTTTTCAGAGAGCATCTTAACGACCCAGTGAATTGGGTAGCTTTTATTCATGAAACAGGCATGGATATGGAAGAAGCCAGATGGTGGCGTGACCACCTGAATTTAGAGCACGCGTTCAGTGATGATTTTGGGGCTTAGTTGTACATTCAATACAAAGTTGAACATTGATAAATTAACTATAAAGCGATACTGTTTATTTATACAGTTGCTTGTGGTTTTTTATGTCTATTCGAAACTTAAAAGACGGCTCGAAAAAGCCGTGGCTATGTGAATGCTATCCTCAAGGAAGGGATGGTAAGCGTGTTCGTAAAAAGTTTGCTACTAAAGGAGAAGCCAAGTCTTTTGAGTTGTTCACCATGAAAGAGGTGGATGATAAACCTTGGTTAGGCAGGAAGACAGATAGCCGCCGTTTACAAGACTTGCTTGATACTTGGTGGCAAGTCCACGGGCATACCGTGAAAACAGGTAAGAACTCCTATGCTGTTATGGAAAAAACGGTCAAGATGCTTGGCAATCCATTGGCCCGACTGTTTACGGCGAACGACTACCTTTATTATCGTGCCAATCGTGTGAGCCATCATCCAACAAGGCCTGATATTGTTATATCTGCTACCACCCACAATATTGAGCTCAAAACCCTAAGAGCGATGTTCAACAAGCTCATCAAGTACGGTCACTGGGATATGCCAAACCCACTTACTGGTATTGAACAAGTGGCTAGCAGTGAGCGAGAGTTAGCTTACTTGACCAAAGAGCAGATTAAGCCATTTCTTGAGCGTGTTCGGAACGATAATAGCCCTTCAGCAGAACAAATATATGTAGCTTGTAAAATCTGCTTAGCAACTGGAGCCCGAATTGGGGAAGCGTTAAGGTTAAAATGTTCTCAAGTTAGCCGAAAGAAATTGTTCTTCACTGAAACGAAGGGCAAGAAGAATCGCTCAGTGCCGATTTCAACTTCTTTGTATAATGAATTATTGAGTGTTGCAGTTAGTGAGCATGCTTTGTTTGATGTTCGTTATTATGCGGCGTGGGAGTGCGTGAAACGTGCTCTACCTGATCATGTTCCTAGTGGACAAGCTACACATATTTTAAGGCATACTTTTGCAAGCTATTTTATGATGAACGGAGGGGATATTTTAGTTCTTCAAAGGATTCTAGGCCATAGTAAAATTGAACAAACGATGGCTTATGCGCACTTTTCTCCTGACCATCTCATGCAAGCTGTTCAGCTCAATCCACTCGAAAATTAATGGCGACAAAATGGCGACAACCGTCAATTAACCTCGGTTTTACTCGGTTATAGTCAGCTTGTCGCCATTGTTAGCTTCAACTAGATTTTATATAAATCAGATATTTATGCGGTTTCTGCGTCTTCTCCGATAAAACCACCAGTTTGGTGAGCCCATAGTTGCGCGTAAATGCCGCCGTGGTTAATAAGCTCTTGGTGCGAGCCTTCTTCAATGACTTCACCTTTATCTAGAACAATCAAGCGATCCATCGCGGCAATAGTAGAGAGTCGGTGCGCAATGGCGATAACCGTTTTCCCTTCCATTAACTCATTGAGGCTTTCCTGAATGGCCGCTTCTACTTCGGAATCGAGTGCTGATGTAGCTTCGTCCAAAATAAGAATCGGTGCGTTTTTCAATAGTACGCGCGAAATAGCAATACGTTGTCTTTGACCACCAGATAATTTTACGCCACGTTCACCTACTTGAGCATCGTAACCTGCGTTGCCAAACGGGTCGGTTAAGGTATCAATGAACTCATGTGCATGAGCTTGTCGAGTTGCAGCCAAGAGCTCTTCTTCGCTGGCATCAGGCTTACCATATAAGATGTTGTCTCGAATTGAGCGGTGTAACAGCGACGTATCTTGCGTCACCATGCCGATCTTGCTGCGCAGTGAATCTTGGGTAACTTTATCAATGGGTTGTCCATCAATACGAATACTGCCACCCTCAACATCGTGAAAACGAAGTAGCAAGTTCACTAAGGTGGATTTACCTGCGCCGGAGCGACCGACTAAGCCGACTTTCTCACCCGGTTTAATATTAAGGTTTAAATTGCTGATGACGCCTTTGTTCTCACCGTAGTGAAAACTGACATCATCGAACTCAATACCGCCTTGATCGACCTTAATTGGTTTGGCATTAGGCTCGTCCTGGATAGCGATAGGTTTTGATAGGGTTTTAATACCGTCAACGACCGTACCCATGTTTTCAAACAACGCACCTACTTCCCACATGATCCACATCGACATCCCGTTAATACGCAGTGCTAAACTGATGGCGATCGCAATAGAACCCACGGTAATGGCGCTGTCCATCCATAGAGAAATGGAGATAGCGGCAATTGAAAACAGCAGAATGTAGTTTGCCAGTTGAACGGCAACATCAAAACCCGTGACTAGACGCATCTGTCGATGGACGGTGTCTAGGAAGCCTTCCATGCCTTCTTCCGCATACTCAGTTTCGCGACGGCTGTGTGAAAACAGTTTAACGGTAGAGATATTGGTGTAGCTATCAACGATACGACCTGTCATTAAAGAGCGCGCATCGGCTTGTTCTGAAGCCACTTTTTTGAGCTTTGGTACAAAGTAAATTTGGATACCAATATACGCAAAAAGCCAGAACAGCATAGGTAACATCAGACGTAAATCGGCTTGCGCCAAAATCACCAACATGGAAGTAAAGTAAACGGAAACATAAATAAATACGTCCGCCGTCTTCATGACAGTTTCACGAACAGCAAGTGCCGTTTGCATCACCTTAGTAGCGACGCGCCCAGCAAAGTCATCTTGGTAAAACGATAAGCTTTGCTTGAGTAAGTAACGGTGTGCTTGCCATCGGATGGACATTGGGTAGTTGCCGAGCAAGGTTTGGTGCGTAATTAATGAATACACCAAGATTAACGCAGGCATTACAAACAATATCACCAAGCCCAACCACATTAGTGTTGCGCCGTTTTCATCCATAAAGGTTTCAGGATTACTCGACGTCAGCCAGTCAACAAGCTCACCCATAAATCCAAAAAGGGCAACCTCGATAATAGCCACTGTCGTGCTGAGCAGCGCCATAAGCAGTAATGGTTTTTCAAAGCCACGCGTGTAGTGTCGACAAAACGCAAAAATGCCCTCAGGCGGCTGATCGGGTTCTTGCTTTGGAAAAGCTTCTGTGAAATTTTCAAAGCGCTTAAACATGATTCACCTAAATCGTTAGAAAGCCCGTGTTTCAACGTTAATTCGAGCTTTCGAGAAGAGACAAAAAATCCTCCAATCCGAGGATAAGAGTAATAGTAAGAGCGAATTTATAATGTAATTTTACATGGCGAAAGATCCATTTCGCGGGTTAGAACAAGAGAAAGAAATCTGAAAATTCAGATATGAAACAGTGTATAACCTTTAATCAAACTGCTCAACAATTGTAGCAATTTAACCGCAGAATATTGGCTGTGACTCTCACCTTACCGTTACCTTACTCCGCTGATGAAGTTAGGTTTACAATATAGGTGGCAGTGATTATTACTGTATTTTTTAAAATATCCAGTAATTAACGGTGGAGGGAAAACGAAAAAAACACGTATTCAGTAAATTAATATTTAACACATTATTTACAATTTAAAGATTGTTGCACGCAAAAGTAGTTAAGTGGACCCTCTATGAATCATGGAATGACAGTTAGTATCGAAACAGCTGAGCCGACGCATCTTAGTCGATCAGTTCAAAATGCCAATTGTGTGGTGATGGTACCGCCGAAAGAGTTTGGTTTTAATGCACAGACGGCAGCCGATAATGAATTTCAACACCAAGTTTCTCTTGATGCCGATTCTGTAAAGCAAAATGCAATGTCTGAGTTTAAAGCGATGGTCTCTGGCTTGCGCCGCGCTGGCGTTCAAGTGGTTGAGTTTGACTATCCTATGGATGCCAGTGAAACACCTGATGCAGTCTTTCCGAACAACTGGTTTAGCACCACCCATGAAGGTGCCTTCTATACCTTCCCTATGGCTTGTAAGAATCGGCAACAAGAAGTGAGGCCACAGGCGCTGATTGATAGTCTTGGAGCTGCGGGAAGAAAAGTAGTCGCTGTGGACTCGTTGACCAATTACATCGAGCAAGGTGCTTTTTTGGAGAGCACGGGTGTGATGGTAAAAGATCATGTTAACAAAACGATTTATGCGGCACTCTCTCAACGATGTGAGCGTGAAGCACTCGAAGACTACGCCAAGCGCATTGGTTATCATCGCGTCGTATCATTTCAAACGGCGCTGCCATCTGGGCAACCGATCTACCACACCAATGTGATGATGGCAGTTGGTGAGCACTTTGCGGTGATTTGCTCAGAAGTGATCCCTGAATACGAACGTCGATTTGTAGTGAAGTCTTTGGCAAACACAAAGCAGGTGATTGATATTACACTTGAGCAAGTTAATCAGTTTTGCGGCAATATTTTGCAACTTGAAACGGTTAATGGTGACAAGGTGATCGCGATGTCTAAATCCGCATTCGATGCGTTCAGTCCCGCACAAAAACAGCAATTGTCTACCCACGGAAAACTGCTTCCTTTTGATGTTTCTACCATTGAGAACATTGGTGGAGGTAGCGTGAGATGTATGTTGGGAGAAGTGTTTCTACCAACACGAGTGAAGTCTCTGTAAGCAATTTTCTTGCTATTTATTATCATAACAGCCGCGCCCTTAAAAAGGTTGCGGCTGTTGTCTATTCATAGTTTATGAATGTGCTTATTAGCGAGAATGACGTCCACGAGATGAGCGGTTTTTGAAAGCAGAGGCAGCTTTAGCTTGAGACTTCAAAATAGAATCAACCGTCAGTGCCATTGGTTCTTTAGGTTCTAATCCATGAGGAAAAGTGCGCGCACGTGGCGGTAAATCGTACTCTTCAGCAGAGGCACGAGGCATACGCTTAAAACGATACAGATAGAAGTTCTCTAACTTTTCTCGTGCCCACTCGGTCTTCTTGAGATATTTCACACTGCTAGCAATCGACGGGTTAGTATGAAAGCAGTTAAAGCGCATCGCTGTATCAAGAATGTCCCACCCATAAAAGTCGACTAGCTCTTGCAACATTGTTTCTAATTTAAGGCCATGTAATGGGTTATTTTGTTGGAGTTCGATTCTTTCTTCATCTGTCATCATGAAAAGTCCTTACATCAGTCGGTGATTAGTAAGACGATGCTTATGAGCATACATTACTCAAGGGAAATAAAGCGCGAAGTCTAACAAAGTAGCTTTAATTGACCTAAATAAAATATCCCTTTAATTTCCGGTTAAATTTGCAACATTTTTATAAAGTATCCGCTTTCTTTATAGAACGGCGATTTAGATTTTTAATTCGGTCAAGCTTTGTTTAAGGTTCGTATCCTGCTACTCCTCTATTCTGAATTACATATCACTCTATCTAGTAAATCCATTTAGATTTAATGGCTACTAAGTCAATTTTCTGTAATTTATTGTTTCTTATTAGTGAGCCAATTTGGGTTATTAGACTGCTTTTTTCTAAACATGACCTCGATCGAAATATCATATCTAACATCTGATATATTAGTTTGCGAAATGTTAATGAGTTTAATATAGAGTGAATGTATGAAAAAAATTGTGATAACAGGTGCGACAGGTCATCTGGGAAACAAGCTATATGAGTACTTATCGCAAAACGATCAACTGGATGTGTGGGGTCTTGATATAAGACCAAGTGATAACCCCCAAATTATTGTTGGTGACATTACCCAATATGATGACGCTTGGGTGGATGTCTTTGCAGATTGTTATGGTGTAGTCCATTTAGCTGCAGACCGAGATAATCAATGTAATTGGGACTCTGCAATTCCTAATAATATCGATGCGACTATCAATGTTTTTCAAGCAGCTGCAAAACATGGCGTGAAACGTTTTGTATTTGCCAGTTCCAATTGGGTTGTAGGTGGCTATCGATTTATCGATGCTCGCCTTACACCTGACATCTTACCTAATCCTGTAAACCCTTATGGTGTAACCAAATTAGTTGGTGAGCGTATGGGGAATTTCTTTAGTGAGCAATATGACATGAGTGTGGTCAGCGCGAGAATTGGCTGGACTCAATGGACTCATGATAACCAGCCTGGTGCGCACATGGAAATGGGGCGTTGGGGGCAACTAATGTGGCTGAGTGACCGAGACTATCTGCATGGAATGGAGCGCTCGCTTTTTGCCGAAGTTGAAGGTCATGTCGTTGTTAACCTGATGTCAAACAACAAAGGCATGAAATGGTGTCTTGAAAGTTCGGCTCAACAGATCGGTTACCAACCTCAGGACAGTGCAACAGCTGAATTACCTATAACGATAAGAATTAAAGAGTGCATTGCTTGGCTAGGACAACGGCTCATTCCATCTCTAGGGAAATGGGTAAACAAACCAAGCTTTTAATTAAAAATAACAAACAAAAGGAATGAAAAAATATGAGTGGGAGTAATCACTACCTCTGGTTTATCTGTTTAGTATCTGCCTTAGGTGGATTCTTCTTTGGGTTTGACTTAATTGTTATCTCAGGGACGATAAGTCTGGTAAAAGCTCAATTCGGATTTTTGCCATGGCAAGAAGGCTTTTCCGTTAGTAGTGCGGTAGTTGGCGCTATTGCAGGGACGGCGGTTGCAGGGAAACTCAGTGACCGTTTTGGTAGGAAAAACAACTTATTTTTGGCCGCGTTAGTGCTATTCATTTCAGCGATGGGCTGTACGTTTGCCTCCGATGCTAACTCGTTAATCTTTTATCGATTAATTGGTGGCTTTGGCGTGGGCGTTGCAACGCTGGTGTCACCTCTCTACATTGCTGAAATCTCTCCAGCCAATGTAAGGGGTAGAATGGTTACTTTGTTCCAGTTCGCTATCACTGTTGGGATAATGATATCACTCTTCTCTAACGCAGCGATTAAGAACTGGTCAGACTCTCTTATCGCAAGCGGAAAGTTAGAAGGTACCTTAGGCTGGTTGTTCGGTTCAGAGCCTTGGCGTGGAATGTTCTTGGCGGAAGGTATCCCGGGCATTTTCTTTGTACTACTTTGTTTATTAATCCCAGAGTCACCTCGTTGGCTGATTAGTAACGGCCAAGAAGATAAAGCAAAACAGATCATTTCACGAGTGGCTGGAAAGCAATGGGCATCAAAGCAGATCAGTGAAATTAAAGAGGTTATCTCGGAAGAAACGGGTAAGTTCTCTGATTTATTTAAGGGCGGTTATAAAACGGCACTCACGATTGCCGTTGCATTATCAATCTTCTCTGAAATGAGTGGGATCACAGTTGTGTTCTTTTATGGGCCTACCATTCTTGAAAAAGCAGGACTTTCACTGGGTGATTCGTTAGGCGGCTTTGCTATCATCGGCATCGTGAATGTGCTCTTTACCGTAGTGGCGCTTTGGCTTATGGATATTTCCGGTCGTAAAAAGCTGCTTCTTACAGGTACTGTTGGCGTGATTTTGGCTCATACAGCGATTGGTATTCTGTTCTTGAATAACTATGACACGGGCTTTGCTCTTGTATTCTTGATGTGTGCATTTGTGGCCTTCTTCGCCTTCTCAATGGGACCTATCAAGTTCGTTATCATGAACGAGATCTTTCCAACTAAAGTGCGTGGCCGAGCTGTCGCCATTGCCACTATCACTATTTGGGTGTGCCAAGCATTCTTGAACCAGTTCTTCCCGATGCTTCGAGAAATCATCCCAGTTGGTGCAATTTTCATTTTCTTTGCTCTAATTTTGGTACCGCAGATCTTTTTTGTACTCAAGGTGATGCCAGAAACCAAAGGAATGTCGCTTGAAGAGATTGAGCAGCACTGGAAAGCGCAGTCGAACGAAGAAGAGCAGAGCGAACTAAGTTCAGCGAAAGCATAAAGACCTTTCACCTAAGCGAAGTTTCTTCGCTTAGGTGATGTTGTAAAAGGAATATTGAATGATTGATGCTCATAAAAGTCCGTCGACACACAAGAAGTATATGTATGTAGCTAGCTATACTTACCCTCATTCTGCACCCGGTTCAGACACGGTTAGTACAGCAAAGGGCATATCAGTGTATGAGATTGACGACAGCGGTAACCACGAACTTATTCAAGTCATGGAATCGGCCAATCCATCTTATCTCTCATGTAATAGCGATCAGTCCATCCTATATTGTGTCAATGAGCTGGGCGTGGATGATAGGAAGATGGAAGGTCGAGTTAGTGCATATCGAATAGACGCTCACACCGGTTTATTAACCTTTTTGAACACGCAATCTACCAATGGTAATTGGCCTTGTCATTGCGAGGTTACGCCTTGTTGCCGCTATTTAGTGAGTGCCAATTATGGAACTGGAAACTTTATTGCTCATAAAATTGAGCAAGACGGTTCAATCGGTTTACTAGTCGATGAAGTCATGATTACGTTGGACAAAATAGGTGCCGACCCTAATCGTCAATCAGCATCACATCCACATATGATGACGGCTCATCCTTCCGGAAAGTTCTTATTTGGCGTCGATTTAGGGAGTGATAAAATTTACACATGGTCAATACAGCAAGAAGATAGGGTGCTGTCTCCCATCGCTCAAGCTTCAACACAAGTGGCTTCTGGTAGTGGACCTCGCCATATGGTAAATCATCCTAGTGGTCAGTTTGCTTTTGTACTCAATGAGCTGTCGTCAACATTAGATGTCTTCATCGTTAATGAAGCTACTGGGAGTATGGTTTGGAAACAATCAGCGTCTTTGCTACCGGCAGATACCGACTTTCAACGACCGATATTTGACCCAACCAATCCAGGCAAAGTTCCCGTGGGAGGTAATACTGGAGGAGCAATTTGTATTAATGATGATGGGAGTTATATCTATGCCACTAACCGCGGAATGAACAGCATCGTGGTATATGCTGTGTGTGGTGAATCTGGCAAGGTGACGGCAATCGACTGGGTTTCGACAGAAGGTTGTATTCCAAGAGGCTTATCAATAGAACCTGATGGAAATTATGTGGTTGTGGGTAACCAAAACTCTGACACGATTGCTCGGTTTAAGATCGACAAACGAAATGGAAAGTTACAACAAAACTCTCAAATAATACATTGCCCAGTACCGACAGACTTTGTGTTCATTAATCGATAAAAATAAAAGCATTCAAAAGAAACGGTTTTGAATGCTTTTACTTGCTTCCTAAAACGCACTCTACCCCCGCCTAGATAGACGAATATAAAGATACAAGGACAATACGACTAATCCACTACCGAGCAATTTGTAGCCACTTAGTGATTCACCTAGTAAGGTTACGCTCATGATCAGTGTCCATATAGGCTCCAAGATCATAATTAGTGCTGCGACTTCAATATTGGCTGAGTGCTGACCTACAGTCTGAGTTAAATATCTCAATGCAGTTGCGACAAAAGTCGCGATTGCGAACCAAACCCAAGTATTATCAGAGTAAAGCAGGGAAGGCGCACCATGAATGAGATAAAGTAGCAAACCACTCATTCCTACCACCCACATTTGCAAACAAATAGAAGATAATGGGGAAGCGGCACTGCTGGCGCGTTTGTTTAAGACAAAATGAACGGACAAAAGGCAGGAGGAAAGCAAAAAGTACCCCTGACTGATATCGATCCTCCAACCATTTGTCAGGGTGAGAAAGACCATGCCTACTATAGCGATAGGTAAGGAAAGCCAGAATGCTCGGTTGGGACGTTGTCGGAATAACACCCAGCGCGTGAGTGGAGCAATAATCATCGCCAAGCTCATGATAAATGCTCCTTCGGAGAGGCTCTTGGTGATGCTGACAGCGTAGACCCAAACGTGTATCGATAACGCTAGCAAGATACCGATAGCGCTCAGCTTCAGAGCCAATGTCATCGAGAGATGTTTTAGTTCCTTCCAACAAAAAGGCAGCAATAGCCCACTAGCAATAAAAAAGCGTCCCGCGATAAAGGCGCTGCTGGCCATCTCTTGTAAAACATATTTTGACGCGACCCAGCCAACAGCAGCAAAAAGAGTAGCGATAAGTAGATACCATTCTCCCCTGACAGAACGCACCATAGCTTTTCTCCTTATTCAGCCTCTGGGAACATGACAACAATTTTGCCAACCGTCCTCTGCTTTCTCATTTCCATTAGCGCTTGAGCTGCTTGTTCAAGATCGATGGTTTGAATGTGAGGAGGTTTAATCGCGTTTTGATTGAGCAATAGGTTGAATGACTCTCCCGCCTTTAAAATTGAGTTCCGGCCTTTGATGCCATTATTGTAGCCAGCGCCCAGACTCAGTTGATGAACTCCTATACCTCTTGCTTTGGCTTGTCGATATTGGTTTAGGTCTGCTGTTCCGACAAGCTCTACCATCTCGCCGTCAAATTCCAGTGCCTCCGCACAATAAAAC
This sequence comes from Vibrio barjaei, assembly GCF_001639065.2. Classification (GTDB taxonomy): domain Bacteria; phylum Pseudomonadota; class Gammaproteobacteria; order Enterobacterales; family Vibrionaceae; genus Vibrio; species Vibrio barjaei. The sequence goes on from NZ_LQXO02000013.1 coordinate 103,799, forward strand.
TCAGATTTGCCACCCACACAATCAAGGGCGATATTAACGCCAGAACCATGAGTTATTGCCATGATTTCTTTAACCACATCTTGTGCTTGGTAATCGATGATATGAGTAGCGCCGAGGCTTCTAACGTAATCAATATTGCGACCAGAGCAGGTCGTGATGATTGTCTCAAGCCCAAAATGCTTGGCAATTTGAATAGCAAAGCTACCCACGCCACCAGAACCGCCAGCAATGAATATTGAGTTACGGTTTTTTATCTTCAGTTTGTCGAACAACGCGCGCCACGCAGTCCAACCTGCACAAGGTGTGGAGGCAGCCATGGCAATAGGAACATTCGGTAGTCGTGTTAATGTACGATTGTCTTGTAAGCAAAACTCGGCTAAGCCACCATGCTGGCTAAACATATTGCCGTGAAATAGCACTTTGTCCCCAGCTTTCCAGTTGTCGACTTGCTCGCCGATAGTGACGATTTCACCAACGACATCAAGACCTACAACAAAATCGTCTTTCATGTCATTCACCAATGTGTGCCAGTTTACAATTTTGGTATCGACGGGATTTAAGCTGCAAGCAAGAACTTTTACCAAGACTTGGTGAGTATTAGGAGTAGGAATAGACAAATCCTGAATCTGAAACTTATCGATGGAAGGCTGATAGGTCAGAGCTTTCATGTTGTGGTCTCCAAAAACAATAAAGGAGCTTTCGATTGGGGTCGAAAGCTCCAGAAAGGTCACTTGGGGTGAGTGACTAAATAAGGTTCGCCTTCTGGGCGACATAAATAGAGCCAATAGCTGACAAATCATGAACATCTTCACAGCGAGTCACAGAGTTATCAGGGAATTGGTAATTAAGTAGCGTAGCGGTCGCTTCGCAGAGCAATCCTGAGCCACCAATGTACACTGGAGTTTCTGAGTTAAAGTGCAGTTGTGGAGCGGAGCTTAGAGCCTTTATGTCAGAATGTAGTATCACACCGATTAGGAAGCTGGCGAGCTGCTCATGCTGTTTGCCACCGAATTGTTCCTGAAGTCGAATCATAAACAGAGCGTGACCAAGACCATAACGGTCAGCCGATTGATAACCTTCTAATAGAGACTCGTTGCACAACGTATCAGAAAAACGGTCTTCCAATGAGTTGGTAAGAATGGTGTGGTGCGTCACGATGGCATTTAATTCACCAGCAAGCGTGGTGCAGCACCCTCTAATTGTCTGCTTAGAATCAACCGCAACAAACTTTGAGTGTGAACCAGGGAGAGCAATTATGGCGTCCTGTTCAATGTTAAACAAATCAACAATCGCTAGTGCTTCAACTTCTTCACCTCGCATGATATCCAAACCAACAACAGACTGAAGGTTTTCAGTATCGAGGTTTTTCACGCCTGGTATAAAGTGGATTGGCAAAGCTGAAACTTCTGGAATCACAACCGATTTGATGTTGTTGGCAAAGCTCTCGAGAGAAACTGGAGCGACAAGATGTGGAACCTCGTATAGACCTAAGTTAGAGGTAATCATCCCAGCGGCTAGTATGGCTTCTATGTCCGAATCTTGCAGAGAGTGAGTCTTTTTCAGCTGACTAATAGCATTGGCAATAATACTAATCAATTGCTGATTATTGCCGTCGATACTGGTATTACGAACACCGATATTCGCCTTAACCAGATCAACGCGTTGTTTACCATCAAATAGCGCTACGCGAGTATTGGTAGTGCCAGTATCTATTGTAATGATCAATGGAATATCCCTCTGAAGAGACCCATTTTTCAATGGGCCTCTATCATTGTTTAGATGCGGCCAAACTTAGCTAGAAGCTGCTCTACTGTTGCACCGTTAAGAATCTCTTCACGCACTTTCTTTTCATTTTCAGCAAGCTGTTTAGCTGCTGGATAAACTTCTTCTACAAATTCGTAAGGAACTACGGTTACACCTAGCTCATCTGCAACCACTAGGTCACCAGGTTTAACAATTTGGCCACCAGCAACAACTGGTACGTTGATTTCGATTGGTTCAGTGCGGCCGGTCTCTGCTGAGTGTGCTGCGCGCGGTGATACAGAGCGAGATGCGATTGGGAAACCTAGCACTTTTGACTCATCAGTATCACGAACAGAACCGTCAACAACTGCACCGACAACACCTGCAGCGCGAGCTAGGCCAGACATTAAGCCACCCCAGATTGAGGTATTTGGTGTGCCGTTTGCGTCTATAACAACCACATCGCCCGGTTTAGCAATGTCGAAGATTGGAAGACAATCAACGATGTCGCCTGGCTTAAGTTTTACAGTAAGTGCAGTACCAATAAATGGCTTGTTTGATGAACGGAATTTGATCTCGTGATCCATAACACCATCGCGTTTAAACGCATCACTAAAGACCGCACTTACGCTCAAAACATCAGTCATTTCTGCACACTTTGCGATGAGCTCTTCGTTTACTTCTGGACGAGGGTTAATGATTTTTTTTGCGTATTCCATTTTTACTTCCTAATAGATTCAATCGCTTGCTTAAAACGACAAGCATTTTGGTAGATTTTTTCAAATTCGTTGTTTGCAACGAGAGTGTTGTTGACCAAGTTAGAGCCAATACCAAACCCAACTGCGCCGGCTTTAGCGAAGTCTGGGATGTTGTCTGCATCAACACCACCAACAGCAATAAATTTAAGATCCGACAGGGGGGCACTTAATGCAGCTAGATATTCAGGTCCTAACAAACCACCTGGAAACAGCTTGATAAAGTCAGCACCAGCTTCATTGGCTTGTACGGCTTCGGTTGGTGTCATGACGCCGGGTAAAGACACCATGTCGCATTCGCGAGTTGCTTTAATGACGTCGGCATTAAAGTCTGGGGAAACGATAAATTGTCCACCCAGGGCTTTGACAGCTTTGACTTGCTCCACCGTAGTGACGGTGCCTGCCCCGAAAATCAGTTTGTCTTGAAACTCGCTGGCGAGAATATCGAGTGCTGCCAACGTATTTTCGTCACCGTTTTTTCGGTCAAATGTCACTTCGACTAAACGAATTCCGCCGCTGTAAAGTGCTTCCATCGTTGGGCGAACATTGTCCAGGTCAAGACCACGAACAATGGCAAACACCTGATGCTCTTCAATGGCGGCAATAGTTGTTTGTCTCATGATTACTGTTCCGAAATTGGTGTTTTGACACGCGCTACTGGATCGAGAGGCTCACCACCTAATAAGACGGCTTTCGCGTTTTCTGCGGCAATGCGACGACATTCTTGGAAAGCTTCTTGTGAAACATAAGCAACATGTGGTGTCACAATACAGTTGTCTAAACCAAAAATTGGGTTGTCATTAGGGTTCCAATTATCGAGTTTCGCAGGCTCTTCTTCTGGATCATCAAGACCGGCAGACGCTATCCAACCTTCAACAAGTGCTTTGTAAAGTGCTTTGTTATCAACAACTTTCCCGCGGGCACCATTAACAAGTACGGCATTCGACTTCATTTGACGTAGACGATCTTCATTGATTAAGCGGTCGGTTTCTGGTGTATGTGGACACATCACATTAACGACGTCAGACGTACTGATCAGAGTATCAAGATCGACTTTCTCTACGCCAAAGGTGTTCATATAAGAACCTGATACATAAGGATCAAAAGAGATAACTTTGAAACCCAATGCAGTCATCTTTTTGGCGATGTTTTGGGCAATGCGACCAAAGCCAATCAAACCCCATGTAGAAGAGCGAAAACGTTTAGGAACTAAGCCGTCGATATCCCAGTGCCATTGGCCCTCATGGGTGAATTTGTTGTAGGCAGGAATGCGTCTAAACAGTGTCAAGCCTAGTGAAATTGAGTGATCAGCGACTTCATCAATACAGTAGTCTGGGACGTTAGATACTTTGATGCCGTGGTCATAACACGCTTCTACATCCAAAATATCCACGCCAATACCGTAACGACAGATGATCTTACAGTTGTCTAGCTGCTCAATAGTGGTGCGAGGGATTTTGGCATATTGCTGCAAAATAGCGTCAGCGTCTTTAGCTAACTCACCAAGTCCAATACCGGTTTTACATTTTAGGCCGATAACTTCTGCGCCAATTGGTTCCAAAACACTGCGCTCAATCTCCAGATCTGGATAGTCATAGTCGGATACATAGACTTTGAATTTGGTCTCAGCAGTCATGTCACATCACCTCTTTGTTGTAATATTTGATATCTGAGATCTAACATATCAGTTGAATTTTAAGATCGGAATTCTGATGTTTTCAAACTGTGATCAATCACAAGAAACTCGATATTTGACGGTATAATTGATGTTTTTGACTGTTTCTGGCGTTGTTTGAGGTCTATGATATCTGACATATCAGTAATCAGGTAACGATGAGACTAGTATGATGAAATGGTTAAATGACAATTTAGAAGCGGCCCTTGGCGGGTTACTTCTCGCGGGAATTGTAATATTGATTACAGTCCAAGTAGTGATGCGGTATGTATTTCAAAATGCATTGTCTTGGTCTGAAGAGCTCACCTTATGGACGTTTATTTGGTTTATTTGGATTGGTATCGCCTATGCTTTTAAAGAAAGAAAGCATGTAAAAGTTACGTTTTTCCAAGACCTACTTCCGGCGAAGGCAAAACGAGTACTAGAAATTTTGATTGATGTTGCCATTGTTGCCTTCTTATTAACAATGGCATACCAGTCTTACAAGCTTATTACTCTTCCCTATGTTCTATCGCAAAAGTCAGTGGTGCTTAACCTTCCAATTGCCATTATGTATGCATCCGCTCCGGTAGGTTCGCTGCTATCCGTATTTAGAATTATTCAGTTTTACGTTGTAAAACCAACACAAACATCATCGCCAGTAGAGGTATAAAATGTCTGGAATTATACTATTTTGCGCTTTGGGCCTCTTATTAATCCTAGGTATGCCCATTGCAATGAGTTTAGGAATGAGCTCTCTGTTCGTGATGAGCTTTGTTGATGGAACGCCGCCACTAAGTTTGATGGCTCGCTCAATTGTGACTGGGGCTGATTCGTTCCCACTTATTGCTGTACCGCTGTTTGTTTTGGCTGGTGATTTGATGCAAAAAGGTGGTCTGTCTGCACGTATTATCGGTTTTGCATATTCTCTTGTTGGGCATATTCGAGCTTCTCTTTGTTACGTAAACGTGATTGCTTCCATGTTTTTCGCGGCTATTTCTGGTTCGGCGCCAGCAACGGTGGCAGCAATCGGCTCTAATATTATTCCTTCAATGACTCAGCAAGGTTATAAAAAGGATTTCTCATCAGCATTAACGGCATCTGCTGGCATGATTGGGGTTATGATTCCGCCAAGTATTCCATTTATTATTTATGGTGTATCTGCAGAAGTCTCTATTGGTAAGTTATTCCTAGCTGGTATTATTCCAGGCGTTTTATTCGGACTTACCTTTATGGCAATGAGCCGAGTAGTTGTTCGCAATCAGCCTATTATGGATGTGGAACCTACGCCATTTTCATGGGCTGGAGTTGGTGCACAGTTTAAAGAATCAATTTGGGCTTTAATTGTTCCAGGTATTATTCTTGGTGGTATTTATGGTGGTGTATTTACACCAACTGAAGCAGGGGCGGTTGCGGTTGTTTATGCAGTGATTTGTGGTCTATTTATATATAAAGAAATCTCATTCTCCGACTTGCCAAAAATATTCGCTCGTTCGACTCTAACATCAGCAACAATTCTAGTTCTTGTGGTATTTGCAGCAGCATTTGGTCGCTTGGTTACGTTTGAACAAATACCATCTGTGGTTGCTAGTACTCTGGTAGGACTGTCTGATAATCCAGTAGTCTTATTGCTATTAATTAATGGTATGTTGTTGATAATTGGTATGTTTATGGAGACCATTTCGGCGATTATCATACTTACCCCGATTCTATTACCTGTAGTCAAACAGATAGGCGTTGATCCTATTGTATTTGGTGTAATATTAACGGTTAACTTGGCAATTGGTTTCTGTACCCCTCCGTTAGGAGTTAATATATTTGTTGCAAGCCAAGTTTCTAATGTAAGTATAGAGAAAATATCAAAAGCATTAATTCCATTCTTATTGTCGATGTTAGTATTATTATTGGCAGTTACATTTATACCAGAGCTGTCACTATTCCTTACAGAATTAATTGGATAGTACTAATACTTTAGAGTAGTAAATAGGAGCCTTAGTTCATACTAAGGCTTTTTTTATTTCTAGTATTAATAAAAAGCGTTATATATTCGTGACCATTCTCACAGCAATAATTAGATTAGTCGGTAATAATTAACATCTAGCATCTGATATGTCAGATGTTAGATGAAATGAAGAATATTTATATTGTTGCTGCACGCTATGTAGCGGCCTTTAACGATGAACCAGAGTCACCCTGCAAACGAGAAACGAGGGCACAATGAAAAAACTAATTATGGCTACCGCGGTATCTATGCTCGCACTATCAACTTCAGTAATGTCAGCAACGACAATCCGAATTGGACATGGTGCTAATGAAAACTATCACTTACATAGAGCTCTAGAAAAATTCAAAGAAGACGTTGAGACGAAATCAGAGGGTAAGTTCGAAGTCCAGATTTTTGCCAACTCTCAAATGGGCCCTGACCGTGAGATGATTGAAGGTGTTCAATCTGGCATGCTTCAAATGGCGGTATCTCCTTCTTCTTTTTATTCATCTTGGGACCCATCCTTTGACGTAGTAGAACTTCCATTCATCTACCCAAGTAAGCAAGCGGCACTGGATACGGTACATAGCCCAGCTGGCGATAAGTTGCTAACAAAACTTAACAACATGAACCTTCAAGGTATCGGTTGGTTGGAGAATGGTGTTCGTCACGTTACAAACAACAGCCGTCCAGTAGAAACGCCTGAAGATCTAAAAGGCTTGAAAATCAGAACAATGAAGGTTCCTGCGCATGTTAAAACCTTCAACTCGCTCAATGCTTCGGCAACACCAATGAACTTTGGTGAAGTTTACTCTGGACTTCAGCAGGGAGTGATTGATGGTCAAGAGAACCCAATCGCGCATATCTACGCTCAACGTTTCTATGAAGTGCAGGATTACGTAAGTCTAACCAGTCACGTAGTTACCTTCTACATCCCAGTCATGAACCTAGAGTTCTGGCATGGCCTGTCTGCAGAAGACCAAGCTTTGATCAAAGACTCTATGCGCAGTGCAGAAATCTATCAACAGGAGCTAGTGTCTGCGGAAGAAGGTCAACAGATTGAAGAGTTTAAGAAGCAGGGCACACAAGTGAACGCATTGAGTGAAGAACAACTTCAACTATTTATTGATGCGACTGAACCAGTACGTCAAGAGTACAAAGAAAAACTAGGTGCTGAAGTCTATGACGCATGGATGGCAACTATTCAAGAAGTGACATCTAAAAGCTAAGTAGTAACAAATTCTACATCCACGGTTTGGGAGGGCAGTGCCCTCTCTTTTCGTTTTCATTCTTGGTGAGAAGTAAGTCATGTTTGATAGAGAAATAAAGTTTACGTTAGATGGTGGCTTTGAGTGCGAGCTACCTAAAATGGTGAAGGTGAGTCAGCACTTTAGCCGAAACAAGTTGGAAGATATTCCTCAGCGTATAAACCAAGAATTAGCACGTTACCCTAACCCAGAACGTTTGCAGGGACAATGCTTGGCCATTACGGTTGGTAGTCGTGGGATCTCTGGGCTAATACCAGTGCTCCAACAAACGATACAGTTTTTAAAGCGCCATGGTGCTATCCCTTTTATTGTTCCTTCTATGGGTAGTCATGGTTCGGCGAATGCTGAAGGGCAAACCAAGATACTGGCAACTTACGGCATTACAGAAAGCTCGATGAAGGTACCTATCGTTTCCTCCATGGAGGTTATTGAAGTTGCTCAAATGTCCGATGGAGTCTCGCTTTACTTAGATAGGGTGGCGATGGAAGCAGACGGCATTATTCTGTGTAACAAAATTAAACCTCATGCTGATTTCAAAGGTCAGGTCGAAAGCGGTTTGTTGAAAATGCTGTGTATTGGGTTAGGGAATCACGTTGGTGCTTCATCACTTCATCGTTATGGGTTCCATAACTTTCATCGAGTAATTCCGGAAGCAGGAGGACGTTTGCTTGAACAAATCAATGTGCCTTTCGCTATTGGCTTAGTAGAGAATGCTTATGATGAGTTAATGGATATTGAGGTAGTAGAACAAGCCGATATCTTATCACTCGAACCGAAGTACTTGGAAAAAGCCAAACAGAATATCGCGACGATTAAGATACCGGATATCGATGTGCTGATTATTCAAGAAATCGGCAAGAACATCAGTGGTGAAGGGATGGATCCGAACGTGACGGGACGTCCGGGCTCAGGTGTCAGTGGCTTTACTGGGCCTAATATTTCAAGCACTGTAGTGCTTTCTCTTACAGAAGCAACTCACGGTAATGGCGTTGGGATTGGCATGGCTGACATAACTACTCGTCAATTGGTGCAAAACCTAGACTTCTCCGCGATGTACACTAACGCAGCGACGGCGGGTACGTTAGCGACTGCAAAGATCCCCATGGTTATGGGGAATGACCGAGAAGCGATTGTATTTGCGCTGAAAACAGGACCGATTCATGATATTCAGAATGCGAAAATCGTGTGGATAAAAAACACGCTTGAACTCGACAATATTTATGTATCAGAAGGGCTTAAAGATGTCGTCGAGTCGCTAGAGGGCGTAGTGTGTATTTCGGAGTCGATAGCGTTTGCGTTTGATGAATCAGGCGGTCTATTGCCTTGGACTGAATAGCAATCGTTACAAAGGGCTCATCTGAGCCCTTTTTCTTTTGTGATCAATTATGCTGGAAACTGTTTAGTAGCTTGATCGCTGCGCAGGCCGCACCAAATCCATTATCAATATTCATCGTCATGACGCCTGCAGCACAACTCCCCAAGCAAGAGTGTAGGGCGAGCTCACCGCCATTTGACACACCGTAGCCAACAGAAGTGGGCACTGCAATAATAGGTCTAGGTGTTAGACCGGCCAAAACCGTTGGCAGTGCCGCTTCCATACCCGCGACTGCGATTATGATCTTGGCCTTGTTAATGTCTTCCAGTGCATTTGTTAAGCGCCACAACGCAGAAACTCCAATATCTTCATACAGTGAAGCACTCACGCCATGATAGTTTAACGTCCGTAAGATTTCATGACAGATGCTAGTATCCGAAGACCCTCCTGACACGATAGCAATAGGGCTTTCTTGTTGTGTAAGGTCTGTTATTGTTCCCAAAATAGCGGTTTCAGAAACAGAGCAATAAGATAGCTTTGGATGAAAGGTGGGACTTAAAGATTGCCACTTTTCTAGTGATAAGCGAGTGAACAACATTCGCGCATCTCGTTCTAGAGCCATTTGAATAATCTGTTCTATTTGAAGCGGGCTCTTGCTAGAACATAAGATAGCTTCTTCAACACCACAGCGTTGCTTGCGTTCAAAATCGATTATTATGCCTGACATTCTTTCTCTCCAATAAACGCACTGCCTCTCTGGTAGGGCATAAACTGAATGGGAACGGAAGCCTCAAATTTTCTGGCTATGACCGTTATTTGCTGTGTTAGTACTTTAATGTCAGATTCACTTAGGGCTGTTATGGTTTGAGTATCAAGCTCTATGCTCAAACGCTGCTTTTGAACACGACAACGAAGCGTATTACTTTCTACTTTGGTTCGTAAGTATTGTTCGACCGAATTGACCAAATTTAAGTTACTTTCATTGATGTAAATACCGGTTTCTATCCTGCTGGCTAAGCAAGGAGAAGCTGGCAACTTAGACAGCTTAGGTAGTCCTAACTGTTTAGCAATATCACGGATATCTTGCTTATTGATTGAAGCGTCGACAAAAGGATGCACCACTTGGTGTTCCTTTGCAGCGATTAAGCCAGGTCGGTAATCATCTAAATCGTCTAAGTTTGTGCCTGATACCACTTGTCCAAATGATAAGCTTCCGAGTGTCGTGTAGAGGCATGATTTACAGTAGTAGCAGCGATTGACAGGGTTGGATTGGTAGTTTGGAGTATCTATCTCGCCGCTTTCCACAAACATCATATTCCATCCGTACCTGGTAGCAAAGTCCTCAATCCGCTGGGTATCTTGTGGCGGGACTGCGGGAGAGATGGAGTGAACCATTTTTGCGTTGGCACCCAACACCCGGTGAGCAACAAAGGCGAGTGTCATGCTGTCTACACCGCCACTTACCGCAACAGTGACCTTACCAAGTTGTTGGAGTTGATTTTCTAATCTCTCAATCTTGTTGTTTATTGAATTCATGGGTCGCTAGCTTCTCTGTAAGTGATTTGATTTCAATCTGACGGCTCAGGTTCATGCGGGGCTGTACTAAGTGGCTCGATTCTATTTTGCTGGTCAAGGTACCATCAGGTCGCTCTGCCGTTTTTACGTCATATTGACTGCCATCGATTGTGACTTGATGATGGTGGCGAGGTAATATCATTCGTTGGCAGGTCCAATAACGTACGCCAAGAGTTGAGGTATGATTGAATATAAACTCAATCATAGGGTTTTGAACCGTTAACTGAGTGAGCACCGTTATGGTATTAATATGGCGATTTTTCTTACCATGCGCCACAGTCTCTGTCACTTCAAGTACGCCGTGTTGAGCGCGAATTTTCTCCCTAGCGATCGCGAGTAACTCTCCAGTCATATCATCAATATCAAATTGAATGACACAGATTTCTTCATGGTTGTTGTGACAGCCTTCCTTTGTTGCCAGCAAGGTGGTTCTCAGAAGGTTTGCTCTTCCATCTAGTTTGCGTTTGCCAAAACCGTAACCTATGTCAAAGACTTGCCCCTTAGCTACGTTATGTGAAGGGTTGAGCCACGCAAGGATAGCAGCGCCAGTTGGTGTCACGCGCTCTCCTTTGATACCGTCATCTATCATCTGAAAGCCCTTTAGCAACGATAAGGTCGCCGGAGCAGGAACAGGGATATCGCCGTGAGCACATGTCACAGTGCCTCCGCCCCATGGAATATCTGAGCACGACCATGATGTGGCTTTTGAGTGTTCTATCAGCCAGCTAGCAGATAGGATATCGATAATACAATCCCACGCTCCTACCTCATGAAAGTGGACATCCTCGGCACTTTTACCGTGGATTTTCGCCTCTGCTTCCGCAAGAAGTCCAAATATACCAAGCGCGTTTTTTTTAGTCGGTTCATCTACCGGCAACTCAGAAATTAGCTGTCGTATATGTTTCCAACTTCTATGCTCGTGATGGTGATGGTGATGGTGATGGTCGTCCGTTTCGCCATGCTGACTTTCAACATAGAAGCGTTTACCGGTTAAGCCCTTATCTATAGCACTCTCGGTCCAATAATTAACTTGCGCAGTCTCTTTCACCACCTCAAGAGCCGCTAGAAGTGGTAACTCCAAGTCTGGTAATGCATCAAGCATGGATGCAGTAAACATGTCACCTGCAATTCCACCGACAAGATCCAAATGAATATGCATTTTCGTACTCCGAGTCGTCATTATCTGTCACTTTTATAAAATGTTAGTGATTTTTCTTAAATGTGATATGTCAGATACTTTAAGTTCAAAAATGATAGTTATCTAGTTTGTTATGCTATGTTTAATGATGTTTTTCTCTAAATGTGATCGATGCCATTAAAAGAAAATGTTTATACAAAATAATAATTGATATCTGATATGTTAGTTGTCGTAGTTTGGTTGTAATAAGACGTTGCCGTCATTTGAATTCTCTAATAAACAAAAGGCTAGGTTTATGAAAAACGCGTGGATGCTATTGGCTTTACTCTTTCCTTCTTTGGCAAGTGCTCATTCTGGTCACTCTGAAGTAGGATTTCTATCGGGTATGCTGCACCCACTTTCCGGTGTTGACCATGTTGCAGCTATGATGGGTATTGGTTTAGTTTGCAGCTTGTACTTTGGCCGTGACAAATCAATGAAATGGGTCTCACTTAGCGTGCTTGCGTTAAGTTTGGTTTTCGGTGCCGGAATAGCAGTGACGGGTTTTTATATCCCGATGTTTGAGAGTTTGATCGCCTTATCGGTGGTCTTAGTAGGAGTGGTGTTGACGTTTGGTGTTTCGGGTCGACAGTTGAGTCGATGGTTAGTCTATATGTTAGCCTCTTTTGCCTGTTTTCATGGCTATGTTCACTTATTTGAAATGCCAACAAATGCAGCCGTTATGTTATACGCACTCGGTTTTGTTACTGCTAGTGCCGTGCTGTACCTTGTTGGTTTCATTTTAGGTGCTCAATTCGAAAGCCCGCAATCGAAGAAAAAAGCGTTTCTATACTCCGGTAGTATGTACCTAGCGATGACGGCAATGTTTCTAGTTTAAATCTCGAGGTCTTTAATCAAATGCGATTTAACGCACTGAAACAACGAGTGATATAGCTAAATTAAATAAATATAATATGTGTTATTAACATGCATGAGTAAGCCGGTCTCGCCACTTATTAGTTGCTGTCAACAATAAGATATTGGGGTAGACTAACGTCAGTAGAATTAATCATGAGGTAACGAGATTGAAAGTCATCACTCGCCCTAAAAGTTTAACAGAAAATGTTGCTGAGAATTTACGCTATTCAATTGTGAGTGGTGAATTGAAGCTAGGTCAACCACTCTCAGAAGCGTCACTGTCAGAGACCTTTGGAGTCAGTAAAACGCCCGTACGAGAAGCACTGTTTATTCTTAAGCAAGAAGGGCTGATCGATATCATTCCTCAGAAAGGTAGCTTTGTTTTTCAACCAGATGAAAAGTCTATTGTTGAACTATGTAATTTTCGAAGCTATTTAGAGCCAATCGCAATTGAAGAATCAATGCGAAATGACTCTCAAGCATTTTTGGAAAGCCTAGAAATTAGCATCGTTAAAATGGAACACAAATTTAAGAACAAAGACTTCAAAGCGTTCTTATTGTTAGACGGTGAGTTCCATGAATCCTTTTTCAAACACTGCAACAACTCGTTACTGCAAAAGAGCTACCAGTTAGTTCAGTTCCACATTGGGGCCATTCGTAGTCACCTAACCAGTACGGAAGACGCTTATGCTGAGATCCTCGATGATCATCGTCGTATTTACCAAATGCTTAGCGATGGTGAGATTGAAGAAGCTAAGTCTATGTTGAGAAAGCACGTGCTAGATATTAAGTCACTGATTGACGCCTGTGTGCTAGGCAAGTAAGTCTCTCGAATTTCTAAAAGAGGTCATTTATGTTTAGCGGCATAAGTGACCTTTTTTTTATTAACAGCATGTCTAAAATTACGGTGTAAGTTGGTTCAACCTACTCACTTCAAATGCCACATTCTCAGCGCCACTATTTTGCAATACGACAGAAATGACGCCGCTGGGTCTATCTCGCCATATTGGTTTACCGTCGACGTATCTGACCCATTGTCGATTGAATTGTTGCAATGGGACATAAATGGCTATGCTATCACCGATTTGATAGGTGTAAGAAGAGGCGGAGACGGTTTGTTGGAACCCTATTTGGTCGATGAGCCCGATATGCAGCGCCTCAAGTTGAGGAGAAGTGAGTCGCTTTAGAACAAGCTCAATAGCTGTTGGACTGTCCGTACTTAACTGCTCTAGTGTAATGATCTGTTCTGGCGCTTGCTGCCAGGTTTGCCATCTGTCGAGTGAGACTGGCTCATTGAAAGCTTGCTGGCGGAGGGTAGGGGGAGCATTCCAGTTCGTTACCAGTGAGTTGTCAATCATACCATTGATGACTAACGTTACAGATACCTCGCCATTTTCAGCCCAAGTTGGCAGCATTTGCCCATTCCAACGAATAGTAAAAGCATCACCAACGCCTTTCTCAAGCCAGGTGTTTGTGCCCTGTTGAATAACGACTTCCCAGCGCGTCCAATACGCTAACTGAGCTGTGATTTCTAGCTGGTGGTTTGCCACTAGTTTTGCATGAAACTGCTTAACCTCTGGCGTTTGTTCGTTACGGTGCGTACTGATGAGTTGTTGATAGTCAGCCAAGGCGGGCTTGGGTTGGTAGTTGGCATTGAGAAGACCAAAGCTTTGCTCTGCTTCGGCAAACCAACCTTGCTGTTGGGGCTCATCGGTGAGAGAAAACCAATTAAGGGCGAACAGCCCAAGGTTACGAAGCATCGGCAGATAAAACGCCAACTTCTCAATCTCCACGGCTTGTTGCTGCTCCCATGAAGGTTGAGATGCGATGGATAAATACGCCAGCATCCATGGTTTGTTGAAGCGCCTTTTTAACCTATCGCCTAGCCGCAAAGCTCGAACCCAAGCGGACCAATCTGGTGCGGCGTGAGCGCGTTCAGTATAACTAGAGAGCATCAGCATACTTGCTACAAAATCACTGGCTTCAATGGCTTGCTCGGCGCTGGCGTAACTTGGCGTGCCACCGGGTTTATCCCAGTCACCCAGCCCTAATCCTACTTTAACTTGCGGTGCCCCTTGTCGTATTAGTTGGATTACCTCCAGCATTAATGGATCCCATTCGTCCCAAGTTTCAATGCCCTGTTTGTTAAACTCTGGTTCAAGAATCAGATAGGCTTGAGGAAGGTCTCGCAATAACGGAATCAGCTTGCTTTTTATCTGCTCAAGGTAGCGCTGACGATTAGCAGCAACGTAGTCAGGGCTGATTTTGTCACCAAAAAACCAGTAATTAATCATAGGAATATAGCCATGCAAATGAGCGCCGCGAAGTAAGTCTGTGCGTAGCCAATTCCAATCGCTGTCTTGAGTGATCCACAAACTGACGCTGTTTACCTGTAAATCATTATTGGTAAGGGTGTGCCAGATTGGCGTGAAGTTGTTACCACTGCCTACAGGGTTATCTAACAGCAACCTTGCGCCGACTCCCCATAAAAAGGGCGTTGTTGATACCGTCGTTTGTTGTGCTAGAGGCAACATAAAGGTCATGGCGTTGATGCGCTGTTGCCAACTTCGCGCTAGCAGGCTGTTGCGGTTGCCCCAACTCGAATTCAATTTACTCTGTATCTCATTGATAGATCGTTGGGCTTGCGGTAAACGGTTGGCGCGAATGGCTGCGAAAGCCGCCCCAAACAATGCCTGAATGTACCAATCTGCGCCGGCATTCTGAGTATCTGCTGCAATGGAAAGGTAAAGCTGCAGTGCAGTTTGAGGTTGTTGGGCCAACTCTAACAAACTGTATGCGGTGAGAAGCTGTCCGCGAATCGCCAACGGCGCTTGCGGATGTGTGGCATATAGCCTGGCGCTAGTGTTTTGAAGTTGCTGAATATGATTTAGGTCGCGTAACTTAATTAGAGTGAAGAAGTCGCCAAGTAACGGATCATTTTGATAGGTTCGCAATAGTGCAAATGCCGCCCTTGCTTCTAATTGGTGGACGCTAAAAGGGTTACTGGCTAAATATTCGCGATACAAGGACATCGCTGTTGCCCAGTTGTTTTCTGCTTCTGCAATACGAGCTGCCAAAAATAGTGCTTCTCCTGAATATGGCTGTGGTAACTGGCTCAGTTTTGACTTGGCTTGTGTGACTTGTCCAACTTGGACCAGTTGAATTCCTTGACCGACGATTGCTTGGGAAGCGTTCACGGCTTGGCTACTTCCAATGGTGAGTAATAAGGGAAGCAACAACGCAAGCATCAATGGTTGCCATAACGCTAAGTTAGCGTTCTGAGCTAAAGTCATTAGGCGGCTCGGATTCATTAGATGGGCTGACGTCAATGGTCTCAAAGTAGTCTAGATTACTGCGAACCATTTCAATGTGAGCTGCTTGTTCTGGAGTCATCGCGCAGCTATCAATTCCATCAAGGCTTTGCTTCATGCTTAATACAATCACTTGTAAACGGGCGGCACTGTCACTGACATTTTCTGCAATGTCGCTGAGTTCATCACCGCTCCGAGTCTTCACTTTTGTCTTTAACTTACCTAAGGAGATGTCGACCAGAGCTTGTCGAATCCGCTCTACTGGACCATAAAGTCTGTAGCTGAGCCAGCATCCCGCCCATGTTGCCAGTGCCAATTGAAGTAACAGTAATAGAATCAGCCAATTACTCATGGCTTGGTACATTGAAGGCATGGAGTTAGCTACCGCGGCAAACTCTTCGGGAAGCAACTGAAACGAGAGCTGTTGAGCGAGCATATCGAGCGTTTGAGAGTAAAAGAAATAGAACTGTGCTGCGTTAATCGCGGCACTGAGTACGGCGATGAACAGCACTCGCCAAATCAGTCGCCGAGATAATCCCACCTTAAAGCTGTGCGTGATGGATGTTAGGCGCAAGAATTGCTGCATGTTCACTCTCCCTCGGATTTTGTCATTAAGAGTCTAGGATGGGCTTAAGCGTATTTCTGCAAAATTCGTTGGCGGTTGCCCTAAAGAAAGCGTTAAACATCAATATGTTTTATAGTGACATAGCAATAGTGCGCAGGGAAAACAGACAAGCTGGGAACGAGATGACGCCAGAACAAACAGGGAAAGCTTACGATCAGATTACTCACCTGTGGTTGAGTGAAGAGTTTAATCTCGATAATGGCATCGAAGCTCATAAGCGAGCGATTGCGTTTATTTCGTCCAGAGGCAAGGCACTCGACATCGGCTGTGGGTGTACCGGACGATTTATCAATCTATTGCAACAAGAAGGGTTTCAACCCGAGGGGATGGATATCTCGAGAAAAATGATTCAGCTTGCGCGAGAGCGTCATCCAGACATTCCCTTTTATCACCAAGATATCTGTGAGGCTCAACTATCAAGTAGTTATGATTTCATTACCGCTTGGGACAGCATTTGGCATATTCCACTAGAGCAGCAAATCCCTGTTCTGACCAAAATTATTGCCGGTCTAAATCCGGGTGGTGTGTTTGTTTTTTCTTTTGGAGGCACACAAGAAGCGGGGCAGCATACTGATGATTTCATGGGGCCAGAAGTGTATTACTCGTCTCTTGGGACTAATGGCTTTTTAGAGCTTTTCATTAAACTTGGCTGCACTATTCGTCACTTGGAGTTCGACCAGCATCCAGAACTTCACACCTACCTTATTGCTGAAAAGATGATCGGGTAATTCCCGCTGTCTCTAGCATGAACTAACGCCGTTCTTCGCTATTGTTGACCTGTCGATTAGTGGTGTACTACGTTTTTACAGAAAAAATAATTAGCATTCTAATGATTAGAGTTCGTTTGTTTTTCTAGTGGCTATCGAGAAAGATCTGACTTTTAGTGCAAAAAATGCGTTATTTGAATCATTTATGGACGTGTGTTAGCATTCCTGCCGAAATTATTCATTAGAGTTCTAATTAAATGGAGGGCGGTTTCTAGTTTTTTCCTTTTTAAGGAAAGCAATTTGGACACGTAGTAGTAGTATTTATGGACAATGCATTAAAGAAGTACAGTATTGAGACGACTGACTATCAAGTCGGTCAGGACAACATTCAAAAATGGGGCTTCGATATTCATAACCCCGTATTCGGAACAAGTGCGGCACTTGTTATTCTTAGCCTAGTTTCTCTTCTTCTCGTAGAACCTGCCACCGCATTGAATGCGCTAAATGGCCTCAAAAACGGCATCATTAATGATTTCGATGTCTTCTTCATGTGGGCAACCAATTTTTTCCTATTCTTTGCCGTCGCGTTATTGATTTCTCCTCTTGGGAAAATTCGTATCGGTGGTAAAAATGCAACCACTGACCATTCAACCATTTCATGGTTGGCGATGCTGTTTGCGGCTGGTATGGGTATCGGCTTACTGTTTTGGGGAGTGGCGGAGCCAACGGCTTATTTTACAGACTGGTGGGGAACGCCACTCAATGTAAAACCCAATACGGAAGCGGCTAAGTCGCTTGCTATGGGGGCAACGCTATTCCACTGGGGCATCCATGGTTGGGGTATTTACGCTATTGTGGCGTTATCACTCGCGTTTTTCACCTACAACAAGGGGTTGCCTCTATCTATTCGCTCAGCATTCTATCCAGTATTCGGTGACCGAGCTTGGGGTTGGCTAGGCCACGTGATTGATATCATGGCGGTTTTGGCGACTTTGTTTGGTCTAGCGACATCGCTGGGCTTAGGTGCTCAACAAGCGACAAGTGGCATCAACTATGTATTTGGTCTAGACGGTGGCATTGGTATGCAACTGGCGGTGATTGTATTTGTTACCTTAATCGCGGTTATGTCAGTGGTGCGCGGTATTGATGGTGGAGTAAAAGTTCTTAGTAACATCAATATGGTTGTGGCCTTTTTATTGCTGATTTTTGTCACGGCTGTAAGTCTGGATGTCGCTCTGCCGTCAATCTGGAATACAACGCTTGGTTACGTAGAAAATATCATTACGCTCAGTAGTCCTCATGGACGTGAAGACACTGTCTGGATGCATGGTTGGACGGTATTCTATTGGGCGTGGTGGATTTCTTGGTCTCCATTCGTTGGTATGTTCATTGCTCGAGTCTCGAAAGGACGTACGGTACGAGAGTTCTTGTTAGCGGTTATCTTTATTCCAACTGCAGTGACGTTAATATGGATGTCAGTATTTGGCGGGATCGCTATTGATCAAGTAGCGAATCATGTTGGTGAGTTGGGGGCGAATGGCTTAACCGACATTTCACTAACGCTATTTCATGTATACGATGCTTTACCATTTGGCTCTATTTTGTCCGTGATCTCCATTGTTCTTATTTTGATTTTCTTTATAACATCTTCGGATTCTGGCTCGCTGGTTATCGATAGTATCACTGCTGGCGGCAAGATTGATGCACCAATACCTCAGAGGATATTTTGGGCGTGTATTGAAGGGGCAATTGCAGCAGTAATGTTGTGGATTGGCGGTAAAGAGGCGCTTCAAGCGTTGCAGTCGGGCGTAGTGGCAACGGCTCTGCCGTTTACTTTTGTTCTGCTATTGATGTGTTTTAGCCTGATAAAAGGTTTGAGGACGGAACAAGCACTTTATTCGTAAAGTTGCTTAGTTGATGAAAAACAGGTGCTCTCAGGGCACCTGTTTTACTTGATTAAGAGCGAACGAACTTCATTCGTTCCAAAGCGACAGAGCCACCTACGTTTGGAAGCATAAATGGTATGGTGACCATAAAGTAATAGAACGCCAATTCCCATCCTCCACCCGGTAAAATCCACGTATAGCCAACGGCAAAGTGACCACCCACTATCTGGGCAACGATCAGATATCCTGCTGACATGAACGCTCCAAACCGAGAAAGTACCCCTAGTCCCAATGAAATAGCGGTAGCGAGTTCCACTAGGCCACCAAGCACAATCAGAATATTGGCGGTTGAATCCGTTAATGGGTGTCCAACCACCAAGTTACCAAATCCGTTGGCAAAAAAGCTAACTAAGCCAGCGTCGTGGGAAGAAACAAACAGTTTTTCTGTACAATGCGTTAACCAGTTCATACCGATGAATATACGCAGCATACTTAATGCTGTTTCTGTCGGGCCTTCTTTGATAAAGGTACGTCGCATGACCACAACACATTGTGCGAGCAGCGGCAGATAAGATATCGCCGCTATCCAACCGATCATTGACCAATCATGTTGATCAGCATTTCTAACAACAATGGTGGTAAAAAATAGTGGTAACAGAAAAGACAGTGCGACATTCTTCCTATTGAAATAGGCAGTCACGGGAATCATTATTGCGGCGGCAATGGTAGCGACTTCAGACCAGGTGCCATCGTAAAGGTCGGCGTTAATGATGGCACTTGCTGCGGCGAGTAATCCTGTGAAAACGATAATATTTGCGTAGTTTTTGCTTTCCATAATCGTACACCTTACGTAGCCTTCGTCATGACTGGCAAAGGCCACAAATGTTTAACTTCTGAATTATTGGTATTGTTCGTTGTTGAGTAATTTCACATGAGTAGCTTGACTCTGAGTGACCATCCAATCAGCGACACTCGGGTCCCAGCGCACTTCAGGTGCACTGAAAAAGCCTCGTAATATGGAAAATATAATGGCCTCGTCCACCAACTTCCTGCGACTTCCGGCGCCCAGCTGAAGCAGTTCATTCGCTTGAGTGATCAACACCTCTGCTTGCGAGGCAATTTGCGAGGTGTCTTCTAATAAGCTGTTGAAATTAAGCTCATACGTTTCTTTCTTAGTACGCCATGCTTTTTTTGCACTGGTGGTTGAGAACTCTTTGAGTGGCAAGGCGCTCCAACGTGGATATCCAATTTTTTGCAGTGGCAAGAAGGCATCCTTCTGCCATCTCAACACGTCTTGAGATGGCGTACTGTTTTCTGCCGAATCTGCTAAATCAAGCAGATAACCGATGATATCGAGACTTTCCGCCAGAGCTTTTCCACTACCGGTGACAAACACGGGCACTTGCTTACTGCCAATGATGTTTTTTGTGGTGGTGTCGTCGTCATAATCTAATGTGACAATATCCAGTGATAAGTTGAGCATGCCCGCCACATAGCGAACACGTGCACTGAACGGGCAATGGTCATAGATATAAAGCTTCATGTTGAATACCTGTAATAAGAGTAGGCTTGGTGTTGACTTAGTTGATTAACGCGCCGCCATCGACATCAATAATGGCACCGGTCATATAGGTGTTTTCGATAGCAAACAAATACGCTTTTGCGACATCTTGCGCTTCACCAACTTTACCGACAGGTAGACTGTTCTTGGCGTTTTCGTACATGGTATCGCGGGTTGCTTGATCCATCCCTTTGTATGCGGTGGTCTTTGTTAAGCCAGGGCTGACAGCATTGACGCGAATTGGTGCTAGTTCTCTGGCCAAGATCTTTGTCACGGCTTCTAGTGCGGCATTCATCGCTGTTTTCGCATAAGTGTTAGGAACGACTTTTCGAGATAACATGCCCGTCGTAAACGTAATGGTACCGTTTGGTTTGATAAAGCGAGCAGCCTGTTTTGCAGCGTTAATGGAACCCCAAAATTTGACGTCAAATGCCCCCTTAGCCTCATCAATAGCTACATCGGTTACTTTGCCTGCGGGCGCTGCTGATCCTGCAGTGACAATAAGGTGGTCGAAAGCACCGATGGATTCGAAGTAGCAGTGCATCTCTTTCTCGTTGCTGATGTCTAGACCAGTTGAGCGACTGGCAACATGGACAATATTCTCTTCGTGATTAACGAGCTGAGCGATAGCTTCTCCGATACCTGATGTGCCACCTAGAATGACGTAAGTTGTTTTTTCGCGGTTCATTATTGTTTCTCCCAATTCGATGACTTCATTTGATAACGCCCATTATATTTATTCGACTTAGTTTTATAATTGGGTAAAATACGAAATCATTATTCGGATTGGTTAAATAATGGAGTGCCAATGGATAAGTTTTCAGATATGGAGATGTTCGCGAGCATCGTTAAGCACCAAGGGTTAGCCGCTGCAGGTAGAGATCTTGGATTGTCGCCAGCCTCAATGACGGCTAGGCTTCAGGCTTTGGAGGAGCGTTACGGCGTTAAACTGCTTAATCGAAGCACTCGCCACGTATCGTTAACCGATTCAGGAGAGCTCTATTATAAAGCTTGTTTGGATATATTGGATAACGTTAATGAGGTGGAAAATATCATCCAAAGTGGCGTTAAAGAGGTAAAAGGCGCGCTGCGAGTATCTGCACCAAAAGATATTGGTAAGCAATATATTGTCCCTATTCTAAATGAGTTTTCAGAACGCTATCCTGACGTTATTCCTTATCTCTACCTCAATGATCACCTGTCTAACGTTAACGAATCCGGTATGGATATTGTTATTCGTTATGGGGAAATGGCGGATAGTAATCTCATTTCTCGCAGATTGGCGTCCAGTCGCCGTGTATTGTGTGCCTCACCAGAGTACCTAGCAAAGCGTGGCACCCCTATTACTCCTCAGGATTTGGTGGGGCATGATTGTTTAGTGATGCTGCGTCATAGCGAAGAGTTAAAGACGTGGCACTTTCGAGAAAATGATCAACGGAAATCCATTACGGTAACACCAAAACGTTTTTCAGATGATGGCGAAGTGATTCGTCGATGGGCGTTAGAGGGAGCGGGTATTGCTCTTAAGTCACTGTTGGATGTTCAGGCAGATATTAACCATCGTCGTCTGGTAACGGTACTTAACGGCTATATGAAAAACTTCAATGCGTCGACAACGGTATCGAGCGCGGATTTGAATGTGGTCTATTTGAGTAAAAAATACCAACCCAAACGCATTCGCTTGTTCTTAGACTTTTTGTTCGACCAGTTTCCTGATCTAGTCAAGCAATCCAGCGATAACTAAGGATTACTGGTGACAAAAGTGTAACGATAGGAACGACTGCTTCCTATCGTTTGCCTCTAGTTATTAATCCGTATGAGTCTCGCGCAGCATCCATTACCGTTAGGATTATTCGAAAGCGTAAATTGCCAACCATAGCTTTCTGCGATCCGATGAACAATCAGTAACCCCAGCCCATGCTCAATATCGTTATTATTGTTCAGTCCACAGCCGTTATCAGTGATGCAAATTTCCTGAGATGAGATTCGGACGGAAATCTCTCCTTTGGTTGTAAAACGTATGGCATTGTCTAGCAAATTTCCCACTATCATTCGTACGGCTATCAATGGCAGATTAACCGCTGTCCCTTCTTCGATCTGCACCGTTACCTTCGTGTCTTTTGAAGCACTTGAATGGTATTTTGCTAGCTCCAAATCTTGTTCATTGACTTTGGTCGATAAGCTATCGGGACTCGCATTTTCTTGTTTAACGATGTTTAGTAGCAGTTCCACGGTCTGTTGCATACCATTCGCCGCTTTGAGTATGCGTTCACGCTGCTTGGTTTGAAAAGCCTCATCTTGTTTCATTGCCTGTAAGTTGGCGGCACCCAATACCACGGCAATGGGCGTTTTCAACTCGTGGCTCGCATACTTGGCAAACATAAGCTCTTGTTTGGCGACACGCTCTTTCATTTGCGTGTAACTATTAAGATGCTCGGTGAGTGTTTGCAGCTCTAAAATTGAATGCTCTGTGATGGAGAATGCACCGTCTTGGTTACTAGCGAGTTGGTGGCTGAGGGAGGAGATTGGCGACATTAATGTGTCGAAGACCCTTTTAAGCGATAACCGCAAGACAAAAATCAGAAAGACCATCAGTAGCATTGAAATGATCATCAATGTGTCCCAAGAGTCATCTCCAAAGTCCATCGCTCTCGAATCAATGGAGAGATAAAGCGGGACAGTTTGCTCGTTGAACTGAAACTTGGTGTGATAGACCAAAAAGCCATCTTCGAGGAAGGTATTGTATTTCGTTACTTTTCCTAATGGGAAAGGCCCTTGTTGTGCGATTCTTTGCGGTAGCACATTAGCGTCAAAGTATGCGGTAACGCTTTTACTGAGCTGAGCCTGATTTACTTGGCGAAGTTGATAGTAGGATTGGGCTATTTCTTCAAATGACACTAAGTGATGTTCGATCTGGTCGTCTTCCTCTAAGGCCAAGTGAAGCGAAAAGGCAAAGAAAACCAAAAAAGAAGTGACCAAAGCGATAAGAGAGAAGGTTCGTAACAAGCGCGCTTTGACTTGTTTTATGGAGTAATAACTAGGTTGTGACTTTGACTTTTTCATCATTGAATTACCAGTTTGAAGCCAAATTTAGGTACCGTCATTAGGCATGGAACGTCGAACGGCTTATCTAAAACATTTCTCAGTAAATAGATATGACTTCGCAATACGTCTTTATCGGGCACATTTTCCCCCCAAAGGGTCTGAATTAATGACTCTCTTGATACCACTTCACCTTGAGCTTTTACTAGCGCGAGTAGGATTTGATAGGTCGCTGGGCTTAACTCTATATTTTCGCCTTGTCGTGTCACTTGATGGCTTTTTTCATCAATAACAATATCGCCAAATCTCAGTGTGCTTTTGGCAACTTGACCACGATAGCGCTTAATTAGTGCGGTAAGTCTGGCTTCGAGTTCAGGAAACTGGAACGGCTTAGTGAGGAAGTCGTCAACTCCAGAATCGAAACCGGTCAATAAGTCAGATTGTCCATTTAGTGCTGTCAGCATAAGAATAGGTGTCGTGCAGCCTTTAAGGCGCAGTTCTCGTGCCACCTGCATTCCATCTTTTTTTGGCATCATTACATCTAGAATAATGGCATCGAACGCATGAGATAACGCAAGCGATAGGCCTAACTCACCATTGCTTGCAAAGTCCGCTTCCGCTTGTTTGACTTCAAGAAAGTCCGCCAATATGCCTTGTAGCTCTTCATTGTCTTCTACGACTAAGATCTGGCTGCTAGATAGCACACTCATACACCTTTCCAATTCAATAGCGTGAATTGATGATAGCAAACTTGTGTCGATTTTTTGTCGAATCACGATTGTTAAGTTCTAAAGTGCGTATTTACAGAGTAAGTTGGCCAAGGCAGATATTACGAGTAGCGGGAAGTCATTAAGAGGAATCTAAGTTATTCGTTTGACGCGACACGCCATTTTGGGCGCATGGCTCCAATTCATGCCAATTTAGATAATTAATCTTTACGTGTAGTATCTTAGTGTTAAGCTAAATGACGTTTGTTTTTTTATGCCACTAGTTTCTTTAGCCGAAGTCTAAGAGACGTAATCTATTTAGGTACACTATGAGAAAAATGACATTAACCTTGCTAGCACTTACCGTATCCGTTAGTGGCAGTGTGTCTGCCCAAGAAGCGTTAACGGGATGCGCAGCCAAAGAGCAGCGACTCAAGACCAAGCTGGAATATGCTAAAAAGTATAACAACACTCATGAGATCCAAAGCCTCGAATTAGCCATAGAGAATGTTCAAAATTACTGCACTGATGAAAAGCTCTACGAGGAACGAATGCAGAAAGTGGAGAGCAGGAAGAAAAGGGTAGCGGAAAGAACTCAGGAACTGGAGCAAGCAAAAGCTAAGGGTGATCCGAAAAAAATCAAAAAAAAGGAGCGAAAGCTAGCGGATGCTGAAGAGGAGTTACAGGAGGCAATTTCAGAGTTATCTGAGTAATTATTCTCTATTCGAAAGCACTTAAATGGCTCTTGTAAGACAGGGTAGGCACTCTCACAACGGAAGTGCCTACCAAGACTGGATTGCTGCTTTTTGAATTTATTGAAGCATGCTGGTGTAAACCTGTTGCCCCAAGGTAGTTAAGGTGTATACCTTGCCGTTGTCCTTCGTTACAAGTCCACAGTTTACAAGTTGTCTTAGGTGGAAGTTGAACTTCGTATGGTCCTCGATGCCGACGATACGGCATAGATCCATGAACTTAATTTTGTGGTGTACTTTTAGTTGTCTCACTACGGTGCGGCGAATTGGGTTCGATAGTGCGCTGAATACTTGGTCACGAGACTCGGCATTTTGCACGTCCTTAGGAGAGCGTTCTGCATGAACACGTTTGAGTGTGACGGAGAGTGCAGAAAGGTTAAATGGTTTAGTTAGAAACTCATCTGCGCCTTTTTTCATGGCATCAACCGCAAGATCCACCGTAGCAAATGCGGTCGTGACGATCACACCGATATTGGGTTGGAATCGGCGTAGTGTTGTCAGCGCATCAATACCGGTGATTCCACTCATCACCACATCGAATAGGGCTAGGTCAAACGTCTTTTCTTTTGCGAGATCAAGAGCATCTTCGGCATTATCGACGGCGGTGACTTCAAAGCCTTCAAGTGATAATGCTTCCTCCAATACTTCTCTTAAGTCCGTATCATCTTCAGCTAAAAGTAGTTGCAGTTTCATTATTTAACTCCTGGTAGTTTGAACTCAACAAGTAGCCCCGGGCAAACATTCGAGAATGTAATAGAGCCGTTATGTTGTGTGGCAATTTGTTTTACGAGGGCAAGGCCCATACCGGTACCTTTGCCTTTTGGTTTGGTGGTAAAGAAAGGTTGTGTCGCTTTCTCTAAGGTTTTAGGGGACATTCCTGTACCCCAGTCACGTACTTTCAATGACACTTTGTCATGATCTTTTTGAACTCTGATGGCCAACTTGCGTTGATTGGCGCTGGCATCAAGAGCATTGGATACAAGGTTGATAACGACTTCCTCAAGCAAGGCTTTATCGCCTCTGACATAGAGTTTGGGGTCAATATCTAACGTGAGGTCATATTGAGCAAGACGGTAGCGAAGCATATCCAGAGCGGCATTGACGATGCTCTCAACATGGACACGCTCACGCTGGATACTGTGCTGATGTGAGTAACGCAGTACTTCCTGGCTTATGCAGGCCGCTCGCTCAAGTCCTCGACGTATACGGACGATTTGACGGTCTGCGATTTCTTGGTTCTCGCGATTTTGCTCTAACAAATCACAGCTCATCAAAGCGCTGCTGATAGGTGTTTTTATTTCATGGGCGATGGCTGAAGACAGTTCTCCAAGCTCTTTTAACTTCTGATTTTGTAGAGACAGCGAAAGTGCCTCTTCTATTTGTTGTTTTCTTTCGAGATCAAACATCTTCAACGCTTGCCACAGTGTTGCCAATAGCATGACAGCACCAACACAGCGGAAGACTAAGACCCACGCACCATACTGAGCAAAAACAAGGGCGCTGCCGAGGCCGTATATGAAAAAGGCAATGCCAGATAGCAAGAAGTACAGATGGTTGGGGACGTCTTGTTCTTCTAACTGTTTTGAATACAACGCAAGACCAATTCCTGCAACACAGCTAGCGATCAAGCTAAAAAGGAGTCGTGCGTTTCGAGTGGCGCTAATGGTAAAGGCGTAAAAATCTTGAGTAGAAAACTGATAGAGGGAAATCGCGAATAAGAGAGTCGCTAGGCTTAACCAGACACGGCGAACGGTTTTAGCAATAGTAGTATCCAGAAGTTCGGTCATCTTCCATGCAAACAGGTTTAAAGGAAGATAAGCAATAACAAACTTTAACAGAAGTAGCACTTCCATCGGTTTAGTAATGACGAACTCTTGTTGGTAAATAGCAAGATACAATTCGCTCCACTCATGGAAGCCAAGCACCAATCCAGAAATGCCTAAGTAAGGAAGAACCTTAGCAATTTTTATTTCACTGCTGGACATATCGCGCAGTAATATCGCGAAAAATAGCGTTATAAATGCTAGTCCATAAATGAGATAAATCTTAAATACAAAGAGAGTATCCATGAGTAATATTGTTTACAAGATAATCAGTATTAGTGTTATAGCACTTCTCTATGTGATCTCTATCACTGATATCTTACTTTCTATTTTTGAAAATGAACAAATGTAAGAATGTATGAAATGACATTAACCTATTGATACTAATGGGTATTTTGTGTAGTTGTTGAGTGATTTGTCGCTAGGTTGTTACTAATGTAGTTAACTTGAGTGACAAAGCGTTACATTAACGAAGAGTGGTGGTAGAAGGAAAATTCACAAGGATCAGAAATAAAAAAATCACTCCTTGAAAATCTATTCTGTTGGGTGGGGAAGAATAAACAATCAAGGAGTGAAATATAGTTAATCAAATATAATATAACTTGATAAATGTAATTATCAAAAAATAGTAAAGGTTAAATGTAAATAACTAAAGAGTTCACATCCTTGTGAATAAGTTAGTCTGTAAGTATTGGCTTACTATATAAACGTAGCCTGATTATTAATGGAATACAAATAAATAAATCCTCCAAAAATGAAATGATAAGTTTCGCTAATTATTATTTATATTATCACTTTGTTGGGTGTATCTTTCTTCTCGCAAGCTGTGTAGATAAATAACTACATTTTGTGTCGATGATAAATTTAGTTATCTATTAATTAATTTAGTCGGTAATTAAATTTATCAATATGTTTTAAATACAATTAAGGATTGCTGATGCAAGCTAGTATCCCCAGCGAAGATATAATGCTAGCTGGGAAGCGGATATTATACAGCCAGTTGATGCTTGGGTCGGTCTTTATACTCTACGAGCTCTTTTTTAAAGACAAACTAGATATAGAATCGGCGCTAACCGGAGTGATTATTGCAGTTGTACCTCCGTTCATAGGCATGATATTCGCATCGCTAAAAGCTAAATATAAGCCGCAACAAAATTTAAAAGATCTGATGCGTTTGAGTCGCAATATCAAGATGATCTACACCATAGTGATGTTCATTTTGACATTTCGATTTATGGAACTGAGTAACGTTACTGTATTAGCCGGGTATTGCATTACGGTATTAGGTTTCTTTATCAGTCCAATGCTTAAAGATCAGCAAACCATTGAACTACAGAGGAAAGCGTAATGGAAAACGTTCAATCAGCACATGACTATATTGAACACCATTTGACGTTCTGGACTTCGGGTGATGGTTTTTGGGGCATAAACCTAGACTCAATGTTGATGGTTTGGTTACTGGGTATCGTCTTTATCGTAGGCTTTCGCTATGCGGTTTCCAAGGCGACAAGTGGGGTTCCTAGCCGATTGCAATGTCTCGTTGAATTGGTATTTGAGTTTGTTGACGGGTTGGTAAAAGAAATTTTCCAAGCACAAGATAAACTAATAGGTCCATTGGCTCTGACTATCTTTGTCTGGGTATTCTTGATGAATGCTATCGATTTATTACCTATCGATTTTATTCCGGCCTTTACTCGAGCAATAGGACTTGGTCACTTTAGAGACCTACCATCAGCGGATGTTAATGTCACCATGTCAATGGCGTTAGGAGTATTTATTCTAGTCCTTGGTTATACCTTTAAGCATAAAGGCATAAAAGGATTTATTAAAGAACTGACGACTCAGCCATTTTCACATCCTTTGTTATATCCGGTGAACTTGGTTCTTGAATTAGTCACACTAATTTCAAAACCTATTTCATTAGGTCTTCGACTATTTGGAAATATGTATGCGGGTGAGATGATATTTATTCTTATCGCACTGATGCCATGGTGGATGCAATGGGCGTTAAGTGTTCCGTGGGCATTGTTCCATATATTAATTGTCGGATTACAAGCGTTTATATTTATGGTTCTCACTGTTGTCTATATGGGCATGGCAGTAGAAGAACATCACTAATTCAAACTTAATTTACTAAATATATTTCTCAGGAGTTGTTATGGATATTGTAAGTGCTGTTTTATATGTAGCAGGTGCACTTCTAATTGGTCTTGGTGCGGCAGGTGCGGCAGCAGGTATCGGTAACCTTGCCGGTAAATACCTAGAAGGTGTAGCACGTCAACCAGATTTAACCCCAATGCTTCGTACTCAGTTCTTCATCATGATGGGTCTAGTGGATGCGGTTCCTATGATTGGTGTTGGTATTGGTCTCTACATCATCTTCGCAGTGGCTTAATTGATTTTTAATAAGTAAACATTGGTGAGGATGTTATGAACCTAAATGCAACCATGCTGGGTCAAGCAATCTCCTTCGTTATCTTCGTTTGGCTTTGCATGAAATATGTGTGGCCACCATTGGTAACACTGCTTGACGAGCGTCGAGACGAAATCGCGACTGGTATTAAGAATACTGCAGCTGCGGCAAAAGAACTTGAACTAGCAAAAGCAAACGGTGAGAGCATCGTTGCGGAAGCGCGCGAAAAAGCACAATCCATTATTGAGTTAGGGCAGCAACGTCAAAACCAATTAGTGGAAGAAGCGGCAGAACTAGCGCAAAAAGAGAAAGCGAAAATCATCGCTGAAGGTAAAGCTGAGGTAGAGAGCGAAAAGAGCAAGGTTCGTCAGGAGCTAAAATCTGAAATGGCAGATTTAGTGATTGAAAGTGCCGGCAAACTGATTCGCAAAAACCTTGATTCTAAGAGTAACCGTGAGCTTGTTGAGCACATGATTAGCGAAATGTAGGGGTAAATCAGATGAATGACTTTACCTCAATTGCTCAACCTTATGCCAAAGCGGCGTTTGAGTTTGCCCTTGATGAGGCACTGCTCGATGAGTGGGGACAAGCGTTAGGGCTTTTAAAAATGGTGGTATCACAGCCAGCGGTCGTCGAGGTGATTGAAGACCTTGAAGAGGAAAGTTCGGAGCAAGTCTTGCTCGACATGGTACTGACCTCGTGTGATGAGTGGCTTAGCCAATACGTGAAGAATTTCTTACGTGTTATGGCTGAAAACAAGAGACTCAAGCTACTGGCAACCACTGTTGAGTTGTTCTTCGAAATGAAAGCGGAATATGAAAAAACCATGGAAGTATTGGTTTACACCGCAGAACCATTGGAACAAGACCAATTGGTGGACATTAAGAACGCGCTTGAAGCCAAATTTGGCAAAACGGTAACGATAGAACAGCAAATTGATCCATCCCTTGTTGGTGGAGTGATGATTAAAGCGGGCGAGCAGGTGTTAGATGGAAGTATTTACTCATCGTTACACCGTCTTGCTGTCAACCTACACGCATAGTAGGGGAAAGAGATGCAATTGAATTCAAATGAAATTAGTGAACTGATCAGAGAGCGCATCGCCAATTTTGACATGGCGAGTGAGGCGAGAAATGAAGGAACCATCATTTCGGTCAGTGACGGTATTATCACCATTCACGGTCTTGCGGATGCTATGCAAGGTGAGATGATTGAGTTACCAGATAACCGTTTTGCCCTAGCGCTTAACTTAGAACGCCACTCTGTTGGTGCGGTAGTGATGGGCCCTTATGCTGACCTTTGTGAAGGGATGAAGGTCCGTGGTACGGGTCGTATCTTAGAAGTGCCAGTTGGCCCTGCGTTGCTTGGCCGTGTGGTGAACACTTTGGGTCAGCCAATCGATGGCAAAGGCGAAGTTAAAGCTGAACGCTTTGACCCTGTAGAAGTGATTGCGCCGGGTGTAATCGACCGTAAATCAGTGGATGAGCCAATTCAAACTGGCTACAAAGCGGTTGATGCCATGGTACCAATCGGTCGAGGTCAGCGTGAGCTGATTATCGGTGACCGTCAAACAGGTAAGACGGCGATGGCTATCGATGCCATCATCAACCAACGTGACACTGGCGTTAAATGTATTTATGTCGCGATTGGCCAAAAAGCCTCAACGATCGCTAACGTGGTTCGTAAGCTAGAGGAACATGGCGCACTAGCAAACACCATTATTGTGGTGGCCTCAGCGTCAGAATCTGCCGCATTACAATACCTGGCACCATATTCAGGCTGCACCATGGGTGAATATTTCCGTGACCGCGGCGAAGACGCATTGATCATCTACGATGATCTGTCTAAACAAGCTGTTGCTTACCGTCAAATCTCACTACTACTAAAACGCCCACCGGGTCGTGAAGCGTTCCCAGGTGATGTTTTCTATCTTCACTCACGTCTTCTAGAGCGCGCAGCTCGAGTTAATGAGGGTTATGTAGAGCGTTTTACTAATGGTGAAGTTAAAGGTCGTACTGGCTCGTTAACCGCATTACCGATCATCGAAACGCAAGCGGGTGACGTATCTGCGTTTGTACCGACTAACGTTATCTCAATTACCGATGGTCAAATCTTCTTGCAGACTCAGTTGTTTAACTCTGGCTTACGCCCGGCTGTTGACCCTGGTATCTCAGTATCGCGTGTAGGTGGTGCAGCACAAACCAAGATCATCAAGAAGCTCTCTGGAGGTATTCGTACTGCATTGGCTCAGTACCGCGAGCTAGCTGCCTTCGCGCAGTTCTCATCTGACTTAGATGAAGCGACTCGTAAGCAGCTTGACCACGGTGAAAAAGTCACTGAACTCATGAAGCAAAAGCAGTACGCGCCAATGTCTGTTGCGAATCAAGCGTTGGTCATCTTCGCTGCCGAAAAAGGTTTCTTGGAAAATGTCGCACTGAACAAGCTTGCGGAGTTTGAAGATGGTTTGGTGGCTTTTGCTAAACAGACTCAAGCGGATCTACTCGAAGAGATCAACAAAACCGGTGATTACAACAAGGAAATCGAAGGCAAGCTTTATGCACTGCTAGAAGAGTTTTCTGCGCTGCAATATTAACCATCAACCAAGTAGGAGTCAGTAATGGCAAATACCAAAGAGATACGCACCAAGATTGCGAGTATTCAAAGTACTCAGAAAATCACCAGTGCGATGGAGATGGTGGCGGCAAGCAAAATGCGTAAGGTTCAAGACAATATGGAAGCGTCTCGACCTTATGCAGACAACATGAAAAAGGTAATCAGTCACGTGTCTGGCGGTACGTTGGAATATAGCCATCCGTACCTGCAGGAGAGAGAAGTTAAGCGCGTTGCTTACATCATTATCTCTTCAGACCGAGGCTTATGTGGCGGTTTAAACACTAACTTGTTCCGCAAAGTTTTGTCTGAAATGCAAAGCTGGCAGGAGCAAGGTGTAGAAGTTGACACCACATTGATTGGTTCAAAAGCAATCAGCTTTTTTCAATCATCAGGGCGTGTCATAGCTCAAACCTCTGGTTTGGGAGACCACCCAAAGCTCGAAGAGCTACTGGGTACCGTCCACGCCATGATGGAGCATTACGCAGAAGGGCAAATAGACCGACTATTTCTGGTTTATAGCCAATTTGTAAACACCATGACGCAACAACCTACCGTGATGCAATTGTTGCCGTTTCCTAAGCAAGAAGAAACGGAAAAAGAGACACGTTGGGACTACATCTATGAGCAAGCACCAAGAGATATCTTGGACCATTTAATGCTGCGCTATGTTGAGTCTCTGGTGTATCAAGGTGTGGTAGAGAGCATTGCTTGTGAACAAGCAGCGCGAATGGTTGCGATGAGAGCCGCAACGGACAATGCAGGTCAACTGATTGATGATTTGCAGCTCGTGTATAACAAAGCTCGTCAGGCAGCGATCACTCAAGAACTGAGTGAGATTACCGCCGGCGCTCAAGCGGTGTAACAGGATTCAGAGGTAAGATTATGAGTATTGGCAAAATTGTCAAAGTCATCGGTGCCGTTGTCGACGTAGAGTTCGAACAAAACAGCGGTCCGCGAGTATACGACGCTCTAAAAGTCGTAGGTGATGAAAACAGCTCACTTGTTTTAGAAGTACAACAACAGCTTGGCGGCGGCGTGGTTCGCTGTATCGCGATGGGCTCATCTGACGGCCTCAAGCGTGGCCTGCAAGTTGAAACCACAGGTAGTCCGATTACGGTACCAGTAGGTGAAGAAACACTTGGGCGTATTATGAACGTTCTGGGCCAGCCTATCGATGAGTGTGGACCAATTGGTGAAAAAGCCTCGTATGAGATTCACCGTCCAGCGCCTAGCTACGAAGACCAGTCAAACAGTACTGAACTACTTGAGACTGGCGTGAAAGTGATCGACTTGATTTGTCCATTTGCTAAGGGCGGTAAAATCGGTCTGTTCGGAGGCGCTGGTGTAGGTAAGACCGTCAACATGATGGAACTTATCAACAACATCGCGAAAGCACACTCAGGGCTTTCGGTATTCACTGGTGTTGGTGAGCGTACTCGTGAAGGTAACGACTTCTACTACGAAATGAAAGAGGCTGGCGTTTTAGACAAAGTTGCCATGGTTTATGGTCAGATGAACGAGCCACCGGGTAACCGTCTTCGTGTTGCATTGACAGGTCTAACCATGGCGGAACGCTTCCGTGATGAAGGTCGTGATGTACTGCTATTCGTAGATAACATCTACCGTTACACCTTGGCGGGTACAGAGGTATCAGCGCTACTAGGTCGTATGCCATCAGCAGTAGGTTATCAGCCAACGCTGGCGGAAGAGATGGGTGTACTACAAGAACGTATTACCTCTACCAAAAATGGTTCGATTACTTCGATTCAAGCGGTGTACGTACCAGCGGATGACTTAACGGATCCATCGCCAGCAACGACGTTTGCTCACTTGGATGCAACGGTTGTACTGTCACGTAACATTGCAGCACTAGGCCTTTACCCTGCGATCGACCCGCTAGACTCAACGTCTCGCCAGCTTGATCCGCAAATAATTGGTCAAGAGCACTACGACACAGCGCAAGCGGTACAAAAAACACTGCAACGTTATAAAGAACTCAAAGACATCATTGCCATCTTGGGTATGGATGAGCTTTCTGAAGAAGACAAGCAACTGGTATCTCGAGCTCGTAAGGTAGAACGTTTCTTAACGCAGCCGTATCACGTAGCTGAGGTATTTACTGGACAGCCTGGGGTGTTTGTACCTTTGAAAGACACTATCGCGGGCTTCCAAGGTCTGCTTAACGGTCAATATGACGATATCCCAGAACAAGCATTTATGTACTGTGGTTCTATCGACGAAGTGCTTGAGAAAGCGAAAACACTGTAAGGGGTGACGTGATGGCAATAGGTGTTTCACAAACAACCTTTCAACTCAATGTGGTGAGTGCGGAAGGGACGCTGTATTCAGGGCCAGCTCATGCAATCGCCGTTGCCGGAGCGGATGGTGAGCTCGGGATTCGTCCCGGCCACTCCCCATTAATCAGCAAGATCAAGCCAGGTGTTGCAAGAATCCTTGGTGATCTCAAGCAACCAGAGCAGATCTTGTATGTATCGGGTGGCTTGGTAGAAGTACAGCCTGACGTGGTTACCGTACTCGCAGATACGGCATTACACGGCAAAGATATTGATAAAGCTCGAGCGGAAGCGGCACGCCGTGCAGCCGAAGAGAACATTAACAAGTATACCGACGACGTTAATTTTGCTCAGGCACAGCTCGAACTAGCAAAAGCACTGGCTCAACTACGAGCGGTAGAACTTACCGTTGCGCGAGCCAGATATTAAAACCGGAGGAAAGATCATGAGAACAGTTATTGAGTTTACACAAAGTGGTCGCTACATGGACCGAGCTTGGGAAGGTGAGATCTTAGCAGAGAAAGGGGTCCAGAAAGCAGTTTCTCCATCACTGGCGATGCGACTAGTGAGTTTGGGCAGTGCAATTGCGATTTTTGGACCAGATGGAAAACCACTGACCGTGGATGATGACGAAGAGTTCAAACCAGAAGACAAGAAATAAGACAAGCAACGATGAGGCTCGAATCTCATTAGCTAACAGGACGAACCCGGCAACGAAATCTTAAAGGCTCATATTCACCAATGAAGGCTTTGATGTTTCTAAAACAAGAACTGGCTATACCGTCCTCTCAGCTCCGTTGAGTTGAACTCAGCACTCAACAAACCGGACACTGAGGTGAGGTCAATCTATATAAGTGACTCCATCGCCACTTATCCAGATTGGTTTCAGCACTTAGCCGTCACTCTTTTCATAGTTGGGAGTGACGGTTTTTTATTTTCTACGGCCGCTTATTTTTAGCGTTAGACTTAACGATTATGCGCGTGCTCTATTTCCATAGCCTTTTGGTAGTTTGGATTTTTCTCCAGCTGTTCAGAGTAGCGCTGAATGTTTGCGTATTGGCTAATGACGCCTAAATTGGTGACAACATCCACCACGAACGACATCATGATGTCCGCACCAGTCAAACGATCTTCAATCAGATAGCGTTTATCCCCAAGTTGCTGATTCACATAATCCAGTACTTTGTTTTGTTCCATATCTGCATAGCTTGATAGGAAGGCGGTTTCTGCTGGCTCTTTTGCAAGAAACACTTTCAGGAGTAGCGGAAGCATCGCCGAACTTTCTGCAAAGTGTAGCCAAGTAAGATAATCTGCATAGATAGGACTTTCACGATTTGGTGCTAATTGGTCAGCGCCAAATCGCTCGATTAGATATTCAGTAATAGCACCGGATTCGGTGATGATTTGGCCGTCTAATTCTATTACTGGAGATTTGCCAAGCGGGTGTACAGATTTGAGCTCAGGCGGTGCAAGAAACGTAACTGAGTCACGTTGATATGGCACTACTTCATAATCGAGACCAAGCTCTTCTAACAGCCAAATAATTCGTTTTGAACGAGAGTGATTGAGATGGTGAAGCTTGATCATATCTATATCCTTAAAATTATATTGTGTGCAATATAATTGTTACCTATTTAATTTGTTAAGGCAATAGAATAATGGCTAACACTGACAATTAATGACCTGTTAATACAGTAAGTCTTTATCGCTGTTATTAGAATGAGGATCAGAAATAAGCAACGCGTGAGGAACAGGGATGAAACGTTGTATAGGCTTACTATTATTTTTCAGTGCATTATCTAGTGCGGGAGAGTTTTCTTCTGTCGAATCGCCAGTTGCTGGGTGCCCGGGTGATTTCTTTACCCAGAAAGCTCGAGTTTTTGACGTGGTTACGATTTGTGCCACCTCGTCGGTACCTCAAGATAAGCTCAAACATGCCGCCAATGTGACCGCACAATGGCTAGACAACGATCAAAATGGTCAGATTGATGAACCGAATATCATTGAGCCGCTTCGAAATAATCACGCTACTTTGTTGATGAGCCAATCAGGCTTTAGTGATGAAGCATTTGAAAAGCTCGAACCCTACTTTGACCATATGTTAGGGCAAGATTTATCCGCAGATGAAACTGCACCGACGATTGGGCGAGATGCGTCGCAAGAAGAGATACATCATTTGATAGTCAATGCGGGTTGGCAGCCGTATTTACCGGCGGTATTTAGCGACAAAAACGCAAAACAAAGTGCGCTTTATAAGCAATGGCAGCTAGCCGAGCAAAAGGGATTGTACAGTTATGATGACCCAACGTGTGATGATGCGTGCAAAACCGTTGAGTTCTTTTACTTGGCAACTGCGGCGTATTTAGGGTCTGGTGCTGATTTGCAAAGTGATGAAATGCGAGTAAAAAGTCGCAAAGAGTTGAGGCATTTATTGCCAGATTTAGTCTCTTTAATGGAGTCTAGAGACTATCATTATCCGATCCATCTTTGGCCAGATGGTCAATATCGATATTCAGGGAATATCACGCTAACATCGCAGACAGATTGATGGCAAAAAAGGCGCTTAAGCGCCTTTTTTGTTGCGGTCGAATTATTGAAGATAAGCATTCAACATCCAGAGTAGTTTCTCTTGCTCGCGAATATAGTCGCCCATCAATGCTGCAGTACCCTCATCACTCGCTTCGCCAGCTTGCTCTAGGATTTCACGCTGTTTATTGATAAGCACTGAGAAACCATTCACTAGACCAGAGACACACTCTTTGCCGCGAAAGGCATTTTGGTGCTCTTCAATTGCACTTAGTTCTAGATAGCGGCTAAAGCCATGGTCTGGAGTATGACCAATAGTCAGAATACGCTCAGCAAGCTCATCAATCTTAGTTTGTAAGTCCGTGTAGATCTCCTCGAACTTAGCGTGCAATTCGAAGAACTGTTCACCTTTGATATTCCAATGATAACCACGAGTGTTCATGTACAACACCTGGTAGTTAGCGAGTAGCTGATTAAGTTCAATCGCAATAGAGTCAGAAGCGACTTGGTCTAGACCGATAAAGTTAGTGTTTGTCATAATACTGTCCTCTTTGAATCAGAGTGGAATCTTGTTTCGTTGAGGCCAGTATATGAGCAATATCAATTTAGGTTAAATCGATTGTAAATATCGTATTGATAGCTAAATGCTATCAATTTGGGGCGTGAACCCTTACCAAATTTAGTGACTAAAAATCACCTCTTCGTTGGGTACGCGGTGACGCTCGCCGTAAATACCTTCGTCGGTACGAACACCACAACTGATGATCATGGTAATTTCATCATTGTCACCTAAGCCGAGAAGCTGTTTTGCTCTTACCGAGTCAAAGCCTTCCATAGGGCAAGTATCATAGCCCTGTTCGCGCATTGACAACATAAAGGTCATAGAGGCGAGAGCTGCACTCTTATGTAAACAGACTCGAACGTCTTCCTTACTGACTTCACGCACCATCGGTTTGTTTCTGCCAAGCCAGAAGCTGTATATTTTGCGCAGTACCCCACGGATGCCAAGTGAATCATTGTTATAAACCATTGGGATCAGTTTGTCGTAATACTTAAATGCTCGCTTTGAGGTCTCATCTTCGCGGCCATTAAAGTTGCTGCGGACAATATCTGCATTCATCGTGGCGCGCTGCTTCCATTTGTTTGGTGTCACCGTCACCACAACCAGCTCGTTTGCGGTTTTAGCGGCATTTTGCCCCATACAGATTTCACTTAACGCAGCGCGTTTGTCTTCGCTGATCACTCGGTGGAAGGCCCACATCTGCATATTGCTGCTGTTCGGACTCAGTGTGGCGTGTTCAAGGGCCTTTTTAACGGCATCATGGTCAAAGGTCGCGCTCTGATCGTATTTACGAACAGAGCGACGAGTATTAAGAAGATGTTCTAGATGAGATGGGTGGCTCATTGCAGTGTCCAATTATTGAAATTGGACACTTTCTAACAGGTCTTATCGAGGTTCACAAGAGCTTGGCGTAATTGGCTTAGGCAAACCTCTTAGCTTTTTAAATGCAAGTGGTGTTTTTTCTAACAAGATAACTAACAGGTACGAACCAAATAGCGTTCCAAAGAACACAATGAGATCTCGTGTCCATTGGGTTGCGCCCAACATTCCCGCTATATTATTCATGTAGATAGTGACGAGCAGGTGTACGACATAAATAGGAAGTACCCACTTCGCCAGATTATGCCAGACTTTGTGATTCCCCAAATTTGGATGATTCAGAAGCCAGAAGAAAATGCCAGTCGACCAGAACACGGTGCCAAGCAGGAAGTCATTCATGTTGAACACTTGCCCTAGAGAGTTGAGATAAAACGCTTCAAAGAAGTGCAGCAACATGCCAAACAGCGCAAGTACCACAGCTTGTGTCGAGGTAATTGACCACTCTCTACGTCTTACTTCAAATCCGATTGCGACCATCAAAAAGCTAAAAAATGGCCCATTTCGACTAAATATCGGTGTTTCGATTTCGGTAATGTTTAAGTAACTGCCCGCCATTAAGCCGTGTACGTAGAAGATGGCGGCGAATGGCAGTAGAAGTGATCGGCATTTATTGTCCACAAACCATGCAATCATCAAAACGGCTAACGCAAGAGATGGAATAAACCACAAGTGTACTAATCCGCCTTCAAACAGCGAGTTGAGCGGGGTTTGTAGCAAATAATTCCAATAGCCTTGGCGCTCGGCTAAATAACCATGTTCGGCCACTACGGCTAAATTGAAAGGCAATACCAAATAGATCGCGCTCCAAATTACCCAAATGAGCATCAAAGGCAAAGTGTAAGCTTTGGTGGTTTGATATGGCTTTTCGTTTAGCTTGGGATAGATAAGGTATCCAGCAATAAGGAAAAATAACGGCACGGCAAACCGAGCAAGTTGATTGGTAATATAGTTAAGCCAAGGTTCACCGTTAACAAAACCATAATCCATAAAAAGTTGGCAGTGGATAGAAATGACGGCAATTAATGCTAGAACTCTGGCGCATTCAAAACTGGCGATTTTAGACTTGTTTGGCATGATTTATCTTTAAAAACTTACAACGAACGAACAATAGCATCGAAATAAAAAATAGAGGTGTTTGACATCAATTTTCTGCAAAACGCTCCGTTTCAAATTGCAACAATTTGTAGTTTGTCGCGAAATGGGATTAGTAAACCTATCGAGGTTTTCGTATTTAGTTGGAAATACTTATAGCGCTCTACTAGCCTAAAAGTAATGCAATTCCAAAGGATTACCAATGAAGGACATCATTTTATTTGATGCTTATTACCTGCCCGCGTTTTTTCAGCTTCTGCTGATGAGTATTGGTGTTTGGCTTTTCGCTCGGATGGCATACTTACCTTTACTGTATCGATGGAATGTGTGGCATCCTGCTATCTGTGAACTATCCATCTTCATAGTGATTTTCTACTTTTTCCTCCAAGCTAAAATGGGGTAATTTATGGTCAGATTTATACTCCCAATGGTTCTTATTGTGACGGCTGCATTTATGGGAAATGAAGTTTGGTCACTCTATATGAATGATCCTTGGACGAGAGATGCCAGAGTAAGAGCTGAAATCTCTCAGATTGCGCCTAAAGTTTCCGGAGAAATTGTAGCCATTCATGTTATGGACAATGACTATGTATCTAAGGGTAGCCCGCTATTCGATATTGAGGATACCGACTATGTTAACCACTTAAATGAGGTAGAAGCTGAGCTTGCACAAGCGAAAGCAACACTGAAGCAGGCCAAGAATAACTATGAGCGTAACAGATCTTTGCTACCCAAAAAACTTGTGTCTGAGAAACAAGTGCTTAATGAAAAGCTAGAAGTTGAAGCTCAGCAATCAACAGTAGCAAAAGTGGAGGCCGACCTAGCACAGGCAAAACTAAACCTAACGAGAACAAAGGTGTTGGCGCCTAAAGATGGTTTTGTTACTAACTTGAAGCAGCGTGTCGGAAACTATATTAATGTGGGTGAAACCTTTGTTGCTCTTGTTGAAGCTGATTCATACTACGTGCTCGGTTATTTTAATGAAGCAAAAGTAAAACACATCAAGAAAGGCCAGAAAGTGATGATTTACCCGTACACTTCTTCTGATGAAGTTGTAGGGGAAATCGATAGTATTGGGCGAGCGATTGTTGATCAAAGCTCTGATCAGTCAGGATTAATCCCGAATGTCCAGCCCACAATCCCGTGGGTTAGATTGGGCCAAAGAGTACCTGTCCGAATTAGTATTAGCTCAGATGTTGTGGAGGAGATCAGGCTTATTGCGGGCACCACTGTCACAGTTAGGGTCCAGCCATAAATGAGTTATTGGCAAGATAAAAAGGCAATGGCTTTTGCGCTGTCTGTATCGCTGAGTGTTATTATAACTTGGTTGTTGTGTCTAAGGCTTAATGTCGAATCAAGCAGTGCTGCGATGGTCACCATCATTATGATGCTGATGTCGAATAGCCAAGGTGCGAGCCTACTCAAATCATTGACGCGAGTTGTAGGGACATTACTAGGTTGTGGATACGTGCTCTTTATTGCTTCTTCAGCTCTAGTTGATCCATGGCTATTTAACACGCTCATGATTATTTGGATAGTATTATGTGTGGGATTAGCCAGCCTATATGACACAAACTATGCGTATTTGTTTGCAATGGCGGGGATGACGGCCTCAGTCGTTGGTTTTCCGATTACGGTATCTCCCGATCTCTTTCATGCTTTTGATGTGACGCAGTCTAGAACCATTGGTATCTTACTTGGCGTAGGAGTGACTCAAGTGGTGTGCTTCATCATTCCTGCTGGTGATGATACAGAGCGTCTGGATGAGATAAAAACGGCTACAATGAAGCTAGTTGAAGCTTTGATTCAATCACAGAGCTCAGGTGCTTCTCATACAGCTTTAACAAAATTCCTAGGCCTAGTAGCGCAAAACAAGCAGCTACCGATGGAGTCTTTAATTGCCTCAAGTGGTAATCCTGTCAAACAGCCGATAGAAAAACTCTCTTTAGTCCACTGTGTCTCCATCGCTTTTAGCACATTAAAGCTGGTATCACTGTTAAAACATGATGGTCGAACTCAAACGTTAGACTCTCTTATGAGCGCTATTCGTGATGCGGCTCAACCAGACGCTGATGCAGTATCAATCGTTGATAAACTAAAGGTAGAAGGGGGAAATAAAGCACAAATTATCAATAGTCAGTTGTTGATATTTATCAAAGATATCATTTGGCTTCAATTGGAATACAGACAAAATTCAACCTTAACTCCGCCGAGAACGATTAGGCTGACGAGTTATATCGATGTCCCCAATATGCTACGAAACATGATTAGAGCACTCGTTGTGATGCTGGTTTTTTCATATATGTGGATAGAGCTTCAATGGACTAGCGGTATGAACGCGCTGCTACTAGTTGGAATAGTTTGTTCGATGATGGCGACAATACCAAATGCCAATATGGGGAACATTGCTATTTTAAAAGCACAACCCATTGCAATTCTTTTTGGGTATATCGTTACTTTTGTAAATGCACCTCTTGGTTCACCAGGCTTGTTTTTTTCAATGGTCTTCGTTTTCCTGCTCCTTGTGAGTTACCACTTTATGGTTTCACGAACGCCCTTCAAACTGGTTTGCATGTTATTACTTATTTTCTGGGCAAACTATATCCCTCTCACTAACCTGCCATCAATGGACTTTATCTCCTACA
The DNA here is from genome assembly GCF_001639065.2 of Vibrio barjaei. Lineage (GTDB taxonomy): Bacteria > Pseudomonadota > Gammaproteobacteria > Enterobacterales > Vibrionaceae > Vibrio > Vibrio barjaei. The sequence continues at coordinate 145,566 of NZ_LQXO02000013.1, forward strand.
CCAATACAGCTATTGCGAATTTGACAGCGGTTGTGGGTGTTCTACTCGCTTATCGCTTGATTCCTGTACGGACTGACAACAAAGCAGTGCTAGCAGATATTAAACGATTATTCAGAAAAGTAGAGAAGGGGCGTTTATCATCTGAGTATGTATCTCAACAAGTTTATGCCCTTTACCCGGTGTTGATTAAGGATCAGACGGCTAGAACTGATTTCTACAAGCTTTTAGTGTTATTAGAGGGAATGAGGTTAGAAGAGTTGGGAGCGATCAACAAACAGGCACAAGCGGCGATTATCCGGCTTGGAATGAGTCGTTCATCTTCTGAGAAATGGCAGGAATCTATAGAGTTGCTTGAGAATGAATTGGGTCAACAAATTGAACGAGAGACTATGACCGATATAGATGCGGCTAGTGCTTGGTGGAGGCTCGAGATTTTCTTAGGTAAGTTAAAATTAAAAGAGTCAGGTTAGACCTGACTCCTTTCGCTTTGCATGAAAGTTTCTCGCGCTTAGTGTTGTAGTAGTTGGCTAAAGCGTAGATTGAAGGTTGCAGAATCATTTGGGTCTAGCATGATTCGAACAATATTGATGCCTTTTGGCTCTTTTAAGTGAGCAAAAATCTCAGCCATGTCTTTCTCTGTATGAGCAACGAAACTATGCACATCTTGTCCTTCCGTTCCACCTAGTGCCTCTCCTAGCTTCTCATACTTCCATACTGCGATATCGTTATAAGAACGTTCTTTTCCTGGGTGGATAGCACGTTCTGCACCATAGCCAGCATTATCCAAAATAAATAGTGCTAAGTCTTTCTTGTGTTCGATGAGTGTAGCAAGGTCTTGAGCGCTCATAGTAAATGCCCCTTCGCCTTGTATAGAAATTGAACGACGATTGTTGGCTTCATTGGCAAAGTTAGCACCTACATACATACCAAACCCTGCACCTAATGAGCCCCAGTTTCCACAGCCATGCATGATAACATCTGCTGGAAATTCAGCTTGAGAACTGTTGATGAAGCCACCTGTATCACCGTACAACATATCCCCCTTTTCTAGGTAGTTTGAGAACTGAACAAATAGACGGTCGATAGTCAGTGCATCGTCAGTTGGTTCAAAGCGGTCAGCGAGTTCGAATGCGAATTTACGTCGATTCTGAAGCGCGATTTCACCAGGTTGAATGTCTTTAACTGCATCAAGTAATGCCGGCAAAAACTCTCGAAGGAAAACCTGATCGTAACGCTTGCCGTTGACTTCAACATAATCTTTACGAAGCCAAATTACGTTCTGGTTTTTACCCATTTTAGTTGAGAAAACGCCAGTATCAAATTCATTGAAGGTAACCCCAAGACCGATGGATACGTCTGCGCCATCGACCATTTCTTTTGTGTAGTCTTCACTTACTTCGCCCATGTAAATCCCGATACTGTTAGGGTGCTCTTCAAAGTCGCCCATCTTACATGTAAACGTTGTCGCTACTGCGGCATTCAATTGGTCGACTAGCTCAACTCCTTGCTTAACCAACCCTTCGCGTTGGATCAAATGACCGGTAACAACGCTGCGAGTTTTCGAGTTGTGTAAAATCTTAGAAACCACGTCCAGTGCCTCATTTAGATTAGCGCTAGACGACTGATTTAGCATCAGATCTAATGGTTTGCTTGGTACATCGACCAGCATGGTTTGAAGATCGTACGGAATCTCTAAATAAATAGGCTTTTTGTACTGCATAGCTTTGCGAAGCATATTATCGATTTCAAAAGCAGCGGTTTCGATTTTCTCTACACGGTGGCTAGCCACCGTAATGTGTTCAAATACTTTAATGTTGGTATTAAAGTCATTTTCGATTACATGGTGATAGCGACGTTCTGTCGGAGTATTCAAAACGTCGACAGTAGGTGTACCAGAGATAACTACAATAGGTGTGTCGTCCGCATATGCGCCGGCTACTGCATTGGTACAGCTTAATGAACCTACACCAAAAGTTACGGCCATCGCACCAAATCCATTTTGCTTAGCATAACCATCAGCAGCATAAGTACCGTTAAGCTCGTTTCTTGGCATGATGTGTTTTACACCATGGTCACCATCTAGAATTTCATCAAAGAATGGGAGAACGTAATCACCAGGAATACCAAAAATGTGATTGGTATTAAGCTCTTTTAGGCGAGTAAGGACGTATGTTGATAAAGTTACTTGTTTCATGATTTACCTCGTTCTGATATTGGTTCAGTTCTTGTTGTCGGAGGTAATATTATTTTTTAATTAGAATTTAATATAGAGCTCATTTTGAGAGAGGTAATCCCAGAAATGGGATTACCTACTTATTTATTGAAGGATTGAAGAATAGAATCTATTACTGCTCGCTGTGCAACGGATTGGAGGTTTCTACTTCTATATAATATAGAGAAAGAAACAGGTTTTAATTCATAACCAGAAAAAATAGTAATTAAATCACTGCTAGAGTACTGGTTGTCGCTATGGTAATAAGGGAGTATTGCATACCCTAAGGAGTCATTGACTGCTTTTAATACCATTTCTATATCCATGCCAATAAATCGGCTACTAGGATTCACTTTGATTAGTTCTTTTGTATTAATGTTCTCTACTGGTAAGCTTGGATGTGAAAAAGTTGCTATATATGGAACGGAATCAAATAATCCACTGTCTATATTATCTTTATTCTCGTTATAAAACTGCTTAGTTGACACAAAGTTCAATTCTACATCAATGAGTTTTCTTGCAATATAACTGCTTTCAGGTAGTGGACCATTTACTATTGCGATATCAATATCTTCGCCTAGAGTTGTTGCTGAGTGAGCATTTTTTAATTCAACCGTTAGACCAGGATTGTCGTGTAGTAATGTTGAAATGGCGTCATGTATATACCGGAAGTAGAAAACCTTGGTGGTTGATATTACAACACGTCCTGTAATTGAACCAGGCTTACTGTTGAGTTCATCCACCGCATTTAACATGCCTTCTAAATGCTCATTCAAACTCTTAAAGTATTTTTCGCCTTCGTTAGATAATGTCAGTTTGTTCTTGCTGCGAACGAAAAGCTGTAATCCTAGAGATTCTTCTAATGAAACTATACGTCGACTGACGGTAGAGAGAGGAAGATTAATGCGCTCACTAGCGACCTTCATACTGCCAAATTTGGCGACTTGGCAAAAAACATAGTAATCATCAAGTTGTGCTTTCATCGCTTCTCCTTATATCTGTTGTTTCCTTTAAGGTTAGTACATCTCAGGATACTGCAAGTTATAGAGTTATGATCGATTTCATTTTTGGGATTACTACTCTCAAAATGTGATCTGTAACTTTTTCTGGTTAGTTACTAATCTATACCCATGTTGAGCGACACAACAAAACTAAGATATCAAATTTATCCTAAAGCTCGACACTAACTGTCTATTCAAATAACCGGAGTTACAACAATGGGTACATTAGATATTGTCACATTATTGCTAGCAACAATGGGGCCAATGAAAGTATCAATCGTATTTTCAAAATATGCCGTTAGTATGACAAAGGAAGAGCAGAAAGCCGTAGCAATTAAAACAGTTTTAGTCGCTGCTAGTATATGTATATTTTTTGTTTTAGGTGGTAGTGTTTTACTCAGTTTATTCCATATTGATACTGCATCACTGAATATTGCTGGTGGGATAATACTATTCTTATACGCAATCCAAATGGTAATGGGAGATGATAAAGGTGATAGTGGCGATAACGTAAAACCAAGTAAAAGTATAGCAATATCTCCTTTAGCTATGCCATTTATGGCTACTCCTCAAGCTCTGGTTGCTATTACTACAATTTCAGCTGATATGGCATCTTTATCAGGTGAGTTGATGCTGGTAGTTATTATTGTTGCTATTGCACTTCTAAACTTGTTGGTAATGCTGAATATCAAACGTGTCATGGATTTTATCGGTGTAGAAATTATTCAGATTATTGCGAAAATTGCGGGAATATTACTGACTGCTCTTGCTATGCAAATGATTTTGTCTGGCGTCGCTGATGGTCTAAAAATTCTTGGTCTAGTTTCTTAATTAGTCAAGGTAGCAGCGATTCACCTAGAACATCGCAACAATAAATAGAAACTCAATAGAACTGATAAATATTGGAGAAAGTAACATGAAACTAATTATGACATCACTTGTAATCTTATTCTCGACAGCTAGTTTCGCAGGAGATGGTCCTGGGACAGTCTGCACAACAGATACTGGGCACTCTATTACGGTACACCTAGAGCAATGTCCAACCAACACTACAAAACTAAAATAATCAGCCCCAAGGAGAAAGTACGATGAAAACACTAATCACAATGGTATCGGTAATTCTATTTTCAGCATCGGTAAATGCCGGTGACGGACCGGGTACAATATGCCAAACTGAGTCGGGACATACCATTACGACGAATAAGACAGTTTGCCCCGCAAATACAGTGGAAATCTAATTACTTGTTGAATCCCTAAGCCGCATAAATGCGGCTTTCTTTGTTTCATGCAATATGATCAGCATTTGGCGTATTTATACTACTCTATTCAATAGGATAGTTGACGCGTGTATTTACAGATGTTGAACAGATCATACTTTACTTTCTTTCGAGGACTTGGGCCGGGAATCTTGATGGCATCAGCTGCAGTCGGCGGTTCGCATCTCGTGGCGTCAACTCAGGCTGGAGCGCTCTACGGATGGCAGTTGGCGGGCTTAATACTTTTGGTTAACTTGTTTAAATACCCGTTCATTTATGCTGGGACGCAGTTCACAGCAAGCTCGGGAAAGAGCTTGGTTGAGGGTTATTTTGAGTTAGGTCGAAGGCATCTTCTGATGTTTTTTATCTTTATGTTGATATCTAGTTTTATCAACACTGCCGCATTGATGATGTTTAGCGCAAGCTTACTAGAATATTTTTTCCCTTTCGCAGCAAGTAAAGTACAGTTGTTTTTGGGCGTACTAATAGTGACTTGCATTGTTTTGATAACCGGAAAGTACAAAGCACTAGATTTTCTGTCCAAAATGACAATGTTGATTTTAACGTTGACTACTGTATTCGCAGTCACTTTAGCCTTTCAGAAATACTCACTAAGCAGCTCAGTTGTAATGAGAGATTCTCCTTGGACTATCGGGGCTATTGGATTTTTAATTATCACCATGGGATGGATGCCCGCCCCTATAGAAATCTCAACGCTGACGTCAATGTGGTTGAAGAAAAAAGTACAACACCAAGATGTGGAGCCTCACACGATTAAGACCGACTTCCACGTTGGTTATATATCAACTATTGTTTTGGCACTGGTGTTTTTGTCGCTTGGAGCTTTAGTGTTCAAAGGTTCAGAAGACCAAATGATTCAAGGAAGCGTTGGTTTCACGCATCAACTTGTAAACCTATACAGCTCAGTTACTGGTGATTGGTCCAAATATATTATCGCACTCATCGCATTTCTCTGTATTTACGGTAGTGCTATTACGATACTAGATGGGTATGGAAGAGTTTTATCAGAATCTTTCAGTTTGTTAGTGTCCGCCAAAAGTGATGATTATTCGACCTATTACATTTTCTGGATTCTGTTTGTGTCAACGGGCGCAGGAGTTATTGTTGTTACTTCCATCGGTTCACTCAAAGACATGCTGCATTTTACTATGATTGCGGCGTTTTTGATGACTCCTGTATTTGCGTGGCTCAATTATCGTGTTTTAAATTCAACAGAGCTAAACTCAACATTTAGGGTTACGTATGGGCTTAATTTACTGACTAAGCTTGGATTCATCTATTTAGTCGGCTTTTGTCTTCTGTTTGTAATGTGGTTGGTCGTAGGCCAACCATCTTGAAGACTGATAGGTTCTATTTTGCTGCAAATGAGGGAATCTAATAAAGTGGGTCTATCAAAGCACTTAAGTGCATTGGTACCTTGAGCTTGTAATTAACTTGAATCAACGATTTAAGTCTTGATTGACACATGGTGTAGACGCACTTTTCCAATCTCAACGGTTCCCAACTAGGAGCCGTTTTTTTCTCTCATTTTTCTCGCACGTAAAGTTAAGTTTATCTGAACGATATTTAGATATTACTTGATATATTGAACGCCCACCTCTGAGTAGTATTCATCTGTAACGTGATGAGCAGGAGTGGCTATGTGTGAGTTAGATGAAGGTTATGATGACCTCAATTTTGAATTAAATGAGAGTGAGGTTGAGTTTCTTGGTTGGAATGACAAAGAATGGTTAATAGAGTTAATGGTGTTTCTACTGATTTTAGGCGGTGCCGTTGCGATTGTTACCTATCGAGTGTGTTTCGATGGTTAAAGATCTTCAAGAGGCGAAAGCAATACGCAGACTGACCCTGTGCTGGAGTTTCTATTTAGCGGTTGCGATGGGAGTGCTAATCGGAGTGATGGCCACCTCTTAGTATTGGAAGCGACCATTTATTGACGGCTTAACAACAATTGTTAAATAGCCTATTGCTCGTGCCAACGACTCTTGTATGCACTCGAATAATCAGGTGTTTCGATACTAGGATGGAGATCATCGCAAGGCTCAAGCGGTCCTATAACGGTGCGGTAGGGTAGAATGCCTGCCCACGCTTTTAGATCGAGATCCTCTTTGTCGTCATTGACTCCATGACGGCCAATTTTCACCGAAGCTTCGTTGAGTTCAATAGCGAGCACGTCCGTTGCGGTGAGCTCTTTATCGTTGCTGAGGCGAACTTCTTCAGTTCTACCTGGTGCAATATGCTCAACAAAGTGGTTTAACACTCGGTCTTTCTCTTTATTCTCTTCAATGTTCTCAAATTGACCAAAGACGACTGCACTTCGATAGTGCGCACTATGATGGAAAGCGGAGCGGGCCAATACCCAGCCATCAAACAGGGTAAAAGTTAAGCAGGTTTTTTGCCCCGCTTTGAGCGTACGAAGCAACCGACTGTTCTTGGCGCCGTGTATGTAGACTTTATTGTCCACTCGCCATGCCAGCATAGGAATCACGATAGGACCGTTGTCATCATTGAGGGCGACGTGGGCAATTAATGACTCATCAATAATGTCATAGAGTGCTTGTGGGTCGAAGACGGCTTTATGACTGCCTTTCTTAATCTGTGTTCTTGTCGTGTTTGAAAGCACTGGCGTTCTCCATTCGATTGCAGTTAACGCCAAAGTAAATAATATTTGGTACTCTAGTTAGGTCCAAATAGATAAAAATGGTGGATCCAGTTTGAATGTTATTGATATCAGCGACATCTCATTGGCAAAATCCGGTGTCACGCTTCAGCACAATCTCTTTAGCCAAATACGCTCAAGGATCCTCAATGGACGTTGGGTATCGGGCGCCAAACTGCCGTCCACTCGTACGATGGCGAACCAACTTAAGGTGAGTCGTAATACCATTATTCAAACCTATGATCAGTTAGTAGCGGAAGGCTATCTAGTATCGAAGCCGCACAGTGGTTTTTTTGTTTCTTTAACACTGCCCGACCAATATCTCAATGCGCCTGAAGGTAAGAATGAAAGTGCGCTGGGCGTTGATAACACGCCTAACAGTGGTTTATTTGCACCTGGTGTGGCTGAATTTGCGCTGTTTCCTACAGCGCAATGGAACCGCTTATTACAACGTCATAGCATCCGCATTTCTCTATTGGGAAACCAAGATCTACAAGGGTATCTGCCACTTCGTGAAGCGTTGCATCGTTATTTAATCAGCAGTCGCTCTGTTGTGTGTAATCCGAACCAAATCATTATTACCTCTGGAGCTCAGCAATCTATAGCTATCGCTTTGCTGGCAATCAATAGCTTGGGAAACAACGAAAAGTTGCTGGTTGAGTTCCCCGGTTACCGTCAAGTCGTTAAGGTGCTCGATACCTTCAATCTGGATTATGGACTTGTCGACGTGACAGCTGAGCGTGGATTGAATACCGAATATATTATCAATCAAAAAGCACTAGGTGTTTACTTAACGCCAAGCAATCAATATCCAATGGGCAGCTCCATTCAGACGGAGCAACGTTTGCAGTTAATTAACTGGGCTCAAGAAAACAAAAGTTGGATTATTGAAGATGACTATGACAGTGAGTTTCAGTTTGATAGTCGTCCGCTACGAAGTATGCAGGGGCTGGCAGCAGAGAGTGGTAATGCTAATCATATGGTGTATATCGGCTCAATGAGTAAGGTAATGTTTAATGCATTACGAATCGGCTATATGGTGGTTCCGGAAGATTTAGTTAAAGTCTGTCTAGAGATAAAAGACGCGCTTTCTGGTGATACCCCATCGCACACACAAGCGGCGTTAGCCGAGTTCATTGATGAAGGTATGCTGGTTCGCCATATACGCAAAATGCGCCGTCGATACGAGCAAAAATACCACCTGATGAAGCAATGCATTACTGAGCGTTTTGGAAGTGAGTGGCAAGTCGTCTCTCAAGGAGCTGGGCTACACATTACCGTTCAGTGGCAAAGTGACGTCGATGAACATCAATTCTCCGAGCTCGCCCTATCTCATAATATCGTGGTGCGGCCGATGAATTATTATGAACCTATTAACCACAAGCGTAGCTACGGTTCGGTTGTTTTAGGTTATGGAAATGCGCCTTTAGAGTCGATAGTAGAAAGTGTTGAAAAATTAGCGGAGCTTTATTTTGAGCTAAAGAACGACAATGCTGTCGATCTCGCGGAATAAATCTGTAGTCCACAAATACGCAAAAGGCACAAGTAACCCACTTGTGCCTTTTCATTATTCCGCGATAGTCAACTTATGATTGAGTAACAGGTTTGCTTTCTAACTGCTCCTCTAGGCGAGACTTCTCAGCCTGCTTTTTCTCGAAGCGGGAAATCCACCACCAGGCAAGACCGGAGAAAACAGCGGTCATAAAGACGTTGATAAAGAACGCTCTGACTAAATCCACTCCAGTTGGGAAGGCTGAGGCTGTCATACTGATCACGAAGATAGCAATCAGTACTGATACTACGCCCATGCCGAATTTTCGAGAGCCCATGCGGAAGTCGCGTGGTGTGTCGTCATGTTTGAGTCGAAATACGAAGTAGGCGACCATGATAAAGATTGGTGGCAGCATCGCGGTACCTGCGGTGAGGTTAATCGCGGTGTTCATCATGTCTTGCACTGATTCAGAGCCAAAACCGTTGATAACCAGCATCACGAAGACAAAGGCAAATTGCCACCATGCTGCACGCACTGGTACGCCGTGCTCGTTAAGTTCTGTGGTTTTTTCGCCGTAGACACCTTTTGGAATCTCTGAGAAATGAATTTTAACGGGTGCAGCAGTCCACATCATCATTGAACCGAACATGGCGATGAAGAGAATAACGCCAACGAAACGACCCACTAAGGTTTCTGAGATGTTGAAGTACTGTGCCATTCCTCTAAAGATTTCAACCATACCGCCTGCGTAAGTTAGGTTTTCACGTGCGACAAATACATTTACGAGTAGTGAGCCTAGGGCGTACATTCCACCGATAACAACGCCTGCTGCGATAATGACTTTGATAAATGATTTATGACCACCTTTTACATCATTGAGATAAGCAGCAGCGGTTTCAGCACCACCGGCTGCTTGGAAGATCCAACACATAATTCCTAGTGTTGCCCAGTTTACTGTTGGCGTCATGGCTTGCAGTGTAATTGGCTCTGCTGGCGTATGGTCGCCGCTGAGCGCCATCAAAGCCCCTAAAACATAAACAGCAAATAAAGCAAAGACACCGTAGGCAACGATTTCGGCAATTTTACCTAGCCAACTTGCGCCTTTTGTTGAGATATGGGTAGCGGCTGCAAACAGTGCGATGGAGATTATTGATGTTACGAACGGTGAAAAGGTGTATTCATACCCCAGCATTGCATAAGAAGCATACGCAATGACATTAGGTAGTAGAGAGACAAACCAAAATAGGTTCACAAACCAGTAAAGGAAAGAACCCAGATAGGCGGATTTGGTGCCTAGTGGCTTTTTGAGCCAATCGTACATGCCAGACTCTGAGTTTTTGTTTGCAGATACAAACTCAGCGATGATAAATACGAAAGGGATGAAGTAAACGACTGTAGCCAATAGGAAAATAGGAGCAGAGCTTAGGCCCAACTCAATGTTGTTGTTTACAATGTTGCGAACGTTGAAAACCGCCGCAAATGTCATGGACAACAGGGCAAACTTGCCTATTGTTCCGCGCATAGATTCAGACATAGTGTCCTCCAATGAATCACGTCTATTGTACTCTCATTCTTGAAGAGCAGTTATTTGAAGGGGCCAGATACTTGTGTCTGGCCCGAATAGTGTTATTTGTTTAGGAAGTAGCCATCTTCGATGGTGACTTTAAGCACGACCTTGCGAACAGGCTCGTTACGGACAAATCGATGCGCTTCGTTATTGTCAAAAATCGCAACCTGTCCTTGATGGACTTCGCGTTGCTCACCTTGTCCAGAGAAAAGCTCTCTGTCCGTTTCGTCTCGATAGCGCTGCTCAAGAGTCAGGTCGGCTTTGCTTGCAAACTCGACAACCTCATGACCTGCCAAGTAGTAGTGCACATCAAAGTAACGACGGTTGCCCTCAAAGAGTTCAGGCTGTTTGCTCTCGTTGGTTTCAATCATATAAACCAGAGAGTCCCCTATAGAGTGCATTACGCCATCTTTGATATTTTCAATATTTTCAATAGCTTCTATGCAGCGGTTCCACTTTCGGCCATCACGATAGACCGACTTAAATTGTTCTAAGCTCTCTAAGATGATCATGGGTTATGCCTCGTTTGTGGTTGTGCGGGTAAAAAACTGATTACTGAAGTCATAGTTGGCCAACGTATTGGCGTTACAGTCTCCGGACTGCATTGGAAGTAACGTTAAACCGTAGCGGAAGGTATCCATGTAGACACGGTAAGAATCGAGGACTTCACTTCCCCATGAGTTTGACCCTAGGCCCATGAGTTTGTGATCAAGGTTTAGCGTGATGTGACCGCTTGGTTTAAGCTCGTTGGTGTGCTGCGCTTGGTGTAAGTTTTCATTGCTGTAGAACCAAGCGCTGAGGTTGAGCTCTTGTTGTGGCTTAATAAACAGACCACTGCCGTCACGGTTAGTCAGAGAGGCCCAGCGGACATGCTGGCGATTGCCGTTGTTTTGTGGGAATGGATAGTTTTCGAACATATCCGCGACCGTGCTTTGATACACGTCGATAATATTGGCTTGTTGGCTGTCGAGGTAATTCTCTTCTGGGCCTCGGCCATAGTATTTCACTTGGTCGAACTGTTGATTGATTCCTAGTTCAAAACCAATAACAGGAATCACATGCGGATAGTCACCATAACGCTCCCCTTGAAGCTCGATATTGAGCTGACCTTGAGGTGAAATCTGGTAACGATAATCAGTGCGCATGCCAAAATCGAACACAGGCGGTGCAACAATGCTGGTGGTGCGCACTTCAATTCGCCCGTCGATCTGCTGTACTTCAATGGTTCGGAAATGCTCTTGCATAATTGGTAAGTGAGCAGGTTCCCATAGACCTTCGTGTTCTTGCTTATGGTTATCGATCATCGGTTTGAAGAAATTGAGCTTAGGCTCTGATTCGATAAGCTGTTTCCCGTTTACAATCCATGAAGAGAGCTTGCCGTTGACTTTAGAGAAGGTCATTGTGAAGTTATGACCAGAAATTAGGTACGCTAATCGACTCTCCTCTAGGGAAAGGGGTGTTGTATTAGCACAAATAAATTTGGTTTCTTGTGCGGTATTTTCTTTAATTCGATACTGGTAGACGGCAATATCATGATTCGCTTGGCTATATAAAGAGCGGCTGTCTTTACGGACGGTGAAGTTGATAAATGTTTCACGGTCATCGAGCTGAGGAAGATTAATTTCAATTTGGCGCTCGCTATTCGCGCTAAGTTCAGAGACCTTAAACTGAACACTGCGAAGCGTCTCACCTTCTGCACGAATGTCAGCGGTGATGGTGTAATCGTCTAGGTTGGTAAACCACAGTTTATTGCTAACAATGAACGTACCTAGGCGTGCATCTACCTCAGTAATTTTCACTGGAGCGATGACTTGTTTGTATTCTTTCAAACCCGGTCCTGGTGTTTGGTCGGAGTAAACCAGTCCGTCCATACAGAAGTTGTAATTGTTTGGGTAATCACCAAAGTCCCCACCATACTTATAGAAATTTTGTCCCTTTTCATCGGTGGCGAGAATGCCATGATCACACCATTCCCAAACGAAATGTCCTTGAATATGGTCGTGAGCGTAGAACACATTTTGATACTCAGTCAGACCACCAGGGCCGTTGCCCATTGCGTGAGCGTACTCGCAGATGATACGTGGCTTTTCGTGGGGGTGTTCGCCAAAGTAATTCATCAATTGCGCGCGAGAGTACATGGTTGAGATAACATCGACGACTTCAGCGTCACGGTCTTCTTCGTAGTGAACAAGTCTTGTGTTATCAATGGCTTTAGTCGCGTCATACATCGCTTTGATGTTACAGCCATAGCCAGATTCATTGCCTAGAGACCACATGATGATTGAAGGGTGGTTCTTTTGTGCGTGAACATGACGTTCAGCACGGTCTACGAAGACGGCTTCCCATGCGGGATCGTTAGTGATGCGGCTAAGATCGCCAACGTTGGCGAATCCATGGGTTTCCACATCAGTTTCTGCCATAACAAATAAACCATAGATGTCGCAGAGTTCGTAGAATCGCGGGTCATTAGGATAGTGAGCAGTGCGTACGGAGTTGATGTTGTGCTGCTTCATTAAGATGATGTCTTTTTCAACACGATCCATGCCCACCGCTCGACCTTTTAAATGATCGTTATCGTGTCGGTTAACGCCATGCAGCATGACGTATTGGTTGTTAACGTAGAACAGGCCATCTCGAACTTTGATATCTCGAAAGCCAACCCGTTGTGGAATGACTTCTATGATTTCACCTTGGCTGTTTTTTAGAGTTAGAAACAGTTGATAAAGATGAGGGTTCTCAGGCGTCCAATGTATCGGCTCCTCAACGTCAATTGTGAAATCTGCTTTGGTAGAGCCTTGTACTGATATGCGGTCTATATTGCCAGTGGCAATGTTATGTTGATGATCTTTTAGCTCATAGCTAATTGAAACGGTGTCATTAAGCACTGCTGCGAGGTTTTCCAACAGTAGTGCACAAGATAATGTTGCCTGTGAATAGTCATCGTTGAAGTCGGTACGTATAGAGACATCTTGTACATGCAGCAGCTCTTTACCTACGAGGTAGACATCGCGAAAGATCCCGCCTGTCCACCACATATCTTGATCTTCAATGTAAGTCGAATCAGCCCATTGCATGACTCGAACGCTCAGTAGGTTGTCACCAACTTGAGCAAAGGACGAAATGTCAAACTCTGCCGTAAGTCGACTGCCTTTGCTAAAGCCAACATAGCTGCCGTTAACGTAAACTTCGAAGTAGGTCTCAACGCCGTCGAATTTGATGATGGTTTGTTTGTCTTGCCAGTTATCACCGAGAGTGAAAGTACGTTGGTAAGCGCCTGTTGGGTTATCAGTGGGTACAAAAGGCACATCGATTGGAAACGGGAATCCTTCGTCTGTGTATTGAAGGTCGCCGTGTCCTTCCATTTGCCACATGTTAGGTACGGTGATCTGCCCCCATTGTGTCATTGGTTGAGAGTAAAACTCGTCGGGAACAAGAATAGGGTTTTGAAAAAGCTGAAACTGCCACCGACCACTTAGCAGCATAAAGTGGCTACTAAGCTCTCGCTGAAATGTTTGAGCGGCGTTAACTGAGGGATATGAGAAGAAATACGCGCGTGGAGCCATGCGGTTCTCATGAAGATGAAGAAAGTTTTCCCAGTTGTTCACGTTAAATCTCCCTCGACCGGTAAACCGTGTCGATGCTGTGTTAAAAATGCCCGTTTAGGATATGAGGATATTTTAGTAAAACTTTTACTAAAATATATTGATATTTGCTTTTTACTTTAACTTGATCACGATTTAAGCAATCAAGAGAGGTAAAGTTGTGATCGGGTTTAAATAAACGGAGTGAATGATGGGGGCGGGCTTAACTTGGTATCATGAGTAGGGTTTTATCTGGGAATGATGATTTTAATTGTTAAAATACAATAACTTATTTATTTTTTATCGTGTTTAATGATTTTACGGAGAAGGGGAATGGTGAGCCAACTCTGAATAAAGTTGGCTAATAGATGTAAATAAGTCGAACTTAGATGGAAGGTAGAATAGATAGATAAGTTTTACTAAAAAACACGAAAGTGCTTATTCTTTTGTTGTACCTCGTAGTTTCAGCTTACTGGGCACATAGACTTTTAATGGCAGCGCACGTCCATCTCTTGCTTTTTCTATCAATAAGTTAACACCTTGAATACCCATCATTTCAGAGTGAATCCTGACGGTAGAAAGTGAAGGAAAGGTGAACTTTGCTGTAGGAATATCGTTAACGCTGATAAGAGAGATGTCTTCCGGTATCTTGAGACCGTGCTCATGAATAGCTCGCAACACACCAATAGCAATAGAATCTGAAGCGATAAATAGTGCTCGAGGGAAGTTATTGTTAGCCAACATCTTTTTCGCAGATTCATAGCCTGACTGACTGGTAAACTCGCCACGGTAAATATCATCAAGTGATACCACGCCCTTTAAGCTACCATATTCTACAAATGCCATTTCTCGGATGTCAGAGCTATTAGGCGTATCTTGACCACCGATAAAGCCGATCCGATTAAATCCTTGATTAACAAAAAAGTCTGTGATTTCTTTACTAATTTTAGTGAGGTCGATATCAACAGAGTCGTACTTTGAGTTTGAGTCAGAGAAGTCTATGAAGCAGATATTGTCAGTGATACTTTCGGCTTCGGAGCGAACCGTTTCGGGACAACGTCCAACAAACAGTATTCCGGTGATTTTAGCGTCTGAATGAGCTAACTCTCCCTCATAGCAATTAACCAGTTTTATACCCAGCTTTTCACACTGTGTTTCTATACCATGACGAATGGATAAGTAGTAGGGGTCGTTAACTTCCGCTTCCTGCTTATAGTTATAAATAGCCATGAAATGGTGGCCACGCTTCTTAGGTTGGGTCGACTTCTTCGAACTGCTGGTCCTATATTCTAAGGCTTCTGCGATCTCTAAAATTCGTAGCTTAGTTTGTTCTTTGACACTCAAACTTGGGTCATCATTCAGTACGCGAGATACTGTCGCTAATGAAACTCCGGCTTCATTAGCGATATCTTTCAATGTTGCCATTCAATCACATCCTTCGGCATCATACCGAAAAAACTAATCCTATCTATTGGGTTCTATTGTAAACAATCTTCATCAGTAAATACTAAAATTTTAGTAAAAAACAGCGTTAATCGTTGAAAATAGCAGCGATTACTTAATAAGTTTCAGCAATCGCTTAAACTGATCGCCTCGGGCGACTTTTTGTAGTTCAAAGAGTGCCATTTCAGTCGAAGTTAACACAGCACCTTGTTTTGAGAGGCGTTGGATTGCGAGCTCTTTGTTTTCTGGTGCACGCGAAGAAATAGCGTCGACAACAAGATGGACTTCATACCCTTGCTCAATCAAATCACAAGCGGTTTGGTGAACGCAGATATGTGCTTCAATCCCCACTAAGAGAATTTGTTTTCTGTTGCTACATTGGAGTGTTTCTTGAACTGACTTTTCACCCCAGGCACTGAAAACATCTTTAGCAATGGGGGATAGGTGAGGAAGTTCTTGGCGAATTTCATCAATGGTATGACCTAATTTATCTGGGATTTGCTCTACCCAAACAATGGGTAACGCCATGAGCTGTGCGGCCTTAGTCAGTGTATTTAGGTTGGAGAACAAGTGCTCTTTGTCGTGCATGATTTGGGCAAGCTTGCCTTGTACATCGATGATCATTAATTGGGTGTTGTCTTGCTCTAGCATTTAACGCTCCTGTTCTAATACTTGTTCTATAAACCACGTTCCCACTGTGCCGAGTCCACTGCGCCACGACAGGTCAACTGGCCACACCATAGAACTATCATAATGTCCTACATTTAACTTGGTTACTAGACCATGGTCGATAAACGGTTGCGCCAGTTTGATTGGGTAAGCCGCAAAACCAGCGCCATAAAGCAGCATGTCTTGCAGTTGATCAGGGGTTTCGTAACGAATGAGGCGAGGGCTAAAACGCAGCGATTCTAATAATTCGCTGGTCGCAACTTTACCTTCTAAAGATAATAGTTGGGGATATTGTTCTAGATCTTCCGGAGTAATCTCACCTTTGAGCTTTGCCAACGGATGATTAGGTGAGGTTATGAAGCACCATTCGATACTATCTATAATTTGTGCATTGGAGCCTCGCTGGGGAAATAACCCGCCAGGAGCAATCATGATGTCAGCGCCTAAGATCTCATCATTGGTTGATAGTTGGTGCTTTTCTGCATCAACTAAAATCAGCTCTAGTTCTGGAAACTGCTGGGTTAATAAAGACATTAGTTCGGCAAACCTTGGGTATAAGGTCATACTGTGAGTAGCAATCGTCAGCGAGGGCTCTTCACCACTTTGCAGCGTACGTGCTTTTCGTTCTATAGCTTGCAAGCGGGGAACAATTTCAAGCGCTTGGAAGTACAGCGCTTTTCCTTCAGGTGTCAGTGAGGGAGACTTTCCGGCGACACGTTCAAATAAACGAATGCCGATATCAATTTCCATCGCTTGTACAGCTTGATTAACAGCGGATGCACTGACATTGAGCTTTCTAGCCGCCGCAGAAAATGACCCAGTCTCGGCAATACAAACCAAATATTGAAGTCGCTCGGTATTAAGTAACATACTGATCTCCGAGAAAAGAAGGTGTTTCTACTGTGCTTGAATTTTGTAGAGAGGTAAAGCATGAAGGGGCATTTTCTTAATTGGAAGGGCATTAGTCGAGGCCCTTCCTTTGTATTTCCTATGTTTTACATTGTAAACTAGCAGCGCTAGCTAGATGTCAAGTAGCGCTGCTGATGCTAATGCTAATGCTAATGATAACGGAACGAAGTTATTTCGAGTGAGGCTGCTCTACACCTTTTGCATACGTCACGATTTCGGTATCGGAATTAGGTTTATACATTCGTAGTATTCCGGTCCAGCCTTGTTCCACCTCAATGTTGTTGATGGCTTGAGAACCACAGTTAAAGTTAACGGTATAGCTGCCATCGCTATTTTGTCTGAGTTCATCTTCACGACTTGATAACGCAAATTTCTCAGTGTGAACGTAGGCATCTGCGCCGTAAGTCGTGATTGAGAAGAAACCGTTTTTACCCAGTGGTGGGGCGTCGAAGTTCATTGTTTGACACTGACCTGAGCGATCCTCAGCAAGTAAAACTTTGTAGTAAGCGTGCTCGCTAGGCAGTCCTCCGAATCCCATTGACGTTAAGCCTCTTGCATGGAAAAGTTCGACTTTACGTTGTTCTAGATTCTGTTCTGGTTTTAAAGGCTTGCCCTCAGGTGCACCCATTGCCTTGGTAAAATCGAGCTTGAGTACATCGGCTTCTAAAGATAAACGAACATTTTCTCTATCAAACTGGTCAAATCCTTTTGGTATATAAGGATTTGCAAAGTTGGCGGTTCCTTTAATCATATCTTGCTTCTCATTTCCGGCCTTAATATCGGCAGGCGAGTTGGAAGCGACTTGGGTGCGTGCGATGACCCAAACATGCTTACCAGAAGAGAGCATCTCTGGCGTAATGGTAATCCTATTTTTTCCTTTCTCTGCATATAGGACAGCGACAGTGCGATGCTGTTCATCGATGATCTGAAGAGTCTGATAGGAATCGAGTATTGGTAGTTCGAATGTTACGCCACCCTCGGCATCCCAGATTGATTTAGAGTAGAGCGTATCTCGATTCTGGCGTACAACGGTCTGAGTATCCATGGTGAGTAGTTGACGATCGTGAGTAAACTGGTTGATGCCAGACTTCTCTTGCTGCTCGAAAAAGTATTTGTCGGACTCCGCAAGGATAAAGTTATCTTTGGTTACTTTTGTAGAGCCACCATTCAAGATTTGAGTCTCAGTCGGTTGCCCTTTCTTAGGCAAATGGTCACCAAGATCGTGAGCGATTGACGCAGAAGTGAACAGGGTAGCTGTCAGGGAAGCGATGATTGTCAGTTTTTTCATTTCAATAACCTTTCGTGTCTCTATTGTACTGTTCGAGCATTGAGGACGCTGCCCGACCGTTCGTTTGACCGTATGACTTTCCTTAGAACGACAATTGGTTTATTTCCTTAGGTCTGGGTAAATCATAGAGAGAGAAAGATATATTTTGAAATCATTAAATCTTATTTAGGATATGCTTTTGGTGCATATCATGATTCGCTGTAACCAACGAACCATGATGTAGCCTTGGATATTAACTACGTAATTACTTAGCGGCTTCTGCGTTAGGATGAGCACCGAGTACGACTTCTGCTGCTTGATTGCTATCGAACATCGTGAAGTTGTAACTCTCCACTTGCCATGTGTCGTAACGGTCTAGGTAAATCGCTTTAGCATTCTGGTCGGTGTAGACTGTCCATAGGGTTGGGAAGACATCATTGACATATGGGTCAATTTGGTCGTAGCCCGCAAAGACCGTAGCTCCAGCTGCTTTCAGGCTATTCAATGCTTCGCCACTGTCTGTAACGTCACGCTTATACATATCTTCAACCACTTCTTTAGCGCGTAGTCGTCTATCATAAGCGCGGATTGTGGCGCCCGATTCTGCTTTCTCTTTATCCAAGTTCATATGGAAGCCGAACTCAGGATCATTGGATAAGTACTGGACACTCGGCGCATCCGTCACATCACCGTGATAGATTTTGACGTCGCCACCAACAAACTCAATCACCGCGCTATCTCCATTGGCGTCGGTGAGGTGATAATGCACAGGCGCTGGAAGACACTCATTTTCATGGCCTGGCAAATCACATACTTTGTCTTGCACAACATCAATCTTATCTAATGTAGCAACGACCTCTTCAACGGAAGCGAAGTTATCAACCGCATAGTTTGCAAATTGTGATGCATCGACGTCAGGCACGCCGGCGCGGTTAGGTGCCATTTCAGTGTATTCCAATCCAAGGTAAAGAATACGAGCGACCAAACCTTCTTGGTTCATTGCTTCGGCGACAATTTTCGGCTCGAATGATTTGATTTTGATAGACGCGTATTTGCTGGTCGTGTTAACTGACTCTTTGGTTGTGCTGTATTGATTTGAGATTCCTTTACCCGTGCCGACGACCACAGCATCATCGTGTCCAAACCAATCCATGGTTCTCACTGAGAGACTAGCATCACCATTATTGTAGATTGCAGATGTACACGCTGTTACATCAGCGATGTAACCTGCTGATAGTGTTGCGACTAGAGCTAAACTTAGAACTGACTTTTTCATAATGACCTCACTTGTTGGGTGTCGTGTTTTGTTGAGGCCATAATAGACAACTAACGTTAATAGCTTAAATTAACACCTATAAGTATTGCTTACAGGATGAGTAATCGGATGAATAGGAAGAGTTGATGATTTTGGTCTAGAGTATTAACACCAGTCGAATAACAAGGAAGTCAAATGAAGTCGTTACAGCAGTGGTTAGATGCTTACGGAGAGAGTCACCAGAACAGTACTAATCGAAAAATACACAAAATTGCGGTTCCCGGTATCTATCTTTCTATTGTGGGGCTGATTTGGTGTCTACCTCAGTTACCACTTGGTGGCATGTCTATTAACTGGGTATGGGTTGTGATGCTACCTGTGATGGTTTTCTATTTTCGTTTATCACGGTCGGTGTTCATTCAGATGCTGATCTTTACTCTCGCGTGTTTAGCAATTATTACCTTCACTGCAATGCTAGGGGTATCGGTGCTAACCGTCTGTATCGGTATGTTTGTGGTACTTTGGATAATGCAGTTTGTTGGGCACAAGATTGAAGGAAAAAAACCATCGTTTTTTGATGATTTGCAGTTCTTACTGATTGGGCCTATTTGGGTGTTTCGCCAGAAATGATGGTTGCCTTAAAAAAAGACCGCTACCCCAGTCAAACTAGGATAGCGGTCTTTGTATGTAACAATAATGCCTTCGACAATCGGTTTAGAACAGTCCTCCGTTCATCGAAAGGTGAGCGAGAATACTGGCAGCGTAGCCGAGGGCAATCACTGGCATCCACTTCAAATGTCCGAAGAAGGTGTATTTGCCGTGGGCAGCACCCATTAATGCAACACCAGCTGCTGAACCGATAGACAGTAAGCTACCGCCGACACCTGCCGTTAACGTTACGAGCAGCCAGTTGCCCATAGAGAGCTCTGGGTTCATAGTCAATACTGCAAACATCACCGGAATGTTATCAACGATGGCCGAAAGAATACCTACCATTACGTTGGCCCAAACTGGATCCCATTGGGTATACATGATTTCTGAGACCACACTTAGATAACCCAGCAAACTCAATCCACCTACACACATCACCACGCCATAGAAGAATAGCAATGTATCCCATTCGGCATGAGAGACTCGTCTAAATACATCAAATGGCACGATGGAACCTAGTCGTTTCAGTGCGGTTTCGTCGTTGTTTGCAATAGCGATGGCTTTCTTCTTCGCAATGGAGCGAGGCAGTGTTTTACGCAGGAAGAAACCGAAGAACTGTAGGTAAGCTAGTCCCATCATCATGCCCATGACCGGCGGAAAGTGAAGCACAGCGTGGAAGGCAACAGCCGTCGCAATGGTGAGAATAAAGAGTCCAACAATGCGAAACGCTCCACGTTTTAGTTCTACGTGAGCATGGACCGCATCGGGTTGTGTCTTAGGAACAAACAACGACATGATCACGGCAGGCACAATGTAGTTAATCACTGAGGGGACGAACAGAGGCATAAATTCGGAGAAAGACACATGCCCCGCTTGCCAAACCATTAAGGTGGTAATATCACCAAATGGGCTGAATGCACCGCCTGCATTAGCTGCGACCACGATGTTAATACAGGCAATATTTACAAATCGTAGATTGCTTCCCCCCACCTTAAGCACGACGGCACACATTAATAGTGCGGTGGTGAGGTTATCGGCAATAGGAGAAATGAAGAAAGAGAGGATACCTGTTAACCAAAATAAGGTTCTAAAGTTAAAGCCTTTTCCGACCATCCAAGATTGAAGTGCATCGAAGAGTCGCCGTTCTTCCATCGCTGATATGTAGGTCATTGCGACCAACAAGAATAGTAAGAGCTCCGCGTATTCGAGCAAATTATGTTCTAGTGCGGATTTCGCGACTTCTATTTGACCAAGGTCTTTATAGACTAATCCGATTATTATCCAAATTAAGCCTGCTGCGAGCAGAACAGGTTTCGACTTACGTAATTTAAGGTATTCCTCCATCATGACAAGGGTGTAAGCAATACCAAAAATAAGTAATGCCGCATAACCTACTGTGGATTGAGTGAAGTTAAAGGTATCCGAAGATACCGTTTCAGAAGCGAAAGTAGACGTGGCGATAAAAGGGAGTACAAAAAGGGTCTGCCATCGACTTTTTTTCATCATGTTTTGATCCTTCAAAAGCTAAATAAAATCAGGCGCTAACAATTGCGATACGATATTTTAAAGGTTATTCAACATTTTCGTTGTGAGCTAACTCGAATCTGATGAAGAGCTTGTGGTTAAAAAATAGACTTTTGACAATGTTTTCAGACCTCCTAGGCTTAGATGAAGGAATCTGTCTAATTTGGTGTAAGGGAGCAAACTCATGAAAACAGTCATTTCATTCTTGTTGACGACACTAATGTTTCTATTTGCGAATCCAGCCCTAGCCGAAACGCAACCTTACGTTTGTGACAGTGCCAACAAAGTAAACCTGCCGTTCCCAGTCTTAGAAAGTGAATGTCCTATTGGAGAAGGGTTGTGGGGACGCAGTGCGCCAAGCGAAAGTGATAAGTCTTTTTGGATACAATGTGGGTTTGTTCAATCGGGAAGTTTGCGTGCAGTACCTAGCAATTTGCAGCAAAATGTCAGTAAATCGATATGGCTAAAACCTGAAATAGACGGTGATCGTTGCTTGATTGGTCCTTATGAAAACTTCGAAGCAGCAAGTTTCGATTTAGCCGAGGTGAAAGCTCTACCCGCCTATAAAGATGCGTTTATAAGAACAACCAGTATTTTGATTACTACCAGTGAAACCCTGTTGGTGGCCAGTGCTGAAGGAGAGTCATCTGTGAATTCGTTGAAAGAAAGCTATAGCGCAGTGGTTGCGGCTACTCCTTTTATGATTGCTGGGCAGCATGGACGCAACTCGTGCCTCTGTTACTTTTAGCGAAGGCTTGATTACTGCGATTAGAGCCAATCAGTACGCTTTGATACCAAACGGCTTTAATTTTTTCGGTAATATCTCATCCAAATTCTGAATATCGTCTGGGAATATTTCAATAAGACTCAGGTCATGCTCTTGATAAAGCGCACGTGTGTGTTCAATGGTTCTGTCGTCTGCTACATCGCTATCTGATCCCCAATATTGTAGGTAGACTTTCCCTTGTGGTAAGTAAAAATCACTCACGACATCTTGTTCTATGGGTAATTGCCGTTGATAAGCATGAACAACGCCTGCCATATATAGCCAGTTATCAATAATTAGCTCGCCTTTCGATTGAACGTAATGACCATCGAGAGTGCGGTGTTTTGCCGCGAATTTCTGCCGAAAACTCGAGAAGGATTTTTCAGTAGAGTGCGCTTCTGCATCGTGACCTTTAAATTCGATGACGGATTGTTTTAATCGAGCGTGGCGCAATACAGAGGGGTGCCAAACCACAAACTCACTGTTGTTTTGTTTATCTTTACGAAGACGAGCACCCGCGCGAAGGCCAATGGCTGTCGCCTTCCATTGGCTATCGTCACGCTTTATCCAACCTAGCTCACTAAGTAGAAGATTGATCTTTTTAGCTGGAAGCGCAAAGTGTTCACCAAGTTGCGTTGCCGTCAGTGTTGAGTCACTAATAAGTGTTTCGTCGATAACAAGGTTTGACGGCCACACGATAAAGCGGCCATATTTTTCACTGTCCACATAGTCACCGCCGAAACGATGTCCAATATCAGTTAGCAACCAACTGGACTCGTGCCAGCTGATATAACCTGCGCGCTTTAAAAGCGTAAACAGTGCTTTAGACTCTTGGTTTCGACTTTTTGCTAGTGCGGATGTGGACAGTTTATCGTGCATTCGATTCCTTACTCGGCCTTTTCCATAATAGTTAACAGTTGCTGAACTGCTTGTTTGGGTGAGCCGGCATGACTAATTGCTGAAACGATCGCGACACCATGAACACCAGTTTTTGCCACATCTAACAAGTTTGATTCGTTGATACCACCAATAGCCACAATAGGTAGCTCTATCTGTTGAAGTGCATTCGTTAGCCCTTCAAGCCCCCATTCGGTTTTTATGTTGGTTTTGGTCGTCGTTGAGAATATGGCGCTTAGCCCAATATAGTCGATTGGAAGCTGTTTCGCTTGTTGCAGTTGCGCTTCGCTTTCAATGGAAAGACCAAGAATCTTATCCTCACCTATAAGGGTTCGAGCTAGGGTCGCTGGCATATCGGTCTGTCCCAAATGTACGCCATCTGCATCGATGGCAAGGGCGACGTCTACTCGGTCATTGATGATCAATGGAACGCTAGTACCCTCAAGCACCTTTTTGACAGCTGCTGCTTTGGTGATGAAGGTCCTAATATCATGATGCTTTTCACGTATTTGCACCATTGTCACTCCACCTTCAACAGCCTGCTTCACGACTTCTATTAACGTATCGAGGTCTTGGTTTTCGTCTGTTACAAGATAGAGTCGATAAGGGTTGCGAGTCATCGTTTGTCCTTAACACTCTTTAATGTGGAGACGGCGTAGCACTTCTTCATCACTAAGCTGATATAGTGCATCAAGCAAATTCATTTGTAGTGAACCTGGGCCTTTTGATTGCTCAGCCGCGATTTCACCTGCGATGGCAAATATTGCAGCAGCCGCGAGGCCTGTGGTTTCACCAATCGCAGCAAAGGCTCCTGTTACCGCTGATAGTGAGCATCCCATGCCAGTGACAAAAGGCATCATCTCATGACCATTACTCAGCGCGTGTGTGGCTTCATTATTGACGACGTAGTCGGTTTCACCCGAGATAACAACACAGCAGTTGTAGGCTTCTACTAATGAGCGCGCCGCAGATAAAGCCGCCTCACTTGAATCCAGTGCATCGACACCTTTGTTTTGTGATTTTTCCCCTGCCATGGCAATGATTTCTGATGCGTTACCACGAATGATTAAGTTGTCAGCGAGTTCTGCAAGTTGACGAGCGGTTGAGGTTCTTAATTTGGTTGCGCCACATCCAACAGGATCAAGTACAACTGGCTTATTATTTTCATTGGCTTGTTCTACGGCGAAGAACATACCAGGACGCCACACACTATCTAAAGTACCGATATTGATGACTAGTGCGCCTGCAAATGACATCATTTCTGCCATCTCTTGCTTTGAGTGTGACATGATTGGTGAAGCGCCTACGGCTAATAGCGCATTGGCGGTGTTATTCATGACAACGAAATTCGTGATATTGACGACGAGTGGCTTTTGCTCACGTACTTTTTGTAGCGCGTTGATAATAAGGTCTTTGTTCATGTTTATCTCCAAACCTAGATTGAGCCGATAGAATGACAATAAATTAAAACAGGCTCAGGTTATGACTTTTTGAATGATTGTAATGGTAATTAGCTCTGTTTGCTTTAGATAGCGTGTAAAGAGGTCAGAATAATGATGCCAACAGTGCAAGTAAGCGTCGAAAGCACTGTTGTCAGTGCGATAATATTCGCTGCAAGCACTGAGTTTCCTCCCATAGAGCGAGCCATGACGTAGCTTGCAGCAGCGACTGGCGATGCACCCATAAAGAAGAGAATGCCTAACTCTAAGCCTCTAAAACCGAACCAGTAGCCTGCTGTTGTCACCACAAATGGAGCCAAAATAAGTTTGTAACTACTGGCGAGCCATGCTGGTTTCTGTTCTTTTTTCATCGAGCTTAAGTCTAGCGAGCCTCCAGTACAAAGGAGGGCTAATGGCAGTGTCATTCTGGCGAAATAATTACCGGCATCAATGACTATATCAGGCACGGGAATCGACAACATGTAGAATACCAGACCAGACACAATTGCGATAATTAATGGGTTTTTGGTCAATGTAGTCAGCATGATTTTTCCGGCTGAAACACCAGAGTCTGTGCCTTTTGGGGTAAGGCAAATCACCGCTTGAACATTATAGATAAAGGTAGTGACAGCCACATAGATAGCCGCTAAAGCGACCCCCTTTTCTCCGTATGCGTTGGCGACGTAAGCCAAGCCTATAATCCCGGTATTAGCTCGAAAACTTCCTTGAATGATGACGCCTTTATCCGAGGAATGACGAAACATGGTGCCAACGGAGGTGTATGTGAAAATGAAGAACAGTATGTTGGCAATAATGCTAAAAGTAATGAATTGGCTCGCCGCGGAGAAATTGTGTTCGGAGTTGACGATGCTTAAAAATAGCATGGCGGGTAGGGTAACTTTAAAGACCAACTTAGACGCCACGTCGATAAAATTATCGTTGATCAGGCCGATTCGTTTGAACACCACTCCCAAAATGATCATAAGACAAATCGGGCCCGTAATGGTGATAGAAAACAGCAATTGGTCGACCAAAGAGTCCATAAACATTCCATATTATCAGCGCAGTAGCATTGAATAATTATTCCACATCTTCTCATCTCAATAAATCAAGGATTGCAAAAAAGTACGACCGTGCTAAATTGATGGTGTATTCGTTTTATTAGAGATTTAAATGAGCAAAGGTAAGCTGACCAAAGAGCACATTCTTAATCAAGCATTCGGCATAGCGAGTCGTGAAGGCTTAGAAAGCCTGACGATTGGTGAGCTGGCTAAGCAGTGTCAGATGTCGAAGAGTGGTCTATTTGCGCATTTTAATTCCAAAGTGAACTTACAGGTAGCGGTAGTTGAGTATGCCGATGCTACGTTCCAGACTCGTGTGATCGCCCCTGTTAGAGAGCATCAGCATGAGTTGGTGATTGATAAGCTTAGGCATTTGATTGATAACTGGATGTGTTGGAATCAATCATTCCAAGGTAGTTGTATGTTTATCGATGCTTGGCGCGATAATCGTCAAGACGAACTGCAAGTTTCTCTACGCAAAGCGATTTATCGCTGGATCAGCTATTTAACGATACAAATCGACAAGGCCGTCGAAACTGGCGAGTTCAAAAAAGATCTGGATGTTAAGCAAGCGGCGTTTGAACTTTATGGGCATTATCTTAGTGCGCACGTTTTTTATTCACTCGTTGGGCAAGAAGAAAGTAGCCAAAGGTTTTGGAATAGTGTGACTAAGTCTTTTGAGTCTTGGTCGAGCTAATAGACATTTTTTTAAGATAAAAAAGCACGACCGTTCGAAACGTGCTGTAAGGAAGAGTCAGTCATGAGTGACAAAATTTACTTCAACACTTCTAATAAATTCAGCTTTAAAAAGCGCATGATTAACCTTACGACGCGCGCTCATCATAAGTTGGCGCCCAATCATGCGAAGAATACCGCGAAGAAGCTATTGTTGACGCCTGTTCGTTCTAAACCAAAGAATTCTGAGCCTCAGGGGTTGGTGAAGGGGGAGATCGCGACGCCAGAAGGGATGCTAAAGACATATCGTCTTGGTACAGGTCCTGTGTGGATTTTGACTCATGGTTGGTCTGGTACGGCAAGCCAATTCTTCCCGCTAATGGAGTACATCGCAAGTCGAGGGTTTACTGCGCTTGCGTATGATCATCCTGCTCATGGTGAAAGTGAAGGTGCGTTTGGGCATATTCCTGCTTTTGTCGGCGGTTTAGAAGGTCTGCTAGATAATGAAGACGATGTTGCTGGGTTAGTTGGGCATAGCATGGGCACGGCTTCGGCGATTGAATGTAAGCACGCGAAACTTCACGATAAACCTTTGCTGCTTATTGCACCGGTTCTCGACTATCTTGATAATTTGTTTGGTAGCGTCGCACGTTCTGGCTATTCGATGCGTTTGTTTGAAGCTGTGGTCGATGATATTCAAACCCAATATCAGTACCCTCTGCAAACCATCGATCCATACAACAAATTGGCGCTTCGCAATGCGCCAACGATTATCGTTCATGATGAGAAAGATCGTTTCACTAAATATTCTGTGTCAGCGAGAGCAGCGCAAGAGATGGTCAATGTAGAGTTGGTTACGACACACGGACAAGGCCATGGTCGCGTTATGCAGTGTCAGGAGGCAAAATCGAGCTTTGATAAGCTGATTGGTGTTTAATAAAATCAATATGTTGTAAATATATCCGTATTGTTGATGTGGTTAACAGATTGATAATTTTTCATTATGCGCTTGGTTTTCTATATGGGATCATAGCCTGGTCCCATAAGCGTAGAAACTGAGTATCAGTGTCGTATCCTCTTTAATATAACTACATCGGATACAGTCAGCCTTCTGATCGAATCTAACTTCCGGTTTCATTATCTCGTTTATGGCGTTAGGGCCACGACATTGAAGCGTGTTTCAAGGTCGTTTTCGCCCGTCTAATCAAAGGAAGCCATAATAATGAATAGAAACGATAGTGTCCCCTTACCCTCCAATACCCGAGAGTGGTTCTTTAACCGTAACAGCATGATTATTCTTGCCGACGTTTTGCTGTTTGCTGTGCTCTATTACACCTTACCGTTTGAACCAAACGTTGTGCTGGGAATTAGTATCTTAGCGTTTATTGCTGTGCTGTGGTTGACCGAAGCGCTTCACGTAACAGTGACTGCTATATTGGTGCCGGTGATTGCGGTTTTGTTCGGTGTGTTTGATACGCAGACCGCTTTGAATAACTTTGCCAATTCCATCATATTTTTGTTTTTGGGTGGTTTTGCACTAGCGGCGGCTATGCATAGACAAGGTTTAGATAAGGTTATTGCCGATAAAGTGCTAGTGATGGCAAAAGGCAAGATGAGTGTTGCGGTGTTCATGCTGTTTGGTGTTACTGCACTCTTATCTATGTGGATCAGTAATACCGCTACGGCGGCAATGATGTTGCCATTGGTGCTTGGTGTATTAAGTAAAGTGAATGAAGAAAGCGGTCATAACACGTATGTGTTTGTACTACTTGGCATTGCTTATAGTGCAAGTATTGGTGGTATTGCAACAATGGTTGGTAGTCCACCTAACGCGATCGCCGCGGCAGAAGTAGGGCTCTCTTTTACTGATTGGATGGCATTTGGCTTACCAACATCAATTATTCTGCTACCTATTGCATTAGCTGTCTTGTTCTTTGTATTAAAACCTAAGCTTGATGGTGAGTTCGAAATCAATCATGAGCAAGTGAATTGGGACAAAGGGAAAGTCGTCACGCTGCTTATCTTTGGTCTTACGGTATTCTTATGGATATTCAGCAAACCGATCAATGCAATGTTGGGCGGGTATGCGAAGTTTGACACCATCGTTGCTCTTGGCGCTATTGTTGCGGTGAACTTTGCTCGAGTGGTTCATTGGAAGGATATTGAGAAGACCGCAGACTGGGGTGTCTTACTGCTGTTTGGTGGTGGTATCTGTTTAAGTAATGTCCTTAAGGCGACAGGAACGAGTGTTTTCCTTGCCAATGAATTAAGTGACATGATCTCTCAGTTCAACATGTTGGTGATTATTTTAGTGATTGCGGCGTTTGTTGTCTTCTTAACTGAGTTTGCCAGCAACACGGCGAGTGCGGCGTTGCTGATTCCAGTTTTTGCGAGTGTCGCTGAAGCGTTTGGAATGTCACCAGTTATTTTGTCGGTGTTAATTGCAGTGGCAGCCTCTTGTGCGTTTATGCTACCGGTAGCGACACCTCCGAATGCGATTGTTTTTGCCTCTGGTCATATTAAACAGCAAGAGATGATGCGTATTGGTATTATCTTGAATATCGCTTGTATCGGCGCTTTGACCATTATTGCAATGAGCTTTTGGGCATAGTCTAACGTCAACGAGTTGACTAAATAATCAAATAAGTCGTAAACAGAAAGGGGTCATCAGTGTGTACTGATGACCCCTTTGCTTACCAGTTTATTTCGTCCAGTGCGTTATAAATAAGTTGAGCGCCAAGCGGTGACAAATGAATTCCATCAGCTTGATATAGCGATGCGTAGTCTCTTTCGCATGCATATTGTTCAAACGTTTGGTAGATATCCACGATCTCAAGACCATTCTCTCCGCTGCTATACATTGCCTTCAGCTTTTTGGCGTGTTTTTGACTCAACTGCTTAATGGCACCGCGAATGTTTTCAACGGTGTCCTTACTATTGCCAAACATTGGGAGAGAACCAACTGGGTCGATAGCAGAAGTAACGAGCAAAATGGGTTGGATACCATGATGTTGGGACTGGGCAATCATAGCGTTGAGATTACTGGCAACTACACTGATATCAGTGCCCCAGTTAAGATCGTTCAACCCGCCAAACAACATAACGGCATCTGGAGCTTGGTCTAGAACTTGTGGTTTGAATCTAGATAACATTCCTGTTGTCGTGTCACCGGGAACACCACAGTTGATAAACTCAATATTAGGATGGGCTGTAATGAGTTTATCTGACCAATTTTGATTACTGGCTAGGCCCCATCCAGCCGTCAAGCTGTCACCCAATAGGACGATTTTTTTCACGTATAATTCTCGTATGATCGAAAAAGCCGCTCTATTAAGAGCGGCTTTTGAATAAATTAGATTAGTTGCTGCTGATGTATTCTTTAAAGCGAGCTTTAGTGTCTGCATCTGCCTTGTTGTACCAGAAGATGAGCATCTCTTCAGCAGTATTATCAGCGGCACCACCAGGGACGGCAATTTCTGCATTTGCTGGGTCTGCAGGCAGCGTTGCTGGAAGTGTGACCGCTGCAACTGCCCCAGCCGCAGCGATAGCGGCTACGCCACCTTTGCGGTTGTAATCTTCTGCTTCTCGGTTGTAATCACGGCCGATCTGCATACCATCTTTAATCAGCTTATCTTGAGTGACTGGGATTGCGTTGCCATTAGCGTCAACCAAAGACCATTGAAAGCTATCAATGTCCTTTTTAGCCTGACGTTCATTCTGGTAGGAAGGCACTTCTAGCGTGAGTTCTGTATTGCTAGCATCAAAACGAGCGATGATTGCTTTGCTTGGAACCGTCACACGTTCTTCTCGATTCAAATCAAACAAAGGTTCGAAGCGAAATACAATTTGGTTTACACCATCTGGAAGCGTAGCGGTTTTGCCAGAAGAGAAGAAACCGTTGGATTTTGTCTCGGGGTCTCCAGCATTGACTGATAGTAGATCAACAGAGTCCGGGATTTTGATCGTCACATCAGCAACAGCCATGGTGCTGCAACCAGCGAGTAATGCACAAGCAAGAATCTTAGAAGCTTTCATTTTATTTTATCCTAGCAGAATTATTCTAATAGTTTAGCGTACACTAGATTGCCTATGTTATGGATTGATTGCAATCTTCGCCGCAATACTAATATGGAATTTAATCAAAAAATTACAATGCATGCTTGTCATTGGTGTCGTCGACGATCGGAAATACTGCATCGTAAACCAGATTAAAGAAATAGGCGTAAAATAGAGCCACAATTACGAAGCCCAAGTCAGCTAGCACGGCATCGATTAATGATAGGTTTAAGCTCCATGCCAACAATGGAATAGTCGCGATTAGTAACCCTAACTCGAACAGTAATGCGTGGTAGACACGTTGAGTGGGGGTCTTTTTTGATGTCTCTCGTAAGTAAATCAAAGCTCGATCAAAAGCATAATTGTAAATGTAGTTCCAGACCATCGCGATCAACGACAACGAAAATGCAGTTAACGCTGCGGTTTTTACGTTTGCTCCAAAAACAAACATACAAATTGGTGCTGCAATAAGTAACAGTAATAGCTCGAACAAAATGGTATGTCTCAATCTATCCGCTGGGCTTCTCATTACATTTTTTGAACTCACAATGTGCTCTCCTTCACATCTCATCGAATTACGCAAACTTTATAAAAAAAATATTACATTTTGAAGATCGATCTATTATATTTTCGAATTGGTCGGAGGAGTGATGACTCTAATGCCATATTTTCGTAAGAATATGATCTAAATATACGTTTTCAATAATTTCAATGAATGTGTTGCTCATTGTGGGTGTTATTAATATATATATGAGCGACTATTGTTTGTTCTGAATTGCCAGTTTTGAAAATTACCTATTAACTATGCGGATACTTGGTCTTTTTCCTCAAACTAATATTTAGTAGGATGTCGACTGGTGTTACCTCCACCAAACTGCACTCAATGAGCCTAAATGGTCTCAAAAGAATGGAATCTAAGTGCTACGTACGATTTTCAATAACGCACAGAGATTCCATTTGAACACGCCAAACTTTTCATCGACTTTGATGGCTATATCAATCCTAGCTTTTGCCCCCCATTGCGATGCGAGCGAATCGAAGACTTCAACAGAGACTCAGAACAAGCCCGAAGAATCGGTGGAAACGTCAGATGAACTTCCTGACCGCAAGTTCGCCGCCTTTCCTGTTCCAATTACTGATGATGCACTTGGTCTCGGTCTTGGCGTTAATGCCATGTATCTCCACGACCGAGCCGAAGGCGCGAAAAATCCCTCTACCAGTATGTTTTACGGTCAATACACTGACACGGGTAGTGGCATGGCAATCATAGGACATGAACATGTTTTCGCGCATGATGCGTGGCGTGCGGGTTTCTATGCTGGACACTTTGGCCTCAATTTGAAATACACAGGGCGCGTCGGAATGCAGTTGCCTAAAGCCGCCCAATATTCATCCTATTCCAACTTTGTTTACGCAGAGGTACGTAAGCAAATCATTGATGATCTGTACTTAGGTGTGCAGGGTTTGTGGAGTGGTGGTAACGCGAACCTTAATGAACATACCGATCCAGAAATTAAAAAAGCGTTTGAGCAAGAAATGAGTGGTAGCAATAGCGCGCTTGGGCTACTTATGACCTATGATTCTCGCGATAATATGATGGGGGCGACGCAGGGATTAAACGTTGATTTGAGTACCTTGCACTATTCTAGAGACAAACGAACTGGAAAACGCTTTACCAGGCTGGATGCTGAAATCAGTCAATATTTTCCTATTGGAGATGATGTGCTGGCTTATCGAGTCATGGGTAAGGAAATGTTAGGTGATACGCCAGAATATGAGTTTGTTACTCCTAGTTTACGTGGTGCCGATTGGAATAAATATCGAGGCAGTTCAGTGTACCAAGCTGAAATTGAGTATAGGCATAAGTTCTCCACACTGTGGAGCGGTGTGGCTTTCGCGGGTGCGGCGGTGATTGGTAATCAGGACCGTTACTACACGCACTCAGTTCAGTCTGAAGTTGTGCCGTCGGCTGGCGTCGGTGTTCGTTACTTATTGAATGCCAAGGAGCGGTTTACTGTTGGTGTAGACGCTGCGGTATCAAAGATGGGTAATACCAGCTTTTATATCCGATTTGGAGAAGCTTTCTAGTTGCCATCTCAGCCATTTTATTGATTTATAGCGCAAATAATCGGTACTGGCATTATTGTTTTGGTTTATCCTTGGGTGCAATTTTTGTGCTATTGTTTTACGATAGTGCGCTTGTTAATAATATAGTCAAAGGGTTGGGTATGCTGAACATTGAACAGCTTGTTGCTTTTGTCGCTGCGGCAGAACAAGGCTCATTTTCTGCTGCTGCGAGGCATTTAGGAAAAAGCCAAAGCTCAGTGAGCATTGGTGTCAATAATCTGGAGGTCGATCTTGGGATTACGCTTTTCGATCGCAGTACCAAGTACCCTAAGCTGACGCCGCAAGGTGAGCGAATGTTGTCGCAAGCTAAGGTGCTCTTAAGACAAGCTGAACGAATTCGTAATTATTCGCAAGCTAGCGTTGATAGTGTTGAAGATACACTTAAGATCGCTATTGACCCGTTACTGCCATTCACTTTGTTGGAATCCGCAATTGAGAAAATGTCTCAACGTTTCCCTTTCACACAAGTCGACGTTTCGAGGATCGCAGCTCACAATCTCACCAATGCGATTATCAAAGATGAAGTGGAGCTTGGCTTCAACCTAGCGGCGGATGCGGTACCTGAAGGGTTAGACTTCGTTTCTATCGCTAATGTTGAGTGGGTATGCATTTGTAGTCCGGATTCGATTTTTGCTGACATGCAACAAGTAAGTAATGAAACTCTAATCGGTGAGCGACAAATAGTATGTCGCAGCATGATGCAGAATACCGTACTTCAAGCTCAGGGCGCGTTCTCTCAAGATATTTGGCAAGCTGACGATCAAGAAGACGTGATCAAGCTGGTGGAGCAGGGGATCGGCTGGGCGATAGTGCCTAAAGATTTCACTGTTGAAAAACAAGCGATGGGTACATTGATTGACTTTAGACCTGAATTCCAGCGCTATGAAATGATGAACTCAGCGGATGTACTTTGGAAGTCCAATACGAGGCTAGGGCCTGCTGCTAAGTACTTATGCGAGATGCTTGGTGTCTTCTAAGTAAAATAGCCCCTCAATCGAGGGGCTATTTTTATGCTTGATGAATGTGGACTTGATTACGACCTTTTAATTTAGCCTGCTGCAAGCTCTGAGTCGCTCTGCCAATAATGCCATCTGTGCTATCCCCTGTTGCTGTAACGCCAATGGACACGGTTGCTTTAATCCATTCATCATGGATGTTCAATGGCAGCTTTTCTATCAACTGTCTTAACCATTCAAGCTGCTTTTTGGCATCGACGTTGTCGTTGGCCTCAAATAGCACTGCAAACAGTCCACTTTCATAGCGAGCAATGCAATGCGACTTTGGTTTCGGGAAGCTGCGTTTGATGATGTCTGCGACATACAAAATAATCGTATCTCCGATCATATCGCCATAGTCAGCATTGATTCTTTTTAGTCCATTGATATCGACCAGCGCAAAGTAAGCGCTAGAATTTCTCAATTGCAGGGTCAACTGTGAACGCATGGTGAGTTTGTTATCCAGCCCGGTAAGAGAATCTTTATCGTTAAGGTATTGGAACAGCAGTAAATTTGAAAGGGCGACTTCAGAGAAATCTCGAATAGCCCTTATCACACCATCAAAGGCAAAAAATGCACTCTTAATATACATCACGCCTATCAGAGTATCTCTCTGAAATAGCGGCAAAATATAATGACGTCCATTCACTTGGAGCTTTCTCGCCAAAGCATCATTGTTGCTGTTATATACATAGTTCAATTGACGTGAGGTGAAGATAGATGGCAATGACTGGCATTGATGAATCACTTTGGTATTACCATGAAAATCGACGGTTTTAAAACTCCCAGTCTCTTGCTCGTATAAGCAAAATTGTACGCCTTTATGGAAGATAAAACGGTCAAAAATGGCGCGCAAATCGTGTTTGAAATGGGCAATATCGGGCGCTTGATTAAGCTTTGCTAAGGATTGATTGAGCTGGTAGCTGATGTAGTTAATAGACAAAGCAAGCGACAACAGCGCTAATATCACTAATGCCGTCAATGAAATTTGATAAGACGTAAACAGAATGTCTGCTCGACTTGTCCCAGAAACAAATATCCAGTTCATAGGATTTCTAGCGTCAAACATACTAACTTTGAGTTCGCCATTGTAGTGGTATTCGTAGCTACCTCTTGTTTGTCCATAGGCGATCTTCTGTTCTAGCCCCTTTAGATAGCTGATGGATTCTGTGCCGATTCTTAGAGGGTTAGGGTGGAAAATAAGTCGGCCATTGGTGCCATCGATTACAAAGACATAGCCCTCTTTCAGCGTTTTCATATTTGCCAGATATTGAGTGATATGTTGAGCGTCTACCTCAAACCAAACTTCCAATCTTGGTTGACTAATCTGTTGCTTAATAGCAAATACCCATAACCCATCGAGCTTTTGGTACAAGGTAGACACGGCATATTGATGTGAAAGGGCATCGAAGGAGTGCCATTGAATCGATGACTTTGTTTGCTCGCTAATACCTTCTCCTTGATTATCGACATAAGTTTGAGCGACCGGGTCGAATACACTAATACTTTTATACAGGTATGTGTTGTCTAGTGTTTGTGTAACAAGTGAAGCAAAACGCGGGTCGTCGATATGCTTTTGCAGTAAATCCACTTTTGCAAAGGTCGCTTCAATTTGTGACCAAACCAGTGCCGTTGCCATTTTTACATTGGACTGAGATTGAGATTTCGCGAGTTGAAGAGAATGTTGATATTGCTGATAGGAGATAAAAATAAGCGCTGCAATAAGAGCAAAGGTGAGCGGTTTTAGGGCTCTTAATAGGATTTTCGGCAGAAACATATTGTATTAAACCAATTGAGCATGCCGAGATGGTACTACGTCTTAGAGAAGTGATACAAAACAATTATTTGACGTAAAGTTGGTAGAGATCAATTGATAAAAATAAGAGGTTGAAAAACAACCTCTTATTGACTGATCAATTAACACTGGATCATGAATCTGTTGGAGAGAAATGCAAAATAGCCATCGACATAGGGGCTTGTAAGATTTCGCCTTCAGCATGTCCTACTTCCGACTCTGCAATATGCGTGTCGCAAATGGTCTTCCAAGTCTGATTTCGATCGTTTGGTAAGGTAAAACGAGCGGGTGCTTTGGTTTGGTTAATCAAGTAAACCATCTCATCGCCGTCATCCCCAATACCAATATGTAGAGCGACGCTACTGAGTCGATTCCAATCTTCCATGCTCATTAATTTTCCATCCACGCGGCTCCAGAAGATGCGATTGTCGTTACGCTTCTCACCGCTAAATGCGCGGATGAAAGGCACCATATACTCTTGGCGAGCGGCAAGCATGTCTGCTAGCCATTGCCTGAAGTGCTCTTTCGGTTCGTTTGAGCTCCAGTCTAACCAACTGATCTCGTTGTCTTGGCAATAGGCGTTGTTATTACCTTTTTGGGTGTGTGAGAGGACATCGGCGGTCAAAATATGGGGAATACCAAACGAGAATAGCAGCGTTGCCATAAAGTTACGCTTTTGCTTCTCGCGAGTTGTCAGGATGACTGGGTTATCTGTGTTGCCCTCTGCACCATAGTTGTCTGAGCGATTGTCACCATGTCCATCACGGTTTTGTTCACCATTGGCCTCATTATGCTTGTGCTTGTATGACACCAAGTCTTGCATGGTGAAACCATCATGGTAAGTGATGTAGTTGACGGTCAGTTTATATGGCCAATTTGCCGCACTGTATAGGTCTCGAGAACCCATTAATCGGGTAGCGAACTCTTTCAAGTAACCTTGATCGCCCCGCCAGAAACTCCGCGTAATGTCTCGCAAACGATCATTACACTCATTCCAACCAAATGGGAAGTTACCGACTTGATAACCATTAGGACCGATATCCCATGGCTCTGCAATTAACTTAGTCTGTTTTAATACAGGATCTTGCGCGACAGCTCTAAAGAAGGCAGCGTCACGGTTAAAGTTATCTCCGTTACGACCGAGTGTCGCAGCAAGGTCAAAACGGAAGCCATCGACGTTGAACTCTTGAACCCAATAACGGAGTGTATCCATAACAAGGTTGAGTGCTGGCTGATAATTGAGATCAACCGTGTTTCCGCAACCGGTAAAGTTAGCAAAAAACTCGCCATGACGGAGGTAGAATTTAGAGTCCAAGGCTTTTAGATTGAAGACCGCTCCGTTATCTCCGCCCTCCGCAGTATGGTTGTAGACCACATCAAGAATGACTTCAATACCATGGCGGTGAAGCTCACGAATAGCTGTTTTTAGCTCTAGGACAGCATCTGAATCTGCATAGCGCGGATCTGGTGCCATAAAGACATATGGGTTATAGCCCCAGTAGTTGACCTTATCCATATTGAGCAGATGAGGTTCGTGCATGCAGGCGGCGACAGGGAGCAGTTGTATAGAGTTGATATTTTGTTTCTTATAGAACGCTAGCATCTCTTTGCTGACTAAGCCTAGATATTTGCCTCTATCCTGCGATGGGACTTTATCATTGAGCTTAGTGGAGCCTTTTACATGAGTCTCAAATAGCACCATTTCTTCGCGAGGAATTCTTGGTGGCTCAGTGTCTTGCCAATCGAAGTCGTCAGCAATGACCACACATTTCGGTAATTCGAAGCTCTTTGATGTATCAAAAGGAGGAATATAATGCAGAGCTCTGTCCAACGATTTTGCGTACGGGTCTGATATGAAATGACGCTCTTCACACGTTTCTATGACAAAACCATAACGTTGCCCAGCAGTGACTTCGCTAATGTGGGTATGCCTGACTCCAGCATATTCATTAGGGAGCGGGAACAATTGAATATTATCGTTGTCATCAAAGAGAGCTAATTGGATATCTGGGCAATCTGGAGCATGGATTGCGAAGTTACATCCTCGTTTATCCAGCGTCGCCCCTAATGGATATGGGCTTGATTGATGTTGTGTCATGAGATTTTTTTCTATTTGTTCGTGAATGACATTACTTAACTTTCAATAGTTAATAGCTTTGTAAACATTAGGTCAAGTTAAGATCACAGAATTTTAAATGTAATTTAATTTCAGTTTATTTGGCGTTATTTTGTAAAAAGTGATGTAAGACGTATTTTGTGCGTCAAAACATTACCAAATCCGCTACTCCTCCCCCCTTTTTTTGTGACTTATCCTTAAAAAACACCATACGGTTATTTTTCTCATCCTTTCTCATCCCCCTTAACAATCTTCAGGGTGGAGGACGTATCGCACTTACTACTTGGTTAATCTGACACCGTTCAATCAACTCGGGACCCTAAACCGATAAATATTTCAGACCTAAACGCATCAGTACTGCCTCTGCGGCGTTTTGGAAAATGAAATTGAATATAACGATAAGTTAAACGGAGTTTTCTAATGAAAAAAGTAAGTGTAATTGCTGCTGCAGTGGTGGGTGTGTTGGCTGCTGGTCAAGCGACTGCAAGCGATTTAGAGTTTAATGGCTATATGCGTGCTGGCATTGGCATGAATGCCGCTGGTGGTGCAGCGGCGTCATACGGCAACGGTGGTAGTGGCCACGCTGTTGGTCGTCTAGGTGACGAAGTCGATACTTACGCTGAGATTGCGTTGGGTAAAGGCGTTTATGAGAAGGATAATACTAAGTTTTCTATTCACACGCGCATTTCTTACGCGAGTCAAGAAGGTAACGTAGACCGTCAAGGCAACTCAATGCAACGTGTGGGTGACGGCGGTCCATGGGACAGTGGTAACACTGCACTTCGTGAAGCTTATGCAAAAGGTGATTTTGAAAACTACACAATTTGGGCGGGTAAGCGTTTTTACCAACGCAAAGATATTCACATTTTAGACTTTTACTACTTGAATAATTCTGGTTATGGTGCAGGTTTTGAAAATATCGATACAGGGTTTGGTAATTTCTCTGCTGCAGTAACGATGTCTTCAGAGGATTGGCAGTCAGGTACTTACAAACTAGATGATAGTGGTAACATCGTAACTGATAGCGATGGTAACCCTGTCATTGATGGAGACTACGACGGTGGACTGTCCGGTGATAACTGGCGTCGCTCTTATAAGGCAGACTTCCGTCTATCAGGTATTCAAGCAAACGAAAATGGCTCAATCGACCTAGGTTTCATATATGGTATGCCTAGCTTATCTGACGGACAGAAAGCAAACTTAGATAGCAACCCGGGTTCTATGGCTAACTCAAGCTTAGCTGAGCAAAATGGTATGTTGTTTACTTTTGAACATACTCAAGGCAATTTTTTCGGTGGATTCAATAAGTTCATTGTTCAATATGGTACCGATGGCCTCGCAGTAGGTGGTTTTGATAATCATGCTGGTGAAGGCATGAGCGCGCAAAAAGGTAAAGGATATCGCTTTATTGATTGGGGTGTAATTGAGCAAGAGAAATGGAACATGGGTTACTCGTTCATCTATGGTTCAAAAGATATTGATGAGGCAGCAACACCTTGGATTTCTACTGGTAAAACAGACTTCTACAACGCCGTTGTTCGCCCTGGCTATAAATGGAACGACCATTTAGCCACTGTTTTAGAGCTGGGCTATGCAAATGAGCGTACTGAAGGTAACGATTGGCAAGACCTAACAAAAGTGACACTTGCTCAAGAGTGGAATGCGGGGTCTAACTTCTGGGCTCGTCCATCAATCCGTGCATACGTATCTCATTATTCTGGTGATAAAGTAGATGTCGATAATAACGGCAACAAAGCAGAAACTATGGTTGGCGTACAAGTTGAAGCTTGGTGGTAATAAGTACCGATTAAGCTAAAACAAACAACACAGCCAGATAGTTCTGGCTGTGTTTATTATTTCAAAGTTGGAGGTTATTCATGAAATTTTGGTGGTTACCAATTTTAACAACTGTTGCTATTGCTGGTTGTTCTAATACGCAAGTAGTATCGAGTGCTGTGGATGCCAGTCAACAAGTTGTTACTAATGCTGAAAATGTAAGCTGGAAAAAAGCAAAATTACCTGTCGATATCGAAGCTGTAATAAACAAAGATACACAGCTTCTTTTGAGTGACTTTAGCGATGGACCTGTATTTGGACTTGAAGTAGATGGCTCAAGAGGCAGCTTAGATATTGTTGTTGAGAGCCTAGTACAAGATGAAAAATCTCTTTATGCCCCTTCAGTTAGAATCACAGATAACTTTGGCAATACACTAGTAGACCAGAGTTTTAATAATGCGGTTTACGTTCAATCAAGTGCGCTAGAACCGAATAAATTCGTTCAGAAAGTCAATGTCATTCCTAAGCTCGGTTCAGATAAATTACATATTCTGGTTTATACAACAAAATCTGATCTAGCGGAAACCTCTATGGTAAAGCATCCTGCAAAAATCTTTGCCGAAGCAAAAAGTACAGTACCGCCAGAAATAGCAGATCCAACAGTCGATCATAGTTTATATGGACTAATTAGAGTCGAAGTATCCGCTAACGACATGGTCACCAAGCGTGCAGTTCAAGAGCAGGAATATGTCCCTGAAGCTGCAACGAGTGAAGAATATTACCTCGGAGCGATCCAAAAAGCCGTTGCCGAGGACAACATCCCTAAAGCTCTGAGCCTGCTAGATGAAGCGAAAGCTCTTAACGTCGAAGGTGCTCAGGAAACGTTTGTTAAAGCAATTAACAGCCGTAAGTAAGATAACTTAGAATTTACCCCGTCTCGAATCATTCTGCTCGGTATAGGAAGTGGCAATGGTTCGAGGCTTTTTCTCTAAACAGATATTCAGCCAACGTCATTTCTCCAAACTAAGTTGTAAAAGCGTGTAATAGATCGCCTATATCACTTAATTAATCTCCCTTCCTGCCGTTACTATATAGAGTAACCGTTACCCAAAAAGCTATTAATCAATGTCGACACTTTCTATTGCAATAGGTGCAACCAGTCTTTCGCTCATCTTGGCATTTATCTGGATGTTCTCGTTATCCTTGAGACGCAAGAGGATGGAGCAAGAGCGTCTTGAGCGTGAAGCTGCCTACCGACGTGCTATTGAAAAAGCGCGTCAACAAGAAAGGCAAGAGCGTGTTTATAAAGCGGAAACGGGCCATGTACCTACAATTTTGTATTTAGCGAAAGAAGCCGAACGCAAGAATGTGAAAGAAGCGCTGTATTGGTACCATAAAGGTGCGCAGTTGGATAACGTCACGGCGATGTACGGCATTGTTCGTCTCAGTGATAAAAAGCGCGAAGACTTGGTATTACGTGAGCAAGCAAACTATTGGCGCCTTTGTATTGCTGGTAGTGAAGGGGATTCTCATGCCAAATTTGAAGCCGCTAAGGCTTTAATTTATGGGCGAGGTACCGAGCGCAATATTCCCAAAGGTGTCTCTACCATCCAAGAAGTTGCTGAAGAAGGAAATTTAGAGGCCATTCTCTATATGGGCGACTGGAGTATTTCTCCTGATAACCCAACACCATCGCCTAAACAATCGACTCTTTGGTTTGAAAAAGCCGCGGAAAAGCAAAGTGAAGAGGGCATGACCAAACTGGGTCTGAATTACCTAAATGGTGTTGGTGTTGAACAAAATACTGACAGAGCTTGCTATTGGTTAGAACGTGCGGCTGAGAAAGGCAATGTGGAAGCTATGTATTATGCAGGTGAAGCATGGCGAGACATTAAGCCTAATGGCGCTGCTATCGCTTATATTTGGCTTTTCATGTCCGCCTATTTAGGTTATGAGGCTGCAAAATCAGCAAGAGACTCGGTGGGTTCGACATTAGGAGTGGATTCCGTCGTGGGACTTCAATCGTTAGCAAAACCCGTCATTAAAAAACTTCAGTTTGGGCCGATGGTGAAACATTCGCTAATCAAGGCATTAAACAAGCTCTATAAAAGAGAATTACCTCTTTTTGCACTTGAAGATGCAGACACTTTGAATAAAGAGCAGCCAAATACGGAATCTTCAGAGAGTCAGCAAACGACCTCCGATAATGACACCTCAATGCAAGTGAATGAATCTGATTACAATTACTCCAACTATCACACATCTTACTCCAATCAGTAATCGTATTTATGGTATGAATTCATCGTTAATGATTAATGTGGTTTCATTTATGATTAATTTGAATCAAAAATAGGTGTATAATCTATTTTTGTTATCGATTTGAGAATATTTTGTTCCGTAAATTAGCTTGTGGTTCAATTATGATGTGATTCTCATCACTTCAAACTCTACTTTGACATTCCTCTGACAAAAATGATGCTCAACAAAATATGCTGAGCTCAGTTTTAGTGTGGCGTCTAAGGATGCTTGGCAGTGGCCTAAACGCTCGCACGTTAAATTAATGCCTTTTGGCATTCCTGTTCTATACGGAGCTTTTCATGAAAACTTTTAAAATGACATTAGCGGCGGCACTTGTTGCTGCTGTAGCCCTTCCTGCAAGCGCAAACTACGTTGACGTTCGTGGTGCTTACAAAACAGAAGCTAAAACTTACGAAACTCGTGTACGTGCTGGTTTTGACTTTGCAGAAGATTGGCAAATCCACCTTGAAGGTACTCAAGCTCAAGGTGATAAACTGTTTAGCAATTCTGGTAAAAGCGTTGCTGCATTCGAAACAGAACTAAACTACAACTGGGCAATTAACGATAACTTCACGTTAACTCCTGGTTTCGTATACTGGAACGGTTCTGACCACATGGAATACCGTCCATACCTAAAAGCAACGTATGCTGAAGGCAACTTCTATACTGCAGCTCGTTACCGTTATCAAGCAGCGTCTAGCAGCACAAACTCAAATGAAAAAACAAACGACACTAACCAAGTCGACCTATGGGTTGGTTATAACCTAAACGACTTCGCACTTGAGTATAACCCTGCTTACATCAACCAAAAAGACGGTGGTGCATACACAGGTAATGGTACTGATAAATCAGATACTAAGTGGGAACACACATTCCAAGTTAAGTACACTGGCTTTGAAACATGGGCTCCATACGTAGATTATCAGATCCTTGATAAGACATATGGTGCTAGAAACAACGGTGTATTTGAAACTAAAACAGAAAACCGCATCCGTGCAGGTGTAACGTTTAACTTCTAATCGTTATCGAATACATAGTCGCTTGGCGACAAACCGAATTGAAAAGGCAGCACATAGTGCTGCCTTTTTTAATTTTTATAACCCGCCTTTGTTTAACTCTCTTTCAGATGATGTACCATCTGCTGTCTTAACCATGTAATGGCAGAGTTATGGCTCATTTTACTTGGCCAAACCATATAGGAATCAAAGGTTTTAGTTTCAAATGGGAAAGGAAAAGTTTGCAGTTGAAATATATCACTGTATTGCTCCGCAACAGATAAAGGTATGACCGCAATCGCTTGTGAATTGGATACTGAAGGAAGCATTCCAAGCAATGAAGAGTGTTGGCTAAATACTTTTCGTGGTGGCAATACTTCGCTGACCAACCATTCCACAAATGTGAGATTGTGGCGCCTGATATTCAGTAGAACATGACTTTCGGTCATATAGTTGGATTTATCGAATTTACCTTGCTGTATGCGTGGATGATTCTTACTGGCGACGCATGTTAGCCCTTCACTGTGCAGTAATTCTGATTGAAATACTTTGCTGTCTGATGGCGACACATCAATAACTAGATCCACTTTCTCCATCTGAAGATCTTCGTAGATTCTGGCATCTTTGGGAGGTAGTTCTTTTAAGATGATCTCGATATTTGGATAGGTAGTACAGACATGGAGACGTTTCTGAAGCCTTAACATAGCGGCTTCATGACAATATACGACGAATGTGCGTTGTGTTTTCTTTGGGTCAAATGCTTCTAGACCTTGAATCACTTTCTCTATACTCATGATATGGTCATGGGTCTGCTCGTAAAGTTCTTTGGCATAGCGTGTCGGTTTGATGCCTCGTCCTGTTCTCGAGAATAGTTCTTTGCCAACATTTTCTTTAAGGCGTGTCAGCGCATTGCTCACTGCAGATTGAGTCAGGTCGAGCTGCTCTGCTGACTTAGTCACAGATTCTGTTTCGTAAGTAGAAATAAACACTCGCAGTAAGTTTAGGTCAAACTTCTTGTTGGGTTTGCTTTCTAGCTTTTTATTGTCCATAGCAACGTCCTGTGTCGTTGTCTGTTAATCGAGAGTTTTCTTGAATCTAAAGGCGGCAACAATAAGACCGACGACGGTAAATCCAGCCAGCCAGACGGTATCACGCCATACGTCAGATAAATCAGCGCCACGCAAAATAATGCCGCGTATCATGCGCATAAAGTGTGTGGCCGGTAAAGCTTCTGCGACCCATTGAGCTGCGTTTGGCATCGCTTCATAAGGAAACATAAACCCAGAGAGCAAGATGGAAGGCAGCAAGATAAACACGGTCATTTGCATGGCTTGTAACTGGGTCTGCGCGATGGTTGAAATCACTAAGCCCAAAGTTAAGCTAGCGGCAATAAATAGCAAACTTCCCATCAGAATTTGACTCACTTGACCGTTTATGGGAACGCTGAATATCGCCCAACCTAGACCTAAAATAATGAAGATCTGAATTAGGCCGATAAAGATATAAGGGACTATCTTGCCGATCATAAGCTCAAGGGAATGAATGGGGGTAGTGATCAATAATTCCAAATTACCTCGTTCGCGTTCTCGCACGATGGCTGCGCTAGTAAACAAAATCATCGTCATTGTCAGTATCACCCCTAAGAGTCCAGGAACAATATTCACTGCGGATCGGCGACTTGGATTATAAAGTAGGGTTGCTTCGAAGGTTTTTGGAGAGCTTGGCTGGTAGCCTGCAATCGCAAACTCTTTGATAGGCATGTTTTGCAATCCCAAAAGCGCAGAACTGATCATAGTATCGGAACCGTCGACCAACCATTGGCCTAGCGTCTGCTTATGAGTAATACGTTGGGTTAGGTTGTTAGGTA
This sequence comes from Vibrio barjaei, assembly GCF_001639065.2. Lineage (GTDB taxonomy): Bacteria > Pseudomonadota > Gammaproteobacteria > Enterobacterales > Vibrionaceae > Vibrio > Vibrio barjaei. The sequence continues at coordinate 189,936 of NZ_LQXO02000013.1, forward strand.
AGATTAACGCCGCACGTACCACACCCTCACGAATGGCAACCTCTGCTTCCTCAACTGTTGGATATTGAGCTTTAACGGTGACCACCTGCGTGACCTTGACGGCTTCAACAATGATTCGCCCTGGGGCTGATTGGCTTTGGTCAACGATCGCAATCGGAATATTCCTCACGTCAGTATTCATGGCAAATCCAAATAGAATAAGCTGAATGAGCGGAATCATGACTACCATCCCAAACGTAATGCGATCCCTTGAGAGCTGACGAACTTCTTTGACCATGATGGCGCTCATACGCGTTAAGCTTTTCATTGTCTGCCCTTACCTGTGACGGAAACAAAGACATCTTCTAAACTTGGTCTTGCAGGTGTAAGCTCAGCCTGAGCTAAATCAGGGAAGCGTGTTTTAAGCCATAAGATGGGGTCAGCGACGGATTGATAGATAAGTACTCGTAAGCGAATCCCTAACTGAGCAGCAGATCGAACCTCTTTACAAGCGATGAGCTTTTCCTTCAATGCTCGTAATTGGGGCGCTCGCACTTCTATGATATTAACCCCCATATTATTCATTAGCACTTCTGGCTCATCATCCGCGCGCATTTCTCCCGCTTCCATAATAGCCAATCGATGACAGCGCTCTGCTTCATCCATATAGTGTGTGGTGACGAGGATAGTGGTGCCTTGATCACTTAGATCAAACAACTGCTCCCAAAATTCTCGACGATTCTCAGGATCCACGGCTGAAGTCGGCTCATCCAAAAACAGCAGTTCGGGTTTGTGCATGGTCGCTGCAGCAAGGGATAAACGCTGCTTTTGACCGCCACTCATACCACTGACTCGTTGCTTCTTGAGGTTGGAAAGACCGTAGATGCTCAGTTGCTCTTCTATGCGACTATTACAAAAAGAGCGGTTCATTCCGAATATTTGCCCAATGAACTGCAAGTTCTCTTGTACGGAAAGGTCGTCATACAGAGAGAATTTTTGAGTCATATAACCAATCTTTAGCCTTAGTTGTTCTGACTGTTGGGGAATATCCAGTCCCAAAACATTAACGGTCCCCTCGGTAGGACTAAGCAGACCTGTTAGCATGCGAATAGTGGTCGATTTTCCGCAACCATTGGGCCCAAGAAATCCATAAATACTGCCTTTGGGAACCGATAAGTTAATACCATTGATGGCAGTAAAGTCACCGAACTTTTTGGTGATATTGGTTGCTGTAACGGCAATCTCGCTCATCTACTTCAGCCCCGCTAAGTCAACTTGAGCTGGTACTCCGGTAGGAAGCGTTTGAGCACTGTCGGGTAAGTCTATTTCTGCCAGATACATCAAGCGTGAGCGCTCATCTTCTGTAAGAGCGTAATAGGGGGTGAACGACGGATCGGATGAGACCCAACGAACTTTGCCTGTCAGTATTTGATCTAACCCGTCCACATGAACAGGCACTTCAATACCTGGAACGAACTTCACCCTGGCTGATGAAGGAACATAGACACGCGCATAAGGCACTCGGTCTGCAAGCACCACGGCAACAAAGGAACCTGTGGCAACTCGTTCGCCAAGATTGTATGGCAGGTTATCAAGTACGCCATCACGCGTCGCGACGATAGTGAGCTCATCCAATTGCTGGGTTTGCAAGGCAACATCGGCCGTGGCAGCAGCCAAGGCAGCTTCTGCCTGAGTGATATCTTCGGGGCGTGTACCGGCAGTTAACTTTGAGAACTCCTCTGTTGCAGAGTTTAGCTCCGCTCTTGCGGAGTCGCGGTTCGCCAGCGCTTGGTCCTTTTGCGATTGACTTGCAAGCTTCTTGCGCACTAACTCTTCTGCTCGAGAGTAGCTCTTTTCAGCCTCGATCAATCGAGCTTGGGCCATGTCTACTTTAGCTTGCGCAGCGGCGATGTCTTCAGGTCGTTCGCCATTGGTCAGACGAAGTAAGTAAGCACTGGCTTTGGCTTCTTCTGCTATCGAATGAGCCAATACAGCTTCTTGCCGTTTGGTGTCTAAACGAACTAGAACATCTCCTGTTTTTACCATACTCCCTTCACGAATAGGCAACTCACGAATGATCTCATTCGCGGTAGAAGAAAATGTAATGCGGTCTCGCTCAAGTGTACCTAGTGCTTTGCCATTGTCGTCACTTTGGCATCCCACCAGAGAAAACAAGATAGAGAAAACAATGAACAACGACCGTTTCATAGAAAACCCTCAAATATCACTTATATAGTCAATATTAGAAGTCAGTTGATTATTTTCTAGCTAATTTTCATAAAGTTATGAAGTCAAGACGTTTTAGATATTGGTATTCGTTGAGAGTTGAGATAGTGATTAATTTCAACGAGCGCCTGACAAGGGGAAAGGAGTAGAGTCTGATCATTTCTCGGCGCGGATCTTTTTAACTAGTTGTTAAACTTAGCATATAGTTTTTATTGATTGTTTGACACAAAGTCACGTCCTGACATTTCCTTGAACTTTCTGACTAGTACCTGTCATCTGTATTCCGTAAATTAACGCTTAGTTCAACAAAATCAAGCAATACAGTGAACTTGGTTTGTAGGGGTATTCTGCAACAGTCACGGATAAGACAGCATCAAATATGAAAGACCAACTAACGATTTCAATTTCAACCATTAACGGTTCCAAGCACTGGCAATTGAGCAAATCGATGCGCCGTAGCCTAAAGAGCTTGCTCGGGATCAGTGTGGCGGTGGTGTTTGGTGGTGCTCTGCTTATTCAACACCTATATCAAGTTGTGGATTACGCTCAACTTAAACAAAAAGAGCTTGCCAGTGAGTCGCAAACATTGGGTGATGAACTTGCGAATTTACAAGATCTGAAACAAACCTTAGAGAACGACCTATCTGATAGAGAAGAGCGCATCGCACTAGTTTCTGAGCGTCTCTCTGATTTAGAGAAAGTTTTAGGTGTGTCTGATCATGGTGGGGATGGTGAATTGGAATTGCGTTTAGACGCAGCAGCTATTCATTCCAATATCCGAATGGTGATGTTAACGCAGATCCCAAGTGGCTCGCCTGTTGGGAAACATCGTATGTCCTCTCAGTTTGGTAAACGAACGCACCCTGTGACCAAGAAAGTCAAAATGCATCGAGGATTAGATTTTGCTGTGAATACAGGGACACCGATATATGCCCCTGCCGACGGTGTGGTTGAAGTAACGAGACGCAGTAACAAAGGTTCTGGCAACTTTCTTCGCTTGCAACATTCATTCGGATTTTCAAGCTCTTACTCGCACCTTAAGGGCTTTAAAGTGAAAAATGGTCAGTTTGTTCGTAAAGGGGATTTGATTGCTATTTCGGGCAATACAGGCCTGTCATCCGGACCACATTTACATTATGAAGTTCGCTTTGTTGGGCGAGCGTTAAACCCTAGGCCTTTTGTGGAGTGGGGTGTACATGAATTTGAAGATATCTTTAAAAAGGAACGAGGAATACGATGGGAATCTTTAGTAAAAACAGTGGAACAAAGAGTCGCTCAGCAGCTGCAACTCTCATCGCCAAAGGCTGTGCTATTAGCGGAAAACTCAAATTAGAAAGTGATATTCAAGTCGATGGAATCGTCGATGGACAAGTTAATGTTGAAGGCTCACTAGTCGTTGCAGAGTCGGGGCGTGTTAAGGGTGAGATATTTGCTAAGCAGCTAATTGTTAACGGCATTGTTGAAGGTAATTGTCACGCAGAACATATTCAAATACTCGCTAATGGCCGGGTCAAAGGCAAAGTGTGGAGTAACAACTTAAGTATTGAGCCGGGCGGTAAATTCTTTGGTGAAACGGCTGAGTTTCCAGATCACGAGGTGGTAAATCTAAAAACCAAGGAACCTTCGAATGGAAATACCGCGCTCAAGCAGGCCAAAAAGCCCGAACTCAAATCTGAAGCTAAAAAAACGGCTTAAATAAGAGCAAAGGATAGGCACAGGATATTCGCTGTGCCTCCACACAGATTCAATAAAAATTAACTAGTGTTCTGTTCTTTTTCTTTCTTTATCTTCTTTGTATCCGAGTGTTCTAATGTGTTCACCGTGAATTGTGTTTTTCATGAGAGTCCACAAAGCGGCTAAAAATCGTTTATGCAGTTCGTGGTGACGAATGTACTTTATGTGTACATAAAGGTATATCGCGATAAATGCGGCAAGTGCCAAAATGACACCAGAAGTTTCATATAAAGAAAGTAAATTCATACAGTAGGCCTTTTAAAAGTAGAATAGGTTATTTAGCCAAATGGTTCATCCATGCTCGACTTTTGAAGCGATATAGGCACGCGAACCATTTGAACACGGCCTCAAAGAAGAAAGAGATAAACACAATGTCCGCGGGTAGTTTGAGATAGACGGCCAGGAATGCTGCAATAGGCAGACCAAAGCACCATTGGGTCAGTAAGTCTTGATACAAGCAAAATTTGACGTCGCCACCGGCTCTAAGAACACCAACAACCATCACTGTTGGTATTGAACGCAAAACAATGCCAAAACACAAAATCAAGAAGAAGCTCTCAGCCAGTGCGATTGATTCAGGTGTAAGTGCACTAAACAAACTAAGAATTGAGTCTTTTTGAGAATATAGAGTGACTGAAACAATAAGAGTGGCGATAGTTGCTATCACTGCGAAAAATGCGGCTTGATAGTAAGCTCTGTCATACTCTTTCGCGCCTAGATTATTACCCACAACTACAGCGGAAGCATTCGCTACTCCCACTAAAAGACTCAAGGAAAAGGCTTCGATAGGGGAAATGATGGAAAGCACCACTAAGCCTTCCGTTCCTGTTTGTCCCATGATGGCGGTATAAATAAACACACCTATTGCCCATAGCAAAAAGTTAACAGTTGTAGGAATACTGAGTGACAGGAAGTGTTTTAATTCTGATAGCGTCAGGGATTTAAAGAACCCACTAACCTTCAGTGCCAAGACACTGTCGCGTTTGTGTAAGAACAGCCATAACAAAATTGATTCGCACAGTGCTGCTAGTGTTGTCCCTAGAGCAGCGCCTTTCAGTCCAAGCTCTGGCAAACCAACGTAACCAAAAATCAGCAACCAATTAAACAGAATATTTAATACGATACCTAATGCACTAAAGAGAGTGGCGGTCGATGCTTGATGTATAGAACGTAAGCCAGCTGCGATACTTGTCTGGTACGCCATGAACAATAGGCTGGGAGCTGCAAAAAGTAGGTAGGTGTTGGCAAGCTGAGAAAGAGCGATCTCATCACTGGCGATGCCAATAACATTCATCCCCTTAAGGTACAGAATTAAGATTGAACCGACAGCAGCTAAACTGGTCATGAGCCAAGTTAAGGAGATACTACGCACTAACCCTTTGTTATCATTTGCACCAAAGTATTGTGCGGCGAGCATTGCCCCTCCGGTAGAGATTCCAGAGAGCAGTATGGTTGCTACGAACAAAATTTTCGTGGCGATACCGGCAGCGGCAACATCAAATTCAGTAAGTTGACCAAGCATAAGGACGTCAATAACCCCTTTACTTGAAAACAAAATGGTCTGCAGAGTAATAGGCAGCGCAGTTGTCCAGAGGCTTTTGAGCATGGAAAAGTCCAAATAGCTCAACGGTGATGGAGTCTTGGCTGCGTCTTGGTATGAACTCATGTTTTTTTACTTCACAAATTAACGTAAAAGTTGCCGTTATTATGAACGGGAGTGATGTATTATTAAAATCACATTTGATGGGGTTTTACGTTCAAATATTAAGGTAAAAAAGAATGCATACCATTGAACAGATATCAGCGTTCGTCGCTGTGTATGACCAAGGAAGTTACAGCCATGCTGGCAGAGTTTTGTTAAAAGACCGAACGACCGTCCGTGAGTTGGTTAAGTCTTTGGAAGACGCAACTAATCTTCAATTGTTTACTGTCAAAGGTAGGACAGCGCAACCGACTGATCAAGCCGATGCCTTAATTGAACAGTTTCGTCTGGTCCTTCGGCAAAATGACAAGCTTTCGGCGCATATTCAAGCCCTTCAATCAGGCAGTAAAGCTACGCTAGTTATTGCTTACAATGAGGACTTCCCCGCCGATGTTATTCAAGATATTGAGCAGAGTATTTTAGCGATGCACCCTGAAATTAGAGTGAGTTGGCTTGAGCGCAGCAGAGAGCTTTGCTTAGAAGGTATTGTCTCCGGCAGCATTGATATTGCCTTTATGCCTTCGCGCGGTTTGTTGTACCCTGAGAAAACCGTGGACTTTAAGCTTATTGGTTACGTTCACTACGGGATTTATACGGGACAAAATAGCCCGCTTAAACTTCATAAAGCGTTTACACTCGAAGATATTCAACTTGAAGTTCAATATGTGAATGAACGAACCTTGTTAGCTGAAGGGGCAATTCAGTGTTTTTCATCGCACTCTAGAGTAACTGGAGGCAACCTGCACACGATTAAAGCGGTAGAAAAAAACGGATGGGCTGTACTACCAAACTGGGTGGCCTCACAGTGGGGGCGCGGCAAGATTCTTAAGAAATCTTCACCACTTTTTAGTTGTGATTGGCATGTGCCATTTAGCTTATTCTATCAAGTGGGAAAAGAGCGGCATGAGGTAGTCAGCAACATTCTAACCATTTGTAGCAATATCAAGTTAAATAGCTAAAACTCAAATATGTGATTGGAGTACCTCCAAATCGTTGATATTAATCAATCAACCCTCAGTATAACCCTTTCGTATAGTAGGGACATTAGTTAGAAGAGTTACAATTCGCCTAACACAGCTCATCTGAATGGGCTCGGAAGTAGTATAATCAAATAATCCCTTTGACTAAAAGTGAAAGGATGTGAGCATGTCTAGGCAAAACAATAAGTCTTCTGAAAGCCGTCGCAGATTTCTTCGTGACGCAGCAAGAACTGCGGTCGGTGTTGGCGCTGCGGCGACTTTACTGGGGTTACAATCCAAACAAGGGCAAGCAAAAACTAGTGGAGGAGTGCCTATTCGGCCACCTGGCGCGCTTGCTGGCGACCAATTTGACCAAGCGTGTTTGCGCTGCGGTTTATGCGTCCAAGCCTGTCCTTACGATACGCTAAAGCTGGCGACCCTTTTATCTCCGGTAGCATCAGGAACCCCATATTTTACTGCCCGCGATATTCCTTGCGAAATGTGCGAAGACATTCCTTGTGTGGTGGCATGTCCAAGCGGCGCGCTAGACCACTCACTCACCAACATCGACGATTCACGTATGGGACTAGCGGTTCTTATTGATCATGAAGAGTGCTTGAATTGGCAGGGACTGAGGTGTGATGTTTGCTATCGAGTGTGTCCAGTCATTGATAAAGCGATTACGCTTGAGCCAATTCGCAATCAGCGTACTGGTTATCATGCTAAGTTTATTCCTACCGTTCACTCTGATCACTGTACAGGCTGTGGTAAATGTGAGCAGGCATGTGTTACCGATGTACCTGTCATAAAGGTTGTACCTATTGAGCTCGCTAAAGGCCATATGGGCGATCACTATCAGCTTGGTTGGGAAGAAAAGGTAGAACTTCGAGATGGTACCTTCCCTGAAACACCAGAGATAGCACCGAGTGAGCACATCCGCATCAATGACGGGAGGAAATAACCATGGCTAAAAATCTTGCAAAAGATGCGGGTAAAGACGCGGTCAAAGAGCTTGGCTGGTGGAAAGCACATCGTTTTTTGATTTCAAGAAGGCTATGCCAACTCGCTATCATAGGTCTATTCATGGTGGGACCAACATGGGGAATCCTTGAAGGTAATCTATCATCCAGCATGTTGTTTGGGGTGATTCCTCTTAGTGACCCACTCCTCGTGATGCAAACATTGGCGACAGGACACTGGCCGGAAGTGAACGCCTTCATTGGTGTTGCGATTGTTGTTGTATTTTATGCTCTCATTGCGCCTCGTGCTTTCTGTGCTTGGGTTTGTCCGCTCAATATGGTGACCGATTTAGCAGCATGGGTGCGACGTAAGCTCAACCTCAAAGCAAGTTACAAATGGTCTCCAAAACTTCGCTATTGGTTGATTCCAGTGATTCTATTGGGCAGTGCTGTTTCTGGTTCACTGTTGTGGGCGTGGATTGACCCGGTGGCATCGTTACATCGTGGCTTGGTATTTGGAATGGGTGCTGGCTGGATACTGATTTTATTGGTTTTCTTACTTGATCTTGTTTTGGTCGAGCACGGTTGGTGCGGGCACTTGTGCCCACTGGGTGCAACCTATGGCGTTATTGGCCGTAAAAGTCTCATTAGAATCAAAGCGACACATCGAGAGGCGTGCACTAAATGTATGGACTGTTATAACGTGTGCCCTGAACCCGACGTCCTTAGGCAACCCCTAAAAGAGGGTGATCGCCGTGTTATGAGCCAAGATTGCATGAGCTGTGGGCGCTGCATTGATGTGTGTGCGGAAAAAGTACTCGAGTTTACTGCGAGTTCAAAGCAAGACCATACTTAGAAGAGCAGAGCATGGGTTATGGAACGTTACGTTTTAGCTCTGTAACGTTCCATTCTAACAGGTTGTTAACTCGGACTTTTCTATCAATGGCGTGTTTTTGGATGTTGGCGAGAGCCACATACGCGGCTAGTAATACGCTGAGCATGCTTATACCTTCATTACTCTATTGGTCAATATGTCGAAGATGACACTGTTCATTTACGATGAATACCACCCAAGCACTATCGTTCCATACCGATTCTTTTTCCGGGGTCCAAACTGTGCAGTCCAAGGTTGTGGTGTCGCTGTAGTTTACGGTGAGGTCAAAATTCATAAGATCTTTTGACATATTTATTTGTTTGAAGTTGCCATGTGAAGAGATATCAATAGGTGGCGATTGTCGGCCAATGTGAACTGCGGTCTCGCCTATATGCTTGTGAACATCAAGGTCTAGGATAAAAACGGGCACTGTGTCGTCCACAGGTTGAACATTGGGTTGGTGTAGAGCGTAAAGCTGATAGTCATCGGTGTCGGTATCACCTAGACTAAAAACCCAATAGCGAGCTTTATCTACCAGTTCAACTTGAGTATTAGCTAGCACCCGTTGTTCATTGCGACTAATAAGTTCAATGTTTAATACGTTTACAAAGTCATCAGCATAACGAAATTTTATGGTTTTCGAATAACCGATACGACGAGAGAAGTGTCCTTTCAGCAATTCATGTTTCTCTCCTTTTAAAGACGTGGCAATTACGTCAGTGTCAGCGTATTCACTGGGACTAGCAATAAAGTCAAATGTACGAATAACCATACTTTGAGGCTGCGATAGGGTAGCTTCTGGGTTGGTCGGACTGCTTCCTCCGCATCCAATCAACGTGCTGGTGGTTAAAAGGAAAGCAAAAAAAGACAATGAGCGTGGTACATTCATAGAGTTTCTCTTAATTGAAAATGGAGTTAAGGTTTATTCAGGCGATGAAATCTAGACTCTTGATATACAGAGCCATTTTGGGGCATCGAAAAGGTTGGCTGATATTAACCCAGCTTGGCTTCCTATCTTTTACTGAAACGGAATAGTGTGCTTCCATAAACAGCAGTGTTTCTTCGATAACAGTATTCCAGCGTTGATCCTGTCTAACGATAAGTTGGCTAGACTTTGGGTAAAACTTCCATTTAGTCGTACTTAACTGAGGGCAGATATAAACCTGACCTAAATGGTCAACGATAACCTCACCTTCAAGTTTATTAGCACGAAATTTCTTATTTACGTCATCCTTGGTATCAGTGTTAATTTTAATGGCATAGATAAACGGCATATATAACCTACAGCTGTGTTTGTTCCTCAGGAGAACCTGATAAAAGTTATTTAAGAATGTTCCGATAATGTAGTCACATTATTGGATAAAATCGGTAACGACTAAATAAACTGTCTTGGATCGCGTATACTTAGATCAATGTCGTCCAAATAAGCAGCTAGCCCCTGTGGTGAATCGATACGAACCTTGCCTCGATATAAAGTAACAAGCTGATTTCTCTCTAGTTCCTTCATCACTTCGTTTACTCTTTGACGTGCGATACCTGTCATGTCGCTTAATTGTTGTTGTGACACTGCGATTTCGACCATCGATTCGTTGGTGTTCATATGAGCCAATATATCTATCAACTGATAAACAATCCGCTCTGTGATATTCGCACTATATATTAACTGGCTTTGTAGCCACTTCTCTTTTGACTCAAAAGTTAATGAATAAAACCATTTGTAGATTTCAGCATTCTTTTCACATATTGGACGCAAGCGTTGGTTACTAAAATGAATAATGCTACAAGGTTCTATTTCAATAAATATAAATGGCAATAAAGAGGCATTAGGGTCAATATAATTTCCGAACCAGCCATCTTGACCTACTAATAGGCAATTTGCAGTTTTTAAATTTGGTGTTTGTATACAAATCGCTAATGTTCCACGTTCTATAAAGTTGATGCCTCTATTTATGAGGTTCGGACTTGCCAACGCAGAGTCTTCGATTGAAATTCGCTGAGCCACAGAAACCAGTTCTTGTGACAACTCTGGTGACAACGAAGTCGTCCACCCTAATTGTTCAATCGCTATCGTCTTTGTCATGACCACCTCTTTTTATATCTTCTTATAGATTATAGAGGCTTACGGACATTATGAATGCGTTTCTTGCCGTCGTTGAAGGAGAGTGTATAGGGGAATGCAGAGAAGAAGTATCCGATGGCGGACACTTCTCGCAATTAATTCAATAAAAGTGGTGGACTGTGTTCGAAAACAACGACGGCGTGCTGAATGAAATAGCACCCCTGTAGGGGATGATGGCTACTGAGCTATATCCAACACGTTACCTTTTACACCATTGGTTCTGAACCAACCTGCGATACTAAAACGCTCACGATGGGTTGGCAGCACTTCGTGAGGGAACTGCTCTGAGAAAAACACAAATAATCGGCCTGATTTTGGTTTGATTCGATTCAGTTCATTGTCATCCAAGTCATAGACGACTAAATCACCGCCATCTTGCTCTGTCCATTCATCATTCATATAGAACACCGTCGTCAAACGGCGATTTTCGTTACCGCGGAAGCAATCTAGGTGTTTCTGGTAGAAATCACCTTTTTCATATTTCGCAAAGTGCGCTTCGTATTCAAATAAGCCCAAGAAAAAATTCTGGTTTGCGGCTTGGCGAATAATTTCCATCTTATTCAGAAATTGTTGGACGGGTTCACCAAGATCGTTCGATAGCCAGCAGATTTTGTCACTGCGAATAGCGCTTTCACGCATGGCTTCGTCGTTACGACCGATACACGCTTTTTTCCAGTTCTCTGGCAGACACTCTTTGAGCGCATCAACTTGATCGGGAGACAGAAAATCGTCCCAAATGTAATAGCCTTGAGAGAATAAAGAATCGATGAGCTTTTGCATGATAAGCGCCGCCGTGATTATAAGAAACAGGAGGCGCTTTATAGATAATTAATCCGTTGTCATCAAATCTGTTTTTTTGTCGTGACGATTAACACGGTTATGCTCTGGGCTCTGACAAAAACTGCCAGAGCCTAAAGCGTGATTAAAGATCAATTCTAAAGACCGATGTTGTACCACTGACTTCATTACCGACTGCAATGAAGTGGTTGCCCTGACGTGTGAAGTACTCGATGGATTCAGGCCCAAGATCGCCTGCTTTTGGGTTGTATTGGTCATTATCGCAATCGCCATCATCTACTTGAGTGCAAACTGGCTGGGAGAAGTCACGGTTATTAACGTAGGTGATAAACAGGGCTTGTTCAGGTTCTGTAACATCATAGACCATAATGCCGCCATGACGTTCTAAGCCAATGAACGCGTAGTGACGACCATTAATATGTGCAACTTCAATAGCTTCTGGCTCGACACCTTTATCATCACTGCGGTCATCTGCGGAGTCGTTATTATCATTAGTGCTATTGAAGTACTTCGCTTCCTTCATGAATACAATATTGGCAAATTCATCGCCACTGTCATAAACCCGTTCACCCGTTTCATTCCAGATAGAGAAGGAGCGAGCGCCAAAGGCTTGCACTTTTTCATCTGCTGCCAATGTTTGGTTTGACTTGATCACTTTAAGGCGTGCTAATTGTGCGTTGTCTTTTAGAGCGATTGCCAGAGGATGATTCGGATCCACTTTGAGCTTCTTGCCACGAACCTCATCAACGTAAGCGATACAGAAGTCTTGCTTGTTAGCGTAGTCCTCAGCATTTTGCTGTTCGTCACCGTCCCACTTAAAACCTTGTTTATCACATTGTTGTTGTGTGGTGTTGAAACCATACTCACGGCCATCACCTTCATTCGCGGTCACAACATAAGTTTCGCCATTTACGCTATAGCTAGCTATGCTGTCGGGCATATACAGGCCTTCTAACATTGGGTAGCTCTTCAAGTTGCCCACAATGTTGTCTTTATTAGAGGCATCAAGCTTCTCTGTTTGCCAAGATTTGCCACCTAAGCCAACGATACTTTTGACACTCGCTGAAGCAACATCAATAGTCGCCATCGCATTGTTTTCTTGAAGGGCTACATAGAGCGAGCCTTTATCATCAAACGTTAAATATTCCGGCTCTAAGTCTTGAGCGACAGTCGCGATAGGATGAGAGATGCGAACTTTAGAACTAAGTTCTGAGTGACGAGGTTGGCCCTGATTAAACTCGCGAAAATTAATCTGAGTCACTACTGCTTTTTGAGGCCCATTGTTTAGGTCGACCAAAGTGACAGACCCTTCAGGATCGACAGAGTAATCAGCGTTGGGTTCACCTTCATTTGCACTAGCAAGGTAACGGCCGTCTTTGGAGAAGCTGACCATGTCTGGCAGTGAGCCTGCTTGGTAGGTGGTAATGAGCGCTAAGGTATCGGAGCGATACAAGGCAATAATGCCTTTGTCTTGCTTATTACTATTCTCGATAGCGACAGCGACCAGTCCTTGATGAGCTGATACGCTATTTGCTGCGCCAATTTTAATACCGGATTGTTGCGCGGCTGACGCTAGATCAATCTGACCTGCCGAACTTGGTTTACCTAGTTTATCGAGCGAAAGCACATCGACCTTCTTTGCTTGTGCATTGACCACATACAGCTTGTCGGTGCAGCTATCGTAACTGACAATCTCTGCGGCAGATGTGCCAAACGGGGCATCTGCGATGGACGTGCCTACCAAGGTAAGACCTGAAATCGACATTTCTGAAGATTCAGGGGCAACTGATGTTTTACATTGAATATTAAACGCTTCAACGGCATTGAAAGCTGTCTTTGAAGAAGAGTTTGATGCACATCCAGATAGTGCGATGCTTGCTACGATAACCGAAGCAAAAGTGGTTCTAAGCGAGTTCATATTTCCTCCTTGAATGATTAACTCGCCGAGGATAAATATATTTTGTTACGTTTGTGTGTATGGACTAAAAACCTACGAGAATGTTCACACGGACAGGCTGACATTGGGATAGATTAAACGGTGAGATTCAGTACTGAATAATGAAAAAAGCGAGGAGTCCCTCGCTTTTTAATGTTGGCTATTTGGCGACGTTGCCTGCTACGTTGAGGGCGTCCCATGTTCTTGCGAATGGGGGGGCGTAGCAAAAATCTAAATATCCCAATTGTTGTGTCGTCATTTTAGCGGTGATGGCGACAGCTAGTGCATTGATGCGCCCAACTGCACCTTTCTTACCGATGATCTCACCGCCAAGTAGAATATTGGTCGTCGGCTCGTACACCAGTTTGATCTTTATGTCTTCTTGTCCTGGGTAATAGTCGGTCTGGTTTTTATCTTGGATGGTTGATGTCTTAACTTCTAATCCGTGCTCTTTCGCCATCATCTCGGAAACGCCAGTACACGCCAGTTCGTAATCGAGAACCTTCAAGCAAGATGAACCTAAGAAGCCGTTTAAATAAGTGTCCTTACCTGCTAAATGATCTGCCATCATACGAGCTTGCTTGTTCGCTGTGGTGGCTAGTGGCACATACACTGACTGTCTCAGCGCCATATGGTGTGCAACAGCGCAGTCACCGACTGCATAGATGTGCTCATCGTTTGTTTTACCAAACTCGTCAACCAAGAGCGCACCATTCGCTGCTTTTGGTAGATTGAACGCTTCGGTGTTTGGTTTGAAACCGAGAGATAGAATAACAATGTCCGCTTCGATATCACCGTTGTCAGTTGCAACGATGTAACTACCATCTTGTGCATCGCGGATTGTATTGACGCTACAACCTGTTTTCAAGGTCGCGCCAGATTCACGCACAGTCGCTTCCACAACATCAATCATCTCAGGGCTAAATTGACGACTCATGACAGTGTTTTCACGTTCAACGATAGTGACATCTTTGCCAAGCATATGTGCAGCATCGAATACTTCTAGGCCAATGAAGCCAGCACCAATAATACAAACTCGCTGTTTGCTGGTGTCTTTAAATGCTTCTTTTACGGCTAGGCCGTCTTCTTGACTCGTGAGGGTGTAGACATTCTCGCGGTTGTATTCACCAAATGGTGGGACGATTGGTCGAGCGCCGGAACAAATTATGAGCTTGTCATAGCCAATAAGCGCATCTGTACCATCATGACGAACGCTGATTTGCTTTTCTGTGCAGCTTAATGAGATTACTTCGCTGTTAAGACGGACGTCTAAGCCCGATGCGATGGCTTGCTCTGGTGTTCGTGAGATCATGCGCTCAGTGTCGTCAAAAAAGCCACCTGCGAAATAAGGAAGACCACAGCCACCGAAAGAGATGTAATCACGTTTTTCAATAACAATGACATCGTCACTTGGTTGATTTCGCTTGTATTTTGCTGCAAAACTCATTCCAGCAGCGTTACCGCCAACCACTACAACTTTCATAACTATTACCTAAAATAAGACTGAAAAGAGCACCCAGAGGGTGCTCGTATTATTAATATAAGACGTTAAACAATCGCTTCGCTTTCTTTTGTTGGCGTTGCTGCGCCTTCTGCGTTGTATTGTTCTAAGTCGAGTGTGCCATTTTTCTTCGCAGTGACCACACCGGACAACATCGAACCAGAGATGTTCAGTGCAGTACGCGCCATGTCGATCAATGCTTCAATCGATACCAAGATAGCAACAACGGTGATGTCTAATCCCATGATAGTCAATACAGCAACCGCTGCAAAGGTTGCACCGCCACCAACACCTGCGATACCGAAAGAGGCAATCGCAATCACCGCGACAAGTTGGATGATGAAGCTTAGGTCAACAGGCATCCCCATGACTTGTGCCGCCATAATCGCAAGCATTGCTGGGTAGATACCGGCACAACCGTTTTGACCAATACTGGTACCAAATGTCGCTGACATGTTAGCTGTTTCTTCATCAACACCTAGGCGCTGTGTTTGAGTTTCCACGTTTAGAGGGATAGCCGCCATACTTGAACGCGAGCCGAAACCAAACACAAGAACTGGCCATGATTTCTTAGCAAACTTCGTTGGAGATAAGCCAAACATTGACACCATGACAAAGTGGATAACAAACATCACAGCGATAGCAACATAGCTTGCTACTAAGAAGCGGCCCATTTCCGCTAGTGCGAATAGGTCGTTAGTCATCATGAACGTGGTCATCAGAGCAAATACACCGTATGGCGTTAGCTTCAAGATTTCACGAACCATGGACAGTACCACTTCTTTCGCTGCATTGATGAAATCAACAAAGCTTTGTACTTTCTCAGGCTTACGCTTTTTAACTTGCAGAATGCTGTAGCCTAAGAACATACCAAACAGAACAGTTGACAGTGTTGATGTTCTTTGCGAGCCAGTTAGCATGTCGAAGATGTTTGCAGGGATGATAGACAGTACTAGGCCTGAAAGACCGCTGCTTGCCATAGCATCTTGAGTTGCAATCAATCTGTCGCCACGAGCTTCGATAGCACTGTTAGTACCAATCGTGCTTACTAGAGCGTTTGCATCAATGCCAAAGATATAGATACTTGCGATGCCGACGACTGCAGAAATTGCTACCGTGAAAATGAGGATACCAATAATTTTCGGCGCAATTTTAGACAGTGCACCACTGCCATCTACGTTCATGATCGAAGAGATCATCGCGACGAAGACGAGTGGGATAACAATCATTTGTAGAAGTTTGATGTAGCCTTTACCGAAGATAGAAATGAATTCGGCAAAGCCTGTTGTTGCTTCGTTACCAAAACCTAAGACCAGTTGAATCGCGCCACCAAACAGTAGACCCGCGACTAACGCACTTAGCACTCGGAAGTTAAAGCTTTTCTTTTGCTTTTTAAAGTTTGCTAGGACCGCGTAAAATCCTAAAAACAAGACGCATAACGCTATAAATGTAAGACTCATGAGATACTCCTATTGTTCCCCATGGTTATTTCTTATGAGCAATGGCTTCGATCTCAACCAAGGCATCTTTTGGTAATCTTGCTGCTTCAACACATGAGCGAGCTGGTGCATTTTCTGTCCCAAATACTTCTGTATACACTTCGTTGAATGCAGCGAAGTTTTCCATATCTGAGAGGAAGCACGTTGTTTTGATCACAGTGTCTAATCCTGCTCCACTCTCTTCTAAAACAGCTTTAAGGTTTTCTAGAGATTGCTTAGCTTGTTCTTTGATTCCACCTTCTACAAATTGCATTGTTTCTGGTACAAGGGGTAATTGACCAGAGGTATAAACTACGTCGCCGTAAATGGTGCCTTGTGAATAAGGACCGATTGCTGCTGGTGCTTTTTCTGTGGCGATAATTTGTTTCACTGTAAACTCCTAATTATTGATTTTATTCAGATTTAAATTCTCGGATGAACTTGTAAACCGCCTGTCGACTGATTCCAAGTTGCTCAGATACTTGTGTGGTCGTTTCCTTTAGTTCAAAGATGCCGTTGTCAAATAAACAGCGCGTAATGGCCTTGTTTCGACCTTTTGTGGTAATCGCGTTGTTTTGGTCAACTTCAGCGATGGCCGCGGTGAGCGCTTGAGCGATGACATCATTGGCATTATTACTAAAGTTCTCGTGGACTAATGTTTGTGATGTTGAGCATTGAGGCATCAGTGTTTTGATGATCTCAGGGAAAGGAAACGATAAATTCATGTTGATGCAAAGCATCCCAATGGCTTTGTTATTTGGGCCAGCCAAAACACAGGTTGTTGACTTTAATAACGAACCATCTGCGGCGTTGGTGAAATAACTTTTGGGAGAGACTTCTCCTGTTTTTTCAAAAGCGCGCCACATTCGTAAACCTAAATCGGTAACCGGTGAGCCTATTTTTCGGCCTGTATGGTGACCATTGACGATTTTAACAACAGAGTTTTCTAAGCTTTCAAAAGAGTGAATTACGACTTCACAATGAGGACCAATTAGGTCAGCAATAGTGTCAGCAACTCTAAAATAATTGGCTAATGCAGCTCTATCTTCTTCGCTAAAAGGTACTTGTTTAACATTCATACTTAGGTTTACATTTTTTAACTCTATGACTTGAATCTACTCCTTTTGGGTTAGTTGAGCAACCGTGAAGTAAACTAATGTAAACCTAAGAAAGTCGTGAATAAGTGTATATTTAACCGATATTTAACAAGGTGTTCGTTTGAAATATGAACACGATCACGATTGGTGAGGTCTTTGATTTTAAAATCTTAAACTAGCTCAAAGTTTACTATTTTAAATTTAATGAAATACTAAATGAAGGTTTATTGACTAGGCTCAATTTTGAATATCGAAATGTGCATCCTGCCCAAGTTAAAGTGGGCAGGATGGCTATCATTTACTGACTAAGCTGACTAAACCTCGGCAAACTCTTAGCAAACCTCTGGTGCACATCCATGTAGGTTTGCATGTAGATCTCATCGATACTGTCAGCGCAAGGGAAGCTGGATGAGAAGTCGACATGTTTACGATCGATGGACAATTTGGCTGCCTCGATAATATGAGCGACAAACATTCGAGGATCTTCCAAACCGATGGAGATCCGCATTGTGGTTGGCTTGATACCGGCTTCATTTAACGCTTCGTCGCTAAGCTCGGAGTGTGTCGTTAGGGCTGGGCAAAGCGCAACGGTGTTGGTTTGTCCCAGACTCACCTGCATACCGATAGCGGGCTCAAGCATGTCAAAGAACTGTTTGAACCCGTCACGGTTGATTGGTGCACGATTGCCATTGCCTTCCATATCGATGGTAAACAGAGCCGCAGGCAAGCCCAAGCGCATGTTGTTCTGACAGTGTTCGTAGTTATCACTGTCAGGTAGAGCCGGGCATGACACGTTGATGTCTGGGTGAGCATCGAAGATCTTCGCCAAGGTGAGAGTATTGATGGTTTTTTGCACCACACGCATTTCGTAAGTTTTCATACCATTGAGTACTTCAAATGCTTTGTCGGCGTCTAAGAATGCACCTTTAATGTAATACACATTCCAAAAGAGCGTTTCGTTCCACGGAATGATGACCTCATCGCCGTTAGGTTTGGTGAAGGTGACGTCTTCTCCTTTTGGTACAAACATAGTTTCGTTACGACCGATGACAACCCCAGCGGTTGTGGTGCCTGAACCTGCTAGTTCTTTGGTGTAGGAGTGAATAACGAAATCAGGTCGTTCCATTACGTCATCGCGTTTTAGTACCGGATGCAGGAGCGGGGTACCAACTGTTGAGTCAACGATAATGTCCCAACCACGAAGGTGAGCCGCTTTACTGATGCTAGCAACATCTAAGACGTATCCATGTGGGTTACACGGTGACTCTAGATAGACATAGATTTTCTTGCCAGCGGCAAGGCGGTCGGCGTATTTATCGGCAACCTCATCAAGACGAGCCGCAAACTCATCTCCGGAGTAACCATCGACCCATTCAACCGCAACATTCAGGTTCGAAGGTTTTCCAAACCAATCTTCCAGCAGCTGATAAGAGCCACCGTAGATGTTGCGTGAGGCCAGCACAATATCTTCATGCCCAAGTAAGTGGCTCAGCAACCCATCGATTGCCGCCATACCGGAGTTAAAGTTCCATGCAAGGTACTCATTGGCTCTTGAGCCTGCCTCTAGGTCAACCATGTGGTTAGCCAGTGAAATTGATGTAGGGTTGAGCAATCGAGAGTAAATATCGTGAAGTGGCTCTTTACCGTTGAATGCATCTTCAATCCATTCGGTACATGCAAACAAATACGTTGCGGTACGCGTAATCACAGGACTGGCTGAGAAGATAGCGGCAACATTGTCGAAGATAGGGTAGGCGCCTTTAGAGGCAAAATGACCATTATTGGTGGCAATGGATTGGTAAGTGGTGCGCATTGGGTTTTGCAGATTGTCGAGGATCTTCGCGATCTGGAATGACAAAAATCGCTTGGCGTTAAACCAGGCGATTCTGTCACTCTTGTCGAGCTCTGAAAGTCCATCAACGGTCAATGCCCAAAGGTCATGTGTTTTTGTATTGGCTTTGTACAGTGTGGTCGCCAGTTCAACCAGCGTGGTGCCGTATTCACTGTTTGGGTCGATGCCAAAGTGTTTTGCTTGTTCAATAGCAAGGGCTTCTGCTTGTTCGTGTTTGGTTGTTTTACGCAGCGGGCTAAGTTGAGTTGAGGTATTCATAGTTCCATCCTTTATTGTACCTCTATTAATTTTAGTGTTATAAAAATGTTAAAGATTGCGATTTAAGAAGTAACTTACTCACTTTGAGCAATAAAATTGCGCTTTGTAATTAGAAATTGATGGAAAATGCTAATGGATGAGATCGACAAAAGAATACTGGCTGAGTTGCAAAGTAACGCTCGGCTAACTAATCAAGAGCTGGCAGATCGGGTTGCTCTGTCGCCGTCTCCTTGTTTGCGCCGAGTTCGGTCCTTGGAGAAACAAGGAGTCATTCGGGGTTATCATGCCAGTGTTGACCAAGAAGCGTGCGGGTTGCCTATTAATGTCTTTGTATTGGTGAAACTCGAAAAGCCGACTGAAGAGAACATGCGAGACTTCGAACATCACATTGAAATGATTGATGAAGTGTTGGAGTGTTTTTTGATGACGGGCAACCACGATTACTTATTGCATGTAGTCAGTGAGTCGCTTAAAAGTTACGAGCAGTTTATACGCAGGCAATTAACTCGCCTGCCAAACATCGCCTCCATCGAGTCTAGCTTCGCCTTTGGTCAAGTAAAAGCAAAGACGAAGCTGCCAGTGAGATAAGTAAGTCCCATTATTGCTTAGATTTGATGAGCGCCAAAGCTCGATCAAAATCGAATTCTTGCAGAGCGCCATCAAGTTGCTTTAATTGATTTGGGGTAAGCCCTAGTAATTGGCTTTGCTCTATGTTCTGCACTATCTCAAGCGCATCGGTATCGTTCTGTTCAATGGCGAGCTGCAATTGTTTGTAGAGTGTTGAGTCAAAACTTTCTGTGTGCTCAGGGTTATCGTTATCCGCTATATGAGTGTGTAAAACGCCACTCTCTCTTATTGCCTCCGTGGTTTTATTCAGAGTATTGAGTAGCTTCTTCTGAAGGTGTGCATTGTTGATATCAGACTCTAATGTACTACAGAGTTCAAATAACTCATTCGAACCTATATTACCTGAGACGCCTTTTAAGCTATGGATGAAGCGTTTCAGATCGGAGGATGTTGCATTAGCGAACTGTCCTTTTACTTGAGATAAATCAGAGTAGTGCTCATAAAAGCGTTGCAACAGTCGGCGATAGAGCTGGTGGTTGTTATTCGCACGAGCAAGACCTTGGGACAAGGTGATGGTGTTACTATCAGGCAGTTTCATTGGTTGAGTATTAGCATCAGAGCCGGAGCTGGAACTACTTGCTTCGGATCCAATTTCGCGTTGAGGCGAGGTGATCCATCGAGCAAGGGTGCTGAACATGATGCCTACATCGATTGGCTTAGCTATGATGTCATTCATCCCTGATTGGTAGGCGCGCGCTCTATCTCGTTCCATCACATCGGCGGTCATGGCAATGATGGGGATGGCTTGGTCATCCAGTGTGTTTCTTATTATCTCTGTTGCGCTGTAGCCATCGAGCACAGGCATTTGGCAGTCCATAAGAATGCCATCGAAGGTCATTTGTTTATACAGGTCGATAGCAACTTGCCCATTTTGAGCTACGGTGACTTGGATGTTTTGGCTTTCCAAAAGTTCTACCGCTAATTCTTGGTTAATTTCGTTGTCTTCTACGAGTAATAAATGAGCTCCTGCCAAGTGTTGGACATTAGCCAAATGGGTTTGCTGCTCAAGCTCGTCACGGCTGGTACGGTGGTTTTCTATATCGTATAAGCCAACTATCGCATTGAACAAGTGAGAGGCCGTTACTGGCTTATCGAGAATACTTGGTACGGTATGGCCACGCTCTTGTACTGAGTCAGCCAGAAGCTGGCGATCATAGGCTGTGAGCATCAAGATTCTAGGATTGAGGGACTCAGATTGCTGGATAGCACGAATGAGTTCTACGCCATCTTTACCAGGCATCTGCCAATCCGTAATAACCACATCAAATGCCGAACCTGATTGCGCTGCTTGATTGAGTGCTTCGATTGCGCTATCAACGCCATTAGCGGTTCGAACATTAAAGTCGAGTGATTGAAGAATATCTTCAACGATAAGGCGCGCACTGGCGTTGTCATCCACAATCAGGATGTTGAGGTGGTTCAAGGATGTTGGCACGACAATCGCTTTGGTTTCTAGTACTTGGCTGCGCTTCATGTTAATTGTGAACTCGAAGGTTGAGCCTTCGCCAAATTGACTCCTAACTTCAATGTCCCCGCCCATCAACAAACAAAGCTCCTTACTGATGGCTAAGCCTAATCCGGTTCCCCCATACTTGCGTGTGGTGGAACTATCGGCTTGGGTGAACTTATTAAACAGCTTCTGAGTTTGTTCTGGTGTCATTCCAATGCCGGTGTCAGATACCGCAAATCTTAACGTGACATCGTCATTCTCTAAGTTGTCTGCAGTGATAGTAATTTTAACTTCGCCTTGTTCGGTAAACTTCACTGCATTATTAGCGAGATTGGTTAAGATTTGCCCCAGCCTTAAAGGGTCACCGTAGAGTGCTGTGGGTACGTCTTTGGAAGTATGAATAAGCAGCTCTAAACCTTGCTCCGACGCCTTAAGTCCAACCAAATTAGAAATGTTGTCTAAGACATTTTCGAGTCTAAAATCCACATGTTCAATATCGAGTTTACCCGCTTCGATTTTTGAGAAATCGAGAATGTCGTTGATAAGTCCGAGTAAGGTATCAGCCGACAGCTTTACCTTTTGAATATAGTTACGTTGTGCCTTAGTTAAATCTGTTTTCAAAGCGAGGTAACTCATGCCTATGATGGCGTTCATTGGGGTTCTGATTTCATGACTCATGTTCGCTAAAAAATCCGATTTAGCTTGGTTTGCATAGTCTGCTTCATCTCTGGCAATAGCGAGCTTATCAGCAGACTTTTCAAGCGCAGAGTGGGACTTATTAGCGAGCAAAACGATAAAAACTATGGTGCTCATGAAAATGATGCCACCGATGGCAAGATAGAAAGAGATTTGAGATGAGTTCTCTACAATGTTTTGCTGGTGTTCAAAATCAGGTTCAATGACTTTGAAGGCTTTAAGGTAGGCATTATCAAGCGCCAATGATTGTTGTGCGATAGCTTGTTTCTGCGTAAATAACTGCTCGAATAAAGCGAGATATTGCGTCAGCTGCCCCTTAATTTTCTCAAGCGTTTGTTGTTGGGCTGCATCCGAAATTTGCGGTATCAAATCTGCCAATCGTTGTTGGCTCTCTTTGATAGTTCCTTCAATTTGCTTGGCGATATCTTGCTGTTCGTTGAGTGTTTGTACCAAGGAGAAGTCGCGTTCGTATTGAGTGGTATCGCTAAATAGGGAACGTAATGTCAGCAATTGAGCGGTAGTGGAGAGTTTGACGTTGGTTTGTTGTTGTATGTCGTTTAGTTCTTGTTGATAGGCGGCTAACTCTTTTTGTAAGCTCGTTCTTAGCACTACACTCGCTCGTGTAAACTCTTTCCCCGCCGAATTGATCTGGGCGGCGATGTGCTGCTGCATTGGTGCGGTAACTAGTTTGAGGTTTCTGAGTTGAATGACCGCAGTTAAATACTGATTTCGAGCGTTATCAACCAGTGTCAGTTTGTCCTTAGCAGCCTGCGTAACCATCTTTGGTTGCAGAGCTCTAATTTGGTTACGCACTTCATTCAAGCCAAATTGCAGTTGTTTGTAATCTTCATTATTCGGTTCGAGGATAAAAGACTTTTCATGACTTCGAATTGTAGAAATACGACTTGCTAAATGATGGCTTTCAATAGCGATTTGAGCACTAGCATCAATGTGTTGACGCATGCTTTCGACTAACGCGACCTGTTTTTCTATCGAGACTTTAAGATCGACCTGCATCTCTTCTACATCATAAATAGACGTGTCCGAATTTGAGGTAAGAGCAACGCGGGTGGTTCTTTCTAGGTCGTTAAGTTCTACGTATTCGGTAAAAGTCGTCTTGTAATCTTGAAGTAGCGCCTTTACTTCTTGATTGACCTGCTCGGAAGGCTGGGAATCGGCAAGCAGGTAGGCCATATCAATATGTTCAAAGGTTTTTTCAGCCTGCGGATGGGTGGGCGATAGTGCGTAATTGCGCTCATGCAGCTTAATGCTATCTATGGCGGCACGAAGTTGAGCGCTTTGAGCGTAATTGTCGACAGTTTCAAAACGAAGATTGAGTTTTGACCAACCTATTGACCCGGCTATCACCAATAATGTCACTGCGATGAAAAAGCCAATAAGAATGCGTTTTGAGTCGAGATTTTGTCCGATAGGAAAATTCATGGAAATCCTTTAAACCAATGTAGTTCTAGTCTTTAAAAGCATCTCGAATGGCGAGAATATCATCCAATTTGCTGATGAAAATTGGTACTAAACTTGGATCGAAGTGAGTTCCTGCATCGCGCTCTAGTAATGCGAGCGTTTCCTCAATGGACCAAGCCTTTTTATAGGGACGCACACTGGTCAGTGCGTCAAATACATCGGCTATTGCGACGATTCTTGCACTAAGTGGGATTTGCTCTCCTTTCAATTGTTTGGGGTAGCCACTGCCGTCCCATTTTTCATGATGGTTTAATGCAATTTCTTGAGCCATTTGTAAGAGTAGTGAATCGCTGTCACCAATAATGTCACCGCCAATTTCGACATGCTTCTGCATGACGGCCCATTCGTCAGCATCGAGTTTACCTGGCTTTCTTAACACGTTATCTGGAATACCAATTTTACCGATGTCGTGCATTGGTGCGGCTTGAAATACCAGCTCAACCCAGCGCTTACTAACGTTTAGTTGGGATGCGAGAATGCGTGAGTAGTGGCTCATCCGCACGACGTGCATTCCGGTCTCGTTATCTTTGTATTCTGCTGCTCGTCCCAAGCGTTGGATGACTTCCAAGCGACTTTGTTCAAGCTGAGCCGTTCTTTCACGTACTTTGATAGAAAGTTCGAGATTCTGATCGTACAGCGCAATATGTGTCTTCACTCGAGCTAACACAATGGGTGGACTAATGGGTTTGGTAATATAGTCCACCGCGCCCAACTCAAAGCCTTTCTGCTCGTCGACCACTTCACTTTTCGCGGTGACAAAAATAATGGGAATATCAGCGGTTAGTGGGTTGGCTTTTAGTGTTTCGCAAACCTCATAACCGTCCATTTCGGGCATCATGATATCGAGCAATATCATATGAGGTTTAGGTGTGGAGAGGGCGATTTGTATGGCTTTCGCTCCGCTTGTTGCCGCTTTTACTTTGTAATGTTCATTCAAAGAGCCAGCAATGGCATGGATATTATCGGGAATGTCGTCAACGACAAGCACCACAGGTTTTTCTTGGTTGTCTGTATGCATAAGTACGAGTCCTTGTACCGAAAATGCAGAGATAAGGCTTTTAAGAATAGACAAGGTTTCGTATGTGTTACAAACAATTAGCTCACTATGAGAACAATCTCGCATCAAGGTTTGCTTTAACGATTAGGAGAAGCTTCATGGCGCAGCTATTCCTTTTCCTCATAGAGGTTGATAATTATTCGTTTGTAAAAATGCCATGATAGAACAAGAATTAACCAATAAAGGATAGGTGGTTAATTGAGGGCGACAGCGTGGGTAGCGTATTTCACCGACATTGTTCAGATACTTTGCCAAAAGTGAGTTTTGGCGAAGGCGTGTATTTGATTGATTCAGAAGGTCGATATTATTTAGATGGCTGCGGAGGGGCGGCGGTCTCCAACCTTGGTCACAACCATCAGCGAGTAAAGGCGGCGATTCAAGCTCAATTAGAGACTATTCCATATGCTCATACAGGGTTCTTCACCAGTGAAAGCAGTGAGAAGTTAGCGCAGCGAATCGTATCGTTAGCGCCAGGATCTTTGAAGCATGTGTACTTTGTTAGTGGTGGCTCAGAAGCGGTGGAGTCTGCGCTTAAAATGGCGCGCCAGTATTACGTTGAGCGCGGTTTGGTGTCCAAAACTCAATTTATCGCAAGGCGACAAAGTTACCATGGTAATACATTAGGGGCGCTCTCTGTCGGAGGCAATGAGTGGCGACGAGAACCGTTTCGACCTCTGCTTTCCACTGCTCACCATATCGCGCCGTGTTATGCCTATCGCGACCAATTGGCGTCAGAAACTGAAGACCAATACAGTCAGCGTAGTGCCGATGAACTTGAAGCGAAGATACTCGAACTTGGGGCGGAAAATGTGATGGCTTTTATCGCCGAACCCGTCGTAGGGGCAACGGCGGGGGCAATACCTGCGACTCAAGGCTACCTGCAGCGCGTAAGAGAGATTTGTGACCAATATGATGTATTGCTGATTTTAGATGAAGTGATGTGTGGAGTCGGCCGAACGGGGTCTTTCTTCGCATTTGAGCAAGACGAAGTAATACCCGATATTGTGACCATGGCGAAAGGCCTGGGGGCTGGGTATCAGCCCATTGGCGCCGTACTTGTTCACGAAAAAATCTATCAGGAAATGGCCAATGGTTCCGGTTTTTTCCAGCATGGTCATACCTTTATGGGACATCCAATGGCGTGTGCGGCGGCACTCGCGACAGTGGAAACCATCATAGAAGAGGACTTGCTAGCTCAGGTGGTTTCTAAAGGGGAAATGCTAAAGCAGAAGCTTTCCGAAGCTTTGGAGAATCTCGATATGATTGGCGATATTCGAGGTAGGGGATTGTTTATCGGTATTGAATTGGTTTCCGACAAACGTTCAAAAGCCCCGCTTGCTATCCAAACTCAAGCACACAAATGGATTAAATCGTTGGCGATGGAGAATGGTTTAATGTGTTACCCAATGGCTGGGACGATCGACGGTACACACGGTCACCATATTTTGCTTGCGCCTCCCTTTATTATTAGTGAGATAGAAATGGATGAACTGGTGACCAAGCTGAAAAAGACGTTACTGTTAGCAGAAGAAAAGTGGGCTCGCTTATGAGTAACCTAACAATGCCATCGCAGTCGGCTATTATCGTTGCGCCTAATGGCGCAAGAAAAACGCAGAAAGATCATCCTGCACTGCCCGTCACTCGTAGAGAGATTATCCAAGATGTTATTGCTTGCCGAGGTGCAGGTGCCGCAATGGTACATCTGCATGCTCGCAATAAAAAAGGACTTCACTCGTTAGACGTTGCAGACAACCTCCCGCTGTATAACGAACTAAAAGATGCTGTTGGAGACAGCATTATGGTGCAATTAACCACAGAAGCGGTGGGCCAATATCGACCTGAGCAACAAAGGCAATTGATCAAAGCCGTCAAACCAGAAGCGGCGTCATTTGCGTTAAGTGAATTGATTCCAAATGATGAACACTTGAGCGACTCGGCCGAGTTTTTTCATTGGGTTGCACAGCAAGGCATTATTGCTCAATACATTCTTTACAGTGCTGACGATCTCGATCGTTATTTTCGACTGATTGATCAAAAGGTCTTGCCTGATCACGACCATCACCTATTACTTGTTCTCGGACGCTATAAGCAAGGACAAGTAGCAACACCTCAAGATCTTGTGCCATTTCTTAGTTGTCGATTATTTGAACTGCGTCACCGTTGGGCTGTCTGTGCGTTTGGTCAATTTGAACACAATTGTTTGACGGCTGCTATGCTTATGGGGGCTGATGTTAGAGTTGGGTTTGAAAATAATCATTATGACAATCAAGGTGCTATTGCCACAAACAATGCATTTTTAGTGAACCAGCTTTGTAAGACGTCAGCGGCGCTTAATATAGATTTACTGAGCGCTAGTGAATTTAGAAACAGTCTTGCCATTCGCCAGTAATTAAGGAGTTTACTGGTTTCTGAACCCTACGACAGGAAAGGAATAACTATGACCAAATTAAAAACCATGTTAACCGTGTCTGCTGCATGTATTGCCATGGGAGGAGCGACTCTCGCGCAGGCGGAAGACCGATTTGTAACTATCGGAACCGGTGGCGTAACAGGGGTTTACTATCCAACGGGTGGTGCTATTTGTCGTCTTGTAAATAAAAACCGAGCCGACTTCGGTGTACGTTGCTCGGTAGAAAGTACCGGCGGTTCGATATACAACATCAATACCATTCGAGCTGGCGAATTGGATTTAGGTATCGCGCAGTCAGACTGGCAATATCACGCATATAACGGTACCAGTAAGTTCGCTGATGCTGGTCCATATAAAGATCTTAGAGCGGTATTCTCTGTTCACGCTGAACCATTCACTGTGGTGGCGCGTGCTGACTCTGGTATTGAAAGCTTCGAAGATCTTAAAGGTAAGCGAGTCAACATCGGTAACCCTGGCTCCGGTCAGCGCGGGACTATGGAAGTCTTGATGCAAGGTTACGGTTGGGACAAAGATGTGTTCAAACTGACTTCAGAGCTAAAAGCATCTGAGCAGTCTAAAGCACTGTGTGACAACAAAATCGATGCAATGATCTACACCGTAGGCCACCCAAGTGGTGCGATTAAGGAAGCGACAACGTCTTGTGATAGCCGCATTGTATCGGTAACTGGACCAGTGGTAGATAAGTTGGTTGAAGACAACAGCTTCTACCGTAAAGCGACCGTTCCGGGTGGTATGTATAACGGTAACCCAGACGATGTAATGACGTTTGGTGTGGGTGCAACATTCGTTACGTCTACTGCCGTGCCTGAAGATGTGGTTTATGCCATCGTTAAGTCTGTATTTGAAAACTTTGATGACTTCAAACGTCTTCACCCTGCTTTCGCTAACCTGAAGAAAGAAGAAATGATCAAAGATGGCTTGTCAGCACCATTGCATCCAGGTGCTGTGAAGTACTACAAAGAAGCGGGTTTGATGGACTAATAAACTCTTTTATTGCAACACTCTTAAAAGCCCAGCAATGTAATGCTGGGCTTTTTTATTAATGGTCGCGGGAGCGGTGCAACTAGCAACGAAACTGATCTTGTAGCCACTGGTTGAACAGATAGACCTGCTTGTTGTCGCGACGATGATTTGGGGTGATGGCATAATAACCGTACTGACTCACTAAACTAAGGGCGAGAGGGTTATTCAATTGCTTTGCTTCGATTAAAGGATCGACCATAAAGTCAGGAAGAAGAGCGAGCCCACAGTTTGCCTTTACAGCCTCCAAAGACATAAAGAAATGCTCAAACCCCACGCCATAAAAATTCATCGGTGTATCAGGGCAAAATTGATTTCGAAACTTCTCCCACAATTGTGGTCGAGTAATATGGGGGATAAATTGGTGAACTTCTAAATCTTGGTGACAGTGAATAGGATGATGCTCGACGAGATCTGGAGAACCGACCAAGCGCAGCGTCTCTTTATGTAGCAGAGTGGCATTTTCATAATGGGTAGCGATAGGTAAACAGCGGATTATGATGTCACTTCGCGCGTTCAAGCCTTTAGTGAGGCCATCACCTGTTTTTAGGTTGATTCGTATACAGGCATTTTGCGACCGAAAGTCTTGCAATGCGTTGATCAACCATAAGCTGGCAAATGATGGCGTGACATCCAGATTTAATACCGCTTCGTTGTTTTCAGACTGTTTGAGCCTTGCCGTGGCAGATTGAACACTTTCCAAGGCTTCGATAATACTAGGCAAATACTGCTCACCAATAGATGTAAGTCTAATCCCATCAATGTGTCTCTCAAACAGTGCTTGACCAAGTTGCTGCTCTAGTGCTGCGACTTGTTTACTGACGGCTCCTTGAGTCACACTCAGCTCCTGAGCAGCCTTTGAAAAGCTGAGGTTGTGCGCGACTGCCACGAAGGTTTTGAGCGCTTTGATAGAAGGTAAGCCTGAGCTGCTACTCATAGTGTTTTCCCGAACTCTTCTACTTGATACCTCGACGATGAATATCTGAGATGCTAATTACGCCAACACACTCATCGCGTTCATTGATAACAGGTAGTGCTGAAATGGCGTTATCAAGCATTAAGCTCAATGCATCGTAAGCTTTTACTCGCGCACTTGTTTGTCTGCCATTGGTGGTCATATGCTGTTCAATTTTGTCTGCTAGAACGGCGCCATTGGCGAGGGCTCGCCTTAAATCTCCGTCCGTGAAGACACCTACAAGCATCGTTTGACGACAAATGGCGATAAGCCCTTTACCACTCTCACATAGTACGCTGATCGCTTCCGCTAAGCTTTGTTCTGGTTGGCAAATGGCATTGTGTTCAAACTCGGAGATTACGTTGCCTACTGTCGTAAGTAGTTTCGCTCCAAGAGCACCTGCAGGGTGAGACTGTGCAAAATCAATACTATCGAATTTGCGAATTTTCATTGCCGTAATCGCTAAAGCATCACCCATGATTAATGTGTTGACTGCGCTGGATGTTGGAGCGAGTCCCAGTGGACACGCTTCGCTGTCTATGGCGATATTTACCACACAATCGCTGTTCTGCGCCAAATGAGATGAAGTGTTGCCAGTCATACCAATGATAGAAATCCCGCGCTCTTTTAATATCGGCAGCATAGTCTTAAATTCGGCAGATTCACCTGAGTTTGAAATTAAGATCACTAAGTCCCCTTTAGTGATCATCCCTAGGTCTCCGTGAAGTGCTTCCGCCGGATGAACGAAAAAGGCAGGTGAACCCGTTGAAGCCAGTGTTGCAGCCAGCTTCTTGCCAATGTGACCTGACTTGCCTATTCCAGACACAATTATCTTGCTTTGACAGTTAACGATGTGCGACACCGCTTGCGCAAAATTGTCCTCCAATCGTCCCAATAGCTTCCGAGCTTCTGCTATCTCGGCATTAATGACTTGTGTGGCGTATTCGATGACTTCTGTCTTAACGACTTGCATGGCGATGTGTCCTACGAGCTGAACGATATAGATATTGCTGCCTAGTGTTTCACACCTCCGGCAAAGAGCAAGTTGTAATTTTCATTATTTTCATTATTGGGATCTCTCTCAATCTTGGCGTCTAGTTGAAAGTCAAGATCTTCATTTCATAGAGAGGAATTCAGAACTATTGGTTGTCATTGAAATCTTATTCAAAGAAGGTGCTTTATATGACTGATTTATAAGGATATTAATGTTGTCGCATTCCATTTTGGCTCTTTTGTTTCTTTCATTATTTTTATTTTAATTTTCATTTAATTTGTGACTTTAATCAATAAATGAAAAATATGATCTTTCAAAATGAAAATAATAATGAAAAAGTAAAAAGGCAATCAGCACTTATCCTTGAAACAAAAGAGGTCAACATGGACTTTATAATTCACTCAGCGGAATGGTTTATCGGGCTATTCCAACAAGGCGGAGAGGTCTTTACCGGAATGGTAACAGGCATACTTCCTCTCTTAATTTCATTACTTGTCGCCATGAACGCATTGATACGTCTCGTTGGACAAGACAAAGTAGAAAAACTGGCACAGCGTAGTGCTGGCAACCCTGTATCTCGCTATCTGGTTCTGCCTGTTGTCGGTACCTTCATTTTCTGTAACCCAATGACGTTGAGCTTGGGTCGTTTTCTTCCTGAGAGATACAAACCTTCTTACTACGCAGCTTCTTCGTACAGTTGCCACTCCATGAATGGCCTGTTCCCTCACATTAACCCAGGTGAATTGTTTGTTTACCTTGGTATCGCTAACGGTATTACTCAGCTGGGTCTACCACTAGGACCTCTAGCTGTGAGCTATCTACTAGTCGGTATGGTAACTAACTTCTTTAGAGGTTGGGTGACTGACTTTACTACTGCAATGGTAGAGCGTCAGCAAGGTGTTCAACTAGAACGTACTGTTCACTTCCAATCATAAGAGGCCTGTGTCATGTCAAACTCACTAATTATTAATAAAGGTAATGGCGGCTGGGGTGGTCCTCTATGTTTGCCAATCGAAGAAGGCAAGAAAATTGTCTACATCACTGGTGGTACTCGACCAGATATCGTTGACCGTATTGCCGAACTGACAGGTTATGAAGCGGTAGATGGTTTCAAAACTTCAGTACCAGACGAAGAAGTTGCTGTCGCGATTATTGACTGTGGTGGGACGTTACGTTGTGGTTTATATCCGAAGAAACGTATTCCAACAGTAAACATTCACTCGACAGGGCAAAGTGGTCCTCTAGCGCAATACATCAAAGAAGATATCTACGTCTCTGGTGTGAAACCGGAAAATATTCAGCTTTCTGATGCGCAGCCAACAGTGACGCTAACTCCGGAGCCAGCAGCAAACGAGTCAGCTCGTTTTGCGACGGACAAAAAGCTGACTGAACAAAGCGATAGCCTGTTGGCACGTATCGGTATTGGTATGGGGTCGGTCATGTCGACGTTTTTCCAAGCCGGTCGTGACACGATTGATACGGTATTGAAAACCATTCTGCCATTCATGGCGTTTGTATCCATGCTTATCGGCGTAATCATGGCTTCAGGCTTCGGTGATTTGATCGCGTCAGCGCTGACACCATTAGCACAAAGTCCATTTGGTCTCGTCACTCTAGCTCTGATCTGTTCTTTCCCGCTGCTATCACCGTTCTTAGGCCCTGGTGCAGTAATCGCACAGGTTATCGGTGTGCTTGTCGGTGTACAAATCGGTGCTGGCAATATCCCTCCGCACCTAGCGTTACCAGCATTATTTGCGATTAACGCACAAGCGGCGTGTGACTTTATCCCTGTTGGTCTTGGCTTAGCAGAAGCAAAACCGCGAACTGTCGAAATTGGCGTTCCATCAGTACTTTACTCGCGATTCTTAACTGGTGCTCCAACCGTATTAGTCGCGTGGTTTGTATCAATGTTCATTTATCAATAAGTAAAACAGTCACTCCCAAAGGAATCTAAAAATGACCAAATTATACCAATCAACCATCAAGCATGTCGGTGAACTCGCAGAAGAAGCGTTGGCAGACAACATGATGATTCTATTCGGTGAAATGGCACCGGCGGATGCCGCTGAGTACTGCTTTATCCACTCTCACGATAGCTTGAAAGGCAATATTAATGTGGGCGGAACGTTACAGCTAGGTTCGAATGAATACCCTATCACTGCTGTTGGTGAGGTGGTGAATAAGAACCTTTCAGAACTCGGTCACATCACGATTCGGTTCGATAGCTTGAACGAAGCGGAATATCCAGGGTGTTTGCATGTGAGCGGCTCTGTTCCTCACTGCAACATCGGAGAAACCATCTCTTTCTCATAAGGTTAACTAGATTCCAATCGGTATTTTGGCCTCTGCAGATGCTTTGAAACACTCTCCCAAAGTGGAATGTAGAGGCCCTTTTTAAAGAATTAAATTTGTAAGAATGTCGGAGTATTTATGTGTAAAACAGCGTTAGTAGTCGGTGGTGGACAAACATTGGGTGCCTTTTTATGTGAAGGCTTAGCAGCAGATGGCTACCGCGTAGCCGTAGCAGACCTAAACGGTGATAATGCTCAGCAGATTGCTGACAAGATTAATCAAACTTATGGCGAAGGCATGGCGTTTGGTATTGCCGCTGACGCGACCGATGAGATGTCGGTTATCAATATGACCAAAAGTGTGGACGAGGTGTTTGGTAGAATCGATTTGATGGTTTACAGTGCAGGCACTGCTACCGCCGCTAAAATTGACACCTTCCCTATGGATGCATGGCAACGCTCATTAAGTGTTAACCTAACAGGTTACTTCCTGTGTGCACGTGAAGCGTCAAAAATCATGATTCGTGAAAATCGTGGTGGACGCATTATTCAAATTAACTCTAAATCAGGCAAAGTTGGATCGAAACACAATAGTGGTTATTCGGCGGCTAAATTTGGAGGCGTTGGCTTGACGCAATCTTTAGCTCTTGATTTGGCTGAGCACAAAATTACCGTGCATTCATTAATGCTAGGTAACTTGCTACAGAGCCCAATGTTTCAATCACTGAAGCCTCAATATGCGAAAAAACTGGGTGTTAGTGAAGAGGAAGTTGAGCAAATTTATATTGATAAAGTGCCGCTAAAAGCAGGCTGCGATTATCAAGATGTATTGAACGTACTGAAGTTTTACGCGAGTGAACAAGCCGCGTACTGTACAGGACAATCGATTAATATCACTGGCGGACAGGTGATGTTCTAGTTCCCCCACTAGGTGATGTCTTGTGCTCCTGATGCTACGTTAGGTAGCGATTTCAAGGGCAGAATATCTGCCCTTATTTAAACAGTTAGAGAGGTGTTTTATGGACTCAACAACTACATTAATTCTAGTGGCCATTGTGGCTTGGATTGGTCAAATTGCGTTGGGATTTTTTCAAATCCGCTCTTTCAATCGAATGGTTCAATCTATGTCACAGAAAGGGCATGTAAAGATCGGCAGAACCAAAAGTCGTTGGAAGGCGAGAACGCTCATTGTGGTTGCTGAGAATGACCAACAAACCATAGTGGATGCCAAAGTCCTAAATGGAATCTCTGTTTTTGCTAGACCTAAGACTTTGGACAAAATTGTTGGGCTAAGTTACCCATTATCCGCTGCGGTAATGAATGAACTAGCGAAAGGGACGCAAGAAGCCATCTCTGTTGCCTACGAAGGTTAATCAGGTCGCAGAATGTACCAAGAAATATAAACTTAGGTTTCTTTCTTTCACAGTGAAAGGGAAATTGTGTATAGTTTAAAAAAAATTAGTGATGGTGCATATGAACATTGAAAATAGACGTCAGAAGTTGGTGAACTATCTGAAACACGAGGGTAAGACTTCGGTAAATGATTTGGCAAACATTTTTGAAACCTCAGGAGCAACCATTCGTACGGATTTGCGGACCCTGGAAGAGGAAGGGTTGGTTGTAAGACGCTATGGTAGTGCAGAAGCCTGTGGTGCAAGTAAGACTGGTCAAGCATTACTCGAGGATCGGTCAATGGATGAGAAGCAGACCTTGAATCTCGACCTCAAATCCGCCATTGCAAAGAAAGCGTGTGAGCTTATACGTGATGGTGATTCTATAATACTCGACTGCGGTAGTACTACATTACAAATGGTTCCCCATTTGGAAGATAAACTAGCGCTCACTCTAATGACCAATAGCATGCACATTGTTAACGCCATGGCACAATTAGAGCGCGAACATACCGTGATTATTCCAGGCGGCACCTATCGTCGTATCTCTGCTTCGTTTCATGGCAAATTGGCTGAGCAAGCTTTTAGTCAGTTCACTTTTGACAAGCTATTTATCGGTGCTGATGGCTTTGATTTAAACAGTGGGACGACCACATACAATGAAGCCTATCAAGTGAGCCAAGCAATGTACGAAGCTGCCAACGAAGTGATTGTCGTTTTAGATAGCAACAAATTTGGCCGTCGTAGTCCTAATGTTGTTGTGCCTTTGGAAGACATCGATGCCGTTATCACCGATAGCAATATTTCTCCAGAACATCTAGCAGAGTTAGAATCGAACAACATCAAAGTTTATCTCGTGTAATGTCCTTCTCCCAATGATACTGTAGGAACCTCGCCTACAGTATCTCGATCCTCAAAATTATCCATTTCTTCTGCATTAACTTTTACATTAAGTGATATATTTTTTCACATAAAAAGTATATTGGTGATATCCCTCACGTTGCGAAAGTGTATTGCTTTCATTTTGATAATGATAAGAGGAACAATATAGTCCAAAGCGTAAGGAGGATAACTTTGGACTACATGATTCTAGGCGCCGAATGGTTTATTGGACTGTTTGAAAAGGGAGGCGAGGTTCTTTCTGATATGGTCACTGGCATCTTGCCGTTATTGGTCTGTCTGCTTGTCGCCATGAATGCACTCATTCGCTTTATTGGCCAACATCGGATTGAAAGGTTAGCGACAAAATGTGCAGGCAACCCAGTATCACGCTATCTGGTTTTACCTTTTATTGGGACTTTCATTTTTTGTAATCCAATGACACTCAGTCTTGGACGTTTTCTTCCTGAAAAGTATAAGCCCTCTTATTACGCGGCTGCGTCCTACAGTTGTCATTCCATGAATGGCATGTTCCCTCACGTTAATCCGGGGGAGTTGTTTATTTATTTAGGTATTGCTGCCGGAATCACTCAGCTTAATCTGCCGTTGGCCCCGCTTGCTGTCAGCTATTTGTTTGTTGGTTTAGTGACAAACTTTTTCCGAGGTTGGATCACTGATTTGACGACGAGCATCATCTGCAAACAACAAGGCAGGGCGCTATCTGACAAGGTCGAAATTTCTAAGGAGGGCTCATGAGCATGATGTTAAAAGTCTCTGCGGGAAATGGAGGCTGGGGTGGTCCACTGTTTGTGCCTATTATTGCCGGAAAGAAAATTCTCTACGTGACCGGAGGAACCAAACCTGATTTGGTCACTGCCCTAGAAAATCTAACGGGATTGGAGAGTGTCGACGGTTTTAGACAGGTGCTTGAAGATGAGGATGTTGCATTAGCGGTTGTCGACTGCGGAGGAACCTTGCGATGTGGGCTGTATCCTAAAAAAGGGATCCCGACATTAAACATCCACGCGACAGGGCAAAGTGGTCCTCTTGCTCAATTCATCAAAGCAGATATCTATGCCTCTTCGGTAACTCCTCAGTGTATCGAATTGGTTGAAGGTGAATCCAATAGCCAGGCTGAGCCGGTTAGCCAATCTGACACGCCTCGTCAATACGATACGTCTCTGAAGTTAAGCGCCCAGTCGGATGGGCTGATTGCTAAGGTCGGGGTCGGCATGGGCTCGGTTATGTCGGTTTTTTATCAAGCTGGCCGTGACACTATCGACACGGTGCTTAAAACTATTCTGCCCTTTATGGCATTTGTTTCAATGCTGATTGGCGTCATCATGGCATCGGGGATTGGTGATGTGATTGCCAACCTGCTGTCGCCGTTGGCACAGAATCCTTTGGGACTGGTGACGTTGGCATTGATCTGCTCTTTTCCGTTGCTTTCTCCATTTTTAGGCCCTGGCGCAGTGATCGCTCAAGTCATTGGTGTGTTAGTTGGGGTACAAATTGGTGCGGGCCATATTCCAGCTCATTTAGCGCTTCCAGCTCTGTTTGCGATTAACGCTCAAGCTGCGTGTGACTTTATTCCCGTGGGGCTTGGACTGGCAGAAGCTAAGCAAGAAACGGTGGAGATAGGTGTGCCGTCGGTACTTTATTCTCGCTTCCTTACGGGGGCTCCAACGGTGCTGTTTGCTTGGTTTGTTTCAATGTTCATTTATCAATAAGGGATGATGATGGGTTATCAGTTTAGAGCCAATATTGTGAGCGTTGGAGAGTTTGCACAAGAGGCGCTTCAAGATGATATGTTGATACTGTTTAATGATTCAGCGCCCGAAGATGTGGCTGATTACTGCTTTATTCATGATCAAGCAGAGTACTCGGGTGATTTGTCTACTGAAAGCACCTTATTGATTGATGATGAACCTTATGTGGTGACGTCTGTAGGCAGTGCGGCAAATACCAATCTGAAAAATCTAGGTCATATTACCATTAAGTTCGACGGAAACCTCACACCGGACCTTGCTGGTACGGTCCATGTACTTGGAAGGAAAAAACCGCAGCTGGATTCGGGTGTGTCGCTGATTTTTGGTTAGCGTGTAAAGTGGACGAAGCGTTACTTCTCAGGTGAAATTGCATAGTACCTAAGAAACATCAAATCGGCGGGAGTGGTGTCAGCGAGGTTGTGAATAGTTGCTGGTGTGAGGCCATGATCGAGTAGGGCTTCCCAACTTTGGCAAGCTTTGTTTATCTTTTCTATGTTTTGTCCTTGTTTCTGTTCGACTCCCTGTCTAATGAGGCGTATCTGTTCTCCAATCCAGTCCGCGGATAGGCTGGTTATTCCCATAGTCCTTGATGGCGAGCCGCTAGAGTTGTGGTTGGTTGTTATCATTGGCTATCTCTCGTTGCTTCATTAGATGGTCAGTGTAATGAAAGTGCTTTGGCAAATGTATGAGCCGAGCAAGGGTTGAGATATTAATGAGTTTTATAGATGTAGGAAGAGTTAGCGCGCACTTTCTGAACCGCATGGCACAAAATGGTAAGTCGCTATAAGTCGTTTGAATAGAATACCTGCATCAAACGACATTACTCGATTTTGAGTAGATTCATAAACTCAAGGAATACATTGCTCAGGATGGCCTTATTGAGGTTACAACATTGAAAAACACACTTATCAAACACGCTCTAGTTGCAACAACCGGTATTTTGGCGCTAACGGCGACCACTGCACAGGCTTTCGAGCTTGGCGCTGATACCAAACGTGGTATTACGTTCCAGTTTGACAACATTATCATTGGTGTTAACGATAACTACGTAAACGGTGGTATGGCGTTCTTGCAGAAGCCACTGTCGCAAGAGCACAATATCAGCTGGTTCGTTGAAGGTGGTGTGGGTTATAACTGGAATAGTGAACGTGTTGATGTGCATGCGCCAGTGGGGCTTCGTTGGGAGCCAGTGAAAAACCTTGATGTGGACTTATTTGCTACGCCAGAAGTGAAGTTTAAAGATGGCGTTGATGTTGGTGTGGGCGTTGACTTGGGTGTGTCCTGGAAATTCTAGGTTTCAACGAGAATACTAAACGGTGACCGTATCAAGGTCACCGTTTTTGCGTTTTAGTGAGATGAGTTAGGTAGCAAGATTAGTATCCAATAACCATTTGACCGAGAATGTAACCAGCGCAACACGCGGCAACGACGCCTATCAAACCGACACTCATAAAAGAGTGGTTGAAGTACCATTTACCGATCTTAGTAGTACCGGAAGAATCGAAATTCACGGTTGCGATATCAGATGGATAGTTTGGAATGAAGAAATATCCATAGACTGCTGGCATTAAACCAATGAGCAATGCTGGATCCAAGCCCAGTCCTAAACCCACAGGAAGCATCATTCGAGCAGTGGCTGCTTGTGAATTAACAACAACCGATACAATGAATAGGGCCAATGCAAACGTCCAAGGATAATCCGTTACCATTTCGACGATCCCTGATTTAAATTGTGGCATTGCATATTGGAAGTAAGTGTCTGACATCCAAGCGATACCAAAGATCGCAATGGCAGCGACCATTCCTGATTTGAAGACCACACCATTAGGCACATGGCGTGGATCAGTTTTGGTTGCGAGCAGAATGATACCGCCGAAGCAGAGCATCATCATTTGAATAATGACGGCCATACTGATCGGCTTTGCCGCGTCGCCAATGGTTCTCACTTCAGGAACCATTGCAATAATAACGATGACGACGATAGACAGTAAAAACAGTAGGACTGAGTTACGTGCTGATGTAGGTAGAACTTCGTCTAACGACGTCGCTGTTGTGTTCAAAATGCGCTCGCGCCATTCAGGGTCTTTTAAGCGAGTTTGATATTCAGGATCGTCCTCTAATTCCTTACCTCGTTTCATACTATAAAGTGACATCAAAAGTGTGCCGAATAAAGTAGCGGGAACGGTGACCATGAGTATGGACAGCAAGGTAATATCTGGTCGTAGATCCGATAATTGTGCGAGGTAATACACGACTGCGGCAGAAATAGGTGAAGCGGTAATGGCAATTTGCGAAGCTACCGAAGCTGCGGCCATCGGGCGTTCTGGACGAATACCGTTCTTTAACGCAACATCACCGATAATCGGCATAATGGAGTAGACTGCGTGACCAGTTCCTAGCAAGAAGGTCATACTGTAAGTCACAAAAGGTGCTATGAGCGTCACGCGTTTCGGATTCTTACGCAGCAAGCGTTCTGCTACTTGCAGCATAAACTTTAGTCCTCCGGCGGCTTCTAAGATAGATGCGCACGTCACAACCGCCAGAATGATCAACATGACCGTGACAGGAGGAGAGGTTGGCGGCATTTTAAAGATAAAGACTTCAATGGTGAGACCGATGCCCGAGACCACACCTAAGCCGATTCCCCCTTTTCTTGAGCCGATATAGAGCATCAAGAGCAGGAACATAAATTCAAAATAGAGCATTAATATTTCCTATTTACAATTTGTAACACTCTCAATATTATCCATCTAAAATATAAGGTTATTTGACGTAAAGATCACACAACGTATTGAATGAAAAATGGAAAGTTGATTTTATAAGTTCGGTCACGTTATAGAGAGAGGAAGTAAATAGGGTGTAATCTAGGTGTGTTTACTGAGTATTTGATTGGTTGCACAACTGAAAAATAAGAGGCAGTACAAGGGGGAGCGTACTGCCTCTGTGTCTATGCGCAAATGCGCCAACTAGGTGTTTAAGGCTCAAACACTATGCGAATAGAAACGGTTTTCTCTGTCAATTTATTGTTAGTGTGCATCGGACATTTGGTTATTAATTTTCTAATTGGAATTAGCATCACAGCTTTCTAATTACTTATGATAAAACAGTCAGTTACAGCCTGTCCTTGTTGGTTCTCTCCTCCCAGTATGGCGATACCCTTATCGAGAGACACACTTACCCCATACGCTTTTCCGTCAGCAAGATGCCCCACTTTGTTCCATTGAGAGTCACTTAGCTGCCAAATGGCATTACTATGGTGTTTTACAAGCCCTTGATGGCTGAATAAGTGCCCTTGTTGAAAGCGTTGTTGGCTGCCAACAAAAAAAGCGCCTCCGGCGACAGTAGGTATATTGTCGATGAGTCCCACAAAACCCCCTGCGATCCCCTCATGCTTTGGCTCATTTTGGACAATGGTATGTAGTAAGTCGCATTCAACGGATCCGTTAGCCTTAATTTGGAATCGTTTGGTTTCCAAACTTCTTAGACCCGGTTTGATCTCACCTTCAATGAGTAGAATTTGTTGATCTTTCACTATCAGCCCTGCGCCACAGTTAGGTAAATAGGGGTTATCTGCTAGCTTTGACCAACGGAGTGTCCGAGTATCAAACGTCCAGATATGCGGATTCCAACCGTAGGCCTCGATGGGTTGAGACATAAATGAGTCTAATATGAAACGCTCATCAGTAGCTGAACTGGCGTTAGAGATTTTCGCGAACAGCGAATCGAACGTTTCTTTGCAATATCCTCCAATGAAAATGAGTTGGTGGTCTGAAATCGAAGTGGCACTGGCACCGAGTAATCCTACAGGTATAGTGGTATCGAGCTTGGACCACGTTTGCGTGACTTTAGAGAAAAAATAACTATCTGTCAGCACGCGGACGTGAGGGTCTGTGTCCATTTTACCTGCGCCTGAGAAAACATAGATCCCTTTGTCTGTTGTTACGCTAGCGGCATCGTTGCGCTCGCATCCCGGAAAGGGCTGAGCGATTTGCCAACCAAGATCAAGGTTATCTATATCCAAATAATAAAAACGCTTCCCTGCGCTGCCTAGGCCAGTATAGAGGCGGCGGCCAAGCAGCCCTCCAATACCGTTTTTCATTGAGATAGGTAGGGGCGGTAAAGCGGTCAAACAGATAGTCATTTTGGGTTATTTCCTAATCTTGAATATCAACAGATTTGCCATTCCAACTCAGCAGGTACACTTTTTTGCTTGCTGAGCGATCAGCCATTTCACCGCCTGCAATCAGCACACCTTTTGGTGTGGTAAATGATGCGCCGTAGGCGGAGCCTTCAGGGAGGTTGTTTGCTTGCTGCCATAAGTTGTCTTTTAAGACATAAATCTCAGGATTGAAGGCTTTACTAAAGCCGTTATGGGCAAAAAGTTTGCCTTGTTCAAAGGCCTGTTTAGCGCCATGGAAGTTGGCACCACCTGCGACTAAAACTACGCCGTTTGACTCACCACCAAAAGCCCCCGCCACACCTTCTTGGACATTCGAAGATTGAGGTGCAGGAAGAGAGTTGAGGCTTTTCCACGGTTGAGCGGCGCCAAAGTTAAACTGTTTTACTTCTGCGGTTCTAAGCCCTGGCTTGATTTCACCGCTGACCAGCGTGGCAGTATTGCCATCGGATACCAACGCGCTGCCACAGTTCGGCAGATAAGGTGAAACAATTAGAGTATTCCATTGATTCGTTTTTGGGTCGTAGCTAACGACTTTATCGTTCCATTTGTAATCTCGAGGCGCCATGCCCATGTAGTTGTCGACAATGGATTGCCATTTGTCTGGCTGAGCTTTCTTATCGGTGGTGTTTATGTCGTAAAGATACTGATCGAAATAGGCTTTGTTGTAGCCGCCGAAGAAAACAATCTGGCTACCGTTGGGAGAATACGAAGCGGCGCCAAGCAAACCAACTGGGCTGGTGCTTTTTACTTGAGACCAGGTGTCGTTCGTGGTGTCGAACTGATAAACCGTGTCGAACAAAATAGGAGAGGTGGCATCAGCTTGCTCTTTTCCTGCGCCTCCAAAAATATAGATCTTGTCGTTAACTGCGGTTGCGGTAGCGCCATTTCTTGCGGGACCGATAAAGTCAGCTTGCTTTTGCCATCCCTTGTCAATATTAGCAAGGTCGAGTAAATAGAATGCGCTGCCAGAGGAACCAAGACCAGCATACACTTTGTCGCCTATCTGTGCACTGACGCCACTTTTGATACCTTCGGGTAAATCTGGCCATGACTCAGATGCGAGAGTGTTGCTAGTGATAATCAATGATGAAAGAGCGAGTGCAAAGAGTGAGTTCCTTGTCTTCATGATATTTCCTTATCGATAGGTGATGGCCTGTTTGGCCAAAATGTATACACATTATCGATCTTTGGAGAAAATATTCTTTGATCAAGTTAACAATAAAAATAATTTTTATCTAATCGTTATAAAGAAGGTTTTTTATGCAACAAAAAGCCCATCAAAAGATGGGCTTAAAAGTGGTAGTTTGATAGCGTCTATGACATGAGTGGTACCACAACTTCGGCGGTTTCCATGACGGAGTCACTATATTCAGGGTACTTGTCCAAAAGTGAATTTACGAGGACATCCACTAATAATAAAGCACCTACCTTGGATGCAAATGCTCCACCGGTTAAGGGACCTTCCGGTCTAGCTGCTACTAACATTTCCGTTGAAATTGCCGAGAGCGGACTGTGATTAATGTTAGTTAGTGCAACTACAGGGACATTTTTACTGAACGCCTGCTTTGCTGCATGAACTACTTCTTTGGTGGAGCCTGAACTCGATACAGAAAACCACAAGTCGCCTTGTGTAGAGCGGCTAGCATTCATAGCTGCCAAGTGAGTATCTTCGTACATAATCGCTTTCTTGCCGATTCGGATAAGTCGGTAAGCTAGGTATCTACCCACGATGCTTGATGCGCCTACACCGACACAACCAATAAAGTCGGCGGAATGTACTAAGGTACAAATCCTGTCCAGTGCCTTTCTGTCAATCAGCTTTGCGGTATCTTGGAGACTATCAACCGCACTACTTGCCGAAATATCGCAGATGTCACCATCTTTAACAGGTGCAGACTTACTGGCGTTTTGGCTCAGGTCCACTGCTAAGGCCATGCGGAAGTCGGAATAACCTTTGTAACCCATATCGCGGCAAAGACGCACTACAGTCGCTTCACTGGTTTGGGTATTTCGAGCAAGATCAGTGATGGTCTGGAACTGCACTTCATGAGCATTCTCAAGAATGTAGTCCGCGACTTGTCTTAATTTCTTACTGAGTGGTTCCATGTTGGAGCGCAAACGAACCAGTAGATTGTTCGGTGATCCCACGGTATCCCCTTAATTCTTGTACCTAGATTAAAAATATCAGACTACCTAACGCTTTAACACCAACAATTAATATATTTCGCGGCATTTCATGGAGAAATGATATACGGTTTGTCTGAAAGCTTAAAAAGGAGGCGATTGCCTCCTTTTCCTACTCGATATTTAAAAGTTGATGTCTCGCATTTTCGCTACCACATCCGCTTTTTGGGCAGCGGTCAAGGCTCGAATTGGTGAGCGCGGATCGCCCGCGTCTATACCATGAATTTCCATTGCTGCTTTACCTGCAGCGACGCCGCCATACTCCACCAGAATTCGAATGATAGCAATGACTTTATCCATGAGTGCTGTCACACGTGGTTGATCGCCTTGATTGAAGGCTTCAATAATCTCCAAATAAAGTGGTGCAGCGTAGTTGTAAGTGCTGCCCACCGCACCAACTGCGCCAACGGCAAGACCGGCAGGTAAAAACTCATCAACACCGAATGGAATATCAAATTTACCTTCAGCAACACGCATACAGCGCTGATATTCATAGAGATCTACGTGGTTAAATTTGGCACCCATAAGGTTTGGGATTTTCTGATCACCTTGGATTAGGAACTGCTCAAGATCTAAATTGACCCCTGACATTCCTGAATGATAGTAGTAGAAGCCTTTTGACGGCGCCGCGGCCGCTATTTGGGCGCAATAGTCCACTAAGTCTTCAACTGAACCGGGTTTAAAGAAGCATGGACCAATGGCAGATGTTGCCATAATGTCGAGGGTCTCTGCGTGTTTGGTTAGCTCTAAGGAATCAACAATACTCAAGGCGCCAGTATGAACAATCAGGTCTAACTGACCTTTTGATGCTGTTACCCAACGCTCAGCGATGGCTTTACGTTCTTCAACAGAGCAGTGAATACCTTCACCAGTTGTGCCACAAACGTATGCGCCTGTTACACCTTGCTCTACAAGCAGTTCTGCGATTTGGTCAATCGCAGCAAAGTTCACTCGATTACTTGCATCAAAAGGAGTGTGTGGTGCTGCGATAAGTCCTTGTAGTTTTCTCATTTTATTGGCCTTCAAATTGCTATTAATGGCAGGCCAATGCTGGCCTGCGTAATTGTTATTGTCCGTATCCTAAGAACAGCTCTGGTAAGAAAAGCGTCACTTGAGGGAAGATTGCTACTAATGCCAATACGATGAACAGTGGCACTAGAAGAGGGATAACGCCTCTGGTTAACACATGGAATGGAATGTCACCAACGCGAGATACAACATACAGCGCCATGCCCATAGGTG
The DNA here is from genome assembly GCF_001639065.2 of Vibrio barjaei. GTDB lineage: Bacteria > Pseudomonadota > Gammaproteobacteria > Enterobacterales > Vibrionaceae > Vibrio > Vibrio barjaei. Next base: position 234,056 of record NZ_LQXO02000013.1, read on the forward strand.
GTGTCAAAATACCAATCATGAGGTTAAGAATAGCCATCACACCGAAGTGAACAGGATCAATGCCTACAGCCGCCGCAACCGGTACGAGGAAAGGTACCAGCAACAACAATAGTGCTAGTGATTCGATAAAGGTTCCTAGGAACAACAGTAATAGGTTAATTAGCAGAAGCAGTACTAGTGGGTTATCACTAATGGTTAGGAAATAGTCTGCTAGCATTTGCGGCAATTGTTCACGAGCGACAATCCAACCGAAGACGGTGACACCCATAACCATAAGTGCTACTACAGCTGTGGTATTGACGGTCTCTTTTAGAATGTCGACGAAACCTGCGAGTGTGAGCTGTTTGTATACCACCGTACCCAAAAACAGAGCGTAAAGAGAGGATACGACCGCTGCTTCTGTTGGTGTAAATTTACCCGAGAAAATACCACCGATGATGATGACTGGTGTAAGCAGGGATAAAAAGGCTTCTTTTAGCGACTTAAACTGCTCTTTGCGTGATGCTTTTGGCAGCGTCATGTAACCGCGCTTTTTACAGATGAAGTAGCTCATCACCATTAACGCGCCACAACATAGGATGCCGGGAACTGCACCCGCCAAGAACAGCGCACCAATAGAGGTATTGGAGACCACACCATAAATAACAAGTGGTACAGACGGCGGTACTAGTGGACCGATGATACAAGAGGCTGCAGTTAAACCACCGGCAAAGTCATCATGGTACTTTGCGTCACGCATGGATTTGATTTCAAGCTGACCTAAGCCACCAGCATCCGCGAGAGCAGAGCCAGACATACCAGAGAACAGCAAGCTTGCCATGATGTTTACATGCCCTAAGCTACCGGTCACGTGGCCGACCATAGACTTAGCAAAGTTGAAAATACGTTCGGTAATTCCCGCGCTGTTCATCAAGTGTCCAGTAAGAACAAAGAACGGCACTGCGAGTAAGGTAAAGTTATCAATGCCGCCAAGCATTTGCTGAGCCGCAAAGTTGATTCCAGTACTGTTGGTTAATACCAAGAATACTAAAGCAACAAATATCAGTGAGAAGCCAACAGGCATACCTGCAAATAACAGAGCCAGCCAGCCGAAAATTGAACCTGCCATGAGAACTCCTTACCTCTGGGCAACTTGCGATGAGCTAGAAGCGTCTTCGCTTTTAGCTTGTTTAAACTCAGCTCCAATTGAGAAGATCTTTTGCAACTGTCGGACGACCATGAACACGCCACCAAGAGGTAGGCTGTAGTTCATCCATTTACTAGAGATGCCTAAGGTGATGAGTTCAAAGAAAGCGGTACGTTGTACGTGCTGATACCCGAGGTAAATGATGGCGAAAATGGACACCAACACAGCGAGTTCGAGTGCGATTACTAATGAATAACGGATATTTTGTGGAAGCTTATCCGAGAAAAAGGTGATGTTGACGTGGGTGCCTCGTTTGATGGCCATCGCGCAACCGATGAGTGACATATACATAAACAGCACACGAGCTAATTCTTCACTCCACAAAGAAGGATCGTTCAGCAACCAGCGTGTTCCTATTTGCCAAGTCAGCACCACTAACAGGGCCGCCATCAGCGGCACTGTTATGATTTCTTCAATATTATCAAATATTTTGCGTATCATTTTAGGCTCCAAGGCTGACCAAACCGGCCAGCCGAGATTACAACTTCAATTCAAGCGAACGTCGAATTGATCGCGGCAATTACATTGCAGCAAGTTTCTTAACGATAGGCTCGCCAATCTTCTCTTCGAATTCCGTATATAGAGGCTGCATTGCTTCACGGAATGGTGCGAGATCAGGGTAAGTGACTTTCACGCCTTCAGATTCAAAGAAAGAAATAAGCTCAGCTTCTTGCTTTTTAACCGATGCAGTATGAGCAGCACCTGCTTTTGCTACTGCTTCGCTGACAATCTTCTTATCGGCGTCTGAAAGCTTTTGCCATGTTGATTCAGAAATAATCACCATTTGGTCATTAACGATGTGGTTAGTAATAGCAAGGTTGTCCTGAACTTCGTAGAACTTCATTGTCTTGATGGTTGGCAATGGGTTTTCTTGACCGTCAACCGCGTTGGTTTGCAGTGCTAGATACACTTCTGAGAACGCCATTGGTGTTGGCGATGCACCAGAAAGTTTTGCATAGTTTAGGTTCGGTTTAGCGTTAGGAACGCGTAGCTTCAGACCTTTGAAATCTTCAATCGTGTTTAGAGGACGGTTAGAGGTGGTTTCACGAGTACCGTTGTACCAAGTATCTAGAGCACGCCAGTTGAATTTAGTCAGCATTTCTTCACGTACACCTTGACCAAAATCTGAATCAAACATGCGACGTAGGTGTTCGTAGTCTTTGGCAACGTAAGGTAGGGTTACTGCTTCTGCGCGTGGGATCCATAGACCCATACGACCAAATTCAGCGTAAGTAATATCGAGATCGCCAAGGGTTAATTGCTGAAGCATAGCGCGGTCATCACCGAGTTGCGCACTAGGGTACAAAGCAATCTTGATGTCGCCGTTACTCATCTCTTCTACTGTATCAGCAAGAAGTTTTGCAGAGGTATATTCCACAGATCCAACAGAGGCTTGCATGCCCATCTTAAGTGTTGTCGCCGCTTGTACTGAAACTGCACATCCTAATGTCAGCATAGCGATAGTAATTTTATTTATAGCTTTCATGTTCTTCCCTTTTGTCCATTGTTTGGCGAGATTCGCGAGTTTCAAAAAAAAATTTTATTTTGTTTGAAAAAAATCTTCGTTATGGATTATTATGGTCGTGAAGATTATTTTCAAATCAACTTTTCACAAACTGTGATCACGGACAAAATTTAGCCTAACTTATCTGTTTAAAGACTCGTTAAGCGGTTTTGGGACAAGGAAGCATGTCCAATATTTCGTTGACGCCAACATAAGACGAGAGGCTCGAAGTGAGAGATAAAAGTCTAAAAATCAGAGAATTAAAAGAGCAATTGCGTGGGCAAACGGTAGTATCTATTCAGCCAGTTGTCGGAAGTCCACTCGAGAAAACTGAATTCATTGTTGCCATGGCTTTAGCCGCGCAGCAAGCGGGTGCCAAAGCTCTACGTATCGAAGGTGTTAAAAATGTTGCGGCGGTAGCAGCTAATGTGACTATACCAATTATCGGCATCGTGAAACGTGACCTTATTGACAGTCCAGTTAGAATTACCCCTTATGTTGAAGATGTCGAAGCGCTAGCGGCGGCGGGCGCAACAATCATTGCGTTTGATGCAACGAGTCGGGTTCGTCCTGAGTCTCGAGCTGTGATCGTAGACGCCATTCAACGCACGCCTTGTTTTGGTATGGCGGATTGTTCATGTTTTGAAGATGGCGTTTGGGCTTATGAGCAAGGTGTGGAAATCATTGGTTCGACGTTGTCAGGCTATGTGGGTGGCGAAGAGCCTACCGAGCCCGACTTAAATCTAGTTCGAAGATTTGCAGCCGAAGGCTTCTTTACCATGGCAGAAGGGCGATACAATACGCCGGAGTTAGCAGCACAAGCGATTGCCAATGGCGCAATAGCCGTTACAGTAGGCTCTGCACTGACAAGACTAGAAGTGGTGACTCAATGGTTCAATGCGGCAACTCAAGCAGAGGTAAAACAGTATGAGCACGTTAGCTATTGATATTGGTGGTACTAAAGTGGCTCTAGGATTGGTTCAAAATGGTGAACTGATAGAGCGTGCTCAGCTAGCGACGCCTGAGACGACATGTGTACAAGAGTTTGCTAGTCAAATTCTTGCACAGTGTCGGTCATGGATACACCAAGTCACACAGATTGGCATATCCACTACGGGATGGGTGAAACCAGAAGGTATTACTTCTATTAATCCTGATACTCTTGCCTTCCCTCAACCGTTTCCGTTACATAAAGAGATAGAAGCGCAAACGGATAAGCCTGTTGCCATTCTCAATGATGCTCAAGCTGCAGCTTGGTATGAATATCGCTCTCTCAAAAAAACCGTTAACAATATGGCGTACATAACGGTATCAACTGGTGTGGGTGGTGGTTTAGTTCTTAATGGGCAACTGTATAAAGGGAGTCAGCATCTCGCTGGACATATCGGTCACACCAGTATCGATCTCAATGGTCCGGTCTGTGGGTGTGGGCAACGTGGTTGTGTTGAAAGCATTGCCTCTGGAACGGCAATTAACCGAGTTGCTCGTCAAACTATCCACCCGACAATCTCGAATATTGAGTTATTTAAACTCGCCCGCGACGATGCGCAAGCAATGGACATCATCAAAAAGAGTGCGCATGCGGTTGCTCAGCTGTGTTGTAATTTGAAAGCTACACTAGACTTAGATCTTGTTTGTCTAGGTGGAGGAATAGGGCTAACGGAGGTGTACATTCCATTAGTTCTAGACTATATCGAAACAATGCCAGCTGCATTTCAAGTAGACGTCGTTAAGGCGACCGGTGATTATGATGCTTGTTTATTGGGTGCCGCAGCCCAATTCTCATAGTGAAATGGGTAAAGAATAGTATTTCGCAGCCTCATAGGCTGTTGATGAAAGGAATGGATAGACAAATGACGATACGAGCAATCACAGCCAAGACGATTTTTGATGGCGAGCAGTACCATTCCGACTCTGCATTGGTTTGGAAAGGAGACCGGATTGTCGACATAGTCCCCACGTCGACATTGCCTAGTTCAGTCATTGTTACTGATGTTGGCGACAGAATCGTTGCGCCGGGATTTATCGATATTCAAGTGAATGGCGGCGGCGATGTCATGTTTAACTCTGATACAACTGCAGACGGCATAGACACGATTTGTCGAGCACATCGTCAACACGGTACAGCCTATCTATTACCAACTTTGATCAGTGCAACGCCAGAGGAAATGAAAACGGCGTTAATTGCTGCGGAGTGTGCGATCGAGCAGGGCGTAGCAGGTGTATTAGGTGTTCATCTAGAAGGGCCTTGGCTTAATAAAGACAAGAAAGGGGCGCACGATGCCAATAAGTTCTATAGCCCAACGATTGAACAGCTAGAAGCTTTCCCGTGGTTAGAGCGAGGGGTTAGCTTAGTCACGTTAGCGGCAGAGAATGTTGATACGCAGGCTCTAAATTGGTTGCAGCAGCACCACGTTGTGGTGTCTTGTGGGCACAGTAATGCAACTCAGCATCAGTTAACGGCAGAAAAACTTGCTTCAGTAAATGGCTTTACCCATTTGTTTAATGCGATGTCACCGCTTGAAGGGCGTGAGCCTGGTACTGTTGGTACGGCATTAATGACCGACCATGCTTGGTGCTCCATTATTGTCGATGGTATTCATGTTGCAACGCAAAACGTTTTGATGGCTCATAAGCTTAAACCAGAAGGGAAGTTGCTTATTGTGACCGATGCGATGGCAAGTGTCGGCAGCAGAACCAATCGTTTTGTCTTAGATGGAGAAGAAATCTCGGTACAAGATGGCAAACTGGTGAACTCAAGTGGCTCTCTAGCCGGTGCGCATATTGGCATGGATCAGTCTGTCGCCAATGCCATTGCTTGGGGACTTAATGAGGCTGAGGTATTGAGAATGGCTTCAACCTATCCAGCCGAGGCCCTTAATCTGGACGACGTGGGTACTTTGAAGCCGGGTTACCGAGCTGCTGCAACCATACTTAATTCTGATTACAGCTCCTATGCGGTATTAGTTGATGGTGTGCTAAATCCTTAACTTCCGTTTATGGAGTTAGTTTGCTTGTAATTTGGCTGAGGTAATAAACTCGCCAAAGCTTTCACACCAAATGATCGCTGCCGTGTATTGGCTTAAGTCTGTGCCTTCTGGCAGCGATAGCAAGAATCTATCGAAGGTTTTCACATCTCCCACCTGTAACATGCTAGCTTTGTTAGCATTAAAATCCGCTTCTGTTTCGACGTAGGTTGGAGATAGATACAGTTTGTAGTCTGGTCCCGGAGCAAGCTCTCCAACGAACATTGCGCTATTAATGGTAAAACTAATGTTGCCTTCCCCCCAGTGGAAAAAGTCGCTGTCCTGACGGTCTTTATCGAAGGTGCCCGAGTAGACAATGTTGTTGGAATTGGTTTGGATACTCTCGATGGAAGGAGACTCTGGTTGAGTCAAAATAGGCAGTACGTAAATGCCTAGCATAAAGCCACAAAACAGAGCACCCAAATGGGTGAATAGTAGAATTACTCGTTTCACAGTCACTCCTTTGACGTTACAACGTTTTCACCTTTATCGTTAACCATAGTGCAAGCCTGTTAGGCCCATCAACTTTATTGGTGTGATAGGTGGTTATTTTTACAGATATTGATTGTTTTGAATGACGGCTTTAAGCGTCTCTCGCGCTGTCTTGTGATCGTCATCATTAATAAAACGGCGGTGGTAGATCATCCGGTGTTGGACATTACGTATTTCCAGAGGAATGGGGAATACTTTGAGATTGAGCATCGGTGCCAAATGATTTGCCAGAGAGAGGGTTGATGCTCCGATCAGGTTTGTTGTTGCTGCTAGTGCTAACATGCTTGACACCGAACCAGTTTCGGCCTTTATAACTCTCGGTGGGCTGGGCTTCTCAGATAAAAAATCCATCATGTTGACGTTGTTACGACGAATTTTCAGTGCAATATGTTGGGCTTTGAAATACTCCTCGTATGACAGCGTATCGCCGATGTCTGGATGATCTTGTCTACAGACGCAGACGGCGGGCTCATCGAAAATATCCTCTACGATATGGGCTTGGCTCATACTCGTTGCAATATCAATGGCGAGGTCAACTTTTTGAGAATCTATATCGGCAAGGAGCTGCTCTTCACTCAATGGAGCCTCGATAAATGACAGTCCTGGTAAATCGCATACCAGGTGCATCAGCGCTTCACTGCAATAGACTTTGGTAATTTCTTGTCGCTTTTCTATCGTTTCTAAGATCGAAAGCGGCATTTCAATTTTGTCTGCCAATGCAACGGCTGCACCTGTCGGAGCAATACCTCTCCCTGAACGAACAAACAGTGTCTTACCCACTACTCCTTCCAGACGCTTCAAAGCTGCACTAACTGCGGGTTGAGTGAGCTCCAATTCTTCTGCTGCCATTGTTATAGAGCGATGACGATAAACCGCGCCAAAAGTTGTAAGTAGATTTAAGTCCATAACGATCTGATTTAGTGAGTGTTATTTCTTATCCTAGCAGAGCAAAGGTGACTGTCAATTGACCTTAGTTGGAGTGCGCTAATTCGAATTTAGATTCAAATACATAAATGAAATTTATGTATAAAGCTATATTTACTCTATTTTTAGCGTTTGTTGTTATGTTTAAGGTGGTGGACATAGACACACGGATGTGATTTTTTCATTCAATTAAGAGATTTCGAGAAAATGAAAAATGTCCGTATTGTCTCAATTATGGCTTTAATCGCACTCATCTTTAGTGGTTTCGCCTACTCCCAAAACTGTAACGTTGAACAGTTAGAAGCAACAGAATACTCGTTGCTCAGCAACAACTGATTTCTCTCATTTATATTCATTTATCACTTTTCCCTGTTTTGGGAGAGGAGGAACTATTATGCCAAAAATCCATAAAATGACGGCTGTTGCTGGCTCGATTCTTCTATCGACGTCAGTTTTAGCTCAAACCCCTTTTGAACATTATCAGTCTGAAAACTCGGCCAGTTTCTCGGGCTACAAGCACTATAACTATGAACAAAACGTCAATACAGAAGAGTTGATGAAACAGGGTGGGAAAATCTATTCTTCACCAGAGGAAATACATGCCATTTTACAAGGAGGGCTCAAAACAGATATCCAAACTGGCGAAGAACTCTGGAAAGAAGGTCTAATGTTTGATGGCATTGAACCAATGGATCATATGGTTACTGCCGCTAATTGGTATCCAAGGACAGAAGAGCTGTTAACTAACGAAATGCGAGTGACCTTCATGGGGACTTCTCCGATGATTCGCCCAGGTCAAGCTAATACCTCCATATATGTAGAGTTAGGCAACGGCGACAATTTCGTGTTCGATATTGGTGAGGCGTCAATTGCTAACTATATTGGGGCTGGTGTTGCGTTAAACGAACTGGACAAGATCTTCATAACTCATTTGCATGTAGACCATTTTGGTTCTCTTCCTTACTTGTACCAATTTGGAGGCTGGAATGGACGGTGGGAAAAACCACTGACGATTTACGGTCCATCAGGTCGCAACCCGGAAGATGGGACGCGACATATGGTAGAAGGCATGTTGCAAATGCTTTCCTGGCATCAAGACGCGTTTGATGTTTTCCCGTCAGGTAATGATATAGAAGTTGTCGAGTTCGACTTCAAAGACGATGGCGGCATTATCTATGATGTTGATGGCGTCAAAGTATCACATTGGAGACGTTCTCACGCAAAAGACGGTGCCTCAGCGTATCGCCTTGATTGGACAATCAATGACGAGGAGTCGCTCTGTTTTGTTTGGACTGGGGATGGTCGACCTACTGAACTTGATATTCAGTATGCCAAAGGTTGCGATTTGTTCGTAACCGAGGTTCAGACTGAGCTCGTCGGATTGGCGTCTATCGTTCAAGGAGTGCCTGCTTTTCTAACACGCTATACCATTGATACTCATCATACGTCAGGCTATGCGGCGGGATGGTTAGCAGATCAAATACAGCCACGTTTGTTTATGACTACTCATATGGAGTTTGACCCTTACTACAATAACGAAACTGTGGCTCAGGTACGTGAGCACTGGAAAGGTCCATATCACTTTGGCGCCCCCGACATGATAGTCGCGAACATTACACCGGACAAAGCATGGGTTCGAGAGGGGATTATTCCAGATTTTCCAAATAATCGAGCTCCCCAGTTTAATCTCAATGACGGTGAAGTTTTTCGTGTTCCAATGCCGAAAAATTCACGAGCCGATATTCAAGAGCAAGAGATTCGTGATTTAGAAATTGATGAAGCATTGTATTACCCCGAAGGTTACCACCCTCAACTATTGAAAGAATGGCCGTTGGATCGTGACCTGATCGTGCCAACGGAAGTATTGCCAGAAAGCATGAAGCAGGGGATGGGAGAGAAGCAGCGAATGGTTGACAAAATGCGCGAAGCTCATGGATTGGAACCTCGTTCCGTGCATCGTAAAGATTCAGCAGATCCATATCGCGACACTCGAGAAGGTAATACCCAACAAGAACAAGAGTAGCGACTTTGTTTGTGGGCATAGAGGTCCGGTGCTCACAAACTCCTTCCCAAACTTCAACAACGAGTAACCTATTTATGCGACGACTTACGATTGTAGTAACAGCGCTATATCTATGCACGTTTAAAGCAATGGCAGCGCAACACTCTCACGACACATTATTTAGCCGAGACAACGCAATAATGGCTGCGGCCGCAGTGGAAACCGTCAATGTGTATTGTGTTGGAACTGGCTCTTTGACCTTAGAGTATACCGAACACAACTCGAAAATAGTCCGTGAAACAATAGAAGGACTTTCTGAAGATGTGCTTAACGAACCCTACGTATTTAATGAGGAAGATCCTCTGTACCTTCAAGGTGTTGCTTTAGGTGAGCAGCTTATTCAAGAAGCTGAACAGAAAGGTCATGTTAGTCAAATGTGTACACAGCCAGAGGAACAAAAACGATGAAAAAGACCACGATTATTTTAGCCACCTTCATTCCTTCATTAGCTATTGCTTGCGGTGCACATGTTCATAATACGTTGCCCCACTATGAAAATTATACCGAGTCGTTGGTGGCGATGTCTGTTTGCAAGGTAAATGAGCATATTTCAGAGCAACAATCTGCAGTGTGGTTTAAAAAATTAGCATGGGTAGCTAATGGCACCGACGAAGAATTGTTTGAGCATTATGCACATTTTGCCGCAGAACACGTAAGTAACATTGCTAATGATCCCGATATGTTACCTAAGTGGAATGCTAGTTATTGTAAGGATCAATTCTTTGATGTGATGGAAATGGATCAAGTCGTTTTGGAAGACCTTTACGATGAGCAAGAACTCGCTGATCGAGAGTTTAACCGGCAAATAAAAGAAAGTGGCCTGTCGGGTTGATAGGCTTTACTGCGTAGGTGCCCACTTTGTTGTATTCATAGATTGGGCATTTTGAATTCATAACATCATTGTTTGTAGAGTTGAGTATAGAAGTTGTAATGATAATCATTTTTTATCTATAAGTGGTGGGGGGGACATGTACTGTTCGCCATTTTCGGTACTGTAAGCTGAATAAGCCTTTGGTAGGGGTTGTGGTTTTTCTAACCATCACGCAAAGTAAGGGCAACGATTATCAGACACAAGTAACAACGATGAATTTGGCAAGTTTTCTAAGACTCGTACTATTGGCATCGATATGGGGTGGGTCTTTTCTCTTCATGCGTATTGCCGCCAATGTTATGGGGCCTGCTGTGCTCATTGAGGCGCGGGTCTTCTTTGCTGCCCTTGCGCTTCTTATCATCAGTGTTTATTTAAAAAAGAAACTTGAGTTTACCAAGCACACCAAACACTTTTTTATTATCGGGCTGTTTAATACGGCATTGCCTTTCTTGTTATTTGCCTATGCCGCGCAAACACTCAACGCATCCACACTTTCTATACTTAACTCTACCGCAGCGATTTGGGGGGCAGTTATTGGTGTATTTTGGACCAAAACACCGCTAACTAAGCGTGGTGCACTTGGCTTATTGGTTGGGATTGTTGGTGTTGCGGTATTGGTCGGCTGGGATGCAGTTCGTATTGGTGAGCAAGCGACATTGCCGATAATTGCTGGCGTGATGGCGGCCTGTTGTTATGGCATCGCAACCAATTATGCGAAAAATGCACCGTCTGTTCCTGCATTCAATAATGCACACGGTAGCATGTGGGCAGCTTGTCTTATCGTGTTGCCGCTGATTCCATTTGTGCCAATGCGAGAAACACCCACACAAGAAGTTTGGATCTCTGTGCTGTTACTTGGCGTTGTATGCACTGGCGCAGCCTATCTATTGTATTTCCGGTTGGTTAACGACATTGGCCCTTCCTCTGCCTTATCAGTAACGTTCCTTATTCCTATGTTTGGTATTTTATGGGGTAATCTGTTTTTAGGAGAGCCAATAGGTGTGAATACCATTGTCGGAACGGTTCTGGTTATTAGTGGCACAATGCTGGTTACTGGCTTCTCGTTGTCATCGCTTCGACGAGCGCCAATATCATAACAAATTGGTCGCAGAGCCTAGGGAAGGCTCTGCGAGTTTGGTTAAGCGGGAATAGACTTAAAGTGTTCCCGAATTTGTTGAATGACGACAAAGAACACGCTCGCCATGATACAGCCAATGAAAGTTGCTGAAACTATTCCGCCAAATGACGCCCAACCTAACGCTTGTTGACCTCCAGAGCCAACTGCGTTAGCTAACATCAGTGGTATAAGTCCGACACCAAATGAAAATGCCGTCATAAATACTGCTCTAGCACGAAGACGTAACGCTTGTACGGCTGCTTCTTTGATGGTGAAGTTATTGTCGTCTCGTAGTGTTTTGGCGAACTCTACGATGAGAATCGCATTTCGAACTGTCATACCAATTAGTAGGATAGCGGCGAGTTGCGTGAGAATATTGATGTTGCCTTGAATATGTATAACACCTTCTACAATTCCTATAATGGCCGTGGGGACGGTAAGCATAATCGCCAATGGAATTAGCCAAGATTCGTATTGGGCGACAAGAACAAGAAATGTCACGAGCATCGCTAAGCCCATCACAATAGCCACCGTATTACCCGCGGAGACTTCTTCTTTTGCAGCACCAGTAAACTCGACTCGATAACCTAACTCATCCGCTAGCTCTTGAATTACGCTAATGGCTTGGCCAGTGGAAATGGCAGGGATAACATCAATGAAAACACCTTGTTCTGCATTGTATCGGGTGATGAAGTTAGGCACTTTGATCTCTTCAAAATCAAAGAATTTATCGTAAGTTATTCGGGTGCCGTTAGCCTTAGAAAGTCCGGTTTTCTTTAAAGCTTCTGGGTCTAATCGGAATTTGGGATCGTTTTGCACCATGACCTTGTAATTGCGACCATCCATATTAAACGTGTTGATATACATACCACCAAAATGCGTTTGCATACCTTCCACCACTTCAGCAAACGTAGCACCATATTTGAGGAGGTCTTGCCGTTTGATGTTCAGTTTCATCGATGGTTTGGTGACTTCAAACTGGCCCATTGCCAAACCAATTCGTTCGTCTTCCATCAAGCGAGAATTAAATTCTAGCGTTAGTTCGTACAACTCAACTGGACTCAGTTCTGGTGCTAGCAAGACGAAATTAACACCATCAACCATCCCTAGTTCTGGGATTACAGGCGGTTTAAATGCGAACGCTTGGATATCGATATTCTCAGACAAAACATGGTTAATTTGTTCCGTCAATTCCGCATCACTTGCTTGACGACTCTGCATGTCATCCAATGACAGCAACATCATAAAACTGCTCATCTCGGCGGTATTGGTCAGTAAGTTGAAACCTGACGCTTCAACACTGGTCGAGATTCCTGGAATTTCGTTGAGTTGCTGAGTTAATGTTGCCAAATACTGATCTGTTGCTGCTAGAGCAGTGCCTTGAGGGAAACTACCGACAACAAAAATGGCGCTGGTATCTTCTTCAGGAAGCAGGCCAGTAGGTAGGTTTACGCCACGGTCAATGGAGAGATAAAGGCCACCGCCCAATAGTAAGATCGTTATCAAAGGCAGACGGGTCGCTGTCCATGCTAAACCAGTAAAGGCACGAATTTTCTGAGTAATCACCCACTCAACAGATTTGGCGATGATGTTCTTTTTGGGTGGTTTCATAAATAACGAACAAAGTGCTGGTGTTAGCGTCAAGGCAACTAAGGTCGAAACAACAACCGAGGCACACAGCACGATGCCAAACTCAGAGTAAATGGTTCCAGCCATTCCTGGAATAAACAACGATGGAGTGAATACAGCGAGCAAGACTAGCATTGAAGCGATAATTGGTGAGAAAGTGATATCCAATGCTTTAGAGACGGCCTGCTTAACGGTAAGTTCGGGGTTCTCGTGAAGCTGATGCTCTGCATTCTCAATGACAATGATGGCAGCGTCTACGACGATCCCTATTGCCATGACTAAGCCAAACATAGAGATGATATTAACTTGAATACCTAGCGCACTCATGACGGCGAAGGTTCCGATTAAAGATACTGGGATGGCCGTAACGGTAATCAGTGTTAGCCTGAAGTTTTGCATGAAGATCAGAGTAACTAAAGACACGATTGCAACTGCGAGTACTAAGGTCTCCAGCACGCTATAAATAGCACCATCGATGAAGGTAGTGGCATCATAAACGACTTTAATTTGGTACTGGTTAGGTTGATCTAACAGTGCCTTAATCTCTTTAGCGACATTCATCGCGTTTGCTTCTGGTGTTTTATAAATGAATAAAACCGTTCCGTTAGCATTCTCGCCATAGGCATTGGCAGTGTATATTTCACTACCAAGCTCAATGTTAGCAACGTCTTTCAAATAGATGGTCTTACCCAGTTCGTCTGAGCGAACTACAATATCTCCAAACTCCTCTGGAGTGGCGAGACCACCATTAACAGTGATTGGGAACTCCAGTTTGTCATCAACGAGGCTGCCTGCTGAAGCTATCTTGTTTTGTGTAGCGATAGCATCATTGATGTCTCCTACGTTGATAGAGTAATACTTCATTTTATCTGGATTGAGCCAAACTCGAATGGAGTACTTCTTCTCTCCGAGGACATCTACTTTCGACACGCCGTTCACACGCTGGATTTTCTCTTTTAACGGGCCTCCAGAGAAGGCGCTGATATCAATGGCCGAGGCGCCGCCTGACGGGTCGGTGATAGATATCCCAAGAATTAAACCATTAGAGAGCTTTTCTACCTTGACACCATTGCGCATGACATCCCCAGGCAACTCCGGTAGCGCAAGGTTTACACGATTTTGGACGAGGTTCACTGCTTTGTCGGAGTCTGTCCCACTTTCAAACACCACTTCCAGCGTATAGGTGCCGTCAGCTCCGCTGGTGGATTTCATGTATTCCATACCAGATACGCCGTTAACTTGTTTTTCTATTTCTGGCGCCACCGATTTAGCCATGACATTAGCACTTGCTCCATCCATAAAGGTTCGGACTTCGACAGTAACAGGCGCGACATCTGGATACCTGCCTATGGGTGAGTTTGCTGCGGAAATGGCTCCTATTAGCGAAATGAGTAGGGCTATCACTATCGCGAATTTAGGTCTTTCTATGAATATTTTAAACATGTCAGCCACCGAGTTATTGGAAATTGTCCGGATATTACGCTCGTGAATTTTTAATAACAAATGAGTTACTAGCCGAACTATTGGAATGTGTGGCGTGTGATATTAACTGTTCGAATACACGGCTTAATTGATGTTTTACCGATTAGAGTTTTAGGTAACTCTCGGTTTTGTTTATGGAACCTATTTTTGCCTGCTTAATGACAAAACTTAGTATTGGTCTATCAAGAAGCGCGTTGCACCAAATGAATATTAATAGTGAGAAAAAGATGAAAAAGAGACAGTTAAATAGAGCGTTGCTATTAAGTTTTACGGTTTACGTGTGGTCAAACGGAGCTATGGCATACCACCCATGCGACGGAGGGAATGTCATCACTGATGCGGTTGATGGTGCAATAGTAGGCGGGATCGTCGGAGCCGTGGCAGGTGATGCTAAATCAGGAGCAATGATTGGCGGTGCTGCTGGTGTAATTGATGGTGCGTATGCCGATGCAGAATGCGACCAGTTAATTGGTGAAGCAGTTGTTGAAGACGCGATTATTTCAGACTATGAAGACGCTGTGGTTGAGGATGCCATTGTTGACGCTGCGATTGATGATGGCTGGTGATCGAGTGATATAACTAACACTTTTGTCAGTCTGCAGGATGATATACTAGACAACTAATTGATTGATTTTTATTAAGTTGTGTTCAAGTCAATACTTGCAGAGTAATAGAGGCTATAACCTTGGGTTAATTGAGGTTATAGCCTCTCGCTTTTAGGCTTCCCCAGCACTTTATGGATGAGGTGCTGCCAATCGAGAAAGTAGTATTGGTAATACAAAAGGAGGTTTGTTTTGTATTAGGGTGAGTTTATATGCGTGTACACATTTCTTTTCTAACGGCGGCTACGGTAGCTGTTTGTTCTTTTTCTTCTTTTGCAAACCAAAATTCTGATACTGAAATCCAAGATATGTCTGACCCTTTAGCGGTTTATACTCAAGCGGGTGCTGGGACATCGGACAAAGGTTTAAACATCAAAGTCGGGCGCACATACGACACAGGTAACCCTGATACCATGGCGATGAACATCATCGAAGTGAAGGGAATAGCTGGAGAATATCTCGGTTGGTCTGGAACGGGTAGTCGTGATAATTCAATTGATAGCGTTCGTTTTCGAAACTTTAGTGTGGACACCACCAATGGTCGCGGTAGTCAACTTGATCTGAACTATAACGTGGAGCAAGAAAGTTTGAATGCATCCTATAGTTTTATTCAAGCATTGCCAAAATGGGGCAACCTTAACCTCTATCCACTTGCAGGATTGGGTGTCAATGTGCGTAATGGGGATTTTCCTAGTTGCATCGATGCTAACAGCGATTGTCAAACCGAACCACGAGATAATGGTTACACAGTTCCAGGGACATACGCAGTAGTGGGGGCTTATACGAAATATGCGGTTACGGATAAGCTATGGCTTAACTACAATCCGATGTGGTTAACGACTCTATCTGGTTCTAAATCTTATGTCGACAATGCATACGGCGTAGGAATGAGTTCTATCTTTACGAATGAATTTGCGGTGTCTTATCAGTTTACGCCTCGCTTTAACGTGCGTTATTTTGCAAACTGGACGCAAGAACAAAGCTATTTTGAAGGCGACCAGAGGGTAGAGTTTAATTACCAGTTCTAGTGTTGTTCTGAAGATATTGAGCGGTAAGACTGTTCGAAGGGGTGAAGAGGGAATAATAGGTTCACTGTAAGATATTCATTCCTTCGAATATCTTTGCGTTTTAACTAATAGGGTCAAATTAGAATGGGAAAACAACGCCCACTTTGCCGTAGGTATTGCGAGTGTCAGTGCCAAATTTGCCCTCATTACCTACTTCTACATATGGGATCATATTGTCGATAGCGGTAAATGTGGCACGAAGCTCTAGGTTGTAGATAGAGTCTTTGTTCTTGTCGCCAACAGTAATTGCTTCTTTCTTATTCTGTTTTTGACCAACCACTTTGGCATTCAGGTACACACGTTCAGTAACTTGCTTACCAGCTGCCAGATCAAAGCGATAGATATCTCCACGTGGAGCGAGCGTATTAGAGTTTAAGTCGGTGTCTTTACGCAAACGCAATGAGGTATCGAATAGTTCCGCCACGTTACCACCAACGGTAATGCCAAATTTATTTTGGTCGTTAGCTGGTTGTTGACGACTCTTCTTATCAACGAACTCATATTCGCCTTTTAGCCAGATGTTACCAAAATCATGGGTGTAGTTAAGGTTGTACTCATTTTCAAAGTTTGCTTTGCGCTTAGCCGAAGCACCGAAACCTTCGTAACCGATGAACGCTTTGATACCAGATCCATTGTCTGCTTTATATTCGGCTGCACCATCTACGAACTTAGCATCTAGTTCCACACCACCCGTTACACCTTCTGCCATAGCATTAGTTGTAAATACTGAAGTTAACGCTAGAACGATTGCTGTCTTTTTCATTTTAATTGCCTTTTATTGATACTCTTCTTGTTGAGAGCGATGCAAAAGATAATGAAAAGTTCCAATAGGAGGTAGTTGGTTTGTATGCATTATTCGAATAGGTTGTTTTGCTATTACCGTGCCTAGGTCAAGGTACTAGCAAGGAAGAATAATACGGATAGGTATCTGGTCAAATATAAAAAAACACCCCACATAAGTGAGGTGTATTAGGCCCAATTTTCCTTACCAGTTCCAATCAGAGTTCCAACTATGCGCGGACCTTAAGAGGGTTAACATTAAATCGCACTTAGATAAGCTTTAAGTGCTTTCAGTCGTACCGTGGCACCACCGATAATGTCCATAAAACCAAGTGCCTGAGATGGTTTGCTTGCTGATATCCAGCCTGAACCTGTGGCGCCAAGTGGTACGTCGTAGCCTTCCGGTTCATTAAATTCAATAACAACAGTACGACCATGTGCACTGGTGTTGTTTCCTACGTGCTGGCGGACTTGTTGCGTGTTACCGCGAGCAGATACGGTCGCTTCACCTGTATTGGTTGTAATACTGTGTACTCGACCGCGGAACACTTCACCTGGGTGAGAATTAACGTAAAACTCGGCGAACTGACCTTCCTTTATATGTCGGAAAGTTTGGTCACTTACTCGCATTTCGACGAATTTCTTCTCGATGTTATAGAGATACAAGTTGCCAGTTCGAGAGCCTTTGGCAATATTAATCACACCTACCACACCATCAAAAGGTGCTCTGATCTGGTTGCGGTCGTTTAACCATTGCTTTTGGTTGATTTGAGCTTGAATACCATCAACATCGGAGCGAGCCGCCATTAGGTCTGCATTCCCTTGTTGTATTTTGGTATGCAGCTCATCTCTTTCTTGTTCAGAGCTAAATTCATCTAGGTTGATTAAGCGTTGATGGTTCTTAACATCAATCGCAATCTGCTCTTCTATGCTGATAATTCGATGTTCAGCGGCAATAAGGCTAGAGTGCAGGCTCTTCAATTCTTCATCTGTGTCTTCTGACTCTAGCGTGTAGAGTAGTTCACCTTTCTTCACTCGTTGGTTATGAGTGACATAGATATCTTTCACCTGTTGACCAAATAATGGACTCAAGACTGCATGTGGCGCTTTTACAGTGGTACTGTCTGTTAAATCTGCTGGCGACCAAAACCGGTGAGCCGTAAACAGCATAAATGCTAAAAAGGTACCAAAGCCGACGCTAATCACAGCATTACGGAGGGTCCACTTGATGACGCCTAATTTCACTAGCAGCCAAACAATTAGCACATAGGGAAGCATGATTTCTTTCATGACGATTGCTCCTCTTTTCTATCGCCGTGGATACCGGTATGAATGACCTTACTCAGTGCGGATGCTAGGGCTTCCCAGTTAGTGAAGGCAATAATTACCGCTAATACCCACCATAATTTATCGATAAACAACCCGCAAAGTGACAGTGCAAATACTAGATTTGCATGAGCGCTCTTCATGTATTGACTGCGGTGAACAGCGACTTCGTGCAACTGCCATAACAGGTACAAAACGTAAACGATGATAGATATGGTGATAACGAAAATAATACCCATAAAGAGCTCTGAGTTGAGAAGCCCTAAGATGGTTGGCATACCATCGCTGAAATAGCTTTCTGGGAGGTCTTTGCCATGCACTTGTGATAGCAATGAAAAGAAATAACTTAGTGATAAAAAACCACTGACTATTAATATCCACTTGGTTAGAAGTCGAAGTACTGCTGTTAGCTTGTTTTTCATGGTTTGATTACTCGTTCGGCTTTGCGATATCGTGATATGGTTTCAGATATGTACCGCGGAGGTGTGAAGGAACTTCCTGAGGACCAAGTTTAAGCCTATCGGATGATCGGCGTTCACCTGCAAATGCCAGCGTTGGGACGGCACTGGTAACCAGTAATGAGTGTTTCAATAGTCTGAACATGTCATTGCCTTGTTTCAGGCTATCCTTAGCGTTGTTGGATTGAAATTAACTTAGGTATTGGAGCAATATCACTGCTCATACCTATCGCTTTTTTGTAATAAGGACCGTACGACGCGAGATTTATGAGTGCTATTCTGCCTCTTAATTATTGTCGTACGGCCTGTCAGTTATGTTGAGCGTCTGACTTTTCTGATTCGTTCTTTCATAGGCTGAATCGCTATTAGTGCTCAATATCGATTAATTAGGTAGTGTCGCCAAATCTTGTATAGATAGGCCTTATACTCCATCAATATTCGTCGGTATAAGCGTTCAGCTTGAATATGTAAGGGGATATTTTATCTGGCTTGATCACACCAATACACTAAGTGAACTATAATTCAGATATCACTTTCATTAATGTATTGAGCATTAAGCTCGTGTTAATCCAGTACCCAAGCGTGGGTGTCTAGGTTCGTATACTCAAAATGAGTGGATGTGAAATCGCCAATGTGATTATTTGTTCATCAAACGAACTGGTTTTATTGATTTTATCTATTGAAACGCTATACAAGTAAAAAATCGTCAGTTAACATTTCGGCATCCGCTAAAATAGCGGTAATAAATAGATGCTTCATTTAGTGATGCATTTATCGATGCCGAGATGGTGAAATTGGTAGACACGCTAGCATGAGGTGCTAGTGCCTTTGGTGTGAGGGTTCGAGTCCCTCTCTCGGCACCATTCCCTTTCTTTAATACCAACAGACTACAATGCAGAACAAAGGATCCAGTTCAAAGCAAATGAGTACGTCTAACTCGGTATCAATTCAGTTATTGACCGAGGTGTCTTTGCACGCCTTGTTACATCTAGAATTCAAGAAGTTAGAGTCCAAATCCCAATTATTCGATCTTGCCAAGAAAAACGATTTACTGGTTCGATGGTTAAAACCGAAGCTAAAAAGTAACAAGTACAAAGCGATTAGAAAGCAATTAAAAGCCATGAGCTTGCAAGCAAAGAAATCGCAAGTGGATTTAGAAGATGTTTTATTGCGAGGGGTTGAAGCTAAACCTGACGTTTCGCAGCCACATTTAGATAGCTATCTACTATTAATTCGTGAGTTGGAAAAGAAATTAGGTACCACAGTACTGTTATCGAGTCCTGAGAAAGTGGATCTCAATCATGATGAGAATGGTTGTTTGCTGTGCGTGTTATCGACGGACCTAAACGCACATTTCGGTGCGCGTAACCAACTGTTATCAGGAATATCGATTTTATTTAGAGGAACGGTACGTGAAAAGCATCTGTTCCTCAAAACGATATATGCCAATGATATCTTTAGCTACCAGATACAATACGAAGACGACAACTTTGTGAGAATTACGCTCGAACTTGATAAGTCGTAGTCTCTTTTAAGAAATAATAAAAAAGCCTGATAAATCAGGCTTTTTTATTGGGTTCGTTAAGAACTACGTCCTTTTACTTTCTCCCGAAGTGATTGCAACATTACGTAGAACACTGGAACGAGACAGGTACCTACAATTGTTGCCGCAATCATACCGCCCATAACCGCATAACCTAGTGAGACACGACTTGCAGCACCTGCACCGGTTGCGATGACCAGTGGGATTACTCCCAAGATGAACGAGAAGGCTGTCATCAAGACTGCACGGAAACGCAGTCGCGCGGCCTTTATGGCTGAGTCGGTGATACTCATACCGCTTTCCCTGAGTTGTTTGGCGAACTCTACAATCAGGATTGCGTTCTTACAAGCAAGACCGATGAGCAGCACCAAGCCGATTTGGGTGTATAAGTTAACGTCAGACCCCATTATCCAAATGTAGATAAATGCACCTAGAATAGCGACTGGAACAGCGAGCATAACCGACACTGGAATCGTCCAGCTTTCATACTGTGCAACTAAGAATAGATAGGTAAAGATAAGAGCCAAGGTAAAGATGAATGGCGCTAAGTTACCTGCTTTCAACTCTTGGTACGTTTGCCCTGACCACTCATAGGTATAGCCGTTCGGGAAAGTTGTATCCGCGATTCGCTTCACAGCATCAATCGCCTGTCCCGAACTGTAGCCGGGTGCTGGGAATGCGTTGACTTTAACCGCGCTATATAAGTTGAATTGGTTAATGTATTCGGGGCCTAGCTTAGGCTCGACGTTAACCAAGGTATTAAGCGGAACCATAACATCGTATTTGTTTCGGATGTAGAAACGAGCGATGTCGCGGTCTGAATCACGAAACTCAGTTTCCGCCTGCATGTTTACACGGAAAACCTTACCAAATCGGTTGAAGTCGTTTACATACATAGAACCAAGCATCGTTTGTAATGTAGTGAAAATACTGCTTAGTTCAACGCCTTGTACTTTGGCTTTGTTTCTATCTACGTCGACGAATAGTTGTGGTACATCGGCCTGGAACGTGCTAAACGCCGTCGTTAGCTCAGGCTCAGAAGTTGCTTGAATGGACATTGCTCGCATGACACCAGCGAGCTCGGCTGGCGTTCTGCCCAAGGTATCTTGTATATAGAACTCTACACCAGAAACCGTACCTACACCCGGTAACGCTGGTAGGGAGAAACCAGCCGCCGTCGCTTCACTGTATTGCGATAGTGCGGCGTTAGCTCGTTGTACGATCTGCGACTCGACTAAGGATGGATCTTGTCGCTCATCCCAGTGAGAAAGAATGACAACCATCAAGCCTGCATTAGACGATACCGCGCCAGAAATAATCGAATAACCACTTGCTGAAATCACATTGGTTACGCCATCCATTTGGTTTAGCTCGTCTACCATTTGCGTCATAACTTCTTTGGTACGGTTGATGGAAGAGCCATTAGGTAATTGCACATCGACGAAGAACGCTTTTTTATCTTCCGTAGGGACAAATCCGGTCGGGAGCGAAGTAGCCAGATAGCCCGTTGCGCCGATCAAGGCGACATAGACGACACCAACGAGCATTAGCTTACGCACCATTCCCGAAACAAAGTTGGTGTACTTTCCGGTCGCCTTCTCAAACATCACATTGAATTTGGCATGGAATCCTTTTTCATGCGTTTTTGGTGGCTTAAGCAATGAAGCACATAACGCAGGGCTAAGTGTTAATGCGTTCACCGAGGAAATTAGAACCGAAATACAGATGGTGATAGAGAACTGCGCGTACATTTGCCCAGTTATACCCGGCATAACGGCCGTTGGCGCGAATACCGCTAGTAGCACCAGAGTTGTTGCGATCACAGGTCCCGTCACCTCCTGCATAGATTTGGTTGTGGCATCAACGGCGTTAAGCCCTTCTTCCTCCATTAAACGAGTGGTGTTTTCTACGACAACGATAGCATCATCTACTACGATACCGATCGCGAGGATTAAGGCGAAGAGCGACACGGTATTGATGCTCATACCTGTGGCCAGTAAGAATGCAAATGTACCAACTAAAGATACCGGAATGGCGATAGCTGGAACTAAGGTTTGTCGCACGTCCTGCAAGAAGATGTACACAACGAAGATAACCAGTGCTACGGCAATCAACAGTGTTTCAATCATTTCATCGATGGACGTTTCTACGAACTGAGTGGTGTCGTAGAGAACTTTATAGTCCATATCTTCAGGAAATTGCTCGCGCAGGCGGGATAATTCTTCGTGGACACCTTTTGCTACTTCGAGTGCATTTGCGCCACTTGATTGGTAAATGAAAAGTAGTGCAGATGGTTTGTTATCCAGCATCGCTTCCGCATCGTAACTTGCAGCACCAAGCTCAATACGCGCAATATCACTCATATAAACAGCGCTACCATCCGGGTTTGAACGGATGATGATTTGTTCAAACTCTTCAGGGTGACTCAAGCGACCTTTGGTGGAAAGGGTGTATTGAAATTGTTGGTCCCGAGGCACTGGCGCCGCGCCAATACGTCCCGCCGCAACTTGGATATTCTGCTCTTGAATTGAGGCAATGGCCTCTTCTACGGTAACACCTAAACTTGCCATGCGATCGGGGTTGAGCCAAATACGCATGGAGTAATCCATACCGCCGATAATACTTACTTTAGATACACCGTTAACACGAGCAAGGTTATCCTTAATGTTAATGCCCATGTAGTTGTTTAAAAATAGGTTATCTAGACTTCCATCCGGTGATACTAAGTTAAGCATCATCAAGATGTTCGGGTCTTGTTTCTCAACTTTTACCCCATTTCGTTGAACTTCTTGGGGCAGCCTAGGCATGGCTTGTTGTACCCGGTTCTGGACGTTAACCTGTGCCATATCGACATTGGTCCCCACCTCAAAAGTAACGTTGAGTGAATAGCTACCGTCGTTTGCGCCCTTGGACTCCATGTAAATCATGTTTTCCACCCCGTTAACTTCGGCCTCGATAACCTTAGAAACGGTGTCAGCAACAACCTCAGCACTCGCACCTGGATAGGATGTCGTCACAGAGACCATTGGAGGGGAGATGTTAGGGAATTCTGCTACAGGCAGAGCGGGAATCGACAACAGACCGGACAAGGTCAGGACTATTGAGATAACGAAGGCAAACTTCGGCCTATGTATAAAAAACTTACTAATCATAACTTGTCCTTAAGAGTCGTTTTCATCGAAAGGCTGTACGGTATCCATTTCGTACTCGACTTCAGCGCCTACACGGGCTTTTTGTAGCCCTTCAGTTATGACCAGTTCACCTTTCTCCAAGCCTTCTTCCAGCTCCCAGTCAACACCATATCGTTTACCCAAAGTGACGTTTTTACGTTTGACGACTTTTTCTTTATTGACGGTTAATACATAACGACCTTGCTGGTCTTCTTGCACCGCTCGTTGTGGAATGAGCATAACTTCTTGAACACGTGGAGCTTCGATTATTGCAGTCACGTAAAGTCCGGGAACAATTAGGTGTTCTGAATTGGCAAACTCGGCACGGACAGCCAGAGTACCGGTAGTGGCGTCGACACGGTTATCGATGAAATCTATCATGCCCGTTTCTTCAAACATAGACCCGTCAGGGAATCGCAGTTTGACTGGTAGGTCTTCGATTTTGTATTGGTTTTGAGCGTCACGAGCTGCTTTCTGAGCGTTGATAATGACCTTTTCAGGTAACTGGAAGTTGACCCAAATCGGTTCCATTTGTACCAAGTTCACCATTTCGGTTTGTTCAGGAATGATCAAATCACCTGAAAACACTTCTGCACGGCCGATTCTTCCTGCAAATGGCGCATGGATCTTGGTGTAACCCAGTTCAAGTTTGGCATTGTCTAATTCGGCATTGGCGCTTTGTAGCGCTGCTGCATTTTGCAGTTTGGCGGATAATAGATTGTCGTAATCCGCTTGGCTGATGTACTTATCTTTAATCAATCCTTCGCCGCGTTTAAAGTTGCGAACTGCCGTGTCATAGGCAGCACGCGATTGAGCCACAAGTGCTTTGGAGGACTTAAGGGCTGCTTCATACTGCTCTGGGTCAATCTCAAACAACAGTTGCCCTTCTTCGACCATGCTGCCTTCTTCAAAATAGGTTTTGAGTAAGTTGCCTCTTACCTTTGCTTTAAGTTCGATATCTTGAGTTGCTTCAGTGCGACCAACGAATTCCTCACTTGGTGTGATTTCTTTCATGGTCACTTCGAGAACTTTTACACTGGGCTTGACGGCAGGAGGGGCTTCGACGGTTTTTTCGCAACCTGAAAGGAGGAGAATAGGTAGCGCAACGATGAGTCCTTTAGCGATGACACCATCTGCTTTGGGAAAGTAAGACATAGACAATCCTTGTTTCTGATAATTATATAAAGTGTTTATTGTTTGAGTTTAGACCATAAATGACGAATGTCTGTGAAGCATTTAGGAAAATTAATTAATTGAATTAATAGGTTAAGTAGTGTGAACGGAATCTGTTGGTAGTAAGGTGTTTTACAAGTGTAAAAGTGCCTAGCAGTAATGTGGTTGGCGTAGGACGAGCGAGAAGTCATCTGTTGTTTTGATGCGGTCATTGTCCTTTCTAGTTTGTGTCTCTATGACATCTTCCTAAGTTATGACGTCAAGGCTAGTGAACTATGAGTTAATAGCGGCATTATCTCTAATGAAAACATGATAAAGCCCCATAAATTCATCAGTTTGGGCTATTTTGATTAATATCAATTGCACACTGTTCAGTGGCTTTTGCAATCTGCAAAAGTGGTTAATTAAGTTTCAACTCATAGTGTTGTTTGGTGATAAAAAAATCCTACACTGATCACATAAATATAAAGGTAGGTTATGTAAATGAGTGATAACTCCGATCAAAAGAAATCATCCCGTTCTAGCTTGGCAAAGATTCTCTTTCTACTGGTTTGTGCTGCAGTATTTGGTGCGCTGTATTGGTCATGGGTCTACGCAGATAGCCATCCTAGCACCGAGGATGCTTATGTTAGAGCGAAAATCCTCTCTGTTGCTCCTCAGGTTCAAGGACAGGTTGTCTCTGTTGAAGTAGCGGATTTTCAGCGCATCAACAAAGGCGACTTGCTGCTTAGAATTGACCAAAGACCATACTTACTTGCGGTAAAGCAAGCAAAAGCGTCATATCAGTTAGCAGTGCAGCAACATGACGTTGCTGATAAACAGGTGACGGAAGCGGTTGCTGGACTGGATGCAGCGCGAGCGAACTTGAGCGAAGCGCAGATCGAATACAAACGTACTGATTCACTGGTCACTCGCAAATTGGCGTCTCCACAAGACTTGGATACGGCTAAGAACAAATTAGCCAATGCTCAGGCAAGCCTAGAGCAAGCAAGAGCTAATGTTGAGAAAGCTATCGCGAATAGAGGTGAGCAAGGTCTTGAAGCGGCCATCGTCCAACAAGCAGCAGCACAGTTGGCTCAGGCTGAACTTAACCTCAGTTATACCGACATTACTTCGCCAGTAGATGGACTATCAGGAGAAGTTAGTGCACACGTAGGAACGGTTGTTTCTGTTGGCCAAACGCTGTTCCCAGTGATCATTGACAACAGCTACTGGGTTAGAGCTAACTTTAAGGAAACAGATCTCACTCACCTTAAACCAGGTCAGAAGGCTGAGATTAAAATCGACATGTATCCCGACTTGGTATGGAACGCGACGATAGAAAGTTTATCGCCAGCCAGCGGTACCTCGTTTTCTCTTATGCCCCCTGAAAATGCGACAGGTAACTGGGTGAAAATCAAACAACGCTTCCCTGTGCGACTTAAATTGGATGTGCCAGAAAACTCGCCTCAACTTCGTGTAGGTGCAAGTGTTGAAGTGACTGTCGACCTGAAAAGTGACTCGAAATGAGCAACCAAATCTCCGCTGATAAACGAGGTATCGCTACTGTGGCGGTCATGTTGTCTGCCATCATGGTTTTAATCGATATGACAGTGGCAAATGTGTCACTGTCACATATGATGGGAGCTTTGGGGGCAACGGCGGACCAAATTACCTGGGTGTTAACGGGATACAGTATGGCGGAAGCGATCTTTATCCCTATGACTAGCTTCTGGGTATCGCGATTTGGTGAGCGTAAGGTGATGCTCGTGGCAGTTATCGGCTTTGTGATCGCGAGTGCACTGTGTGGCCAAGCCAGTTCCTTGGAAGAGATGGTGCTATTCCGGATTATTCAAGGCGCGTTCGGTGCTTCGGTTATTCCTTTGGCGCAGTCTACTTTGGTTCAGATTTATCCATCTGAACAGAAGGGTAAAGCCATGGCCATTTTTTCAATTGGTATCCTGCTTGGGCCTATTCTCGGCCCTGTTGTTGGCGGTGTTATTACGGATAACCTCAACTGGCGTTGGATCTTCTATGTGAATTTGCCTTTTGGTTTGGTTTGTACCGCGCTTATCTATAAATACATTCACCTATCGAATAAATCTAAACCTAACTTTGATTGGTGGATCATTGGCTTTATGGCATTGGGTGTAGGTGCGCTGCAGTTTGTCCTCGATAAGGGTAATGACGAAGATTGGTTAGACTCTCGAATCATTCAAACCGCGATTGTTCTGTCTGTAATAGGCTTGATTATGTGGGCGTATCGCAGTTGGAAAACCAAGAGTCCCATTGCACCTCTGTGGTTGTTGCGAGATAAGAACCTGATGGTGTCGTCGTTGATGATGGCAGTCGTTTCCATGGCCATGTTTGGATTGACCACTCAGCAGCCAATGTTCTTAGAAAGCCTACTGGACTATCCGGTTGCCACTACGGGTATGCTCATGGCTCCAAGAGGTCTTGCCTCCGCTTGTATGCTGATTCTGGTGATTCGACTGAATCCGCAGTTTGATCCGCGACTCAAGATAGTCTTTGGATTGACTTGCATTGGTATCGGTTCATATCTCATGACTCTGTATTCGATGGAGATTGATACTTTCTGGATTGTTACGCCAAGCATTATTCAAGGCCTAGGCTTAGGTTTGACCTTCTCGACGTTATCGTCTCTGGCGTATCTGACATTACCAAGAGAAGAGTCGGTAGCGGGCGCTAGTATCTTTAACTTGTTCCGAACTATCGGTAGCTCATTTGGTATCTCAATTGCCACCACTTACCAATACCGTGATAGCCAGCAGCAATGGCATGCGTTGAGTGAGGGGTTTAATACCTATAACCCTGCATTACAAAACTGGGCAGCATCGCAAGGTTTATCAATGACTGACCCATTGGCATTGCAACAGTATCAAATGATGCTGCACGAGCAATCTCAGATGGTTGCGTACGTTCATACGTTCCAATTGGTTGGTGTTATGTTTGTGATTATGATGCCGATGCTGATATTCATCCGTTCTAAGTAACGGACCTGCTGCGAAGTCAATATTGCTAGATGCGAGTATTTTCATAATACGAAAACTGAACTAATCTAGATGTACATTTAGCAAAAAGTGAGTGTTATGGCGGAGCTAGAAACAGAAGGGTTTGAGTTCTATGGTGAAAGTGAACATCGCTTTAGAGCTATGCTAATAGAACGAATTGAAGCTTATATGGTTCATAACCGAATGACTAAGAATCAGGTCGCAGAGCTGGCTCAAATCGGTAAAACTGCGTTTTACAGTAAAATGGATCGTGAGCAAGGCAGTGAGTTTACGATTAGAGACATCTTTCGTTTAGCCAAAGTATTTGATGTCAGCCTATTGCAGATGTTTCCTGTAGACGAAATAGATCGTCAACATGGTGGAAAACTAGCTGTCCCTGCTAGTGTAATCAATATGATGGACACAATGATGTCGATGGACAGTGAAGAAATCGAGTTATTATACGACTTAGTTGATGTGCTTAAGCGGCATAAGAAAATTGATAACCAATAGCACTTAGTGTGTTCATAATATGAAAATACGCCTATATTAGTCTTCATATTTTGTTGTTCCGATTATGAATAATACGTCTTGCTGATTCAAAGGCGACTCATTCATAAACTAGGAAACATTAATATGAAAGCTATCCAGAAAATACTGCTTCTTGGCTCTACAATATGTGCGTTACCCTCAATGGCACACGGCATCTATTTGGGTGCGAGCGTAGGCTATGGAAATCAAGAAAATCAAATTGAAAACTTCAGCTCTGGCACTGGATTTTTGCAGGCTGGTTTTAAATTTA
Source organism: Vibrio barjaei (assembly GCF_001639065.2). Classification (GTDB taxonomy): domain Bacteria; phylum Pseudomonadota; class Gammaproteobacteria; order Enterobacterales; family Vibrionaceae; genus Vibrio; species Vibrio barjaei. The sequence continues at coordinate 262,260 of NZ_LQXO02000013.1, forward strand.
ACGACAATATTTCAGCCGAATACCGTTTTGGAGGCGTTGATGAGAACAGTAGCGAGTTAAACTTAAGTTCGTATAGCAGCGTTTATTTACGTGGTAGCTATGAGTTGAAAGAGAACATTGAAATCTATGGCTTACTCGGCGTAACACAAGCGAGGGTGAGTGGTTATATCTCAGGTGATTACAGCAGTAATATTCGAAATATTAGTAGCCCAAGTTACGGGATTGGTGCTCGCTATGCTGTATCAGATAACATTGGTTTAATGGCAGAGTATGTCGCGGTCGCTACGAGTCGAGATTACTCATTATCTGCAGTCCACTTCGGTGCAGATTATAGATTCTAGAAAATAGAATGAAGGAAACAGAGTGCAGGGATTGCACTTAATCCAATGATTAAAGATCGCTTTTCATGGGGTTAAGGTATTGTCACTCAACTCTAAATACACTGCCTAAAAATACATCATTAACTAGGGCTTGTGTTTGTGCTTGTGAACAATTGGTTGAATGAATATAGGTCTTTATCCCCATAATCTGAATCTGAAGGTGTTGCGCTAGTCGCATAGGAGAGAGTTCTTGATTGACCTCTCCGAGGGATTGGGCTTCGGCAATAATTTCAGCAAACTTGGCTTCATTTTTTCTAAGTGAGTAACGCGCAAGTTCTAATAATTCTTCATTTTCTTCGGTAAGTTCTGCGACGGTTTTAGCCAACATACACATAGCGTTAGGGTTATTCACACTGCAAGGCTGCACAGACTGTAAGATAAAGGCCTTAAGTCCTTGAATAGGTGAAGAAAACTGCTTTACGAGATCGTCTAAACGAGCTTGTCCTTGAGTCGAATAATGCTCGATCGCTGCTTTAAACAAGCCTTCCTTGCTACCAAACTCTGCATAAATACTCCCCGGGCGCATATCGATAGCATCTTGCAGGCAACGCATTGATGTGGCGTGGAATCCTTTTTCCCAATAAAGCAACATGGCTTTATGGATAACTTCACTACGATTAAATTTTGCTGGTTTGGCCATAACGGAAGAAATCTATACTGTTGAACGACTGTTCAACAGTATAGCAGGCAGAGAAGAAATTAAGAAAGCAGGCAAAATAAAGGCTGCATATGAGCAGCCTAGCGAGGTATGTATGCCCTTGAATTTGACTTTATTCTTCAAGTGGCACAACAAGAACATCCACTGGTGACGTATTAATAAGTTGTCGAGAGCTTGAAACAATTTTACTCCAAAAATCATGATGATGGCCGCAAATAATGAGGTCAAACCCATGCTCGGCAATGGCGCTCTTTAGTTTATCTCCCAAGTCACCAGTACCCACAATGAAGTGCTTAACCGGACATTTGGCGTACTCGGCAAACTCATGCAGTTGGTCCATGGTTTCTAAATGAAGTGGTCGCTGATCTGGGTTGAGTCTGATATCAACTAGTTCAGGATAAATTTCTCCATGGGTGCCATCAACGTGTATCAATGACACATCCGCATCCAGAAGCTCGGATAGAAAAACGGCTCTATCTATTAACACGTGGCTCTCTTTGGAAAGCTCTACTGCTACTAGTATATGTTTGTACTTCATAACCATGCCCTCACGTTGTAAGTCTTATTACTAGCATAGTCCTATGTTATTCAAAATGTTGTCGATGAGATCGCGGATTGAAGAGAAAATAAGCAGAGCAGGTTTGAATCTTGACCGTTTTAGTATTGTGGATTTAATTGTCCATAATGTCTGGATCGTTTGGTTCTTTTTCTTCGCCTTTAATACGCCTAACCTACACCTCATCAACAAGCTTGGCTTAAGGGTTAGAGTAGCGGTTTACGGTGCTGAAACTCACCGAAAAAGCATAATTCCCCCAAGCTATTAGAGATTCTAATAAGTGGAGAGAGCACAGTGACTCATCAAATCATAAAAGACCTAAACAACCGCTATACAGCTAAAAAATACGACGCGGCTAAACGTATTTCTGCGGAAGATATGGAAGTCATTAAAGAAGCGATTCGCCTTTCTGCATCTTCAATTAACTCACAGCCTTGGAAGTTTATTGTGATTGAAAGTGATGAAGCTAAGCAGCGCTTTCACGATACGTTCGCCAACATGCATCAGTTCAATCAACCGCATGCCAAAGAAGCGTCACATACGATTTTGTTTGCGCATAACCCACACTTCACCAAAGACGACTATAAGAAAGTGGTGGATGTAGAGGTTACTTCCGGTCACCTGCCTGCAGAAATGTTTGACCAAATGTTGAATGGCGCGTTTGGCTTTGCGGAGCTGAATACCGATGAAAATGGTTACAACGGCCAGTGGACCAAAGCACAAACGTATATTGCACTGGGCAACCTTTTACACACTCTAGCGCGTATGGGGATTGCGTCTACTCCGATGGAAGGTGTCGATTCTGCGTTGATCGGTGACATCTTTAAAGATGAATTGGGCGGTTATGTGTGCGACTTTGCTTTAGCTCTTGGTTACCACAAAGATGGTGAAGACTACAACTACGGCTTACCGAAGGCGCGCTTAGCCCAAGAAGACATCATTACGGTACTTTAAGATAATGTAGTGTATCCAAACGGCCGTCCTATGACGGTCGTTTTTCGTTGCACCCTACCTTCTACTTTCTTGTTTTACATTCTAAATGTGAGCAACTATTTCTACCGCGTTACGCCTGCGTCAATTCTGCTCAAGTGTTATTCAGCACTGTGAAATATAGGTCAAGCCTATAGATCGCTAACAATATATTGAAATTGCTAACTTACTTTGGCGGCTTTTACAAGCAGTGGAACAGTAATGAAAAAACGTATCAAACTACTTTTAGTCATTGCACTATTTTCGGTATCAATGGCTAACGCAGACACCGGTATTGGCTTATTCGTTGGTGACCCTTATTGGGGGCTCGATGTGAAACATAATGATTTACGTTTTAACGTCAGCCTCGACGATAAAATGGGCTTTGGTGTCAACAAAGTTTTTGGCATACAGAATACACCGATTTATTTTTTCGCAGGTGGACACTATGTGAATCGCAATAGTCGTTATATCGCCTTTACACCGGGAATCGGAGCGGAATTTAGAGTGAAGCCTGTGGGGTTTTATGTGGACGTGACCCCTGCGATCTATTTGGATCAATTTGATATAGAGCTTGAGGCCAGAGCAGGTTTTAGGGTGTATTTCTAATTATCAAAATACAAACAGAAGAGCGAGAACTGGGCAGAACTCGCTCTTAAATTTAGTCAGTGACGCTATTTATTTAGGTTGCTTCGCCAATACTGCATCAATATCAGCAGCGCTATGACGTTCAGCGAGTGTTTCCCATTCTTCGCCCCAAGAGCGGTTAACGATTCGACCACGTTGAACGGCTGGGCGCGCTGCGATGTCTTTAGCCCAGCGAATGAGGTTTGGATAGCTTTCTACGTCTAAAAACTCAGCGGCATTGTATTGGTTGTTAATCACTAGATTGCCATACCAAGGCCAGGTCGCAATATCAGCAATGCTATATTCGTCACCACCAAGGTATTGATTCTCAGCGAGCCTAGCGTCTAATAAATGTAACTGGCGTTTTGTTTCCATAGTGAAACGGTTGATCGGGTATTCGAATTTTTCTGGTGCGTAAGCGTAGAAGTGACCGAAACCGCCACCAAGATAAGGGGCTGAGCCTTGAAGCCAGAATAACCAGTTCATCGCTTCAACGCGCTTAGCAGGATCGGTAGGCAGTAAGGCTCCGAACTTCTCTGCTAAATAGAGTAGGATGTTACCCGATTCAAATACTCGCACAGGTGTCTGTGCTGAACGGTCGAGCAGTGCTGGGATCTTTGAGTTTGGATTAACGTCTACAAAGCCAGAGCCAAATTGATCGCCTTCACCAATGTTGATTAAGTAAGCGTCGTATTCAGCGTCAGATTTACCCAGAGCAAGCAGCTCTTCGAGCATGATGGTAACCTTCTGCCCATTTGGTGTGGCCAGAGAGTAAAGCTGTAGCGCATGTTCTCCTACCGGCAGAGCCTGTTCATGGCGCGCTCCAGAGTCCGGCCTATTAATGCTAGCCCATTGGCCGCCGCTTTCACTGTCGTTAGTCCAAACTTTAGGTGGGATATATTCGTTACTCATAGCATCTCCTAATGCATTGAATGGAAGCCTTTTAGCTTCATCAGAATTCGACTTGATAGAAAAATCCTAACTCGTTTTTATTGGTATCGCAAACATTTTGAACAATCGTTCAATTATATTATATGACGAGAAAGTTGATGGTCTTTTAGTTCGGCTTTTGTTCGGAATACAAAGCTCGAATTGCATTGTGAACGCGCCCTGACTCATCACCAATTTTCCATATTAAAGCCGCAGGAATACTCTTTTTGAGCGATGACTCAACATTGAGTTTAACGAGTAGTCCTGAAGTAATTTGCGGTCGAATAAAGGGTTCAACCGCCATTCCCCAGCAAGCTCCATAGGCGATAGCCGTCTTGGCGGCGGATATAGATTCACACTCCCAGACGTTGGCTGAGACGGTGGTATCCTTAGCTTTGGCGTCATGGGAAAGATAAGCTTGCCTGTGACGTTGTAAGTCCACGAGTGTCACTTTTTCCAGTTTGGCTAATGGGTGCTCTGGACTAGCTATGTATAGCAGCTCCGCTGAAGGCAGTGCGATGGATCCTAGATTGCTGAAAATAGGTTGCTCTAGCAGGGTGAAACCAATGTTAGCCTCACCTTTTACTACTGATGCAATAACTCCGGAGGAAGGTTTCTCGACCAGTTTGAGTTTGAGTTTAGGAAACTTGTCGGCGAGCAACGTCAGGATCTCTTTTTCCATCGGAACGCTGTAAACACTATCCAACGCCAAGGTAAATTCCGTTTCTTCTTCTGGGTCAAGTTCATTAGCCAAGCGCTCAAAATTCTCACACTGCGCTAAGACAAGCTTGGCTTCTTTTAGAAGAACCTCACCAGCAGCCGTCAAGGTAGGGTTGCGCGTGGAACGATCAAACAACGCTTGATTAACATCTAATTCTAAATTGGAGATGGTCATGCTGATTGCTGAATGGGTCTTCTTCATTTTCCTTGCTGCGGCAGAAAATGAGCCGGTTTCCGCAGCAAGAACGAATGCCTGAAGTTGGAGCAGATTAACAGTTAACATGTCAGTAAAACTTACACCTCAGTTCTTGGTCTTGTAGATAACACTTAATGTTAGGTGAATTCATAAGCTTTGCAACTCGGGGTAATTGCTAAGCTCTCCGCCTTAAACTGTCAATTTTTCTTAAGGTTTACTGAATTTGTATTTCAGAAAAAATGACTAATATAGGCGTTGTCAGAGGGGAAACGGCAACAACGTTTTGACAATACATAGTTGAACGGACGCGCTTTATTTATAGTTAGAGAAGGTAAAGACCATGACAACTGACATCAAATCTGTATACAACGAAGACATTGACCCAGTAAAAACCTATGAGCGTAAAGTCTCACCAAACGTCGCTTTCTATGAAGACGTTCGTGGCACTAAAGCTAATGGCACACGCCAGCATGTCTATGATGATGTGTTGTTACCTCACACGGGTAATGCATTCTTGGTGAAAGCAGGTCAGGTCATTCGTTTTGAACAGCGTCCAAGCCTACACAATAATCGCACTCAAATCATCGACGTTCATTTCGTCACCCCAGACCTTGAACAATATGGGGACCATCTAAATACCAGCGCGGTAGAAGGGCTGAATCAAAGGCTGTACAGCGCAGTTTGGTCACAAAGCCGTTATATGGAGAAAATCGTAACCTTGGTTGAAGATGAGTTTCCATACGAAAAAATGGATGAAGACTTTAGTCACATCTTCTTCGCAGCGCACTGCTGCCCCGAATGGCTACATATGTGTTATGGCGAAGAAGGTAACGTGAATAGCTGCCAAGAGAACTTTATTCAAGGCTTTAACCGAGTCCCGGCAATTGCAGCGATCGAAAATGAAACACTACGACGTCAAGTGGTACAGACATTTGCTGACCGAAATGATGTGAATATGTTCCAACCAAATAAATTCACTCAAGACGACAATGGTATTACGCGCTGTGTCTTAGCCCCTACGCCGACGGTTGATGATGGTGTCGGCTGTGAATTCTATGCTGAAAAAGACATTTACGTAGTGGTAAGCAATTGTCCTTACGCAGACCAGGCATTGCCTTACCCAGAGGCTCGTCCAAACCCAGTGTATGTGAGCGTTTATGACACCGGAATTCAACCGGAAACCAAACACTTGGGAGAGATTGGTGGTTGGGAAGAGCGAATCTACCAACGCATTGCGACCAAAGATAACTCGATTAAATAGAGAGGGGTCTTTATGTCGAATCAACCAGACTCAAATCTAACAATGTTGGTTGATACTCCGATAAAGAAGGTGGCGCTGGTTGCCTTCATTATCACCAACATAGGGATGTTTGCTGTGCCAGCAGGACTTGGAGCTCTAGGCGCTTCAATGAGTTGGTCAGCAGAACAAACGGTATCGATAGTCGGCATTGGTTTTGCCATTAATGAAGTCATTTTATTTGGCTCCATCGCCATTCTAGGAAAGCCCCTCGTAGGCTTGCTAAAGCGCAAGATTAAGACGTTGTTTAAATCTTCAAAGCGCAATAGTAAGTAACAGACATCAATCTTTTAAAGGACAAAAACTGAGCAAGGACGCTTACTAAATTTCTGAAGTCGAGCCAGGAACCCTCGGCCGTAGCCTACATGGATGTTGCAATCATAGGTAAATACTTATGTGCCATAAATATGTAAATCAAGTAGAAAACTTCGACTCTAGTTATAACTCTGATGTTGATCCAGTAGAGACGTTTGCGAGAGCAATCAGCCCAGACTTGGACTTCTATCAAAAAGTGAGAGCGACTAAGTCTGGTAAAAAACGTCAGTTGGTTTACACGGACGTACTTGAAGCAGAAACCGGTAATGCCTTCTTAGTGAAAAAAGGTCAGGTTATTCGTATTGAGCAGCGTCCAAACGCAGAAGGCAACAATGGTCGTACTCAGATTATGGACGTGCTAATGGTGACTCCCGACTTAGAGCAATACAGTTGTCATTTAAGCTCTACAGCGGTTGAAGGGCTCAACCAAAGACTCTATTCCGGTATCTGGTCTCAAAGCCGTCATTTCGAAAAGATGGCGACGCTGGTGGAAGATGAGTTCCCATATGACGAATTACCAGAAGGTTTTTCACACATTTGGTTAGCGGCGCATTGTTCTCCTGAGTTGATTGGATTGGCACAAGGTAAAGAAAACGTGCGTAACTCTTGTCATGAGAACTTTATTCACGGCTTTGGGCGCATTCCTGCCATAGCTAACATTGAAGATGACACCTTGCGTCAGGAAGTGATTCAATTTTTCTCGGACCGTAATGATTGGAATATCTTTCAAGGCAATCGCTTTGCCCAAGATGAGAACCGAATTACGCGAGCTCGCATGTGTCCAACTCCACCAGTGAAAGACGGGACTGCGATTGAGTGGTACGCAGAAAAAGACCTGTACGTTGTGATTTCCAACTGCCCTTATGGAGACCAACACACCTGTTATTCAAAGATTAAGAATAACGATGTGTTTATTGAAGTGTATGACACGGGTATTGCGCCTATACACGGCGAAGCCACAGAGCGGATTCAAGGTTGGGAACAAGCTGCATTGGAGCGTGTTGCCAAGCGTGACCAAACGCTAGCCCATGATTGCCCAGTCGACGAGATTAAACTACCTGTCGAACTAACCCACTTAGCTTCAAGGTAGTACATACCTCTTCCTCCTTCTTCCCCCGCTTTTTAGCGGGGTTAGGCGGTTGTAACTTGCGCTATTTGCGCGTCATTTCCAAAGACAGAGGTAGTAAATGAAAAAAGTACTGTTAGTTGCTTTAGTAACGGGTTTCTCGAGCATGGCTCAAGCAAGCAATGACTATGCTGGTATTCGTATTGGAGCCGGGGCAACGACAGGGATGAAAGTGGATGGACTAGGGACACTAAAGGCACAGCCAAAAATCGAGTTTGGTTATGATTTTAATCGGATTTTCTCAGTTAATGGTTCATTAATGAGATTTGATGGTGAGCACAATCAAATCTCCTCTAAGGCGTTGTATGGTGGCAAGGCGGATGGTTACGATGCGCGAATTGAAGGTGAAATAGGTTATGCTTTCAATATCGCGGACGGGTGGGACCTAAAGCCGTATGCGGCTTTTGGCGGTGCACACGTAAGTGGTTCTATTGAGTCGCACAATGTGGGGCTTCTAGTCGCTCTCCCTAGCGGCACCCAAAATAATATTGACTCATATAGCGGTAATTTTTCAGGAAACTATCTGACGACCGCTGCGGGTTTAAGGCTAACCACGCCTTTGGGTATCTATGCAGATGCAAGAGTACAAAGTCTTTATATGACAGCAAACCAAGAAGTACGAACCCCAGTGAAAGAGAACGCCCAATTTGGATTTACCGTCGGGTTTAAGTTCTAAATGAACAACCAGAGGAGATCGCCTGATTTCCTCTGGTTTTGTTTTTAGGTTGCCACAATTTATTATCGCATTGGCCGGATTTGCGGATTCAAATAGATGCCAACCTATTAAGAATGAAGGAAACAAAGCAAGAATAATCGGACATCAATGTTTTCGAGTGAAAGATATACTAGTGCAATATTTTCAATGGTAGATGACCAACCTTTTGGTCAATAGGGAAACACTAATGAGACTATTACTAGCGATTCTTGTTCCATGGCTGCAATTTTTCACAATCGGAAAACCTGTTGCGGGAGTGATCTGTCTGATACTGCAAATAACGTTAATTGGTTGGATACCTGCGGTTATTTGGTCGGTGTATGCACTAAATCAATACGAAACAGATATGAAAATAAACGTTGCCTTAGATGATGAATAGAGAGGGTTTTGAACTTAGCTCTCGAGAATGTTAAACCAACTCCTTGAATCATCTGGCGAATATGGCACTCAAATACATTTTATTGACTCACCTTAGTACAAAAGCGATGAATGGTGCGACGTTAGTTCGAACTATCAATGCGTTACCATACTGGCAAGTTAACTCTCAACAGGTATATACCGAACTAAAACGAATGATCTTGCATGGTTGGATTAGTATGAGTACGACCGAGCACAGCTATCAGCCAACAGAACGACAGTATATAGTTGAAAAAGAGGGGAGAGAGGCACTTTCCAATTGGCTCGGAAGAAAGCTAGCATTCCCAGCAACACGAGATGAGCTGTGCTCAAAGTTGATGGCAAGCGTAAGTATGGATTCTAGTGATGTCATACATTCACATTTGCGCAGAGGTTTGCACCAAACTCAACAAGCGCTGAACAACATTCTGCTTTATCTAGAAAATGTTGCTCACGACAGGCAGAAAACTTCTTCCGCTAAGCTTCAATGTAAACAGCTACAAGCACGAATCCAATGGCTAAACGAATGCATTGATGAAGCGTCAGAGCGAGAGGTTGTGAGCGCTCCTGAAGTGCTGTAGAGGAACTCGCTTTGGGAATGTACTCTTCGCTGGTTTCACACTACAAACGGTTCGCTCTAACCGTCTTACTTATCAATAGCTTTCCGCTGTTGGCGCTTGAACATGAAAGTGTGGTTACTGAGTACGTACAAGAGCGTTGTGATACAACGCGATACTCATCATTTTTGCCGCTACTATCACCGGACTGCCCTATTGGTAAAGGGCTGTATGGAAATGATGAACCCGACCACAAACCAGCTTTCTATTGGGTTCAATGCGGAGCCTCTTCTAAACCATTTCATGTTGATGATACTCATCGAAGGGTGGCAATTGCGACGCAAAATAACCTAGTGCAGTCTTTTGATGGAGAGTACTACCGATGCTTGATTGGTCCCTACTCTCAATTTATCGATGCCAAGATGGCCGGACGCTATATTTCAAGTCTGATTAAAAAAGAGACGTTTCTCCGGCAGCACGTTTTAACCCCTGTGAATCGCGTTCAAGTGACATCAGTCCTTAAGAGTTACAACGAATCAAAGGTTGTTTTTGAGAACCAACAACAGATTGGCGAACAGATATTCTTTATTCCCACCTATCCGGAAAGTCAACGCACTTCTAACTGGGAAGTCAACCAACGTTGGCAGCGTTTTTCTTATGAAGTCGCGAAGCAGACGTGCCAATCATTAAATGCAAGTTTAATAACTAAGCCGGATATTGAAGCTCTACAACGTCATATTGATGTGGCTGCATGGCCCAAAGCTTTACCCTTCTGGCTAGATGAACAACAAGCCGCGTTTCTTGATGGAAAAAGCGTATCTGCGACGACAAAATCGAAACTCTATTTAGTGTGCAAACGATAACCTAAACAGACATGATTGTGGTGAGCCGACCTTTGCGTATTTGGCTAAGCAAAAAAGCCAGCAGTGTTCGCTGCTGGCTTATGACGTCGTCTGCTCACTTATGGTAGAGACAACGAATATGCAGGGAGAGTTAGCTCAGTGCCAACTGTGTCGCTTGCTCTTTTTGTGCTTTGTTATAGCGAATCTTCTTCAGTGTAATCGCAACAGCGGCTGTAGTGACAACACCGATAGCCATTGCGAGCAACGCTAAAACAGGTTTGTTGAACGCACCAAGTAGAACGACGATTGGACCACCGTGTGCAACGTTGCAAGTTAGACCGAAGGTAAAGCCAAGCACACAAGCTACTGCTGAACCAATCATGTTTGCGGGGATTACGGCAAATGGGTCACGTGCAGCGAACGGAATAGCACCCTCAGAGATACCGACCATACCCATAGCGGTTGCGGCTTTTGCGTTTTCGACTTCTTCACGTTCGAATAGTTTCATGCGGCTACCGAGGAATGCAGCTAATGCCATGCCTAATGGAGCCACTGGAATGGCTGCCGCTTGTGCACCCATAAACTGAGTTTGTCCTTCGGCAATCAGGCCGACACTGAATAGGAAGGCCACCTTACCAAATGGACCACCCATATCGAAACCTTGCATCAAACCGATGACCAAACCAATGATGATTACGTTACCGGTTGATAAGTTCGCTAGGACGTTGTTCATGGTTTCCATGATGCCTGCGATTGGGGCACCGATGATAAAAATGAATACGGCGGCAATAAAGAGCGAGCCAGCGATTGGCGCGATCATAATAGGGACAAGTGGTTGAATCATCTTCGAATAATTGAAGCTGACAATCCATTTCACGAAGTAACCAACCAAGAGACCAGCAATGATGGCACCAATAAAGCCTGTACCAGCATCAGCGTCATAGAATGAACCGTTGTTAGCAATCCAGCCTCCAATGAGGCCCGGCGCAAGCCCTGGACGATCAGCGATAGCGTAAGCAATATAACCGGCTAGAACCGGAATCATTAGGGTGAAGCCGACCACACCGACATCAAGGATCTTGTTCCACAAGCTGCCTTCAGGAATAGCAAGGCCGCCTGGCGTTGGTTCTCCGCCTATAGCTAGGGAAATAGCAATCAAAATACCGCCGACCACTACAAATGGGATCATGTGAGATACGCCATTCATTAGGTACTTATATAGGTCTTTTCCTGAGCCACCAGGACTCGTTGTTGCTTGGCTCGCGCTAGATTTGCCATCACCAGCATAGAGCGGCGCAGCCAGAGCTTGCTCAATCAACTTGTCAGCATCTTTGATAGCTTTTTTGACGCCAGTGATAATAACGCGTTTGCCTTTAAAGCGATTGAGATCAACTTGTTTATCGCAAGCGACAACAATGGCGTCGGCACGGGCGATTTCTTCTTCAGTAGGGATGTTTTTAACACCGACAGAGCCGTTTGTTTCAACTTTGCACTCGTACCCCATTTCGGCGGCAGCATTTTCGATGCCCTCTGCTGCTAAGTAGGTGTGTGCAACCCCTACCGGACAACCTGTCACACCAATAATAAAGCCATTGGTTGCGGCGACAGTTGGTTGTGATGTTTTGTCATCTGCAACTAATAGGGCAAGCGCTTCTTCATTAGAGGTCGCGTTACGTAGGCTTTCTAAAAATGTAGGCTCAACTATCTTTGAAGATAGTTTCGCAAGGACTTCGACATGGAAGTTGCTCGCTTTTTCAGGCGAAGCAATCATAAAGAAGATATTAGAAGGTTGACCGTCTTCCGCGCCGTATTCGATACCTTGTTTGCTGATACCAATGGCAATCGCTGGTGAAACAACAGAGGCGCTCTTGGCATGTGGCAGTGCAATGCCATCTTCAAAACCTGTGTTACCGGTTTCTTCGCGTGCCCAGACATCTTTCACAAATTGTTGTTTGTCAGATACTTTGCCAGCATTGACTAGCACATCTGCTAATTCATTGAATACCGCGTCCTTGTCGGTTGCCGCCAAATCAAGTTTGATTAGCTGCGCGTTTAGGATCTCTTTCATCATAATGTAGATCTCTTCTTGGTAGGGATTTTTAATTTATGTATTTACAAATTTAAAATAATCTTAGTAATGGTTTTGTAGATAGAGATTGATCTAAATCATTATATTGTGTGTGGTTATGTTGATTTGTGGTGAACTGTGAGGTGGATAACGAATATTGGAAACCAAAGCACTTCCAAAATCACAAAAATATTTGTTAAGTCAAGTGGTGATTTTTACTGGGCTTTACCCAAAGGCGTAGGGAAGCTGAGGAGAGAGAACAGGCGGTTTTAATAGGATGAAACCGCCTATAAGGGGGGCTAACTAACTGATAAATCAGCGTATTGATACAGTGGTCAGTTCGTTTGAAGCCAAGGTTTCAATTGTGTACTGCGCGAGTACTGAATGCAGGAGATACACATTATGTTGGATAGAAAGGCACAAGTGTCCAGGTTCGACTCTTAGTAGGAATGCTTCTTTGTCATTCAGCATCTTGCCGGAGATGGTTTTTGCATCATGACTTATGTTATGCCCTGCAACTTGTTCTACATAGGTAAGAACAGAGTGCTCACAATTAGCTTCAGTAAAGTCAGGAAATAAACTCTTAGGCATCCAAGTTTCTTCAAGAATAGCGGGTTCACCATTGATAATACGCATTCGTTTGAAGTGATGAAGACTGGCGCCAACGTCTAAACGAAACCTATCTGCAAGTGTTTGATCTGCAAGGACTGAACTAAATTCTAGTACGATGTTTTTTAGGTCAGTGTCTTTATTAATTCGCTCAGAAATACTGGTTAAATTGTTGTCTTGATAGAATTCTGGCGGATTAACAAAAATCCCAGAACCTTGTCTGGAGTGCACAAAAGACTCTTGTTTTAATTTCTCAATCGCCTTTCTTAACGTCGGGCGACTGACACCAAATTTATCCGATAGTGCATGCTCACCTTCGAGCTGAGACCAAGCTGGAGAAAGGCCATTGATAATGTCAGCCTTGATTGCTTGATAAACTTCTACGTATTTCATTACTTCATTTACAACTATACAAATTGCTGACCAAAGCCTCTTAAGCCTATACCTGTTAACACATATCTGGTTAAAGGTAGCGAGAGACTATCCGTTAATACTTAAGATGTTACCAGAAAAGCCCATTCCAAAACAAAGTGGTTAGTAACATTTTTTGATGCATGATCTCGATCATTCTTTTAGCAAAATCACTAATATTTGTATTTACATATTTTTAGTGGGGATTTATGGTTATCTCATAAAGATACGAGGAGCCCTACCATGTCATCCAAAATCGAAAATAATCCAAGCCAAGTAGACGTAAACAAGAAAATTCCATGTGAGAAGCCAGCAATAATGCAGCTTGAAATTATGGAAGCGTATACGCGAGCCCATCAAAGCAAAGAAAATCTTTATAAACGAGAAGTTGCTTGCCTGTCTGAACTCTATCCTGTGTTGTTCCGCCAAATCGAATCGGATGATATCGTCGTGGGTCGTCTAGATGCTCTGCCTATTGGTTTTGGTAGTGTGACTTCTGTAGGTGGCGTGGGTCACTACTGCAATTTTGACAAACTTGAAGCCTTTAAAACGGAACTTTCTTCTGAAGAGCATAGCAGAGTAGACGTCTTGTTGGACTACTGGAAAGAGAGAGATACGCGCTCCATTTACTTCCGCCAAACGTTAACCGACAGCACACTTGGTAAATTTGTTGACGTAAACTATCCTGCTATTGCCACAGCACGCCTTAGCGGCATGTACCTTGATTACAATAAGCTGATTGACAATGGTATCGGCGGTATGCGCCGCCTAATTGGTGACAAGCTCGATTCTGCTCGCGCTTGTGACGATACAAAAGCCATTGCGCTACATGAATCCTTCTTGGGTTGTTTTGATATTGTTGAGCTGGTCATTGATCACCACATCAAGCTGTGTGCAAAACAGCTTGAAGTCACCACAGACCTAACGCGCAAACATCAAATGAATGATTTGATAGATGCGCTCAATGCCATTCGTAATGACAAACCACAAACATTCTTACAAGGTATCCAGCTCTCATGGTTGTATAGCTTATGTTCTGGTGTTGTGAACTTTGGTCGTATGGATGATTACTTAGGTGATTTGCTGGTAGCCGACTTGGAGGCGGGGCGCATTACCGAACGTCAAGCCATCAACTATATTCGATCACACTATCGCCTTATTGAAGCTCGTAAAACCACGGTTAACGGTCGCGTCGTTGTCGGTGGCCTTGGGCGACGTAATCCTGAAACCGCAGATGTTTATTGCAAGCTTGCGATTCAGGCAGTGCGTGAGAACAAAGATACTGAGCCGCAGTTTACTCTTCGAATTTATAAAGGGATGAATCAAGATGTTTACCAAGATGCCCTAGCAGCGATTGGCGAAGGTCTGACCTATCCGATTCTTTATAATGATGATGTGAACGTTCCCGCTGTGATGAACTCGATGCAGATTTCCGAACAAGATGCACAACACTATGTTCCATTCGGCTGTGGTGAGTTTGTACTATCTGGTAAAAGTGTTGGAACTCCGAATACGTGTATCAACATCCTCAAAATTCTCAACATTGCGCTGACAGGTGGCACGGATTTCTGGGACGGTCAAAACAAAAGTGGTGGTACCACGTTGTTACAACCTGAGCAAGTCACAAGCTTTGATGATGTGGTCAAGAACTACAAAGACCTGCTGGATTTCTATATTGAACTGACCTCGAAAGCTCAAGCATTCTCTTATCAAGTGATGAATCAGGAAGTGGGTTTCCTATTTACCAGTATTTTGACTGATGACTGTATTGGCCGCAGTAAAGCTCTACTGGATGGCGGCGTATATAAGCTTGGTGGTACTAACGAAACGTACGGCAACACCAACGCTTACGATTCTTTAGCGGCAATCAAAAAAGTCATCTTTGAGGACAAAAAATACAGTTATAGCGAGCTTATTCAAGCGTTGCGCGTCAATTTCGATGGTTATGACCGTATGAAATACGACCTGATCAATGCACCTAAGTTTGGTAATGATGATGCGTATGTTGATGATATTGCGGTGGAAATGCACGAGTACATATGTAACGGCATTAAAAATTCCGCGGCAAAAGTGGGTATGGATAGCTACTTGGTAGTCATCATCAATAACCAAGTGAACACGGAGTGGGGACGTGCAACCAGCGCTTCGGCAGATGGTCGTCACACTGGCGTTTATATGAGTAACGCCAACAATCCGCAAAGTGGCGCCGATAAGAACGGACCGACAGCGATGCTAAATTCATTGGCAAAATTGAAAGCCGAGGTACATGCTGGTTCAGTACAAAATATGAAGTTCAGCAAGAATATGTACCAAAACAAACGCATGATCGTTGAAGCCTTACTGGATGGCTACTTTGAGCAAGGCGGGCCACAAATCATGGTCAGCGTAGTTGGCAAAGGTGAGCTTGAAGATGCTTATCACAATCCAAAAAAATACCCGAATCTTGTGGTTCGCGTGGGTGGATTTAGTGCCAAATTCGTCAACCTAGATAAAGACGTACAGCTAGAAATTCTAAATCGCACGCTTAACGACTAAACACCTCCGATTGGGCGAACACGGCAGTTTAGGTTCGCCCTTTTTTCTCGCGACAGTTATGAGGCAGCACATGCTCATCAAAGACTCTACTTCTCAAACATCCTTCGCTCAATTAGCAACGACAGGTGTGGTATTCGACATTCAGAAATTCAGTGTCAATGACGGCCCAGGTGTTAGAACAGCAGTGTTCATGAAAGGTTGCCAAATGAAGTGTGTGTGGTGCCACAATCCTGAATCACTGAGCGCTCAGAAACAGCTCGCGTTTAATGCGGATAAATGTGTTGGTTGTCGTCACTGCGAGCAAGTATGTCCTAACAACGTACATAGCTTTGATGCTGAAGGTAACCACCACGTTGATTTTGAAGCTTGCCAAACCTGTGGTCAATGCGTTGATGCTTGTATGCAGGATGCACTCAAGATCTATGGGAAAGAGATGACGGTAGAACAGGTTTTTGCTGAGGTCATTAAAGACAAGGTGTATTTCGACAAGTCAGGCGGTGGCATTACGCTATCCGGTGGGGAAGCGCTTAAGCAATTCGAATTCTGTTTAGCACTGGCGAAAATGTGCAAAGCTAATGGTGTGCATGTATGTGTTGAAACCAATGGTGCTTCCAAAACGGATCATTATCGAACGATAGCACCGTATGTTGATCTGTTCTTATTTGACTACAAGGCCACCGGAGATGAGCTTCATAAAACGCTAACGGGTATGACCCGCCGCTTGGTAGATACCAACCTTCAGCTGCTTAACGAAATCAACTCATCGGTGATTCTACGTTGCCCTATGATCCCCGGTTACAATCTTTCCGATGACCACTTTGCAGCAATTGCGCAGCTTGCGAAGTTGATGACAAATATCCAGAAGGTAGAGGTGCTTCCTTATCATAATTTCGGCAAAGGAAAAGCGAGCGAAATTGGCAAAACGTATGGTGTAGATGCGAAAATGCCTGACGACAACGAGGTGAACTCTTGGATTGCATCGATAAAATGTTATGGTGAGATTAACGTTACGCTGAGTTAGTTGTGAATTTTTGTTATCTAGACTTTGACGGGAGCTACGATTGGAAGAATAGATACACGGCCAACTTGATACTTTTATTACTTGCTATGACTAACCAGCAAAGAAATAACCTCGCAATTCTTATGTACCTGCTCATCTCTTTAGGCGGGATAGTAGTGGATATTGTCGTACCATCCCTTCCTTCCATCAGAACCGAATTTTCGGCTTCTGAAACGGTGACTCAGTGGTCATTTACGGCAGCAATGTTGGGTTTTGGTCTTGGACAGCTAGTTGCTGGTTTCATTGTCGACGCATATGGCCGCAAGAAACCAATGCTCATTGGAGTCTTCCTGCTGGTGACTGCCTTACTCCTATCCATCATTTCTCCCAATATCTACAGCTTAATCGTACTTCGACTGATTGAAGGGCTTGCCGTGTCTTTCGTTTGTGTTGGCGGCAGGGCCGTGATCAAAGATATGTATCATGGAGCGGAGTATCTGAAAGCGGTTAACTGGATTACGATTTCGTTTGCGATGGGAATTACCTTGTCTCCGTTTGTAGGTGGACATTTAGAATCTATGTTTGGTTGGCAATCGATCTTTATTGCGCTGGCAATCTGGGTCGCATTAGGAGGTGTTTTTCTTTGGTTGTTTTTTAGTGAAACGCTGCAAGTTGCACAGCCATTACGAGGGGAGCAAATCAGAAGCAATCTTACCGAGATTGTTTTAAATCGAAACTTTCAACGCACTGCCATCATTTGTGGTGTCTTCTATAGTATTTTGCCAGCGTTCAATACCGTCGGCCCTTTCATCATCCAATCTCGTTTGGGTTATAGTCCGGTGTTTTATGGCAACATTGCTTTAGCGTTGGGTGCATGTTGGTTGCTAGGTAATTTGGCGAATCGTTTTTTATTTAGTATATCCGCTGAACGGAAAACTAACGTTGCAATCACTGTGTCACTAGCCGCGTTAATGATTGGGATGTCATTTCAATATATCTATGGGCTGAATCTGTTGGCGTTCTTGTTGCCAGTTGCCGTGATTATCGTTTCTCTGGGAATGCTGTTTCCGTTATATCTGGGAAAGGCGCTACTACCTTTCCCGCATATTGCCGGTGTCGCTAATGCCATCGTTTTTTCGGGCAGTTGGCTGTGTACGGCGTTGATCTCGTTTGTTGCTTCGACTTTGCCAGTCGGCTCTGCATTTCCGCTTCTTGGGCTGTACTTTGTGCTGCTCGTGCTGGTGGTAGTTATAAAGAACTCGCGCAACGTATAACCTAATCGATAAAAAAACGCCCTAGGTATAGGGCGTTTTGATAGAGAAATGCGAGAAGTCGTTATGCGGTTTGAGCGTTTTTCTGATCTTCGGAAACGAGAGGGCTGTCCTCTTTCAGCGGGAACATGTCCTGAGTTACGAGGATGATGCCTTCGTCGGTAACGGTAAAGCGCTGCTTATCCAATTCCAAGTTAAAGCCGATTTCCATACTGTGTGGAATGTGACAGTTTTCGCCGACAATCACTTTCTTCAGCTTGCAGTTTTGTCCTACCGAAGCACTTGGCAGCAAAATACTGTCAGTGATTTCGGTAAAATCATCGATGCGAACATCAGAAGAGACCAAAGTATGTGTAACCTGTGCCCCCGAGATAATTGCTCCAGCGCAAACTACTGAGTCTACGGCGTACCCGCGACGATTCGGGTCGTTAAATAGAAACTTAGCTCCAGGACGCTGAACTTGGTTGGTCATAATAGGCCAGCTCTTGTCATAGATATCTAGTTCTGGTGTCGGTGCGAGTAAGTCCATGGTAGCAGCATAATATTCATCTACATGACCGACATCTCGCCAATAGCCATTGGCGCCCGGATGACCACGCTCTGTAAATACATAGCCTTTGAGATTGCTGCGACCGATAAGGCTAGGGATGATGTTGTGTCCGAAATCGTGCTTATAGTCAGGGCAGGTAAGAGCCTGACGTAACTCTGCATCTAGAACGTCTACGTTAAAAATGTAAATGCCCATTGAAATGAGAGCCTTAGAGTCATCGTTAGGCATAGGAGTTGGGTTGGTTGGTTTCTCTACAAAGTTGATGATATCGCCTTCGTCGTTTAATCCCATTACGCCGAATTCCGATGCTTGCTCGATAGGCTTTTGAATACAAGCCACGGTGACATCAGCGCCGCTTTCTACGTGGAAGTTGATCATTCGGGAGTAGTCCATCTTGTAGATATGGTCACCACCAAGAATCAAGATGCGCTCAGTTTGATCATGTCGTTTTATTAGATCGAGGTTTTGGTAGATAGCATCCGCGGTGCCTCGATACCAGTTTTCGCCTACACGTTGTTGCGCAGGAATGATATGGACACCTTCACCTAAGGCAGAATAGGACGATTGCCAACCTGATTGTATATGGCTAATTAGGTCTTGAGCCATGTACTGAGTGAGTACGCCAACTTTGCGAATACCAGAGTTGATACAGTTTGATAAGGCAAAGTCGATGATTTTGAACTTGCCGCCAAATGAGACCGCTGGTTTAGCGATAGTTGAGGTGAGTTCTTTAAGCCGTGTTCCCTTACCTCCCGCTAGGATCATCGCGGTGGTATTGCGAAGACGAGCGTTACTAGAAATGTGGGAATATTGATTTTCCTTCGGCATTGCATAACTCCTTATATTACAAGCACAAAAGACGTTTCGGGGGAGTGTGGCGGTCGTCGCCCTTCTTTGGGACGGTTTTTTGTCGACTCTCACGCTCGATGACGTCGTTAATAATCCTTTCCATAAGAGCAGAATTCTCTTATGCAATCCATACCATAGTAGGTAAAGATTTATCAAAAATTATGAAATAGGTGATTTGTCACATATGCCTCGCAACAATGTAATTGCGAAACACGCTACTACAGACTATTACAAAGACATTGGTTAGTTTTTAATACAATAAGAAACTATGCACACTATCTGTGTATTGTTACGCCCAAGTGACAACACCAACTTTCAGGGAATTTTTGATATGGTTTTTCCTCAATTAGGTCGAGCTTATCTGATGAAATCATCAGCATTTATCGTTACCTTGCTCCTTTTATCTTTCTCATATGCAACTAATGCACATGTTGAGACGCCGAATAATAAAGCAACTCTTTGGTTTGAACAGTCCGATTTGCCGTTGAATGAGAAATTGCATGTAAAAGTCTTAGACAATGGTATGCGGGTTGTCGTGATTCAGAACGTAAAACCGAAAAAAGCGATTTCGATTCGAATGCGAGTTGGTGCGGGATCGTTACAAGAAACTGGCAAGCAACCGGGTCTTGCGCACTTTTTAGAGCATATGGCGTTTAACGGTTCTACTCATGTGCCTGAAGGAGACATGGTTCAGATTCTAGAGCGACACGGATTGTCTTTTGGTAAAGACAGTAATGCAGAGACGAACTTCAAGCAGACGGTTTACATGTTAGAACTGCCTAAAAACGATAAAGAGACGCTATCGACGGCCCTGTTTTTGATGAGAGAAACGGCATCAGAATTAACACTAGATAAGGACGCTATTGCTCGTGAGTTACCCGTTATTTCATCAGAAGTTCGCGAACGAACAACTTTAGACTTAAGAATACTCAAAGATTGGTCTAGCTATGTACTTCAAGGGGCGAATATTATCGATCGTATCCCACTTGGTACGTTAGAAGGTATGAAGGAAGTTAATCAAGCGAGATTAAAAGCGTTCTACCACAACTATTACACGCCTAATCATACAACCTTAGTTATTGCGGGAGATGTTGACGTCCAATCTGTGTTCTCCATGGTAGAGAAACAATTTGCCAGCTGGGATAGCAAAGGTCATGACATTGTTCCTTATGGCAAGCAAGTGACGTTGCCAACCACAGCCGAAGCAAGAGTGTTTAAAGATAGCAATGTGACGACACATATTGAACTTAACTACTTAGAGCCTATCAACCGAGCGCCGGATTCTCGTGCCAAGCGAGTTGAAGAGTTCATGCTTCATATAGCTAATCAGGCGCTTCAATACCGCCTAGAGACAACAGCTTTCGCCAGCCAAGGCGAACTGTTATCTCCCTATGTTGGTTCTTACAATCAGTTTGATGTTGTTACGAGTAATCAACTGAGTGTTGCGACAAAGTCGGACCAATGGCAGGCCGGGGTTAATATGCTGGAATCATCCCTAAGGCAGGCGGTTAAGTACGGGTTTTCTAAACAAGAAATTCAGCGTCAATTAGATAAATATCACACATTATTAAAGCTCGATGCTGAAGCCACTAAAGATACGCTGAGTTCGAGCTACGCAGCAGGTGTCGTTAATGATATCAACAATAAATCGGTATCAACGAGCAATGAGTTTGCACTG
This sequence comes from Vibrio barjaei, assembly GCF_001639065.2. Lineage (GTDB taxonomy): Bacteria > Pseudomonadota > Gammaproteobacteria > Enterobacterales > Vibrionaceae > Vibrio > Vibrio barjaei. Next base: position 283,515 of record NZ_LQXO02000013.1, read on the forward strand.
TCATTATTCGAAAGTGATGTATTACCGAAAGATACTGCAGCGTATAACCAAATATTCAACAAGCATTGGAGCGACAAGCACCCAAGAATTTATGTGATGGACAAACCCCAGTCCAAGGTTACGGCCCAGACGGTACTTGAGGCATACAAAGACAGTGAATCGACACAAGTTAAGCCGTATGCAGAAGCAGATAAAGTACAGTTTGCCTATCAGAACTTCGGGCAACGAGGTAACGCCAAGCTAATCGAGAAAACCGCCTTTGGAGGTGTAACACGATATCGATTCGATAATGGGGTTTATCTCAATGTTAAGCCAACTGAGTTTGAATCCAACGCGGTCTATATCAGTATTCGAGTGGGTAAAGGCAAGCTTGATCTCGCGAAGAAAGATGCCGCATTAGCCACCTTGTTTGATTCGGCCTTTATTGCTGGAGGTTTGGAAGCTCATGATATTAACGATTTGCGATCGGTTTTTTCAGGGAGACAAATTGGCGCCAATTACTACCTGACTGATGATGCTATCGAAGGTCATTATCGAGTTCCACCACAAGATGCCCTTGACCAACTAAAAGTGGCTGCGGCATTTTTGACGCACCCTGGATACAGACCAAGCGGTCATGCACTTGCTGTACAGAGCCTCAAGTCAGTTTATGACAGTTACCCGACAACTCCAGAAGGCGTATTAGGTTTTAATGTCGGTAAGGTGCTGTATCAAGATGACCCTCGCTGGGAGTACCCGAAAGTGGAGGTAATCGACAAACTACCGCTAACCGCATTGAAGCCATTTGTTGATCGCTCTGTTAATCAAGGTCCAATCGAAGTGTCTTTGCTGGGTAACATCACCCAACAACAGGCGGTGGATTATGTCGCTCAGACGTTTGGGGCGTTAAATATCAAGGCACAAGATTTTGTTCCTAGACCAAGAGATGATATCCAGCTTAACGTGGGCGAGCATTATACGTTGTACCACCAAGGAGAGCAGAACACGGCACTAGCATCGGGCTACTTCTCTCTGCCTGATGGACGCGATTATAAGCGAGTGGTTGGATTAGCGGTACTGCGTTCTATTTTGCAGCTACGCGTCAACGATGCTATTCGAGAAAAGACGGGTAAGGCGTATTCACCATGGGTAGATTCGTCACAGTCACTACTGTACAAGGACTACGGTTATCTTAGTTTGAACAGCAATACCACGGTCGATAATGTTGATGTCGTCTTTGATATCTATCGTAAGTTGATCAGCGACATCCAGCAAACGGGTGTATCGAGTGATGAACTTAAGCGTGCAGTGACGCCTATGATTGACGGTATCGAACAGAGCTACGAGAATAATGGTTTTTGGTTTGGTCTGATGTACAAAGCCTCAAGTTATCCCGAGAACCTTACCAATGAGCAGACGTTTAAACAGTTAGCATCCGCGGTGACTGTGGCTGATGTTCAACAGTTAGCAAAACAAATCAATCTGAAAGATATGATCACAGTTGCGGTACTGCCAAAATAAAAAGAAGAATAAAAAAAACTAATATTAGTGTTGACAGGTTTATATCGGAAGCATATATTGATTACACGAACTGCCGAATGGAGTTCTTAAGTTGTCCACTTCGCCTAATTAGGGAAGTAATGGCAACTGTAATCAAGGGACGTTGACGTTGCAATAGTCGATATCAACAAGCTCCTTTAACCTGTTAACACTTGGAACATATGTCTTAAGGCGCCAATGAGGTGCAACAGAGTATGTCTCCGGTCTTGGTGAATAAAACACCAAGAACTATTGCTTATTTATGAGGATAGTATTATGCGTAATGTAGATTTTTCTCCCCTATACCGTCATGCCATTGGTTTTGATCGCTTATTTAACCTAGCGGAAAATAGCGCGAAAAAGCCATCTTCTAATGGATACCCTCCATACAACATCGAGCAGAAAGACGAAAATAACTATCGTATTACGATGGCTGTTGCCGGCTTCTCCGAAGATGCACTAACTCTTACTCAGAACGAAAATATGCTGATCGTTTCTGGTGAAGTTAAGCCTGTAGAAACCAAACCTAATTACGTTTATCAAGGCATCGCAGAGCGTAACTTTGAACGTAAATTCCAACTTGCTGACTACGTAACTGTTAAGGCAGCGAGCATGGAAAACGGTTTATTGCACGTCGATCTTGTTCGTGAAGTTCCAGAAGCAATGCAGCCACGTAAAATCTCAATCAACAAATAATTATTGAGAAGTGGAATGTGGTAAGGCGACTTTAGGATTCGATTTGAAATTGGATCTCACTAGCCTTATCTAAAAAGTATTGCTGTCTACACATGCAGTGTAGCGACATCTAGAGTGCAAGAGTGAAATACTTGCACTCAAATAAAGAATAGAATTACATACTTTGCATTAGAAAAAATAATGCGAAGCGGAGAGGTATTATTATGAGTAAAATTATCGGTATTGACTTAGGTACAACAAATTCATGTGTTGCAGTACTCGATGGCGACAAACCACGCGTAATCGAGAATGCAGAAGGTGAACGCACCACCGCATCGGTTATCGCTTACACCGACGGCGAAACGCTAGTAGGCCAACCTGCAAAACGTCAAGCAGTAACAAACCCAGAGAACACGCTATTTGCTATTAAGCGTCTGATCGGTCGTCGTTTTGAAGACGAAGAAGTTCAGCGTGATATCGAAATCATGC
>NZ_LQXO02000014.1:0-315 GCF_001639065.2 Vibrio barjaei
AGGTACTCTATCCAGCTGAGCTACGAGCGCGCAACAAGTCTTTGTACAGCTTTCGCTATAACCGGTGTTGAATTAAGTTCTCACTTAAATCTTTTACCTAACCTATCATTCGAAAAGAATGGCGCGCTCGGAAGGATTCGAACCTTCGACCGCCTGGTTCGTAGCCAGGTACTCTATCCAGCTGAGCTACGAGCGCGCAAGGTTGTGAAGCATATCACATTTAATTTCTTTTTGAACAAAAAAATTGACTGAAACAGTCAATAAATGGCGGTGAGGGAGGGATTCGAACCCTCGATACGGCTACAAACCGTATAC
>NZ_LQXO02000014.1:325-80272 GCF_001639065.2 Vibrio barjaei
TATGTTCAATAAGAACAGTGTTATACAACACTTCGCAAGAATGGCGGTGAGGGAGGGATTCGAACCCTCGATACGGCTACAAACCGTATACTCCCTTAGCAGGGGAGCGCCTTCAGCCTCTCGGCCACCTCACCGTCTTGCGGAGGCACATATTACGATTTACCAAAAATAAGTCAAACATTTTCTTGGCAAAATTAGGAAAAAACAGACTAAGCGTTGGCAATTTAACCAAACCACCATTTAATCGTAGCTTTCCTACACAAAATCCGACCTAGTGCCCCAGTTAAGCGACGAATTTTGCGCAACAAAAAGGCCGGCATAACGCCAGCCCTCTCAGTTTGGATTAGTAGTTGCCTGAAGCAACGTTACCATTTCCTTTTTCCGCCTGAATGCGCATGTAAATTTCTTCACGATGCACTGAAACTTCTTTGGGAGCGTTAACACCAATGCGAACTTGGTTACCTTTAACACCTAGTACAGTAACAGTGACTTCATCACCAATCATCAACGTTTCGCCAACACGGCGAGTCAAAATCAGCATTCTTTGCTCCTTGAGTATTCTCTAATTATCTTGCTACGAAACTTATTATCCAACAAAAGTTATATTTTCGTAAACTATCTTATGAAAAGTATTTACCCCAAATGTACCTGTTTTTCTTCTCTCATAACGGATTCACTGGTGATAATGTAGTTATCATGCAGTACGTTAGCCGCTTTGTCGATAGCCCCCGGTTCCATTACTAACGTAATTGAGTGCTTATCCTCACAAAAGTGTAGAACAGATATGTCTGATAAGTTGAGAAGTTGTTGATATTGTGATGCTTGCGCCTTTGCATCGGCGCCCACAAGTGTCAATAACGCGACCTCTTGAGTCGCTACCACTTTATCATCGATAACCAGTCGAAGCTTATCGCAACACTCTGGGCCCACTAACAACTGCTTGTAGGTGGAATCTGTCACCCAATGGCAATCATCAACCCCTAGCATTTGACGCTGTTTGTCAACGATATCAGCGTGCTCTGCCATCACGCTTAGCGCCATCATTTGTTTTCGGACTGCTAAACCACTAATCCCAGGCCTCGACTCCATGCCAGCGACTAAGGTCCCTTCGCCCAGTTCGAAACTTGACAACACACGAAGCGGCACTTGATGTTTCCATGCATAAGCAACACAAGGTAAATGTAAGACTTTCGCCCCCTTATGTGCCATTTCATGCATGGTAGGAAAATCAATGGTATGAAGCTTTTCTGCTTTACTGACAATTCTTGGGTCGCAACTATAAACGCCATCAACGTCTGTGAATATCTGACACTCTTGAGCTTCAAGCGCTCCGGCTAACGCGACCGCCGTCGTATCAGAGCCACCCCGACCTAAAGTCGTAATGTCACCAATTTCGTTCACGCCTTGAAAGCCCGCCACAATGACAATTTTGTCCTGAGCCAAATAGTCATCAATCACACTGGTATCGATACTACTAATCGTTGCGTTGTTGTGGTGGTTGTTGGTGGTAATTCTCGCCTGCCCGCCAGTAAGAGAAACCGCAGCGTGTCCAAGTTTACTTAACGTCATGGATAGCAATGCCATAGAAATTTGCTCACCGGCAGATAACAAGACATCCAGTTCACGAACATTGGGTACTTTGTCGATCTGTTTAGCCAGTTCAACCAATCGATTGGTTTCTCCTGACATCGCAGATACGACGACAACAACTTGTTTGCCCGACGCTTTAGCTCGAATTACGTGCTCTGCAACATTATGAATGCGTTCTACAGAGCCAACAGAAGTTCCACCGAACTTTTGCACGATTAGTGGTCTTTTCACCAGTCTTCACCTTCCCAAGACAACTTTACATTGTCGATTTTTGAAATTACGGCCAAATTGGCCGCTCCCTTATAGTAAGCGACGTCCGCACGCACACTTATTAAATCATCTTTACAGTAGAGCATTATGCAATTGATTTTTTAAATACATCGAGACCAAAAGCAACAATGCCCAATCAACGTACATTGATTGGGCATTTTATGATGTCGATTAGCGCGTTATAGACGCTCTTCTAACCAGGTACGAATCGATTTTAACGCTTCAGGAAGCGCTTCAACATCAGAGCCCCCTGCTTGTGCCATGTCAGGACGACCACCGCCCTTACCGCCAACTTGCTCAGCAACCATCTTAACAAGGTCGCCTGCTTTTACTTTGCCTGTAAGGTCTTTCGTCACACCCGCAATCAAACCAATTTTGCCATCTGCTACGTTCGCAATAAACGCAATACCGCTGCCCATTTGGTTTTTCGCATTGTCCATCATAGTACGAAGGTTCTTGCTATCTGCCCCTTCTAGAGCAGCAACAAGAACTTGCGTACCCGCAATCTCTTCTACTTTGCCCATAATGTTGGCACTTTCAACCGCTGCAAGTTTATCTTTCAGTTGCTGAATCTCTTTTTCTAATGACTTAGCTTTACTTGCCGCATCAGTTAGTTTCTCTTCATATTGAGAAGCTTGAGCTTCGATAGCATCTAGTGCGGCTTCACCAGTCACGGCTTCGATACGACGAATACCAGCTGCAATACCACCTTCCGATGTAATCTTGAATAGACCAATATCACCCGTATTGCTTGCGTGAATACCACCACAAAGCTCAGTTGAGAAGTCGCCCATAGATAGAACACGAACTTCATCATCGTACTTCTCACCAAACAGAGCCATCGCTCCTTTGGCTTTCGCTGACTCGATATCCATCACGTTAGTTTCAATAACGTGGTTAGTGCGAATCTGCGCGTTAACTAGACGTTCAACTTCTTTGATCTCTGCTTTCGTCATCGCTTCTAAGTGAGAGAAGTCGAAACGTAAGTTATCAGGCTTCACCAAAGAACCTTTCTGTGTAACGTGCTCACCAAGTACTTGGCGCAGTGCAGCGTGCAACAAGTGAGTTGCAGAGTGGTTCAATGAGATAGCAGCACGACGCTGTGCATCAACGATCGCATCGACTTCATCACCTTTTGCTAGAACACCTTCGACAAGCTCACCGTGGTGTGCAATCGCGTTGCCCAGTTTTTGGGTATCTTCTACTTTGAATAGACCAGCCGCTGTTTTCAGTACACCTGCGTCACCACACTGACCACCTGACTCTGCATAGAACGGCGTTTGTTCTAGCACCACAATTGCTTTGTCACCCGCTGATAGCGCATCAACTTCTGCGCCTTCAACAAACATAGCAGCAACAGAACTTGAACCTTCTGTGCCTGTGTAACCGCAAAATTCAGTGTCGGTATCGACTTTAATCGCAGCATTGTAGTCCGTGCCAAACTGACCGGCTTCACGAGCACGCTGACGCTGTGCTTCCATCGCTTTCTCAAAGCCTTCTTCATCGATAGTAAACTCACGTTCACGAGCTACATCGTTAGTTAGATCTGCTGGGAAGCCGTAAGTGTCATAGAGCTTGAATACTGTCTCGCCATCAAGAACCTTTTCATCACCAAGGTTATCAAGAGCTTCTGTCAGGATTGTCATACCACGTTCAAGAGTACGCCCGAAGTTCTCTTCCTCGATGCGAAGTACTTTTTCGACAACTGCTTGTTGCTTCTTAAGTTCTTCGCCCGCACTCCCCATAACAGAGGCAAGAGTACCAACAAGTTTGTGGAAGAATGCACCTTGCGCACCGAGCTTGTTACCGTGACGAACTGCACGACGAATGATACGACGTAATACGTAACCACGACCTTCGTTAGATGGCATCACACCGTCAACGATTAGGAATGAACATGAACGGATATGATCTGCAATTACGCGTAGAGATTGGTTTGATAAATCTTGGTAACCAATGACTTCAGCAGCAGCTTTGATCAATGTTTGGAACACATCGATTTCGTAGTTTGAGTGAACGCCTTGCATGATGGCAGAAATACGCTCAATACCCATACCAGTATCAACCGATGGTTTAGGTAGCGGTTCCATAGTACCGTCTGCATGACGGTTGAACTGCATAAATACGTTATTCCAGATCTCGATGAAGCGGTCACCATCTTCTTCAGGAGTACCAGGACGACCACCCCAGATGTGCTCACCGTGATCATAGAAAATTTCTGTACATGGACCACAAGGACCAGTATCACCCATTTGCCAGAAGTTGTCTGACTCGTATGGCTTGCCACCTTTCTTGTCGCCAATGCGAACAATGCGATCCGCTGGCACGCCAATTTGCTTGTTCCAGATTTCAAACGCTTCATCGTCGGTTTCATAAACCGTGACAAGTAGGCGATCTTTTGGCAGTTTCAACGTTTCTGTTAAGAACTCCCAAGCAAAGCTGATAGCATCTTCTTTGAAGTAGTCACCAAAGCTGAAGTTACCCAGCATCTCAAAGAAAGTATGGTGACGAGCAGTGAAGCCAACGTTCTCAAGGTCGTTGTGCTTACCACCAGCGCGAACACAACGCTGGGCCGTAGTGGCACGAGTGTAGTTACGCTTTTCTAAACCAAGGAAACAGTCTTTAAACTGGTTCATACCGGCGTTGGTGAAAAGCAGAGTTGGGTCATCGTGTGGAACCAACGATGAACTGTCTACGATTTGGTGCCCTTTGCTCTCAAAGAACTTAAGGAACGCGTTGCGAACCTCGTCTGTGCTCATGTACATGCAGCTCTTCCTGAAATAATTCGAGTTAGATTTTGGGGACGTATTGTAACCCCATGAGTAAGGATTCGCCTAGTATTCTGGTAAAAAAGGCAGGAAACTGGAAGAAATTAGAGATTAATCGCGTTAGGACAAGTGGTTGCAGGTGAACTAAGGATTCTCAAGTGCATTTAATGCATAGTTAATCTGTTCAAATGTGTAACCTCGATACTGCAAAAAACGCACTTGTTTAGCGTATTCTTTTGGATCTTTTGATTTTCCGAGGCGAAACTTTTTCTCCGCTGTTGTTTTAGCCAACTCGAACCAGTCCACTTGCTCCTCTAACATCGCTTCATCAACGACAGAATCTGAGACACGCTTTTGGTTTAGTTCTTGGCGAATTCTACGCTCACCATGGCCCTTGTATACATGCTGACGAATTTGGCTCTTAGCAAAACGCAAGTCGTCCAAATAGCGACAATCACGACAAAAATCTAACGCCGCTTCTACTTCAGATTCCTCGTAACCTTTAAAAGCAAGTTTTTGATAAAGCTCATACTCACCATGGTCGCGACGACTCAACAATTGAATCGCAGCTTCTTTCGCTGACAATGATGGCGGTTTTCGTTGAAACATAGTCACTCGACGAACAAAGTACAGATACAACAAAGCCCTGCTCTGCAGGGCTTATCTCAAGGAGGTTGTTAACGCTTACAACTCTTCAGCTGGCGCTTCACCTTGCTCTGGAGCTTCTTCCAGTGCCGGTGTTAGTAACATTTCACGAAGCTTCGCATCAATCGTTTGTGCTGCTTCTGGGTTTTCGCGAAGGAATTTACATGCGTTCGCTTTACCTTGACCGATCTTATCGCCGTTGTAGCTGTACCATGCACCCGCTTTTTCAACAAGCTTGTGCTTAACGCCTAGGTCAATAAGCTCGCCATAACGGTTGAAGCCTTGGCCGTATAGAATTTGAGTCTCAGCTTGTTTAAATGGTGCTGCAATCTTGTTCTTAACAACTTTGATGCGAGTTTCGTTACCAACAACCTCGTCACCTTCTTTGATAGAGCCAGTACGACGAATATCAAGACGAACAGACGCGTAGAACTTAAGTGCGTTACCACCTGTTGTCGTTTCTGGGTTACCAAACATCACACCAATCTTCATACGGATTTGGTTGATGAAGATACACATACAGTTAGACTGCTTAAGGTTACCAGTTAGCTTACGCATCGCTTGAGAAAGCATACGCGCTTGAAGACCCATGTGGCTATCGCCCATTTCACCTTCAATCTCTGCTTTTGGCGTTAGAGCCGCAACAGAGTCGACCACCATCACGTCAATAGCACCAGAGCGTGCTAGTGCGTCACAGATTTCAAGTGCTTGTTCACCGGTATCTGGCTGAGACACCAATAGCGCATCGATATCAACACCTAACTTCTTCGCGTAAACAGGGTCTAGCGCGTGCTCAGCATCAATAAACGCACAGGTTTTACCTGCTTTTTGAGCAGCGGCAATACACTCAAGAGTAAGCGTTGTCTTACCAGATGACTCTGGACCGTAGATCTCAACGATACGACCCATTGGCAGGCCACCAGCGCCCAGCGCGATATCAAGAGAAAGTGAGCCGGTTGAAATGGTTTCAACGTCCATGGTACGGTTATCACCAAGGCGCATAATCGAGCCTTTACCAAATTGCTTTTCAATCTGACCTAATGCAGCGGCTAACGCCTTTTGTTTATTCTCGTCCATTACTTTCTCCACAACTATCCTTTACGGATATAGGCTCTACGCAAGTTACTTGCTTTGGCAGTTTTCTAATTAGTGAGCGATGCATAAAAGCATCGCGATATGGTTTTATTATACTGTTGATTCATACAGTGTCTATACCTGTATGAAAATTTTTCCGACACAAACAGCAAATCGTTGATGCCGCGAGTGTTATTTTGTTAACAATAAGGTTCGTCTTCCAATACGTGACGATACAATATCAATAGTGCATGCATTACAGCTTGCTGACGCACTGCGACTCGGTCACCTTCAAACAAACAGGTTTCGACTTTGAGCCAGCCTTGTTGCGAAGCCCAAGCAAAACAAACGGTTCCTACTGGCTTGTCTTCACTTCCCCCTCCTGGACCAGCAATACCACTGATGGCAAGGCTAAGCGTCCCTTTAGAGTGCTGCAGCGCCCCTTGTGCCATTTCGACAACAACGGCTTCACTCACCGCTCCATTCTGTCCAAGGGTTTCAGTTGCGACGCCAAGCATATCGATTTTTGCGTCGTTGCTGTACGTAACAAATGCTCGATCAAACCACGCAGAACTGCCCGCAATATCAGTAATTGCCGTCGCCACACCGCCGCCAGTACAAGACTCCGCGGTCACAAGAATATGATCTTTCTGTTCGAGTAACGCGCCTAGGTTAAAACTTAACTCTTCAATAGTGTTCATCTAGCAAACTCCTAAACAACTCAATGTTTGACAACGACCCCAAGCCATAGAGCCACTTTTTTATATTCCCTTTTCGCTCACGTCGGTTTCACGTATCCTAAGCAGCAATTGAAACAAGCAGCTAAAGATGTGACAGTGAAAGCGGAACAAAAACATACGCCAATGATGCAGCAATATCTGAAACTCAAAGCCGAGAATCCAGATATCCTGCTTTTCTACCGAATGGGTGATTTTTACGAGCTCTTTTATGACGACGCGAAACGCGCGTCTCAACTGCTCGATATTTCTCTAACCAAACGGGGCGCATCCGCGGGCGAGCCGATTCCAATGGCTGGTGTCCCTTTCCATGCCGTGGAAGGCTACTTAGCAAAACTGGTTCAACTGGGCGAATCTGTCGCTATTTGCGAGCAAGTTGGCGACCCAGCTACCAGTAAAGGTCCAGTAGAGCGTCGCGTGGTTCGAATTGTCACGCCAGGAACCGTTTCAGATGAAGCCTTACTATCGGAACGATTGGATAACCTAATTGCCGCAATCTACCACCAAAACGGTAAATTTGGCTATGCCACGCTAGATATTACCTCAGGTCGCTTTCAACTTTGTGAACCTAGTACCGAAGAAGCAATGTTGGCAGAGCTACAACGCACGGCACCTAAAGAGTTGTTATTCCCAGAGGATTTTGAACCCGTTGAACTGATGGCTAACCGCAATGGTAATCGCCGTCGTCCAATCTGGGAGTTTGAGATTGATACGGCAAGGCAGCAACTGAATCAGCAGTTTGGTACCAAAGATCTTATTGGGTTTGGGGTCGAGAAATGCGAACTCGGACTCTGCGCTGCAGGTTGCTTGATTCAGTACGTTAAAGATACTCAGCGCACGGCTTTACCACACATACGTTCATTGACTCTAGTTAGCCAAGACCAATCTGTGGTGCTTGATGCAGCCACGCGTCGCAACCTTGAGTTAACTCAGAATTTGTCGGCTGGGCACGACAATACGCTGGCCGAAGTCTTGGATCACACCGCAACAGCAATGGGTAGCCGAATGCTGAAGCGCTGGATCCATCAACCGATGCGCTGTGTTAAGACCCTGAACTATCGCCTTGATGCTATCTCGGAACTCAAACAAGATGCGTTGTATACCGAGATCTCGCCTACCTTGAAGCAAATTGGTGATATTGAGCGTATCTTGGCACGTTTGGCACTTCGCTCTGCAAGGCCACGAGATATGGCTCGATTACGCAGTGCTCTGAACCTTCTGCCCGAGCTAGCACTAAGTCTTGAAACCGTTGCTCACCCTTATTTGCAGCAACTAGCTCAATACTCCGCACCCATGGACAGCATGGCAGAACTGCTTGAGCGCGCTATCAAAGAAAACCCACCCGTAGTAATTCGTGATGGTGGCGTCATTGCTGATGGCTATAATGCCGAATTGGATGAGTGGCGTGATTTGGCCAACGGTGCGACAGCTTACCTTGAGAAACTGGAACTTGATGAGCGAGATCGTCACGGTATCGACACACTGAAAGTTGGTTACAACAATGTGCACGGCTTCTACATTCAAGTCAGTCGTGGTCAAAGTCACCTAGTACCACCGCACTATGTGCGCCGCCAAACCTTGAAGAATGCTGAACGCTACATTATTCCTGAGTTAAAAGAGCATGAAGATAAAGTGCTTAACTCTAAGTCTAAAGCGTTGGCAATTGAGAAGAAGTTATGGGAAGGGCTGTTTGATTTGTTACTTCCTCAGTTAGAGCAACTGCAAAATCTAGCTTCAGCGCTATCGCAATTAGACGTTTTGCAAAACCTCGCCGAGCGAGCTGAAAGTCTCGATTATTGTCGCCCAGTCCTCAGCGACAATGCGGGTATTCTGATTCAAGGTGGTCGCCACCCTGTCGTTGAACAGGTGATGGATGAACCATTCATTGCCAACCCAATCTCGCTCAACCCTGAGCGAAAAATGTTAATCATTACCGGCCCGAATATGGGTGGTAAGTCGACCTATATGCGTCAAACAGCCCTGATTGCGCTGATGGCTCATATTGGCTCTTATGTCCCTGCGGAATCTGCTGAAATCGGTTCACTGGATCGCATCTTTACGCGTATTGGCGCGTCCGATGATCTTGCTTCTGGTCGCTCTACGTTTATGGTCGAGATGACCGAGACGGCAAACATCTTGCACAATGCGACAGAAAACAGCTTGGTGTTAATGGATGAAATCGGCCGTGGTACCAGCACCTATGATGGTCTATCGCTGGCGTGGGCAAGTGCTGAGTGGCTAGCGACCAAGGTCGGTGCTATGACCTTGTTTGCGACCCACTATTTTGAACTGACAGAAATGCCTAACCAGCTACCGCATCTCGCTAACGTTCACCTTGACGCGGTAGAGCACGGTGACTCCATCGCCTTTATGCACGCGGTTCAAGAAGGCGCGGCGAGTAAATCCTACGGCCTGGCCGTCGCCGGATTGGCCGGTGTCCCAAAAGCGGTCATAAAGAATGCGAGACAAAAACTAACCCAGTTGGAACAATTAGGTCAAAAGCCAACGGCCAACGATTCTCCACAAGTCGACATTGCCAATCAGTTGAGTTTGATTCCAGAGCCAAGCGAAGTGGAAGAAGCACTGGCACAAATCGACCCAGACGATCTAACACCGAGACAAGCATTGGAAGAGTTATACCGCCTGAAACGTTTGTTATAGTAGTAACGACTTGCTCTCTTGCTGATGTTTTTAGCAAGAGAGCAAACTCGATTGTGCACTCATAATTGTCATAACTAGCAATATCGTATGCCAGATAACAAGTAGAACTATATCGCTACATAGCTACATGAGTAACACAAAGTGACTGGCTTAACGCCACATCAAATTCCTGCACTTGCCCATCTAAGTTCACAATCAGACTGTACAAATCATCTAGACTAGGCTGAGCCGGATCAGCATATTTAGGGGCTTCAACCTGAAACAGAGCCGATGCTTGATGTGCTCGAACATCAATGGGTAGATGTAATGTCATACCATTAAATCTGACTGACGCCGACACCAAACCAGCACGGTAGGTGCGATAGTGAAGGTCGACTTTAAACTCACAGCCACCACCGTGGTGCCAGATTTGCTCCATTGCTACATGCTCTAATCTAACATGAGGAATAAACTGCAAATAAGGCATTTTCCACACACCGATACGCGTCTCGGTAGCTGGTTTGGTAACAGATAAAGAACACTGCGGCGCTTCATCAAGATCAATCAACAAGTCTTGTTCATCATACTCTAAGAACAAGATTTCAATGCGATTGGGTCCTTGCTGCAAATGGGCTCTTACTTCACGACGATATATCGCTTCACTGCCATCGCAATCCACCACCGCACGACCATTGATACGAACTTCTGCATAATGTTCAACACCACCGATCACCAAGTCGACAGCCGGATTCTGCAACTCTTCTTCAGTTAACTCAAAGTCATGCATGAGGTGCCATTCTTGGTTGGCAATCATTTCTTCGGTAAGCTCTGAAGGCAAGACCTGACTTAAAGCGCCTGGGAAAGAGAGATCATCTTGAGGTATAGAGAGATCAGTAAGGGGAGACAGTTGCCATAGGCCTGCCAAAATCTTTTTCATGGGGTGAATTGACCTAGATCATATTTAGCGCAGTATAATCAAATCCGTTATCGAAAGATAGTTGAACCCGCCAGATAGCAAAAAGGCCAGCTAAGCTGGCCTTTCAACAACAATTAAGGCTTACTCTTCGCCGTCTTCATCTTCATCGGTATAAAGAGCATCTTCGCCTTCGTAGTATGTACCCCAACCGTCATAGATGATGTCGTACTTCTCAGCTAGGTTCACTAGCTTTTCAACTTGTGCGTCAATCTGCTCTGCATTCAGAGTCGATTCCATTGTTGCATCACAGCACAACAGTTTGTTACCGTCTTCGTCTTCGGTCTCTTCCGCTTCTAGCACTTCAAAGCCCATTTTGAACGCTTCAACAACCGCCTTCTCTAAACGATCGAAATCTTCAGCAAATAGGTGGTGTTCGATCTCATACAATGCCTCTGGATCACTTCCATCTTCAATTAAGGCCTGAATGATATCGCGAGTTTCTTCCTTTTGAATCTCGATCAAATCTTCAACGGACATATACTCATCTTGTTGAGACATAAAGTGCTCCAGCTATAAATAGGTTATCGGCATGAATGATACGAGAAGTCAGCTAAAATCGAAAGATCAAACCGAGATCTTTCCTGACTATTTTTCAGTTATCGAACTCAAATCGAGCAAGATCGAGATCACAGAAACATAATTTTAACATTTCATAGCTCACCTCTGATTTCAGCATAAACTGAGACAAGAGCCATAGCTAATCAGTAGCTATCACGCAGAAAGGTTATGAGGCAATTTTGCATATCAAACACTCTATTCTTAAGTCTGGCCTGGTTTTGCTTTAGTCACAATACTTAGTATTTTCTGCATATTTGTGTTTTTTTATGCACATATCACTCATGAATATTGTGTTAAAACTACTCAAGATCCCTGCATACTCAAGCAAGAATTCATGGAAATTAGCACGACTCTCTTATGAAAATTTTATCTGCGTTTATCTAATTAAATCCACAATATCACTGCAATTGCAAACTTTTGCAGTAACAAACACTGACTTTTTGACTTGCATCTTGATAACAAGCTTGTCATAAATAGCGCAGTCAAAACTGAAAGGAATCACAATGAGTAAGTTGTACGTTGGGTCGGAAGTAGGCCAATTACGCCGTGTATTGTTAAACCGTCCAGAACGCGCCCTAACCCACCTCACGCCATCGAACTGCCATGAACTGCTATTTGATGATGTACTGGCTGTGGAAGCCGCTGGTGAAGAGCATGACGCTTTTGCCAATACATTACGCAGCCAAGATGTGGAAGTACTGCTGCTTCACGATCTATTGGTTGAAACTCTTGCCGTCCCTGAAGCGAAGGGATGGCTTCTTGAAACGCAAATTTCTGATTTCCGTTATGGTCCTATCTTCGCTAACGAACTTCGTAACTATCTTACAGAAATGGACGACGAACACTTAGCGACTATTTTGCTCGGTGGCCTTGCATACTCTGAGCTGCCAATTAAAACCCCTTCTATATTGCAGAAGATGAGTAAGCCGCTTGATTTTGTCATTGAGCCACTGCCAAACCACCTTTTCACTCGTGATACCTCTTGCTGGGTGTATGGTGGTGTATCGCTGAACCCGATGATGAAAGCAGCTCGTCAACGCGAGACAAATCATCTAAGAGCTATTTATCGCTGGCATCCAATCTTCGCTGGTCAAGATTTCATTAAATATTTCGGCGATGAAGATCTTCATTATGATAACGCCAACATCGAGGGCGGTGACGTTCTTGTTATCGGTAAAGGTGCAGTATTAATTGGTATCTCTGAGCGCACCACTCCACAAGGCGTGGAAAACTTAGCGGCGAATCTATTTAAATCTGGACAAGCGTCTCAGGTCATTGCCATTGACCTTCCGAAACATCGCTCTTGCATGCATCTTGATACCGTTATGACTCATATGGACGTGGATACCTTCTCAGTATACCCAGAGATCATCAATGACAAACTGGATACTTGGCGTCTAACCGCCGACAGTAAAGGCCAAATGCAAGTTGAAAAACTACCGAACTATCTTAAAGCCCTAGAAAGTGCGCTTAACGTTGATCAATTAAAGATCATCACAACGGGTGGTGACAACTATGAAGCAGAGCGTGAGCAATGGAATGATGCCAATAATGTGCTCACCGTCAAACCTGGTGTCGTTATCGGCTACGAGAGAAATGTGTATACTAATGAAAAGTATGACAAAGCGGGCATTCAGGTCCTAACTATCCCAGGTAATGAGCTAGGACGTGGTCGGGGCGGAGCCCGTTGCATGAGCTGTCCAATCGAGCGAGATGGCATATAGACATAATTATTTATCAAAAGCCCCTTAAAGGGGCTTTTTTTGCATTAAATTAAAATACTTATTCACAATAAAAGAATTTTTATGTATAAATAAACCAAGAAACTAAATATAAGGGTACGAATCATGGCTTACAACTTACGAAATAGGAATTTTCTCAAGCTTCTCGACTATTCACCAAAAGAGATTCAGTTTCTTCTCGACCTGTCTAAAGATCTTAAAGCCGCTAAATATGCCGGCACTGAGCAAAAAAAACTGGTAGGGAAAAACATTGCACTGATCTTCGAAAAAGCCTCGACTCGTACCCGATGTGCTTTTGAAGTTGCCGCTTTTGATCAAGGTGCTCAAGTCTCTTATATCGGCCCCTCTGGCTCCCAAATTGGCCATAAGGAATCCATGAAAGACACGGCCCGCGTACTAGGTCGTATGTACGATGGCATTGAGTATCGTGGTTTTGGACAAGATATCGTTGAAGAGCTTGGCGCTCACGCTGGCGTACCTGTTTGGAACGGTTTAACCAATGAGTTCCACCCAACGCAAATCCTTGCTGACTTTTTAACCATGCTAGAGCACGGCAGAGGCAAGCTGTTACACCAAATTAAGTTCGCCTACTTAGGGGATGCTCGCAACAACATGGGGAACTCTCTAATGGTGGGTGCTGCAAAAATGGGAATGGATATTCGTTTGGTTGCGCCAAAAGCTTTTTGGCCCGAACAAAGCCTTATTGATGAATGTCAGACCATCGCATTATCAACAGGTGCTTCGATCACTCTCACTGAGGACGTACAGCAAGGCGTAGCCGATTGTGACTTCTTGTATACGGACGTTTGGGTCTCTATGGGCGAGTCAGCATCGGCGTGGGAAGAGCGTATTGCCTTGATGAAACCGTATCAGGTAAACATGGATACAATTAAAGCAACAGGTAACAAAGATGTTAAGTTTATGCACTGCTTACCAGCCTTTCATGATGACCAAACCACTATCGGAAAAGAAATCGCCGAAAAATATGGCTTGAATGGTCTCGAAGTCACAAATGATGTATTCGAGTCGGATTACTCCATCGTGTTCGATGAAGCCGAAAACCGAATGCACACCATCAAAGCAGTCATGGTCGCCACATTAGGCAGCTAGTTAAGTTCACTGGCAGTTTAACGATAAACCTTTGATGTAATCGCTTGCGCTCACGATTTTTAGGCGTATAATTCTCCGCAATTTGTCTGGGGAACAATCAATGGCGCAAGCGAGTTTTACAACACATCACGCTCTCGATAAGCTTTTTGCTTATCACGCACCGTTATTATTTCCTGTTGATTACTAAACCTCCCATTATGGGGGGTTTTTTTATGCCTGCATTCCTAGTTGTGATTGAGCACACGCCTTTCGCACTTGGAATATCCATCTGGTCTGGTTTTAACTATAGGGAAGATAAACATGGCGAATACGCTCTTTCAAAAGCACATTATCTCAATTCCAGAGTTGTCACGCGATGAGCTAGAACTCATTGTACAGACAGCCGGTCAACTAAAATCAAACCCTCAACCTGAACTCATTAAAAACAAGGTTGTTGCTAGCTGTTTCTTTGAACCTTCAACGCGCACACGTCTGTCATTTGAAACCGCCATTCAACGTATCGGCGGAGACGTGATTGGTTTCGATAGCGGTGGTAATACCTCGCTTGCTAAGAAAGGTGAAACACTGGCAGATTCAGTTCAGGTTATTTCGTCTTATGTTGATGCGTTTGTCATGCGTCACCCGCAAGAAGGTGCAGCACGTCTAGCTTCTGAATTCTCAAACGGTGTACCAGTTATCAACGCGGGTGATGGTGCCAACCAACATCCAACACAAACGCTGCTAGACCTATACAGCATCTACGAAACTCAAGGTCGTCTAGATGACATTAACGTTGCCTTTGTTGGTGATTTGAAATACGGCCGTACGGTACACTCGTTAACGCAAGCCTTAGCGAAATTCAATAACGTACGCTTCTTCTTTATCGCTCCCGATGCACTTGCGATGCCTGACTATATCTGTGAAGAGCTTGAAGAAGCTGGCATCCAGTTTAGCCTTCATACCGACATGGAAAGTGTAGTATCTGAACTGGATATCCTATACATGACGCGAGTACAAAAAGAGCGTTTTGATGAGTCTGAGTACGCACACATTAAATCGGCTTATATTCTTTCTGCTGATACGTTGAAAGACGCGCGCGAAAACTTAAAAGTACTTCATCCGTTGCCACGAGTTGACGAGATTACTGTCGACGTAGATAAAACGCCTTATGCGTATTATTTCCAGCAAGCTGAAAACGGTGTGTACGCCCGTGAAGCTCTACTCGCTCTAGTTCTAAACGAAACGCTTTAAGGAGGATAAATCATGTCTAAAGAAACCCAGTTGCAAGTAGAAGCAATTAAAAACGGCACGGTTATCGACCATATCCCAGCAAACATTGGCATCAAAGTTCTTAAACTGTTCGCTATGGATCAATCCAAGCAGCGTGTCACTATTGGTCTAAACCTTCCTTCTTCAGCATTAGGTTGTAAGGATCTACTGAAGATAGAGAACGTGTTTATCACTGAAGAACAAGCGAACAAGCTGGCACTCTATGCACCACATGCTACCGTCAACCAAATTGAAAACTATGAAGTGTGTAAAAAGCTGGCGCTAAAACTACCAGAAACAATCACAGGAGTATTCGAGTGCCCAAATAGCAACTGCATTACTCATAATGAACCCGTCGACAGTAGCTTCAAGGTGTTTGAGAAACATCAAGACATTCGTCTCAAATGCAAATACTGCGAAAAAGTCTATTCGCGTGAGATCGTTACTGAAAGCTAAGAATGACACGAATATTAAACAAGCCTACACATTGTAGGCTTGATTTTTATTGAGCCTAGAGGCAGTCTAGACTCTCTTTGAATTCACAGAACAATGGATAAAACGATGACAAAAGTACTTCATACAGAATCTGCACCAGCAGCAATCGGTCCTTACGTACAAGGTGTCGACCTTGGTAACATGGTACTGACTTCAGGTCAGATCCCAGTAAACCCGCAAACGGGTGAAGTGTCAGAGGACATCGCTGAGCAAGCACGTCAGTCTCTAGACAACGTAAAAGCGGTTGTTGAAGCATCTGGCCTAACGGTTTCAGACATCGTAAAAATGACAGTTTTCGTTAAAGATCTCAACGACTTTGGTACAGTAAACGAAGTATATGGTAAGTTCTTTGACGAGCACCAAGTAGCTAACTACCCTGCGCGTTCTTGTGTTGAAGTTGCTCGTCTTCCTAAAGATGTGAAGATTGAAATTGAAGCTATCGCAGTACGTAAATAAGTTCTGCTAGGCATCAAAAAAGGGTTGTCATCGACAACCCTTTTTAGTATCACTTCTTACTGTTTAACTCGGCGACTTCGGCATCAAGCTGCTCTAGCTTCTCTACCATCTGCTCTCGGCATACATTCGCTAGTTTTCTCACATCTTCTTTGCCGTAGCCTTCGATAGAGATAGGTGGCAGCATCTCAACAATGATATGACCATTGTCCCACTTATTAAGCTTTAGATGGCTCGTACTGCTACACACAATAGGAATGATTGGTGTTTTTGCTCCAATCGCTGCATGAAAAGCCCCCGTTTTAAACGGCAATAAGCCACGTCCGCGAGAGCGTGTACCTTCAGGAAACATCCAAACTGAAAGGTTACTTTTCTTCATGCTATCAACGACTTGGTCAATCGTACCTTTCGCTTTACTGCGGTTGGCACGATCAATCAGAATGTTACCCGTTAAATAATAAAGCTGACCAAAGAATGGCATCCAGAGCAGGCTCTTTTTACCAACCGTTACCACATTTGGTGTGACGGCAGAAGAAACCGTAAACAAATCCCAGTTGTTCTGGTGATTGGCGATATAGATGTGTTGACCACGTTTATAGGCATCTTCAGGTAAACGAAGATCGAGTTTAATACCAAAGATCTTCGACATCGCGCCAAAATAACGCCCAAACGTAAACACGTGTTTAGGGTTTCTCGGACTCAGTAAACAGTAACCACATCCAAATACGAACATAATTACCGCAAATATCGCCACTGCAATGCAGCGTAGGAAAGCAACCATTTTGGTCTCCGATAATGGCTTCAAAAAAAAGCCGAAACCTTAAGATTTCGGCTATTTATAATCTATCGTTATTATTCCGCAGAACCCGCGATACGAGTGATGTTAGCACCCAATGCAGACAGCTTATCTTCAATACGTTCATAACCACGATCGATATGATAGATACGGTCTACAATTGTCTCACCATGAGCGATACAACCGGCAATAACCAAACTTGCCGAAGCTCGCAGGTCAGTAGCCATTACTTGTGCGCCACTCAATGATTCTACGTCACCACAAATCACGGTGTTGCCTTCAATTTCTGCTTTTGCGCCCATACGCATTAGCTCAGGAACGTGCATGAAACGATTTTCAAAGATTGTTTCAGTAATCACGCCGCCACCTTTTGCCATCATATTGAGCAAGGTAAACTGAGCTTGCATATCCGTAGGGAAACCTGGATGTGGAGCTGTGCGAATTGAAACCGCTTTAAGCTCTCTATCGGTCATATCCAATGAAATCCAGTCATCGCCAGTCTCGATTTTAGCTCCGGCTTCTTCCAGCTTAGCCAACGCAGCTTCAAGCAGGTGAGCATGGGTATTGCGACAAATAATCTTGCCACCTGATACCGCCGCTGCCACCAGGAAAGTGCCGGTTTCAATGCGATCTGGAACAACAGAGTGCTTGCCACCACCAAGGCGTTCTACACCTTCGATTGTAATCGTATCAGTACCTGCTCCAGTGATTTTTGCACCTAGCTTGTTCAAGAAATCGGCGGTATCGACGATTTCAGGTTCGCGAGCCGCATTATCAAGTACAGTAGTACCTTCAGCTAATGTTGCAGCACACATTATCGTGATGGTCGCACCAACACTCACTTTGTCCATCACAATGTGAGCACCTTTCAATCGACCTTCTACTTCAGCTTTCACATAACCATCTTCTAATGTGATGGTGGCGCCAAGCTGCTCAAGACCATGAATATGTAAATCTACCGGACGTGCGCCAATCGCACAGCCACCCGGAAGAGAAACTTGTCCTTTGCCAAAACGAGCAACCAGTGGACCTAATGCCCAAATCGATGCACGCATGGTTTTCACCAAGTCATAAGGTGCGCACAACTCGTTAATCTCGCTACCATCAACGTGAACAGAACCGTTGCGATGCACTTTAGCACCTAAACGGCTAAGTAGTTTCATTGTCGTATCAATGTCACGAAGATGTGGTACGTTGGCCACTTCTACAGGCTCCTCAGCCAGAATAGAAGCGAATAAAATAGGTAGTGCTGCATTTTTAGCACCAGAGATCGACACTTCGCCAGATAACGGCTGATCCGATCCAATAACTCGAAACTTATCCATTAATAAACCTTACAAAGACATCAGCTTTTTATCACGAGCCCACTCTTCTGGAGTATAGGCTTTAATTGAAACTGCGTGGATGTCATTACGCTGAATGTAATCCATCAGAGGACCATAGATCATCTGCTGCTTTTTAACTCGGCTCATGCCTTCAAATTGAGCATCTACCGCAATCACTTCGTAGTGGCTACCTTCACCTTTTACGTGTAGCTCTTCTAGGTTCAATGCGTTTTGTAATAGTTCCTGTACTTTTGTGCTATCCACAAGATACTCCTAAATGTGTTTCTCAATAACTGATTCAACGTTATATAGCTGAAACAGTATTTTCAGCTCATCGGGCACGAAGCTGAGCATTATATGACACTTTCGATTTTTTGCATGCTCTAATAAGTGAATTAGCATCACCAATCCCGCAGAATCGAAGCGTTTTACTTTATCTAACGCCAATTCCATCTCAGGCTTCTCAAAATTAACACTTTGAATAGTATTCCAAAGCTCAGGTACAGTATCGCGATCAACGTTACCAATTAGCTCAAAAACACCTGGGTTACGAACCGCTAAATTAGTGTCCATTATTTTTTGCTGCCTTCAAAACGAATCGGGGCCTGTGCCAACTGCTCAAGTTCCTCTGCTACCGCTAATATGCCATCTTGACGAATTTTACTGTTCCATTCAGATTGTTTACTAGAGAGCAGGCTAATGCCTTCCGCAATCATATCAAAGGCTTTCCATTCGCCAGTTTTCTTATCCTTTCTGAGTTTAAACTCGAGATTAATATTAGGTCTAGGTGAGTCCATAATCGTGACACGAACACCGATAATAGTCGTCTTATCATCAATTTTTGGTTCCGGACCAAATTGAATATCCTGTCCGGTGTATTGAGTTAGAACTTGCGCATAAGAAGTAATCAAGTACTCTCGAAATGCTCTGGCAAACTCTAATACATCCTCTCGTTTAGCACCTTTTAAATTAGGACCCAATAGCTTCAATGCCGCGTAACGATCATTCACGTAAGGCATCAGCTCCTCTTCGACTACTACCTTAAGATAATCAGGATCTTTCTGAATTTGCTCTTGCTCATTCGCTAAACGGGTAAACGTTTTATCGGCGACTTTCTGCATCATGTCATAGGGCTTTGTAGCATCAATCTCATTAGCATGAAGACCAAATGAGAGCATCAAGGCACTAAATATCAGTAAACATTTGTTGAACATCACTTTACTCCTTTTTCTCATCAGAACCGCCAATGCTATATAACACTTGACCTATCATGTCTTCGAGCACCAACGCAGACTTGGTGTCCTCAATTCTGTCGCCATCGGCTAAATACCCTTCATCATCAAAGATAAACCCAGGCACCAGGCCTATATATTGCTCACCAATTAACCCCGATGTTAACACTTGTGCGCTCGAAGTATCTGGGAAATGGTAATCTGAACTAATAGACAAGGTTACCACAGGCAAATAGCTCTCTTTATCAAGGCTAATGTCACTGACTCGACCGATAACGACTCCACCAACTTTCACAGGAGAGCGAACTTTTAGGCTACCGATATTATCGAACCTGGCTTCCAGCTCATAAGTATCCCCTGAGCCCAATCCTTTCACGTCAGCAACCTGAAAAATCATAAACAAGATTGCGCAAAGTCCGATGATGACAAAACTGCCTACCCACAATTCTAACTTTCTAGTTTGTTGCATTGAATTGTCCTTTACTCTTAATTGCCAAACATCAGTGCTGTAAGCACAAAATCTAATCCCAACACCGCCAATGATGAGTGCACGACGGTTCTCGTTGTCGCCTGACTAATACCTTCCGAAGTCGGTATGGCATCATATCCATTAAACAGTGCAATCCACGTCACCGTAATCGCAAACACCAAACACTTAATGATGCTGTTACCAATGTCTCGACCCAGTTCTAGTGACGACTGCATCGCTGACCAAAAACTACCGTGATCAATGCCTTTCCAATCCACACCAACCAGTTGACCACCCCAAATACCTATTGCCATAAAGATCATGGCTAGCAGTGGCATGGAGATAATCCCAGCCCAAAAACGAGGCGAGATCACTCGTTTAAGAGGATCAACGGCCATCATTTCCATGCTCGATAGCTGTTCCGTGGCTTTCATTAAGCCAATTTCAGCAGTCAATGCTGAGCCTGCACGGCCCGCGAACAACAGAGCTGTAACGACTGGCCCCAACTCTCTTAATAGTGATAACGCCACCATCTGCCCTAAACTGCCTTCCGCTCCATAATCGACGAGCACTACGTACCCTTGCAGACTGAGAACCATGCCGATAAACAGCCCAGACACCATAATGATGGCCAGTGACTGCACACCAACGTTATGTAACTGTTTTATTAATAGTGGAAAGTGCTTTTTGGGCTGTGGTTTGGAAAACAGGACACCAAATAGCATGAAGGTTGCCCTACCCCATGATTGGCAAAGAGATAAGGTACGCTGACCGACTTTTTGAATCCATACTGATGGAAACGACATATTAGAACAGCTCCTTAGTTAATGCCTTTGCTGGATAACGGAATGGAACTGGCCCATCAGCTTCGCCAAGCAAGAACTGTTGGACTCGAGCATCAGGGTTATTTCTCAGTTCATCAGGAGTACCGCAAGCAACTACTTTTCCGTCCGCGAGCAAGTAAACCCAATCGGCGATAGACATGACTTCGGGAACATCGTGAGAAACGACAATGGAGGTAAGGTCTAGTGCTTTGTTCAACTTACCAATTAGTTCCACCAGCACCCCCATCGTTATAGGATCCTGACCAACAAAGGGCTCATCGTACATAATTAATTCAGGGTCAAGGGCAATAGCTCTTGCGAGTGCTGCACGTCTTGCCATGCCTCCAGAAAGCTCACTTGGCATAAGTTGAGATGCCCCACGTAATCCGACAGCCTCTAACTTTAGCAGTACTAAAGTACGAATCATCGACTCACTCAGTTCAGTATGCTCACGCAAAGGAAACGCGACATTGTCAAAGACATTAAGGTCGGTAAATAGTGCACCCGATTGGAATAGCATGCTCATTTTCTTACGAACATGGTAAAGACGTTTTCTAGAAAGCGTAGGAATATTGTCGCCTTCGAACCAAATCTCCCCATGGTCAGGCGAGATTTGCCCACCGATCAGGCGAAGTAATGTCGTTTTACCAATTCCCGATGGCCCCATGATGGCTGTGATCTTACCTTTTGGTACATGCAACTCGACGTCATCAAAAATGACGTGTGAGCCACGTGCAAAAGTCAGTCCCTTTACGGAAACCAAGTCATTGTTTGACATACATTTCCTTATCATCCTAACAATAGTCCTATGAGCAACAATAATAATGACACAAGCGGACAATTAAAACCCTTATATCCAAATGGTTGGATAATTACAGAGTCATATCCAATTACGCCAAATTTGTGTCATTACGAGCATTTATGACATCTCTCTTCACCTTAGCCTATCTATTAGCGTATTAGCTTCGGCGCACTATTGTTATTTTATTTGTTGATTAGCTTCCATTTTGGCCGACAAACCGTCAAAATTAGCCGCCAAATGTCTCAGAAAAATAGAAGTGGATAAAAACATGCTTGAAGCCGTAGTGTTTCTGATAATTGGACTGGTTTTTCTCGTTTGGAGTGCTGATAAGTTGGTATTCGGCGCCGCGGCACTGGCACGCAATGTGGGTATCTCACCTTTAGTTATCGGTATGACTATTCTTGCTATGGGGTCATCCGCGCCAGAAATGATGGTTTCGGCCACCGCCGCCCTAGAGGGTAAAACGGATACTGCGGTTGGTAACGTCCTAGGGTCCAACATCGCCAATATTGCCCTTATTCTTGGTATTACCGCCATGATTAAGCCTCTTTCTATTTCATCTGCGGTTCTGAGACGCGAGCTACCTTTAATGATTGCGGTAACGCTTATCGCAGGTCTTATTCTTTGGGATAGTCACCTTGGTTTCTATGAAGGGATTATTCTATTTGCCTTATTTGGCGCATTTATCCTTGCCATGCTTCGTATCAGCAAAGCTGAAAAAGAGAGTGGCAACAATGACGCCATGCTAGAAGACCAAGAGTCCGAAATTCCAGAAGGTGTGAGTAACGCTAAAGCAGCCATGTGGGTGGTGATAGGCCTAATCATCCTCCCTATCGCAGCAGATAGACTGGTAGATAGCGCAGTAACGATCGCCCAATATTTTGGCATGAGTGACCTTGTTATCGGTCTAACGATTATCGCGATTGGCACCAGCCTGCCAGAACTGGCCGCATCTCTTGCTGGTGTACTGAAAGGCGAAGATGATATGGCGGTAGGTAACATCATAGGCTCAAACGTCTTCAACATCCTCGCCGTGATGGGTATTCCAGGTATCATTAATCCTTCTATACTCAGTGAACATGCTATGGGCCGTGACTTCTGGGTTATGCTTGCCGTTTCGCTATTACTGGTTGTAATGGCACTGGGCAAATCTAAGAGCATTAATCGAATTGAAGGATTTATTTTGTTCGTGCTATTCCTTGGTTATCAGGTTTATCTATTCGCTAATATGGCAGCTTAGGAGCGGTTATCATGTCTGGTTTTGATTATGTTAGCGCTGCGAAGCGTGTTTTAGAGACCGAAGTACAAGCACTTCAACACCTCGAGCGCTACTTTGACGAGCAATTTGAGTCGGTATGTGATGCGATTCTCAACCACCAAGGCAAGGTTATCGTCATGGGGATGGGTAAATCAGGGCACATTGGTAAGAAAATTGCGGCTACGCTTGCTAGCACTGGCACATCGGCGTTTTTTGTCCACCCAGGAGAAGCCGCTCACGGCGATTTGGGTATGATTGAGGCTCGCGATCTCGTTATCGCCATCTCCAATTCCGGTGAGTCGCACGAAATCATTAGTTTATTTCCAGTCTTTAAGCGCCTTGGTATTACTACTGTAAGCATGACCGGAAAGCCTGAATCTAACATGGCAAAACTCTCTGATTTTCACTTACAAATCACTGTACCTAAAGAAGCGTGTCCACTTGGTCTAGCACCCACTTCTAGCTCGACGGCAACTCTGGTCATGGGAGATGCATTGGCCATCGCCTTATTGGAAGCTCGTGGCTTTGGTGAAGAAGACTTTGCCCTGTCTCATCCGGGAGGCGCATTGGGTCGTAAACTATTACTTAAATTGAGTGACATCATGCATTCAGGTCAAGCGCTGCCTGTAGTCGGTCCACAGACCTTGGTACGCGACGCACTACTAGAAATTTCCGATAAAGGACTTGGCATGACAACTATCGTGGACAACGATATGAACTTGCTAGGTATCTTTACCGATGGAGACTTGCGACGTATTCTTGATAAACGAGTCGATATTCATGACACCACCATTGGCGAGGTCATGACCGTTAACCCAACCACTGCTGCGCCTAATATGCTAGCGGCTGAAGGATTAAACTTAATGCAATCGAAGAATATTAACGGTCTTGTACTGCTCGATGACAATAAAGTCGTGGGTGCACTCAATATGCATGACTTATTAAAAGCGGGAGTAATGTAGTGTCGAAACAAGTTGAAACGCTCTATGGTTTGGTGGCTTCATCCACTTACGATAAAGCAGCAGACATCAAACTCCTGATTTGCGACGTGGATGGCGTCTTCTCCGATGGCTTGATTTATATGGGTAACCAAGGTGAAGAGCTAAAAACCTTTCATACTCGTGACGGTTACGGTATTAAGGCTTTAATGAGTGCGGGCGTAGAAGTCGCCATCATTACAGGCCGTCGCTCACAGATCGTTGAGAACCGCATGACCGCACTGGGTATTTCTTTGATTTACCAAGGGCAAGATGACAAAGTCTCCGCTTATCAAGATATTTGCCAAAAGCTTGCTATCCCAGCTTCGAAAACGGCCTACATCGGTGATGACCTTATCGATTGGCCTGTCATGGAGCAGGTCGGCTTAAGCGTCTGCGTGGCGGATGGGCATCCACTGCTCGCCAGAAAAGCAGATCACGTCACTACGATTCCAGGTGGACGTGGTGCCGTTAGGGAAGTTTGTGATCTGATCCTAGAATCAAAGGGAGAACTAGAGCTTCACAAAGGTCTTAGTATATGAGTTTGTCTCGTATTCTTTATAGTCTACTTGCCATTATTTCTATTGGGTGTGCGGTTTATTTGTACACCAAGGACGAATCGAGCACGATTCAGATTGTCCCAGATATTGAATTGCCAGCTTTCAGTGGAATAAATGTTCATAACATTTCTTACTCTGATACCGGTATTCGAAGCTATACGATCAATTCCGTACATCTGGAACATTTCGCTCAAAAAGGGAATACTATTTTTGAGAGTCCTATATTGTCTATTTACGCGAATGGCACAACAAAAGAGTGGGAAATTTCCGCAGATAAAGCCATTTTGGACAAGGATGAAGTACTCACTTTATACGACAATGTTCTAGCTCAAAATCTATTACCAGAGTCAGGATTTGATACACTATCAACACAGAAGATGAGCATTAAACTAACCAACAGAGACTTTTGGTCCGATACCAAGGTCATTATGCTCGGCCCTCAATTTGAAACATGCGGCGAAGCGATGAAAGGAAATTTCGCAGACAATATCGCCGAGGTTTATAACAAAGTGAACAGTAGATATGAAACTCTCACACCTTAGTTTAGGTATTTGCTTACTTTTACCTATATCAGCAATGGCGTTATCAACGGACTCAGAGCAACCGGTGTATATTGACTCTGACTCTCAGCTACTTGATATGAAAAGCAACCAAGTAACCTTCGAAGGCGATGTAAAGCTTAAACAAGGTAGTATTAACATCAATGCCGATAAAGTGATTGTTACACGTGAAGCAGAAACCGGCACAATTCAGGTTATCGAAGGTTTTGGCAATTTGGCGACATTTTCTCAACTTACTGACGATGGTAAAACCTTATACGGTGAAGCAAAGCAGTTACATTACTCACTGAAAAACGATCAATTGACTATGACGAATAAAGCGATGCTATCTCAAGACGACAGTATCATTCGTGGCAGTGTAATTAAGTACAGAATCTCATCACAGAAACTCATCGCTGATGGCGACTCAAAGGGAAGAGTATCTACTGTGCTACAACCACAACAGGTCCAAGAGAAGTAATTGTATTTATGGCGTTATTGAAAGCGACACATTTAGCAAAAAGCTATAAAAACCGTAAAGTGGTCTCAGACGTTAGCCTTTCGGTTGAATCTGGTCAAATAGTGGGATTGCTAGGCCCTAACGGCGCCGGTAAAACTACTTCGTTTTACATGATTGTAGGTCTGGTTGCTCGCGATGAAGGCACCATAACTATTGATGGAGAAGACATCAGTATTCTCCCAATGCATAGCCGCGCTAAAATGGGCATTGGCTACCTGCCACAAGAAGCCTCCATTTTCAGAAAGCTCAGTGTTGAAAACAACATTATGGCAGTACTCGAGACTCGTAATGAGATCACTCAAGAAGAGCGACAAGATAAACTAGAGGACCTGCTGGATGAGTTCAATATTCAACACATTCGAAAAAGTGCAGGTATGGCACTGTCTGGCGGCGAACGTCGACGTGTAGAAATTGCTAGGGCTCTGGCCGCCAACCCGCAGTTCATCTTATTGGATGAGCCGTTTGCGGGTGTTGACCCAATTTCAGTGATTGATATCAAGAAGATCATCGAGCATTTGCGCGATAGAGGCTTAGGAGTTCTTATCACCGATCATAACGTTCGTGAAACCTTAGATGTGTGTGAAAAAGCATACATTGTGAGCCAAGGTCACCTAATTGCTGAAGGAAGTCCTGAAGATGTTCTCAATAATGAACACGTAAAACAGGTTTATCTCGGTGAACAATTCAGACTATGATTTAATAGGCTTGGATAAAATTTTAATAATAGGCTAGCAATACTGCATGAAACCCTCATTACAACTCAAGCTAGGTCAACAGTTAGCAATGACGCCCCAGTTGCAACAAGCAATTCGCTTACTGCAATTGTCGACGCTCGATCTGCAACAAGAGATTCAAGAGGCCTTAGACTCAAACCCATTACTTGACGTGGAAGAAACCGCGGAAGAAGCGCCGCCTTCTAATGAGGAAAAGTCGAGCCCTGAAAGTAAAGAAGAAGCATCTGCAGAGCCAGTTAGCGAACCAGAGCCAAAAGACAGTTCTGAACAAATTGAAAGTTCTGAAATATCGACGGAACTTGAAATGGACACCACATGGGATGATGTCTATAGCGCCAATACCGGTAACACGGGCATTGCCGCCGATGATGACATGCCAATTTATCAAGGTGAAACCACACAGTCTCTACAAGACTATCTAGTTTGGCAATTAGACCTCACGCCATTTACTGAAACAGATCGTGCCATCGCCTTAGCCATCATTGATGCTGTCGATGATTACGGCTATCTGACCCTGTCCTGTGAAGAGATTCTCGACAGTGTCGATATTGAGGATGTTGAGCTTGATGAGATTGAAGCAGTAAGAAAACGCGTTCAGCAATTCGATCCGCTAGGCGTTGCTTCTCTTAATCTGCAAGATTGCCTACTACTGCAACTCGCTACTTTCCCTGAAGATACTCCATGGCTCGCTGAAGCTAAGTTGGTCTTGTCTGATCATATCGATCAATTGGGTAACCGTGATTACAAACTCGTTATTAAAGAGACTAAGCTTAAGGAAGCGGATCTTCGAGAAGTTTTGAAGCTCATCCAACAGCTTGACCCTCGACCAGGCAGTAAAATCACGCCTGATGAAACTGAGTACGTAGTGCCGGATGTCTCCGTCTTCAAAGACCGCGGAAAATGGATAGTTCAGATTAACCCTGACAGTGTTCCAAGACTGAAAGTGAATCAACAATACGCGAAACTAGGTACAGGCAACAGTGCTGACAGCCAATATATTCGCTCTAATTTGCAGGAAGCGAAATGGTTGATTAAGAGCCTTGAGAGTCGCAATGAAACTTTGCTCAAAGTAGCTAAGTGCATTGTCGAGCATCAACATGACTTTTTCGAATACGGTGAAGAGGCAATGAAACCAATGGTTCTCAACGATGTTGCCCTTGCTGTAGACATGCATGAATCGACAATTTCTCGAGTTACCACTCAGAAATATATGCATACCCCACGCGGCATTTTTGAACTGAAGTACTTCTTCTCAAGCCACGTATCGACCGACAATGGCGGCGAGTGTTCCTCGACGGCCATTCGAGCACTAATCAAGAAGCTTGTCGCTGCAGAAAATCCAGCCAAGCCATTGAGCGATAGTAAAATCGCAGCGCAACTAGCTGACCAAGGAATTCAGGTTGCTAGACGAACTATAGCGAAATACCGTGAGTCGTTGGGCATTGCCCCTTCCAGTCAGCGTAAACGCCTACTTTAAGGCCAATAACTAAGAAGGAAAGTCTATGCAAATTCAAATTGAAGGCCACCACGTCGATGTCACTGAGTCAATGCAGGACTACGTTCAGAGTAAATTTCAAAAGCTGGAACGCTTTTTCGATCATATAAACAGCATTAACGTCATATTAAAAGTTGAAAAATTAAACCAGATCGCAGAAGCTACGCTCCACGTTAATCAAGCTGAAATTCATGCGGCGGCAAATGATGAGAATATGTACGCTGCCATTGACGGACTTGTCGATAAGCTCGTCAGACAATTGAATAAGCATAAAGAAAAATTAAGTAATCACTAAAATGCAAATAAGTGAAGTATTAACTCTGGACTGCACCAAAAGTGCAGTCCCTTGTACGAGTAAAAAGCGCGCCCTAGAAATTATTAGCGAAATCGCAGCAGAGCACACGGGTCAAAATTCTACCGAACTGTTCGAGTGCATGTTAAGTCGTGAAAAAGTGGGCAGCACGGGAATTGGTAATGGTATTGCGATTCCTCATGCCAGAATGCATGACAGCGATAAAGCCGTTGCCGTATTACTTCAGTGCCAAGCGCCAGTTGACTTCGACTCTATAGACAATCGCCCAGTTGATCTCATGTTCGCTCTGCTCGTTCCAGATGCGCAATGTAAAGAACATTTAAAGACATTGTCATGTATGGCTGAGCGTTTAAATGATAAAACGGTCCTAAAACAACTTCGTAATGCTCAGTCCGATCAAGAGCTTTACGATATTATCGTTAGCCATTAAAAATAGCTGAGAAACAAAATGCGATTAGTCGTTGTAAGTGGACATTCGGGCGCAGGCAAAAGTGTGGCGTTGCGAGTACTAGAAGATTCTGGCTACTACTGCGTTGATAATCTACCTATCGATTTACTGGAAGCCTTTGTGGATTCTTCAAAAGATTCCCAACAAAGTGTCGCCGTCAGTATTGATATCCGTAACTTGCCTGACAATCTGAACAACTTAACCTCTAAGTTGCAACAATTGTCTAAGCAACACGACGTCAAAGTACTTTTTCTTGATGCATCAAAGCCAGTGTTGTTAAAACGCTACAGTGAAACTCGTCGTATCCATCCTCTCTCTCAGCGCAAAGATAAACTGTCACTAGAGCAGGCTATTGATTTAGAGCATACACTACTCAAACCTATCAAAGAGCATGCCGACTACATCATTGACTCGAGTGAACAGTCCATACACGACTTAAGCGAAACCATTCGTTTTGAATTAGAAGGCCAAGAGAAGAAAGATCTTGTCATGGTTTTCCAATCGTTTGGGTTTAAATACGGTATGCCAAGTGATGCCGATTACGTGTTTGATGTGCGTTTTCTACCCAATCCACATTGGCAGCCAGAATTAAGACCAATGACAGGGCTAGATGCACCAATTAAATCTTTCCTAGAAGCTTATCCTGACGTCATCGAGTTGAAACAACAAATTCAAGGCTTTGTTGAACGTTGGCTACCTTTACTGGAAAAGAACAACCGTAGCTATCTGACTGTTGCTATTGGTTGTACGGGCGGCAAACACCGCTCTGTCTATATCACTCAGCAAATTGGTGAGTATTTTGCTCAGCTCGGCCACCAAGTAAAAATTCGTCACGCATCGCTAGAGAAAAACAGCTAACAGGAAATCAAATGTCACTATCTCGCACTGTTCTCATTCAAAATCGTCTTGGTTTGCATGCTCGCGCTGCCGTCAAGTTAGTCGAGTTAGCACAAAGCTTCGAGGCAACCGTGACGATTTGTAATCACGAACAGAAAGAAGCAACAGCGGATAGTGTAATGGGGCTTCTTATGCTCGAGTCGGCTCAAGGTGAGAACATCACCATCAAAGCGTCAGGAAACCAAGCTGAGGATGCTCTGCAAGCGGTATGCGAGTTGGTTGAACACCGCTTCGACGAAGACGAATAGATTCCGCACACTTTTCTGTTTTATTTCCACTCTCCGATAACTTCTTCGTGCCCCGTAGGTTACTTGAACCCAAAATTAAGCTACTATTCAGTACATTAAAAAGCAGTTGAGTGTAGGGGGCATCCATGGCGGAGCAAATAGAATTCGATCAAGCTCACCAAACCCTCCAAGAAGTCAGTGAAGCGCTAGAAAATGGCCGCTTCGTTTACGTAAGAAGACAACTTCAGGACATGGAGCCTGAAGATATTGCCCATCTTCTAGAAGCCTCTCCGCGTAAAAGCCGTGAAGTCCTGTGGCAACTCACCGACCCTGAAGACTATGGTGAAATCCTTGATGAACTCAATGAGGACGTCAAAGATAGTCTTGTCTCCAAAATGGCGCCAGAAAAGCTGGCTGAAGCAACGGAAGGCATGGACACCGATGACGTAGCCTATGTCCTACGTAGTCTGCCTGATACCGTATCGCGCGAAGTTCTGTCACAAATGGACACTGCTGACCGCTTGCGTGTCGAAACCGCCCTTTCTTACCCAGAAGATACCGCCGGCGGAATCATGAATACCGACGTTATCACTATTCGTGGTGATGTCGATGTCGATGTAGTTCTGCGCTACCTGCGTATGAAAGGCGAGCTGCCAGAGGCGACCGACGCACTGTATGTGATAGACGAAGAAGACATGCTGATTGGTCACCTTTCTTTGAGCACACTTTTAACCACTCAGCCAGATGTCAAAGTCGTCGATGTCATGGATGATGCCGATGAGGCAATCCATGTTGAAACTAGCGATTCGGACGTTGCCTCGTTATTTGAACGACGCGACTGGGTCTCTGCCCCTGTTGTGGATAGTGAACATCACCTAGTTGGTCGTATCACCATCGATGACGTGGTCGACATTATTCGTGAAGATGCCGAACACTCGATGATGAGTATGGCAGGTATGGATGACGATGAAGATACCTTTGCGCCTGTTGTAAAATCTGCTCGTCGACGCAGTGTTTGGCTGGGCGCCAATGTACTTGCCGCTTTAGCAGCAGCATCTGTCTCCAATATGTTTGAGGCCACATTAGAGCAGATGGCAGCAATAGCCGTCTTGATGACTATTGTACCTTCCATGGGAGGGGTTGCAGGTAACCAAACCGTTGCCCTGGTGATCCGAGGCCTAGCTTTGGGCCATATCGGTGACAGTAACCGACGTGAACTGCTACTCAAAGAAGCCGCCATCGGTTTTCTCAATGGTGTCCTTTGGGCCCTAATTATCGGTGGTATCGTAGTAGCGTGGAAAGGTGATTGGATGTTAGGCGGGATTATCTCTGCCGCCATGATGACTAATTTACTGGTGGCGGGTATTGCTGGCGTTACCATCCCTATTCTGCTCAAAAAAATGAATATCGACCCCGCATTGGCGGGCGGAATGGCCCTTACGACCATTACCGACGTTGTTGGTCTTTCGGTCTTCTTAGGCTTAGCCACCATAATGATCAGCTGACGCTAGATACAAAAAGGGCGTAACCGGTAGGTTACGCCCTTTTCGCTATTCGCTATTTACTCACCAGCGACTTTCATTGACTCCAACAGGATAGAGCCCGTTTGAATTTGTGATCGCGTTTCCACATCACTGCCAACTGCCACAATTTGCTTGAACATTTGAGCTAGATTACCAGCAACGGTAATTTCCGAAACTGGGTATTGGATTTCTCCATTTTCGACCCAGAATCCTGCTGCACCGCGAGAGTAATCACCAGTAACGATATTTACCCCTTGCCCCATCACTTCGGTTACCAGCAAGCCAGTGCCAAGCGTTTTCAACATAGCATCAAAATCTTGCCCCGTTGATTTAACAAACCAGTTGTGAATACCTCCAGCATGCCCTGTTGGCGTCATCTTCAGTTTGCGCGCAGCGTAACTGGTCAACAAGTAGGTCGCCAACTTACCGTCAGTGATAATATCTAAATCTTGTGTTGCCACCCCTTCGTTATCAAACGGACTAGATGCTAAGCCTTTAAGTAGGTGAGGTTTTTCTTCAATAGCGAACCAATCTGGCAGAATCTGCTCACCCAGTTTATCTAACAAGAACGACGACTTACGGTATAAATTACCGCCGCTAATCCCCATCACTAAGTGTCCCATAAGGCCAGTCGCAACATCGTTGGCAAAAAGCACTGGGTATTGACCCGTTTTGACTTTTCTAGGGTCTAGACGCTCAACTGTTTTGATAGCAGCCTTCTCACCGACCGACTCTGGTGTCCACAAATCATCACGGTGACGAGCAAGGGTATAACTGTAATCACGCTCCATATCGCCATTTTGGCCTTGGCCAATGACGCTACAGCTAATGCTATGACGGCTAGACGCATAACCGGCCAAGAGGCCATGAGAGTTACCATAGACCTTAACGCCATAGTGGCTGTCGTAACTGGCGCCATCACTCTGCTTTATTTTGTCACTGTAAGCTAATGCTGCTTTCTCAGCAGCAATCGCTTTTTGCGCAGCCACATCGGGATTTGGCTCATCTGGATGGAAGAGATCAAGGTCTGGGATATTCGTTACCAACAACTCTTTTGGAGCTGGCCCTGCAAATGGGTCTTCGGAGGTGTACTGGGCAATATCCAGTGCAGCAGCTACCGTTTGTGCAATGGCCTTTTCACTCAAGTCAGAGGTTGACGCACTGCCCTTACGCTGCCCACGATATACCGTGATACCCAGCGCACCGTCACTATTAAACTCTACGTTCTCCACTTCACACATGCGCGTGGAGACGCTCAAGCCAGTGCTTTTAGTAATAGCGACCTCAGCAGCATCTGAATTTACTGAAGCCATATCCAGCGCTTTAGCAACAGCGGCTTCTAGCTCAGCTTGCTGCTGAGCAACTTGCTCTCTTACATCCATAATTCATCTAACTTTTATCGTTTAATTGAGACTAGAATAACAAGGTTTTCGCATTCTCCCCAGATTTCTTGCTAAAATAGCCAATATTCGTAATGAGATAGTGATATAGGCAGTAAACATGGCCCGTAAAAATCAGAAAGCACCTTGGGAAGAGGAAGAAGAAATCATTTGGGTAAGCAGAACCGAAATGAAAAACGACATGGAAGAGTTGCAAAAACTCGGTGAAGAGTTAGTTGAACTAAAGCCTGCTGTGTTGGATAAGTTTCCTCTTAGTGAAGATCTGAGAGAAGCGGTCGCCGATGCCCAGCGCTTCAAGAACGAAGCTCGACGTCGCCAATTGCAATATATTGGTAAGCTGATGCGCACCGAAGATCCTGAGCCAATTCAAGCGGCTCTAGACCGCGTACGTAACAAACACTCACAATCTACTGCAGCACTTCATAAACTTGAGCAACTGCGTGATCGTATTGTGGAACAAGGTGACGAGGCTATCGCGGATGCACTTGAGCTGTACCCGAACCTCGACCGTCAACGTCTACGCCAACTTGCTCGTCAAGCCAACAAAGAAAAGAAAGCAGGAAAGCCTGCCAAAGCATTCCGTGAAATTTTCCAAGTGCTTAAACACGAAGAAGAACAAGAGTTCTAGCTTCAACGCTCAATTAACGACCATAAAGGCAGCATAAGCTGCCTTTTTTATATCCTTAGAACTCTAGTGAGCCGCTTTTACAAACCGCGCGAGCTCTTGATTGTCATGCTGCGTCGTCAAAGCCGTGATGTCCCCTTCAGCAGTGATGATGCCATGACTAAGGTAAGCAAACCGGTTGGCAATGGCTCTAGCATCACTAAGATGATGTGTCACCATAATGACGGTCGCTTGCTTTTCTTGAGCTAGAGAGTGAACTACCGACAGCATCTCTTTACGAAGCACCGGATCTAACGCCGAAAACGGTTCATCAAGTAACCAAATATAGTGAGGCTGAACAAAGCAACGAGCTAAAGCCACTCGCTGCCTCTGCCCACCGGAAAGCTCAGACGGTAAGCGCTGGATCTTATCAATAAGACCCACTTTGTCTGCCGCATCTCGCACTTGCTGTTGATCTTCTGCAGTTAGTTTAAGGGCTGGATTGAGTCCTAAAGCAATATTATCGAACACTGAAAGGTGCTCGAATAAGTTGTGCTCTTGAAACAACATAGACAAAGGCCGCTGGTGAGGCTGCTTAGATTGAATCTCTTCATCATCGACAGATATCGTTCCCGATTCAGGCTGACAAAACCCCGCTATAAGCGCCAACAATGTCGATTTACCAGCACCACTGGGCCCAATCAACGCCAACACATCACCTTTTTCTACTGAGATAGAGAACCGAAACCAATCACTGTGGTAGCGATAGTCGACATGATCCATTGTTAACATTATGATCTCTCTCGCTCGGTCGATACAGGTCGTAACAACGACTCCGTTAAGGTAAATACACCAATACTCAATATAAACAGCACCAGAGATACTACAGCCGCAGCTTGCAATTGATAGCTGCCCATCAGCTGATATAAGTAAAGCGGTAAGGTATTAAAGTTCTGACTACCAAATAGCGCGATAACAGTAAGATCGCCCATGGAAAGGACAAAGCTAATCGAGAAAGCATGCAATATCGGTGCGCGGATTGCTCTCCATTCCATTAACCAAAATCGTCGAATGCCACGCAGTCCTAAACTTTGCCAAAGCAGGTGATATTGCTTGGCTAACCTCAACATTGGCTGATTAAGTGTTTTGATAACATACGGCAGCGCCATCAAAGCATTCACAGCGACAACGATCCCAAAGGCAAGACTAAACACATTGGTCATTCCTCGAAGCATTAGAAAAGTCGCTGTGCTCAATACCAACGCGGGTGTCACCAAAATAACCGTACCAACAAACTCCACGCCATCCGCACGGCCATAGTGAGACTTTATTCGTAACATTCGCGAACTACTCAATAGCACAATGCCAACCACTAACGCGATACTAGCAGCCATGATTGCCACTTGTAACGAGGTCATAACTGCTGACCAAAACTTGCTATCGGCAAGCACTGACCACAATTTCTCATTCAGTCCACTTGCAACAATGGCAATAAGTGGCGGGATGACCAGTATTAAGGTTGCCATGATCCAAAAGCTATCCCAGCATTTTTTCAACCATGAGTCTTGAGGTTGAATCGTGGGCATGTCGCTATAATTGGTTTTGCCCTCCAAGTCTCGACTAAATTTGCCAATAAACAGCACCAGTAGTGCGCAAATTAACATTTGCCACAATGCCAGAACCGCTCCGGTTTGTAGGTCAAAATCAAACTTGATCGCTTGATAAATCGCTAATTCAATCGTAGTGGCTTTCGGGCCGCCACCTAGCGCCATGACGGTAGCAAAACTGGTAAAACACAACATGAAGACTAAGCCAATAACATGAGGTAAATGTGCTTTTAGTCGTGGCCACTCCACCAATCTAAAACACTGCCAGCTATTCATTCCCAAGTGCAGTGCTAACTTGCGCTGCTCTAGTGGAACACTTTCTATCGTCACTAATAGCAAACGAGTTGCAAAAGGCAAATTAAAGAATACGTGTGCCAGCAAAATGCCGTTTAAACCATAGAGAGAAAACGGCATAGAATCATTCGAAGTGAGCCACCATTGAGCAATAACGCCTTGATTGCCATAAATGGCGACAATGCCAAACACGCCGACCAGTACTGGCATCACCAACGTGGTCGCAAACAATTTGAGCAGCCATGATCTTCCCCAAAAATGGCGACGAGAAAACGCATGTGCCACTGGGATAGCAAGCCCTACACTTAGCAACGTTGATAGACTTGCTTGCCAAAAGCTAAATTTGGCTACGTGCTGGTAGTATGGGTCAGTAAACAGCAGACCAATATCAGTCATTGACGAGTAGGAAAGCAGTGTCCACAACGAAGCCAGCACATATATAGCAATGAGCAAAGCAATCGCTAAACCTGATTTTGGTATTTGGGTCACAATAACCTCAATGGAAAAGTAGACACGATAACGGTTCGTCACACCAGTGAAACTCTGGTGCAGTATTAGCTTGCCCCTGCCTGCGCAGGGGCGATAATCTGCAGATTTTCTTAGATGGCCAATACTACTTAATCAGCGCAGACTGCCATTCGCGAATCCAAGCTTTACGGTTTTTCGCCACTTCATCTGGACTAAATGTCAGCGCCTCACTTGGAATGGTTAAGCTATCAAAACCTTCAGGCAACTTGCTCTCAACAACAGGATACATCCAGTTGCCTGTTGGGATTTTTGATTGAAAGTCTTCTGAGACGATAAAT
This sequence comes from Vibrio barjaei, assembly GCF_001639065.2. Lineage (GTDB taxonomy): Bacteria > Pseudomonadota > Gammaproteobacteria > Enterobacterales > Vibrionaceae > Vibrio > Vibrio barjaei. The sequence continues at coordinate 36,282 of NZ_LQXO02000014.1, forward strand.
TGCATAAATTCATCAGCTAACTTTTGCTTGTCACTGCTGGCCACTTTTGCTGCCACTTCCACTTGAGTGTAATGGCCTTCTGAAAAGTCTGCGGCTACAAATCGCTTATCTTGCTCGGCAATAATATGGTAGGCCGGAGAGGTGGTGTAAGAGAGTACCAAGTCAGATTCTCCCTCAAGGAACATAGAGTACGCTTCCGACCAACCTTTGGTCACAGTTACGGTCTTTTTCGCTAGCTTTTGCCATGCTTCACTGGAGTCATCACCATAAACAGACTTCATCCAAAGTAAGAGCCCTTGTCCTGGTGTAGAAGTGCGCGGATCTTGATAAATCACCTTAAGGTCATCACGTTGCTCAACCAGCTCTTTCAGGCTTTTCGGTGGATTCTTTACCTTTTCTTTGTTGTAAACAAACGCAAAATAACCGTAATCGAAAGGAACAAAAACATCGTCACTCCAGCCGTTGGGTAACTCAAGCGCAGAAAGGTCAGCCTTGTGTTTAGCCAACAAGCCAGAGGCTTTCGCTTCACTCATTAAGTTATTATCGAGACCAAGTACGACATCAGCTTGGGAGCTGGAGCCTTCTAGACGCAGGCGGTTTAGAATCGAGACACCATCATCTAGCGCAACAAAGTTAAGATCGCATCCACATTTAGCTTCAAATGCTTTTTCAATCGCCGGACCAGGGCCCCAATCTGAAGCAAATGAGTCATAGGTATAAACGGTAAGCGTATTCGCCACAGCGAGTTGAGAGGCACTTAGAAGTGTCGTTGCCAAAGCAAGTTTAGCGAGTTGATGTACTTTCACTGGTTCTATCCTTAGATATATATTTTTATATTATATGATCCAGAAAAAGCCTCCATAGAACGGAGTTCTCATCCCTACGCCAGCATTATCTGGATCAGGTATACGGGTGTCAGGTATTACCTTCTCTCAGCACCACTGCTAGTGCACCCCGTGAGTCACAACCTTTAGAAAGCGAATTGTAACCCTTTCGTCACAGATTCGCCAAATCTATCCCTAAACTCGTTTGATTGATGTGGATTTATCGCTGATCGTAGCCCCAACGAGGCACGAGAGTTTGGTCAATACCCATATGGTCAAGCACACGAGCCACAATGAAATCGACTAAGTCCTCAATAGATTCTGGCTGATGATAAAAACCAGGCGCAGCTGGCATGATGGTCACCCCCATTTGCGAAAGTTTGTGCATGTTTTCCAGATGTATGGTTGAAAATGGCGTCTCGCGTACCACTAAGAGAAGTTGACCACGCTCTTTCATTACCACATCAGCAGCACGTTCAATTAAGTTATCGGACATCCCATGAGCAATCGCAGCCACACTGCCAGCCGAACATGGGCAGACAATCATCTGTTTAGGCGCTGCTGACCCAGAAGCCACTGGTGAAAACCAATCTTCTTTACCACATACCACCAGCTTATCTGGCGAGCAATTCAGTTTTTGTACTAGTGCTTTGTGCGCGGCATCTGGCCCGCTCGGCAGTTTTATATTATGTTCTGTCGCCAACACTACTCTCGCAGCGGAAGAGATCAATAAGTACACGGTGTAATCTTGAGCTAACAAACACTCAAGGAGGCGCATCCCATAAGGAGCGCCAGATGCACCAGTAAATGCCAGCGTGATCGCTTTCTCTACGGGTTTCATTACGCTAATGCCTCTAATAATTTTTGATGAATACCACCAAAGCCACCATTACTCATCACCAGAATTTGATCGCCTGGTTGAGCCTGTTCAACAATGGCCTGCACCAGCTCATCAATAGAGTCACTCACTTTGGCAGGTTGCGAGCATGAGTGAGCAATCTCTTCTACTGACCAATCAATATTGTCGGGTTGGAATAAGAATACCGCATCGGCTTCAGTGAGCGACTGCGCTAACGTCTCTTTGTGCACGCCGCGTTTCATGGTGGCACTACGTGGCTCTAAAACAGCTAGGATTCGCTGCTTGCCAACTTTGTTACGCAAACCGCCTAAAGTCAGTTCAATTGCCGTTGGATGGTGGGCAAAATCATCGTATACCGTTACTTGATTCACTTCGCCCTTCAGCTCCAAACGTCGCTTGGTATTGATAAACTTGCCTAATGCTTCGCAAGCAAGATCCGGAGTCACGCCAACATGTCTTGCTCCAGCAATAGCCATAAGGGCGTTATCGACATTATGGTCACCCACAAGCTCCCACTGCACTTCTCCTACTTTGCTGCCATGTAGGTACACTTCAAAATGCGAACCATCACGCTTTAACTTGTGAGCATGCCAATCAGCATTCTCTCCCGTGTGTTCCACTTCGCTCCAGCACCCTCTTCCTAGCACGTCACTCAACGCTTTATCTTTGCGCGGCGCAAGAATGCGGCCGTTTCCAGGAACAGTGCGGACTAAATGATGGAATTGTCGTTTGATGGCTTCAAGATCGTCAAAAATATCCGCATGATCGAACTCAAGGTTGTTCATAATGAGAGTGCGTGGATGGTAGTGAACGAACTTAGAACGTTTGTCAAAAAAAGCGCTGTCATACTCATCCGCTTCCACTACGAAAAACATAGATTCACCCAAACGAGCTGATTGACCGAAGTTGCCTAATACCCCACCAACTAAGAAACCCGGTTGATAACCACAATCTTCAAGAATCCAACTTAACATGCTGGATGTGGTAGTTTTTCCATGAGTCCCTGAAACAGCCAGCACCCAGCGATCATGCAAAAGAAACTCTTGTAACCACTGTGGGCCAGAGGTGTATTTCAGGTTATGGTTAAGCACGTACTCAACGCAAGGGTTGCCACGACTCATCGCGTTACCAATGACGACAAGATCTGGAGCAGGATCGAGCTGAGCTGGGTCAAATCCTTCAATAATCTCTATGCCTTCCGACTCCAATAATGTGCTCATTGGTGGATAAACGTTAGCATCACTGCCTGTAACTCGGTGTCCCAACTGCTGGGCCAATACCGCAGCGCCTCCCATAAAGGTACCGCAAATACCCAGAATATGAATGTGCATAGTTCGCTCTCTTAACTCTTTGCGTCTAATTTTACGCTATTGTCGCTATATATACCCAAAGCGTGCGTCAAAAGCGAGAAAGTTAGCGGTTAGGGAAATAAATGTGATATTCATCATACAAAAAGGAGCATGTCAGGGTTACTTCATTACCATTAAAAAGTTCTGCCACCTACAATACACATGTGTGTTGATGAATACCCCCAATAAACGCAATCGTTTGGTTGCTACATTTCTCTCACACATTACCCCCAAGAAAATAAGCAGAAAAGTTAAGGATATAACATGTCTGAAATGCGCACCCTTGGCGAATTCATTGTTGAGAAACAAACTGATTTCCCCCACGCTAGCGGTGATTTATCTTCCCTTTTGTCTTCGATTCGACTCGCTGCCAAAATCGTAAACCGAGAAATTAACAAGGCTGGCCTTGCTGATATTACTGGTTCTGTAGGCTCTGAAAACGTTCAAGGTGAAGCTCAACAAAAACTCGATGTCTATGCCAACGACAAATTTAAAGCCGCTTTGGAAGCGCGTGACCAAGTTTGTGGCGTTGCCAGTGAAGAGGAAGATGAGGCAGTAGCCTTTAACAAAGAGCTCAACAAAAATGCCAAATACGTCGTACTAATGGACCCACTTGATGGCTCATCGAACATTGATGTCAATGTATCAGTAGGTACCATCTTCTCTATCTATCGTCGCGTTTCACCGGTCGGTACTCCTCCGACTCAAGAAGACTTCCTACAACCAGGTAACAAGCAAGTTGCAGCAGGCTATGTGGTGTACGGCTCGTCGACTATGTTGGTTTATACCACGGGTAAAGGCGTTAACGGATTTACTTACGACCCATCGATCGGCACCTTCTGCCTATCTCATGAAAATATGATGATCCCTAAAGATGGCACCATCTATTCCATTAACGAAGGCAACTATATTCGCTTCCCTATGGGCGTGAAAAAGTACATCAAGTACTGCCAAGAGAATGTGCCTGAAGAGAAGCGTCCGTACACGTCCCGCTACATTGGCTCCTTGGTCTCTGACTTCCACCGTAACCTTCTTAAGGGCGGCATCTACTTGTACCCAAGCACTCAAAGTCACCCAAGTGGTAAACTGCGCCTACTATATGAGTGCAACCCAATGGCTTTCATCATGGAGCAAGCAGGTGGCTTAGCATCGGATGGCACTCAGCGTATCATGGACATCAAACCTACCGAACTCCACCAGCGAGTCCCATTCTTCGTCGGTTCAAGCCGAATGGTTGAAAAGGTCGAGTCTTTCCTAGAAGAATATAAAAACCAATAACTTCGAAGTGCCTCTCAATAGAGGCACTTTTTGTTTTAAAACTAACCAAGTATACTCTTTGTAAACGATTCGTGTTTCAGCCCTCTATTCCCTCCTCAAAGGAATAATGAATAAAGAAAAGGAAAGTCAAAATGAGCTTGAACAATGTCCCTGCAGGTAAATCATTGCCTGATGATATCTATGTAGTGATTGAAATCCCTGCCAATGCCGATCCAATTAAGTACGAAGTCGACAAAGACTCTGGTGCTGTTTTCGTTGACCGCTTTATGTCAGCACCTATGTTCTACCCATGTAACTATGGTTACGTAAACGAGACGCTTTCTCTTGATGGTGATCCGGTTGACGTGTTGGTACCGACACCTTATCCGTTGATGCCTGGTTCAGTAATTCGTTGCCGTCCAGTAGGCGTACTTAAGATGACCGACGAATCTGGTGAAGATGCAAAAGTCTTTGCCGTTCCTCATAGCAAGCTTTCTAAAGAATACGACCACATTCAAGATGTAGGTGATATCCCTGAGCTACTCAAAGCCCAGATCACGCAGTTCTTTGAGCGCTATAAAGAACTCGAAGCGGGTAAGTGGGTCAAAGTCGATGGCTGGGCCGATGTTCAAGCAGCAAGAGAAGAGATAGAAACTTCCTTTGAGCGCGCTAAGTCGAAATAACGCTCGCTGAATACATGAAAAAGCTCTCTAAATTAGAGAGCTTTTTACGTAGGCTTAGAATAAAGGAGCTAATAGCCGTAGCGACCACGAGATGCTTTGCCATTGTTATACCAGGTTCGAAAAGTCGGTTTGATCTCATCACAGATGCCGCGATACATTTCTCCTCGTTTTCCCAAGATGCTCGGGTCTTGTTGACAGTACTCAATGCGACCTTCCTCATAACCGATAGAATAGGCTTGATATAAATCTTCCGTGAAATCTATGGTGGTTGAAGATTGTAACTGTTGAGTCGAGAGTTTCTCATACCCTATAAGAGCTTGCTCTTGACCGTACTGCTGCCAGTCTTGAGGTAATACAGAAGTAAGAGAAATGTGTTGAGCACAACCCGATATGATTAGTAAGCCAATGATAAATAATAGCCTCATAAGATACCTCCAGCCCTAATTGCTAGCGCTTAGCGCGAGCATTTTTGCCACGCCAATACTCATCGAGATACATTCGGTCTATATCGTTACAAATACCATAATAGATTTTTCCATTTCGCCCTAAGACAAACGGATCTTGTTTGCAGTATTCGCTTTTACCTTCTTGATATCCTTTGAGGTACGCTTTGTATTGGCTAGTCGTGACGTCTGGTATTTTAGAGCGCAGTTTCGTTTCTGGTTCAACAACATAGCCCTTCAACGCCCATTGCTCGCCAAACTGTTGCCAACTCATATCACTCTTGTCAGTGGGAGGCTGTAGTTGGACACAACCCGCTAACAGCCCTCCAATTATTAACAACAACCAAGGCCTCATATTACCCTCTCTATTCCGCTTGTTACTTCATTAGTATACGAGAAAAAGTGCAAATCGATTACGTTATGCGGCGGCGCTGAGACCGCTCGCATTAATCCACTTCAAACTGATACAAAAAGGTTACTGAACTATAAAGCCCAGACACAGCTTCAACATAAAAGTCTTCAATGATTCGATAGCGTATGGTGAATTCACCAAGGGAGTTAAAAATGCCTACTCCATATTTCACTTGTAGCCCCGGTAAGACATATCCACTTACGGTTACTTGAGAGTCATCACCACTACCTGCTGTATCAAGCTGTAAGTCTTGTACACCAAAAGCTTGGCCAATATCGCCGACCACTTTACCACTGCGAGCTAAGCTCAAACCAATTAAGGTCGTGGTCAGTGCGTTACCACCTGTTTCACCATCAATATCTTGACCACGTAGTAGGTAGGACAGGGCATTCGCTTGTGGCATAGTTGGGTCAGAGAAAATCTCGATTCTAGGCTCTGATGCAAGGCCCGTTACTTTTACCCCTGCTTTAACATCATCAGCAGTGGTATCTGGGTTTCGTATCGCAGTAATATTGACGTAAGGCTGATCCACAGGCCCAGTCATTAGGATTTTACCTTCTTCGATAAGCAGGTCTTGCCCAAACGAAGTGTATGAACCGTTGATGATATTGACTTCACCCTGAACGAATGGTCCCTTATCTTTTTGGGAAACTTGCAATCGGCCTCTTAGGTCACCTTTTAGACCAAATGCCGACACACGAAAATCATTACCGATATTGATCGCGACGTCACTTTCGATATTGAAAGGAACCGCCGCTTCTTTGTCGATAGGCGTCATATCAGGATTTAACAACACTTGGTCACTGGACACCGATACCGCACTCTGCGGCAGTTCTTCAACTAAAATTCGTCCCCAAGGCAAACCTATGGTGCCCGTTACTTTCGCCAGTTGTGGATTAGCCTCGATGGTCATATCCGGAACAACCTTAACCTTCACCATAGGTGGCACTTCGACATTCAACTCATCAGCAAACACCCTAAGCTTAGTTCGCCATGCGTTCAGATCCTGCCAATTGCCTTCACCGGATAATTGCAGCTCACCATCATTAGTCTGAATTTTCGCATCTAAGTTGGCGTCATAGCCATTGAACGCAATATCCACACCACCCGACTTCACTTGGATTGGCGAAATGTCACCTTGAAGGGAAAGGTCCGAAATGGAAAAGTCACCAAACAACTGAGGATGTAGAGCATCCCCTTTAATTTTGATGTTTGAATCAAGGTTCGCCTTGAGTTTATTGAACTCTCCAATAACAGGCTGCAGGAAGTCCAAGTTAAAGGTAGAAAGGTTAATCTCACCCTCTATCTTTTTATTGTCCGCGAGCACATCCGGTAAGGTCACTTGACCAGAAAGATCGCCGTTATCTGTTACATCCACTAACCAACTGGCTTCGAGCTTATCATCCGCTAAATTCGCAGACACATTCACCTTATCCCAGCCTATGACAAGAGGTGCTTCCAGTGTTTGCGTGACCTTACCCTTCGGCAGGCTCACATCCAGCTTAACTTGCGGAGCAACCTCTGGCGCCCACTTGGCCCACACCGTCACATTGGCGGTCCCTTCCACATTGGTATTTTTAGGAATATAAGCATCAACCTGTTTAAAGTTGAAATTCTTCACTGTGACTAAGGCTTCACCTGACGTCCCTGCTTGGATGTCTTTTTCCAAACACACTTTCGAGTCAGCTTGCGCCCAACAGTGCGCCGAGACATCTGCTACTTGTTTATCGATATCCACTTTGACATCGATAGGGTCCACCAAATCAAGCGGCCCTTGTTCTGACTCTAAATGGACGTCAGCAAGTCGCCCAGTCCAAACAAGGCTTGGCTTATCCTGGAGAGAACCATCTAAGTCAATCTTTGCAGATAGGAGATTGGAAACAAGATCCAATGACAGTGTATGGCTTGCTTGAGTACCACTTAAGGCGAGATCCACACTCTCCACAACCTGCTCTTGATAAGTAATCCCAGAAGCCTTTAGAGAGAGGTTCGCCTGAGCTTGCTCAAGAGGTAAGGGTTTCGCCGAACCGGATAAAGATAGGCTATCGATACTGGCTTCTTGTTTCCATTTTACTTTTTCTACTTTGAGATCGGTTGCGATCTCAGGTTCTAACATCGCTCCTTTAATGCCCACCTTCCCCTTCAGAAGACCAGTGAGATCCGGAACCGATTTCGCTAAGTCAGGAAAATCGATGCGAACATCCATATTCCAATCCTTATCGAGCGTTCCCTTTGCACTGAGTTGATTTGGACCATGAGCGACTGACAGCCCTTCAGTCCTGACTTTATACTTGCCCTTGCCCGAAGTATCTGCAGCTTCTAGCTGCCCTTTAACGTTTAGCGGGTAATTACGAAGTACACCAACAATGTCGAGGGTAGGAACCGACACATCCCAGCCACCAGCTTCAGTAAGTTGACCACTGGTGACAATATGCCCACTAATGTCACCTTCAGCCTCAGGCCACTGAAGACCTGGTTGAATGTGTGTGAGGTTAATATCCCCTTTCCAGTTTATTGGCGACTCCCAATTCGCCATGACCTGACCTGAAATGTTGCCACCTAAGCTATCAATAGAGAGCTCACTTAGGTCAATTTGCTTCAAGTCGCCCTTACCAATCAACTGGACTGCCACATCTGGAATGTCCTTACCTGATGCTTGAGCATTAAGAGTAACGTCATACCCTTCCAATGAACCTTTAGCTTTCAAGCTTTCAATAGCAACTTGATAATCACTTTTACCAGTTAATGGCCACGTCGCTTTTGCATCACTGATCGTGGCATCAAACGGAAGCGTTGGTTCCAGTGGCTGCAACTCTCCATTTAAAGCACCGGTGATTAGCCCTGAAAACTGACTATCTAGAGACAGCTTTTCAACGCTTCCTTTAGCCTCTAGTTGTAACCTCTGACCTGCCAAATCTGTTTGTTTGAGATGAGCCGTAAGGAACAGGTCTAATGGATAACCCTGATTTAAGGTAATGTCTCCATTAAGAAGCGCATCCACTTGCGGCATATCTAGCTGCAGTTTATCTACATGAACATCGTGTTCACCTGCTCGGCCCACCAACTGCAAATTGTTGACAATGACAGGTTCATCTTGCTCAAGTTTAAAGTCTTGAATTTCGATTCCCGCAATATTAACGAAGAGCGGAATTAATACTTCTGGCAGCTCAATAGCCTGAGGCTTGGTCTCTTGTTGTGGCTCTTGAGGCTCTGCACTGGTCTCATCTGACGGCGCTAACGCTACTCTCGGTGATTTTAGCAAGGTATCACCGACCGTGAGTTTAGAACCGGTCATTGCAAGAGACGTAGAAAAGACATCCCAATTCACTTTGGTGCCTAAGATATCCAAATTGATATCACTAAAGTTCACCTTACCGATAGCAATTGGAATAGGTGTTGAGATCGACGTTAGCGGCTCGCTTGGCTCGGTTGAAGGTTCACTTGGTGCGACTTCAGGCATCGAAAAATTCAAACCCCTTATCGCCAGTTCATTAATGCATACCCTAGGATCGCTCAAGCAGTTGAGATCAACGGCCAACGTCAATGACTGAGCGTTAAGATCAATATGAAGACTCTCGTCGACAAAACTAACTTGGTTAAGGGTAAATCTGGGGAATAGTGAACCTGTGGCTTCCGCCACGTGTAACTGAGGCAGCGCTTTGTTTACCCCCCAAAGGATGCTGTTCAACCCAGCATTGGTGAACATGGCGAAGGCCAGCGTTGCCACAATAAGTAGTATCAACGTCGCAAAGCCGATAGAGACCCACTTGGTCACTCGCCAAACTTTTAACATCATAATTCTGGCCCTAAACTAAAGTGAATACGCCATTCTGCTTGCGGTTTCTGATCTAACCCCTTCGCATAGTCAAACTTCACCGGGCCAACAGGCGACACCCAGCGGATACCAAAACCGGCACCACGTTTCCACTCTGGACTATCATTAAATGCATCACCAACATCGAAAAATGTCGCTGCCCACCAATTTCCAGTAATACGATATTGATACTCTAGTGTACTGGTCGCCAAGTATTGGCCACCGGTCTTATTACCGACATCATCCTGAGGAGAAATACTCTCATAGTCGTAACCTCGGATACTGTTATCACCACCCGCATAGAATCGTAGTGACGGCGATAACTTAGAAGGATCGCTAGCAATGTTGGCACCAACATCCACTTTAAAAATACCACGATGATTTTCACCAATACTGGAAATCCAAGTAGACGTTCCACGCATGCGGAACACGGAAGTCTCTGAGAGCGCGCGCTCGTCGCCAACTTCAAACATGATGGTCTGTTTGTTACCACTCATCGGCAGTACACCACCTCGAGACACCACTCGTGAATACGATAGACCAGGTAATACGAACTGACCTAACTCACCTTGCGTATTGAACTCGTAGTTCTCCACCAAATAACGCAGATAAGCGGTACGATGCCAACCGCTATCGAGTACCCAGTGACGCTCGAAGGCCAAGTTGGACTCCAAAGTCTTTTTATCACTTCGGTTTACGTTTTTCAGACCGTATTGAATGAGATAATAATCTTTCAGCACATCATCCAAAGGAATCTTGTAACTCGCGGTCACCTGTTGCTCAGGTATGGAGAGATCAAGACTGGTATTAAAGCTGTGGCCATGTTCGTTCAACCATGGTTTTTTCCACTTAAATTTAATTTTCGCCCCCACGTCAGTGGAGTAACCAAGACCCGTTTCAAATTGGTTTCTTACTTGCGGGGCCAGTGACACCTTCATAGGTAACTCTCGCCCTTTACCTACTTGCGATAAGTCAGGTTCAACAAATACCGATGAAAACCATTCGGTATTAGATAAATTCTGGTTATGGATACCGACTTTAGAGGCAAGATAATCATCACCCGTTTTATATGGTTGTAATGATTGTACTTTTTGAATATCGATCTGACTGCCAGTGATGGTGGTTTTGCCGAATTGATAGCGGATACCACTATCGTAATGCAATCGAATAAAAGCTTGGTTAAGTTCAGGGACGACTTCGAGTCGGCTCAGCACATATCCGCCATCGAAGTAACCTTTTTGCAAAGCAAGATTACGAATGCTTGATTTCATCGCATCGTATTGGCTGTGGTTCAAAATGACACCTTCTTTAAGTGGCGTCAGCCGGATAAGACGTAGAAAGTCTTCATCGTTCTTCGCTTCACCAGAGATATCAATATCAACCAATTTGATTCTCGTCGGCTCACCTGCATTGACGTTTACAATCAACTCAGAGTCCTTATCGTCCACGGAGAACTCGATACGGGCATTGTAATAACCCACCGCATTCAGGGCTGTATTGATTTCTTTGGTGAGGCGAGATTGAAATCGAAGTGACGTTGAGTATTCACTGGGTTCAATAGCGGATATGTAGGCATCAACATTCTCCTTCAATGCGCCACTTAAACCATTAATATCCAATGACACACCATCTTTTGCCATCGCAAAACTCGACGACAGCAACAGAATTAGCGGTGGTAATACTCTCTTTATCATGCTTTATTGTTGAGACTGTGATTCGTTGTTTTTGTATTGAACTGGAATGATAACCCCTATCAATTTAGAAGTCTGTAGTCACCAGCCACATGATGACAGATTAGCGTTATTTTATTGATGGTTTTCAGAAACTTCGTACACCCAATAATAGTCCAAAAAGGAGCCTTTGATGCGTAAAACGGAAATGATATCAGCAGACCAAGCTCTACCGGGGCGTGACCATGCCATCGCAAAAATGGAGCCTCACTTCATCAATCAATCTGACCTAAATGCCTCACTTCAAGAACATCAACAGTCTGTCGTTATCGGCCTTGGTTGCTTTTGGGGAGCCGAGCGTGTGTTTTGGCAGTTGGACGGGGTTGTCTCGACATCCGTCGGCTATGCAGGTGGCTACACTCCAAATCCGACCTATGAAGAGGTCTGTTCTGGAAATACAGGGCATACTGAAGTGGTGCGTGTTGTGTTCGACAGTCGGGTAATCTCTTTGACTGACATACTCAAAGTCTTTTGGGAGAAACACGACCCAACTCAAGGGATGCGTCAAGGGAACGATATTGGAACTCAGTACCGCTCTGCTATTTACGTCGATGATGAGCAACAGCTTTTGACGGCGCAACAGACTCAGCAACAATACCAACAGGCACTTGGCGATACTTCCATCACAACGGAAATTGCCTTACTCAATCACTACTACCTTGCTGAGGTATACCACCAGCAATATCTCGCTAAGAACCCCAATGGGTATTGTGGTATTGGTGGCACAGGCGTCTGTTTTCCTCCTCAATAACCAGACAGCACATAACAAAAAACGCTCTTGGCTTTACACCAAGAGCGCTTCTAAAAATTCTATTGATATCTGTGTTCTACATCGCTAGCGCAGCAATCTCGATGTTAATCTCTTTAAATGCATCGAGCTTTTGTTTGTCACCAACCTCAGGTAGTAGCACTTTGCCGTTATCGAACCGAAACACCCCAATCCCAGCAATGAAAAACTGTCCCTTAAAAAGCGTTTTAACAAATTTAGCAATTTGTCTCGGACGATAAACCGTAAACTTTCGCAGCATAACCTAACCTCAATATCCGTTTGAGTACAACCATCATGTTTTCGCTTTATGCGAGTGTTGTCGCAATATTTTTTGCGCTCGTGACAAGTATACAGCATATTTATTCGTTCACAAAAGTTAAATTAACATCTTTGCAACAAACTATAAATTACTGTTATGCTTGGTATGATTTTATCAAGTAAAGGACATCTCTTGGTCAAATCGCACCAATAACATTGTGGTAATTCCTAGGTTAACCTATGGTATGCCGCTCAACACAAAGTAATGGAAACAATTACAATGAAACTAAAGCCTCTCCTAACAATAGCTATGCTGTGTTTACCCACTCTTGCTATGGCCACGAATTTACAAGTTGGTGGCAACGCACGCTCAATATCTGTGAAGGATCATGGTGAGCTTATTCTCAACAATGACGCAATTACTTACCAAGCATGGAGCAGTAACGATATGCTTGGCAAAGTACGAGTTGTTCAAGCCATCGCTGGTCGTAGTAGCTCAAAAGAGATGAATGCCCCATTAATGAAAGCCATTACGGATGCGAAATTTCCAGAAGACAGCTACCAAACCACGACAATCATCAACCAAGATGATGCAATGTGGGGCACCAGCTCCTTTGTCAAATCTTCAGCTGAAGACAGCAAGCAAGAATTCCCTTGGTCATCCATGGTGCTCGATAAACACGGCCTAGTCGCTAACGCATGGCAACTCAAAGAAGATAACTCAGCAATTATCGTTCAAGATAAGCAAGGCAAGATTCTGTATGTTAAAGAAGGTGCTTTAACGGATAGTGAGGTTCAAGGAGTGCTGACGATGATCAGCGAAAACCTATAACCTTTCGCTATGATGGAAATGATAATGGGAGCAAAGTCGCTCCCATTGTTTTTTTCCTGTGAGAAACCCAAAGCGAACCATTGTTTACGTTGGTAAATATTTTGATTTGTTATAACATAACAAATCAAAATTAAACGAGAACAAGTCGTATGTCGCTGATTCAACCGATAAAACCAGGTTCTAAGCTAAGAGCCGCATTGTGCTTAAGCTTGCTGCTACTTGCTCTCAATGCCCTATCCATCGAGCACGGCTACAATTCTCACATCGACCACCAGGAACATCATTGCCCTTTATTTACCAAAGGCACCCATTCACTTCCCGTCAGTCTTTCCCAAGAAGCGTCAGTGGTTGTTTCCCATTCCAGATTGATCAATATAGATAATAGTGTCTGCCATTCAAAGCCGGAGTGCATCAGCGCACGTTCGCCGCCTTTGCTTACCTAGATTCACTAAAATCATCTATTGTTATCACAGACTAAAATTTAAGGATTCCCAATGAAACTCAAGATGACTCTGTTAGCTGGACTCGTAGTCTCCCAATTTGCAGTGGCAGAAGAAAACTTCCGACAACACGATGCCCATGTTCATGGCCATGTCGAGTTTAATATCGCTCAAGATGGACAAGACCTTTTGGTGGAGATTACGGCTCCTGGCGCGGATGTGGTCGGCTTCGAGCATGCCCCGAAAACTGACGCAGAAAAAGCGGCGCTTACCAAAGCCAAGGCGACACTCAACGACGTGAATAATCTACTGATCCTACCAAAGGCAGCTGGATGCCAACTCGTGGATGCGGATATTGATAACACACTAGAGTCTCATAAAGGTCATGATGACCATCACAACCATAAAGATCATGATGATCATAAAGGTCACGACGACGACCACCACGACCATGACCATGACCATGACCATGACCATGACGGACACGACGATCATAAGGGCCATGACGACCATCATGACCATAAAGAACACGATGATCACAAAGGTCATGACGACCACGACCACGACCACGACCACGACCACGACCACGACCACGACCACGACCATCATGATGGGCATGGCGAGTTCAATGTGCAATACCAATTTACCTGTAGTGATTTCAGTGAGTTAAACCAAATTGACACCAAATGGTTTAGCTACTTCCCTGCAACTGAAAAAGTATCTGTTAACCTGTTAACAGATACTGCACAATCTGCAACTGAACTAACCTCTGGCAACACTGTCATTAAACTGTAAGCATCCCGCCCTAAGAAGTAGCATTATTGCTCTCTTAGGGCATCTTCTTGGATAAGAGGACATTATGGCTAGAGTAATCGAACTCACCGATCTCACTTTCAAATGGCACCCAGAACAAGCTCCAACACTCGATATTCCTTCACTAACTGTAGAACAGGGTGAACATCTATTCTTAAAAGGGCCAAGTGGCTGCGGGAAATCAACCTTATTGGGGCTGCTCACTGGTATCAATACAGCAACTTCAGGCAATGTTGTCGCTCTGGGACAGTCACTACAATCCTTATCTGCCAGTGCTAGAGATAAATTTAGGGCTGATCATATCGGCTATATATTCCAACAGTTTAACCTGCTGCCGTATCTATCTGTCATTGATAACGTCACCTTACCTTGCCGGTTTTCTCATGTCAGAAAAAGCAAGGTAGCGGGCCCTTTAGAGCAAGAGGCCAAGCGACTTCTCGAACACTTAAGACTGCCTTCACACCTTCTCAACAAACCCGTGATTGAGCTAAGTATCGGTCAACAACAACGTGTGGCCGCCGCACGTGCCTTAATTGGTCAGCCTGAATTTCTTATTGCCGATGAGCCAACTTCGGCTTTGGATCACGATAACCGAGAAGCCTTTATCGAATTACTTATGGAACAAGCCAATCAAGCTCATTCCACGCTGATCTTTGTCAGCCACGACCCGACGCTCGAATCCCTATTTACGCGAAGCGAAAATTTACTGGATATCAACCAAGCGAGAGCATTATGAGTATTACATTGAAACTAGCTTGGAAAAGTCTTCTCAACCGAAAAACCACCGCATTATTAACCGTTATGACGGTGGCGATTTCGGTTATTCTTCTCATGGGTGTTGAACGTATTCGAACTCAAGCAAAAAGCAGTTTTGCCAACACGATTTCAGGCACAGACCTCATCGTCGGCGGTCGTTCTGGCCAAGTGAACCTGCTGCTCTACTCCGTCTTTCGTATTGGTAATGCCACCAACAATATCGATTGGAAAAGCTACGAAGAGTTTAGCCAACATCGCGCCGTTGACTGGGCGATTCCCATTTCTCTTGGAGACTCACACAAAGGGTTTCGAGTCATGGGAACTAATCACAGCTATTTCGAGCACTACCAATATGGACAGAAGCAACATTTAAGCTTCTCTTCAGGCCATGAGTTTAATGGGCTATTTGAAACCGTGCTGGGCTCCGATGTCGCCAAATCCCTAGGCTATGACATTGGCAGTGAAATCATTATTGCGCACGGCATCAGTGATGTGGGCTTTAGCCGTCATGAAAACCTCCCTTTCAAAGTGGTCGGTATACTCGCCCCAACAGGGACACCAGTCGATAAAACCGTTCATGTTTCTCTTGAAGCAATTGAAGCGATACATGTTGGTTGGGAGTCTGGTGCGAATCTTGGTAACACACCAAGCAAAGAACAGCTGGAGCAGATTAACTTCCAACCGAAGCAAATCACGGCCATGTTGATCGGTCTTAAGAGCAAGATTCAAACCTTCGCTCTACAAAGACAGATTAACACCTATAAGCAAGAACCACTAAGCGCCATTCTTCCTGGTGTCGCCTTGCATGAATTATGGGGCATGATGAGTGTGGCTGAACAAGCATTGCTCATCGTCTCTATTTTTGTTGTCGTCGCAGGTTTGATGGGAATGCTCTCGAGCTTATTGACCAGTTTACAAGAGAGACGAAGAGAGATGGCGATACTACGTGCCATGGGAGCCAGACCACGACACGTGTTCACCTTGTTGGTCAGTGAGGCCACCGTTCTAACTTCTGTCGGTATCATTTGCGGTATTGGTGGCATGTATGCCATGCTAGCGGTCGCCGCGCCAATCATCACTGCAAACTACGGTATCAATATTGCGTTAACCGCAATCACTGCTCATGAGTGGATGTTGCTAGGGTTTGTTCAAATCGCAGGAATGGTCATTGGATTCTTCCCTGCACTGCGCGCGTACCGACAATCATTAAGCGATGGCATGACCATCCGAATTTAGCGAGATTGACATGAAAATACTGCCTAAACTCGTTGGCATTCTATTATTAACGATAAGCATGCTAACGCCACATATGGCGTTAGCACAGGATGAATCTGATCTATTAAAACTCGATTGGATCGATTTGATCCCCGAGAAAGAACGCAACCAGTTTGATGCGATGGGCATGCCTGCCATTGATCACTCTGGCGGTGTCATGGAGCAATCAAAATTAGGCTCTGTTCGACAAGAGCTTAACGGCAGTATGGTCAAGATCCCTGGCTTTGTTATTCCACTTGAAGGCGATGAGGACATGGTAACTGAATTTCTATTGGTTCCTTACTTTGGCGCCTGTATTCACGTCCCACCACCGCCACCAAACCAAATCATTTATGTAAAGTTTAAAGAAGGGGCACCTGTACATCGTTTGTGGGATGTTATTTACGTGGTAGGAACATTGAAGACGGAAACCATCAATTCTGAGCTTGCTGAAACTGCCTATCTGATTGATGGAATCCGTATTGAAGATTATGACGATGGTTAGAATGCACGCTGAATAGCGTAGAGGCGTTAAAAGTAAACATTTCGTTAACAGTGCTAGCTTGTCATATTGCCACTCAATCTTCTACTTAGCTGATGAAAGTAGATAGATAAGCTAGCACTCCGAGATAAACACATAGCAATAATGCTACCGAAACGTGTTTTTTAACTCTATTCTCTCCTGAGTGACTCATAAAGCCCTCCTTAGTTACACCTTAAATTTAACAAAAATTTATCATTTATCCCAGCATTTTTTACAATATGATGGCCGTTATTGTTAATTCGGAAAATAGCTCACATAAATAGAACTAGTCAGCACAATAAAATATCGCTAAATTGATGATCAATCGTACAATTTCACTGTCTATCTTGAATTCGTTTTTATGAGCAAATTACCTGTCGATCAGCAATCACAAACTACCGAGCCAAACACGCAGAACGAACAGGCTCACAAAAAAAGCCACCATATGAAAGACAGTGGCAGCAGAATACGTGCAATCGCTCAAGCACATAGTTTGGACGCATTGATTGCTGAGGAAACCCCAAGTAAAAGCCTATTTGAACGCGCCATGTTGCGCGAAAAGCAGAGTAAAGAGCAGCGACAGAAGAACTTAGAACAAATTGTGAAAGCCGCGCTGACGTCGTGCAAGAATGAAGTGGCAGGAGAGCCAGACTTTGACTGGCTGGTGCGTTATTTCGACATGGCTAAGAAAATTCACAACAGCTCAATGCAAAAACTATGGGCACAGGTGCTAAAACGGGAGGTGACCAATCCTGGTTCAACTTCGATGAAAGCTCTAAAAACCCTCAGAGACATGACGCCAAAAGAAGCACAAACTTTACAACGCGCTGCTTCTTTGGCTTGCAGTTTTGGTACCGATACTAGCCGAAAACTACTGCTTGGTATTCGCCATCAAGCAGGGTTATTTAGCTTTTCTAAACGCGAAAGTCTTGATGAACTAAGCCTAGGTGAATTTCAATTTCCCTATTCCAGCCTGTTATTACTTGTTGAGCTCGGCATCCTGCTCGCCACCGAATTAGAGTCCGGTGAAATCACCAAAGAGCCCACACTTAA
Source organism: Vibrio barjaei (assembly GCF_001639065.2). GTDB lineage: Bacteria > Pseudomonadota > Gammaproteobacteria > Enterobacterales > Vibrionaceae > Vibrio > Vibrio barjaei. The sequence goes on from NZ_LQXO02000014.1 coordinate 54,351, forward strand.
GCTCAGTTATCAAGGTAAAGAAATGACGTTGCAGCCAAAGCATAAAGGCATCACGTTAACTTACTACCGATTTACCCCAACGGGTAACGAGTTGTGCCAATTGCTTGGAAACCGCAGCAATAACCAGTACCACGATAAACTACTAGAGTTACTGAATAGAAAGTTTATTGTGAAGGGTGACACGGCCAGCTCGTTTCACCACACGGTTTAGCAAATGATATTTCGCTCAGTCAAAGCCTGTATACACTGTTCAACCAGTTCCTCTACTTTATATGCGTCGGCATTTAAATAAACTTCTGGTTCAACTGGTTGTTCATATTCAGAATCTATCCCAGTGAAATTCTTAATTTCTCCCGCTCGCGCTTTCTTGTATAAACCTTTAGGATCCCGCGCTTCACAAACCGCTAAGCTCGCATCAACAAAGACTTCCAAGAATTCTCCTTGAGGTAATAGCTCACGCACCAAAGCTCGCTCTTCTCGGTGAGGAGAGATAAAGGCCGAGAGCACAATAAGACCCGCGTCCGCCATCAATTTTGCTAGCTCACCAACTCGTCGAATGTTCTCTCGTCTATCTTGCTGAGAAAAGCCTAGGTCTCGACAGAGTCCGTGTCGCACATTATCGCCATCTAGCAAATAGGTATGATAACCACGTTGTGTGAGTTCAGTTTCCAGAGCGCCTGCCACCGTTGATTTTCCAGCACCGGAAAGCCCAGTAAACCACAACACAACTGGCTGCTGATTTTTTAGTGTTGCACGCTCTGATTTAGTTACCTGATGCTGATGCCAAATAACATTTTCATCTTTGCTTATTTCGGCGCTTGCCAGTGCACTATTTGACATAGTAAGTCCTTGTAAAAATACTTAAAACGGAAAGAAATAGGGAATAAGTGCCAATACCAAAACGGAATAGACAATAGAGATGGGTATCCCAATTCTCATGTAATCTTTCAGTTGGTAATTACCAACGCTATAAACCAGTAAGTTAGTCTGATAACCATACGGAGAGATAAAACTCGCGCTCGCACCAAACAGCACAGCCATTATGAAAGGCATAGGATCAACGCCATAGCCAACCGCCATGCTGTAGCCAATGGGAAATGCCAATGCCGCAGCGGCATTATTGGTCACCAATTCGGTTAGGATAAGCGTCACTAAGTAAGTAGCCACTAACGCTCCAAATACTCCCCAACCATTGAATAGCTCGATAAACATTGCTCCCATGCGCTCAGAGAGGCCAGTAGAAATCATCAACTGCGCGATAGACAATGCCGAACCAACAATCACCACTATGTCGACAGGAAAGCGACGCCTTAGCTCACCGATATTAACGATACCAAAGGCCAGAACTGCGATTAGATACAGCGCTAACCCCTTAATTATGGGGAGAATGTGAGTGAGTGCTAACGCAATCACAGCAACAAAGCCAAGCAACACATAACTCGATTTGGCAAAATCAAGCTTGGCACTGGAATCTAAGTCATTGACTAGCACAAACTCTTTTCGGTGTTGGCGACGAGCCTGTTCGAACCCCTTGCCGGGCGCCAATACCAATGTATCTCCGGCCTGCAAAATAATATTGCCGAGACCACCTTCTAGTCGTTCATGACCACGCCTAATCGCGACCACAACAGCATCAAAACGGTCACGGAAATGGCTCGATTTAAGCGTGTTATTACAAAACGTCGCCGATGAGCTGACCACCACTTCTAATAGGTTCTGTCCGTTGAGATGATGCTGTCCAAAAAACGTCAAACCTTGGATTTCTTGAAGAGTAGCAACACTTTCAACATCACCACAAAACAGCAGACGATCCTTGGCTTGAAGGACAAAGTTAGGGTCAACTGAAGCCAGTGTTTCACCATCTCGTACCACTTCGGCCAAAAACAACTTTCGTAACGCCCTGAGATTGTTCTCTGCAATGCTTCGTCCCACTAGTGGTGAGCCAGGCTCCACTCGAGCTTCCAGAAAGTAAGGTAAATCATCTTGATTCGCGTCATCATAATTGGGCAGAAGATAACTCAGTGGAATCAGCACCAAGACTCCACCAACTAAGACACTAAGTCCTATCCAAGTTGGTGCGAAAAAGTCCAAACTTGGTAAGCCCACATCTTCGACGAAGCTATTGATTATAAGGTTGGTAGAAGTACCAATTAGCGTCAGTGTGCCTCCAAGAATGGCCGCATAGGATAAAGGGATAAGCAGCTTTGAAGGGGCATGACGCTGGTTGCGCTTAATAGCACCAATTAATGACACAACAACAGCGGTATTGTTGGTAAAAGAGGAGAGCAAAGCCGTAGAGATCCCAAGCTTTGCCACCACTGAGCCCAAACGGCCTGTAGCAATGGAACGACTGACCCAACTAATCAATCGAGTTTTTTCTAACGCCGCTGACGAAAGAATCAGTAGCACCAAAGTTAATAGCGACGAATTAGTAAAATTGGTCGCTATCGCATTGAGCTCTAACATACCGGAAATAAACGCGATAAACGCAGCACCAGCAAAGATAAGGCTCGGTTTTATCTGGGTCGCGATCAAGCAAGCAATGATAGACATCAACAGTGCTAGCACTACTCCTTGTTCCCACATATCCTTCCCCTTACTACTTAATGCTACGTTGCATTGATTTCACGTCACAATGGTTCCAACTAACCAAGACGTTAGATATTGGCATCCCACTCAGGGAAGTGCTTCATAATGAGTGCTTTCAGCTCTTTCTCAAATGCCCCCATGCGCTCTTGGGGTGAACGTTGTTCTTCAGCTAATGCCTCACGAACCAAGCCTGCACCTACTGTGACATTAGTGAGTCGGTCGATAACAATAAAACCACCCGTATCTTGCACCGCATCATAACTATCTACCGCAACCGACTCAGTAAGTGACCACTCACATAAACCAATACCGTTAAGAGGCAAAGCGTCAGCATCAAAAGACTTCAGTGTATTAATGTCATATTGATGACGCACACCTTCTAGCTGGCCCTGAGTTTTCTTACCAGCAATCTTGATGTCATAGCTTTTACCTGCAGCCAAAGGCTCATCAGTCATCCAAACCACATCAGCAAGCAGACGATTTGACGAAACCACTTTCGCATCTTGTTTCACAATCAAGTCACCGCGACTTATATCGATCTCATCACTTAGAGTCAGCGTTACTGCTTGACCAGCAAATGCACGAGGTAAATCACCATCGAACGTCACAATACGCTCTACACGTGATGTTTTCCCAGAAGGTAGTGCTTTGATTTCATCGCCAACCTGTATTTCACCTGAACCAATGGTGCCAGCAAAACCGCGAAAATCGAGGTTAGGTCTATTCACATATTGCACTGGGAATCGGAAATCTCCTTTTTGCTTCTCTTGGTCGATATCGACTTTTTCTAGCAGATCAAGCAGCGGCTCTCCTTGATACCAATCCATGTTGCTGCTCAAGTCGACCACGTTATCGCCTTCTAGAGCAGAGATAGGAATCATCTGGATATTGATGTCTTTACCTAAGTTTTCTGAAAACGTTAGGTATTCATCACGAATCGCTTCGTAGCGCTGTTGAGAAAAGTCCACTAGGTCCATTTTATTAACCGCGACAATAAAGTGCTTAAGACCCAATAAGCTCGAAATAAACGAATGACGACGCGTCTGATCCAATACCCCTTTTCGAGCATCGATCAAGATAACCGCAAGATCACAGGTCGATGCACCAGTCGCCATGTTACGGGTGTATTGTTCGTGCCCTGGCGTATCGGCAATAATGAATTTTCGTTTCTGAGTTGAGAAATAACGGTAAGCCACATCGATGGTAATACCTTGTTCTCGCTCTGCTTGCAGACCATCAACCAATAAGGCCAAATCAGGCTTCTCACCCGTTGTTCCCACTCGTTGACTATCAGAGTGAACTGCCGCCAATTGATCTTCATAGATTTGCTTAGAATCGTGGAGTAAACGACCAATTAAGGTACTCTTGCCATCATCAACCGAACCGCAAGTCAGGAATCGGAGTAAGGATTTGTGTTGATGCTGATTCAGGTAGCCTTCAATACCTAGTTCAGCAAGTTGTGCTTCTACTGCGCTATTCATAATCTGTTCCTTCGATCCTTAAAAGTATCCTTGACGTTTCTTAAGCTCCATCGATCCTGACTGATCGTGGTCGATCGCTCGTCCTTGTCGCTCACTGGATGTCGCAACTAACATTTCTTCTATGATGCCTGTCAATGTGTTCGCTTCCGATTCAACGGCACCCGTTAATGGGTAGCAACCTAATGTTCTAAAGCGTACGCTCTTATGTTCCACTGTTTCGTCAGGACCAATTTCCATGCGCTCGTCATCAACCATGATCAACATGCCATCACGCTCAACAACGGGACGAGGAGCAGCAAGATAGAGCGGAACGATTTCGATATTCTCTAGGTAGATGTATTGCCAAATATCAAGCTCAGTCCAGTTAGACAGCGGGAATACACGAATGCTTTCCCCTTTATTGATTTGACCGTTATAGGTTTTCCATAGCTCTGGGCGTTGGTTTTTTGGGTCCCAAGTATGGTTTTTGTCACGGAAAGAGTAGACACGCTCCTTAGCTCGCGACTTCTCTTCATCACGTCTTGCACCACCAAACGCCGCATCAAAACCATATTTATTTAATGCTTGCTTAAGTCCCTGCGTCTTCATGATATCGGTGTGCTTTGAAGATCCGTGTACAAATGGACTACACCCCATCGCAAGCCCCTCTGGGTTCTTATGAACCAAAAGCTCAAATCCATATTTCTCTGCAGTGCGATCGCGAAATTCGATCATTTCTTTGAATTTCCAATCAGTATCAACGTGCAGCAACGGAAATGGGATTTTTCCGGGATAAAACGCTTTGCGTGCTAGATGCAGCATGACAGAGGAATCTTTACCGATAGAGTACATCATGACCGGATTATCAAATTCGGCAGCGACTTCTCGGATGATGTGGATGCTTTCGGCTTCCAACTGTTTTAGGTGTGTAAGTCTTTCTTGGTCCATGTGTTGTGCTTCCTTTTTCTATGTCAGCCACTTTGTGACCAACACAAGACTGATTCAATAATGACTGTGATTAGGCGCGCTGACTTGCGACTCGTTGGTTTGACTCAACCTCATCACGCTCTCGACCAAACCACGATAGCTCGTCAGCAAGAGAGACGACTTCTCCTACAACAATAAGTGCTGGTGATTCAGCACCCTTCGCTAATTCTGGTAAATTCGATAACTGACCACGCAACACTTTTTGTGAGCGCTGGGTCCCACGTTCAATAATTGCAACTGGAACGGTTTTATTACGACCGTGCGCCAGTAGTTGTTGCTGTATGTAGTCGGACTTCATCAGCCCCATATAGATGACAAGCGTTTGGTTACCCCTAGCTAAGGTTGACCAGTCCATCTCATCGGCATCAGGCTTTAGATGTCCTGTGACAAACAATGCTGATTGCGCATAATCGCGATGAGTAAGTGGGATGCCTGCGTACGCTGTCGCACCTGCTGCTGCCGTGATACCTGGAATAACTTGAAATTGGATACCTGCCGCCGCGAGTACTTGCAGTTCTTCACCGCCACGACCAAATACGAAGGGGTCACCACCTTTAATACGTGCGACCTTATGTCCACTTTGCGCAAACTCTACCAATAATTGATTGGTCTTCTCTTGCGGAACACTGTGATGACCAGCACGCTTACCTACGCAAACTAAAATGGTACTTTCTGGCACCAACTCCATGATTTCATCAGAAACCAGATAGTCGTAAAGTACGACATCCGCTTGTTGAAGTAGATTGAGAGCCTTCAGGGTCAGTAGTTCAGGATCGCCAGGGCCAGCACCAATTAGCGCGACTTCACCCGCTCGCAATATTGAACTTGGCAACTTGGGCTTACGGTAACTACTCACCAAAGTTGGTGTGGCTACCTTGCCCTTTGGTAGTGGTTGAGACGAATCCATAATAACAATCCTTCGTTAGTCGAATGATGGCATTATGACCACTCCTCTATATTACCTGAAATTCTAAAATTTCATTTTTTATTCCAAAAGTCACTAAGGAGATTTTATTTGCGCAGAGCAGTGTTAATTTTTGAGCCATCTTCCGCTTGAATTTGACTAATGGAACTAGGCTTGAAACAAAAGTTGCGAGATGTGTATCAGATTGCACTTGAGCGTGCATTTAAGATCACACTTTTTATGTATACGTAAACTTTCTTACACAACAAATTGCTACACTTAGCAAGTTTAAAATCAATTACCCCTACAAAGGATATGAAGATGAAAGTGGCAGTGAAACCTATTTCAATTGCAGTTCTTGGTGGCATGCTAGCGATGGCAGGCCCTGCAATGGCAGATGAAATTAAGCTCCGAATTATCGAAACAACTGACATTCACACCAATGTCATGGACTATGACTATTACAAAGATAAGCCAACTCAGAAAATTGGTTTAGCTCGAGCTGCCACATTAGTAAAAGAAGCGCGCAATGAAGTAACGAACAGTGTCCTCGTTGACAACGGTGACCTCATTCAAGGCAGCCCGATGGGCGATTATATGGCGTCTAAGGGCATCAAGCCTGGAGAAACGCATCCAGTCTATAAAGCGATGAATCAATTGGACTACGATGTGGGTAACATCGGTAACCACGAGTTTAACTACGGTCTAGAGTTTTTAGCGACAACATTGGAAGGTGCTAACTTCCCGTACGTCAGCGCTAACGTATTTGATAAGAAAACGGGCGAACACTACTTCAAGCCTTATTTAATCAAAACACACACCTTCAAAGACACTGATGGCAATGCTCACGAAGTCAAAGTTGGTTATATCGGCTTTGTGCCACCACAAATCATGGTATGGGATAAGAAGAACTTAGAAGGTAAAGTTTTCGCCAAAGACATTAAAGAAACCGCTGAAAAGCTCGTCCCTCAAATGAAAAAGGAAGGCGCAGACATTATTGTTGCAATTCCTCACTCTGGCGTTTCAAGTGACCCTTACAAAGCTGGCGCAGAAAACTCGACCTATTACTTATCTGAAGTAGACGGTATTGATGCCATTGCATTTGGTCACTCTCATGCCGTGTTCCCTGGTAAAGGTTTTGACAATATTCAAGGCGTTGATAACCAAAAAGGTACAATTAACGGTGTTGCAGCGGTTATGCCTGGCCGTTGGGGTAGCCACGTCGGTGTGATGGATCTTGTGTTAGAGCAAGATGGCGATAGCTGGAAAGTCGCGGAAGCGCAAACAGAAGCACGCCCTATTTTTGACGCCACGAATAAGAAACCACTTGTTGACGCTGATAAAGGCATCGTCAGCGCAGTCAAAGCAGATCACGACGCAACACGCGACTTCGTTAACCAACCTATTGGTAAAGCGAATGACGTAATGTACAGCTTCCTTGCTTTAGTGCAGGATGATCCTACGGTTCAAATCGTCAACTTAGCGCAAAAAGACTATGTTGAAACCATGATTCAAGGTGATCCGGACCTAGATGGCTTGCCGGTACTTTCTGCTGCTGCTCCATTTAAAGCCGGCGGTCGAAAAAATGACCCGGCAAACTTCACTGAAGTAGAATCAGGTCAGCTCACATTCCGTAACGCGGCCGACCTTTACCTCTATCCAAATACACTCGTTGCTTTGAAAGTAACCGGTAAAGAAGTCAAAGAGTGGCTTGAGTGCTCTGCTGGCCAGTTCAAGCAAATTGATGTGGCATCAAGCCAGCCTCAATCGCTTATCGATTGGGATGGTTTCCGCACTTATAACTTTGATGTTATGGACGGCGTAAACTACCAGATCGATGTCAGTAAGCCTGCTCGCTATGATGGTAACTGCAAGCTACTTGATGGTAACAGTGAGCGAATCGTAGACCTTACCTACAACGGTAAACCAATCGATATGAAGCAAACCTTTATCATTGCGACTAATAACTATCGTGCTTACAGTAACAAGTTCCCTGGAACAGGCAGTGATTTCATTGCGTTTGATTCACCAGATGAAAACCGTACTATCGTGGCCAACTACATCTCTAAAGTTAGCCAAGAAAAAGGTGAAGTCACACCAAGCGCAGATAACAACTGGCGCTTTGCTCCTATCAAAGCGGATGTTGCATTAGATATTCGTTTTGAAACATCACCATCGGACAAAGCGGCACAGTTCATCAAGGATAAAGGTCAATACCCGATGAAGAAAGTCGCTACTGATGATGTCGGTTTCGCGGTTTACCAAATCGACCTACAAAAATAATTAAGTTGATCGATATTAAGCCACGCATAATGCGTGGCTTTTTTTTTGCTGTCCGTTTAGTCTAAGGAAAAACAGTGACAAGTGAGAACTATGATTAATTGGACCACCAAAACCTTTACCCAGCTAACCACACTTGAGTTGTATGAACTGTTGAAGCTTCGAGTCGACGTGTTTGTCGTAGAGCAAACCTGCCCTTACCCTGAATTGGATAATCATGACCAAGTTGACGGAGTTCATCATTTAATGGGCTATGATGGGGACACTCTTATAGCATGTGCAAGGCTATTACCCAAAGGCACTACTTACGACTATGTGAGTATCGGTAGAGTCGCAACTAAAGCGTCGCATAGAGGTGGTGGGCTTGGTCACGACCTCATTGCTCAAGCTAAGCAGGAATGTCAGCGCCTTTGGCCTAATGAAACCATAAAGATTGGCGCGCAATCTCATCTACAAAAATACTATTCACGACACGGTTTTGAAGCTTGCTCTGAAGAGTATCTTGAAGACGATATCCCCCATATAGATATGAAACTTCTAAAATAAACAAAGGGGCCAATATAGGCCCCTTTATTTATTGAATTGATTTTAATTACTTCGTTATCATTTACTACGGCCGAAGCCTCCATCTGATAGCCTAAAGAACATGATGGACTGATCGCCACGCTCAATTTGTAGAATATCGAGATTACCTTCTGGGCTGAATTTGAAACGAATCAACTGACCTTGCTTAATACGACTTAACGGTTTGTCGCTTCCTTCTATTCTTGCTAACGAATTCAGGTCGGCCATAGATAACTGGTTTTTACGAAAGACCTGCGCCAATGTGTCACCTTTTTTGACGGTATACTCACGCCAATTGGTTTCTACTGCCTGCTCAGACTGTACGCTGGAGGGTTGTTCACTTAAAGACTCGGTATTAACACTCACGGCGATTCGCTGATGTGCCTGAGTCGCTTGAGCAGGTTCATTCTTTTTGGTTGGGATGAGTAGCAATACCACCAACAGAGGAATTAGAACGCTTAATAGACGTCGATGAAGACGTGGCAGTCTCATCCAGAACGTCTTAATTTTTGACGTCCATTGTGAAACATCAGGCTTATTTATTTTCTTTAAGCTCGAAAAATCGAGAGCCTGCCATTTGTCCTTTAGCACTTGAACGTGGTCAACTTTCTGTTTCTTTCTTTGACGACGATTCATTACATTCCGTCTCCTAATAAACAACCGCTTCAGTTTAAAAAAACCTGCGTTTAGAGTATAGGAAAATCGCAGGAATTACCTTTTATAGCAGTCAAATGTCACAACTTTAACAACGAAAACGAATTAATTAGTAAAAGTTGGTTAGAGCATTTCGGTTTCACACTAGAACTGGTATCCTTTCACCTTCATTCGAATAGCAAGAGAGACCGTCATGTCTGACGTGAAATTAGAAACTGTAGAACAGAAAGCAAGCTATGGTATTGGTCTGCAAATGGGCCAACAGCTTGCAGGTAGCGGCCTTGAAGGCCTTAACGTAGACGCAATCGCTAAAGGTATTGCAACTGCGCTAACTGGTGACATGCCAGAAATCGAAATCGACGCAATCAATGCAGCTCTTCAAGAGCTTCACACTCGTGCAGAATCAGCTCGTCAAGAAGCGGCTAAAGCAGCGGCTGCAGACGGCGAAGTTTTCCTAAAAGACAACGCTCTACGTTCAGAAGTAACGGTTCTTGAGTCTGGTCTTCAATACGAAGTCATCACTGAAGGTACTGGTGCAGTTCCAACAGCAGAAAACACTGTACGTGTTCACTACCACGGTGAACTAACAGACGGTACAGTATTTGACAGCTCAGTATCTCGTGGTCAGCCTGCGGAGTTCCCTGTGACTGGCGTAATCAAAGGTTGGGTTGAAGCACTTCAACTAATGCCTGTTGGTTCTAAGTGGAAACTGTACATCCCACAAGATCTAGCATACGGTGAGCGTGGCGCTGGCGCTGCAATTCCTCCATTCGCTGCACTTGTATTTGAAGTAGAGCTTCTAGACATCCTAGCGTAATGTCACATTTAAATTGAACCCCAAAGCAGCGCTATTAAGCGCTGCTTTTTTTTGCGCTATGCTTTAACCATCAACAACTCATAGGACAAAGTATGACCAAAATTTCAATGTTAACAATAGCGCTGGCTGCCACTGTCTCATTTAATGGCTACGCAGAGTTCGATCTATCTGGCGTTAATTCTGACTCTGCGAACAGTCTATTAAGTAGCACCTCTCAGTTAGCTCAAGCTAACTCACCGGTCGTCGACAATTTAGTTAAAGAGCTGTCTATTTCTCCGCAACAAGCGGCAACAGGCGCTGGCGCACTCCTTTCTCTGGCTCAAAATCAATTAGGGGCGGGACAAGAGAGTGAATTGAATTCTTTAATTCCAGGGTTAAGTTCACTCACCAGTAGTGGTTTGCTCAGTTCAGTCGAGAATATGGAGAGTGTTAAAAATGCCTTTGGATCTGTGGGATTAGACCCTGCTTTAATCTCTCAATTCGCTCCGATAATTTTGGATTATCTTGGGACACTAGGCGCGAGCAGCGGCTTAATGAGCTCTTTGGGAAGTATATGGCAATAGTAGAATACATAGCCACCGCTATTCTATAGACACAAAAAAGCCGAGCATAAATGCTCGGCTTTTCAGTTCTTACGAACCTACTGATTACTCAGCAGCAGCTTCTTCAGATGCTTCTGGGCGATCTACAAGCTCAATGTAAGCCATTGGAGCTTTATCACCAGCACGGAAGCCAGCTTTTAGGATACGAGTGTAACCGCCCTGACGAGCAGCAAAACGTGGACCTAGTTCGTTGAATAGTTTCGCAACTACTTCGTTATCACGAGTACGTGCAAATGCTAGACGACGGTTAGCAACACTGTCAGTCTTAGCTAGTGTAATCAAAGGCTCAACTACGCGACGTAGCTCTTTTGCTTTAGGCAATGTAGTCTTGATTACTTCATGACGTACAAGAGAGCTAGCCATATTGCTGAACATCGCTTTGCGATGGCTGCTGTTGCGGTTGAGTTGACGACCACTCTTACGATGGCGCATGACCTAATCCTTCTAACTAGTATCGATTAATCTTCAGCGATAGACGCTGGTGGCCAGTTTTCTAGGCGCATGCCCAGAGAAAGACCACGTGATGCAAGTACGTCTTTAATCTCTGTAAGAGATTTTTTACCAAGGTTTGGCGTTTTAAGTAGCTCAACCTCAGTACGCTGTACAAGATCACCGATGTAGTGAATCGCTTCTGCTTTTAGACAGTTAGCAGAGCGAACTGTTAGTTCAAGATCGTCTACAGGACGCAGTAGAATAGGATCGAACTCCGGCTTCTCTTCCTTCTCCTCAGGAACACGTACATCGCGAAGATCTACGAATGCATCCAATTGCTCAGCTAGGATAGTAGCTGCGCGACGGATAGCTTCCTCAGGTTCTAGAGTACCGTTCGTTTCCATATCGATAACAAGCTTGTCTAAGTCAGTACGTTGCTCAACACGTGCCGCTTCTACAGCGTAGGCAATTTTGTCTACTGGGCTGTAAGTCGCGTCAACAAGCAAACGACCGATTGGACGCTCATCTTCTTCAGTATGGATACGAGCTGAAGCTGGAACGTAACCGCGACCACGTTCAACTTTGATTCGCATAGAAATCTCAGCGTTGTCATCCGTTAGGTGACAAATAACGTGTTCTGGGTTAGCGATCTCTACATCACCATCATGGGTGATGTCACCTGCAACAACAGGGCCTGAGCCTGATTTGTTCAGTGTAATAAACACTTCATCTTTGCCTTCCGCAACGCGAACAGCTAGGCCTTTCAAGTTTAGAAGTATCTCAAGGATATCCTCTTGAACGCCTTCTTTAGTGCTGTACTCGTGCAGAACGCCTTCGATTTCAACTTCTGTCACTGCACAACCTGGCATAGACGAAAGTAAAATACGGCGAAGTGCATTACCTAGAGTGTGACCAAAGCCACGCTCTAATGGCTCAAGAGTTACTTTTGCGTGTGTCGTGCTGATCTGTTCGATGTCAACAAGACGTGGCTTAAGAAATTCTGTTACAGAACCCTGCATTGTGTCCTCTCTTTAGTTTAAACCTTACTTAGAGTAAAGCTCGACGATCAAGTGTTCGTTAATGTCAGCAGATAGATCAGAACGCTCAGGCATACGCTTGAATGTACCTTCCATCTTACCAGCATCTACTTCAATCCAAGTTGGTTTTTCACGTTGTTCAGCAACTTCTAGAGCCGCTTTAATACGAGCTTGCTGTTTAGCTTTCTCGCGGATAGAAACAACGTCGTTAGCCGTAACTTTGAAAGAAGGAACGTTTACAACATTACCGTTAACTAGGATAGCTTTGTGGCTAACTAGCTGACGTGCTTCTGCGCGAGTTGCGCCAAAGCCCATGCGGTAAACTACGTTATCTAGACGACCTTCAAGAAGCTGAAGTAGGTTTTCACCAGTGTTGCCTTTAAGGCGAGCTGCTTCTTTGTAGTAGTTACGGAATTGTTTTTCTAGAACGCCGTAGATACGACGAACTTTTTGCTTCTCACGAAGCTGAACGCCATACTCAGATAGACGACCGCGACGAGCGCCGTGTACACCTGGTGCGTTATCGATTTTACACTTGGTATCGATCGCGCGTACACCTGACTTAAGGAATAAGTCTGTACCTTCGCGACGGCTAAGCTTCAGCTTAGGACCCAAATATCTTGCCATGATTCTTCTCCAATTATCCTAGAAACGTTATACGCGACGTTTCTTAGGTGGACGACAACCGTTATGAGGGATTGGTGTCGCGTCAACGATGTTCGTGATGCGGAAACCAGCAGCGTTCAGTGCACGAACAGTAGATTCGCGACCTGGACCTGGACCCTTAACCATAACTTCCAAGTTCTTTAGACCGTATTCTTTAGCCATTTCAGCACAACGCTCAGCAGCAACCTGTGCAGCGAACGGAGTAGACTTACGAGAACCGCGGAAACCTGAACCACCTGCAGTAGCCCATGCTAGAGCGTTACCTTGACGGTCAGTGATTGTTACGATTGTGTTATTGAAAGAAGCATGGATGTGCGCAACGCCATCTGCAACTTGCTTGCGTACGCGCTTACGAGCGCGAGTTGGTTGTTTAGCCATTGTACTCTACCTTCCCGATTATTTCTTGATCGGCTTACGCGGACCCTTACGGGTGCGAGCGTTGGTTTTAGTACGCTGTCCACGTAGTGGTAGACTGCGACGATGACGAAGACCACGGTAACAGCCAAGGTCCATAAGACGCTTGATGTTCATTGATACTTCACGACGTAGATCACCTTCTACAGTGTATTTAGCTACACCATCACGCAGTTGATCGATCTGCTCTTCAGTTAGTTCACTGATCTTAACATCTTCAGCAATACCCACTTCAGCTAGGATAGCTTGAGAGCGAGTTTTACCGATGCCGTAGATCGCAGTTAGTGCGATTACAGCGTGTTTTTGATCAGGAATGTTAATGCCTGCTATACGGGCCATTATTCACTCCTAGTGTTTCTTTAAAAAGAATAGCCGCAGCAAAGCCCGTTATGGATACGCTGCGGAGTGCTACTTCTTTTGCACGCAAAAGGTAGGCCGAGGAATATACTCGACCATACCTTTAATTTCAAGTAAAAATTTCTGCTTAATTAGCCTTGGCGCTGTTTGTGCTTTGGCTCACTGCAGATAACACGCACAACACCGTTGCGCTTGATAACTTTGCAGTTACGGCAGATTTTTTTAACGGAAGCACGAACTTTCATTGCTAAACTCCGTAAATGAAATCTGAGACTACCGCCGGATTAACGGCCGTAACCTTTCAGATTTGCTTTTTTCAACACAGAATCATACTGTTGTGACATCAGATGAGTCTGTACCTGTGCCATAAAGTCCATAATTACTACCACTACGATTAGTAGTGAAGTACCGCCGAAGTAGAAACGAACGTTCCACGCGACCATCATGAACTCGGGAATCAGACAGATAAAGGTAATATATAGAGCACCTGCAAGGGTAAGTCTAGTCATTACTTTATCAATATACTTAGCTGTCTGCTCACCTGGGCGGATGCCGGGTACGAACGCACCAGACTTCTTCAAGTTATCTGCTGTTTCACGCGGGTTGAATACCAACGCCGTGTAGAAGAAACAGAAGAATATAATCGCTGCTGCATAAAGCATTACATACAACGGTTGACCTGGGCTAAGAGCCAATGACACGTCAGTTAACCAACCGAACGCGCTGCTCTCACCATTTTGGCCAAACCACTGAGCCAATGTTCCTGGGAACAGGATAATACTTGATGCAAAGATTGCTGGAATAACACCTGCCATGTTGATTTTCAACGGTAGGTGAGTGCTTTGTGCAGCAAACACTTTACGGCCTTGTTGGCGTTTTGCATAGTTAACGACGATACGACGTTGACCACGCTCCATAAAGACCACAAAGTAAATAACTGCGAAAGCAAGTACAGCAATCAACAACAGAAGAAGTACGTGCAGTTCACCTTGACGCGCTTGCTCGATTGTTTGACCGATTGCCGAAGGCAATCCAGCAACAATACCTGCAAAGATCAGAATGGAAATACCATTACCGATTCCACGCTCTGTAATTTGTTCACCTAACCACATTAAGAACATGGTACCAGTTACTAAACTTACGGTAGCAATTAGCGTAAACATGGTTTGGTTGATAACAACCAGATTATTGACCATGTTTGGAAGGCCAGTTGCGATACCTATTGCCTGGAATGTTGCAAGTACAAGCGTACCATAACGCGTATATTGGCTAATCTTACGACGCCCTGCCTCACCCTCTTTCTTGAGTTCGGCTAACGCTGGATGAACTACAGTTAGCAACTGGACAACAATCGAAGCCGAAATATACGGCATGATGCCCAGTGCTAAAATAGATGCACGCTCTAATGCACCACCGGAGAACATGTTAAACATTTCTACGATGGTACCTTTTTGCTGTTCGAACAAATCGGCAAGTACAGCCGCGTCAATACCAGGAATCGGCACAAAAGAGCCAGCGCGGAACACTAAAAGTGCACCAATTACAAATAAAAGGCGCGACTTGAGTTCGTTTAAGCCGCTCTTAGCACTACTAAAATCTTGTCCTGGTTTCTTAGCCATCTGTACCTCGTCCCTCGAGATTAATCCTCGATTTTACCGCCTGCAGCTTCGATTGCAGCTTTAGCGCCTTTAGTCACGCGTAGACCTTTAACAGTCACAGCTTTGTTGATTTCACCTGAAAGAACAACTTTTACAAATTCGATGTTCTTAGTGATAACGTTAGCTGCTTTAAGGCTGTTTAGGTCAACAACATCACCAGTTACTTTCGCTAGCTCAGCTAGACGAACTTCAGCAGACACTAGGCTCTTACGAGAAGTGAAACCGAATTTAGGTAGACGCTGTTTCAAAGGCATTTGACCGCCTTCGAAGCCTGGACGAACACTGCCGCCAGAGCGTGATTTTTGGCCTTTGTGACCACGGCCACCAGTTTTACCTAGGCCAGAACCGATACCACGACCTACGCGCTTCTTAGAAGGCTTAGAACCCGCAGCCGGTGATAGAGTATTCAAACGCATTCTGATTACTCCTCAACTTTAACCATGTAGAAAACCTTGTTGATCATACCGCGTACGCACGGAGTATCTTCAAGTTCTACTGTGTGGTTGATTTTACGAAGGCCAAGACCCTTTAGACACGCTTTGTGCTTAGGTAGGCGACCAATTGAGCTCTTAGTTTGAGTTACTTTGATAGTTGCCATGGTGTTCTTACTCCGAAATAGCTTCAACAGTTAGACCACGTTTAGCAGCAACCATTTCTGGTGACTTCATGCTGTCTAGAGCGTCGATCGTTGCACGAACGATGTTGATAGGGTTCGTAGAACCGTATGCTTTAGATAGTACGTTGTGTACACCTGCAACTTCTAGTACTGCACGCATCGCACCACCTGCGATAACACCCGTACCTTCTGCCGCTGGCTGCATGTAAACTTTAGAGCCAGAGTGGCGACCTTTCACCGGGTGGTGAAGAGTGCCTTCGTTAAGCGCTACAGTAACCATGTTACGACGCGCTTTTTCCATTGCTTTTTGAATCGCAGCAGGTACTTCACGGGCTTTACCGTAACCGAAACCTACACGACCGTTACCGTCACCAACTACTGTTAGTGCAGTGAAGCTCATGATTCGACCACCTTTAACCGTCTTAGAAACACGGTTAACTGCGATTAGCTTTTCTTGCAAATCACTAGCTTGTTGTTGTTCTTTAGCCATCTTCCAACCCTACCTTAGAATTTCAGACCAGCTTCGCGAGCAGATTCTGCTAGCGCCGCTACTCGACCGTGGTATTGGAAACCAGAACGATCGAATGCAACAGCAGATACGCCTTTCTCAAGCGCGCGCTCAGCAACAGCTTTACCTACTGCTTTAGCTGCATCGATGTTACCAGTACTCTTAACTTCTTCACGAATTGCTTTTTCTACCGTAGAAGCGGCTGCGATTACTTCAGAGCCGTTCGCTGCGATTACTTGAGCGTAAACGTGACGAGGAGTACGGTGTACTACTAGGCGAGTTGCACCCAGTTCTGCAATCTTACGACGTGCACGTGTAGCACGACGGATGCGAGATGCTTTCTTATCCATAGTGTTACCTTACTTCTTCTTAGCTTCTTTAGTACGCACATTTTCATCTGCGTAACGAACACCTTTACCTTTATAAGGCTCAGGCTCACGGTAAGAACGAATGTCAGCCGCTACTTGACCAACAAGTTGCTTGTCACAACCAGTGATCACGATTTCAGTTTGGCTTGGACATTCAGCTTTAATACCCGCTGGCAACTCGTGCTCAACTGGGTGAGAGAAGCCTAGTGTTAGACCTACAGCGTTGCCTTTGATAGCAGCACGGTAACCAACACCTTTAAGAGTTAGCTTCTTAGTAAAGCCTTCAGTAACACCAACAACCATGTTGTTCACTAGTGCACGAGCAGTACCTGCTTGTGCCCATGCGTTAGCAACACCGTCGCGTGGACCGAAAGTAAGGTTGTTCTCTTCTTGCGCAATAACTACAGCGTTGTTTAGAACGCGAGTTAGTTCGCCTTTAGCGCCTTTAACGGTAATTTCTTGACCGTTAAGTTTCACCTCTACGCCAGCTGGAATAGCGACAGGTGCCTTAGCAACACGAGACATAATCTACTCCTATTAAGCTACGTAACAGATGATTTCACCGCCAAGACCTGCTTTACGCGCAGCGCGGTCTGACATCAGACCCTTGGAAGTAGAAACAACAGCAATACCCAAACCGCCCATCACAGTTGGTAGCGAGTCTTTGTTTTTATAGACGCGCAGACCAGGACGTGAAACACGTTTGATTTGCTCAATTACAGGTTTTGCTTGGAAGTACTTAAGTGTAACTTCTAGCTCTGGTTTTGCTTCGCCTTCAACAGCGAAGTCAACGATGTAGCCTTCAGCTTTTAGTAGTGCAGCAATTGCAACTTTAAGCTTTGAAGAAGGCATTTTTACAGCAACTTTGTTTGCTGCCTGACCGTTACGAACGCGGGTCAGCATATCCGAAATCGGATCTTGCATGCTCATAAGATTTACTCCAAATGATTAAGTGGCAATTACCAGCTAGCCTTACGAAGTCCAGGAATCTCGCCTTTCATGCAAGCTTCGCGAACTTTGATACGGCTTAGACCGAACTTACGTAGGTAACCGTGTGGACGACCAGTTTGGTTGCAACGGTTGCGCTGACGTGAAGCACTTGAATCACGTGGAAGAGACTGCAGTTTAAGAACCGCATTCCAACGATCTTCTTCAGATGCGTTTACATCGCTAATGATAGCTTTAAGAGCTGAACGCTTTTCAGCAAATTTAGCTACTAGCTTCGCGCGTTTTACTTCGCGCGCTTTCATTGATTGTTTAGCCATAACAGTAACCCTTCACCTTACTTACGGAATGGGAAGTTAAAGGCAGCCAGCAGAGCTCGGCCTTCCTCATCGTTTGCAGCAGACGTCGTAATAGTGATGTCTAGGCCACGAACACGGTCTACTTTATCGTAGTCGATTTCCGGGAAGATGATTTGCTCGCGAACGCCCATGCTGTAGTTACCGCGTCCGTCAAAAGACTTAGCGCTAACGCCACGGAAGTCACGTACACGTGGAAGTGCGATAGAGATTAAACGCTCTAAAAATTCCCACATACGTTCGCCACGCAAGGTTACTTTACAACCAATTGGGTAGCCTTCACGAATTTTGAAACCTGCAACAGATTTACGCGCTTTAGTGATAAGTGGCTTTTGACCAGAGATCGTTGCCATATCAGATGCTGCGTTTTCTAGCAGTTTCTTATCGTTGATTGCTTCACCAACGCCCATGTTTAGGGTGATTTTCTCAATCCTAGGGACTTGCATGACGCTTGAGTAGTTGAATTGTTTGGTCAATTCAGCAACTACAGACGACTTGTAGTAATCATGCAGTTTCGCCATAGTAGAACTCCAAATTACTTTCTAATTAGTTAGAAACAGTTTCGCCGTTAGACTTGAAGAAACGAACTTTCTTGCCATCTTCGATACGGAAACCGATGCGGTCAGCTTTACCAGTAGCCGCGTTAAAGACTGCAACGTTAGAAGCATCAATTGCTGCTTCTTGTTCAACGATGCCACCTTGTTGACCAAGAGCCGGTACAGGCTTCTGGTGCTTCTTAACAAGGTTGATACCTTCAACGATAACTTTACCGGTTGCTAGAACCTTAGTTACTTTACCTTTCTTGCCTTTATCTTTACCAGCAAGAACGATTACTTCGTCATTACGACGGATTTTAGCTGCCATGTTGACGCTCCTTACAGAACTTCAGGTGCTAGTGACACAATTTTCATGAATTTCGCATTACGAAGTTCACGAGTCACAGGACCAAAGATACGTGTGCCGACTGGTTGCTCAGTAGTGTCGTTTAACAATACACAAGCATTACGGTCGAAGCGAATGACAGAACCGTCTGGACGACGAACGCCTTTACGGGTGCGAACAACTACCGCCTTCAGAACATCACCTTTTTTAACTTTACCGCGAGGAATTGCTTCTTTCACAGTAACTTTGATGATGTCGCCGATGTGTGCATAACGACGGTGTGAGCCACCCAGAACCTTAATACACATTACCTTGCGCGCGCCAGAGTTATCTGCAGCGTCAAGTGTACTTTGCATTTGGATCATTGTTAGTGCTCCGCTAAATATTAAAAACTAGACCCTCTCGGGTCGGGCTGCCTCTTTAAAGGGACGCGAATTGTACCACCCTTTTTTGTGATTGGGTAGACAAAAAATAAGCGGCCCCAAAAAAAATTTGGAGCCGCTTGATTTTCATAAAAAAAACGATTAAATCTTCGCTTTTTCTACAATGCTAACCAAAGTCCAAGACTTCATCTTAGACAGTGGACGGCACTCACGAATTTCAACAGTGTCGCCAATGCCACACTCGTTGTTTTCGTCATGTGCGTGTAGCTTAGTCGTACGCTTTACGAATTTACCGTAAATTGGGTGTTTAACCATGCGTTCGATTGCAACAACAATAGACTTGTCAGCTTTGTTGCTGATTACACGACCTTGTTGGGTACGAATTTGTTCGCTCATTATGCGCCTGCCTTCTCAGTCAAAACAGTTTTCACACGTGCGATATCACGGCGTACAGCTTTAAGAGTATGAGTTTGCTGTAGTTGACCAGTTGCAGCTTGCATGCGCAAGTTGAACTGTTCACGTAGCAAATTCAATAGCTCGGCGTTAAGCTCTTCAACGCTTTTTTCGCGTAGATCTTGTGCTTTCATCACATCACCTGCTTAGTTACAAATGTAGTTTTGAACGGCAGTTTGCGAGCCGCTAGGCGGAACGCTTCACGTGCCAACTCTTCAGGTACACCGTCCATTTCGTACATAACCTTACCAGGTTGGATTTGGGCTACCCAGTACTCAACGTTACCTTTACCCTTACCTTGACGAACTTCTAGTGGTTTTTCTGTGATAGGCTTGTCTGGGAATACACGAATCCAGATTTTACCTTGACGCTTAACGTGACGCGTCATTGCACGACGAGCCGCTTCGATCTGACGAGCAGTAAGACGACCACGACCAACAGCCTTAAGACCGAATGTGCCGAAGCTTACGTCTGTACCTTTAGCTAGACCACGGTTGCGACCAGTCTGAACCTTACGGAACTTAGTACGTTTAGGTTGTAGCATCTGTCGACTCCTTACTTACGGCCTTTGCGCTGCTTCTTAGGCTTATCGCCTTTTGGCTCTACAGCGTTAGCTGCTGGCATACCGCCTAGAATCTCACCTTTGAAGATCCAAACTTTAATGCCGATCACACCGTATTGAGTGTGAGCCGAAGAAGTTGCGTAATCAATGTCAGCACGTAGAGTGTGTAGAGGCACACGGCCTTCACGGTACCACTCAGAACGTGCGATTTCAGCGCCGCCTAGACGACCGCTTACTTCCACTTTGATACCTTTAGCGCCAAGACGCATAGCATTTTGTACCGCACGCTTCATAGCACGACGGAACATAACACGACGCTCAAGTTGAGACGCGATGCTATCAGCCACAAGTTGGCCGTCTAGCTCAGGCTTACGTACTTCAGCGATGTTAATTTGCGCTGGTACACCTGCGATTTTAGCTACAGCTGTGCGTAGCTTCTCAACGTCTTCGCCTTTCTTACCGATAACAACGCCAGGACGAGCAGTGTGAATAGTCACACGGATGCTCTTAGCTGGACGCTCGATAACGATGCGTGAAAGAGACGCTTTTGCTAGTTCCTTAGTAAGGAACTGACGTACCTTGAAGTCGCCGTCTAGGTTGTCAGCGAATTCTTTGGTGTTAGCAAACCATGTAGCATTCCAAGGCTTAACGATGCCAAGACGAATACCATTAGGATGTACTTTCTGACCCATTGCTTATCTCCTAGTCTTAAGCGTCTGCAACAACAACAGTGATGTGGCAAGAACGCTTCAAGATACGGTCCGCACGGCCTTTTGCACGAGGCATAATACGCTTCATGATTGGGCCTTCATCTACGAAGATTTTAGCGACTGATAGATCGTCGATATCTGCACCTTCGTTGTGTTCCGCATTCGCGATTGCTGATTCAAGAACTTTCTTAACTAGTACAGCAGCTTTTTTGTTGCTGAAAGTTAGTAGTTCAAGAGCTTGATCCACGTTTTTACCGCGGATTTGGTCTGCAACTAAGCGAGCTTTCTGTGGAGAAATACGAGCAAAGTTATGTTTAGCGATAGCTTCCATCATCTACTCCTTATTTCTTCTTAGCTTTCTTATCAGCAGCGTGGCCGCGATAAGTGCGAGTTGGTGCAAATTCGCCCAGCTTGTGACCGATCATTTCTTCGGTTACGAATACTGGTACGTGCTGACGACCATTATGGACAGCGATGGTCAAACCAATCATTGATGGAATGATCATTGAACGACGGGACCAAGTCTTAACAGGCTTTTTGTCTCCGCTTTCCACCGCTTTCTCTACCTTCTTCAGCAAGTGTAGGTCAATAAATGGACCTTTCTTGAGAGAACGTGGCATGGCGATTCCTCTTTATAGATTACTTGTTACGACGACGTACGATGTACTTGTCAGTGCGCTTGTTCTTACGAGTCTTAAAGCCTTTAGTTGGCTGACCCCAAGGAGATACTGGGTGACGGCCACCAGAAGTACGACCTTCACCACCACCGTGTGGGTGGTCTACCGGGTTCATTACCACACCGCGAACGGTTGGACGAACACCGCGCCAGCGGCTAGCACCAGCTTTACCTAGTTCGCGTAGCATGTGCTCAGCATTACCTACTTCACCGATAGTTGCACGGCCTTCAGATAGTACTTTGCGCATTTCACCAGAACGTAGGCGTAGAGTTACATATGCACCATCGCGAGCGATGATTTGTGCGTATGCACCTGCAGAACGAGCAATTTGTGCACCTTTACCAGGTTTCAGTTCAACACAGTGTACTGTAGAACCTACTGGGATGTTGCGCATCGGCAGAGTGTTACCTGCTTTGATAGGCGCATCAACACCAGACTGGATAGAGTCACCCGCTTGGATGCCTTTTGGTGCAATGATGTAGCGGCGCTCACCGTCTGCGTACAGAACTAGAGCGATGTTTGCGCTACGGTTTGGATCGTATTCTAGGCGCTCAACTTTCGCTGGGATGCCATCTTTAGTACGTTTGAAATCAATCAAACGATAGTGATGCTTGTGACCACCACCGATGTGACGTACTGTAATACGACCGTTGTTGTTACGACCACCGTTCTTAGAGTTTTTCTCTAGAAGTGGAGCGTAAGGCTTACCTTTGTGAAGGTCAGCGTTAACAACTTTAACTACGTGACGACGACCAGGGGAAGTCGGCTTACATTTAACAATAGCCATTGTTTAACTACTCCTGTTATTCCGCACCGCCAACGAAGTCAAGATCTTGACCTTCCGCCAGAGTCACATACGCCTTCTTAACGTCGCTGCGGCGACCTTGACGTAGACCTTGACGTTTAGTCTTACCCTTAAGAATAAGAGTATTTACAGACTTAACTTCAACTTCAAATAGCTTTTCTACAGCTGCTTTGATCTCTTTCTTAGTTGCATCTTTAGCTACTTTGAAAACGATAGTGTTCGCTTTCTCAGCTGCCATAGTTGCTTTCTCAGAGATATGAGGAGCACGTAGAACTTTTAGGATACGCTCTTCAGTGATCATGCTAGCATCTCCTCAACTTGCTTAACTGCTTCTGCAGTAATTACAACTTTGTCGAACGCGATTAGTGAAACTGGGTCGATACCAGCAACGTCACGTGCGTCAACTTTGTATAGGTTACGAGCAGCTAGGAATAGATTCTCATCTACTTCGCTAGTCACGATAAGCGCATCTGTTAGCTCAAGCTCTTTCAGCTTAGCTACAAGCTCTTTGGTTTTTGGAGCTTCTACAGAGAAGTTATCAACAACGATTAAACGCTCTTGACGAACTAGCTCAGAAAGAATGCTCTTCATAGCACCGCGGTACATTTTTTTGTTTACTTTTTGGCTGTGATCTTGTGGTTTCGCAGCAAAAGTAACACCACCTGTACGCCAGATAGGGCTACGAATTGTACCAGCACGAGCACGGCCAGTACCTTTTTGACGCCATGGCTTAGCGCCACCGCCAGATACTTCAGAACGAGTCTTTTGAGCACGAGTACCTTGACGAGCACCTGCTGCAAAAGCAACAACTACTTGGTGTACAAGAGCTTCGTTGAAGTCACGTCCGAAAGTAGTCTCGGAAACAGTTAGTGCATCAGCACCTTTAACCATCAATTCCATTACTTACTCCTAGACGTTAAGCTTTAATAGCTGGTTTTACGATCACGTTGCCGCCAGTTGCGCCTGGGACTGCACCTTTAATAAGAAGCAGATTGCGCTCAGCATCAACACGTACGATCTCTAGGTTTTGAGTCGTTACACGCTCAGCACCCATGTGACCTGCCATTTTCTTGCCTTTAAATACGCGACCTGGAGTTTGGCATTGACCAATTGAACCCGGAGCACGGTGAGACAATGAGTTACCGTGTGTCATATCTTGAGTAGCGAAGTTCCAACGCTTAACAGCGCCTTGGAAACCTTTACCCTTAGATGTGCCAGTAACGTCTACTTTTTTTACGTCGTTGAAAAGTTCTACGTTTAGCTCAGCGCCAACTTCAAACTCTTCACCGTTTTCCAAACGGAATTCCCAAAGACCGCGACCTGCTTCAACACCTGCTTTCGCAAAGTGGCCAGCTTCTGGCTTAGAAACACGGCTAGCTTTCTTAGCACCTGCAGTTACCTGGATTGCTGCATAACCGTCAGTATCAAGTGTACGTACTTGAGTTACACGGTTCGCTTCAACCTCAACAACTGTTACAGGGATAGAAACGCCTTCTTCGGTAAAAATGCGGGTCATACCCACTTTACGTCCGACTAGACCAATCATTCTTCTAATCTCCCTTAACCTAGGCTGATTTGAACATCAACGCCAGCAGCAAGATCAAGACGCATTAGAGCGTCAACAGTTTTGTCTGTTGGCTCAACGATGTCGATCAAACGCTTGTGAGTACGGATTTCGTACTGGTCACGTGCATCTTTGTTGACGTGTGGAGAGATAAGAACAGTGAAACGCTCTTTACGAGTAGGTAGTGGAATTGGACCACGAACCTGTGCGCCGGTACGCTTAGCTGTTTCAACGATTTCCGCAGTCGACTGGTCGATTAGTTTATAATCGAAAGCCTTTAGGCGGATACGAATACGTTGGTTCTGCATGAGACAGAGCTCCAATAATTAATTATTACACAAACAATATCGCCACTCATACTCGCGAAGGCGAGAGAATGCCGATTGATTTATGTGAAACCGTAGCACTCTAATTGAGCGCATTGTCAGCTAATTTTCGATTAGCCTACTATCAAAGATAGCGGGTTAATTGTATTAACTGCGAACATAAGCTGAGTCTACGTTACTAAGCGATTTACCGAGGTAATTCACTTACTCCTCTTTGCTCATTGGTTCACAACTGGCTTAACCAGTGCGACGCATTATACAGATCACAAAAAGGTATGCAAGGGGTGAAGGAAAATTAATCAGGAATGTCATTTAAAAAGGGCCCAAGCTGGTAGCTTAAGCCCAAGGAAGTCATTTTGCCTCATTAATCTTCGTCGACGAATTGTGCTTGTAAGTAGTTTTCTATACCCACTTTTTCAATTAGGCCTAATTGAGTCTCTAACCAATCGACATGTTCCTCTTCATCTTCGAGTATATCTTGGAATAGATCTCTGGAGACGAAATCGCGCGTATCTTCTGCATAAGCAATAGCATCTTTTAAATCAGGTATCGCATCCATCTCAAGTTTCAGGTCGCACTCAAGCATCTCTTTCGTGTCTTCCCCGATCATGAGCTTCCCTAAGTCTTGAAGGTTGGGTAGACCTTCCAAAAATAATATACGTTCAATAAGATTATCAGCGTGTTTCATCTCATCGATAGATTCATGATATTCCTTGTCTGCTAGGTGCTTTAGCCCCCAGTCTTTATACATTCTTGCATGAAGGAAGTATTGATTGATGGCAACGAGCTCGTTACCCAGTATTTTGTTGAGATGTTGAATGATGATTGGATCGCCTTTCATGACAAAGCCCTCCTCTTTGGCTCATTAATAACTGTAGAACCTATTGGGGAGGTGTCAAAGTGACCAGACGAAGGTCTTGAGGTTAGCTTACTTTTGCAAGCTGAAGCGTCTGTGTTTCGCTCAAGATTTCTTTAGCTTGTTTTACACACTTACCACATTGAGAGCCAAGAGAGGTGCATTTTCTGATAGTGCGCATATCGCTGATACCCTCTTCGATAGCAAGCTTACGCAATTTTTTATCAGAGATGCCGTGGCAAAGACAAACAAACATAATACAACCTTAAACAATTCACGGATATAAATATAAACGAGAATTGTTAGCATTACTAGTGCTATTTTTTGGTTAAACTGGCACCAATAAGCTAACCCACTGAACAGGAAATACATTTTAGTGCACAAAAAAAGAGGAGCCTAAGCTCCTCTTTTCGCGTTTATTGCGATTATCAACTAAATATTAGTCGAAGATCTTAGCAACAACACCAGCACCTACTGTACGGCCACCTTC
>NZ_LQXO02000015.1 GCF_001639065.2 Vibrio barjaei
TTCAACGTGTAGGATTTATCCTGTTATTCATCTCACTACGTACTTTGCAAAGAGTGGTGATTGCTATTTATGTTGGTTGATACTCTTCATTTTTAGTTGTGACTGCCCAAGCAATTCGCATTAGCTTATTCGCAAGTGCAACCGCTGCACGGTTTGGCCCTCGTCGCTCTTGTAAATTAAGCATCCACTTACTCAGTTTGTCAGACTTAAACTTGGCTCGTCTCAATGCTGCCCTAGCTCCATGAACAAGTAAGGACCGAATATACGTATTACCTTGCTTGGTTATGCCTAGAAGGATGACGTTACCGCCTGTCGTATCTTGCTTTGGAACAAGCCCCATCGCTGCTGACGCATCTCGGCCTGTTTTAAACTGTTGTCCTGAACCAAGCCAGACCGCCACAGCTTGGCTAGTGAGTGGCCCGAAGCCAGGAATTGACATCAATCGCTTGGCATTATCGAATTGTTTGACGGTCTGGGTGAGCTTATCTTCAAACCATTTGATTTGCTCATCAATATATAAGTAGCGCTCGTACTGGCGCGACACAAGTTCTCGCAGTATTGGCGAGAGTTGGTTTTCTGCATCTTCCAGTATCTCTGGAATGGCTTGCCTGAATGACGCTTTTCCTTTGGGAAGAACAATACCGTATTCGGCAATTAAACCTCGAACTTGATTAATCAGACGCGTTCTTTCCGTTACGCATAATCTACGTATTCGAATCAGTGATTGAATATCTTGTTGTTCGATGGACTTGTGTGGAACGGGGTGGGTGCGTTGATAGAGTGCAAGTTCAGCAATCGCTTCTGCATCGTTATAGTCATTC